>DATMPA010000029.1:0-133884 GCA_035567915.1 Candidatus Sulfotelmatobacter sp. | reverse complement strand
CGGTACCGCTCTGAGCTGCGCGCCGCAACGCTATCGGCAGCCCGAGACCTAATTAAGGAAGAGGGATACGAGGGTTTGACCCTCCGCAAGCTCGCGCGGCGGATGCAGTGCTCTCCGATGGCCCTGTACACCTATTTCGCCGACAAGCAGGCCCTGCTTACTGCTCTTGCCTTGGAAGGCTTTGAAAAACTGGCCAAACGACATGAAGGCTCGAGCCGGCGAGAACCCCTAAGTGCACTCCGGAAAATAATGTTGGACCACATCGTTTTCGCCGAGGAAAACCCGACCGAGTACCGCATTCTTTTCCTGTTGGTACGGCCTCTCGCAGTGGTTAAGAAAACTCGGCAGGAGATACAGGAAAACAATCCGGCTTTCCGCTTGCTGTTCAAGTGCGTGCAGTCGTGCCTTGAAGCGGGAGTGCTCCGGGGCGACGCCTTCGCCATCAGCACCATAGCGCTGACTGCCGCTCACGGTGCTGCATCCCTTCTCATCACGTTGCCAGACCTCCCGTTTGGCTCTCATCGGCGATACGCCGAAGAGGTAGTCGCGACAACATTGAGTGGTCTACAAAACCGAACCATCCAGGCGATAACCCGAAGAGATGCGGCAAACTAAAGTTCTTTGGACTATGGTCGCCGGAAAACCCGTTTACCGCGCGCCGGACTGATGAGCGAGGGCGTCAGCGTTTCTCCGCTAGCTCTTAATGTCGAACTTTGCAGCGAAAGTCATTAACGCGCCATCCCTTCAAGGCCCCGCAAATGCCTAGCGGTAACAGATTGACGGCTCAGGTGTTTTCCCCTTTTGATTCAATTCGGGGCAACAAAGCACGACGAAGAAAGGCAATTGCCCTGGGAACCTTCTGCCCGCTCCGAAGGAATAATTAGGATGGGACAAATTCGAACGGCAATGGTTTGTTAGAAAGCGCTACCTTGACGCTCGTGCGAACGTCTTACTGCCGGGAAGGAAATCGCAATATGCTTTCGAGAAAACTAGCTGCTCTGGCTCTTCTATTTTTTCTGTCAGGAGCAACTGCTCGTTGCCTAGTACAGGACTCATCGGCACAAGACACGACGCAACAGCCGTCTACACAACAAGGCCAGAGACCGTCGAGGCGAGGCCAATGGGACACTTCTGGTCAGTTCGTCGGGAGAATTACCGCGATAAAGAACAGTTCGCTCGATCTGTCGAAAGACGACGGCACAACTGTGACCGTCAAACTCAACGAGAAAACAGAGTTTCGCAAAGACCGTCAGCCGGCAAAGATGGGCGACTTCAAAGTCGGTGACATGGTTTTTGTGCGCGGGGATCAGAACCATGATCAAACAGTTTCAGCATCTCTAGTTGCCGGACGTTCTGGCAATAGTTTAGCAGGTGGGCCAGGCAGTGGCCGCGGCTCAGGCGGCGCAGCTCTAGGCGAATTGGGCAAGGACTACGTCGCAGGAGAAGTAAAATCCGTGGATGCGCCGAAGCTTACGGTCTTGCGTCCAGATAACGTAACACAAACCATCGAACTCAACGAAGAGACATCCCTCCGCAAAGGCCGCGACAGCGTAACTATGGTGGAAATTCAACCGGGAGATCATGTGATTGCGCGCGGCACGCTGCAAAATAATGTCTTCACTCCGAAAAACGTCATGATTCTCTCGCCGGAGCAGTGGCAACGCATACAGGAAATGGGCGCGCGCAGACGCGGACCCGCGGAAAGCGCCCCAGACAACTCACGTTCAAATGCGCCGCCGGCCACACCGCCACAACAATAGTTCTTCGCTTCCCGGTCTTTAGGAGCCGCGCTTGCGTCAGATGTTTCGCTTCATCCTTACTGCCATTTTTCTCTCGGCCCTCTTTGCGCGGCAATTGCAAGCGCAGGACGTTCCTCTCACTCCATCTCCATCGCCTGCCACCTATCAAATCAGCGGTGCCGTGCGAAGCGGAAAAACTCCCCTCCCCGGCGCCACCATAACCGCCACTAATACGCTGACGGGGAAGAAATTTGCCGCCGCAAGCAGCACTGAAGGCAAGTTCGAATTTTCAGGAATTCCTCGCGGCCGGTACGTCATCCGGATCGAGTTCATGGGGTTCGCGCTCTTCACTCGGGAAGTGGTACTCAATCCGGAAAATCCGTCCGCGAAGCTTGATGCCGAATTGCTTCTTGCTTCCCGTCAACAGCAGACAGAAAACGCGAACATTGCTGCGACCGCCGCCGGCCGCGGTTTACAAAGCCTCTCAACGGATCCAACCTTATTTGCTTCGACCGGAGATTCAGACCGAGCTGCGGCCAGGAATGCAAACAATGGCGAACAAAACAGCGGTGATCTTGCAAGCCTTCCACTCAATGGAGCCGGCCTCGATGCTCCAACGGAATCCGTAAGCATCACGGGCGCACAGGGGCGCACACAGGATTTCGGCAACGGCAGCGAAGAAGACATTCAGGGAAGAATCCAGGAATTTCGCGAACGCATGCAGGCGAATGGCGGACCTGGTGGTTTCGGCGGAGGCTTTGGTGGCGGGCCGGGCGGTGGTGGCGGCGGAATTGGCATCGGCAGAATCGGCGGGCGTGGCCTCAATATCAATCAGCCGCACGGCGCTCTCTACTTTTCAGACGATACTTCCACGCTCGATGCGACCCCATATTCCATCACCGGAGTTCCAACCACCAAGTCCGACTACAATCAGGCGCATTTTGGTGCCAACGTCGGTGGCCCGCTGAACATTCCCAAACTCTTCAATGGCGGCAACAAATGGTTTTTCTTCGCCGGATGGAACGGATCACGCGGCAGCTCGCCTTACGACACTTTTTCTACCGTCCCCACCGCAGACGAACGCAACGGCAATTTTTCAGCCGCCACCTACAACAACGGCGCTCCTGTCCAGATCTTCAATCCCGCGACCGGTCAGCAGTATCAATTTAAGGGCGCACTGAACGCGATCGACCCCTCCACGTTCAGTCCTGCGGCCACGGCTCTTCTTCAATTCATCCCCCTGCCCAATATCGCAACTAACTCCTTTGGCCAAGATTTTCACTACCTCACCTCCGCTGACAGCAACGGTGACTCCGTCATCGTCCGGCTGATTCGCAATCTTGGCTCGACTCCTGCTCCCACGCCAGGTTCCGGTGGCCGTGGCGGGGGCCGACGCTCGCAAAACAACATCAACTTCGGACTCAACTGGTCCCGCAACTCCACAAACCTCGTGAATCCTTTCCCTTCTCTCGCAGGCACATCCGGTTCTCAAGGCTTGAACGCAACCGGTGGCTGGACTTACAGCAAGAACCGCTTCACAAACATGTTCCGCGTCGGCTACAACCACAATCACGTCGCTACAACAAATCTTTATTCGAACATCGTAGATGTCTCCGGCTCTGCGGGAATTACGGGAATTTCGAGCGATCCATTCGATTGGGGCCTTCCTGGAATCAGCTTCACGTCGTTCGGCGGCCTGAATGATCCCACTCCTCGCCGCGAACTCGATCAGACCTACACCGTCTCCGACACGATTTCCTGGAATCACAAAAAACACAATTTGCGTTTTGGGGGTGACTACCGTCGCATCTTGCAAAGTTTGCGTTCCTCTCGAAACGCGGAAGGCAGTTTTGTCTTCACCGGTTTCGCCACCGCCGCTTACGGGGCCGGCAGCACGCAGGCTCTTCCGGACACCGGCTACGATTTCGCGGACTTCCTCCTCGGCTTCCCCCAGCAGACCTCGCTGCAATTCGGCTCGAACTCTTACAACTTCCGGGCAAATTCGTTCGACCTCTTCGTGCAAGACGACTGGCGAATCTTCACGAATCTTTCCTTAAATCTCGGCCTCCGCTACGAATACAACGGCCCCTACACCGAATCTCAGGATCGCATCGCCAATTTGCAAGTCGGCCCTGGATTCACAACAGCGGTGCCCGTCGTTCCCGCCGGTGCCGTTTTGCCCCCAAACACTGGTCCTTTCCTCACTTCCTCCAACCCATCCCTCATTCAGCCCAACCGCAACGATTTTGCTCCGCGCGTTGGCGTTGCGTGGAAGCCCCTGAAAAAAGTCGTCGTCCGCGCCGGATACGGCATCAACTACAACCTCGCGCAATACGGGGCCATCATTCAAAATTTTGCGTTTCAGCCGCCTTTCGCAAACACCGCAACCAACGCCACCACGGTCACCGATCTCACCGGCACCAATCCACTCACTCTCGTCAACGGTTTCCCTACCGTCGCCACAAACACCATCACAAATAATTTCGGAGTCAATCCCAATTACGCGCTCGCATACGTACAAATCTGGAATCTCGACATCCAACGCGAGCTGCCCGGCAGCGTGGTTTTGAATGTCGGTTACAACGGCTCAAAAGGTACGCGCCTCGACACTGAACGCGCGCTCGTCGTCTCCAATGGCCAGCCATTCATTTATGAATCCTCCGAAGGTAATTCCGTTCTTCACGCAGCATCCGTTCGCGTTCGCAAGCGCATGTCGGGAGGTCTTGGAGTCGGAGCGCAATATGTTTTTTCGAAATCTCTTGATGACGCTTCTTCCATCGGTGGTGGCGGCGTCATCGTGGCGCAGGACGCGTTCGACATCTCTGCCGACCGTGGGCCGTCAGGTTTCAATCAAACGCACAGATTCACGGGAAACTGGACGTACGATTTGCCCTTCGGAGAAAATCGCGCATTCGCTCACAAAGGCGGGCTGTCTCACATCCTCGGTGAGTGGCAATGGAGCGGCAGTTTCACCGCCGCCTCCGGCCTTTATTTCAGCCCCCGTGTGCTCGGCAGTTCCGTGGACATCAGCCGCGGAGTGAGCGGTTCGCTGCGCGCAAACATCGTGCCGGGTCAGGCAATTGCCGTGAGCGATCCAACTGCGAAAGAATGGTTCAACACCGCTGCCTTCTGCACGCCCGGACTCAATTGCGTCAACGCAAATGGCTCAACCTTTGGCGATGCCGGACGCAACATCATCGAAGGTCCGGGCGCCGTGACGTTCAATATGTCGCTCAATCGAACCATCACAATCAAAGAAGCGCGCACGCTCGATTTGCGCATTTCCGCAAATAACGTTTTCAATCACGTGAATTACGCCGGCATCAATACGACAGTGAATTCGCTCACATTCGGCGAGGTAATTTCCGCCGGCAGCATGCGCCGTGTAACGGTACAGGCGAGATTTCGCTTCTAATATGCCAAGGGCAAAAAAATTCGCTGCCAGCATTCAAGCAGTTGCGCTGCTTGCGTCTGGCGTGTCGCTCCTTGCACAGCAATCTACAGATTCCTCCGCGCCACAGGTCGTCATCCGCGCCACCACGGAACTCGTTTTGGTGAATGTCGTTGCTCGCGACAAAAAGGGAAATCCCGTTCGCGACCTGAAGAGAGAAGACTTCACGCTTCTCGAGGACGGTAAAAAGCAGCAAATCTCTTCCTTCGATTTTGAAGATGTGGATCAATTGCCGGTCGCAACCGCTGCCGTTTCCGGAAACGCGCCTGCGACGCCGGGCACCCTCCTGCGCTCCAGCAAGAAGTCTCCACTCACGTTGGATGCACGCGACCGTCGCCTGATTCTTCTCTTTTTCGATTTCTCCGCAATGCAACCGGAAGAAATAGATCGGGCCACAGATGCCGCAAGGAAATTCGTAAATACAAAAATGCAGCCTGCTGATTTAGTCGCGCTCGTCTCGCTCGCCACGAACATGCACGTGGATCTCGATTTCACTGACGACAAAGAGAAATTGCTCGCCGCTCTCATTGCTTACAGCGCTTCGGAAGGCCAAGGCTTTGACAACGGCGCAACCGGAAGCTCCGAGGGCGCCGCGGAAACCGGTGGCTCCTTTACCGAAGACGACACCGACCTTAATACATTCACCGCGGACCGCAAACTCCTCGCGCTGCAATCTCTGATGCAAGCGCTCAACAAGCTTCCGCAGAAAAAGAGCGTCATCTATTTCAGCAACGGTATCACGCAAAACGGAATGGACAATCAGTCTGCTTTGCGTGCGGCGACCGCAGCCGCGGTAAAAGCAAACGCCGCCATTTATTCGCTCGACGTGCGCGGCCTTCAGGCGTTTCCTCCAGGCGGCGAAGCGCAAAACGCTAGCTTGCATGGGCAATCCGCCTACACGGGCGCGTCCACTCTCAACGATCTGAACAGCAACGCCGCTTCGCAGGATACGCTCGCCACAATTTCCGCAGACACGGGCGGCAAAGCCTTCTTCGACTCAAACGATTTCAGCGGCGTCTTTTCTCAAGTCCAAAAAGACAGCTCCGTCTATTACGTTCTCGGGTTTACCAGCAATAATCCGCTCAAAGACGGCCGTTTCCGCCACCTCAAAGTAGTCGTCAATCGTCCGGACCTCAAGCTCGATTTTCGCTCTGGCTACTACGCTGGCCGCGATTTCGAACACCTAAATCGTGCCGACCGCGAGCAGCAACTCGAAGACGAACTGGCCGCGCAACTCCCGAGTGTGGACGTCCCGCTCTACGCCGGCGCCGCCTATTTCCGCAAGGATGATTCGCATTACTATCTCTCGGTCTCCCTGGTCGTCCCCGGCTCGCAAATTCCGTTCGTCACCGAAAAGGACAAAGACAACGCCACGATTGACGTCATCGGCGAAGCCCTCGAAGGCGGAAAGATCCCTGTCGGGCGTCAGCGCGAAACAGTAAAGCTAGCCGTCGAAAGCACGCGCCAGATACGCCGCAAAAATGTCCAGTACAACACCGGCTTTCTGCTCGCGCCCGGCAGTTACCATCTGAAATTCGTCATCCGTGAAAACCAGACGGGCCGTATGGGTTCGTTCGAAACCGACGTGCGCATTCCCGATTTGCGCAAAACTCCTCTAAAGATGAGTTCCGTGGTGTTAAGCAACCTCCGGACACCCTCCGCTGCAAAGAAATTCGGTTCGAATCCGCTGGTGCAGGACCAGATGGAGCTCGTCCCCAATATCACTCACGCGTTCACCACGGACCAGCATCTCTATTTGCTCTACGAAGTGTACGAACCCGCCAAAGGAAAAATCTCAGCGCAGGGAACAGCAAAAGACGCGGACCCCGCGAAATCCACGCGCGAAGGTGTCCGCGTTCTCACCAACATCGAATTTTTGCAAGGAACCGCAAAAGTTTACGAATCCAAGCCGCTCGTAGCCAATGAACTGACCGCACTCGACCGTAAAGCAGTAGTCTTCCAAATTGACTTTCCGCTGCAAAACATGAAGCCGGGCCTCTACTTCTGCCAGGTAAATGTCATAGACGATTTCGCAGGCAGTTTTTCTTTCCCGCGCTTTCCTCTTTTGATCCGGATACGCGCGCAAGCTCCTCCGGCCGGAGTTCCAAGGCCAAGCGGTGGAAACTACTGAATTCCTGCGGACTCCTCTACTTCGTCAAAAACTTGTAAATAGTTGTGGTGTGGTAGTGCTGGCCGGGACTCAGCACCGTAGACGGAAAACTCGGCTTGTTCGGCGAATCCGGAAAATGCTGCGTCTCCAGACAAAACGCCGTCCGCCGCCCGTACGAGATTCCACCCTTGCCATGGACCGTGCCATCCAGAAAATTAGCGGTGTAAAACTGCACTCCCGGTTCCGTAGTCCAAACTTCCAGCACACGCCCCGTCGTCGGCTCCTCGACTCGTGCCGCCAGCGTCAGGCCGGATGGCTTCTCTTTGCTCAGCACAAAATTGTGATCATAGCCCTGTCCAAGTTTGATTTGATCGTCATCTGCATCGATCCGCGCTCCAATTCCCGTGGGGGTGCGAAAATCAAACGGAGTCCCTTCGACGCTCTTCAATTCTCCCGTGGGAATTAGCCCCGCATCGACTGGAGTGAACTTGTCCGCATTTACGCGGAGTACAGACTTCAAAATGTCTCCGCTGCCCGGTCCCGCCAAATTGAAATACGAATGATTCGTCAGATTGAGCACCGTTTTCTTGTCCGTGGTCGCTGAGTATTCAATCCTCAATTCATTCTTGTTCGTCAACGTGTACACCACGGTCGTTATCAAGTTGCCCGGAAATCCTTCCTCCCCATCCTTGCTTGTATATTTCAGCTCAAGTGCTGGCTCATTGCCCTTCGAAACATCTCGGGCTTCCCAAAGCTTTTTGTTAAAGCCAACGATTCCGCCGTGCAAAACATTCTCTCCATTGTTTTTCGCCAGTGTGTACGTCACCCCGTCAATGCTGAACTTGGCTCGTCCGATGCGGTTCCCGTAACGCCCAATCAGTGCTCCGAAATAACTCTTGTCGGCCACATACCCATCGAGCGTATCGAACCCCAGCACAACGTCGCCTAATTTCCCCTGCCGGTCCGGCACCTTCAGTGACACTACAATGCCGCCATAATTCGTGATGGAAACTTCCACGCCGTTCTTGTTTGTCAAAATGTAAAGATCGGCGGACTTCCCATCCGGGGTCGTGCCAAACGCTTTCTTATCCATCGCTTTCGCCATTCCCGCCGCACTTCCCTCTGTCACCGGCATCAGTAAACAACCGGCCAACGCGATCAATGTGATCACTGCTCTCATTACTGTCCTCCACAACACAACAGTCGGCAAAACTCCCTCATTTCACAGGATGTGTCAAGCCGTTTGTTACCTTTGCGCGTGATAGAACCGAGAAAAATTAAAACTTACGGGGAAAATCGGAAAGAATTCATCTTTTTCGAACGGAGAGAAACGCAAACATGCCCAGACGATTCGTCTGAGATTCCGGTTTTCGTTCGACAAAAGCCCATGCGCCGTGTGAAAGCCTTCTCTCATTTCACCGGACTGTCTTTTCGGAAGAGCCTCCATTTTCATCATTGCGTGATACTTGCTTGCTGCAAGTGCCGCCGTCGTGAATGTGGCCATTGCGATAATGGAGAGATCGGAGCGCTTCGCTCATTCGGGTTCCTTCAGATCACCCTTGCGTTTGGTCCTACAATTTATGAAAGAATACTGGCCATGATTGTACAGACTGCTTATGTGGCCATTCCCACCGACGCAACCGCGATGCGCACCTTCGTCGCAGCTCCTCATGCCGAGGGACGCTTCCCGGCAATCTGGTGCTACTCCGATATTTTTCAACTCACCGGCCCAATGTTGCGCGCCTGCGTGCGCCTCGCCGGCTACGGCTTCGTAGTCGCCGCGCCGGAAATCTATCATCGTATCGAAACGCCCGGCATCGCGATTCCGTTCGACGATGCCGGCCGCACGCGCGGATTGGAAGACGCCGCCAAAACTCCCGTCGCCGATTTCGACCGTAGCTGTCGCGTGGGTTTGGACTGGCTCGCTGCTCATCCGAAGGTTGTCCCCGGAAAACTTGGCGCGATGGGCTTTTGCATCGGTGGTCACCTAGCATTCCGCGCCGCCTTGCAGCCGGATGTGGGCGCCACCGTCTGTTTTTACGGAACAGGTATCCACAACGGAAAACTCGGTAAAGATTCCGACGCCGGCTCTCTCACGCAAGCCTCAAGAATCCGTGGCGAGCTTCTAATGATTTTCGGAGCAGACGATCCGCACATCCCCAGCGAAGGCCGCGAAACGGTAGAGCGCGGCTTGCGTGCGGCCAACGTCAACTACAGCACAAAGCTTTACCCCGCTGAACATGCTTTCATGCGCGATGAAGGTCCTCGCTTCGACCCTGAATCCACGGACCTTGCCTTCGCGGACATGATTCAACTTTTTCGCAAGGTCTTCTCCGCATGAATCGAGTCTTTTTGCTTTTAATGTTTGCCTGCGCGCTCTTGCTCACCTCGGCCGCCGCCCAAGAGCCCCCGAAAACTCTTCAGGAAAAACTCGGTTATCCACGGGACGCCAAACTTTTGATCGTTCACGCCGATGATCTCGGCGCGACGCATTCCGTCAACGCCGCCTCGATAAAGGCACTTGAGTCAGGCGGCATCAATTCCGCAAGCGTGATGGTGCCTTGTCCATGGTTTCCGGAAATTGCCGACTACGCAAAGTCTCATCCTTCTGCCGATTTCGGACTTCATCTCACACTCACCAGCGAACGCATCTACTATCGCTGGGGCCCGGTTGCACCACGCGACAAAGTTCCTTCACTCCTTGACGTGAACGGCTACTTCCATCACGACTGGTCGCCCGAAACTCACATCGATCCGAAGGAAGTCGAAATTGAAATTCGCGCACAAGTCGCTCGCGCCTTCGCTATGGGCGTCAAGCCTACGCATCTCGATTCGCATCAGAATCGCCTTTTCCAAACCAATAAAGAACTTTTTGAAGTACTTCTACATGTTGCCCATGAAAATAATCTTCCCGTCCTCATTCCCAGAAGCTGGTTCGCGGATTTTCCTTATCTCGATAAGAGTATCGGCGCGCAGGACGTTGTCATAGACCAGGTCGTCACCATCGAACCTGGAGTCCCTGCGGCGAAATGGTCCGACTTCTACAAAAACGCCCTCCAACACCTTCAGCCGGGCGTCACCGAATTTGTAATTCATCTTGCTTACGCCGACAGCGAAATGAAAGCCGCAACCAGAGAAAGGGATACATGGGGCGCCGAGTGGCGTCAACGAGACTTCGATTTCTTCACGAGCGCGGAATTTCAGAAGCTACTTCGCGACAATGACATTCATCTAATCAGTTGGCGGGAAATCGGCCGCACCATGAAGGATCCTGCCAAAAGGGAATAGCGCCCGATGAACTCCGCGACCACGGCAAACGGAAAGCCAATTTGGAAAAATCCTCTGGTCTATACGAGCACAATAGTCTTGCTGGTTGCTCTTTACGTTGGATGGATTGTTTTCTCTCGCTGGAACGAAGATCGCTCAATCGAGCAACGCACCCGCGATGCCGCTGCTAAAAAGCAACAGGAACACGACCGCGAAACAGTCGAGCAGATGGGTGGCTCTGAACTCGCCATCCAATCGTTCTACGGCAACGCAATGATCCATCGCGGCGAAACAGCCCTTCTCTGCTATGGGGTCGCCAACGCAAAGAAGGTCACCCTAGAGCCCCAATCCAATCCCGTTTGGCCTTCTTATTCCCGTTGTGTGGACGTAAAGCCCACAAAAACAACAACTTACACTTTGACAGCCAGTGACGATACCGGTCATTCCGTCTCACAAACCCTCACCGTCAAAGTCCAGTGAGCCCCATTCCTGACTTGTAGCCGTAATTCCCTCGCATCTATAATGGCCGCCTGCGCGGGGGCGGTTCGTACATGGCTACTATCCCTCCCGCGCGAATCTTTTTGGTGGATTGCAATGGCCGACCCGATCGCGAAAATCAAGCAGAAGCTGCAAGTAGAAATTGACCATCTCGAGCACGAGCTAAACGTCGAGCTGCCCAAGGAAATTGCAGTCGCCCGCGCGCACGGCGATCTTTCGGAAAACGCTGAATACAAATACGCCAAGGAGCGCCAAGGATTCGTAAACGCGCGCATCGGCCAATTGAAGAAGCGCATGGGCGACCTCGGAATGTTAAACCTCACTAACATTCCAAAAGACCGTTCCGGCTATGGCTCGCGCATTCTCGTCCTGGACACCGAACGTGACATTAAGATCGAATACAAGCTCGTAAGCAGCGAGGAAGTGGATGCGGAGAAAGGTTTTATCTCCACCACCTCTCCGATCGGCAAGGCCCTTCTGAACCGTCAGGTTGGGGATGAAGTCCAGGTCGCTACGCCGGCTGGAAGAAAGGCGTTTGAAGTCGTTCGCCTCGTCACAATTCACGAGGACGAGTAACCGCAGCGCCAGTCGGAGCGTCATAGCTGTACTGGTCGTTGGCCGCCTACGAGGGCACGTATGTTTTGGGGCTCGGGTTCTGCTCTGGGGTTTCTCTCCGTACTTGGTTATGTGCTGTTTGCCGCTGGATCGATTCTCCTCTGGTACAACCGTTTGGAAGTCCCCACGTGGATGAACGATGAGATTGGCGCCATCCGCCGTAGTCTGATTCGCCATGCCGTGGTGGGCGGTCCTGGCGGGCTTCGCGAGGAAACCCGGTTCAAACTTACTCCTTCCGGTTTCTTGCGCCGTTTGGGGCGTTTGCCACGACGCAGGATTAATCGCGGCGCAATCCTTCTCACAGTCGGTTTGTTTCTTTTCTTTCTGGATCTGCTCGTCTAGTAAAAGCTGGAGCGCAACGCCTCTTTTCTGGACAATCCCGCTTCAGGTTTGTCATTCTCGATTCATGAAGCCATCTCTAATCGTTCATGGCGGTGCGTGGGATATTCCTGACGAGGCAGTGGACGCCTGCAAACAAGGCTGTCTACAGGCGTTGAGCGATGGCTGGAAAATCCTGGCCAGCGGCGGTTCCGCGCTCGACGCGGTCGAAGCTGCAATCATCGTTTTGGAAAACGATCCGGTGTTCGACGCGGGCTTTGGCTCCCACCTCAACGCCGAAGGAAAAGTAGAATGCGACGCAATCGTCATGGACGGAGCCGCGCTGCGTGCAGGTGCCGCTGCTGGCCTTCAACGCGTGAAGAATCCCATCCGTGCAGCGCGCGCGATCTACGAACATTGTCCGCACATGATGCTTATCGGCGAAGGCGCGGAAAAATTCGCCAAAGAAAAAGAAATCCCCATGTGCAAACCCGAAGAATTGGTCAGCGAAGCAGAATGGGAAGCTTTTCTCCGTTGCAGCAAGGATGAGCATGCCGCGGAACATCATCGCGGCCACGAGCAGGGAACCGTTGGAGCAGTCGCTCTCGATCGCGATGGTCGTCTCTTCGCAGCAACTTCAACCGGCGGCACCTGTTGCAAATTGCCCGGACGCGTGGGGGACTCTCCACTCATCGGCTGCGGCTGTTACGCCGATTCTGCCGCCGGCGGTGTTTCTTGTACCGGCTACGGCGAAGCCATCATGAAAATCGTCATGGCAAAAGCCGCCGTGGATTTGCTCGGACACGCGCTCGCAGAAAACGGATCCAAAACGGACATCGCAAGGAACGTAGCGCAAACCTGCGTCCAGCTTCTTGCGGAACGCGGCCACGGCACGGGTGGGTTAATCCTGCTCGACAGAGAAGGCATCCCTGCCTTCGCGTACAACACGCCGCGCATGGCGTACGGCTACGTGGACAGCGTGGGCGCCTTTGTAACAGGTGTGTGAATCAACTTCGCGCTTACAGCGTCAGTTGAACGGCCTGCGTTCCCATTGGAGTGCCGTCCAGGAAAAAATTCACCTGCCAGATCTCGGTGAGCCGCCTCTGCGCAATCCACGTGCATGCAACTTGCAGCGACTGTCGGGCTCTCCCCACGCTATCCTTTCGTCATGGCCGATCCCGCAGACCGAACTCCGCTCAAGAGCCCTGCAGGCCTGTGCGCCGATTGCCTCCACTCTCGCACCATCGAATCCGCCAAAGGATCCTTCTTCCTTCTCTGCCAGCGCTCCTTGACTCAGCCGGAGTTCCCGAAATATCCCCGCCTCCCGGTTCACTCCTGCGCAGGGTACGAACCATCTCCCGCGAAGAAGCCAGCCTAGCCAGACTCCACCACCGGAAGGTGCCGGAACCGTTATCATCACTTCCGATTCCGACGGCACCGAAATCTTCGTGGACGAAAAATTCTTCGGTGATGCCCCCGCAACTCTGAAACTCTCTGTCGGCACGCATGTCATCGTCCTCAAAATTCCCGGCCGCAGCGATTGGCGCCGCACTCTGGAGGTACTGAAAGGAAACAAGGCCTCGCTCAAAGCTACATTCGATCCCGCTCCGTGACCTCGGGCCACGCGAACAACGCTGCGATTGCCGTCACCTGCACCCTGTGCTAGCATCCGCCTCGTCAGGAGAACGGACCAGGGAACTTTTCGTTCGTCCTTCGCCCCTCGCTTCTTTTGAGGGACCCAGGCCGTCAGCTTTCATTGGCTGCGCAAACGAGGCCACGCTCTCCTCCCTCAACACTTGCTCGCCCCAGGCGCAGGCCCGCGCCAAAGAGTTGTTGGACGGACCTCGCTTGTTCGCCGCGAGTCGGTGAACACGTCAGGAGACCTCTATGAAAATCTATTCCACCAAGGACATCAGAAACGTTGGCATTGTCGGCCACGGCGGCACCGGAAAGACGCAACTGGTGTCGTCGTTACTCCACACCGCGGGCATGACGCCGCGCTGGGGAAAAGTTGCGGAAGGAACTGCGGTCACCGACTGGGACGAAGAAGAAATTGCGCGAAAAATTTCACTCCAAACGGGCCTGGCCTATGCCGAATGGCCCTGCACACTTTGCGGCGGCAATCCCGTAAAAATAAATTTCATTGACCTTCCCGGCTACGGCACGTTCATCAACGAAACAAAAGCCTCCCTCATCGCCGCGGACGCCGCATTGATCACCGTGGACGCGCACGTCGGAGCGCAGGTCACCACGGAAAAAGTTTGGGATTTCTGCACCGAGTACGATATCCCCCGCGCTTTCGTTCTCACTTGGATGGACCGCGAGCTCGCCAGTTTCGAGCGCTCCATGGAATCGCTCGAACAAACCTTTGGCCGCAATGTCATTCCGCTTCAATTGCCGATCGGCAGCGAGCGTGGATTTCGTGGTGTGATTGATCTCGTCGGAATGAAGGCGCACATGTACACGCCTGGGGGCGACGGCAAACCAAAAATCGAACCGATTCCGCAAGCGCTCGAGGAAGATGCAAAACAGGCACACGAAAAGCTAGTGGAAATGGTGGCGGAAGGCGACGACGAACTGATGGAGGAATTTTTTCGCGAAGGCACAATCCCCATCGCGGACTTGATTCCGGGCGTGCGCAAAGCCATCGTCGCGGAAAAGATCTTTCCTGTGCTGATGGTTTCGTCCGCGCAAAACGTTGGCACAGCCAGCTTGCTTACGTTTCTCGCCGATGTTTTTCCGCACCCCGACGAACACGCGCAAGAAGGATTCAAGGACCCGGGAGGCAAGGGCGACCGCGTCGAACGCAAATATGATGATGGCCAGCCGCTTTCTCTTTTCGTTTTCAAAACGCTCGCCGATCCCTTTGCGGGCCGCATCAACTATTTCAAAGTAAAGAGCGGCGTCCTGAAAAATGACGCAACGCTCACCGATTTTAATCACTCCTCACAGGAACGCTTCCAGCACATTCAATTGGTGCAAGGCAGACAGCTAACGGAAGTCGGCGAACTACACGCCGGCGACATTGGCGCCGTCGCAAAATTGAAAGAGGTCTATACCGGCGATACGCTCGGCGACAAAAATGCGCCGCTCTTCTACAAGCCGGCGCAAATTCCTGAACCGTCTATCACCTTCGCGGTAGAACCGAAGACGCGCGCTGACGAAGACAAAATCGGCGTTGGCATCCACAAAATCATGGAAGAGGATTGCGCCCTTCGCTTCTCGCGCGATCCGCAAACGAAGGAATTTCTCCTCGCCGGCCACGGCCAACAGCACATCGAAGTCGTCGTGGCGAAACTTCACAAGCGCTATCACGTGGACTTGACGCTTAAACCGCCAAAAGTGCCGTACCGCGAAACCATACGCGGCAAAGCGGACGCCGAAGGCAAACACAAGAAACAGTCCGGTGGTCACGGCCAATTCGGCGTTTGCCGTGTGAAGTTTGAGCCCATGGAACGCGGCAAGGGTATCGAGTTTGTGGATGACGTTTTCGGAGGCGCGATTCCGCGAAACTGGATTCCCTCCGTCGAAAAAGGCATTCGCGACACTGCAATCCGCGGATACCTCGCGGGATTCCCGATGACGGATTTCCGCGCCACGCTCTACGACGGCAAGTATCACGATGTGGACTCTTCGGACATGGCGTTTCAAATCGCCGGCTCGCTGGCTTTCAAGGAAGCGATGAAACAGGCGCGGCCCGTGCTACTGGAACCCATCATGCACGTTGAGGTGTACGCCCCGGATCAATATTCGGGTGA
The DNA here is from genome assembly GCA_035567915.1 of Candidatus Sulfotelmatobacter sp. GTDB lineage: Bacteria > Acidobacteriota > Terriglobia > Acidiferrales > UBA7541 > Acidiferrum. The sequence continues at coordinate 118,128 of DATMPA010000029.1, read as the reverse complement.
CTTGATGGGCGACTTAAGCTCACGCCGCGGCCGCATTTCCGGCAGCGAAGTGCGTGGCCACAATGTCGTCATCAAAGCGCTGGTGCCGTTGTCGGAAATGCTGAACTACGCCACGGACCTCACGTCAAAAACGCAGGCCCGCGCAACGTATTCGATGGAATACTCGCACTACGACTATTTGCCGAACGAACTCGCGGACAAAGTCATTGCCGCGCACAAACCGCACGCTGAACATTTGGTCGAAGAAGAAGCCTAACCGCTCCTTCGCAAGATTCTTACGAGAATCGTGGCAGAAACATGCCCGTGTGCTTGGCGTGTTCCGCGAAGCCTTCGCCAAACTCTTCCGCGAGGAATCGTTCTTCACGTTTCGCTTTGCGATAGAGTGCAAACAGGACCAGCGCAAAACCAAGAAATGCTCTCAACTCGCCCTGCAACATCACTGTTCCCACCAGTGAAATGAGCAGCCCCGTGTAAATCGGGTGCCGTATCCGGCGGTAGGGTCCTCGCCGGATCAGATTGTGTCCGGACTTTATCGTTACGGTTCCGCTCCAGTTCGCGCCAAGCGCGATCCGAGCCCACACGGCAAAGATTAGTCCGCCCAACGTCAGCAACAATCCGATTACTGCAACAATGGAAGCTTCCGGCAGCAGGCGATATGCCAACCATCCCAAAGCGAATTCACTTTTGTAAATCAACACGAAACCGAAAACCAAAGGGATGACATGTTCAAGCCTTTGCCACGGAAATTCACGGCGCTTCGTTGGCTTGCTCCACGCCGCCATCAAGAGCCAAACAACGCACCAAACCATCCAGATTTTGCTCGAAATCCGGAACGCTTCCGCCGTCGAGGGAATTTGTATTCCGAGGAGCATCAAATATGTCAGCAGCTGGTTGGCAAGCCACATCGCTTGTTCCTCTTTCTTGTCACTTTAATCCTAGCTCGACTGTGAGATCGCCTTTTTCTTCAGTCGAGAAATCCATTTGCGCTCAGCCCTCACCTGTTGCCGCAAAAACGAAGTCACTTCGTCTCCCCAGATTCCCAATTCCATCGTGGAAGCAAGGTTCACAAATCTTTGCTCTCTCTGTTCTAGATACGCATCGCGCGCCCGCAGAATTCGCGCGCGCGCGCCAGCATCCAACGCGAAGAACATTCCCACACGCATCCGAAAGGCATTCTCCGATGCTGCATCTTTTTCACTGAATTCGCCGAGCCGACGCAGGAGTTCCGCTTTGCCCTTGGCAGTCAGGGAATAGATATCGCGCGTTTGCCCGCGTTGTCCTTTGCTCGCTTTTTGTTGGATCCAAGCGGCTTTCAGGAATTTACCCAGGAGAGGATAGACAAGATTGTTGTGCAGGTCCGCTTGTCCGGTGAGCCACCCGGCGCGCTTCTTCAGGGCGTACCCGTGTGTCGGCCCGCCAAAAAGCATCGCCAGCAGCAATAGGTCATTCATGACATGGTCAGTATTGACCTATTCCAGTTCTCTGTCAAGTTAGTGAGAAGCGAACATTTATGGGGCGCTCAGAGCCTTTATTGCCTTTCCCCGCACTATTTGGACTTCCTCGCGTTCGCCGTTCACCTTTTCGAAACTGGGAATGACGCTCCGCAACAGCGGATTCAGTGTCTTGATCCGTTCTCGTAGGGACGCCAAACTTGCGCGCGCATCTGCCGGCGGAAGTGTCAACCTTTTTGCGACTTCGCCCATAAATTTTCGGAAAGCTTCAAGTTCCGTAATCGTTGGCAGGCGTGAACCGTCGGGCAAATCTTCGTTCATCAACTCTTTGTACTTTGCTTTGGGATTTCGTGATTTCAAGATGTCCTGCCATCCGTTGCTAATAAACGCGGACTCCGTCTCCCATGTGCGGCCCCAATCGAATCCTGTAGCGGGCAGGGAATTGAGAGCCTCTAAGGCTAAGCTGCGGGATCTTGCATCCAATGACCCCGCCTCACCTGCCCTTCTCAACGCATCGAGGTCAGAAAGCAACGCGGCGCGCGCCACTAGTGCAAATATTAGAGTTCCCCCTTTTGACAGGTCTTGCGAAAACTTCGTACCAGCAAGCCAGGCATTTACAGCGCCAGTTGAGTCACCCCTTGCTGCCAGTCTGATTCCTTGTAAAGTATTCAGCCGTGCAAGTGCGCGCGCCTTTAATAAAAATCCGACGGGTTCATCTGAACTCGCTTCCAGACCCCAATCGCATTCCGGCAGCGTGGTCGCTTTTTGCATGATTTGGATCGCGTGTAGATTCGCGTCCAAAATCTTTCCCAAGCTCTCTTCACTCCATGGCGCCGCTCCGAACACGGTCTTTTCCAAGAGCTCCCGCGTGGCCTTGTCGGTCTGTTCGTCTTTCAATTCCGAAAATGCCTGCCAATACCGCAGAGCGGCATTTCTCGTTCCATTTGGCAATGCGTCTTGCGCCATCGCGCAACCTGCCCACAAAAACCCCGCCAAGCACATTGTCACGAACTTCATCATCTTCCTCCGCTCTATTCCTTCGCCAAGACCCTTAATGTGCTTTCTTGCCCATCCAGCCGGGGCAAGCTTCCTTTTGTTTGCTCTTCGAGCGATGCTTCGAGCGACTCCGGATTCTCAAGAGCGCGGTTGGTCAGTACGATTCTCATTTTCCACGCACCAGGTGGTTTAGAATTTTTTTCAACCTGCTTTTCCTTTAACCCGATCCACAAGCAGCTTCCGCACACAAACACCATCGCCGCAGCAGCAGCCAGCCTTCGCCATTTCACCGGTACTACTTCTAACTTAGGCAGCGCACGTGGTTTTTTCGGCTCGAACTCTCTTAAGTAATGCTCAAATTTCTCGTCGTTCACGATCTTCCCGGTCCTCTCTCGGCACACGCGCCAAGCCGCCCACGAAGTTTTTCCAGCGCGTATCGGTATCGCGAAGCCGCCGTGTTTAGAGTCACACCCGTCGCCGCGCCAATCTCCTCCAACGTCAAGCCGCTCCAGATGCGCATCATCACCACTTCGCGTTGTTCCTCTGGCAATTCTCCCAGCGCCTTTTGCAGCGTCAGCTCCGCTTCTAGATCGCCACCGCGATGTACAAACCACCTCTCTTCATCGAGGATCGCCGTTTCACGTGCAACATCGCGCTTTGTATTCAGCGCAGCGTTCTTCACCGCGCGGTACAGATAGCCCGCTTCCAATGCGGGCCGCGCTGTACTTCCACGTAGCAGCTTCACAAATACGGAATGGACTGCGTCTTCCGCAGCGGCGGCGTCTGGCAGAAACGAACGCGCATACGCCACCAGTGCCGCACCGTGCTGCTGATAGAGGCGCTGCACGTCCGCGGCATTCCATTTCGTTTCGGCCAATCCGCCGTCCTGTTCCAACCGCCTTCTCCTCTAAGACACGCAGCACCGCCCAATTTGTCTACTGCTTGTGCGACGCCAAATTGGTGCTTGCCGCCTGAAAACTGGCTTCCAAAATGGCTGAATTATGAAACGCCCTTCCTCACGCAAACAAACGAAGTCTTCACTACGAACTCTTGGCCCGCAAACGCAAGCGATTCACGCAGGTGAACCCAACAAACACGGAGTTGGCGTGGGCGTGGGGCCCAACATCTGCCGCACCTCTACGTTTACTTTTTCCTCGACCGAGGAAATGAAGCTCTGGGCGGAAGGCAAGAGCAAAGCGTATATCTACACGCGTTACGGCAATCCCACACTGGCGATCGCCGAAGGAAAAATCGCCGCGCTCGAAGGAGCGGAAGCCGCCGTGGTCACGGCGTCCGGCATGGCGGCAATTTCCTCTGCGCTCCTCGGCGCACTAAAGCAAGGCGACGAAGTCATCTCCACCGCACAGACTTACGGCGGAACATTCCGCCTCATGCGCGATGAATTTCCAAACTGGGGCATCGTCGTCCGCCGTGCGGAAACTTCACTTGAGGGAATCGAATCCTTGGTCAGTAGCAAGACAAAAGTTCTTTACGTCGAGACTCCAACAAATCCCACTTTGCGATTGGTGGACTTAAACAAAGCCATCGCTTTTGCAAAGAAACATAGTCTTATCTCCATCATTGACAACACCTTCGCCACGCCCCTGCTGCAAAAGCCGATCGAGCTTGGCTTCGACATGGTCGTTCACAGCGCGACAAAATATATGGGTGGCCATTCGGACATCATCGCTGGCGCCGCTGCGGGCAGCAAACGCTGGATGGACCGTGTTCGCCACATGATCATTGACCTCGGCGGCTCGATGGATCCCGAAGCGGCGTTTCTTCTCATCCGGGGCATGAAGACCATGGGCCTCCGCGTTGAGCGGCAGTGCGACAACGCCCAAACTGTTGCCGAGTTTCTTGAAAAGCATCCGAAGGTCGCGGCGGTTCACTATCCAGGCTTGAAGTCTCACCCGGATCACGCGCTCGCCAAGCGCCAAATGAAGGGGTTCGGCTCCATGCTTGCATTCGACCTGAAGGGAGGCTTGCCCGCCGCGCGCCGCTTGTGCGATAGCGTCCAGCTTTTTCTACTCGCCGCCAGCCTCGGAGGCGTCGAATCCTTGGTCGTTCTCCCTATCTACAGCTCGCACTACAACATGAGCGCGCAGGAGCTCGCCAATTGCGGCGTTACTCCCGGTACCGTGCGCGTTTCCGTGGGCCTGGAAGATGCGGACGACCTGATCGCCGACCTCAATCAGGCTCTGGCTTGAGCAAATGCTTGACACCGCTCAGTTTTAGCGCGAGGGTTTAGAGACGAATTCTGTCCCCAAGACGGGCAAGGAGTTAACATGACCAGCCATCGCCCTTTGTTAAGGTCTCTCGCCGCAATTTTTCTGATTCTCGTTCTTGCTTGCGCCGCAGGCCAATCCTCGGCGGCCAACGAAAAGGCCAAGAGCGCGGCCGCGTTCGAACGGCTAATCTCCCTTGTCGGCGAATGGGAAGGAACGAACTCCTCCGGGCAAGTCAAAGCGACGTACACATTGGTTTCGGGCGGCAGCGCCCTGATGGAGCGCCTCCAGTCCGGTAGTGAGCCGGAAATGCTCACACTGTATTCGCTGGATGGCGATCATCTGTTGGTCACGCACTACTGCAGCATGGGCAACCAGCCGCAGATGAAGACCGCGACCATCACGGAATTGAGCGGTCCGCTGGCCTTTAAGCTAGTCCAAGTCACCGGAATGAAATCAGCGACCGAAGGCCATATGACCGGCCTGGTGCTGACCATGCCGGACAAGGACCATTTCACGCAACAATGGACCTTTATGGATAAGGGCAAGACACAATCGGACCTTTTCAAGTTCACGCGGAAGAGCTAGCCCGTCGTTTTCAGCGGGCCATTTGCACGATTAGACCTTGCCAAGCAAGCTTTCTTTTGATATAGTAGGTTTGCGTTTGTTGCTCTTGTATCGCCTTTGGTTTTGTGAAGCGGTCGCGAGGTCAAACTTGCGGCCTTTTTTTGTGCCCGCTGAGCGGATCCACAGAACGCAGCCGAAGAGGGCAGTCTCCGCGAGGGGATTCGCAGGCAAGGCACCAGATAGCTTCAAAAAAGAAATGAGAAACACGAAGTGAGCAAAGAACAAGGAACCGTGAAGTGGTTTAACGCCAGCAAGGGCTTTGGCTTCATTCAGCGCCAGACGGGGGAAGATGTATTCGTACATTTTTCCGCGATCCAGGCGGAAGGCTATAAGTCCCTGAACGACGGCCAGGCCGTTGAGTTCGAAGTCGTGCGTGGCCCGAAGGGCCTGCAGGCTTCCAACGTCAACCCGCTGTAAACCACGGTTCAGGATAAGATTCGGGCGGTTCGCGAAAGCGGACCGCCCGTTTTTCTTTCTATCCGGCCTCTTATCCGATGTTGTCAGAAGGAACTCCAGCCTGCCCGAAGGCGTTGACCCATCCTGTGCGCCCTCCTACCATGAAGAGATGCGGCCTCTGACCCTGTTTCTCGCGACTGCTGCGCTTCTTGCCCTGGGGCTTTGCGGGTGTGAAGACGCAGCGCGTAAGCCAGCCCAAGCTCATGTACCGGCCCTCCAAGCCGGTCCTGCGGCCGCCAACCAGCACAGGATTGACCAGAACACTGTCGGCCAACTGCCACTTTGGAATCCCGCCGCCCGCACTCCCCGTTCTCTCCTTACCCCCATTCCCGACGGCAAGACCTGGCTCATCGCCCGTGTGGAAGAGAAACTTGCCACCGGCGAACAGGAATACAAGGCAGGCCACCTTGAAGCCGCACGTCGCGATTTTGACGAAGCCGTGGACTGGATCCTCGAAAGCGGCTACGACCCGAATTCAGACCCGAAGCTGGGCGAACTCCTTCATCGCGTCGTGGATACGGTTTACGGCTACGAGTTGCAAGCGTTCCGAGCCGGCGACGGCTTTCGCGAGGCCCCCGCTGTTCCCGCCGCCATCGATGAAGTCGCGGACATGACCTTCCCCGTCGACCCGCAACTCAAAGCGCGCGCCGAAGAAGCGGCCAAAAATATTTCGCATGATCTTCCTCTCACCGTGAACGACGAAGTCCTCTCCTTCCTGAATTTTTTTCAGACGCCGCGCGGGAAGGCAATCGTGGAAACTGGAATGCGCCGTGGCGGCCGCTATCAGGAGATGATCGCCCGCGTCCTTCGTGAAGAAGGCGTGCCGCAGGATTTGATTTATCTCGCGCAAGCGGAAAGCGCGTTTCAGCCGCTGGCTCTTTCGCGGGCCGGCGCCCGTGGCATCTGGCAATTCGTCGCCTGGCGCGGCAATGAGTACGGACTTCGCCACACCTGGTGGATAGACGAACGCCAGGATCCTGAAAAAGCCACGCGCGCCGCGGCACAGCACCTGCGCGACCTCTACGGCATGTTCGGCGATTGGTATCTCGCGATGGCAGCGTACAACTGCGGCCCGGGCAACGTACAAAAAGCCGTCGAGCGCACCGGCTACGCGGATTTCTGGGAACTCTACCGGCGCAATGTGCTTCCCAAGGAAACCAAAAATTACGTTCCGATTATTCTCGCGCTCACACTAATCGCGAAAGACGCCGCGCACTATGGCATTCATGCGGACCGCGACGATCCTGTTCCCACCGATGTCGTCAAGCCCGGCCGCGCGATTGATTTGCGCCTGGTCGCCGAATCCATTGACGTGGACGTTGAAACGCTGCATCAGCTCAATCCCTCGCTGTTGCGTCTCGCGACGCCAGACGATCCTTCGTTCGAATTGCATCTTCCTCTAGGGACAGCCGAAAAATTTTCGGCCGGCATCGCCGACATTCCGCCCGAGAAGTGGGTGAGTTGGCGGCGGCATAAAGTTGCATCCGGCGATACGCTTACATCCATCGCCAAGAAATATCGCGTCACTCCCGCCGCGGTTGCCTCGGCCAACAATCTGGAAAAGGGAGCTGCCCTAAATCCGGGAGATAAGCTCATCATTCCGGCCGCGCAACCCGTCAGCGAAACGAAAGGTCGTTTGGTACAGTATCGCGTTCGCAAAGGAGACACGCTGGGCGGCATCGCCGACCGCTACAGTGTCAGCACTGACGACGTCCGTAAATGGAACCATCTCAAGGCGGCCCGCGTTAGCCGCGGAATGGTCCTGCGTATCTACACGATTGGCGGCGCTCCCGAAGCCGCGCCTGCGCGCTCCAAGGCCCGCCGGAAAACCAGCTCAACGGCAAAACCGAAGTCCAGCACAGCTTCCTCGGTCGCCAAGAATCAATAACGCTTGTATTTTCAACTACTTAACCACCGATAACACGCGGCTTGTTCACACCGTTTTCCGCGGCCATAGGGCTATGCTTCACCCAATTCGCCGGTTCCCCTTACAGATGCTTGACATTGTTTTCTGAATACGATACGAACGCCCAAGGCCGAATCTCGTTTTCCGGCTACTAGCGCAGGGGCCGCGCCCCAAAACTACGATTCCCCAGGGGAGGACGGAATGGATTTCGATAAAGAGCACTTTGATGACGACAACGAACTATCACCTCTGGAGGAAGACGAACTCGGTGGAGATGCCGAGGAGATCGTCGAAACCGAGGAAGAGGAACTGGTAATCACCGAAGAGGAGCCGGAGGAGGAAGAGTCTGCACCTGCGCGTCCGGCGCCCAAGCCCGCGGCAAAAAAACCCGCACCGAAAAAGCCAGCGCCCAAGAAGCCTGCAAAGAAAGTGGCAAAGAAGCCAAAGAAAGCCGCTAAGAAAAAACCGGCGAAGAAAGCAAAGAAGTCGGCGCCAAAGAAGAAAAAGAAGAAGCGCTAATAGCAGCCCTGGCAAAGCGGCTCAGGCCACGGCTTGAGCCGCTTCTATTTTGTCCGTTGCGTATCACCACAATACCTCCCCATGTTGCGGGCGCTGGGGCACATGCGCCGGGTTTCGCCGTCTGGGCCGCCAAACTCAAGCCTTCGCTACAGTAGTTCCTTCCAGTCCGCTTCATCTGGACGAATCGTCTCCGTTTTGCGATAAGTATGGTCGGCGTTAGCTCGGAGTATGCGACCGCCGTAAATATCGCGTGTGGAATAACGACATGAACGAACAAAATCGAAGAGCCTTCTTGAAGACTTCCGCAGGCGCATTGGGAATCGGCTTAACGTCAGCCTCCAGGATTCTTCCTTTTAGGGCGCAAACGGCGCCCGTCGTCTCCAGCGATGCAGGCAAGAAACCGCTCCGCCTTGGTTTGATCATCGGCATAGGCAAGGATCCTGATTCGACACTCGCGAAAGTGCATGACCTTGGCTTTCCCACGGCACAAATCTACGCCGCAGAATTCTCGGAAGATCTTGTGGCGAAGCTGCGGACCGCCCTTAACAAATATCAAATCGAAGCTACGTCGCTGGTTGTAGGAGGCCCCGGCCGGGAAGTGTGGGATTTTTACGAAGGACCGCAAACGATCGGTCTTGTTCCGCGAGCTACGCGAGAAGTGCGAGCCGCACACATCAGGAAAGCTTCCGGCTTTGCCAAAGAGTGCGGCATAGCCGCCGTGCAGACTCATTGCGGCTTCCTTCCCGAAGATCCCAACGATCCCATCTACAAAGAAACGGTTGCCGTGTTGCGCGATCTTGCCGGTTTTTGCAAAGCCAGCGGTCAGAATTTTCGCTACGAAACCGGGCAAGAAACGCCGATCACTCTCGTGCGCACCATGCAAGACGTCGGTCTGGACAATCAGGGCGTCAACTTTGACCTTGCCAATCTGATTCTCTATGGCAAAGCCAACCCCATGGACGCGATCGAGATTCTGGCTCCCTACATTCAGGGAATTCACGCGAAGGACGGGCTCTGGCCGACGAACCCAAGGGAACTCGGCAAGGAAGTTCCCATCGGAAAGGGAAAAGTGGATTTTCCCCGCATCATCGCAAGGTTGAAAGAATTGCACTACCGGGGTGCGGTCACCATCGAGCGCGAAATCTCGGGCCCGCAGCAGATAGAAGACGTGCGCGCGGCAAGATTTTTTCTGGAGAAACTGATCGGCTGAACCTGTGGAGGCGTTATGAAGGACGAAGTCAGAAAGAAAGAAGAGCAAGCGAGCAAAGTGGATCGCAGAAAATTTCTGGAAACCACGGCCGCAGCCACAGCGGGCATGCTGTTCCTTAAGCCGGAGCTTGTGCGGGGAAGCGCGGCGAATTCCGCCGTGCGCGTGGGATTGCTCGGCTGCGGCGGACGCGGCACGGAAGACGCGTCCAACCTCGTGGATACGGGCGGCGCGCGCGTGGTCGCTCTCGCGGACATGTTTCAAGACCAGCTCGACAAAGCGCGCTCGCATTTCGACGAAATGCAAAAGACGAAAGGTTTTTCCGCGCTGGACGCCCAGCAACTCTTCCTCGGACCCAAAGCTTACGAACAGATCGCCGCCTCAAAAGAAGTAGACGCCGTCGTCATCGCGACGCCGCCGTATTTTCATCCGCAGCATCTGGAAACCGCGGTGGCCGCGGGGAAGCATGTCTATTGCGAGAAGCCGGTGGCCGTGGATGTTCCCGGCGCGCTCAAGGTCATGGAAATCGGTAAACGCGCGGAAGGCAAGCTTAGCCTCGACGTGGGATTCCAGATCCGCGACTGCCCTCCGTTTGTCGAAATGGTTCGCCGCATCCACGCAGGCGCGCTCGGCAAGATCGTTTGCGGCGAAGCGCATTACCTCACCGGCTACATTGACCGCCCGGCCTGGCCCAACGCATCAACGGGCGAAAAACGGCTGCGCAATTGGATTTACGACCGCATTCTTTCGGGAGACATCATTGTGGAGCAGAACATCCACGTGGTGGATATCTGCAACTGGATCCTGCAATCTCATCCGATGAAAGTTGCGGCCACGGGCGGGCGCGCCGGGCGTCCGGCGGACGGCGATGTCTATGGAAACTACAACGCCGTCTTTCAGTATCCCGGCGGCGTCGATGTCACATTCAGCTCGACGCAGTTCGTTAAGGGCTGGTGGGACGTCACCGAGCGCTTCTTCGGCACGAAGGGCGTTTCCCAATCTCCCTACGCCGGGCCGCTCGGCATTTGGGGCGACCAGCCATGGCAATACGGCCAGCCCGATACGAAGGACGCTGCCGCTCCGCAAGCCTTTTCGGTCACGGGAAAATTCAGTTCGAATCTGGATCTTGCGGATCCGGAGAAGAAGAAAGCATTTGTCGAAAGTGTCGTTAGCGGCAGATTCCACAATCAGGCAGAAAAAGGCGCGGAATCGGCATTGTCTTGCATGATGGCCCGCATGGCCGCGTACACGGGCGGGGAAATCACCTGGGAAGAAACGCTCAAGTCCCGCGAAGTATGGGACGCGAAGCTGGACTTGAACAAATTGGGATGAGGTGAGGAAATGAACCGCTCTTCGCGCCGCCAATTCTTGAAATCCACCGCCGGCGTTGCCGGCGTGGGCCTCGGAAGCGCCGCTTTTGCCGGACCGCTTGCCGCGCACCTCGAATCAGGCTTCCCCGCGGCCACACCTGCCGCCGGCAGCGCTTCCCTCAAAAAGGGGCTGGTGTTCGACATGCTCCCTTTAAAGCTGAGCGTGCCGGACCGCTTCAAGATGGCTCGCGATACCGGATTTGACGTCGTGCAGGCCTCGACCACTTCCGACGAACGAAAAGGGGAGGAAATCAGACAAGCCGCCGCTGCCGCGAATATCCGCATTGATTCGGTGATGAACATGGGCCACTGGGAGTGGCCGCTGTCATCCAGTGATCCTGCCGTCGTGGAAAAGAGCCTGAACGCGGCGCGAACATCGCTCCACAATGCAAAGCTCTGGGGCTCGGAAGTTGTGCTGATCGTCCCCGCGGTGGTGAACGCGCAAACTTCCTACCGCGATGCGTGGGTTCGTTCGCAAAAGGAAATCCGCAAGCTCATCCCGCTCGCGCAGGAGATTTCCGTCACCATCGGCATCGAGGAGGTCTGGAACCGTTTCCTTTTGAGTCCGCTCGAAATGGCCGCGTACATTGACGAATTCAAGAGCCCAGCCATCCAGGCATGGTTCGACGTCGGCAACGTGGTGCTATACGGCTACCCGCAAGACTGGATTCGCACGCTCGGCAAGCGCATCGTGAAATTGCACGTCAAGGACTTCAAGAGAACGGAAAACGGCTACGCTTGGGTCAATCTTGGCGACGGCGATGTGGACTGGGCCGCCGTGCGGCAAGCGCTCGCGGAAATCAATTACTCCGGCAGCGCCATCGCCGAACTCGAAGGCGGCGATTCCAAGACGGAAGGCTATTTTCACGACATCGGCAAGCGCATGGACCGCCTCGTTCTCGGCCGGGCGTAGCGGCTGACGTTCTGTTTCAACGATACACTTGCCAATGGAGAAGGCCCTCGACGATTCGAGGGCCTTCTTCCATTTCTAATCGGAAGTTTTCTTCGGCCTTAAACCAGCGGCTCGCTCCAGTTTTCCAATGTCTCTTTCACTTTGTGCAGGAACTGGTGTGCGACCGCCCCGTCCACCACGCGGTGATCGTAGCTCAGCGTCACGTAGCACATCGAGCGGATGGCGATGGAATCGTTGATGACCACGGGCCGCTTTTCGATGGCGCCGAGGCCGAGAATGCCGACGTTCGGCTGGCTGATCACCGGCAATCCAAACAGCCCGCCGAACACCCCCGGATTCGTGATGGAGAAGGTGCCCTCCTGGACTTCTTCCGGCCGCAGCTTTTTCGAACGCGCGCGTTCCGCCAGATCGTTCATCGTCCGCTGAATTCCGAGAATATTCTTCTCGTCGGCGCTCTTTACAACGGGCACGATCAAACCCCAATCGAGCGCGACGGCGATGCCGATATTAATTTCCTTGTGCCGCACAACGTTCGTGCCGTCTAGCGAGGCGTTGAGCGTCGGATACGCACGCAATCCCGCCACGACGGCCTTCACGAAAAACGGCATGAACGTCAGCTTGGTCCCGTACGACTTTTCGAATTCATCCTTCGACTTCGCGCGTAGTGTGGCGATCTTCGTCATATCAATTTCGTCCACCGAATAGACATGCGGCGAAACGTGCTTCGACGCCACCATGTGCTCGGCGATCTTCATCCGCATCGTCGAGAGCGGCTCCACTTCGTAGTTCCCGAAGTACAGCCGTTCGCGCGGCACGCCAAGCTGCAGCGACGGAATGTATTGGGTCCCGTGACCGGCTGGCCCTCCGCCTCCTGCAACCGGTGCAGGTGCAACCGGAGGCGGCGGTGCCGTTCGCGCGGGTGCGGCAGGCGCTGGTGCTTCATAAGCTGCCGGAGCAGACGCTCCGCCAGAAATGACCGCTTCAATGTCCTGCTTGCTGATTCTTCCGCCCGAGCCGGTTCCGGGAACGGTGGTCAGGTCGATGCCATGTTCTTTCGCCATGCGGCGCACGAGCGGCGATGAATGCACGCGCGTTCCTTCTTTTGCGGTGCTTGCCGCGGGAGCCATAACTGCAGGCTGTGCTGCCGGAGGCGGAACAATCGTCGGCTTCGGCGCGGGCGCGGGAGCTGCCGCCGCAGGCGCCGCCTTGGGAGCTTCGGTTTTTGCTGGAACTGACACAGGAGCTGGTGCAGGAGCCGCAGCCGCCGAACCTGCCGCGTCAATCACCGCAACCACGGTGTTGATCGGCACCGTCTGCCCTTCGCCGACCTTGATCTCCTTCAGCACACCGGCAGATGGCGACGGAATTTCCGCGTCCACCTTGTCCGTGGAAATTTCAAAGAGCGGCTCGTCGCGCTCAATTTTGTCACCGGGCTTCTTCAGCCACTTGGTGATCGTTCCCTCAAAAATGCTTTCCCCCATCTGGGGCATTACGACATCGGCTGCCATTGCGTTCTCCTCAGATTCGTAAAACTAATATCTCGCCAGTTCCTTCGCCGCGTGCACGACCTTTTCCTTGTTGGGCAAAAAGTATTCCTCCAGAGTCGGCGCGTATGGCACCGGCGTATCCAGCGCCGTCACGCGCACGAGGGGCCCATCCAAGTGCCCGAACGCGCGCTCACAAAGTATCGCTGCAATCTCGCCCGCAATCCCGCCCGTTTTCGTGTCTTCGTGCACCACCAAACACCGGTTCGTCTTCTTCACTGATTCTACAATTGCGTCCGAATCGAGCGGCGCCAGCGTGCGCAGGTCAATCACTTCGGCTTCGATTCCTTGCTTTGCGAGTTCTTCCGCCGCTTCGAGCGACGTGTGCATCATCGCAGCGTATGAAACGATCGTCAGGTGTTTTCCTTCGCGCCGCACTGCCGCCTTGCCGATCGGCACCACGTAATCGTCCTCCGGGATCTCTTCCTTGATTCTCCGGTACAAAAACTTGTGCTCGAAAAACAGCACCGGGTTGTTGTCGCGAATCGCCGACTTTAATAATCCCTTGGCGTCGTACGGCGTCGATGGATAAATCACTTTCAGCCCGGGCGTGTGCACGAAATACATTTCCGGATTCGCCGAATGAAACGGCCCGCCATGCACTCCGCCGCCTGCTGGGCCGCGAATCACGATCGGCGCGGGGGCATCCCACAAATAATGTCCCTTCGCCACAAAGTTTGTAATCTGATTGAACGCGCACACAATGAAATCAATGAACTGCATCTCCGCAATCGGCCGCAGTCCCAGATAGCTCATCCCACACGCCGCGCCTACAATCGCGCTCTCGCTGATGGGCGTGTCAATCACACGCTCCCAGCCGAATTTCGCCAGCAACCCTTCGCTCGTCTTGAACGCGCCGCCGTACACACCCACGTCCTCGCCAATCAGCACCACGGTCGGATCGCGTTCCATCTCTTCAAACATCGCCTGCTTGATCGCGTCGAGAAAGGTCACTTGCGCCATCAGCGTTTTGCCTTTCTCGCCGCCACAACCGCAGGTTTCTTCGCAGGTTGAGCCGATTTTTTCGCTGTACCCTTCGCTCCATTATTCGCAGCTACAACTTCTTCCTTTTGCTCGTGCTTTTCCGTGTCTCCAAAGTGAATCGGCGCGCTTCCTCCGCCCGATCCTTTGCCCCTTCCAAAGCCTGCCACGGTCCACACCGCCGGAACGCTCGACTTCGGCGGCGTCACTTCGGCAACCGGTCGCTCCCACTTCGCACGAATCTTGTGGCAATCGTCGCCGGTGCAATAGACGCCATGCTCCGCAAATTCCGCCGGCGGCATCGGTGAATTTTCCGCGAAGTCGCGCTCTTTCTCCAGCAGCGCGCTGATTTCTCTTTCAATCTCCTTCTTGCCCTTTTCGTCCAGCAGCTTTTCCTTGAACAAAAACTTCTCGTGCCGAGCAATCGGGTCACGCTCTTCCCAATATTTTTTCATTTCCGCGGGAACGTACTCCGCCGGATCGTGCTGCGCATGTCCCATGCGCCGGAAGGTTTTCGCTTCAATCAAAATCGGCCCTTCGCCGGCGCGCGCTAGTTCGACCGCTTCCTTGGCCGTCGCATAAACGGCAGCTACGTCGTTGCCATCCACAACAAAACTCTTCACGCCGTACGCCTTTGCGCGATCCGCCAGATTCTCAATCGGCACTTGCCGCCGCACCGGCGTCGAATACGCCCACAAATTATTTTCCAGCACGAGCACGAACGGCGCTTTCTGCGTCGCCGCAAAATTCAATCCCTCGTGAAACACGCCCGTCGAACTGCCACCGTCACCGATCCACGTCATGGCGACAATCTTGTGGCCCAGGTACCGCCCCGCCATCGCCACACCTGTCATGACCGGAATCAAATCGCCCAGCATCGAAATGGGCGAAACGATGTGCAGGTTTTCCAAATCGCCAAAGTGGCTGGTACCATCCTTGCCCTTCGTCGGCGATTCGTATTTCGCCATGTGTTGCATGAAAACGTCGCGCGGGGGCACACCCTTAACCAACAAAGCTCCGATGTTTCGAATCATCGGCGCCAGCCAGTCTCTTTTCTCCAGCGCGAACGCCGTCCCTACCGACACCGCTTCTTGCCCCAAACTCGAATACAGTCCGCCGACAATCTTGTTCTGGCGGAACAGCTTCACCATCATGTCTTCCACGGCGCGGTTCAGCCGCATGTAGTAGTACAAGTCCAGATGCTGCTGCCGCGTCAAAGCCTTCTTCATTCGATTCTCCGCTGCAGATTGTTATGCCATCGCCGCCGCCGGTTGCTCAACCGTTTCGAGCCGCTCCCTCAACTCCGCATGGCCAATTTCCCTCAATTCCAGCCCAAGAACTTCTCCGAGATACTTTGCCAGCTTCGGCTTCACTTCCGCGAGCTTCACGCTCCGCCCCAGCAATTTCTCAAGAGAAGTCACCTTGCGGTCCGCAATCCCGCACGGGACAATCAACTCAAAATTCCGCAAATCCGTCGAAACGTTGTACGCCAGCCCATGGGAGGTAACCCACCGGCTGATGTGCACCCCAATCGCGCCCAATTTTTCACCTAACTTGCCTTCACCAACCCAAATCCCAGTCTTCCCGCTCTCCCGCTTCGCTTCAATCCCAAACTCCGCCGTTGCGCGAATCATCGCTTCTTCCAGCATCCGCACGTACCAAACCACGTCCCGCCGAATCGCGCCCAGATTCAAAATAGGGTACGCCACAATCTGTCCCGGTCCGTGATACGTTACGTCCCCGCCGCGGCTGGTCTCAAAAAACTCCACGCCCTTCTGCCGCAACACGTTTTCACCAGCGAGCATGTGCTCTTTCTTCCCGTTCCGTCCCTGCGTGATTACATGCGGATGCTCGCAAAACAGCAACACATCCTCAATCCCGCTCAGCTTTCGCGCCGCAACAACCCTCTTCTGCAGCGCATACGCTTCCACGTACGGAATCAATCCCAAATCGACTTGGAGTGCTTTCAACACTTTCTTAAACGTTAATCTGAAGTCCTCTCACACTCGCGAACGAATCCCCCAGCGCTTCCCACACCGTCGGGTGTGCGTGAACCATATTCATCATGTCGTCGATCGTGCCTTCCAGATTCAGCACCGTCGCCGCCTCGGACAAAATCTCAGTCGCCAGCGGCCCGATGATGTGGATCCCAAGCACTTCGCCGTATTTCTCGTCGCTCACCACTTTAATAAATCCGCCGTGATTGTTCAGAATCGTCGCCTTGCTGTTCCCCACAAACGGAAACTTCCCCACATTCACTTTGTAACCCGCATCGCGCGCCT
Organism: Candidatus Sulfotelmatobacter sp.; assembly: GCA_035567915.1. GTDB lineage: Bacteria > Acidobacteriota > Terriglobia > Acidiferrales > UBA7541 > Acidiferrum. The sequence continues at coordinate 101,648 of DATMPA010000029.1, read as the reverse complement.
GCTTTTCCGTCGATCCAATCGAACCAATCTGCGGCTCGCAATACGTCGCGTTCGGAATCCTGTCTTTTCGAATCGGCTGCGTCGGCTTTCCTGCAATCGTGGTCACCGCCACAATTCCTTCCATCATCGCGGCATGAGCCAGTTGCGGCAACCCCGCAACGATGTCGCCAATCGCGTACAGACCTTTCTCCGCCGTCTCCATCGTCGGCCCAACGTGCACAAATCCGCGTTCAATCTTCGCCTTCGATTTTTCCAGCCCACACCCATCCGTCATCGCCATGCGCCCGACTGCCAGCAACAATTTTTCCGCCTGTAGTGTCTGCGTTTTCCCATCCTTATCCGTAAACGTGACGGTAACGCCCTTGGCATCCTTCTTCACGCTCTCGACCTTGCAGCCCGTCTGTATCGCGATATTTTTCTTCTTGAACGCTTTCTCTAGCTCCGCCGAAATCTCTTCGTCTTCTACCGGCACAACGCGCGGCAGAGCCTCCAAAATCGTCACCTGCGTCCCAAACGAGTTATAGATGGACGCAAACTCCACGCCCACGGCGCCGGCCCCCACCACAATCAGCGTCTTCGGGATTTCCGGCAGCTCAAGAATCGAGCGGTTTGTCAAAATCGTTTTGTGATCCGGCTCAATCCCCGGCAGTGACTTCGCCTCCGACCCGCTTACCATCAAAACGTTCGAAGCCTCAATCGTTGTTTTCTTCCCATCCTTCTCGACGCTGATCTTTCCGGGTCCTTCATACCGGCCCCAGCCCTGCACCCACTCCACTTTGTTCTTCTTGAAAAGAAACTCGATGCCCTTGGCATGCTTCTTTACAATCTTGTCCTTCCGCGTCAGCGTCGCACCCCAATTCAACTTCACGCCGGTCACCTCAATCCCATACTCCGCCGCATCCTTGAAGTGATCGTAAATCTCCGCGTGATGCAGCAGAACCTTCGTTGGAATGCAGCCAACGTGCAGGCACGTGCCACCGAGATACGGATCCTTTTCCACAACCACCGTCTTCAGCCCCAGCTCGCCCGCTCGAATAGCCGCAACGTACCCTCCGGGACCGCTCCCGATAATCGCCACATCGTACTTTGCCACGCTAAATCTCCCTTCGATTGGGCCCGTTCCTCGGTCCGGAACCTGTCGCTCCGCTCGCTTCGGGCCCGGTTTGGCCTACGATCTAGGACTTCTGTGCGGTCGCCCGCTCATTCTGGAGGTTGCCGTCTCGCGCCATTCCTACCCATACTTGAATGGCGATAGCCCGGCAAACTTTGAATTTTATCAGCCGTAGTGCGCGGTAGCAAATCAGCTTCTGAGCTGGGCAGGAAACGCACGCTAGCCATCCGGCAGGTCCCGCATGAAGAAAGACTACAAGTCCCCGGTTTTCTCTTATCTTGAATTCCTGCACTTCGATCCCCCGCTCGTTGCCGCAAAGAAAATGGAACAGAGCTAAAACTCGTGTCCTCTTCCAGACAAGCTCGCTTCCATCGCAAGGGGCTTCGCGTTCAGGCCGATGTGCCCCACACATTCGGTACTCTGCTCATTCCCCTAGCCTTCATTTTGGTTCTTTGGGGAATCTATATGGTCGAACACACCGTCTCAGGAGCCCCTCAATTCAGACTCCGCTTCGGTCCTTTTTGGTTCCTTCCTCTTGGCCCGCGGGCTACTCCTGTTTTCTTATCTACTGCGTTCCATCCGCATCTCGACAAACTCAAGTGTTCGCAAAGCCTCACTTTCCGTGGAACAACCCGTCGCGTCCCCAACATCGCGCCGCGTAGCCGTTCCTCTGAAGACCGCGCCACCGCCGCGCCCCTTCCATCGCTTCTACGTGGATGACGCACGCATCTCGCGCTGAGTGCTTTCGCAGAAAGTGCTAAACTTTCGCCTCGGTCGCCAGGTTTCCGCCAAACCTTTCTTCTTCGCGAGGCCAAACGTGCGCAAACTTTTTCTTTTTGTCTTCTACCTTTTTCTCCCCGCTTCAATTCACGCTCAAAGCTGCTCCGGTGCCGCGGAATCGCTCCTCTCGCTCACGCAGCCTCACGACTACATCCAAAAACGCGTGTCCAGCTACGACCGCTCCGGCGGCAATGCCGACGCGCGGCCCATCTCGCCGGGCGCGACGCTCGATCTTCTCGATGTCGCTGGCCCAGGTGTAATCACGCACATTTGGATTACTATCGCTTCGCCCGAGCAATTTCATCTCAAGAAACTCGTTCTTCGCATGGTTTGGGACGGCGAATCTTCGCCTAGCGTGGAAACTCCCGTGGGTGATTTCTTCGGTCTCGGCCTCGGCGAATATTTCTTATACCAATCCGTTCCACTCGCCGTCGCATCGGACAAAGCGCTCAACTCATTTTTCCCGATGCCATTTCAAAAACACGCCCACATTTCGGTCACCAACGAAGGCAAGGAAAAAGTGGACTCCTTCTACTTCAACATTGACTATCGCGCCTGCGCCAAACCATTGCCCGCGGACGCGCTCTATTTCCACGCGCAATATCGCCAGCAAGCCCCAGCAAAAGGCTGGACCAGCGATTGGACTTCCAACGGCAACCCCAAAGTGAACGATAAGAAAAATCTCGACGGACAGGGCAACTACGTTTGGCTTGACGCAACCGGCCGCGGCCATTTCGTCGGCGTCACCATGTCCATTCTGCAAAATCAGGACGATTGGTGGGGCGAAGGCGACGACATGTTCTTCGTTGACGGCGAATCGCTGCCTTCCATCAACGGCACTGGAGCCGAAGACTACTTCCTCGGCGCATGGGGCTTTGGCTCACACTCATTTTCGTATGGCCTCATGGGCGCGCCGGTCAAAGGAGACGAACGGGCCGGCAGCCGTACTTCCGTCTATCGCTTCCATCTCGATTCGCCTATTCCATTCACAAAATCGCTCCGCGCCACTATCGAACACGGCCACGCCAACGCCCGCTCCGACAATTTCTTTTCCGTCGCCTACTGGTATCAATCCGAACCCCACGCCGCGCCGCCCGTACTTCCACCTGCAGATGCTCGTCTCCCGCGCCTCTACCAAACTGGTGGTCCTGGCAATGCACCCGCGCCACATTAAATACCATGTAAAGGGCCGTCCTTCAGGGCGGCCTGTAGCCACTTTCTAGTTCGCTTTTTAACTGAAGACTGACAACTGAGGACTAGGAAAAATCACGCCCGCGGTATTGCCGGAAAATACTTCTCATTCAAAATATTCTGATGATGCATCTGATGCCCCGCAATGATGTACGCCTGCGCGCGCGCCGTTACTGGATTGTCGCTCGCGGTTCCTCCTCGCGTCCAAGCCTCCGCCGGTAAGCTTTGCACCAGCGCTATTGTCGCTGCGCGCACCGCAGCAAACTCCGCCGCCATATCCGCCAGCGTACGCTCCCCAAATGCGCCGGGCGCGATGTAGTCATCCTGTTCGAATCCCGGCAGCGGCGTTTGGTCTCCGCGCGCAATCCGCAGCAGCCGATACGCGAAAATTCGCTCCGAATCGCAAATGTGTCCGATTATTTCCTTCACCGACCACTTGTCCGGCGCATAGCGAAAATTTCCTTCGCGCTCGCTCCGCGCCCCAAGCAGCTGCGCCATCTGCACACGCTGGGCTTCTAACACGCCGACAATGTCGTCGCTCTTAATCAGCGAAACGTATTTCTCGTAATATGGGGCATACTCATCGGATTGCGGTCGGGTTACGGGCGCGCGCTTCGGAATCATGCGCTGCATTATACTCCCGTCTGGCGCCAAGAATGCGTTGCCGCCGGAGCTTTAGGCTTCGCCACAAAATAAAAACGGAGTCCACATTGGTATCTGAAACGAATCCGGCTTCGCCTCTCCCTTGGTCTGTCCGCATCGCGTTTCAAGGCGAACGCGGGGCCTTCAGCGAAGCCGCCGCAGTCCAGTTGCTCGGCGAAAAAATTACGACGGTGCCGCGAGCCACGTTTGACTCCGCGTTTAGGGCTATCGAGGACGGCGCAGCGGATGCTCTTCTCGCGCCCGTCGAAAACACGCTCGCGGGGTCCGTCGTTCGTGTTTACGACCTCCTCTTGGAAAGCAATCTTGGGATCGTTGCCGAAACGATCCTTCCTATCGAACATCAACTGATCGGCTTGCCGGGCGCGAAGCTTACCGATCTGCGTTCCGTTTCTTCGCATCCCGTAGCGCTGGCCCAATGCGAAAAATTTTTCCTCGCTCATTCCGGTTTGAAGCGCGTTCCCACGGAGGATACTGCTGGTAGCGTCCGCGAAGTCATCGCCCGCGGCGACAAATCCTTCGCCGGAATCGCTTCACGCCGCGCCGCGGCGATCTACGGCGGTGTCATCCTGGCGGAGAACATTCATGACAATCCGGAGAACTTCACGCGCTTCGTTCTTCTAATCCCGGTGGATAGAGAAGATACTCCTCGCGAACCGAATACGGCTCGCGCTCTCTCTCCTGCCTTGACCGATTTGATGGGCGAATTGACGATTCGCCGGACAAACCAGGCCGCGCCCCCATCGCTCATGAAGGTCTCTCTAGCCTTGCGCCTTGCGCATAAACCAGGAGCCCTGCTCGCCGCGCTCGAACCGTTCTCTCGCCACGGCGTCAACTTGCAAAAAATCGAAAGCCGCCCCATTCATGGCCGCCCCTTCGAATATCAGTTCTACCTCGACGTTGAAGCCGGCTCGCCCGCCGCCCTCCAGGCCGCTCTCAACGAAATCGAACACGCAACCACTTTCCTCCGTATCCTCGGCTTGTATCCATCAGCCTCTCGGTCGTAGGCGAATCTTAGTTTTCACGATGCTTTTTCGGGAAGTCCAGTTTCATTCTCAACGGCCCTTCCATCCGGCCCGGGCATTAGCAGTAGCTATTTCTCCGCATATTGCTGGAATGGCGCTCATTCCAGGGTAGGAACCACTCGACCATTTATTCCAGTCCAGGGACCAGCACTTAGCAGGCGCTCCGCCCCGCGCAAATCAATGCACGTGGGCCACGTCGTCGTTCATCGAGAAAACATCTTTAAAGTCGGGTTCGTACGGAAAAATGTGGAGCATCCAGGTAAACATATAGGGGTGAAAGACCCCCCGCTCAGCTGTGCAAGCCTCCGCGGTTTTTATGGAGCCGAACATACCGAACTTGGGATGGACGGCTTGATAGTCTTTTACGCGGTCTTCCGGAGCATCGCAAACATTAACGTGCCTGTGCCAGCGCGCGATGCTGAGCGGGATGCGCTCGTTCAGCTCATCCTCGGTTGCGTCGGGGTTGGCCGTGAACATCACGCCCTCCAGCTTGTATTCCTGCATCGGAGTTCGGCGGTAGAGCAGCGCGGTTGGCTTGGTCGGGTCGAAATGGAGATCAGCTTCCCGCGTATTGGCCTGGTTCATGAAGTGGTACTGGGGCTGTTTGAGTTTCGGGTTCGCGATGACATATCCGTCAGCCAAAGCCCTGCGGTAATCCGTGTAGCGCTCGATCGCTGCCTTCGCCGCGGCGACAACCGCGATCGCCTTTTCCTTGTCCCCAGGCTGCTTTGGTCGCAGCGGGGTCATATACATATGGCCGGCCATGGCCGCCATACTTGGGCCCATGTTGCTCATATCCTCATCGTGCATGTCCATTCCAGGCATGCTGCCGTGGTTATGGTCTTGCTGCCCCGTGTGCCCAAGCGGCGCGGCCAGCAACGCGGCTCCAAAGAGGAGCGTTAACACGACGGTGCGCCCGACTGAGAGTGGAAAGGACCGATTTTGTTGTTCGTTCATTGGAAGGGAACCTTGATAGCTGAGGTGTTGCTCCAAGCGCTTCCTGAATAATACTGCCGCGAATATCGAACTTCAAAAGAAATGTGGGCCACTATAAACCTCGGCATTGCAGCGACGCAAATTCCCAAATCACTAACTCAGCTTGCTGTGAATCATGAGCCTTCGCACCGCGAATGCCGTAAAGAGCAAACAGAACAGGACATTTCTGGCATTCGCCCCGTTTTGCACGATGTTCACGCCCTCGACCACAGCCAGCGCCGCCATCAAAATCATAAGGACCAGATTGAGAATTTTGTTCACGGAGCCCACCTCGCTTGAATCACTAATTTCACCGTAGCAGCATTCGGTCGGCCAGTCTTCGCTCTTGTCCTTTCTCTAACGTCACAATGCTGGTTTTGATTCAAAAACGATCGGCCCAAAACAAAAAGGCCGGCTTCGTCGCCGGCCTTTTCGTTCTTGCTTCTTTAGATTGTTGCCTCGCTACTTCACTTTTAGCAATAGCTGCACTCCGCGTCGCCCATGCCGCCCGTCATGCCGTCCTTCATTCGCTTCAGACGGCTTCCCAGGCGTTCTGCAAGCTGATGCCGCGCGCGCCACAGCCGCGCCTTCAGAGTATTTTCCGTCACGCCCAGCGTCTTCGCCGCTTCGCCCGTCGAATAGCCCTGCACTTCGCGCAGAACGAACGCCGATTTCAACAAAGGTGAAAGCTCGTCCAGGTTTTCGTTGATCATTTCACGCAGTTCTGTTCCCACATACAGCTGCTCCGGATCCGGGCTGTCGTCCGCGAATCGCTCGCTTGCTGGCAATTCATCTTCCCGTGCCGGCTCATCGAGCGACACTGCGGGCCGCGCCTTCATGCTTCTCCGCCGCATCAGCGCCGCGTTGATTACGATGCGCGTCAGCCACGTCGAAAACTGCGAACGCCCTTCAAACCGCTTCAGGTTTCGATACGCGGAGAGCATTCCTTCCTGCAAAGCATCTTCTGCGTCCTCTGCGTTCCCGAGTACGCGCAACGCCGTCTGGAACAGCGGCCGCTGGTAGCGCTTGAACAGCGCATCCATTGCCTGCCCGTCCCCGCGTTGCCCCGCGCGGATCAGCTTCGCTTCGTTCAACTCCGTTCCAACCGCAACTTGTGTAGCCATCTTTCCCCCCTTGCAAACAAAACTTTCTCGCACTCTGCCCTAACGCGAAATCCTTTTCTCTCCGGCTCAGTGCACCGGCGCACTCACCGCTCCCTTCGGCCTCTTCAAAAGCAACAGCACCGGCAACACCATCAGAAAAACCACACCGAGAAATTTGTAAATGTCCACGAACGACAGCATCGCCGCTTGTCTCTGCACGATGCCGTACACCGTCCCTGTGGCTTTCGCGCCCGCGGATGGCCCCGTAAATCCTCCCGAGGAAAAAGCCGCCGTAAAACTGGCTTCGATTTTTCGATACGCCAGGCTGAACGGATTCACGTGCTCGATCAGCCGCGCCGTGTGCGCCTGCGTTTTCCGTTCGAGCATCGTCGTCACCGTCGCAATTCCCACGCTCGCTCCGATGTTCCGCGCCAGGTTGATAATTCCCGTGCCCATGTTCGTTTTTTCTTTCGGCACGTACGCAAACGCGGTTACGTTGATCGGAATAAACAAAAACGCCAGCCCAAAACTTTGCAGCATTCGTCCGTACACCGCATGCCGGTAATCGAGCTGCAAATTCCAGCCCGCCATCACGAAAAGTGAAATCGAGCACGTGATACAGCCGAACGAAATCAAAGCTCTCGCGTCCACCCGAGAAACCAAAAATCCCACCACCGGCATCATCACCATGATCACCGCGCCGCCCGGCGACAGCGCCAGCCCCGCTTTTTCTGCGGTGTATCCCAGCAATTGCTGCAGCATCTGCGGAATCAGCACCGTGCTCGAATACAGCACGAACCCCAGAAAAAACATCGCTGTCGTGGCGATCGCAAAATTCCTGTTTTTCAACATACGCAAGTCCACAACTGGATCCTTTTGCCGCAGCTCCCAGACAATGGCTGCAATCAGCCCAACCACCATCAACATCGCAAAAATCTGGATGAATCCGCTCGCCAGCCAGTCTTCGCGCTGCCCCTTGTCCAAAATAATTTGCATGCTGCCGAGTCCCAAGCTGATCAATCCGATTCCGATGTAGTCCACCCGGAACCCTTCCCTCGCTTTCACCTTCTTCATGTGCGGCGGGTCGCTCACCAGTACAGACGTCAACAGCAGCGAAATTATTCCCACCGGAATGTTGATGTAGAAAATCCAGCGCCACGAAAAATTGTCCGTAATCCATCCGCCAAGCCACGGGCCAATCGTCGGCGCAACAACCACCGCGATTCCGTAGACCGCGAACGCCATCCCGCGCTTTTCCAGCGGAAATGTGTCGTTCAAAATCGCCTGCTCGCTTGGCTGCAAACCGCCGCCGCCCGCGCCCTGCAGAATCCGGAACAGCACCAGCACGCCCAAGCTTGGCGCCAGTCCACACAGGAACGAACTCACCGTGAACAACGCCACGCAACTCATGTAAAACCGCTTGCGCCCCACCAACGAAGAGAGCCATCCGGAAAGCGGCAGGACGATCGCATTCGAAACCAGGTACGACGTCAGCACCCAAGTGGACTCATCCGCTCCCGCCGACAAGCTTCCCGAAATATGAGGCAGCGCCACGTTCGCGATCGAAGTGTCCAGCACTTCCATGAACGTCGCGAGCGTCACCGTCACCGCGATCACCCAGGGGTTGATCGTCCCGTCCGGCATTCTCAATTTCGCTAGCAGTCTGTTTTTCACGTTCGTTGTTCGCTTATCTCTATTACGTTTCCCTGTGCACTTTTACTTCGTCACAACAGTCGCTTCTACGTTCATTCCCGGCCGCAGCACCGCTTTTTCCTGTGGAATCGGATCCAGTACGATCTTCACGGGGATTCTCTGCACGACTTTCACGTAATTGCCGGTCGCATTTTCCGGTGGCAGCAAACTCAGCACTGCCCCCGTTGCGCCCGCGATCGAATCCACATGTCCGGCGAACGTCTTCCCGTAGGTATCCACTTTCACTTCGGCTTTTTGTCCGGCCCTCATCTTTTCCAGTTGCGTCTCTTTAAAATTCGCCGTCACCCAAACGTCGTGCAGCGGCACAACAACGAGCAATCCCTGCCCCTGTTGCACCACCTGACCGATTTCCACTTGCTTGTGCGTCACCACGCCGTCCACCGGCGCCGTAATCGTCGCGTATTCCAGATTCAACTGCGCCGCTTCCACTTCCGCGCGCGCCTGCTGCACTTTCGCGATCTTTGCCGCTGCGTCCGCCTGCTTCATCGCTACTTGCTTCGTATCCGCTTTCGCCGCCAGCACCCCCGCTTGCGCTCCCTGCACGTGTGCTCTCGCCGCTTCCAGTTGTGCTTTTGTAATTTCTACGCTTCGTTGCGCCTGCACGAATTTCTCTTCATCCGCTTTCAACGCGCTCGCTGTCGCATCCGCATTTGCTTTTGCCGCGTCGTATTGCTGCTTGGAAATTTCGCCCTTTTGCATCAGCGGCGTGAACCGCGCCAAATCAGCCTGCGCCAACTGCGCGTTCGCGCGGCTTTTGTCAACATTTGCTTGCGCCCAAGCCAGGTCCGACGTTTTTGCCTGATCGTAAGTCACTTGCGCCCGCATCAGGTCTGCCTGCGAACCGCTCAATTGCGCGTCGGCGCTCGATGTTCCGCTCGCCGTGTTTTCGCGAGTCCTCGGCACATCCACTCCCGCCGATTGCGCTTCGCTTTCCGCCAACCCCAGTTGCGCCTTCGCTTGATCCAGCGCCGCTTGATAATCGCGCGCATCCAGCTTCACAAGTGGCTGCCCTGCCTTCACCGGTTCGTTGTCGTTCACCAGCACATTCGACACGCGGCCATAAACCTTCGCTGAGACGGCAGTAATGTGCCCGTCAACCTGCGCATCGTCCGTGCTCTCGCGATTGAAGTAATAAATAAACATGCCCGCGACGACGACCAAAACCGCAGCGCCACCCAAAATCAAAAGTCGGCGCAACTTTGTCTTCGGCCGCGGAGTGCTTTCCAGCTCCTCCAGACGGATCTCTTCCGTCTTCTTTACTCTTGTCGCGTTCTCCAACCCGACTTCGATTTCGATACTCATCCCGGTTCCCTCTTTAACTACGTCCCTCTCCTACTTTGTGTAGACCCGTTCCATCTGTCCGATTCCGCGCGCGTAATCCGCGCGACCCTGGTTGAATCGGTAAAGCGCCGCAATCTGATTGTCGTTCGCGCGTGCCAGGGCGTCCTGCGCCTGAATCACTTCGATATTGTTCGCAACGCCCGCCTTGAACCGATCCCGCGCCTGGTCCACTTCTTCCTTCGCCAGTTCAACTCCCAGATTCGCCACTTGCACTTCGCTTCGCGCCGAATCCAGGTTCAGCAGCGCTGTCTTCACGTCGAGCGCGATTGAATTCCGTAAATCGGCTTTCTGCTGCTCGAGCACCCCGATCTGCAAATCCGCTTTCACGATCTCCGCGTGAATTCTCCCGCCCGTGAAAAGCGGCATGGTGATTCCGGCCTCGTACGTGTAAACGGGAATTCCGTTGTTCGAACTCGTTCCTTGGTAAGCCCAGTTCCCATCAAATCGCAACGCCGGCAAACGTTCCGCCTGCGAAGCCTGCTTCTGGTGTTGCGCGGCCTTGATCTGCTCGCTGAGCGACTTCCATTCCTGCCTTTCCGCCATAGCCGCATCAATGCTCGGCTCCATTTCCGGCTGTGGCGTATCGAAGAAGCCGAGCGAATCCGCCAGCTCGATTTTTTGCCTCGGGTCCAAATTCAAAAGCCTGCTTAAAATGAATAGCGACGCGTCCCGATCGTTTTCCGCCCGAATCAACAACTGCTTTTCGTTTTGGAGTTCCACGTTTGCGCGCAGCGTGTCAATTCCCGTGCCCACGCCTTCCTTCTGCAAATCCGCCGCCTGGTCGTAAAGTGCTTGTGCCAGTTCGACGCGCGAGGTTGAAGCCGTGACGTTTGCTACCGCCCGCAACGACCCGATGTATTGCGAAACAACAAGCAGAATCACTTGCTCCCGCGTGGAATAACTCGTGGCCTTCTCCGCTCCGGCGAGTTCCTTCGCTGCTTGATACCGCTTCCACAGCGTCAGATCGAAAATCGGTCCGCCAAACGCCACACCAGCGTTAAAAACTTGAAACGGACCAATGTGTTGCGGAAATCCCGGAAACGTTGTGCCGAGCCCAGTCGCAAGATTTTGGCGCCGCGCGGCATCCGAAACTTCCAACGTCGCATCCGGCAAGAGGGCCGCACGCGAAACGTTCTTGTCCTGTTCCGACTGTGCCGCCTGCAAAATCGCAATCTGCGCTGTCGTGTTCTGCTTCAGCGCAAGCTTCACGGATTGCTCCAATGTGAGCTTCACCGGCTCAAGACTTCGAGTGGTCTGCCCAAAACCCGGTTTTGCGCCAAGCAAGAGACTGAAGAAAACGACATAAAAGAAAACACCCGGCCCCTTGCCGCGCTTTTCACCCCCGCCAGGCTTTGCCTCCGCCGTAATTTCTTTCACGATTGCCTGGTTCAGGCATCCTTCCGCGAGCAACTGCCCGCCTTCACTGTGGATTGCCTTCAACAAAACCTTTCCTGCCCCATCAATAAAAGTCACTCCGCACAGGTTTACGTGGAACTTCTCATCCGGCACCCCCGCCCTGAGCTCGCGCCAACACTGTTCTAACATCGCAACGCGTGGCCCCGACAATCTCCCCTCTACACTAAGGACCGTTCTTCCCCGCTTTTTTTCCGTGGTAATTCTCAGCATCGCTTCGCTCACTTCCGTCAGTAGATGTTGCATGAGACGCTCCAAATCAAATGAAGTTTCAGTAATACTTAAAGCATTTATTCTAAATAACTTAGTTGGTTTTTGGTTAAGGAGAGAACGGAATAAATGCTAATATTGGGGCATATGGCCATATATGGTCTGTAATGTGATGCCCATATATTAGCACATACTTCAATCGGCTAGAACTATGTACGAATCAACTCGCAAGCCCAACGGCAATCTCTGACCCGGTTCCAGCTCCACTAGGGTCTCCAGGATCTTCGTATCTACGTGCTCTGTTGGCTCGTCTGTTCTTAGATTCTTTTTCCCCAAGATTCGTCCTACGCGAATTACCCTGCCTTCGAACTTCTTCTGCCCAAATGCTTCGGCTGTCACATAGGCTTTTTGCCCGACTTGTAGCTTCGCCACGTCGGTTTCGTCCACATCCAACCGCACGCGCAGAACAGAATCATCGGCCATCGTAATTACGGGCGAATCAAACTGCGTCGAAACGCTCTCTCCTGTGTGTCGCAGTTTCCGCAAAATCACTCCGTTCATCGGCGCACGAATGAAACTCTTCTCAAGAATCGCCCTCGCCTCTGCCAGTTGCGCTTCGGCTGAGGTCACCGTCGCTTCCGCCTTGGCTTGGTCCTCTTCGCGCGCCGCTGCATCCACTAGAGCAAACCTCTCTGACGCCTGCTCGTACTCTGCTTGTGCCACGCGGTACCCGCGTTCATAGCGGTCCGCTTCATCCCGCGAAATTACTCCGCGCTCGGCAAGCCCTCTTCTGCGCTCCGCTTCGCTCTTCGCATTTTCGAGAATCGCTTTCCCTGCTTGTTTCGCAGCCTCCGCTTCTCGGCGCTCTTCCGTTCGCGATCCATTCACGGTTCTGCGAAGTTCCGCTTCTCTTTGTGCAAGCTCCGCCTCTGCCTTGGCCACACGCGCTCGGTAGTCCGCATTTTCAAGCTCAGCCAATACTTGCCCACGCATGACGCGGTCGCCTTCTTCCACGTTCACAATCTTCAACCGCCCACTCAACTCAGAACTCACGCGAACCTCTTCGCTCACAGCCTCGACACGTCCAGGCGCCGCGATCACTCCTTCGTTCACGACTTTCGCCTTTGTCGGCGTCGCGGCTACGGCCCGTCCTTGCCCGCGCAACAAATAACCGGTTGCCCCCAACATAATTAAGGCCGCTGCTGCTGCCGCGTATTTGGTCTTCGTCATTGCCCCCTCCCTGTTGCTCTTCGTCCTGATTCTTCCCTGCGAACTCTCTGCTCTCTCTGCGTTGAAAATCTGCCCCCAGCAAATCCGTAGCCTTAAGCCATGGCAGCCGCGGCGGTCATCTCCACAGCCTCTCTCCCGCTCTCTTCCCCCACAATCCGTCCGTCTTCCAGGTGAATAATTCTGTCGCCATAGGAAAGCACACGCGGATCGTGCGTCACCATCACCACGGCCCGTCCGTGTTCGTGTGCCAGCCGACGCAAAAGTTCGATCACGTTTTTTCCGCTCGTCGAATCAAGCGCTGCCGTTGGTTCGTCGGCCAGCACGATCGGCGGATTTCCCGCCAGCGCCCGTGCAATGGCAACGCGTTGCTTTTGTCCGCCGCTCAAATCCGCCGGATACGATTTGCCTTTTTCCACAAGCCCCACTTCGCGAATCAATTCCGCGGCGCGCGCCTCGGCTTCGGAACGGCGCACTCCCCGGACGTCCAGGGCAAGCGCGACGTTCTCTACTGTGGTCAGCGCCGGGAATAAATTGAATCCTTGAAACACAAATCCGATCGCTTCACGGCGGATTCTCGGCAGTTCACTTCGAGGAAGTTTCTCTACCGACTCGCCGAGCAGTTCGAGCGTTCCTCCGCTCGCCCGTAAGATGCACCCCAGAATCGAAAGCAGCGTTGTCTTTCCGCTGCCCGAAGGCCCCATTAACAGCGTCAGTTCACCTGCACGAATTTCCAGATCAACATCGCTCAGCGCGCGCAAATCCGCCGCGCCCTCGCGGTAGATTTTTGTGATTCCCGCTGCCCGAATGACCGCGTTATCCGCTTTCCCGTTCATTTGAAAATCTCTCTTCATCCCCGGAAGACCATCGCCGGATCAATCCGCGTCACCTTGTTGATCGAAACCAGCGCCGCCGTCACACACATGAGAATGGCGAGGAAAAACATTCCAAACTTCATTTCCAGCGGCATCAGAATCAGCGCGCCGCCCTTTTCGCTCGCCGTCACAATGAAGTGCGCGACCATCATCGCCAGCGCGTAGCCAAGTACGGCGCTCCACACTGCTTGTTCGATCAAAACTCTGTACAAATAGCGATTCGTCGCCCCCATCGCCTTCAGCGTTCCATATTCGCGAATGTGGTCCATAGTCGCCGCGTAAATCGTCTGTGCCACCACGGCCACTCCCACAACCAATCCCATCAACGCCGCGGTTAGTACCGCAAGCCCAGCCCCGGTCGTAAACATCCAGTAAAAGCGCGTCTTCCGGCTGAATTGCGCTGTCGTGTAGATATCCACGTCGCTCAAGCGTTCGCCCAAACGTTTTTTCAGTTCGCCAGGCGAAATGCTCGGCGCCGCCTTCACCAGGATGTAGCCCACATCCTCTTCGTTGGAGGTCGGGTTTGTGTAGTCCAGCGAATTCTTGAATGACGCATAGACAAACGGAGACGTCGTGAAGGATCGAATGCCGCGCGTGAATCCCGCGACGCGGGCGCGATGCCCGCCAATTTCTACGCGGTCGCCAATATTCCATACACCAAGTTTTTCGCGGTAGAGCTCATCTACCAGAATCGCGTCCTCTTCTTTCAAAGCGGCCGCGCTGCCGGAAGCCACGTTCCAAGGCTGGCCCAATTCGCTCCCGGGGCGAACTCCGATGATCTGAATATTTTCCACGCGCCCATCGGGCCGCTTCCAACGCGCGAACGCTTGCATATATTTCTCGGCTTCCTCAACCCCTGGCGTCGCCAGCACCTGATAAAACTTTCGCTCCGAGAATGTTCTTCCTGTATCAAAGTAACCGACGCCATGAAACACAATCCACAAATCCGCCTTCGAATGATCGATATTGTTCGAAGTCGTGGTTGTAAATCCGAGGAACAATCCAAACTGAATAATAATGAGGACAAGCGCGAAAACGATTCCGGTCAGCGTGACCGCAAATCGCACTTTGTCGTGAAACAGGTTTCGTCTCGCCAGAAGTCCCATAATTGCCTTCCACTTCCTGATACGCACGTCTCTGAAAAAACTAACATCGCTCATTAAATGAACAGTGTTAATTTAACGAAGAAATTTTTTTTCTACCGCCTGCTTCTGGAAACTCCCCCTATATCACACATAACAATCCAGTTCACAACTTACTTCCCGCCTGCCACGAGCCCTGCGACCATCGTGTCCACAGTGCTCTGAACCACTTTTTCTCTGCCGACCCACGGAAAATGGCCGTGCGTGATCAACAGCGACGTAATACCATGAATCCCGGCCCAAAGCGTCTGGCTGGCCAGCTCCGCGTCTTTGATCTTGAACTTGCCTTGTGCAATACAGTCGTAAACACAGCGGCGCATGAAATCAAACGCCTGCATCCCCGGAGAATCGGGCTTGGCGTATTTCTCGGGGTCGAATTCTTCGGGAATCGGCATCATGAAAGTCGAGCGGTAATGGTGCGGATTCTCCAGTCCAAACTCAATATATGTAATGAGTCCACGTTTCAGGCGCTCAATTGGATCTCCCGGCTGGTCCATAATACGCGAGAGTCTTTGGGACAGTTTGGAGAACGTTTCATAACAGATGCTTTCGAGAAGCTCTGCTTTATCTTTGAAATAGAGATAGATAGTCGTCGGGGAATACTCGATGCGGTCCGCAATGCGCCGCATCGAAACGTTTTCGAAGCCGTCTTTCACAAAAAGTTCGCTAGCTGCGTCCAGGATCTCCTGCCGCAAGTAACGCTTTTCCCGTGCTCTTCGCTCTCGTACACCCATGCTTCAGCTACCCTCACTAACTTAACGCTGTTAACATACGGGCTCGGACTGCCTTTGTCAAGCCACACAACCCAAAGAACAACGTAGGCGGATAGGCGCACCGTAAGGCGATCGATGGCCAGTAGATTCGCAGGCACTTATCTCACCAAGAAAAATGTGGAATTGAGTCACGCTGCAATCAGAACAGATTTTGAAATACGAGTCTGACTACGAAATTGCCTGGAGGATCGCCAGGAAACCGTCGAACTCCGTAAACGTAGCCTGCTTCAAATTTAGCAACGACGACCGTCAGCTGAAAACCCCCGCCCACACCGTATCGAACTCCGGTGTTCTGCAGTCCCTCGTTGTAAAGTCTTGCGGCGTCAAAAAGAACCAGCGGTTTGACCGAGACCAGATTTGCCCTGTCAGCAAGAAAAGTGAGAATCGAATTGATACTTTTAAGTTCTGCCTCCGCCTTGTCTTTCGCCGCATCGGGCGTCAGGCCTTGCTTTTGAAAGAGCTTGCTGAGCGTGTTCTTGCTACAAGAGCCCTGGCTCTTCAAAACCTGGCCAAGAGTGCGGTCCTCGGGAATCGGGTTCCCGTCTGCGTCCAAAATCAATTTGCAGTCTCGATCCTTCTTAACCAGCCCTTCTATCGTAACGTTCGGAATCAAAGGTTTGGACCACCTGGGAACGGGCAAAACCACGTTCAGATTTGCGTGCCAATAAGAAGTACCGCCGAGTTGCGTCGTCCCTGCCATGGTCGTCGCCTGCCCAGTTCCAAGGCTGCGAATCAAAGGGCCTTGCGGCATGTTAGACAGCGCGCCTGAATCTGTGGATTCGTAAAGAAAATTGTTCAGCGAATTGCCGCCAAAATACCGGGAATACAGCGGCACTGTGCCCCAAAGATTGCCTCCGCCTAGAAGGGCTTCCAGCGAAATCGCCTGATGGTCCGCAATCTGAAACTCCTTCGCGTAACCCAGCATTGTCGCCGCTCGTCGGTAACTTCCAGGCAGCGTTTCAGGTGAACCGCCATCGACCCACACACCAATTCTTGAGAAGCCCCCCGCCAGTCCACCGTTTGCGATGAATCGCAACGCAAACCTATTTTCTCGGTCACCGACAAAGCCTGCCCCCGGTGCAACACTGTAGCGATTGCTGGAGTTGGAATAATTTGCTCCTACGCTAATTCGGGAGAGTGGTCCCTGAAAATGGAACCGCAAGCTGCCTCCAAAGGTCCCTGCCGTGCGAACGTAATTTCCTCCTCCAAGAGGGACGTGCTGCGCATCAACATCCGCGCTTAACGTGAATGAGTCAATTGCGCCTGACCTCTGGTGGCTTAGGCCCAGATTAATTCCGCCTGTGTAATAGTCATTCTGAAGCGACTTGCTGCCCCTTGCGCTGAGGTCCAACCGCGTTGGGCGAACGACGAGCGGATTTCGGCTGAGATTGTTTCGAAGATCAAACAGATTTGAGGAAACGTTCAAAGTTCCAGCAATGCCATATTTACGATCGTAGGCCGCACCCATTTTCGGGTTGAGCGCGAGCAACGGCGCGGGAACATTGCGAAAAAAGGTCGGTGCATTGGCCCGCGAATTATCGAGAAGACCGCTCCATGGATTCGCGGTATCGATCCGTACCGAGTAGGCTCGCATCACCACGTCTACACATTTGGGAGAAGCGGAACCAAGTGCTTTGATGCACTCTTCGTCTGGAACCACGCGGACGCAAGAATCTACAAAGCTGAGGCCGACTTGGCCGCCCTTCTCCGCCGAAATGCCATTCAGAAGTTGAAACTCAGTCGCTCCTTCCACCTCCTCCTGAATACTTTCCTGCCTCAAAGCATCATGAAACTGTTCGGTGAGCGTTGTTCTCAGTACCGGTGAGTATGGCGTTCCGGGCGCTGGCGGTGAAATGGAACCGAATCTTGCAAGAAATTGTACGGAACGAATCTTGAAGCCATCAGCTTGGACAATATCGTCCCGGCACCCACTGGAAGTTTTCGCTCCTGAGCTTCTCCCCGCTGCGGCTGCAGTTGAAGCCATCCATAGGAGAAGCGCGCAGGTTGATATGAGTACGATTGACCTGGAGCGCATATTTTCTTACCCGGGAACAAAGCTGTTCCGCTAAAGCACATTAGAAAAGGAATTGTCGTCAGGCGTTCACGACAGCTTTGGCTGCCCGCGTTACTCCTGCCTGATTCTGTTTACTTGGATCGTCTGAAAAGGTCTTTGCGGTGTCATGCAGATTGGGTAAATTGCTCGCCTGGTCGTCCGACAGTCCGTCTACCATTCCCGCGATGGCCGCATTTTCCTGCGGGTTCAACCCTCTATAGGAAACGTGAACAAGTTGGTCGAAATCTGTCCCCGTAGCCTGCTTTTTGTATAAATCGAACACGAACTTCCAAATGCTGTCGTTCGTGGCAGTACATCCTCTTTCGACTGAAATCACTGCTTTGAATCCCGACTCCGGCGAATAGACCATCACGTCCAGGACGAACGGGTGGCACTTCTTTTGGCCAATCTTGACAACACTCGCTTGACCCGGCGCTACAGGGGCAGTCCCCATGGCAAGCCTCCTAACCAATATGCGTAATTGCGCGGTATTTCAAAATTGCGGTGGATTGGAACGATTTGTCCGAATTTGACCGGTAAACCGCTGCCTGTGAATAGTGCGGGCCAACCCAAGAGTGTTACAAGCAAAAAGGAACTTACTTTCGAGGAATTGTGAAAAAACGCTATCTGTGACGGCCGTTATCGTTTTACGGCGATCGCCTGCATTTCGAAGTGGCCGCCCCGCAAAATGGCGGCCGCGCCTACAAATTCGCGGGCGGGAAACTCCTTCGTGAAATATGTCTTGTAGATGGGATTGAACTTGTCGAAGAGGGATAAATCCGTGCAGGAAATTTGCACATAGACAAGGTCATCCATCGTCATACCGGCTTGCGCTAGAACGTCTTTCTCGCCGTCTAGAAGAAGTTTGATCTCGTCCTCGATTTTCTCGGGAGCTTTCCCATCCTTGTCGAGCCCGATGCGGCCGGCCATGTAGAGAGTGTTACCGGTGAGTATGGCGTCGCTGAAGGGAGCTGAGATCGTTTTACCAGGAAGATTGATTGCTTTGCGCGATGCTTGCGGGGCGGGACGCGAATTTGCATCGAGCACCGTGATAATTCCGCCCAGGATTAGGGCTACAACCAAAATTCCAACTCGCCGATTCATGCGGCACCTCCGAATGGGATGGCGGAAGTTTAGTCTGTTCCTAAGGCGCGCCGCAATCAAAACGTTGCGGGGAGGGAAATCCAGCCAGTGTGGATGAAATAGAGAGAAAGCGAACCGACAAGGAGCCAGAGCAGAACGCCTTGCGCGAGCGGTCGCCAGCCGACATCTTTGAGCGTGCTGCGGGAGATGCTGGTGCCGATGAGAAAGAGTGTGGCGGTGAGTCCGAGCTTGCCGAGTGTAAAGAATTTTTGCGAAAGGGCCGCGTCCTGCGGACCGAAAGTGTTGATGACCGCGGCGAGAAAGAAAAACAGGATGAACCAGGGAATAGTGACTTTGGATTTTCCGCGTTTCACTGCGGCCGTGAAAAAAGCGAGCGGTACGATCCAAAGTGCGCGCGCAAGTTTTACTGTCGTTGCAATGACAAGCGCTTCCGTACCGTAACGCGAAGCGGCGCCGACTACGGAACTTGTGTCATGAATTGCGAGCGCGGACCACAGACCAAATTGCGATTGCGAAAGTTGTAGCCATTTTCCAATCACTGGAAAAATAAACAGCGCGATTGAATTCAGAATGAAAACGGTGCCGAGCGAAACGGCCATTTCCTCTTCGCTTGCGTTCAGAACGGGGCCGACTGCGGCGATCGCACTTCCGCCGCAAATCGCTGTACCCGTGGAAATCAGATACGAAATTGTGCCACGCACCGCGAGAAATTTTCCGATCGCAAGACCCGCCAGCATGGCGAACGTAATTCCAATCGCGGTGTAGAGAAAACCGCTACGTCCGGCTTTCAGAACTTCGTGGAGGTTCATGCCGAAACCGAGCGCGACGATGGACGCTTGCAGGAGAAACTTGGAGAGGGATTTGCTGTCTGCGGAATACGGATGCGGAAGAGCTAGGCCGAAAATAATTCCGGCGCAGAGAGCGATGGGCGGAGAAACAAATCCTGTGGCTGAAAGAATCAGCAGGAGAAAGAAAATAATTTTTGGATTCATTTCTCGGGAGCGGCGGTTTTTGCGGGAGCGTGAGAAAGTTCGGAGACAATCTTTGCGGTCATAGTTTTGCTGACGCCGCAGCCGGTGTCATTGATGCGGCATTGCGCGAGCGTCATTTTGCAACCGCATGTACACGATTCAGAATTGAAGCGGCGGAGCGCCACGGTTTTTTGCGCGGCAGAAAGTTTGGAAAGATCCACGCCCGGAAGTTCGGTAGCGCGGTCGGCGTTTTTCAGAAAGACCTGGCCGGTGTCCTCGAAATATTCCACTTTGCCGTCGAAGGGAAGACCGAGAAGCGCGCGGACTTCCAGTTCGTAAATGGCGGGATCGTTCAAGCCGATGTGTTTTTGTACGACGCGGCCCTGCGTATCGAGCACGAAGGACGTGGGCAGCGCGGGAATTCCACCAAATTCAATGCGAAGTTTATCGGGAGCCATCGCAACGCGATAGTTGATGCCGGCTTTCTGCGAGAACTTTTTCACTTCGGCGGGATCGTCCTCGTCCGTGGCGAGGGCGATAATTTCGAGTTGGTCTTTGTATTTGCTCTGGAGCTCGATGAGTTCGGGAATTTCCGCGCGGCAGGGTCCGCACCAGGTGGCCCAGAAATTGACGATGACGATTTTGCCTTTGGTGTCGTCGAGTGAGATGGGTTTCCCGTCGAGGTCCTTGACGTCGAGGGCAGGAGCAGCGTCGGGATTTTTGACGAAGCGGATGAGGTTGTGGACTTCACTCTGACCTTGCGTTTTCGCGGCAGCGGATTTGTGCGGGTCGGCGTGCGTGCTGTGGCACCCGGAGAAGATTGCTGCGACTGAGGCGAGAGAACAGACGAGTTGGAGCCGGCGATAGGTCATGGTTGTGGTAGAGAAATAGTGTAGCGCAGAAGAAAGCGGCGAGCGACGAAGTGCGCTGTACTCCCCACCTCCCATGGTTTTGCATGAATGTGAAAACAAAGACGTTAGAGGGAAAGGGTTTTGTAAGAATATTCAGACGAAAGGAGTTAGATTCTTGACAGGATTTGAAGCGCCAGGGATAAGACCGCAGAAATGGGCTAGAATTGCGCCGATACGGGCGAGACAAAGCGCATTACTGAAAACTAATATAGTGCAGTATAACATATCAATTAACAGCAGGTCAGGGGGAATCAGGGGCTTAGACGGAGGAGAGCCATGGCGAGTGTCGCTGGGATTTTGGCCGAGTTGAAGAAAAAGGGTAAAGAGCAGTACAAGGCGATTTATTCGAGGCATGGGATTCCGCCGGAGCGATCGTTTGGTGTGCTGACGTCTGAGCTGAAAAAGATCGCGAAGACGATCAAAGGCGAGCAAAGGCTGGCGATGGAGCTCTACGGCACGGGAAAGATGGAGGCGATGTACCTCGCCGGGCTGGTGGCAGACGGCGCGAAGATGACGAAGCAAGAGTTGCAGGTGTGGGCGGCTGGGTCGCACGGGATGCCGTTGATTGCGGAATATACGTTGCCGTGGGTGGCGGCGGAAAGCCCGGCCGGTCGCGAGCTGGCGAAGGAATGGATTACGTCGAACGAAGAAGGGGTGGCATCGGCGGGATGGTGCTTGTATGTGGGAGTGATGGCTACGACGCGGGATGAACAACTGGATCTGAACGAAATAGAAACGTTGCTGCGAAAAGCCGTAAAGGAAGTTCACGGGGCAAAGAATCGCGTGAAATATACAATGAATGGATTCGTGATTGGGGTTGGGACATATGTGAAGCCGTTGTTGAAAGAGGCCAAGGCAGCGGCCAAAGAGATTGGCGAAGTTACAGTCGATATGGGCGAGACGGAGTGCAAGGTGCCGCTCGCGACGGAATACATTGCGAAGGCGGAGAAGATGGGACGGGTGGGGAAAAAGAAAAAGACAATGAAGTGCTAGCCGCGCGGAAAAAATCCACACCCTTATGCGTGCGAAGAATGGGGTACCCAAATTCTTCCAAAATTGCGAGGCAGAGAATGAAAGCAGCGGTGTTGCATGAGTTGGGAAAGGCGCCGAGGTATGCGGAGTTTGCGGAGCCAGTTGCGGGCGAAGGCGAAGCGCTGGTGCGCGTGCGTGCCGCCTCGCTCAAGGGTGTGGATCGGCAACTGGCGAGTGGCGCGCACTACGCGAGTCCGAGGGAATTTCCAGTGGTGTGCGGAACGGATGGAGTTGGCGAGCTCGAAGATGGCACGCGAGTTTTCTTTGGCGGGCCGCGGCGGCCGTTTGGAGCGATGGCTGAACGGACGGTGGTGCCGCGCGCGTTTTGCTTTGCTGTGCCGCCGGAGTTGAGCGATGAGTCAGCGGCAGCACTGCCGAATCCAGGTGTTTCTGCGTGGCTAACGCTGACGCAGCGCGCGAAATTGGTGGCGGGTGAAACGGTCTTGATTCTGGGCGCCACAGGAGTAACGGGACAACTTGCGGTGCAGATCGCGAAATTGCTTGGCGCGAAGCGCGTGATTGGCGCGGGACGAAATGAGAGCGCGCTGGCCCGGCTGCGAGAGTTAGGTGCGGACGTAACGATACCGCTTGCGCAAGAAACGGATGCATTGGTTGAAGAGTTCCGTCGCAACGCAGGAGAGGAAGGATTTGATGTTGTGATTGACTATTTGTGGGGCAAGCCTACGGAAGCATTGCTGGCCGCGATGGCGAAATCGGAATTTGCAGTGATAAAGAAGGAAACGCGCCTGGTGCAAGTGGGCGAGAGCGCCGGAGCGACGATTGCTCTGCCGGCGGCGGTGCTGCGGAGCACGGCGCTTACGATCTCCGGAACGGCGGGAATTCCTTCGCGCGAAATTCTAATGGATGCGATGCAGCAAGTGTTGACGCGAGGTGCGAGGGGCGAACTAAAGATAGAGACGGATCGAGTGGCGCTCGCGGAGTTTGAGAAAGTGTGGGAACGCAAAGTGGAATCAGGGCGGAGAGTTGTCGTGGCCGTGTAGAAAAAAAAGCCCATCTTTTGCGAAAGTCCCCTGGTACTTGCAGTACTCCAAAATTGCACCCAACTCGAAGGTTTTGCCATCGGTCAAAGGCTGTAAAATCCCTATCCATTTTATTTTGAATATCTTACAAGGGCAGCCTAAGGCGGAAGCAGTGCCTCCTAATAGGGGGGAGGTGCACATGCATTTTACCAAACGGCACTACCTATTGATCGGAGGTTCGGTGCTAGTGGCCGCGGCGTTGACGCTGGCTGCCACGACTCTGCCGGACCGCTCCAATCCTGTGACGCTGCCAGAGAACACGGCCATTCACGTGACTCTGGATCAAGCAGTGTCCAGCAATCGGAGCAATCCGGGAGACCACTTTGACGCAACGGTCTCCGAACCCGTCGTCATAGACGGCAAAACGGTAATTCCTCAGGGCGCTCACGCTGAGGGGTTGGTCGTTGATGCAAAACACTCCGGAAGACTGATGGGCCGGGCGCGTTTGCAGCTAGCGCTGCAATCCGTGGCGGTGGACGGACAGGACTACGATGTCCGCACCGTTTCCCACGCGCGCATTGGCCGCGACCACAAGAAACGCAACTGGCTGTGGATCGGCGGCGGAGCCGGTGGCGGCGCTGCGATTGGCGCGCTGGCAGGCGGAGGTACCGGCGCGTTGATTGGCGGACCCGTGGGCGCAGGAGCCGGAACCACCGTTGCCCTTCTGACAGGGAAGAAGGACATCAAGCTGGCTCCGGAAACTCCGGTCACGTTCAAGCTGGCTGATCCGGTAACCGTCAAAGTGAAGGGCTGACAGTCTGTCTAAGCCTTTCACAAATGACGTGAAGAAGGGCGGGCGTAATTTGCCCGCCCTCTTTTTTTGCCTTCAAGAATCCCAGGCACAAGAAACGTGCAACTAGAGCTTCTTAACAGGTTCCATTACGGAAGCCGGTTCCATCGTCGCGCTCTTGGATTCGTGTGGGCCGCGGCTGACACACCTGCGAGGAGAAGGGGTCAAGGAGAGTGGTGTGAAAGGCGCCCGCTCATGGCACTGAAAACATTAAAATTCGTTTAACAAAAAGAGGGGGCAAACTTCGCCCCCGCACCTGCTCAAGAAGAGTGAATCCGTTACCGCCAGGAATTCTGGTGGTCTCTGGTGATCACAGCGAAATCGCCCCGGCATCCGTGGTCCACCCAAATACCTTGCTTGTTCGTGCCCCAGCTATATCCTCTGGTGCACGCGGAATCGCTATGCTGCGTCACAAGCCGCACTCCACCTCGCGTGTCCACCCGGCAGTAATGCTTTCTCATGTCGTCGGAGTTGCACGCAATCGTTTGCGCATTTCGGTCGTCGTGCCGATTCTGGTTGTCATCGCGGCCGTCATGATTCACGTCACGATTTGTCCCGCTCTGATCCGAAAAGTTGGCGTTCCGCCCGACCGTGAAATCCGCACGGCATCCGTGGTCCACCCAGATACCCCGCTCGTCGGAGCCCCAACTGTAGCCCTCGGTGCAAGCGGCTTCGCTGTGCTGCGCCAGTAGGCGCACTCCGCTTCGCGTATCAAACGAGCAGGAGTGCCTTCTCTCATCATCGGAATTGCAGGGAATCGTTTGCGTATTTCGGTCGTCGTGCCGGTTGCGGTAGTCGTCCCGGTTGTCGCGGTTCGCATCCCGGTAAATTGCGTTCTGATCCTGGCCGTTCCTGTATTCGCCGACCGCGAAATCCGCCCGGCATCCGTGATCCACCCAAATGCCCCGTTCATCCGTTCCCCAGCTGTAGCCTTCGGTACAAGCGGCGTCGCTGTGCCGCGTCGCCAGGCGCACTCCGCCCCGTACATCCACCGAGCAGGAGTGTCTTCCCATATCGTCGGAGTTGCAGGAAATCGTGGACTGGCCCTGTGATCTCTGCGGAATGAATAGACAAATACTCAGCAAAGCCAAACTCAAGTAAAGACATCGGTTCTTCATGATCTGTAATTCTCCTTTTGTTTCTGTGCTTCCTCTGGAAGGTCATTCGGGCACTCACCGTTAGGCGGCTCCGCGGTACGTAGCACTTGCAGGGTGTTGAGGTCTGCTTCCTTCTTTTTTGCGCGCGTTGGAGCAGTGTATAACCACCATGGTAGGAGCTCCGCAGACGCCCGTCTGCTCACTTAAGGACACTATCCAGGATTTCTCGTCCCTTGCTGTGAGTGTCAAGCGAGGCAAAAGCAGCTGCGAAGCAGGAGGCGGGAGCGAATCACAGTAGTATGCTAGTCAGGTAGGCCCCCAGCCCGCAAAGCGCGCAAATCTACGCAAAATCAGGAGGAACGATGGCCGAACTCATGGGGTCCCAGGAAAAAAATTTCTTTGCGGGGCTCGTCGACTTCGGATTCCGGCAGCAGCAAGTGCGGCGGCTCGTAAAGGTTCTGTACGTGATCGCGGTGCTCGGAGGTTTTGTGGCCGTGGTGGCCAGTGTGGTGCTCGGATTTCAACAATCGCAGTCGCAGGGACTCGTCTCGCTGGTGTCAGGCATTGTGGCGTTTTTTGTGTGGGTGCTGCTCTCGCGCCTGCTTCTGGAACTGGCCCTCGTGATGCTTCGAACCGCCGAAGGAATCGAACGCGCGACGCACACGGGCGGCTAAAGTCGTGACTTTTCATCCTTTGTAGTGATTTTTTACCCTGAGCTTGCCGAAGGGCAGATTCGTTTCCTCCGCGTCGTTCGAGGGGCCAATCCTTAGATTGGCTCTCGGCGCTTTGTTTCTGTTTCGACTTACCACTTAGAACTTAGAACTTCACGCTCCGCGACGCCGTTTCGATTGTTTCCTACTTAATGCTATTCGTTTACAGATAACCAGATCCGGTGCATCTTTCCGTATGTTTTACGCAAGCCGGTCCCGCACAGGACGCCTCGTCCTCACCGGCATTTCCCTACTCCAGAGTTTCTTTTCGCTAAGTTCTTTGGAATGAACATTTAAAACAAAGGACTTAAACCGCCTGTGTTTTCAAAAAAAAGTGGGGGAGGGGGGGCGATTATTGTTAACCACGCATCTGGTGAGAAGGGTTTTGTAGCGGGAAATCGGAGGGTCGGCGCCAGGAAACGGGTTCGATGGGGCCGAGGAGAAATAGCCAAGACGCAGCGCCGAGGATGGACATGAATCCGGCGAGAAGGAAGGCGGAAAGGAACTTGCCGGTGTGCTGAACGAGAAAACCAGTAATGACGGGAGCTGAAATGCCGGCGAAATTGCCGATGAAATTTTGCAGGCCGGTCCAGCGACCGGTAGCGCGCGGGCCGGCGAGAATTTGCGGAATCACCCAGACGTTGGAGATGTTGAAGCCGTACGCGGCGGCGGCCAACAAAAGAAGAATGATAGCGAGATTGGTATCGGCAACGGCGCAGGCGGCAATGGCGAGTCCGCCGAAAGCCTGGCCGAACGCGATCATGGATTTGCGGACGGCGGTGACGCTGCGGCCGGACTCAATGAGGCGATCAGAGGCGTAACCCGTGGCGATAGCGACCGTAGCCATCAAAAGATAGGCGAGCGCGCCGATTTTTCCCATGTGAGAGAGAGAAAACTGCCGCTCGTGGACGAGATAGTACGGCAGCCAGGTGAGAAGAAAATAAAGAAAGTAGTTGCCACCGAAGTGGCCGAGAAAAGTTCCCCAGGCCGAGCGCGTGGCGAGAATGTCCACGACGCTGGGAGCAGGTTCGATTTTATTTGTGGCAGCTGAAACAGAAAGGCGCGGAGAGCGCGGCATGCGCGCGAGCCAGAACGGAATCCAGAGAAAGCCCGCCGCGCCGAGCACGAGAAAATACGGACGCCAGCCGTAACGGTCCATTAGCGAGCCCCCGAGAAGCAATCCAAACGCGGGGCCGGCGCAAACGCCGACGTTGATGCAGGCGTTGACGAAACCGCGGTGGCGCGCGGGAAAGTCGCGCACGACGATGTTCGCGAAGCTGGGATAGGCCGCGGATTCTCCGGCGCCGAGGAAGAGACGGCAGAGAAGGAGCGCGGCGAATCCGCGCGAGAAACCGGTGAAGAAAGTGGACGCGGACCAGACGGCGAAACCGATGGCGAGAACGTAGCCGGCGTGGAAGCGGTCGGCGAGCCAGCCGGAAAGAAGAAGGAAGGGAGTATAGGTCCAGAAAAAGGCGGAAAGAAGAAGTCCAAGGCGCGCGGGCGCGATGGAGAATTCATGCTCCAGAGTGGGAGCAGCGATAGAGAGGGCGCCGCGGTCAATGTAGGAGATAAAGATCGAGAGAAAGAGGAGCGCGAGAATGATAGAGAGAGCAGGAGAAAGTTTTTCGGGTTGAGGCGTGTCGAGGGAATTCACGGCGCGGGCATTGTGTATCAGGAGCGGAGAGAGAGCAATTAAAGAAGGCGGTTGTGTTTATCCGTACGACGCGCCGTAGCGGAAGAGGCCGGCGGCAGGGAGTTCTTCAATGCGCCGGATGTGTGCGGGAACAAAGATTGCGTGCTGGCCGGGAGAAAAAGGAACGGCGACTTCGATGGCGGAGTTTTCTTCGTTACGCATGCGGCTGAGGAAACAAAGGCCGCCTTTGGAAACGTTATCACACTCGACGAGTTCTTCGTGGGTTGCGTCAGCACGAATGCAGGCAGTGAGGGTGACGCGGGTACGAACATGACTGCGGCGATTTGGTTTGCCGCCACCGGAAAAAGCAGGAAGCGGTGCAGGTGCTGCCGGTTGAGTATTCGGGGGAGCCGTTTGTACGGCGACGGCCGCGGTTGAGGCAGCAGGTTGCAGTGAAACGAAGCTCGCGGTGACGATGTCATCGAGCACCGCAGTGGCGGCATAAGCAGATTGCGGGGCGGCAGCGGGTGGAGCGAATGCAGGAAGGTTTGTGGAGGCGGGAACGAAAGGCGGCACGGACTCGCGCGTGGGCACGGGGAGTAGCGCGGGAACGGATTTGCGCGGCGAGCCGGGTGCTGCTCAGGAGGCAGCGGAAACTCAATTTGCCAAAAATCGATCTCGGGATCAATGAAAGCGACGCCGTAAACATTGCCGCGCGGGTCTTCGCCAAGATGGCCGACGAGGCGGATTTCGGTTTCGCGGCCGGAGTAGGCGATGCGCATTCTGAGGGCTTCGTCGGGCGCAAATTTGTTTCGGGAGAGGATGCCGGCACCGTGACGGCTTAGGACGAGGGTGCGCGTTTCCTCTGAAAAGACGCGGCCAGAAGTGTCCGTGCCGAGGAGGATGATGGGAATTTTCTTAGGAATGCGATGGCTTCCGCGCACACCAGCCATAAGTGGCAACTCTGGGGCCAAGGGGTATATCGGGCGGAAAGGCAGAAAGCTTTAGCGAGGCAGGGGAGTACCGGGGTACTAAATCGTGCGCGAAAAGGGTCGTGGGAAGTACCGGGCGAATTGAATCGGGTGGGCTAGTGACTCGGGCGGAGGCGGGGAGCAGGATAGCAGGTGTACGAGGAAGTCGCGGTCGGAGTGAGAAATGGTCCTGGCGATCCTTACGATATGCGCGGTGCTGGTGCTCTTAAGCACGGCGGCGGAAAAGGCGCCTCAGGAAGTGCGAGCCAAACGCGAGAGAGATTGAACTTCAGAGTAGTGCCCTCCATCCCCACGCCCGAGCCGCCAGTGCCCCCACTGGCGGCTCACTTTTTTGAGTCGTCCGTATTCAGTACTCAGTTTTCAGTAGAAGTATGAAACCCTGGAGCTGATGAGTTTTGGGACGCAGGACTGAGCCTGCGGGCAAAATAAAAAGGGGGCTGGTGCAAGCCCCCTTTTCTTAATCGACCCCCCAAAACCGGACCCAGTCGAGGTTGGGTTCCGGCCACCCCGGGAAGCCAATCTTTATAAGTTGTTATAGAAGAGAGCATTTGGTGTGCCAGTGCGGGGAAAAATAAAAAGATTCATCCATTGAATTGAAAAGGTGAGAGTTAGGTGCATGTTGCATGGTCCTATGCTGAGCAGAAGCTAATGAATTCTACAAAATCCCACAGAGGGATGGGGGATTCGCTCCAGTCTTTGGGAGCGAATCTCTTCTTCCTGTGGGTTTGTGTGGAAATTTGCGTAAGGAATCAAGGATAGAGTGTGAAGGTTTCAACTTCAACAAGCTTACCGTTGACGAGGGTCGGTCGAATTTCCAGCAATGAGGATGGCTTCCTGATGACGTTAGGCGGGGTCGCGGGCTAGCGTGGTGCGTGAACGGCGCCAGAGATAGCGCGCCGGAAAGAACAGGACCGCGGCCCAAAGAATGAAGGAAGGGCCATAGCTTACGAGAACGAGCAAGATTGCGGAGAGGCCGCGGACTGCGTCGGAAAGACCGGTGCCGGCGGCGCTACGCAACTGCGCGGAAATAGATTCGACGGGAGCATCGTGTTCTTCGCGGAGAGAGAAATGGATGTTCGAGAACACGACGCGATTATCGAAACTGTGGCGTTGCAGTTCCATTTGTACGATTTCGCCGTGGATGGAAGCGAGCTGGCGTTCGATGGAGGCGAGGTCGATGATTTTTCCGTCGTGGTCTTTCAGCAATAGTTGAAGACGGCGCTCGTTATTCTGCGCGTTTTGGAGGCGGGCTTCGATGTCGCCGCGCTGTTGAACTATTTCGTCGGCGGCTTCTTCGTCCCGCTCGACATTTCCAATGGCCTTGAGATCCGCAAGCGTGGATGGATATTCGGAAGCAGGGACCTTCAGCGTTGCGGATAGCGTGCTGCCTGAGGGCTGGCCGACCATGCGGAGACGCGCAGCGTAGCCACGGTGGCGTTCCAAGATTTCCTCCATAGAGGAACGGGCATGGGTGAAGTCGTGAGTATTCACGGCGAGTTCTGCGGAATAGGCGATGCGTGGTTCCGCAGTCATGGCGTAGAGACCTGCGGCAACTGATTTAGTATCCGGGGCGGTAAGAACTTGTTCAGCCATGGCGGTCCGATCGATCAGCGCATCTGTTTCTGAGTGCGGACCTGACGGGAATTCCGTAAGAACATTAGTCGCTGGTTGTGAGGCCTTGTACATGGCAGGTCTGATCGGCGCACGGTGTGAAGTGAGAACGGTGAGCAGGCAGAGAACGAACAAAGAGCCTGCGACCAAAAGTGTCCGGCGCTTGGCCGGCGAGAGAGACGCAAAAGCCTGAGCGATAGATTGGCGAGAGAGTCGCATTGAGATGCCTCCGGGTGGTTCGAGGTTAGAACGGGGGAGCTTGAGATTCTTGCAGGATTTTTAAGACGCGAAACGAAACCTTAGGTGCTGGGACACGACGTTGAGATCCTTCAGCTATCCCCATCGGATAGCTTCAGGATGACAGGCTTTTGAAATCAGGCGCCGATGGAGGAGCGGAGGGCGGCGGCGATGGAGTGGGAGAAGCGTTGGACGTCGGAATCGTGTTCGGCTTCGACCATGACGCGGGCGAGCTGCTCGGTGCCCGAATAGCGGAGAACGATGCGGCCGTTTTCGCCGAGGGCGGAATTGGCTTCGGTGAGAGCGCGGACGACTTCGGCAAGGGATTCGAGCGGAGGCTTGGATTTTACTTTTACGTTGACGATGGTTTGCGGGTAGTCCTTGAAGCCGGAGACGAGAGATTCGAGGCTGCCGTTGAGCGCAACGAGAGAAGCGATTTTGACGGCGGTAAGAAGGCCATCGCCGGCGGGAGAATCTTCGAGAAAAATGACGTGGCCGGACTGTTCTCCGCCGAGTACATTTCCGCTTTTGAGCATTTCATCGAGAACGTAGCGATCGCCGACGTTGGTGCGGGCGAGAGAAATATTTTCGCGAGCCAGGATGCGTTCGAGGCCGAGGTTGGACATGGACGTGGCGACGACGCGATTGCCCGGAAGGTTGTTTTGGGATTTCAGGTAACGCGCGACCGCGAGAAGCACACCGTCACCATTGATGATTTTTCCATCGGCGGAGACAAAGAGGGCGCGGTCCGCATCGCCGTCAAAGGCGACTCCGAATGCGGCGCGTTCGGCAGGAACGCGCTGCTGAAGTTTTTCCAAATGGAGCGAGCCACAGCCAGCGTTGATGTTGCGGCCGTCCGGTTCTGTGCCGAGGTGAACCACGTCACATCCGAGCGATGCAAAAAGCTCAGGACCGAGTTGATAGGCAGCGCCGTTGGCACAATCGAGGACGATGCGAAGTCCTTTGAGATTCGCACCTGAGATGACGCGGCTGCGAAGAAAATCCAGATATTGATGATGCAGCGAATCGTCCGATTTCAGATTGGGCGACGCGGTAGCTGGTTTTTCCGACTGCAACTTGAGAATTCCGTCCTCGATGTCTTCCTCGACGGAGTCGGGGAACTTCATGCCGGCGTGAGAAAAAAGTTTTATGCCGTTGTCCTGATAAGGATTGTGTGACGCGGAGACAACGACGCCAGCATGGAAATCGTTTTGCCGAACGAGGCAGGCAACGCCGGGCGTGGTGAGAACTCCAGCGAAAGAAACGGAAGCGCCTCCGTGAGCGAGGCCGGCGGCAACAACGGATGCGATGTGAGGGCCCGATTCGCGAGTATCGGTTCCAATCAAAGCGTGGGGCGAAGGATGATCGCGATGGAGAAACGCGACGACGGAAACGCCAAGGGCGAAAAGAGTGGCGTCATCGAGAGGAGGTGTACCGGGGACGCCGCGGATGCCGTCCGTTCCAAAGAATTGTCTAGGCATAGAGTGAGCAGCCGCCAAATGATAACGGATAAAAAGTTTAGCACAGCGATTACGGAGAGCCAGGGGCGGTGGTAGGGAATGTGCTAACGTGGAGCCAACGGGGAGCAGCCCAGCGTGAGCGAAGTGCAAACGACAGCCCGGGAACGCGAGTTCGTGCGGCTGAAGGGATCTACATTCAGCCTGCGGGTAATTGCAGCGGGAATTTTGGTGCTCTTTGCGTACTATGCGCAGGGAGTGGTGATCACGCTGGTGCTGTCCATATTGCTGGCGTACTGCCTGGACCCACTCGTGGAACTAATGGAACGCATGCGCATTCCGAGGACAGTGGGGGCGATGGTGACGGTGCTGTTGCTTGGCGCAGCATTGGGCGCCGCGGGTTACGCGATGTGGATGAGGACATCAGACTTTGCTGAGAACTGGCCGAAATACGAAGAAGTTTTGAAGAAAGCCGCGGGCGCAGTGGAGGCAAAAATTTCGCGTATTGAGGGGCAGGTTTCACAAATTGGTCCGGCGCCTGCT
Organism: Candidatus Sulfotelmatobacter sp.; assembly: GCA_035567915.1. GTDB lineage: Bacteria > Acidobacteriota > Terriglobia > Acidiferrales > UBA7541 > Acidiferrum. The sequence goes on along the minus strand of DATMPA010000029.1, from coordinate 69,928 downwards.
CCCGGAGTGACGCGGGTGACAACGGCGGAAACCGGATTCTTGCATACGCTGATTCTGCGCGGGATCCCTTCGCTCTATGCATTGATTCTTGAAATTACGTTTGTGCCCTTTCTGGTTTTTTTCATGCTAGCGGAAAAAAGAGAAGTTTGGCACGGAACTCTGCAGCTTTTTCCGGTTTCGCGGCGCACACAGGTTAAGGAAACGCTGGATGATTTGCGTGACGTACTGCGCGATTACCTGGCGGGGATGATTGTGCTGACGCTGCTGGTGATTGCGATGAGCAGCGTTTTCTTCTGGGCGCTGGGGCTGGAATATCCGGTTTTGGCTGGAGCGGTTTCCGGAATCCTGAACATGGTGCCTTATATCGGGGCGGTGCTGGCGTGGCTGCCTGCGTTCGTATTGGCGCTGGCAAAATGGCAGACGGTGGGGTGGTTCGTGCTCATTGCGGGAGGCTTGACGGGGATTCACATATTTGCGTTGAACCTAATTGCCCCGCAGATCGTTGGGCGCAAAGTGAGGCTAAACGCCGTAGCGATTACAATTGCTCTGCTTTTTTGGGGCTGGGTATGGGGCGGGATGGGCCTGGTGTTGGCGATCCCCATAACGGCGACGCTGCGCGTGATTTGCGACCATACGGAGTCCTGGAAACCAGTGGGAAAATGGTTGAGCGCGTGAGGGCCATGGGCACGGACATGTGTCGCGCCTCCGGCGCTCGGTTTTAGCGAGCGAACCCAGTGCTAGTCAAGCGCTGGGCTAAGTAATACCGCACCTCCGGTGCTGGAAAAACGCAAGCCATCTCAAAGCGATAGAGGACGCGGGTCGACTTAGCACTGTCATTGCAAAACTAGGAATAACGCCCGTTGAGCAGCGGAGCAGCGCGGAGCTTGCGCACACGCGGCGCTGGAGTGGAGGCAGAGATGAAGGAAACGCAAGTGCTGCTGGACATTCTGGAAGAAGGCTATTGGAAAAAAGCGTGGCACGGACCGAATTTGAAGCAATCACTGCGAGGAGTGACCGCGAAACAGGCGGCATGGAGGCCAGCGGCGGGGCGACACAATATCTGGGAAGAAACGCTGCACGCGGCATACTGGAAATACGATGTGCGGCGGATTCTGGAGGGTGGGAAACGCGGGTCATTTGTTTTGAAGGGGAGTAATTTCTTCGCGCGGCCGGAAAAAGGGAAAGCGACGGAAACGGCATGGAAAACGGATAGAGAAATCCTGGAAGGCGAGCACGAACGGTTGCGCGAAGCTGTCAAGAAAGCACTCAACGGCAGCGGGGCTGAAAAAGTGACACGGCTGATTTACGGAGTGGCGTTTCACGATATTTATCATGCTGGGCAGATTCGATTGTTACGGAGACTGATGGGAAGCAGCGAATGAAAATGCTTCTTTTCAAAAAAAGAGGGCGGCTTCCTGCCGCCCTCTTTTTTTTGATGATGGATTGTTAGAACTGCAGCTTGAGTGCGAACTGAATCTGCCGTGACGAACCGAAATCGCCGCTCGGGAAACGCGTGCTGGAGATTCGGCCAAAGCTGGAATTACCTACGGTGAGGATTGGATTACCGAAGTTCGCCTGGTTGAACACGTCGAAAAATTCGGTGCGGAACTGCGTATTAACCCGCTCCGTGATTTTCGTGTTCTTAGTAATGGAGAAGTCTGTATTGAGGAAACCCGGGCCGGTAATTGCGTTGCGACCTAGGTCGCCGAAGTGGCAAGTGCTTGGAGAAGACGACGTGGTGCAAGGCACAACGAACGCCGTGGGGTCGCTGAACCACTGATTCGGATTGCCCGAGCTGGAGACGGATGCGGTGACGTCCGGCCGTAACGTGGCATTGCCAGTGAAGCCGGTGATCGCCGTCAGGACGTTGAGGGGATTTCCGGTCTGCGCCTGGCTGATGATGCCGAGCTGCCAACCGCTGACCAGGCGGTTTCCTTTGAAGGGCAATTCATAGAAACCGCTGAAGACGAAGCGATGGCGTACGTCGAAGTCAGAGAGGCCGCGGCTATTCGCGACGTCAAGACTGTTCTGAACGATTACACCCTGGGAATTGAGGGAATTATTGTCGATGGACTTTGAATAGGTATACGAAGTGTTGAACTGAAGGCCGTTTGAGATCCTCTTGTTGAAGGTCACCCACAGGGCGTTGTAGCTGGAATTGGAGCCACTGTCCACTTCTGTGATGTTGCCGAGAGTGCGACCGGGTGCGACCGCGCTGCCGGCATCAACAGTTGGAAACGGCCGCGTAGCTGTGGTGCCCGTGAAAAAGATCTGGTTGAGATTTCTGGCGACGCGAAGGTGTGTACCCTTCGAACCCACATAAGCAACCGTCAGGCCCATGGTGGAGGAAAGTTCATGCTGAACGTTCAGGTTCCACGATTGTACGTAAGGATTTTTGAAATCGGAATTGATGGTGCTGGGAGCAAGACCGGAAGCACCGGCGATGGTTTCGGCGTTTATCATCGAGAGACCGGCGGTGGTCGAGACAAGCGGCTGGGTGAACGGAGGGTTCGCATTGAGCGGTGAGACGGTGTTCAACACGGGTTGGTCAGTAAGAATGGCGTAACCAGAACGGATTACCGTCTTGCCGTTGCTGAAGGGATCCCACACGATTCCCAAACGCGGTTGGAAGTTTTTGTTATTCGTATCGTAAGCCTGGTCAAATCCATCCGAACCGACCTGGATTAGCGAAGACGTTGCCGGATCAAACGCGACGAATTTATCGGCCGCCTCGCTCGGGGTCAGATTCAGATCGTAGCGCAAGCCGAACTGTAAAGTGAGGTTAGAACGCACCTTGAAGCTGTCTTGAGCGAAGAACCCATAGGATGGCGCAAGGATCTTATTTGCGGTCACTCCACGGAAGGTGAAGTTTGACGGAGCATCCTTAATGAAGGCGGTCGTGCTCGCAAAGGTGAACGAGGTCGTGTCGTTCCCGAAGTTGTTGTTGTAGTTACGGCGAATTTCGGTTCCGAAGATCCATGCGTGCCGGCCATGCAGATAATTTACGGAGTCGCTGAAGACGGCAAGAGCGTCGCCGCGGCCCTGGGGGAATGCAGCGGGGCCGCCGAAGTTCAGCGCGCCGCCGGCGATACTGATTTGCGGTAACCCGAGGTCGGAATCAATACCGTTGTTGATGTTGAAATCGGCAGGATTCAAGGCCTGCACGGGCGAGAAGGTGATGTGAATGCGATTGTAGCCAAGGCGCGCAGTGTTTGTGAGACTCGGGCCAAAGATGTGGTCATAGGAGAAAGTTCCAATCTGCCTGCGCGAAGAACGAGTATCACCCCATCCAGGCAGCGTATTCCCTTGAAGAGTCGGCTCTCCACGAAGGTCCTGCTGAATAGCGATATACCCATGCAATCTGTCGTTGGAAGTAATCTGCACATCGACGTCGGCAGTACCTTGATCGATATTTACGGGGGCGCTAGCGGATCCGACAAACAAGGCCACACCGGTGGCGCTGGTGGCGTTCGAAGAAGGAATGACGGCTACGAGAGCTTGCACGGCAGCGTCGCCGGTCGCGAGAGCGTTTGTCCGCTCGGTGTCGGAAAGAACCGTACCGTTAATCGTGAGACCCTGCCGTTGCCTCAATCCTTCATAGCTAGCGAAAAAATGGGCACGGTTCTTGATGATCGGTCCGCCTGCGGCCGCGCCGAAATTGTTCCGCTTAAAGGGAGGCTTGGTGGCGGGTGCAACCGTGAAGAAATTCTTCGCGTCCAAAACTTCGTTGCGGAGGAATTCAAAAACCTCCCCGTGGATTTCGTTGGTGCCGGAGCGCGTCGCGATATTGGCAATCGCTCCTGAATTCCGACCGTACTCGGCACTGTAGGTGGAATTATCGACTTTGAATTCGGAGACGGTGTTGATAGAAGGCTGAAAGGTGATTTGATTCTGCGCCATGTCGTTCAAATTGACGCCGTTGACCATGAAGTTTACGGTGTCTTCCCGTTGCCCTGCAGTGTTGATCGCAAAAGAGCCCTGGCCACGAAGAGGGAACGTGAGAAACCCGTTCGCGGGAGGCGTGACTGTGCCTGGGGTCAGAAGACCCAAATCCACAAAGTGCCGTCCATTCAAGGGGATTTCCTGCACGGTCTTCTGCGTTATGACCTGGCCCATGGAAATATCCGAGGAATCGATCACCGGTGCGGCGCTAGAAACTTCCACGGTTTGCGAAACTTCACCGACGCTCAACGTTACGTTTTGCGTGGCCGTTGTTCCTACCTCGAGAATGTATGAACTGATTACATAGGTGCGGAAACCAGCTTGACTGACCTCAACGCGATAGCTGCCGGGAGGAAGTGCGGCAATCAGAAAATTGCCAGTACTGTCTGTCTCAACACTCCGCTCTAAATTCGTTGCCGTGTTTCTTACAGAAATCTTGGCACCCGTTACTGCTGATCCTTGAGCATCCGTCACAGTTCCCTGGAAGGTCGCCGCGGACTGTGCGTGCGCGGATAAAGATCCGAAGAACAGAAGCGACAGAATCGCAATAACGCTAACCGTGACTGAGGCCGCCCGAAATTTCACCATACCCCCTCCTCCTGATGTTCCGCGAAAATTGCTTTAGCCCCGCCAGTTGCGCGGACTTCTGGACAGGAACCTTGATGTCAAGGTCTTAAGGCAAGAGAGCGACCCTTTAGGGGGCATTCCAATGCGCACCATAACTAACTGAAAAAAAGTGGGTTAACGAAAAAGAGGAAACTGCGCGAGCCTCAATGGTACGAAAATTCGTACGTTATGCAGTTTATGGAACTGCGGCTACGGTTAGTCACACTCTGGGTAGAAAGCCCGCTTTCTGTAGTGAGCTAGGAACTGGAATTGGGGGAGCGAAGCGAACGGATGACCGAAGGGAGATCGGTGGCATCCTGGAAGAGGCGGATGGCGGCGGCGCCCGCGGCTCCGGCGGCGTAGCAGGAGGCGGCGTTTTCTAGAGTGATGCCGCCGATGGCGATGACGGGAATTTGCACGGCTTTGCAGATTTGGCGGAGACGATCCACACCTTGCGGCGGGCCGTAAAAGGCTTTCGAAGGCGTGTGAAAAATCGGGCTGAAGTAGATGTAGTCGGCGCCATCGCGCGCAGCTCCAAGCGCGGAGCCTAGCGAGTGGCAAGAAACACCAATCAGAAAATCGAGCGGCTTGCCGGCGTCCTTCGCAAAGCGATCGCAAAGGCGGCGCGCATCCGGAACGGAAAAACCATTTTCGCTGAGGTGAACGCCTCCCACTCCGGCGGCGAGGGCCACGTCCACCCGATCGTTGATGATGATGCGCGTTTGGGACGAGCGTGCGCGGACCGCTTGGAGAGCGGAGCGCGCGAGTTCGAGATTTTCTCCCCCGGGCAAATCTTTTTCGCGGAGTTGAATCCAGTCCACGCCGGCTGCGGCGACGGATTCGATCGTGCGAAGAAGCAAAGGAATCGCATCGGACGAAGTGGCGAGAGGGAGGCTGCGCCGGTCCGTAACGTAGCAGAGAACCGGTTTAGGCAGAGGGGCTCGGAGGAACACGGGAAGGTCCTGCTTTGGACTGAATCAGACTGACGCCGACAAGGATATCCAGAACTCCGAGGCCACTGACAATGCCGCGAAACGAAGAGTGCAGCAGAAAAAGGCGCATCGCATTCGGAAGATGGTGAAGGAAGTAGTTCTGCTCCCAAAAACTGGACCAGGGAAGATAGAGGAGTAAAGCGCCCATCTCCAAGCAAAGGACGATCAAGATTGCGCGCAGCGCTTTGTTCATGAATGAGGGTCAGCGCACCCGGGGAAGCTTTCTTTTGTATTAGTTAAGGTCAGCGAGTGGGTCTCTGAAGCGAGGCGATGCGGTCCGCAACGTCGCGGTAATCAATGTTGGCCGCATAGACCTGAGAGAAGCTCTTGAGCGCCGCTTCGATGTCACCCGCTGATTCCTGAGCGACGCCCAAATCATACCGCAACGCGAGAGTACTTTCCGCGTCAACGCCGGGAGTGTGGAGCGCGCGTTCGTACCAAATGGCGGCAATGTTGGCCTGGCCCTTTTCCATAAAGGCGAGACCGAGCAGCGTGCAGCACTGCATGGCATAGCGGAATGCTTTGCCCTTATCAGTGGCTTTGGCGACTTTCTGGAATTCGCTGATGGCTTCTTCAAGCAAGCCCATTTCGCGGAAGGCGATGCCGAGGTTGTAGTGCGTTTCGAGATCCTCGTCTTCGCCGCTGCCCATTTCGCCAAGCTCGGCGCGAAATTCGTCGAAGACTTCCTTGAGCGGACCGGATTCTATGTGCTCGGCGACAGGAGGTGCGGCGGAGACCGGAGCGTTCGGCGGCGGCGGCACCGGAGGGGCGGGCGCGATAGGAGCAGCCGTGCCAGGCTTGATAGCGATGGGAGCGAGCTGGTCAATGCCCATCTCGTCGAGCTCGCTGGCCATGTCCGCCAGGAACTGGTCTGCGGAAAGGGCTGCCGGTGTTGCAGTGACCGGGTGCTCAGGCGGTCTTTGATCGAATGCGGGAACGAGGGGCTCGGGAGTAATAACGAGCTCGTAGTCCTGCGCCAATTCGAATTCCGGTTCATGTTGAACGCGGGCAGCGGGGGCGCGTGGCGGCACAGCGGGCTTTGTAGGAGGAGGAGCGGTGGCCGCCGGTTCATCGAAAGACATCGCGATGGGTTGTTCATCGGGTTGCGCTGGCACGCGGGACGCGGCCGGCCCAGCGGCGAGTTCGGCAGAGAGATCTTCGAATGCATTTCCACCGGAAGCAGGAGCATCCACTTCAATGGGAATTTCGAATTCAGTGGGGGCTTCTTTCTTTGCGGGCGCGGGTGATTTCGGCGCAGATGTTTTGGGAATGGCCGCACCAGGTTGCGCCGCCAGGAATTCTTCGAGGGACGGTAACGCCGGATCCGGAACAGGTGCGGGAGGAGCGGCGTGAGCCGGCGCTGCTTCCTTGAGCATGGCGCTCCACTCATCCGAGAGATCAACTTCGTGAGTTCCCTTGCTTTCGTCTTCAGGAGTTGCGGAGACAACTTCGGCTTCCGCTTCGGCGACGGGAACTTCGAGCTCCTGCGGCGCCCGGTGCGGAGCCGGTGGTGCTTCGGTTTCGACTGCCGCAGTGGGCTGCGATGCGAAGAGTTCTTCGTCAGAAAGACCAGCGGCGCGCTGGAAGCGGCGGCGAAGTTCGCCGAAACGTTCGGAGCTGGCGCTTTCCCCGCGCTGATTGTGAATTTGTTCCAATTGCGCGGCTAGCTCGGCAGTGCGGCGATCATCGCCGGCGCCAAGAACGAAATCGAGAAGTTTTTCTAAAGTCGGCGTGTGACGCGGAGCGCGACGAAGAATTGCTTCAAGAAGGCCAATTGCTTTTTGCGTCAGACCATAGCTGGCGAAGAGATCAACGTCGGTGAGGGACTGCGCGATAAATTTCTGCGTTTCCTCATCAATGGGTTCTTCGTGAACGGCAGACGAGGCGGAGACAGCGGTCGAGGCGACCGTGGCGGGCTCCGGAGCGTCTGCGACTAACGGCGGGACATTATGACGAACTTTAGGCGCGTCCGGCTTGGTGAGTTCCGCTTGCAACGATTCCGTGAGCGGCTCTGAAATGCCAGCTTCCGGCTGCATGAGGCCCATCTTGACGAGAACGTTGTTGAGCTTTCGCTTGGCGGATTCCGAGTCAGGCTGGCGATCCAGGAGCTGCTCGAAAACTTCCTTGGCGCGCGGATATTGTTTGGCGGCAACGAGCGCGTCGCCGAGTTGCGCTAGCGCGTCCGGCAAACGGAAGGAATCACTGGTGCGCCCGTAGGTGTCCACGAGCCATTCGTGCGGCTCCAGCCTTCCCGGCATGTGGGAAGCAAGCTCGGTGAGCAAATGAGAAATGACGTCATGCTCGCCGGCGTCAATCATGGGAATGCGGAGCTTGGAAATCAGGGCCATCGCGCGATCGGCATGGTCCGATTCGAGAAGCGATTGCGCTACTTTTTGCGCGAGCGTGAAATTCTTTTCGTCAGCTTCGAGTACGCGCATTGCCAGCGAAGTGGCGTCTTCCCAATCGCCAGCTTTGATATAAAGATCGAGGAGAAATTCGCTTTGTTCTCCGCCTTTTTCCAGGCCAGGAAGGTTCTTAAGGACATCCGCGGCTTGCTTAAGATTGCCTTGTGCAGAATAGGACCGCGCTTTGACGGTGATGGCGGAAAAATTCCCCGCTTCAAGCTTCAGCGCTTTATCCGAAAGTTTTTCGCATTCGGCGTGATCGCCGCGAGCCAGCGCGCGCTGAGCAGCGGAAACGAACATTTCAATGGCTTCGGAATTCTGGCCCATCGCCTGGTAGAGATCCGCGAGACGAATCTGAATGCGCAGGTTATCGGGTTCCGCCAGAAGGAGTTTTTTCAGAAGAGAAACAGCTTCCGGCTGACGATTGTTCTTGAGGTGAATTTCCGCGAGCTGCAGAAAGAGCGGGCGCGCTTCGCTCATCACTCCTTGCTGAACATAGAGATCAGCGAGGCGTTCGAGAGGGCGAATTTCTTCGGGAGCGAGTTTGGCGATGCGCTTGTAAACAGCGATGGCTTTGGTGAGAAAACCGTCGCCGACAAAGATTTGGGCGAGGCGTTCAAAATAATCTATGGCTTGAAAAGTTTCGCCCTGGCGAATGTAGAGTTCGCCGATGGTCATCAGTGTGACCTGATCCTTGGGCTCGTACTTCAGGATCTGCTGATATTCGGCGATGGCCTGCGCAACTTTGCCCTGGTTCAAAAGCTTCTGCGCAGATTCGACGAACTTACTCTTGTTATAGGCCATGCTTACGTTTCGGAGAAGAGTCGAAGCGACTCCCTCCGAGACATTCTCCTAGGTCTCAGCGCGGCTAGGCAAACAACAAAAACACAGGACGACCTGAAAGCGGCCATCCGGCGCGCGGCCGATTAGAGGCCAGCACATTATTTACGCTACAGGCGGGGAGAGAGTGAGTCAACGAAGGCAGAGGGGGTTGTGAACAGGCAGTTATCCCCGTGGCGAATAGGAAACTTAGCGGCGAAAACGAGGCGAATGCGGGATGGGCCGAACCCGGAAGTAATGTCGGGAGCGAGGCTTGCGCTGTGCCGGAAGCACAGCAGCCGGACCGGAGATTCGAGAATGCACAGGTATGTTGCACGGAGGCCGACGGCAAAAACAAAGCCCGGAGGGAGGCAGGAAACCCCTCCAGGCTTCGTCTTTGTTACTAGCCTTAGTAAGTCAATTTCAGGCCAAGCTGAACCTGGCGGCTGCCGCCGTTGAAGAAGGAGGCATTCAAGAAAGCCGGGCCGAGGTTAAGCAAGTTGGTGTATCCGCTGCTGGTGGCGTTGGTGGTGTCCTGGAACACGTTGAGGGTGCCCAAGCTGAAGTTCGGGTGGTAGAAGACGGGGCACTGACACAGTTAGGTAATCAGAGGAAGGACAGTTTGCGTTGCGCCGGAGGACCAGCAATTAGATTCGCGAACTGGGGCGAAGGAGAAACGGTGAAGAGGCGTGGGACCGAGGCGGCGAAGAGCATCCAGATGGATGGGAGTGCCGTAGCCCTTGTGTTGGGCGAGACCGTAGCCGGGATATTCGGCGTCTAGTTGTTCGAGACGCGCGTCGCGGTGGGTTTTGGCGAGAATGGATGCAGCCGCGATGGAGACGCTGCGGGCGTCACCTTTGATGAGAGATTTTTGCTCGATGAGGACATCGAGCTGCATGGCGTCAATTAACAAATAATCGGGCACGATGGAAAGTTGCTGGAGAGCGGCGGTCATTGCCTGGCGGCTGGCTTGATAGATGTTCCAGGCGTCAATGCGGCCGGAGTCGACTTCGGCGACGGCCCAAGCAAGGGCATGTTCGCGAATGCGCGGAGCGAGTTCGGCGCGGCGGTCAGCATCGAGCTTCTTGGAATCGTCCAGGCCGACGATGCGGCGTTTGGGATTGAGTATGACGGCGGCGGCGACAACCGGGCCGAAGAGCGCGCCGCGGCCGGCTTCGTCAATGCCTGCGATGCGCGTCCAGCCGTGCTTGCGCGCGGCCAGCTCAAAGCGAGAAGAGCAGAGGCGACTCATAGCCAAGAGTGTTCGGTAGACAAAATGCCCGCGGGAATTCTAGCATGCAGGCTCTGTCGAATTCATCGTGGGATCAAAGGAATTGTGCTTCATGAAAAAGGCAGCACGAAGGACCGGAATCTTTTGGAAAGCGATGTTGAGTGCAGGATTCCTGGTAACGAGTGTTTCGACGCTGGCTGGGCAATCGGGACCGACTTCAGCTTCTGTCTCAACACAAGGAACAAAGGTCATTTTGGATACGGATATTGGCGACGACGTGGACGATGCGTTCGCACTGGGACTCGCGTTGCAAAGTCCTGAGCTGGAAATTGTTGGAGTGACGACAGCGTGGGGAGATACAGCACTGCGCGCGCGGATGGTGCGGCGGATGCTTTCGGAATTGGGGCACTCGGAGATTCCTGTAGCGGAAGGGATCGTTACGAAGAGCAAGACTCCATTTACGCAAGCTCGCTGGGCGGAGGGCGGGCCCGAGGCGGCGACACGGTTGGATGCGGTTGAGTTTCTACTTGGGCAAATCCGAAAATATCCGGGCGAGATTACACTTGTGGCGATTGGGCCGCTGACGAATGTAGGCGCGGCAATTGAGCGTGATGCTGCTACTTTTCGAAAAGTGAAGCGGGTGGTGCTGATGGGAGGGTCGGTCCGAAGAAGATATGGTGATTTGGGCTTCGCGGCGGATCGTGGGCCGGAGCCAGAATACAACATCGTGAGTGACATAAGCGCCGCTCAAAAATTGTTTCGAAGCGGCGTGCCGATTTTCATGATGCCTCTGGATTCGACGCAGTTGAAACTAGATGAAGTGAAACGCGAAATGCTTTTCAGCAAAGGGACTCCGCTGACCGACCAGCTCACGCTGCTCTATCACGAATGGGGGCAGACGACGCCGACGCTGTTTGACGTGATGGCTGTGGCGTTTGTGTTGGAACCGAAGCTTTGCCCGGTCGAGGAGCTGCACATCGAGGTCGATCAAGCAGGCTTCACCCGAGAAAGTAGCAGGACACCGAATGTTTCGGTGTGCCTTGCCTCGGATTCAGAGCAATTTTTTCATTTTGTTTTGCCGCGGCTGATGACGTCACCATCAAAAAAGAATTGAGTATCCCGGTGACGGCGCGGCGAGTCAAAGAGCGCCGGCAAGATGCCAGCGCTAAAAAAAAAGGCGCTGCGTTGAAGCAGCGCCTGGAAAACCTTTTAGTCGAGTTCGAGTTTAGGACTTGGCGTCGGAGCCAGCGGTTGCAGCAACGACTTCTTCGCGGGCGGCGCGTTTGATGCGGGCGGCTTTGCCCTTGAGGTCGCGGAGGTAATAGAGGCGGGCGCGGCGGACTTTGCCCTTGCCTGTGACTTCGACCGACGCAATGGTGGGCGAGTGGAGCGGGAAGATGCGCTCGACGCCCGTGCCAAAGCTGACGCGGCGGACGGTGAAAGTGGCGCTGGAGGCGCGGCCCTTTTTGGAAATCACAATACCTTCGAACGCCTGGATGCGCTCTTTGACCTTTTCGCCCTCGCCTTCCTGGAGGCGGACGTTGACGCGAACTGTGTCGCCCGGACGGAAATCGGGGAGGTCTTTGCGCAGCTGCGCTTCATGTAGTTTGCGAATTACCGGATGCATGTTCCTTATTCCCTGCAGACCCACTTAGGCGGGGCCAGCTCTTCTAGGACAAACAATGATTATAGGGGAAATGGGCTAGATTTTCCAGCGGGAATTGGCGGGGTTCCTCTAACTCTTGGGCTTGATTTCGCGCGGCACGACCACCCAGATTTCGGTACCTTGTTCAAATTCCTCTTCATTTAGTGGGGGAGCGAGCACAATCCCCCAACTGCTTTTGTGGCCTTTCAGCGGTCTAAGGTGTGAGACTAACGAGGATTCTAGCTTCTGTGAAGCTCCCCCCAAGGGACTTTAATTCGATCTGATCGCCAACACGCACCCTCGCGGTCTCGGAAGCAAAATCGAGGACCAGGATCACACCGCGGCCAGTAATTCGGATGCTGTCAGCAACTCTGGCCATGAGTTCCATTGGGCTGGTTAAGCTGCCGGGGTCGATTGAGACTTGCGTGCGATGATGGAGGTGGAGAAGAGCTCCATTTCTTCGAGTTGGGGGCTGAATTGGAGGAGGACGAGGTCCACGCCGGCTTTTTCGAATTGATGGAGGCGTTCGGAGACTTGTTCAGCTGTGCCGACCAGCCCGGAGCGGAGGCCGCGGTTGGAAACGGAATAGTCTTCGAGGGAGACGCGCTGTTCTAGTTGCGTGCCGGAAAGCCATTGCTGGTAATTCGCATAACCAGCGGCAGATTGTTGCACGTCGGTGATGCGGCGTACCTCGTCCTGGGCTTCCTTTTCGGTTTCGCGGACGATGGCGTAACCGGCGACGCCGAATTTTAGCGGTACGGAATTGTGTTGCTGGCGGCGCTGGCGTAGGTCGGCGATTTTTTCACCGACGCGTTCCGGCGGATCGCCGTGCATGAGGTAGGCGTCGCATTTTGCCGCGATGAGTTCTTTTGCGGCGGGAGATTCGCCGCCCGCGTAGAGAGTTGGACGCGGTTTTGAGACTGGCTTCGGCTGAAGAACGTTTTCTTCGACGCGATAGTACTTTCCTGAATACGAAAAATTATCTTTGGACCAGACGCCGTCGAGGATATCGAGCCATTCGCTGGTGCGGGCGTAGCGGTCGTCGTGCTGCTCGAAGCCGACGCCGTATTTGTGGGCTTCGGAGGCCCACCACGAGGAGACGACGTTGAGCGTCAGGCGGCCGTTGCTAATGTGGTCTATGTTCGAGGCTTGCTTCGCGAGCAACGCGGGTTGATGAAATGTGGGACGAACGGCGACCATGAGTTCGATGCGCTCGGTGACGGCGGCGAGAGCGGCGGCGGTGGACCAGGCGTCGAGTGAAGGCGCTTCCACACCTTTGATGTCGTTGAGGTTTAGTTCGGCGATGAGCGTGAGGTCGAAGCCGAGCTGTTCGCTGCGTTGCGCGAGGCGCTTCACATAGGGCCAAGTGGCCTCCATGTTTTCATCGGCGACATTGCGGAGCCAGCCGCCGAAAACGGGGAGCCAGTAGCCGTACCTCACCGTGCGGCACCGGCGAGACGGGATTGTGCGGATTGTTTTTGTTCGTTGGCCTGTGCTTCTGCGATAAGGAAGTCCGCGAGACGGCCGTAGGGATTGAATCCGATGACGCGCTCGGGATCGGCGACAAAATTGGAGAGCGCGTTTACGTCGTAGTAGAGCAGACGGCCAGTCGTGTCATCAATGACGTATTCGACGCCGCCGACTTCTACCGAAGCGAGATTCATGATGCGTTCGACGGCGTTGATTACTTCGCGCGGCGGTTCATAGGCTTCCACCGTGAGGCCGTTTTTTGCGGCATCTACCGGGCAACCCGGGCGGCGCTCCAATTCTTCGCCTGCCGTGCTTTGGCAGATGTCGCCCGGGCAAAGGTTGTAGGTTTTTCCAGCGGTGCGAATCTTGATCGCGTAGAGATATTTTCCGCCGAGGACTTCGACGCGGGTGATGATGCCGTCGCGCGGAGTGAAACATTCCTGAACGAGCGCGGTTTGGTCCATGCCGAAGCTGAGGCGATTTTGTTCGACGGCTTGTTTGAGTTGAGCGGGCGAATCGAAGCGCTCAATGCCCGCGCCGCTGCCGCCGATGTTCGGTTTTACGACGAGCGGATAGCCGATGGCTTCCGCGGCGTCCATGACCTGAGATGGCTGGTTCACTATGCGCGCTTTGGGATAGTCGAGCCCGAGCGATTCAAGATTAGTGAGTTGGACGGCTTTAGAAATTTCGTGGGCGAAAGCGCATGAACCGTTGACCACGCGAACGCCTTTCTTTTCAAGGTGCTTCAGGTAATTGACGGTGTAGAAGATTCCGTGCCCATTGCCGCGTTGCCATGCGGAAGGGCTCATGCGGTTAAAGAGTAGTGAGTATTGGAGGTCGGCGCCAGGATCGTATTGGTGATTGCGCGCGTCCACCTTGATCCAATTTGCGCCGCGCGCGTCGAGTTGCTGAAACAACGGGACGAACCAGCTTTGCTGCTCGTAATAAATCGCGATTGGCTTTTCTAGTGAGACTGATTTTCCCGAGACGGCCATAAATCCCCTAATGCCTGCGTCTATTGGCTTAACAGAAGTAACCAGTATATCGCTTGGTTTATTCCGAAGGGAGGAGATCGGGGCGGTTGCGGCGGGTCTTTTCGAGGGCTTGCTGGCGACGCCATTTGGCGACGTCGGCGTGATTGCCGCCGATAAGAACTTCGGGGACGGTCCAGCCGCGGAAATCGGCGGGGCGAGTGTAGTGGGGGAAGTCGAGCAGGGAGCGGCTTGCGGACAAAGCTCGATGCAATTGGGCGGCTTGGGATTGTTCGGCGCGCTCGAGCAAGCTGAAGGACTCGTTTTGGGAGGAGGCTTCGTTACCGAGAGCGCCCGGGAGGAGTCGCGTGACGGCGTCCACGATGAGTGCGGCGGGAAGTTCGCCGCCGCTGAGGACGAAATCGCCGATGGAGATTTCCTCGGTGGCAAGATGATCGGCGACGCGCTCGTCCACGCCTTCGTAACGGCCGCAGATGAGAATGATGCGATCCTGTTGCGCGTAGCTGCGGGCGGTTTCCTGCGTGAAGCGTTTGCCCGCGGCGGAGAGAAGAACGATTGTGGTTTTTTTGTCGTGGAGATTTTTTTGCGAGGAGTCTCCGACGGAACGGCCGAGGAGCGATTCGACGGCTTCGAAGAGTGGCTCGGGCTTGAGGACCATGCCTTCGCCGCCGCCAAACGGGCGATCGTCCACGGTGCGATGACGATCTCTTGTGAACTCGCGCAAATCTTGCACGTGAATATGCACGAGGCCTGCTTCGCGGGCACGACGCAGGATGCCGTGATCGAGCGGGCCCGCGAAAAATTCTGGAAAAATCGTAATCAAATCAAATCGCATGGTTTGGCCAGACTAGTTTAACGAAATGGCGCGGGAATCGTGAGGAAAGGGCGAACGCCAGGGCCCGCACCAATTCTGTACGTATGGCCAGTATTGCAGCTGCTTCTAAACGAAGTAATCTACTGGCCCTAACCCAGAACCACACCAACCGAGTGAAGACCTATGAAGATGGGGTGTGAAACAAAGCGTGCGCAAGCCTGCCAGTGCGTGATTGCATTTGCGCTGGCGTGCGCGATTACGGGCTGTGGCGGCTATGGGAGCGGAAATGGCGGTGGGGGCGGGGGAGGCTCGGTGCCCGCGGTCGTGACCGGACTCGCTGCGACACCGGCGAACGCACAAGTGAATTTGACGTGGAATGCGAGCAGCGGGGCTACGGGCTACTACGTGAAACGCTCGACAACGATCGGCGCGGAGATGCAGATTGCGGCGCAAACGGGCACGAGCTATTCCGACAATTCCGTCACGAACGGGACGAAATATTATTACGTGGTTTCGGCGTACAACTCTTATGGCGTGAGCGCGGATTCCGGCGAAGTGAGTGCGACGCCAACGGCACCTCCGCCTCCGGCCCCGACAGGGCTGATCGCGACGGCGGGAGACAAACAAATTGCGCTCGCATGGACGGTGGTTACGGGCGCGACGAGCTATCACGTGAAACGTTCGACCAGCAGCGGCGCAGAAACACAGATTGCAGCGCCGACGACGAATACTTTTACGGACACGGGGCTTACCAACGGCACGAAGTATTTTTATGTTGTAAGCGCGGTGAGTGGGTCGGGAGAGAGCGGCAATTCAGCGGAAGTGAACGCGACTCCGCAGGCTGTTGTGACGATTCCCGCTTTGCCGACGGGCTTGGTGGCTACGGCTGGAGATACGACCGTGAGTTTGACGTGGACAGCGAGCACCGGCGCGACGAGTTACCACGTTAAGCGTTCGATGACGAGCGGCAGCGGCTATGTGCAGGTAGGTGTGCCGACGGCGGCGAGTTTTGCGGATTCTAGTTTGACGAATGGGACGACGTATTTCTACGTGGTGTCCGCAGTGAATTCCGCGGGAGAGAGCGCAAATTCATCGCAGGCTAGCGCGACGCCTGTGGCCGCAGTCGTGAACGTGACGATTACCGTTGACCCAACGAAGACGAAAACGATTTCGCCATACATTTACGGGACGAATTTTTACTCGGGGAACACGAATGCACCTGCTCTCTTAACATTCGATCGCGACGGCGGAAACCGCTGGACAGCGTACAACTGGATCAACAATGGATCGAACGCGGGTAGCGATTACTTCTACGAAAACGACAATTACCTGTGCAATGGGACATGCAACGACGGCATTCCTGCCGAAGCAGTGAGGATGTTCATCGCCGGGGATCAGCAATCAGGATTGGCCAGCCTGGTGACATTCCAAATGCAGGGATACGTATCGAAGGATACGGCGGTGGTACAGGTACCGCAACCATTCCCGAATCTGACCTACTTCCGTCCGGTGGTGGACAAGAAGAGCACGGTTTCCGCGCAGCCATTTACGCTAACGCCGCCGCCGTCTTCGACCGACAACAACGTGTACATGGACGAATTCGCGTGGTCGCTGGACCAGAGATTTTCGGGCAAGAATATTTTCGGCGCCAGCCCGACGCATCCAACCTTCATCAGTTTGGACAACGAACCGGAGCTTTGGAATTCGACGCATGCGGAAATCCAAGGCGCAACGATGGTCGCTTCCGACGCTTACATCAGCAAGACGATCACGCTGACGAAAGCGTTGAAGAATCAATTTCCTGACATGGTGATTTTTGGGCCGGCGCATTACGGATTCCAGGGGCTTTATAACTGGCAGGGAGAACTTGCAGCGACACCGACTGGAACGAATTGGTTTCCGGACAAGTATTTGACGGCGATCAAGACTGCTTCGACTTCTTACGGGAAGCCGCTGGTGGATGCGTATGACTTCCACTGGTATCCGGAGGAATACGACGCGAGCAGCACGCGCATTTTGAATTTGACAGGTACGACCCTGAATGCGGCGCAGGTGCAGCTGATCGTCCAAAGTCCTCGTGTTTTGTGGGACCCCACGTTCAATGACGCGGCAAACGGAAATAGCAATCCTTGGATTTATCAAGAACTCGGGAATACGCCGGTGAAATTATTGCCGCGGCTGCAAGCAAAAATTGATGCAGAGAATCCCGGAATGAAGATTGCCATCACGGAATATGAGGGCGGCGGGTGGAACCACATCGCCGGAACTATCGCAGAGGCGGACTACCTGGGAATTTTTGGCGCGCAATCGGTTTTTGCAGCGAGCCTCTGGCCGCCGGGCGGGACGTATGATTACGCTTTGGCGGGATTCCGCGCGTATCGCGGATTTGACGGAGCGAATGCAGTGTTTGGAGATACTTCGCTCCAAGCTACTTCGAGCAACGTGGCGAATGTGATGGTATACGCAAGCTCGGACAGCACGACGGCAGGACATTACGTTTTTGTGGCGATTAACCGGTCCACGTCATCGCAAGCAACGGCAATCAATGGCGTGACGCTTTCGGGAACCGCGAACTTGTATCAGATGACGGCGGCTTCGGCGCAAGGGCAGAATCCCGTGCATCCTGTTTCCATTGGGACAATGGCGGTGAGCGGGGCGTCCTTGAAACTGACGTTGCCAGCGCTGAGCGTGACGACGATTGAAGTTAGGTAGAGGGCGGGCGGTAGGGGCTGAAGCGCGGAATCCAGCGGCGAACGTGGCGGCAGTAGTCTTCATATTGTTCGCCGAAGGCGCGGCGAAGATGCGGCTCTTCGTAAAATAAGACAAACAAATTCACGCAAACCAAGGCGAAGATCAAATATTCAAGAATTGCGAACGACGAGCGAGCAATGGATTGCCCCGCGATCATACAAGCAACGCCTACATACATCGGATTCCGGACAAAGCGATAAAGGCCGTTCACGACGAGTTTCTTTGGAGCGTCAATTGGTGCAGGCGTTCCAAGTCCTTTGACAGAAAAATCCCAAGCGCACCAAAGATAGATCAAAGCTCCCGTTAAAAAGAAAAAACCAGCAACGGCTAATCGGACGGTGGAACTACGTTCAAAGGAGAGCCGGATGTCCACTGGTCCACCAACCCGATACGGAATCCAGATGGCGACGGTGCCGGGGACGAAGATAGTGAAGAGTAGAGTTTTGAAGAGAACCCAGAGGATTTGACGGGTGCGCATGGATTA
Organism: Candidatus Sulfotelmatobacter sp.; assembly: GCA_035567915.1. Lineage (GTDB taxonomy): Bacteria > Acidobacteriota > Terriglobia > Acidiferrales > UBA7541 > Acidiferrum. The sequence continues at coordinate 51,777 of DATMPA010000029.1, read as the reverse complement.
TTCCGCTTTGTCGGGATTGCGGAGGCCTTCGGGGAGAAGGACTTCGATGCGGCGGGCCGCGACGTCAATGCGGGTGCAGATGTCTTCGGCGAGAGGGATGAGGAGTTCACCGGATGGAGTGTCAACCGCAAGGAGTGGCGTGCCGGGCTGGGATTCGCCCGGGAAGAAGACGTCGCGAACTTTGCCGAGAAGCGCGGGGGCTTCCGAGAGAGAACAGGGCGAAGAAGAAACTGGGGATGGCGCAACTGGAAGTTCGAAGACGGAGCAGCCGATTAGGTCGGTTACGAAATATTTTCCGGCGGGAAGAGAGACGCGTTGCTCGAAGGGGATCTGAATTTCTAAGCCGCGCAGCTTTTCGGCTTCGTTAATGGACGTGAACCCTTCGAAGTGAAAGACGCCGAAGCCGGGATGGTTGCGGTCCGTCCAGAATGATTTCAATTGGATAGAACGCGGGGCGGATTTTCCATCGGTGAGGAAAAGTTCGCGGAGTTCCTTGAGACGGTCGGGAAAATCAGTGAGGAGTTCGGCGGCGACTTCGCCTTTATTACCGCGCGCGCGAAGGACGCGGGCGACGGTGATGAATTGGGGTGCCAAGGATCGGTTGAGGTCCTTCATGCGCGAAGAACGCGCATTCAGGATGACACAAAAGAGGCGCGATTGGCCCGGCTTTGGACGAAGGACGCAAGCTAAAGCGTAGGCTACAAATTCAGTCTTCGTGGATTTCGAGGGTGTAACGTTTGTGGACTTTGGTGCCGCTGGCCGCGAGCAACGTGCGAATGGCCTTGGCCGTGCGGCCCTGGCGGCCGATTACTTTGCCAAGGTCTTCGGTGTGAACGCGAAGCTCAAGAACCGCGCCTTGCGGCTCATCCACGACCGTAACTTGCACGTCCTCTGGATGATCCACGAGGGCCCTGGCGATGGATTCCACCAGTTCCTTCATGGGGGCACCTCCTCGACTACGAACTTAGAGGGCCGGGACGGGGTGATTACGCGATTTTCTGCAAACGGATGAAGCTACGAACGGTGTCGCTCGGTTGAGCACCCTTGCTGAGCCAGTGCTTCACGCGGTCTGCGTCCAACTTAATCTCAGCGGGCTTCTTGAGCGGGTCATACGTACCCACCGCGTCCACAACGCGGCCATCGCGCGGGCGAGTTCTCTCGATTACCACGACGCGGTAGAAGGGCTTCTTTTTCTTGCCAATCCTAGATAGACGAATCGTCAACACGAAAACTTTCCTCCTGAACTTATCAATTGTACCGTGCGGTGGGCTTTCGGGCAATGCGAGAGTGCGGGAGGCTTTGGGCGGACTGCGGGCTAGGAAAGGCGAGTTACGACCAGATTATACGGCTGCATTCGAAGATTCCTGCGAGGGGGAGTCGGCCGCAGTGGCTTCGGGGGAGGACGTCGGAGCATGGATGAGTTGCGCGAGGTTGGAGGAACGTTTTCGGGTGCCGTTGTTGTTCAAGGGGAGGTCGCCCCTTTGCGCCAGATTCATCAGATATTCCTGCGCCGAAAAACCGTGACCGTTGCGGACGGAACGCGGACGGACGTAGCAACCCGATGGTTCGAGCAAGCGGGCTTTACGATTATCCGAGAGATACGCAGCGAGAACTTCGTTACAGATGCGTTCACGAAGCTGTGGGTCTTTTACGGGAAAGAGCACTTCCACGCGTGCGTAGAGATTGCGCGGCATCCAGTCGGCGCTGCCGAGATAGACGTCCGGGTTTCCTCCGTTTTCAAAATAGAAAATGCGGCTGTGTTCGAGGAAGCGCCCGACGATGCTGCGGACGCGGATACGGCTGCTGATGCCGCGTAAGCCGGGAACAAGAGCGCACTGGCCGCGAACGATGAGGTCAATTTCAACTCCCGCTTGCGATGCGCGATAGAGCGCTTGAATGACCGGCGGGTCAAGAAGCGCATTGAACTTGGCAATGATGCGAGCGGGACGGCCGCGGCGGGCGTGGCGCGTTTCGCGATCAATGAGGGCGATGCAGGTTTTTGCTAGATCGATGGGAGCTACAAGCAGCGGCTTGTAATGCGGCTGTTCGGCGTATGCGGTGAGGAAATTGAAAACGTCGTGGACGGCGGAAGTGATGGCGTCGTCGCGGGTGAAAAGACTGAAGTCCGAATAGAAACGCGCAGTGGAAGGATTGTAATTGCCTGTGCCGAGATGCACGTAGCGGCGGATTTTCCCGTCCGCATCGTGGCGAACGACCAGCGCGAGTTTCGCGTGAGTTTTCAGGCCGACGAGACCGTGGAAGACCTGGACGCCGGCATCTTCCAGGCTGCGCGCCCAGCGAATGTTTGAGGCTTCATCAAAGCTGGCTTTCAGTTCGACGACCACGGTGACTTCTTTTTTTCCTGCGGCTTCGAGCAAGGCCTGGGCGATGGGCGAATCAGAGCTGGTGCGGTAGAGAGTCTGTTTGATGGAAAGCACGCGCGGATCGTGCGCGGCGGTTTCAAGAAAATTCACGACGGCGTCATAGGATTCGTACGGATGGTGAAGCAAAACGTCCTGGCGGCGCAGCGTGTTGAAAAGAGTGTCGGCGTCGCGACCGATGCGGACGGGCTTGGGGCTAAATGGCACGTATTTCAGATCGGGGCGCGGGGTTTCCTCATAGAGATGGAAAAGGCGCTGGAGATTTACGGGACCATTGACGCGAAAGACGAGCGGTGGATCGAGCTCAAACGTTCCGGCGAGGCGATCCACGATGTCTGGATGAGCGCCGGCTTCGATTTCGAGGCGCACAGCCCAGCCTTTGCGGCGCTGCGCGACTTGCGAATCCACAGCGTCGAGCAGGCTGCGCGTTTCCTCTTCTTCAAGATAGAGATTGCTATTCCTGGTGATGCGGAATGGCGCGGACGCGAGGATTTCGTATCCGCGATAAAGCTTCGGGGCGTAGGCAGAGATGATGTCGTGGAGAAAGACGTAATGGACGGCGTCGCCCGCGGCAGGAATGCGCAAGAGACGCGGCAGCGCACGAGGCACGGTGACTACGCCAAAGAGCGGTTTGGAGTTCCCTCCACGCTTGCGGCGCAAGAGAAATGAGATGCACAAAGCTTTGTTGAGCACGTGCGGAAAAGGATGTGAAGGGTCAACCGTGACCGGCGTAAGCATGGGATAGACACGGCGCTCGTAGAAGGTTTTGGCGGTTTGCGCGGCTTTGGCGTCGAGTTCGGAAACGGAGAGGACGCGGATGGACTGCTTTGCGAGTGCGGGAAGGAGTTCATCGTTCCAGCATTTGTACTGGTCGCGGACGAGAATGTGCATCGCCTCGGTGACTTTGGTGAGTTCTTGCTCAGCGGTAAGGCCGTCCGGGCTAACACGTTGCGAACCCTGCTCGATTTCCTGTAGGAAACTCGAGACGCGGACTTCGACGAATTCGTCGAGGTTATTAGCGGTGATGGCAAGGAATTTGACACGTTCGAGCAGAGGATTGCCCAGGTCGCGGGCTTCTTCGAGGACACGGCGGTTGAACTCAAGCCATTGGATATGGCGGTTGAGGTAGTAGCGGGGGTCTTCGAGAGAGACGCGGGCCATAGGGGTATTACACCAGTCGGGGCCAAAGAGAGATACAGGAGACGTGTTACAGGAATATGAATGGGCCTGGTGGTATGCTGCGCCGGAGAAACGGAGGGAAGCATGGAATTGCGGATGAGTGGGCTGCTTTTGGCGGCGGCGTTGCTAGCGGCGCCTCGAACGGGGGCGCAGAGCGCGGGAGTTTCCGTGGAAAAACAGATCGCGGCGGTTTTCGATGGAATTGCAACGGACAAGACGCCTGGATTGGCGGTGCTGGCGAAGAAGAACGGGAACGTATTGTTCGAACGGGGATATGGGCTGAAAGAGCTAAGGACGAATTCGAAGATTGATACGAAAACCAATTTCCGGCTGGCGTCGGTGACGAAGCAATTTACGGCGATGGCGGTGATGCTGCTGGTGCATGACAAAAAGTTGAATTACGAGACGACACTGGGCGAGGTGTTCCCGAATTTTCCTGACTATGGGAAAAAGGTTACGGTGCGGCAGCTTTTGAATCACACAGGGGGATTGCCTGATTACGAAGATTTGATGGATACGGTCGAGAAGGTGAAAGGAACGATCTGGAGTCCGGAGAAGCAGATTCAGGATGCGGAAGCGCTGGAACTGCTGGAAAAAGAGACGAAAGGAAAATTTACGCCCGGAACTAAGTGGGACTACAGCAACTCAGGTTATGTGGTATTGGGACTAATCGTTGCGAAGATTTCGGGAAAGCCATACGGAGAATTTCTGCATGAACGAATTTTTGCACCGCTGAAGATGGCGGGCACGATCTTTTACCAAAAGGGAAAAAACGCGGTGCCGAATCGTGCATACGGACACGCGAAGGAAGGAGAGACCTTCCGCGAAACGGACCAAAGCTCAACTTCTGCAACGCTCGGCGACGGGGGGGTGTATTCGAGCGTGGACGATTTATCGAAATGGGATGATGCTCTACGTAATCACACGCTTCTCAGCGAAGAAGAAATGAAACCAGCATTAGAGTCAGCCAAGTTTGGTGGAGCAGCAAATGCGGTGTTGCCGGACGATGCGCCGGCTGGCTTGCATGGCGTTCCGGTGGAGTACGGATTCGGATGGTTCCTGGATCCCTACAAAGGGCACGCGCGCATGTGGCACTACGGCGACACGAGGGGATTCAAGACGGCAATTCAAAAATTCACGAAGGATGGATTGACAGTGATTGTTTTGTGCAACCGGACGGATTTGGATCCTGGTGCGCTCGCGATGCGCGTCGCTGATCTGTACCTGGCCGGGCGATGAATTAGCCACATCCACGTCCAATTGTTGGTCCGGAGACTGCCGCCCTGGTTCATAATGCCGAATCATGCGACAGGTTAGTTGCTCAAGGTGCAAGGCGAGTTTTCCGCTGCGAAGCACGCTCAGTTTGAACGAGCAGACTTACTGCGAAAATTGCGCGCCGACGATTGCGCGCGAGTCGAAAGAGACTGGGCAAGCTGCCGTATTTACGAGAAATATTGACGGATCGCTCTGCGCGCTTTGCGGAACAGAGAATCCGTCCGGGTCGGATTTTGCTTTTCGAAAGAAGCTGCCTTTCTGCGAAAAATGCGGTCCGTTAGTGGAACGATGGCCTTATCCGGTGTGGCTGAAGCTTTCCCTGGCGGGACTTGTGTTGCTTCTCGCCGCGTCGCTTCTGCATGGCCGGAGGTATTTTCACGCAGGAAGCGAAATGTACCGCGGAGAGGGACTGGTGAAGCAGGCGAAATATGCGGAGGCGGTTCCGCATTTAACAGAGGCGGTGCGGATCGCGCCAGGGTCGGACAAAGCGGTGCTGCTTTTGGCGAAGGCTGCGCTGAAAACCGGCGATGTGCAAACGGCAGCGAAGGCTCTGCAAGGACACGAAGAGGGGCGTTTTGAAAACGGACAGGATGAAGATTTTCTGGAGATGAAGGCGCTTTGGGACCGTGCGACCACGGCAGCCAAAAAGGCCAATGAAGCAGGCAAACTCGCGCTTGAAGGGGCGAAAGACGTCGAGGCGGCAAAACTTTTCCGCGAGGCGGCCGCCGAGTACCCCGAATCGAAAGAGATGACGGCGGCGGTGCCCTACTTCGATGAGGGGGCTGCGTTTGAACAAAAGGACTATGACCGGTTTCTGGCGCTTGCGCAGGAAGTGTTTGCCAAAAAGCCCAACGCAACAAACGCGGCCACCATCGCGAGCGCATGGGCCTGCAAATATGCCGTCTCAGGAAATGCCCACTTCAAGAACGAGGCCGAACAATTTTTGCTGAAGGCTCAGCAGATGCCGCAGTCCGACACGGAAGAGACCAAGCAAATGGAAGAGTATGTGCCGCGAATTCGCCACCGGATTGACAGCCGGCAGATCATTACCAAGCAGGAATACGACAAGAGATTCCGAAGCGCCGAGAAAGGCAAAAAGTAGGAACGCGTATGTTCTTTATTCCAGGAATTGTGATTACGGTTTTGACTTTCCCAGGCGTGATCGTGCACGAAGCGGGGCATCTTTTCTTTTGCCGGCTTTTCGGCTTGCAGGTTTACAACGTCTGTTTTTTCCAGTTTAAGAATCCCGCGGGTTATGTTGTTCACGAAAACTCCGACAATTTTACGGCGCAGTTTTTTGTGAGCATGGGGCCGTTTATTTCGAATACGGTCTTGTGCGTGCTGTTTTGCACGGCGGCTTTCCTGCCGGTGTGGGAACTGAAGATTGCCGATCCGCTGGCGTATTTCTTCTATTGGCTGGGCATTTCGATCGGGATGCACGCTTTCCCTTCGACCACAGACTTGAAGCATTTGTGGGAACGTGCTCCTGCGCTAGCGAAAAAGGGGAATTTGCTCGCGATACTGAGCTTGCCGCTGGCGGGCATATTGGTGGTTCTCAACTACGGGCGGATCGTTTGGGCGGATTTAGGTTACGGAATTCTTGTTGGCGTTCTCGGACCGATCGCGATCTTCAAAGCCCTGGTGCGCTGAGTTGCCCCAGTAGTTCCTTGTGTTAAATTCTGGACGAGATCAGGAAAGGCCGGCGAGTTTGCCGAGGCCTTTCATTTTGGCGCGGGCGGCCATGGTGCCGTATTGCTTCATCATCTGGCGCATTTGCATGTACTGCTTCAGGACCTGATTGACGTCCTGCACGGAGGTGCCGCTTCCTCTCGCGATGCGCTTGCGGCGCTTGCCATCAATGACGTTGTGGTCGTTGCGCTCCTGATTCGTCATTGAATTGATGATGGCCTCGATCTGCCTGAGCTTGCCTTCGTCCACTTTGGCGTCTTTAGGAAGATTTTGCAGCGGGCCCATTTTCGGGAGCATGTCCACGATTTGTTCTAGTGGACCCATTTTGCGGATCTGTCGCAACTGATCGCGAAAATCTTCGAGCGTAAATTCATTTTTGCGCAGTTTGCGTTCGAGTTCGATTGCGGCCTTTTTGTCCACGGCCAGTTCGGCGCGCTCAATGAGTGAAAGGATATCTCCCATGCCAAGGACGCGCGAGACGATGCGCTCCGGATAAAAGCCTTCAAGGGCATCGTATTTTTCACCTAGGCCGACGAACTTGACGGGAGCGCCGCTGACTTTGCTGATGGAAAGGGCCGCGCCGCCGCGGGCGTCGCCATCGAGCTTGGTGAGAACTACGCCTGTAAGGCCGAGGCGCTTGTGAAATTCTCCGGCGGAGCGCACGGCATCCTGGCCGATCATCGCATCCGCGATAAAAAGGATTTCGCTCGGCTGCAATTCCTTTTTGAGAGTGGAAAGCTCATTCATCAACTCGTCATCAATGTGCAGCCGGCCGGCGGTGTCCACAAGGATGACGTCGGATGCGGAAAGTTTTGCCTCCTTGATGGCGCCGCGAACGATTTCGAGCGGCTTATCCGTGCCGACGCCGGGCCAAACGGCTGTCCCCACGGCTTTGGCGACCTGGGCAAGCTGTTCGCGCGCAGCGGGGCGGTAAACGTCTGTTGAAACAACAATCGGGCGATGGCCGTGTTGCGTGAGCCATTTGGAAAGTTTGCCGGTGGTGGTGGTCTTGCCGGAGCCTTGCAGGCCGACAATCATCCAGACGGAAGGCGGACGCGAGGCAAACAGCGGTTTGGCGTGTTTGCCAAGAAGTGCAGCGAGTTCGTCGCGGACAATTTTCAGAACTTGCTGATCCGGCGAAAGCTGGAGCATGACTTCACTGCCGAGCGCCTTGCCGCGAATGTTGGTGAGCAGTTCTTCCACAACACTGACCGCGACGTCGCCTTCGAGCATGGCTTCGCGAATTTCGGCGAGAGCGGCGTCCAGGTGCTCTTCGGTAAGCTTACCCTGGCCGCGGAGATTCTTGAATGTGCGCTGAAGCTTCTCTGTAAGGTTTTCGAACATTGGAAATTAGCCCGTTATTCTTCACCCCAATTCTAGGGGTGGAATGTGGCGCGGTCAAACGTCGACGTTCGACTCTTTTAGAGAGCTTCGCCGAGGGAAAGCAAGATGCGGGATGTGACCGTACCCTCGGCGAAGCAGTGGAGTGAATCAATCGGCCAACACCCGATGTAGTGGTGAGATAGACGTGCGGGGTGGCCGGCCGGTTACAGGCGGCGTTGCTTTGCCGGGATCGAGTCTCAGACGCGTTGTAAGTGGGTGTCTTTGAAATGGGTAGGGTATTTCAGGCCAAAGCCGAGCATGCGGTCCATGCCGATATGAGCGACCCAGATGAGGGATAAGGGTAGAAGAACGGGGTATTTAACGAAGGTGGAGACGACGACCAGGGCAAGCGGCCCGACGTAGGTGTGAACGGCGTTGTAGAACGCCGCGCCGACGCGAACGTTCAGAAGATAGCCGAGCATGGCAAGATCGGGCGCGAGAATCAGCACAAAGAAGAGAAGCCAACTGGCGTGAATTTCCCTGTAGAGGATGACGCTCAGGAGCAGGACCAGAACGCCTTCCATGTGCAGTAGAACCCGCGGTTTGTTCAACATTTGCCTCAGCCTCTCAAAGCGGCCTTCCTTGCCAAGAATTAATGAAGGTGCGCGTCAAACCAAGCGACGGTGCGGACTATGCGGTCGCGGTTATGCTCCGGTTTGACGAAGTGATGACCTTCGTGTTCGTAGACGACAAGCTGCGTTTCCACGCCGAGCGTTTTGAGCGCGTGCCAAAATTCGTACGACTGCGGCGTCGGGCATTCGCCATCACTGTCGCCGACGAGAATTAGAGTTGGCGTATTGACCTTCTTGATGAAAGTGATGGGAGAGCTCTTCGCGTAAACGCCCGGATCGTCATACACGGATTTGCCGAAGAACGGAATCATCCATTGATCGATTTTGTTTTCGCCGTAGTAGCTAAGCAAATTGGCTATGCCTGCCCCCGCGACGGCGGCTTTGAAGCGGTCCGTTTGCGTGACGCCCCACATCGTCATGTAGCCGCCGTAGCTCCATCCGGTGAGGCCGAGGCGTTTCGGATCGATGGGAGCATTCTTGATGGCTTCGTCCACGCCGACCAGGACGTCTCGAAAATCGCCGTAGCCGAAATCTTTTACGTTGGCACGCGTGAAGGCTTCACCCTGGCCGAAGCTGCCGCGCGGATTGGGAAATAACACAAAATAGCCTGCCGACGGGAGCGCCATCGCAAAATTTGCGATGCCGGGCCATGAGGATTGCACGGCCGCTCCCGGGCCGCCGTGCACGTTAACCACGAGGGGGTATTTTTTGACGGGATCGAAGTCTCGGGGATAGACGAGCCAGCCCTGTACGTCGTACTCGTCGCTCTTCCAGTGAATGCTTTTCACCTGGCCCCAGGCAGGCTTTACATCTTTGTTGCGAGAGGTGAGTTGCGTCCAGCGACCAATTTTGCCGGTCCAAATTTCGGGCGGCGCGTCAAAGGCGCTGATTTCGACAGCAGCAGTTTCGCCATCGGCAGCGAGCGAGAGATTTGGCCCCCAAAGTCCGGCCGAAATGGATTCGCTGCCTTGATAAAGTTCTTGAATTTCTCCCGTTGAAGCGTCAACGGAAGCAACACCCGAATCTCCGCCGAGAACTTCTGCAAAAACAATTTTTTGATTTTTGGTCGAGGCGAGCCAAGAGGCGGACGATCTCTTTTCCCGCGTGAGATTTTTTGGAGTGCCGCCCGTGGCAGGGATGACAAAAATATCTCCGCCGACCGAAGATTCATCGCTCATAAGACCTGCGATGAAGGCAATGGTTTTTCCATCAAGCGCCCAGACAGGCCGCGCGATTTGCTGCGCCGGTTTGTAGATGGATTTCATCGCGCCGCTGGCCGCGTTGATCGTGAAAAGCTCGGCGATGTACCAATTGCTGTCGCCGTTGCCGCGCGCGGCGGTAGCGACGATGTTTTCGCCGTCCGGAGCCCAGGCATATTCGTAGATGTACATGTCGGCGGAAGTGATTTGGCGAAGTTTGCCTGTGGCCACGTCCACGAGGGCGAGGCGCTGTTCGAAAAAACTGTCTTTGATTTCGCCTGTTTCCGGAGTTTCAGCAGCGAGGGGCCCGGAGACGCGGGGCGCATTCTCGATGAAAAGTAGCGCGATGGTTTTTCCATCTGGTGACCAGCGCGGAGCATCGAGGAAACCCTTCACGCTGGTGAGTTTTCTTGCGGGGCCTCCAGCGGCGGGAATAACGTAAAGCTGCGATTGGCCCGGCTTTGCGGCGTCGGAGAGAAACGCAAGCTGCTTGCTATCTGGTGACCACCCGATGCCACTTTCCGTGCGCGCCACGGCTGCACTCGCTGAAACATGGCGCGGAGGAGTTTTTCCATCCGTGGGCGAAACATGAATTGCGGATTTGCCCGTTTCGGTTCCGTCTTTACCCGGAATTGCTTCCACCCATGCGACGCTCTTGGCGTCTGGCGAAATGGCGACTTGCTCGAAAGTCCGCGAGGCTGTGAGGGTCGCGATGGCTGTCTCAACAGGGGTGAGTGACTTCGACTCATGCAGCCCTTTCGCTCGAGGCGAGTTCTTGTAAGCGGCGGCTTTGGGTTGTTGCGCGTGGCTTTTGGGGACAAGAAGCGCAGTTGCAGCAATACAAAGAAAAATGGAACGAGAGAGCATTGGTTCTCCAAGCGACTAGCTGAAGCACACGTACGATAGTGCGACAGGCTCAGTGTCGCAAGTCTGAATGCAGGGGAGAAAGGTTGTTGGGCGGCACGGGACCGCGTAGAATCCGCACGAAACACGAATGGAGGACGAGCAATGGTGAATCGTCGTGAGTTTCTGTCTTCAATAGGTGGGGTGGCTGGCGCGATTGGAATTGCGCCGCGTTTGGAAGAGCTGCTAGAGGCGCCGCCGCAACTGCCGGAATCGGCGCTTTATGAAAAAGATGAAGAGGCATATTGGACGGAGTTGCGAAAGCAATTCCTGATTCCCGCTGACGAAGTGTATTTGAACAACGGAACCGTGGGCTCTTCGCCCCGGCCGGTGCTGAAAGCGATTTTCGATTCGTACGAAGAATCTGAGCGCCTTGCACAAACTGAGCCGGAGGACTATCCGATTTGGGGCTACGCGTCGTGGAATCAATACCGTGATCCGCTGGCGGAATTTGTCGGGTGCAAGCGTGATGAAATTGCTTTGCTGCGCAACGCGACGGAGGCGAACAGCTACATCGCGAATGGCGTGGATTTGAAAGCCGGCGACGAGGTGTTGATGACGGATCAGGAGCATCCGGGTGGGGAACATCCGTGGGATTTGCGGGCTAAACGCTACGGCATTGTGGTGAAGAAAGTGACGCTGCCAAAGCCGGTGCCCAGTGCGGCAGCGGTGTTGAATCTTTTCAATGATGCGATTACGCCAAAGACGCACGTGATTTTCTTCAGTCACATCACGACGGTTACGGGAGTGGTTCTGCCGGCGAAAGAGTTGTGCGCGCTGGCGCGTGCGAAAGGAATTTTGAGCGCGGTGGATGGAGCGCACACGACCGGCATGATGAAGCTGAACGTGCATGAGCTTGGCTGCGATATGTACACGTCCAGCCCACACAAATGGCTGCAAGCTCCCAAGGGCAGCGGATTTTTGTACGTGCGCGACGAAGTGATTGACCGCGTTTGGAACACGATTGCAACGGAAGGCTGGGACGATGTAAAGATTCGGGCGGAACGTTTCCAGCGAATCGGAAGCTCGAACGTGCCTGCCTTGGCAGGCTTGCGAGCGGCGATTGCGTTTGCGAATCAGATCGGAATGGACCGGATCGAGAAGCGACACCGGCAGATGGGGGATTACATCCTCGCTGAAATGATGAAGCGCGGCGCGCACTCGTGGACTTCCTCTGATACTGCGCTGCGTTGCGGAATTACAACAGTAAATGTTGCGCCGGTGAAAATGCCGGATCTTGAGAATTGGATGTGGAAGGAAAAGAAGATCAGGATTCGCGGAGCTGCGCCGTCGAAGGTACGGCAGTCAACGCCATATTTCGTTTTGCGCAAGGATGTGGACCGCTATCTCGCAGCCTTCGACGAATACAAAAGTCACAAGCAGGCATGATGCTTAAAAATATCGCCCATCAGCGCAGCTGAAGACGGCCGCAACACGGTCCATCTCTCTTCGTTAATCGGGCTTTATCGAGGGTCCAGCCTGAGTAATACTCCCGGGAACCAAGTCCGTCTTGATCGCAATTTTTTGCCGCTCCAACAGGTTGACCTCCGTTTCGAAAGCTTGATAGCCGGGGAGGGCGATTTTGATCCGATGCTTCCCGGGACTCACGAGCATTGCACGTCGCGTACCGCTGAATTCGCTGACGTTCCCGGCGAAAGCATCATCCACAAAAACAGCGGCTCTCTCAGGGGTCACTTGAAGCTTGATCTGAGAAGTGACTTTGGGAAAGTTCGCGCGAGGATCCTTCAACATTGTAACGTTCAACACGACTTTCTGACGCGGTTCTACAACGACTTTCTGTGTGAAATCCGTGTACCCCGATTGACGCACGGCAATCTCATGTTCGCCAGGTAGAAGCAGGAGTTTCTTATCGTTCTTGAGTTCTTTGACATAGCCGACGTACTGTCCATCGACCCAAACTCCGGACGTTTTGTCCGCCTTAGTCTTCCCGACCAGTTGCACTTCTCCGAGGACTTGGTTTTGAGGATGGGCCGCGAAAGGAATAAGCAGGAGGGTAAAGCTGACTGCTCTGCAAAATAGGCTAAGCATTCTCATCAAAAACCCCCAGGTATGGCCGCGTTGGCATCCCGAATCGCCTGGGAACAATTCGACTTGCTGCAAACAAACTTTCACAATCATTCTAACTCCAACGGAGAGAATTCGCGCGGGATTCTTCCTCGAGAACTGGCCAGGTGATTACAACCGTTACGGTAGCTCCCGTGAAGATGCCGGATCTGCAGAACGCTTTGTGGAAGGATAAAGAAGATTCGGATTCGGGAGATGCGCCGTACAAAGTGAGGATTTCGACTCCATTATGTGCTGCATCCAGGTAGGGGTTTGAAACATAAACGGGAATACGGCATCCGTTCGCAAGATCAGTCGAAAATCACCGCAGCGATCTGAAAATTTCTGAATTCAGCGGGCTTCTTCATTTCACAAATTGAACGCGAAGAGCAACAGCCGGGTTATGAATAAATCCACCATGAGAACAGCTAGGGAACCCACAACGAATGCGGTAATCGTTGCGCGGGCCACACCTGCTGTCCCTCCCTCCACGCGAAACCCGTGATAACACCCCACGGTGGAGATGATGAAACCAAAAACTACCGCCTTCGTGAATGCCATACAGAGGTCGCCGAAAACCAGCGCTTTGATGGCGTGGCTCATGAATTCCTCCGGGCCAAGGTGCAGTACGAAATTTGCAATCACAAAACCGCCAAGAAGTCCTGCAACGAACCCTATTGCCACGAGCAACGGTAGCGTTATCACGGTCGCGAGCACGCGCGGCGTCATCAGCTTGCGGACTGGGTCAATGCCGAACACCCGAATGGCATCCACTTGTTCGGTCACCACCATTGAACCTAACTCGGAAGCCATCGCGGTAGCGTTACGGCCTGCTACCAGAAGTGCTGTGAACACTGGGCCAAGCTCGCGCATTAGCGCAAGCGAAACGGCGTTACCAGTCAAAACCGTCTCGCCGAAACGGGCAAATTGTGATGCTGCATTTAAAACAACTACGCCGCCGACGCAAAAGAGCGCTACGACGACAATCAACACCGAACCCACGCCAATCTGGTCCATCTGGTTGACCAAATCGGAGAAGTAACGCGTGGAGGCAAAAATGCTCCGCACCGACTGTATGGTGAGGAGTGAGTAGTCCTGGAGGAAGGAAGTCCACATCTTCAACGTGCTCCCGATAGCTGAGGGAACTGAAGTTGAATTCATAGTCACGCCCTTTGTCATAAGTGGAAGCTTCCACAAAGTGAAGCAAGCCATTGTGAGGCAAAGTACCGATCGCCAAAAACACTCAAATTTCAAGTGTGTGCCAGAGCAGTAGGTTCCATATACCACGATTTCTTGACGTGTAAGCTTATAGAGTGGGGAAAAGTGATACACCCGCTTCCAAGAATGACTTTGCGTGGTCGATTAGCAAGACTGTCTTCGTTGAGAACGAATGGGTCGCGCTCTAGAACAAGCGCTCAATAGCTTGGATGACGCGCGCTGCGTCCCACCCTTACTACCTCCTCCATAATCGTCCCCCGCAGATTCAGGTCTTTACCCTATCTAGAACCCCAGAGACTTGAATTCGAATTCCGCCGCTGAGACAAAATCGAAAGAGAGCGCGCTCTGTTTGGACTCGATCGCGCGAGTTTCTGGCACAGCTACTCCGCTCAATGCAGAAAAGAAGCCGAGTCAGGTGACAAATCCAACTAGCGCTCCACTTCGTTTGATCTGTCCAAGAACTGAGGACGAATCGTCATCAGCGACAAAATGTAGCCCAATTTCCAATGCGCAAAACAACGCACCAACGCTTTATACGGCCCGGCTTCCCCGCAGCTCTCGTCGACGATCGATTCACGCACTGCTTCTTTCATGGAAACCATGGAGCTCTCCCTGGGTGACCGGGTTCTTTGGCCATCGTTTTTTTGGCAGAATCAGACGATCGGTCCTTCTGGGCCAGGCATTGCTGCGGCGTTGGAAGTGTGAGTTCAAACGCGATTGGATTGCCATGATCGACGCCATGCGTTGCCAGAGACGAAAAAAATCTTTTCTTCACTGACTATTGCAGCCTACCCGCTCAATCAGCCTGCTGACCAAGTAAAGTTGGAGCTTCCAGGATTTCAGCGGCTTTGTGGAGACAAACGCAGCATACAGAGAAAATATCGTAGTAATTCTTACTCTCGTGCAAATATGATTTGCTTTTACCCTGAGCCGGGTTGGGGCGTTATCTTTCCTCTTCCGAGGTCTCCGGATCCCGCATCGTCAGGTAGCGTCCTGAGGTGTTCCTTACTGAACGGTTGGCCGATCCTCAGACTGGGTACAATTCAGCCTCCGGAACAGCTCTGGAGTTCGCATGGCCACGCGCCGCAAAATCGCTCTTCGTCTAGTCGTGATCGTCATCTGTGTGATCGTTGTTACGATTCTGCTGGTTCCGGTGTGGTTTAACCTCGATCGCTATCGCGCGCAAATCATCTCCTACTTCGAACAAACCACCGGGAAAAAAGTCGAAATCGACCGCGTCTCGCTAACCTTCTTCCCCAGGCCAACCGTTCACATCGATGGCTTTGCCGTGAAGAGCCCTCCGTTATTTCCGCCCAGTTACATTCTGAAAGTCCCGCACACCGACACCGTCCTCGATTTTTGGGCGTTGCTGCACCGAAACGTAGTGATCAGGTCAGTGGTATTGGACCAACCGCAAATCAAGCTAATATCCGATCCTGACGGCCCCTGGAACTTTGAGAATCCCGAAACGCCGAATTCCAAGAACCTCTTTCCCTTGGGCATCATCGACAAGGTGACCATCAATCACGGCCAATTGATTGCCTCTATTCTTTTACCTTCCGACGCCCAAGGTCCGGTCTTCTTTGAAGCTCGGGACATTTCGTGCGAACTCGATCGCGTCGATCTGGCGGCCATCGTCAATCCTACTTCTTCGGCGTTGAATGGCCAGGGCAACTGGAAAGCCTCCCGTTTGCGTTTTGCTGCCATCGAAACGACCAGTGTCGAGGCAAAATTCCGCCTGGAGTCGCGTGCGGTTTTTTTTACCGACCTCAAAGCCGACATCTACGGCGGAAAAGCCACCGGCGATTTCTCCATCAGTCTAGCGAAAAGCACCCCTACCTTTAAAGCCGACTCGCAAGTCCACGGAATCAACACGGCCCGTCTTCTGGCGGCCTTCCACGATTTGCGCGGCTTACTCACCGGAAATTTGGACGGAGATTTTAAGCTTGCGGGGGCCGTCGAGCACACCACCAGTCCATTCGCGCGAATGCGTGGAACCGGGCACTTGAAGGTCACCAACGGTCAAATACCGAGCCTGATGCTCAACGCAAACCTGATGAAGCTGGCTCATTTCAATGATCTCGGCCCCGCCAAAGAAAATCCCGCATCCTTCTCCTCGATTACCTCGGACCTTCAGCTCGAGAACCTCCGCATTACCAGCAACGCCATCGATATTGACGGCTACGGCGTCGATGTGGACGGCTCGGGTAGCATAAGCGTATCCGGCTCCGACGAACTCCACTATCAAGGTTTGGCGGCAATCGCCGCCAAACAGGGTTTTTTCACCAACACTGTCGCCCGATTGGAAGGCGCAAAACTCATCGACGGTAAGTTGTCTTTCCCATTCCACATAGATGGCACCATCGAAAGCCCCAAATTCTCCAAAGGAACGAAAATTCAGTAGGACAGTCTTCTCTCGGGAGCCCCAGGTGTCGGGTTGGAAAGTTCAGGTTGTTGGAGGGTCCGGCCCGATTTAGCGAAAGAATTGATCCACATTCTTCCGGGAGGCGTCGGGCTCCGGACCCTTCCGTGGTGGTCCTGACGGGAACATAGAGCCGCCCAGCCCTGCCGGGAACTGTCAAAGGTAACAGTTCTCCACGCGAGAATAGGAACTGGGCCGACCGATTAGCAGGAGACAAGGGGCGAGAAGGATTGGAGTCAGGAGCCATTCACGCCAGCTAAAACGGACTCAATGCCTGGTAAACGCGGAAATTCGCAATCAAGTGGAATCCGCCGCGAAAGCTGACCAAGCACATGTCCGCTTTGGCGACTACACAGGAGCCAGCTACGGTCCGCCCAAAGTAGGGTGACCGGGAGTGAAAATAAAAATCCCGGAAAGAAAAATCCGATTCCGAGAAGTATCGGCTTCGCCAAGCTGTTATCTGGCTTACTCTCGCCCGACAACGCAAATCGTAGAAAGCGAATTCCGATCCACAAGCCAGCAATAGCAATTGAGCACATGAGGAGTGCGCCCAGAACGCTGGGCCAGAAGGAGATATCAGGATTCCCGAAGTCCTTAAATATCTCGAATGCGTATAAGAGCGGCAGAAGGCTCCCGAATGCCGCAATTGCGCCCAATATTCCTGAGACTATGCGCTTAGCCATCACACCAGATTCTCATCAACGCAAAAATTCCCACCTAGCGTAACGCCGAAAGGGCCTGGCGTGGCGGCGAAAACGAGGGGTCCCCGTACATCGAAAACGAGGTGTATCACTTTTCCCCTCTCTATAGCTGACCCCCACGATTTCTTGACGGGGTAGGCTATAAGGAGGGGAAAAGTGATACACCCCTACAACGCGATTCGCTCGGATCGACACTCTGTTTAACGCGTGATAATTTGTTTTCACGGATAGCTCAGCCGTGCGAACGAATCATGAAGATTAAGCCGATATGTGAAATCGTGACCCTGGAACTCGCTCAAATGACGCCATTTGGCATAGTCGTTGCGTCTGTTTGAATGAAATTCGTGCAAAGAAATGAAGTTACTGATCGTATGCACACACGGTGAGGCGTGAATACAGGTTTAAATGGATAACACTGTGGATTCCACTTCTTCGCTTTGAGTAACTAGAATTCGCGAATCTGTTCGAAACATTTTTATACAGTTGGCAAATATCCCGGCCTTGACTCACACATCTCCTCTCAAGTGATAAACTCCGCACCAGGCGGCCTAAACGAAGACGGCGCCACGAACGCTCTCACCAGCAGTCTTCCAGACTTGCCCTACATCGAAGAGACCATCGAACACGGCGGAATCAGCATCGGAATCATTCCTCCGCTCAAGGAATGTATCGCTGTAGCCCACGAGGGACAAAACTCACTGGCCATGCTGAAACGCCGCACAGGTGAAACTCTGGCACAGCTATTGTCCCGCCTGGATCTCGCCATCGCCAGGGCTCACACAGATGACATTTTCACCGACGAGATTAACCCGCCGGCAAAATCGCAGCGCCCCTAGCATTTGCATCCCTTCGATACAAGACGGCCAGAAACGAACGCTTACGACCCTGATGCGCCTGCTCGCTAACAAAAAAAATCAGCTAGAGATTGGCTCAGATGCAGATCTTGACTGCCCGGCGGATTTCTTTGAGGACACGTTCGCTGGCGATTCCACTGGCAGAAGTAACAGTTCCAGAAGAACGGTGTCTATGAAACAAATCTAATGGCAGCCAGGTTTCGCCAATCGCAAGGAGCATCCATGCCGAAGATTCGAGCTGTACTAATTGCAGTTTCAGCTTCACAGACGTTTTTGCAGGCTCCCGGAGAATGCCCGTGAAAGCAAACTTGTGGGCTGGCATGTTGCCAGGAATGTTGCTGGGGGGTCTATGCGTGCTCGTGGTAGTCAAGCCGTACGAAAAAGCGCTGGCCCAGGAATCTTCTTCACAATCTCAAGTGATCGTGGAGCAAAGTGTGTCAGATCAGGATATTGAATTTATGCGCCAGAACTTGCGCGACAAGAAACGACAAATTATTGCCGAGAATTTGCCGCTATCTGAGACAGAAGCAGAAAAATTCTGGCCCATCTATCAGCATTACACAGATGATTTAAAGCAAATTAATAATGAAAAGTATGATTTGATGAAAAATTACGCGCGCTCATGGGGAACCATGTCCGATCATGATGCCCTCATCTATATCCGTCGTTGGCTGGAAGTTGATCAAGAGGTGCACGCGCTTCGTTCCAAGTACGTGCCGGCGGTCAGCGAGGTTTTGAGTGGAAAAGGCACGGCCACATTTTTTCAATTGGATCGTCGCATCAGCATGATGATGGATATACAACTGGCCTCTCAAATTCCGTTGGCGCAAGGCAAGAAGAAGTAGCGAGTTTATTCAGGCGAGATCAACGGCGGGCTGCCTCGAATGTCAAAAGTGACAGTGCCAGCGACCGTATCTGCAGCCAGCCTCCTTTTACAGCGATGGTGAACCGGACGCACATCTGGTTGGAAGGTCGCATCATGAAGCTCATCTTAGGAAGGGATCGCCCGAGACACTGTCCTAGCTGTGGCAGCGCATCGATTCATAGATCCAGGCGAAAAGGCCTTGTGGAGTCCTTGCTCCACTACGTTTTGTTTATGAGCCCGTATCGGTGTGACGGATGTGACGAGCGTCATCTCCGCTTTCGTTTGGCGAAGCATGTCCAGCACTCCCCAACCCACAGTCCTAGGCATGCCTCTTAGCCCGGTTAGCGGACATCAACCGGACAGCCGCCGACTGTAAGGCGTGCGTCGTCCGAGAATCCGGGCCAGAGAATAGAAAACGACGAAGGCGACGGCGCGAATAGTGACAGTGTGGAGTTCGCTCGCTCTCAAATATTAAGTCCCATTCTGCTGATATCCGCGAAAAGACAAATTAGGTGTTTCGATTTCCATCGATGGCCTAACGCTTGGAATTGAAGGAGTAACAGCGCAAAAAGCCGCGATAGAGGAGGAATATGCGCGACACGACAGCAAGATACTCCTGGAGCCCGAACAAGCGTCCGCGAAGCTGAAAGCGCAATTAGTGCGGCTCGAATCTTTGGCATGGCTGCTCTTTGCGATTGGCAAAACATGCACGCCATCAGAGTTGTTTCATAGGCACCGTCTCCTGGAACTGTCACTTCTGCCAGTAGATCGCAGTTTGGTCGTCGTTTATGAGTGCAGGATGCCTGATTAACGGTGTACCAGGAGAAGTGGGTACGATGAGGAACAAGTCCGGTACGCCGACTCTCCAGGAACTTGTTGCCAAGTCCTTTAGAATCAATAAATCGTTTCAAGACAAGTTCCTGGCACTAGCGACGCGTCGAAGACGCAGTTAGGGCTTATCAGGAGTAATCCGAATAAATCCAGCCCAGAAAGAGAAGCAGCATGACGCCGGAAGAACTCAGCAACATTGCAGACGAATTGAAACGGCTCGGTGGAGAGCTAAACCTATCTGACAGCCAGAGAGACCAGTTCAAGACCTTTCTGACGGAAAAATACGTACAACTGCAAGAGTATAAAAAGCAAAACCCGAACCTGTCCAAAGAAGACATCATCCAATATATTGCGAAAAATCGTACTGCAGGAAGGGAGAAGATCGAAAAATTCCTGACTCCCGAACAGCTCAAAATATGGGACGCCGAGGTGGCGAAAGCAAAGGATTTTCTAAGTCAACGCGCCGCATCGGCTTAATAATCCGCGATCCGCGATGGATTTCAAGACGGGAACAAGAGGGACGATTCTGTCGACGACAGAACGTCTCTCTTTCGCCTTAAAGTTCAGCCAATCGGGGCCACTGTAAAGACTGGTAGAAATAACAGCCTGTCAAATTGTCCTCTTGTGTTACTTAGACAGTAGAGTTACTAGCTAGTTCGATTTCGACAGCTCTCCAGGTCCCAGGAGGTCCGCCGTGGCGTGTGCGTCGTGTGGTTTCCAAAACCAGGACAAATTCCAGGCAGAGATTGCCATTCATTCGCGTGACATACAAGATCCCCCCGTGCTTGTCTTTCCAAGAATCTTGGTCTGCATGAATTGTGGCAAGCCAGAATTTACGGAAGAATTTGCCATTCCTGATGATCAATTGCGATTACTGTCAAAGCGTGGAGTTGCGCGCAAGCTCTAGTGCCTTACACGATTGACAGGTGCGAGTGGGCGCTTTAGCGACCCGGCTGGCAGAAATGACAGTTCCAGAAAAGAGATGCCTGCGAACAAATCGGCATGCTGAGTAAGACGCAGAAAGGGATAGAGAAGCATTTTGACTTAAACGGAATTTCCGGATTGAGCGTGACATCAAGGAGGATGGGTATGGGATTCCTGACTTGGATTGTTGTTGGACTAATCGCAGGTTGGCTTGCCGGTCAAGTAATGAAGGGTGGCGGCTACGGAGTGCTGATCGATATCATTCTTGGCATCTTGGGCGGCGTTCTTGGAGGATGGATTTTTGGAATGCTGGGGATCTGGCCCGGAGGCGGCATAATTGGTTCAATCATCGTGGCATTTATTGGCGCGGTGGTTTTGGTGTGGGTTACTCGCTTGCTGAAAAAAGCCTGAAAATACAGAGCGGAAACACAGCAGGTAAGATTTGCATGGGATCGGAGCGTGGGAGGGCAGTTTCACTCTCTCCTATCCCCTTCGCACCCTGTTCCCTTCGTGCCCGAGAGTCGCCTTTACCACTTGATTGCATAACAGTGTCGGCTCCGCGGTGCGGCACCTCAATCAAGAGTCGAGCTTTCTGCCGCAAAAGACCGCTGCCGCACGACCGTAGCACGTCCAACGAGTACGTTTTGCGATCGCCATCCTTCGGCGCTGGAATAATAGGATCCCTGACGCGGTTCCAGGCTAAGCCGTAGATCCATCGTGGCATCTGGCAAAACTACGAGTGAATCGCTCTCAATGCTCTGGGAAGGAATGACAAGCTCCGGCATGTCACGAGGCAAGCGGAGTGGCTCGACATGCCCATCGGCCAGGATGATGCAATTCCATCCTGTCTCTCCACAGGCGTTTTCGCCGGGAAACTTTTCGGCGCTCGTTGGGTACCCTCGAAAAAATTGCAGGCGGACTTCGCCGTAGCTTCCCACGGGAACTTTCGCGCTCGCAAGCAGAATCGCGGGTATAGAATTGCCTATCAAATCAATTTGACGGAGTTCGAGGTGAGGGGCGAGTTCGAGCCAATCGAAAGAATTTTTGTCATCGCTGGCGCTCGGGCGAAGTTGAATGCTTCGCAAGGTCACGAAAACATGTGCCACGCGGGCGGCAGCCGTACAGGCTTCGCAGACTGGGGATTTGAGCGCAATCACATTCATTGTGCCGTTGGACTGAGAAAGTGAACAGGTGGGCGGGGGATTTCCCGCTTTTACGATGACACCGCCGTTGCCATTATTGGAAATGCCAACAAAACAGGAATTACCGCAGCCAGCAAGTCCGACGGCCGTAAACATCGCAGCACAACTAAAAGTATTCCGGAGATGACATCGAGAGAACCACATGGATTAGCTCCAGGCTTTGTCACTTGTCCCCGTGGAATCGGCCTCTCAGTCCTCCATCTTACGCCGCATTGGTCACCTGCGACCCGTCATCTCAAAAAATCATCCCTCTTGTCGAGACACTACTACCCAGTTGATTGCATAACAATGTCGGCTCCTTGACCCGAGATCACCCGAGCTTTCAGGCGATTGCATTTTTAATGGAAGAGACCGGTGAGTGTGGTGAACAGGAACTGAACCACAGTGATGGACAAGCAGAGAAATTCTATCGAGACCTGAAGCAGCGAGGAATCCACGTGCGGGTAGGCATGGAGGCTACCGGATATTCACGCTGGTTCGAGCGGCTGCTGGCAGAGTTAGGGTTCGAAGCATGGATGGGCGATCCCGCGGAGATCAAGGCCAAGCGAGTGAAGAAGCAGAAGTTTGACCGCTATGATGCTCGACTCTTACGCCGGCTGATGCTGGAACATAACTTCCCGCAAATCTGGGTACCGGGTCCGGAAAATCGGGATCTGCGACAACTGTTGTGGCACCGGCATCGGTTGGTGCAGATGCGCACGCGGATCATGAATCAGCTGCAGGCGTTGGCCATGAACGAGGGCTATCGCTGGAAGAAAAAACTATTCAGCGAGCCAGGGCGAGCGCAGTTAGAGAAGCTAGCGTTGGCTCCTTGGGCCAGTCGACGACGGCAAGAGTTGTTAGAGCTGTTGGACCGCATGAATCCGACCATTGAGGAGTTAACCGCAGCCGCTGAGCAAGAAGTCAAGAAGCGACCCGAGGCGATGCGGCTGACGACTCATCCCGGCGTCGGTCCGCTTACGGCCCTAGCCTATGTGTTGATCATCGGAACTCCGGAGCGTTTTCAACGCGGCAAGCAGATCGGCACGTACGTGGGGATGATCCCGTGTGAGGAGTCCAGTGCCCGCAAGCAACGGCTGGGGCGCATCAGCAAACAAGGCAACTCCTTATTGCGATTCTTGCTGGTGGAGGCCGCCCAGGCGGCAGCACGAAGCAATGCGGAGTGGCGACGTCGGTACACTCACCTGGCAATGCGTCGGAACAAGAGTATTGCCAAGGTAGCGATGGGGCGGAAGCTGGGGGTTCGCTTGTACTGGATGTGGCGGAATGGTTGTGCGTATTCGCCGTCTTTCGAGTTCGGTTCGTATGTGGGACAGCTCGGTACCGGACATGGTGTGAAGTAGACGCCTGAGCAGTTGAATGGGCATCCCACTCCCTGCAAAGGGAGTTTGAACTAGTAATCATGGTCGAAGTTTTGATCGAAGAGATGTTTAGGTCGGACTGAAGCCGACCGCTAGATTACGGAACGAGCCGTGGTCGTCGATGCAGAGAAGAAAAGAAACGAAGAGAACGAAAGAGAAAAACTCTTTTAGGCGAAAAGAAAGAAGTGTGTTCAAAAAGAGTTTGACAGGGCCGACATTGTTAGAGATGTCCGGTTAACGTTAATCAGGCGCGTGCCAGTTTTCTAGATGCTGAAATGAGGGAAGCAACGGTCCCAAATTAGTTTGAGTCTCTGGCCCCTCTTCTTATTCCGGTTCCGCTTTTTGGATTTCATCGGCCCACCTGCTTTCGGAGGACCGATTTGGACTTTGGACGAGTTAGGTGATCATGTTTGGAAAACAGATCTAATTCTGTGCGTGTGACTAAGCGTCGTCTCCCCACACGAATAGATTTGATTTCTCCGGAAGCGACTAGTTTTGTGGTGGTTCGTAGCGAAATGCCAGCGAGAAAGGCAAATTCTTTGAGGCTTAGTAGGACTTTGGTAGCGAGCAAGGGATTTTCCCCAGCATGGACACACCAACAACGTGTGTCATCTGCCGGGTCCGCTTGCTCCCTATAAGGATCAATAACGCTGGCAAAGTTGAAAGGAATGCCCAACGGACACAGTGGGCATGACTGTACACGATGAAAGGCGGTCTACCCGAATACTTCTGTTTAGGCGGGTCGACTAAAGGGCGGCGCTTCGAAGCGATAGGACAACTGAGCTAAGCCAAAAATTGGCGAACTCAATACAGCGCAGATAATTGGTTGAAAAAAGAACGACAGACGTTGGTCCAAGGATGGACAACCCATTAAGGTTGAGTAGGCCCAACCGAGATAGACAAGCCTAAAAACAACCAAGAACATCGCCCGCATGGCGAGGCGTCTGACTGGTTTCGTTGTCTTCGTATAGAGATGCAAACCAGAAAAATGATATGTACTGATTTCGGCACTCAGTACAGCGCCGAAGAATAATGTGTAGATGACAAGAAATAAATTGCCCACGGCGTCTGGATGTTAGTTACGTCTTGTCCGATCTGCAAGATCGCAAATGAGGGTGTATCACTTTTCCCCTCCCTATAGCTATACACCACGATTTCTTGACCGTGCGAGCGGCAGACAAGTACACTTGTAGATTCGAAAACTGCCGCGGAAGCGGCCAGTGCGGTGTCGTTTGGGCTTTCGTGAAAGATTTGCCCTGCGCGACGCGTAATTTAATAGGGGGATTGCTTTGCCAAAGCGCACATATCAACCGCGCAAGCGACGCCGCGCCAAGACGCACGGATTTCGCTCGCGCATGAAGTCCGTAGGCGGCCGCAAGGTCCTGGCGGCACGCCGCAAGAAGGGACGCCATCGCCTTACGCCCGAGTAAAGCCGGGCAGGAGTATCCGCGCGAAGCGCGGCTGGTGCGCAAGGCGGAGTTTGACGCCGTGTACCGCGCCGGGAAGCGCCGCTCGAGTTCCCACTTCACTGCTTTTGTAAAGGCGAACAACCTGCCGCAGAGCCGATTCGGCTTCAGCATCAAGAAGGCTCTTGGCGGTGCGGTTGTGCGCAATCGAATCCGGCGGCGCATGCGAGAGATCGCGCGGCTGCACCGGGAGGAGATACCTGCGGGATGGGACATCGTCATCCATCCGAAGAGTTCAGTAGCGAAGGCGCAGTTCGAGGCGCTGACGGCGGATTTTCTGCGGCTACTGAAAGTCTAATGGCCCGGGGCGTAGCCGTCCGCGCGGCGCTGTTTGCCCTTCGCGGATACAAGGCGTATCTCTCCGTGCTGTTCGCGGGAAGCTGCCGGTTTGAGCCTACCTGTTCCGTGTACGCATATCAGGCGATTGAGCGATTTGGCGTTCTGCGCGGCATGTGGCTCGGCACGAAGCGCCTGCTGCGCTGCCATCCATTATCAAGGAAATTTGGGTACGACCCCGTTCCGGAGAGTTGGGAAGAGATGAATCCGAACCACGCTGCTGCAGAAGATCCAGAGGTACATTCGTGAGCGAAACCCCTCAGGGAACAAAACTAAGGCCGGAATTGCGCATTTTTATCGCTTCGGCGCTCTCCATCATCGTGATTCTGCTGTGGGCGAAATTCTTCGCACCCAAACCACCCGCGCAATCTCCTCAAACAAATAAGCCAGCGGCTACTGCACCTGCAACCACAGGAACACAGCAGAGCAGCAACGCGCCAAGCGGCGGAGCTCCGACTACTTCTTCCGCACCCGCAACAGTTTCCGCAGCGCCGCCTGCCTCAGTGAAAGGTGACTCACAAGAACGCACGGTTGTGGTGGAAAACGATCTTTATCGTGTGGAGTTTTCGAATCACGGCGGCGTGGTGAAGAGCTGGAAATTGAAGAAATACATGGACGATTCAAAGCCGCGCCAGGTGCTCGACCTGGTTCATGCGAAAACTTCGCAGGAAGTAGGCGGCTGGCCTTTCGCGGTGGTGCTGGATGATCCACAATTGGAAAGCACCGCAAACTCCGCGCTGTTTGTACCTTCCGGTCGCGATAAGGTCCCTACACCAGCTGATTTGAGTTTCTCGTGGAGCGACGGCCACCTGGAAATCACCAAGCGCTTTCATTTTGACCAAAGCTATGTGGTAAAGGCGGAGATCAACGCGAAATACGACGGCAAGCCCATCACCGCTGGCCTCGCGTGGCTTGGCGGATTCGGCGATCTGACAGTGACGAATCCCCGGCCGATCGAAACCGTTAACATTGTTTATAGCGAAGGTGGAAAGACCAACGCGCTGCCGTATAAGAAGGTGGATGACCTCGACAAAATAGGCCGCGGAGTTTGGTGGGGCGGAAAAGATTGGGCAGGCATCGAAGACCGCTATTTCGCGGCCGTGTTCATGCCTCTGAACGGGACTGCACCTGGGACACTCGAAACACGCTACTGGAAGCTGTGGCATCCAGTGCAGATTGATGGCAAGGATGCGGCCGAGCCCGTTCCGCAGATCGCCACAGCGATCCCTTCACCGACCGAGCTGCGCGTGTTTGTAGGTCCAAAAGATTACGACGACCTGAAGAAAATGAATCCGCCGCTGCACGCGCTAGTGAATTTTGGCTGGCTGGAATTCATTGCCGACCCGCTATTTCACGGCATGAAGTGGCTGCAGAAATACATCCCGAATTGGGGATGGGCGATCGTCGTGATGACGCTCATCATCAACATGCTGCTCTTTCCACTGCGCATTTCCAGCTACAGGACGACGCAGAAGATGCAGCGCGTCGCGCCGGAGATCAAGGCGATTCAGGAACGCTACAAGAAATATTCGATGCGTGATCCGCGCAAAGCGGAAATGAACAAAGAAGTGATGGCGGTTTATGCGCGCGAGGGAATCAATCCTGTGGGCGGTTGCTTTCAAATGCTGGTGCAGATGCCAATCTGGATCGGCTTGAATACAGCGCTGCGCTACGCGATTGAGCTGCGGCACGCGCCGTGGTTCGGCTGGATTACGGATCTCTCGGCGAAGGATCCTTACTACATTTTGCCGGTGGTGATGGCAGCCTCGATGTATCTCGCCACGAAAATGACGCCGATGACTACGACGGATCCTCAGCAGCAGGCGATGATGAAGTTCATGCCGATTTCGTTCGCGGCGATGTTCATCATCTTTCCTATCTCTTCGGGACTTGCCGTGTACATTTTGACGAGCAGCCTGGTCGGCATTGGGCAGCAGTGGTATCTGAATCGGACGCATCCCTTGAAACCGACTGACAAAATAGTGAAGGGCAAGAAGGCGTAGCGATTCGCGCCGTTAGCGGCCCATCCAGCCTTGAGAAACGACGTTGCCTGCCGCGTCGAAGTGAACTCGATAGGTGAAGCCGCCTGGCCGATCCGGACGCATCTTTGAGAAACGCAAATCAGAAATCTCCACGATGGCGTCGCCGTTTTCCGTGTGAAATTGCGTGACGGGAAACCGGGCAAACCACAGCACTTTTTGTACTTCGGGTAACTGCCTCGCCCGCACGATCCATGGATTTGACGGCGCGTCGGGAACATACTTGTACTCGATAGGCGGAACCGAGGGATCCAAAGAAACAGCGCCAGCACTTTCATTGAACGAGGCCTTTTTGCTCAAATCCATTTTCATTTCGTAAACTCCCCGCGAAGTCCGCACGAGACCATCCCAATTCAAAATGGAAGGCGGATAAGGCAAAGCGCCGATCGCTTCGGGATGAATGCGTTCGAGTGCTACGAACTTTTTGACGCGTTCGAGTGCGGCGCGATGCGCAAAAAAAGCGAGGATGAGATAGACACACGCGGCTCCGAATCCGGCGCGGTTCCACGTGACAGGTTTGATCCGAGCTCCCCAGCCGCGAAAAGCCGGAAGCAAAAATATCAGAGAAAAAAGAAGGCAAGCGGTGATGACAGCGCCGTCCGAAATCGGTGCGCCGACAATTCGCGCGATTGCAGCGATGAAAAAAGGCGACGGAACGAAAATGACCCACATGATCAACGCGCGGCGCTTCGCGTGCAACGAATCGCGGTTCACCCATTCGAGCAACTGAGGAATAAGCAGGATGCCGGAGAAAGAAAAATCAACGATGAAGAGTAAATCCCACGCGGGACGCGACCAGTCGAGTGGCGACCAGATCATTGTCCCGAAAGTTGTAACTAGGTCCAAAAAAATGTGGCTGAAGATACCGGCGGCGTAGATCCCGATGAGCGCGGCGAACGACAGAGATTCCCATTTTCGCCAACGCGCGAACCAATACGTGAGACCGGCAAGAAGCACGGCAAAAATCGGCAAACAGAGAAGCGAATGGGTGATGCTCCGATGCCAGGTGATCATCAAGAGTTTGTCGCTCGAGAGCACGTCGCGAAATACATCCGAATCTGGAAAGACGGCGCCGAGCATCAGCGCCCAGGTGACGACGCGCGCGCGATCCATAGACCGGCGCGAAAAAAGATCTTCGCCGCGAAACAGCGCTTTGCCAATGAGCGCGCCTGCAATGCCGTGAGTGATTGTGTCCATGCGTTCAGTTTAGCCAGACGCGGGGCGATGCACTAAGTTACATGAATAAGCGGAGATTGTTTCTGGAGGACAATTCCCACAGGGGAAGCCAAGGCACCGTGCTGCTGGAGCAGTTGGCGCGCTAGTTCCGCAGCGCGCGCGTCAATCGCGACGAGTAAACCGCCAGAAGTCTGGGGGTCGAATAGTAACGATTGATATTCCGATGAAACGCCCGGCCCAAATTCCACGCAATCGCCGATGAACGCGCGGTTATTTTTCAGGCCACCGGACAGATGGCCTTCGCGTGCGGCGTCGAACGCACCGGGAAGATACGTAAACGACGTATGCTCGATCTCAAAGGAAACGGGAGGGGTGCCCGCTGTGGGATTTCCGAGCGCCATTTCCCTCGCGTGGCCTAGAAAACTGAAACCCGTCACATCCGTGACCGCGTGAATCGGATTTTTTGTGGCGGAATTCTGCTCTACTTCGTGAAGCGCTTCCGCGGCGGCCGCATTTAGCATGGTCATCGCCTGAATCGCAGCGGCGAGCGACTCTTGCGATGCGCGTTCCTTTTTCAAGGCGGTGGTAATCACGCCGGTGCCGAGTGGTTTCGTGAACAAAAGCACGTCACCGGCACGCGCGCCGACATTGCGCCAAATTTTCTCCGGATGGATTGTACCCGTGACCGCATAGCCGAAGAGCAGGTCGTCTGTGCGAATCGAGTGGCCGCCGACAATGCTGCAATGCGCTTCCTGCATTTTTGATAGACCGCCGCGGAGGATGCGCTCCAGAATTTCCGGATCGGCTTTTTCTGGAAACCCGACGAGAGAAAGCGCAGAAATCGGCTTGCCGCCCATGGCATAGACATCGCTCAATGCATTTGCCGCAGCGATTGCACCGAAAAGTTCCGGTTCATCCACGATCGGCGTAAAAAAATCAACCGTTTGTACGAGCGCGAGCTCGTCGTTCACGCGATAGATGCCAGCGTCATCATTCGTATCAAATCCTACGAGAACATTCGGATCCATTTGCCTCGGAAGTTTACGAAGCACGGAATCGAGCGTCGCAGGATTGAGTTTTGCCGCACAGCCTGCGGCCTTTGCCATTGCCGTCAGCCTCAAAGTGTCTTTCAAAGGGAACCTCTCGTTTCCTATTATATGGATGTCCGGCGCATCTGTTTCGCGACATCCGATGGCGTACCTTGCGCGCTTCCGCTGTCTCATGGTCTTATCGCACGATGCATTGGGACTTTCTTCTGATTTTCTTTGTGCTCGCGGTGATCGTGCCGTGGCGCGGATGGGCGCGGCTGCAACGCCTGCTTGCACTGCCTTCCACAACTTCCCGCGAACGAATTCGTCTCTATCTTTCTTCGATTGCCTCGCAGTGGTTGATTGCGATTGTCATCGCGTGGCGAGCCTTTGTCCGAGGACTTAACTATTCGGATCTGGCGTTGCACTTCGAGCCTTTGGCAGAGCTGGTGTTCTTTGGTTTGGCAGGGGCGGTAGCCATGGGCGTCGCTCATCGGTTCAATTTGAGGCGCGTCGGCCGCTCGAAAAATCCCGCAGTAGAACGGGTCAAGGCAATCGCATTAAGAATATTTCCGCATTCAAATCGAGAGCTTGTGATTTTTTGCGGATTGGCAGTCACGGCGGGTATTTGTGAGGAGTTCATTTATCGGGGTTTTGTGATGGGCGCGCTTTTCCATATTTCCCTTCCTAACTGGGCCGTGCTCATTATCTCGTCTGCGTTATTTGGGCTGGCGCATACCTACCAAGGCCGAGGCGGAGTGATCGGCACCCTGCTACTCGGTACAGTGTTCGGATTGGTCAGAATCTTGTACCATAGCCTCCTGATCGTGGTGTTTTGGCATGTGACGATAGACCTCGTCGCTGGATTTGCGGGAAAGCGCTATCTAGTTGAAAATAAATAGTTTATATCGCTGAAAGGTGCTCGCTAGTTTCCAGGATTAGTTTACTATTATGCAAACAGAAAAATCTGCGCTACCATCCAGCGATGCCATTCAGCGTGCCTTGACAGAATTTCAGGTGACGGCAAATGAGCAGCAAGTGTTGCAAATTCAACAATATATAGACTTATTGTTGCGCTGGAATGAGAAAATAAACTTGACCGCGATTCGCGATCCGCTGGAGATACTATATCGTCACTTCTGCGAATCCATGTTCGGGGCCATAGTTATTCCCGTAGAAAAGTGTCGGCTGGCCGACGTGGGCTCTGGAGGAGGCTTTCCGGGCGTTCCAATGAAGATTATTCGACCGGCAATGGACCTTTTCCTCGTCGAATCGAGCGCAAAAAAGGCCACGTTTCTTGCCGAAGTGATTCGAGAATTGGGACTTACGGACGTTCGAGTGCTTGTGAGCCGCTACGAGGAGCTTTCTGAAGAAGTTGCGCCGCTCGATGTGGTCTGCTCGCGGGCGGTCGGAGAGTTCAGTCCATTCCTCGAATGGGCGTCGTCTCCAGGCCTCGGAACGCAAAAAGTAGCTCTATGGATTGGCGCGCAAGACGCGGAGTCTGTCCGGCGAGTTGGTGGGTGGTCTTGGGAAGAGCCAAAACCGATTCCGCACTCATTGCGGCGGTTCATTCTAGTCGGACAGCGCCAGCCATAGCCTTCCTCTGTTGTTCATGCTACGTGCCGGCAGTGTTCCACGTGGAACGTTTCCGCGCACAGATTGGGCATCCGAGTCGATGCCCTTTCCGCAGAACAAGTGTTTCACGTGGAACACTATTCTAGCCTGACTCTTCCACAAGTCCTCAAAACGTTTCACGTGAAACATCTTGCTTCCCCTTTCGACCTTTGTTAAATTTTCGCCGTTCGGGGGAATCCTTGGCTCGTATTATTGCGGTAGCAAATCAAAAAGGCGGAGTGGGAAAGACTACTTCGGCCGTAAATCTGGCAGCTTGTCTTGCCACCGCGGAACAACCCACTCTTCTTATCGACTGTGACTCACAAGCCAACGCGACTGCAGCAATTGGCTTCGCCAAGGACCCATCTCGCAGAACTCTCTACCATGCGCTGATTTTGAATGAATCTTTCGAGAAGATTGTCCAGAAATCACAAGTGAATAAACTGGATGTCGTCCCCGCCGACAAGAATCTTGCTGGGGCCGCGGTGGAGCTGGTCAATTCCGAAAATCGTGAATATCGACTGCAAACTTTTCTGCGCGAAATCGAGGATCGCTACCGATTCATTGTATTGGATTGCCCACCTGCGCTAGACCTGCTGACGTTGAACGGTCTCGTTGCGGCAAATTCGGTCCTTGTGCCCATTCAGTGCGAATACCTGGCGTTGGAGGGCGTTTCCGAGCTGTTGGACACACTCATGCGGATTCGACGAACACTGAACCCAAGCCTAGAGGTCGAAGGCATCCTATTGACGATGTATGACGAGCGAACAACACTCTCGAGGCAGGTAGCGACGGACCTGCGCAGTTTCTTTGGGGCCCAGGTATTCCAGAGCGTGATTCCGCGCAACGTGCGGCTCGCGGAAGCACCCAGTTTCGGGAAACCAATCATCTTTTACGATATTCACAGCAAGGGCGCCGAGGGTTACACCCAACTCGCCCAGGAGGTCATCAGCAATGCCGAGAAACGCATTGGGGCGGGGGCTCGGAGCGCTCATTCGGGAGCCTGAACCGCAAAAGCGTGCGGCTCAAGAGCAGCCAATTGCAACAACGTCCGAAGGAACGGCGGCCGCTCCTGCGCGCGAGCCTGTGACGAGCGGGCCGCTGCAGATTGATGTTGATCTGATTGAGCCGAGTCCGTACCAGCCTCGCACGCGTTTTCGCGTGGAAGCGCTTGATGAATTGGCTCGCTCCATCAAATCGAGCGGAATCATCCAGCCATTGGTTGTTCGGCCAATCGGCAACCGCTTTCAGTTAATAGCGGGTGAACGGCGGTGGCGTGCAGCGCAGCGCGCGGGACTTGGCAAAGTTTCGGCGATTGTGCGCCAAGTACCGGATGAACTCGCCTTGGAGATGACGCTCGTCGAGAATATCCAGCGGGAAGATTTGAACCCGATCGAGGCAGCTCGCGCTTTTGAACGCTTGATGGATGAGTTCGAACTTACGCAGGATGTGGTCGCCGAAAGAACCGGCAAGGATCGAACGACTGTTGCAAACGCAATTCGATTGCTTAAACTCGAAGCGACGATTCAGGAATGGATCGAAGAAGGCAAATTGAGCGCTGGACACGGGAGAGCGTTGCTGGCTGTGATGGATCCTCAACTGCGCATGCGCTACGCGCAGCGCGCGTCGCGCGGGGGCTTAACTGTCCGGCAGATTGAAAGGCTGGCGTCTCGCCGAGCGCGAGGCCAGCGAGGAGCAACCGAGGCTCTTGTGGATGCAAACGTTCGCGAGGCGCTCGAAGAACTGCAACGCCACTTGGGCACCAAGGTCGTGTTACACCAAAAGACGAAAGTACGTCCTGGTCAATTGATTCTTGAGTATTACGACGAAGCTCAGCTGATGGGTCTATACGATCGCTTGATGAAGTAGCCGCGAAGCTCCGCAGAAAACTGCCCGTTCGTTCAGTCATCGCATTCGACACTTCGCGTTGTCGCGAGCGTTGACTTGCTTTAGGAGACGGCTAAAGTGAGAGTGTTGTCCTTTGGGGGAAATTATGGCTTGGAAATGGCCGGGATCATCGCACAGCGGAAACAGTGAAGAGTGGACAGGGTTTATTGATCAGGGCGTCACGCTTGAAGGCACGCTCACCGTGACGGGCACGTTCCGCATTGACGGAAACGTAAAAGGAAATGTGATCTCCGAGCAGACATTGATCCTCGGCGAGAATGCGAAAGTCGGAGGACAGATTGAAGGGAATCGCGTGGTGATCGCGGGCCGCTATGACGGTGTGATTTTCGCCAAAGGTCGCGTTGAGATTCAGGCAAAAGGAGTCGTCACGGGAGAAGTTCATTCACCATGCCTTGTGATTGATCCAGGCGGCATCTTCGACGGACGCTGCCACATGCTGGGGTCTTCAGACGCAACCTCTAGCGTCACCATTCCGATTCGCGCACTCAGCCAAGCGTAAACTATAAGTCTCTCGTTCCATGCGCTTCCAATTGCTGAAGTAGTCTATGCCCACATACCTAACCTGTAAATTGAAGTGAAAAGGTTAGTATCCGCTTCCGTGGATTCGTGCGCCAGCCCATGACTTCGGTTGATCAAACAGCAGCAACGGGGGACGAAATGCGTTGAGCACTTGCCTAGTAGCCGACAGGCATTGACACTCTCTGGAGCGGCGACTATCGTCACAAATGCAATCTCGGTTCATCGGCAAAGGATCACTCGTGAAAGTGTTAGTGATTGGCGGTGGTGGCAGAGAGCACGCGCTCGTGTGGAAGCTAGGTGAGAGTGCTCGTGTAGAAAAAATCTGGTGCGCGCCCGGTAACGGCGGAATAGTTGCGGAAGCGGAATGTATCGCGATTGATGCTGGAGATGTTACGGGTCTTGTTCTGTTCGCAGAGAAGATGCGGCCGGACATGACCATCGTTGGACCAGAGTTGCCGCTGGTTAAGGGTGTCGCAGACGCGTTTCGCGCGCGGAATCTTCCCATCGTTGGGCCGTCGCAAATTGCCGCACAACTCGAAGGAAGCAAGATTTTTTCGAAAGAGTTTTTGCTGCGGCACAAAATCCCCACGGCCAAAATGTACGGAGTATTTGAAAATCCCGAGGAAGCAATCGCGGCATTGAAGGACGTCCAATACCCGCTTGTGATGAAGGCCGATGGATTGTGCGCCGGTAAAGGCGTGCTTCTTGCCTTGAATGAGGAGGAAGCGCGGGACTTCATTGACGCGGCGATGCGGAAGAACGAGCTGGGCCCAGCGGGACGAACGGTGATGCTGGAAGAGACGCTCGAAGGCGAGGAGCTTTCTTTCACCATCGTAACTGACGGCGACCGTTATGCTTCTCTTGTTCCCACACGCGATCACAAACGAATTTTCGATGGCAACTGCGGCCCCAATACCGGCGGCATGGGCGCGTTTTCAACCGACGAGCTCTTGTCCGATTCGCTTCGCGAAACCATTACGCAAGCGATTGTCGATCCAACACTGCACGGACTTGCTGCAGACGGCATTCGCTACCAAGGTTTTTTGTACATTGGCTTGATGATAACGGCTTCCGGACCAAAGGTGCTGGAGTTCAATTGCCGCTTGGGCGACCCGGAAACACAGGCGATTCTGGCGCGTCTCGATTGCGACTTAGCCGAAATTCTTCAGGATCTAGCGGCAAAGCGGTTTGATCCCGCCAAGTTTCATTGGAAGTCAGGCGCGAGCGTGTGCATCGTTTTGGCGTCCGAAGGTTATCCAGGGAAATATCCTGTGGGAAAGCCAATCAATGGATTAACCGGTGTTACGACGAAGAGCGGTGTGAAAGTTCTCCATGCGGGAACGAAGCTCGTTGGAGACGTGCTAACGACCTCAGGTGGCCGCGTTCTCGGCGTGACTTGCGCCGCTCCAACCCTCGATGCTGCGGTGACCTCTGCCTATGCAGCCGTAAACTCGATCAAGTTTGACGGCATGCAGTTCCGCCGGGACATTGGCACGCAAGCTGGTCTGGCACATTCTGCCGGGGACTAAATTCTTGGCCCAAGTAGCTCATTGATTCCGCGCTCCGAAGAGGCGCCTCCCCATGGAGCCTCTCGAGGAGGCAATAGCTATTCGAAACAAGGGACTGGATGGCTGTGCACGCTAGGTTCGGCGGAAGGACGTCAGCTGCTCCTGGTCGACCACGAAACTCTCGGGGCGATAGCTTTAGTGATTCGCGAAAAACATCACCACGGAGGGAATCAACGTGAATCGGCTGACTCGGGGGCCAGCGACATCGCGTGGGGGGCGAACACTGGAGGTCAGCGCAGTCTCAAACGCCCTGTGGCCAGCTTGAGAAGGTTCGCCCGGGCCTTCGGAGAGAGCTCTATGGCCGGCGCGGACCATAGAAAAAATCTAAGCCGTGGAGATTTCCTAGAATTCAGTTGTCAGGCCGTTTGCGAAGGGAAGGAGCTTCTGGCGGCCGATTTTTGTCGTCCTTGTCCACTTTCTCAACCGGCTCTTCCGGCGGCAATATCCAGTCAAAACCTCTTTGATCCTCCATTTTGCCTATAAAAAAGCGCTGCTTCGGGTAAAGCAGTGGAATAGCTGCGCGAAGAATTTCCGTCGCGTCTTTGGGTTCGACCTTCTGCGCCTGGCCTTTAATAATCAGGTCGAGAGCTTTGCTCATTTTGGCGTCAGATCGAAATGAGGAAAAGCGCGGGTCGTTTCCCTCGAAGAGCGTCTGTAGTGTTGGGCCCTTGCCGACTGCAGGGAACGCTGCTTCGACAAGTGTTTTTGGTGCGTGCTTTTCTGGTGGGTAGATTTGCGTGA
The DNA here is from genome assembly GCA_035567915.1 of Candidatus Sulfotelmatobacter sp. GTDB lineage: Bacteria > Acidobacteriota > Terriglobia > Acidiferrales > UBA7541 > Acidiferrum. The sequence goes on along the minus strand of DATMPA010000029.1, from coordinate 16,359 downwards.
ACCGTGGTCGCAAGACACGCGTTTGCCAGAAGTCGTCGCGCGTTGTGAGCAACTGTTGAGTAATCCGGAACTCCACGGTCCAGGCCTCGGGGCCATAGCTGTCTGGCCCATAGCCGATGACCACCATTTCAAAGATGGGCTGGTCGGAAGGAAAATCAATTTTGTGACGCAGCTGAGCAACGAGAGGGCGCAGCTTTTCCAGGAAAGCGGTGCCCATGATTTCCAAATCGGGGTCGGCCTCACCGTTATAGGCATTGTTCCGGTGATCAACGCCAGAAACTCGATGAAAGTCGCGATCCATGCGAATGGGCCTCGGATCGGCAGGAGAGCGCCACTCGGAAGCACCGAAGAGGATGGCAACGTGTTGACTGTCCAAGTCCAAAAGGCGCGGCGGGACAGCTCCTTGTTCGACGGGCTGATCAACCGCAGCGAAGAGAATGGCATCTTTCGCGAAGTGAAGAATGACGCGGCCACCGGTCAAACTGGTAACAATTTCCTCGTCGCTTTCCCGATTCTGAGCGAAAGCGGGCGAAAAGCTGCAACTGGCGAAGAGAAAGGTCATTAAGAGGGCCTTTGCGGCACGTCGGTGAACTGCCTGCTCGTAGATGAAGTGCCCGGTGCCCACAATAGTTGGACAGTAGCACAGTCCCCGAGGTTGTTTGAGCGTTTCCCGTCGGCGGCTGGTTCCGGTAAAATAGTGGGCTGAATCCATGACAGGGGAATGAACTATGGGGCTCACTAAACCCAAATCCATCAAGCATAACGGTAAGCGCCTTTCGGAAATCCTGGAAGCGCATGACAAATTCTTCTCCGGCAAAGATGGCGGTGCGCGCGCGGACCTCGCCGGGGCAAACCTCAGCGGAGCAGACCTGAGCGGCGTCAACCTGACAGGGGCGATTCTGCAGAATGCGAACCTCGAAGGCTCGGATTTGCGGAAGTCCAGACTGGCGCATGCGAATTTGAGCGGCGCGAATCTCCGTAAAGCGGATTTGCGCAACACAGACATGACGGAGGCGGTACTTCCGGGATCGAATCTTTCCGAAGCTCAGGCGAGCGGCATCGAGTTTTTTCGCTGCGATATGTCCAACGTGAATTTTGAGCGGGCGAATTTGCGCAACACGAATTTTCGGAACGCAAATGTAAATGGCGCGAAGTTTGCGGGCGCGGACCTCGGCGTCGCCATTCTGCGGGAAACCGATCTTTCACAGGTTGACCTTTCCGGCGTGGACCTTTCCACGACACTGCTACCTAAGGGCTATGCTCCAGGCATGGCAAAGAAAACCACTGCCTAAAGCAGTCCGCGCCGAGTGTTCTGGCCGTCGCGCTCGACATATGTATAATGTGCGGGCGAATCCCATTCGATAGGAGACAGGCCCATGCCGAAATTCGTGATTGAACGTGAGCTTCCCGGAGCCGGTTCCTTGACCACCGAGGAGTTGCAAGGCGTTTCGGAAAAGCCCTGCAGCGTGCTGCGGAATCTTGGGCCGCAGATCCAATGGGTGCAAAGCTTCGTAACGGATAACAAGATCTATTGCATCTATATCGCGCAGAACGAAGAAATCGTGCGCGAACACGCCAAGCAAGGCGGTTTCCCAGCCAACAGCGTTGCACAGGTACGAAGAGTCATTGATCCGACCACCGCGGAAAACTGAGCGATTGCTTGCCGTCACATCGCACTTCCGGAAACTCATTCGAAACCGGTTTGGCGCGCGGGTGGCAATTCGCAATCTCGCATGATAGCCTCACGCTGAAGTACACAAGCCTGCAATTCAACTCCAGTGGCCACACCAACTACCCAAATCGATAGCTCGGCCTTGCGCGCGCGTGTTTTGGAAGTTGTTCGCCAATTGCTCGTCGAATTGGGGAGTCATGGCGCACTGCCTTTACTCAGCCTTAGTTCCAATCTTGATCGTGATTTGGGCCTCGGCAGTCTTGAGCGTGTCGAACTAATCTCGCGGCTCGAAACGGAGTTTGGCGTGCGGTTGCCCGACTTGGCCGCAGCGCAGACCAGCACGCCGGAAGACTTGGCTGCGTTGATTGACGGCGCGCCTTGCGTTTCGATTTCCGTCGAGGATTCTGCTTCCGCTTTGCGCGCGGCCATTAACACGCAGAAGTTGCATCTCGAAGCGGAGGACAAAGGCGTATTCGCAACGCAAACTTTGAACGAAGTGCTGCGCTATCGAGCCTTGCACGACGCGGCGCGCGTGCACTTGGACATCACGGAAGACGCTGAAGCGGGCGAGAAGAACCTTACGCTCACGTTTGCGGAATTGTATGCCGCAGCGCAGCGGTGCGCAGGAGAATTGGCAAGGATCGGTGTCCCGCCGGGCGGCCGCGTTTCGCTGATGCTTCCGACTTCGCGCGCGTTTTTTGTTTCGTACGCGGGAATTCTCTTAGCCGGAGCGGTACCGGTTCCCATCTATCCGCCTTTTCGCGCCGACCGAATTGAAGAATACGCGGGACGCCAATCCGCGATCCTGAATAACGCTGAAGTTTGCTTGCTGTTGACGTTTCGTCGCGCGGAGGCGGTCGCGAAGCTATTGAAGCCGCGCGTACGTTCGCTGGAAACGGTACTGGATGCTGAAAAGCTTATCGAAGTCGCAGAGAAAGCGCCGCCGCCCTCTCCGGGAGCTCTGCCGGCCGACCTGCATGGAAGCCGTCTCCGCAAACCGAGTGACGTCGCGCTGCTCCAGTACACCTCCGGCTCGACGGGCGACCCAAAGGGCGTCACGCTCACGCACGCAAATCTGCTTGCAAACATGCGCGCGATTGGCGAAGCCCTCCAGCTCACCTCCGAGGACGTCGGCATCAGTTGGCTCCCGCTCTATCACGACATGGGCTTGATCGGCGCGTGGCTCACGCTGCTGCACTACGGCACTCCGCTGGCTGTGATGTCGCCTCTCGCGTTTCTCACGCGGCCGGAGCGCTGGCTGCAAGCATTTCACAAACATCGCGGCACCATCACGGCTGCGCCGAATTTTGCGTACGAGCTCTGCGTTCGAAAAATCGCCGACAAAGATATCGAAGGGGTGGATTTGAGTTGCTGGCGCGCGGCGTTGAATGGAGCCGAGCCTGTGAATCCGGAGACTCTCGAGCGGTTCGCGGAGCGATTCGAGTCATACGGTTTTCGGAGTACTTCGCAACTTCCCGTATACGGACTCGCTGAGGCGTCGCTGGCCGTCACCGTTCCCCCGCTGAACCGTGGCCCTCTCGTGGATCGCGTGGATCGCGAAACATTTACAGCGCACGGCCAAGCTGTGCCTGCCGACGACGAAAGCTCATCCATTTCGTTTGTTTCGTCTGGGCAACCCATACCGAATCATGAAGTGCGTATCGTGGACGACCAAGGCGAAGAAGTAAGCGACCGCACCGAGGGTTTCCTTTGGTTTCGCGGCCCTTCGGCAACACGAGGGTATTTCAACAATGCGGAAGCAACCGAAAAACTTTTTCCGATGGGAACTGCTCCAGAGGGCGAATTTGCCTGGGTAAATAGTGGCGATCGAGCGTATCGCGCCGATGGGGAAATCTTCGTTACTGGCAGAGTGAAAGACATCATCATCAAAGGCGGCCGCAACTTATATCCGCATGAAGTGGAAGAACTCGCGGGACGCGCGAACGGCATTCGCAAAGGCTGCATTGTCGCGTTCGGACTAAGGGATGGAGGCACGGGAACAGAGAAATTGATAGTTGTCGCAGAATCGCGGGAGAAAGATTCCACTGCGCGCTCAGCGATCGCCGCGGCGGTTACGGAACAGATTTCGCAGGGGCTTGGCCTGCCGCCGGACCGCGTGGAGTTGATTCCTCCAGGAAGCATTCCGAAAACATCAAGCGGAAAATTGCGCCGCGAAGAGACGAAACAACTCTATGTCGCGGGTACGCTATCCGCAAAAAAGTCGCCGGCGTGGGTGCAAATCGTAAAGCTGGGCACTTCCAGTACAGCTCGAACTGCGGGACAAAACATTTCGTCAGGCGTGCGCCGCGTGTGGGACATGATTCGTGGGATCTACTTCATTTTTTTGTTTATCGCCTGGATAATTCCCGCGTGGACGATCGTTCTCTTCTTCAAAGATGAGCGCGCCGCGGGCCGTTACACTTCTGCTGCATTGAAAGTTCTTTTCGCGCTTGCCGGCAGCCGAGTCCGCGTCATTGGCAAGGAATATATGGACACGCCCGGGCCGAAAATCTATGTCGCGAACCACGCGAGTTACTTCGACGTTTTGCCATTGATGCTGGGGCTCGGCGTACCGTATCGCTTCGTCGCGAAAAGCGAAGTACTCAACATGCCGTTCATCGGCACATTTCTGAAAAAGATGGGCCACCTCTCCTTCGATCGAACAAACACTGGAGCGCGCCGCAAGGCCGCGCAAAATATCGAGGGGGTACTTCGCGCAGGCGATTCCGTTTTTGTTTTTCCTGAAGGTACGTTCGTTCCGGAACCGGGCATTCGCCCGTTCCAACTTGGCGCCTTCAAAGCCGCAGTGGATACGGGCGCTCCGCTCATTCCAGTTTCGCTCGCGGGCACGCGCAATTTTCTTCGCGACCATACATTTCTCCCTCGTCCGGGGAACGTCACAATTACACTCTCTCCACCGATCTATCCTCGTAGCTCCGGTAATTCGCAGTCCGCAAATTGGCAGGAACTCGTGCGCTTACGCGATGCCAGTCGCGAAGCAATCGGGCGCTATTCCGGCGAACCCGTTCTGTAACGTTGACTGGTGAAATTCTTTTCCTTGCAACCTGCGTGATTTCCTCGGCATCTCTATAGAGCACAGCGAGAGAGTCTTCGCGGAATTCTGCTTCCTCTGCCTGGGGCGGCCCGCGCATCGCAAGGTCGCGCCACTGGCGCGCACCTGCGGAAAAACCAAACCTCATGGAGGCTGTATGAAGTTGAAGGCGGTAGTGTGTTTGCTCGCATTTTTTTCGTTCACGGCGGTTGCGTTCGCGCAGGACACGGCTAAAGTGGACATCTTCGCTGGCTATTCGTACGTTCGCGATAATCCCAGCACTTCCGGCGTGAGCAGCTTCAATCTGCATGGTGGCAGCGCTTCCGTTGCGTACAACGCAAATCATTGGCTCAGCGCGGTTGCTGATTTCGGCGGCTATCACGCAAACAATATTCTCGGCAGCGGAATTGACGGCACCATTTCTACATATCTTTTCGGTCCGCGCGTTTCTTATCGCAAATTTGAACGTGTTACTCCCTTTGCACAAACTCTTTTCGGTGTAGCGCACGCTAGCGGAAGTGGTTTTGGCGTGAGCAGCACTAGCAACGCGTTCGCCGCTACCTTCGGCGGGGGAATGGACGTAAGGCTCTCTCATCACTTTTCGTTTCGACCGGCGCAAGTGGAATATCTTCTGACGCGCTTCCCGGAAGCCACCAGCAGCCGGGAAACGCAAAACAACCTGCGCGTTTCCACCGGCTTCGTTTTTCATTTCTAACAATCTCGGTTGCTGGGTGTGCTTGAGACTGCGGAGCAACATAGGCAGCCACGGCCTCCACACCTTTGCGTAACTGATGGCAAAAAGAGGCCGCAGTGTAGTGCCTGCGGCCTTTTTTGTGCTCTGTGCGACGGACGAAGCGACTATTGGTTGAGCGTGTAAACAACCGTGATGATGGTTTCTACTTCCACGGGCTGGCCATTCAGGATCGTTGGCCGGTACCGCCACTGTCCCACGGCTTCGAGGGCTGATTGATAAAACCCGGGATCACCGGAAAGGACCTGCAACGATTCAATGGTTCCATCTACGGAAATAATCGCCCTTATTTCGACTTTGCCCGACCGGCGAATATTGCGCATTAACGGTGGATAGGACGGCTCCACTCGCCGGATTAGCATGGCTTGCTGGACATCTCCGCCTTTGACCAGGCGCTTCTTCTGATTGCGGTTTGGATCTTCAGGAGCCGCGGGGCCGGTCCGCCTATCAAAAAGTCCCGAGCCGGCAGGGAAATTCCCGGGCACGTCGATTACTGGGCCGTCGCCCGGGGGAACGTCACTGTGCGTCAGACTGCTATGCATCGCAGGTCTCGGCGAAAGATGATCGTTGAAACAGACTACGCACTCAATCCTGCGAATTGCCCGCGTTTGCCTCGTGTCCGCAGTCGGTTGCTGCGCTGAATGGTAATACTGAGGAATCGGAGTAAAGAGCGTCGACGGAAGTTTTTCCGTTCGCCCAAGGAGTGGAGTCAAAACGAGCGCCACGAGTACAGCGGCCTGCAACGTCATTGAGATGATCAGCGCGCGGCGTTTTGTTTTTCGCTCGCGCGCTTTCTGTTCCGAGTCCCCTTCAATCAAACAACTGCTTAATGTGCCGATTTGTTCGGCGGATTTCTTGTTTTCTTCGACAGACATCACACACCTCTCCAAAATTCTCTCGTGAGTTGACCGCGAGATTATTGCCACGCCGGCAGAAACAGGTTGCCTTGTCTCTGCCGGCGCAGCGCTCGCAGGGATGTGAGGTGCGCGCGTCCTCTCATTTCTTTGGACACCAGAAACGAGTGCAAGTTCCCGCGTGTTTACTTTTCGATTAGTTTGTTGATTTTCAGAAACGTCTTGGCCTAGCCCGTCGAGCAAAAACAGACTTGCCATAGGGCAGCAAATCCAGCACTTTCAGGCTTTTATGACTCTGTAACAAATTAGGCCTTTCGTGCATCCATGTTGATAGGACGTGGATCCTAGGAGGGCTAAACCCGTGGAACGGCATTATCCCGAAACATTGGGAGTGCGCCGCACCGGTTGGGCGGCTCTGGACCGCGATCCGCAGCTGGACACCGTGGAATTTGTTTGTCCCCACTGCGGCGCGCGTGACCAGAAGAACGCCCGGCGCGAGCGGACACTCTATCGTTTTACCGACGGCTTCTTACAAGACTTGCAGGGCGAAGTGACCGTGTGCCACTCGTGCAAGCGGCAGCTTCGCGTTGTTCCGGTTGTGCTTTTGCATGACCAGGACGAACAGCGGCGGTTTGCCGCCGTTTTCTCGGACGATTTTTCGCTCGTCACACGTTAAATTTCTACCCCCAATAAACGCCAGGGCGCGAGGAGCAATCCTCGCGCCCTTTTCTCTTGTCCGTTGGCGTAACTCTTAGCTGCGCTTAGCGGTAGCGCCAGCAATGGTCGCGATAGTCCCAATACCGATAAACGCGATACCGATGGTACGGGCGATAAGCCGGGCCGACATAAACCGGCCGCGGGCCGTAATAGTATTCTGGGTAGTACCCTGGACCCACAAAAACCACGTGCGGACGCACATGCACATAAACCACGGGCCGCGCCGACGCAGTGCCGGCTCCAAAGAATGCGAGGAAGCCGCCCAGCGCTACCGTGGCGAGCGCTGCTTTCCCAAACAGCTTCTTACCTTTTGCAAGAATCGTATTCATGTTCTCCCCCCTGCGTTCCGGGCCGGCTTACTGGCCTCTTGCAGGACACTCATAAAACACCCCTCCCACAGAAAGGTTGCGGATGCACGAAACCCCTTTGTTTTGGCGGTTTTTTGAGTTTCCGGGTAATCTTAGGTGGTTTAGTAAGCCTGCAAAAACGGATCCACATCCATGTGGTATTTTTCGAGTCCGGCGCGAACTAGATCAAACGCGTCGTCCACGTTGTCCGCAAACTGCAGAAGTTCGTATTCGTCTTCGTTGATCGTGCCCCAGCGGACCATCGCTTTCCAGTTCAAAACGTCATCCCAATATTTGCGGCCGTAAATCAAAATCAAATTATTCTTTGCGAGTTTTCCCGTTTGCAGAAGAGTCATCATTTCCCAAAGTTCGTCCATCGTGCCAAACCCGCCGGGGAAAACGATCAGTGCTTTTGCGATTTGCGCAAACCACAATTTGCGCATGAAAAAATAGTGAAAATTGAAACTCAGTTCCGGGCTGATATAAGGATTCGCAAATTGCTCGTGTGGCAGCTCAATCGAAAGGCCGATGGATTTTCCACCTGCCTCGTACGCACCGCGATTTGCAGCTTCCATGATCCCCGGACCTCCGCCGGAGCAAACCACAAAACGCCGCGGCTTCGGTCCCAGCGAAAGAGCCCACGTCGTAAGTTTGTGGGAAAGCTGGCGCGCCTCTTCGTAGTAGCGGGACATTTCGAGCGAGCTTTTCGCGGAACGGATAGCGGCGTGATGTTTTGCCTTTGCTTCCTTGCTCAATTTTGAGACCTTTCTCTCTTTCAAGCGCGTCAGCCGTGCCGCAGCCACTTCATGCGAATCGAGCCGCGCCGAGCCAAACATCACAATCGTGTCGCCGATGCCTTCTCGTTTCAGCTGGGCTAGTGGATTGATGTACTCAGCCAGAATGCGGAGCGGCCGGGCCGGTGTGCTCTCCAAAAACTTTTTGTCTTCATGTGGCGCCTTTGGCGCGTGCTGGGGTTTCAACTTGGGACGTTCTGAGACCATGCTCTAGCCTCCGCCGGAAAGAGTCTTCCATTGTAGGAACCGCGGCGCTTCCCGGCAACGTCCGCACGCGCCTTTGCGTCGAATTGAGTACACTTCGAAGTGCCGGCCGTAACGGGCTTCGCAGGCAATGACCGATAAAAATGCGCTATCCGGCCAAATTCACGTTCTTGTTGAGTGCTTTCTTGGCATTTGGTGCGTGCGCTTCGTTCGCCCAATCCCCAGATGGACCTATGGTCCCCCGTCCAGATGTGCCCATTCAGCAGACCCCAAAGAGATCGGAAACCACGCTCAAGGCTCGCGTGGTGCTGGTCAACGCGCCGGTTACTGTGCGCGATTCGAAGGACCAGATCGTCACCAGTCTTGAAGCAAAGGATTTTCAGCTTACTGATCACGGCGTTCCGCAGACTATTTCGTACTTTGACGTGGGAGGCGACCCGATCTCGCTCGTCGCCCTGTTCGAAACCAGTTCGCGCGTGGCGCCGTTGCTTCCCGCCGTGCAGAAGACGGGCATTTTGATTACCGAAACCATCCTTGGATCGAACGGTGAGGCCGCCATCGTTGGCTTCAACGATTCGATTGACAAGCTGCTTCCTTTCACAAAAAACTCCGACGAAATTCAAAGCTCTGTTTGGCACCTTCAGGCGAGCACGTCTGGCTCGCGACTTTATGACGCGATGGGTGTCGGCGTGGAAATGCTCTCCGGCCAGCCGGAAGCTACTCCTACTGCACAGGGTAGGCGTCGCGTACTGCTCGTGGTTTCTGAAGCGTCTGACTCTGGCAGCCAGGCAAAGCTCGGCGAAGTCCTTCGCAAAGCACAGCTCGCCAACATCACCATCTATAGTGTAGGACTCTCCACGACGCGCGCCCTGTTGCAGGCCGAACCGAAGCAGAACCGCGTGGACATCGCGCCTCCTGGTACGTACCCTTTGCCACCGATTCCCGGTAAGCCACCTGTGCCCGCGGAAGAAGACCCTCGACTCAACAACACCGTGGACCTGATGGCTCTCGCCGTTTGGGCCGTCAGTCACGTTGCGGACAAAGTAAGCGCCCATGCACTCGAAGTCGCGGCGGTCGCAACCGGCGGCGCGCACTTCGCCACCTTCAAAGACCGCACCATTGAAAAGGCACTGGACGAAATCGGCGGGGAGCTTCACACGCAATATACGCTCGGCTATTCGCCGACTGGAACAACCGAAACGGGTTATCATGAAATCAAGGTCGGCTTGGTCGATCCGAAATATCGCAACTTGAAGCTGCGCTCCCGGCCCGGCTACTATGTCGCTTCTACGGACGAGTAATTTCCCTTGGATTTACAAAGCGCATCGTTCACGATTCGCGTGGCGACACCCGCCGACGTTCCCTTGCTTCACGCATTGATCGAAGCGTCCGTCCGCGGTTTGCAGGCCAACGATTACACTCCCGCGCAAATCGAAGGCGCGCTTGGCACTGTGCTCGGACTCGATACGCAACTCATTGCAGACGAAACGTACTTCGTAGTGGAAGCCGTAAACGCTTCCGGCGAGAAAGTCATGGCCGCGTGCGGAGGGTGGAGCAGACGCAAAACGCTTTTCGGCGGCGATCACGCGACCATTCGAGAGCCCGAACTTCTTGACCCTCGTTCTGACGCCGCCAAAATTCGCGCATTTTTTGTGCATCCCGACTGGGCCAGACGCGGAATTGGCACGCTTCTTCTCGAAACCTGCGAAAACGCCGCCAAAGCCGCTGGGTTTTCCCGCTTTGAAATGGGTTCCACGCTGACCGGCGTCCCGCTCTACAAACTCCGCGGCTACCACGTGATTAAGCCGATTGAAGTTCCCCTGCCCAACGGCGAATCTTTGCCGGTGGTGCGCATGGCGAAGTCCGTCTAACGTTTACCGATCTATCCGTCTTATATGATTTGCGTCCAAAAGGTCGCTTCGCGCGTGGCAAGCAACGCATCTTTCCGGGCGTCCCAGCGGAGGAAGTGATCCGTTTTTGTATGCGCGGTGTGGTGTTCGCGGGTCTCCCAAACTTCGTGCAGCAGAAATGCGCCGGTGCCGTCCGCTGCGCGATGCAGATCATACTGCAGGCAGCCTTCTTCCCTGCGAGTCGGCGGAACAAGCGCACGCAGCTCCGCTTCCAAAAATGGCTCATGCCCCGTGCGTGCGCGCAACAGCACCACCAGCGTCACGCCTTTCTTTGGCAATTTGATGTGATTCGAAGCACTCGCCCGACGCGAGCTCCTACTTTTCCGGGAGGCCCGCTTTGCTTTCCGCTTGCCCATGGCGGCGGGATTGTATCTCAAACACCGCCATTGGCAAGGAAAACCGTCGTGAGTACGGCTTGGGGCTATTTCGCGGCGTCTTTTCGCCCGGCGTTCAGATTGTCAAAGTTCAGGACCGTGTTTAGCACCAGCGAATAGGTTCCGCGCGTTTCCCCACGGTAGACCGGGTTGATGGAAAAGAGCACTACGTGCCCCTGTCCGACGGGCACATCGAGCACTGCGGGATGTTGTGCGATCTCGCCGCCGTTTTCCACAAGGCCAGAGATGAGCAAGTCCTTGGCGTTCGCATAACGCAGCACAACACGCGCCCGGTTGGCTTGCGGAATCACACGCGCGTTGTTATGTGCCTGCTCATCCGTTACGGTCGGGTATTCCCAAGTCTCCGTTTCGGGTTCTTCCGGTGCGTCCGCACCCGGGCGACCTACGGCGTAGTCAGGTTCATCCTTGGTTCCGCGTCCGGTAGGCCGCTCGCGCATATCCGGCCCAAGACGGCGCCGTCTGCGGCCACCCGCGATGCTGCTCAAGGAGAAAACCACTCCGTCATCAGAGTATGCAGAGACTTTTTCTTCGTAGCCGTAGGCAATCGGGCTGGCCGCGTCCACAAGACGCGTTCCCACCACGGCGCCCACCATTTTCATTTTCTCGCTTCGGGTCGCGTTGACGCCCGCGCTCATTCCGAGAGCAATTGCAAACTGTGCCGTGTCGTCCCCAGTTACGAGCACGCCGCCGTTTTGTACGAAGCTCTGTAGCCTTGCCACGCCGTCATACCCGAGGCCGGGCCGCATGTCCTCTGTCGAATCGTTCTTGCCGACCAGATTCGGCGTGAGCGGCGTGTTTTGCCACGGCAGCGGATTGCCCCAAGCCGTCGGATATCCGTGGATTATCGCAGTCGCAGAAGCGCCAATTCCCACCGGCGGAAAAAGAATCACGTCGTACTTCGCGCGCAAGTCCGGAATCTTTGCGACTGCTTGCGTGCTCATGTAGTCGTAGGGAATGTGCATGGAATCAAGAGCGAGCCGCCACCAGCCTTCTGTCTGCGTGCTCAGCCATGTGTGCAAATACGCGATTCGTGCCGCGCGAACCGGATGCGTTTTTACGCTCGGGGCTGTGGCAAGGGCCACTGCTTCGAGGCTCAGCTCCTTCGCAGCGGTTTCCACGTCTGCTCGCTTCGCATCTCGAATCAGAAATGTCCCGCGAGTGAATTTTGCACCGCCCGCGTCGAAGGATTCCTCGGCTGCCTCAATCGTGGCGTCTTTCAATTTGTACCGCAGCGTCGCGAGGGCAGGCTCGGCGTGATTGTTAATCGCGAAAACCGCCCCGTCGCCTTTCACACCGCCCGTGGCATGAACTTCAGTAACTTTTTCCATCGGTGCATCGAGTACCTTCGCGTCTGTCACACGCACCACCTGAACGCCAAAGAGTTCGCCAAATGTCCAGCCCGTGTCATCGTACGGCGTTTTTTGCGGATCCTCCGGGCTCCAATACTGGTGATCCAACAGCGCATCCGCGATGCGTGAATACGGTTGATCCATTCGAATCACATAGCTGCCGGCTGGGAAGCTGCGCGTCGTCGGTTCCGGCTTCGCATCTTTCTCTTTGCCCTTTTCCTCCGCCGGTTTTTCCTCTTCCTTTTTTTTCTTTTCCTTCTTCACAGGCAAGCTAATCGTGAACGCTGACTTCGCCCGCGAAATTTCCACTTTTTGCTTTTGCAGAACCTGCAGCAGCTCCGCTTGCAGAGTCGCACGAGGTTCATCCGCTGGCAGGACGTACGCAGCTGGGCCTTCCGAAGCCGGCTTGTTGACCGAACGCTTCGCCTTCAAATAAAAATTCTTCAGGAAAAGCCGCTTGTTCTCGTTGAAGTAATGCAACGAAACGAGCAAGCCCGTCTCTTCGTAATTGTTGTTGTCGCGCTGCGACCAGAGCGTCTTCGCCAGAGGAGGATTTTGCTTGAACCAAGTACGCGCATATTCTTCAGGCTGCAACGTGCGCTCGCGCGTGTCCGCATTTCCATTTCCAAATGTTTCATAGAGCCGGCTGATACCGTTGTGCAGCGCGGCGATGAACATCAAGTAGCCCGGCGACCACGTATCGAAATCGCCGTGCGTGAAAACTCCGGGCATTCCGAATTTGGTCATGTCCGCCACGTTTCGCGAAGCGATCATGTTCCATTCATCGGCCAGAATCGGGTCAATCCAAGCGTTGTACGGGCCGTCGCCAACTGTGTTGTCGTAGAGATACGGCACCGATTCGTGCAGGTCGTGTAGCACCTGCGCTTTCCAGTCCACGTACGTATTCAACACATTTTCGGTGAGCTTCAGCGTCACGCCCATCGCGTCGCGATTGTTGTCGTGCGCCACGTACTTGCCCCAGTAAATGAGTGGCGGATAGAACTCCTTAGGATGCGCCAGGTGCCATTTATAGAGGTCCACCACGCGATTGCGTCCGTCCACTTCCACAACCGGCGTAATCAATGCGATGACGCCGTCGCGAATGTCTTTGATGTATGGACTCTCATCCACCGCGAGGCGGTAAGCCAGTTCCATCAGCGCCGTCGGAGCGCCCGTTTCGGGCGAATGAATCGTTCCCGTGATGTAGTAAACCGGCGTGCTCTCCGCAACGAGTTTGTCCGCTTCCGCGTCGTCCAGGTGAATCGCGCGCGGATCGGCGAGCTTAGCCAGACGGGCGCGATTTTCTTCCAGCTTTTTCAGATTTTCTTCCGAAGAAACCGCCACCGCGATCATTTCGCGACCCTCTTCCGTTGTGCCGATCGAAATCACTTTCACACGCGGGCTGGCCTGCTCCAGCATCCGCATATATCTGTAAACCTCTTCGGCGTACGGAAGAATTCCGGGCGCGCCGGCGACATCGCCCAGAACAACTTCGGGCGTCGGCACATTTTTCGAAGCGGGCAGATAATCCACCAGCGGGGACGAAAAATAAGGAGCGGTCGTGTACTTGTGAATTTTCGCCGTGTAAGCCTCGTCCACAGGCTGCTTCGGATCCCGAGCAGGAGCCGTTTCTCCATCCGCCAAGGCAAAAGGCGCGGTGCCCATGGCAAACAACGCAAGCAAACAGAGCTTAGAAATGACGTTGCGGTTCATCGGTCTCTCCCCGGAAGCTCAATGCAGAGGCGGATTGTAACGCAAAAAACAAGGACTCAACCAATGCAAATCGGAGAAAGAAAATTCGTTTGTCTTTTGGTCTCGTACCTATTGGACTGGAACGAATTTCAGACAAACCGGAGACGGCACGGAAAGACTGTCTCCTGTTGGAGTAAGCTGACCGCTATTTGCGTCCACGTGAAACGCAACAATCGTGTCGCTCAACTGGTTCTCGACAAAAAGAAAATTGCCGGAGGGATCGAACGTGAAGTGCCGAGGTTCTTTGCCGCCCGTGGGCACACCTCCTATTGGAGTTAGTGTGCCTTTTTTCACATCAATGCCGAGGACGGCGATGCTGTCATTTCCACGGTTCGAAACATAGAGAAACCTGCCATTCGGATGCACGGCGACCTCGGCTACGTCATTGCGGCCGGAAAAACCGGGCGGCAGCGTGGATACGCTGTTGATCTGCTTCAACGCGCCCTTCTTCGCATCGTAAGAAAAACCTGAGGCGGTGGAAGCGAGCTCGTTGACGACAAAAAGAAACTTGCCGTTCGGAGAAAATGCTGCATGGCGGGGTCCCGAGCCCGGCTTCAAACTCACCGACGGTGGCATGTGCGGCCCCAGCTTTCCTTCCGCCGCGTCAAATTGGAAAATCAGAATTTCGTCGAGCCCAAGATCTGCAGCAAGCGCGAAGCGATTGTCGGCGCTCGTCTCAATCCAGTGCGCATGCGGGCCTTCTTGCCGTTCTTTGTTCGGGCCGAGCTTGCCGGTGTCCTGAACGAGTGCGGTCTTCTCGCCGAGTTTTCCATCGGCCAAAATTGGAAATACCGCGATGTTTCCAGAAGTGTAATTTGCGACCAGCACGTATTTTCCGCTCTGATCGAACGTGATGTAGCAAGGATCTTCGCCCAAAGCGGAAGCCTGATTGAGCTGTGTCAGTTTGCCTGTTTTTGCGTCCAATGCAAATGAGGTGACCATGCTGGCCTTGCCGCTTTCGTTCACTGCGTAGAGATATTTGCCACTCGGATGAATTGCCACAAACGACGGGTCAGGCGTTTCCGCGGCCACGCCAACCGGAGTGAGCTTGCCGGCGCCGGCGTCATAACGAAACGCGTAGATGCCTTTGCTTTGTGTCTTGGCTGTGTACGTCCCGGCAAAAGCAAAATAGTCTTTCTTAGGAGAATCTGCGTGACCGGCTTTGCCGTCAGTCAGGGTAAAAAGAACAACCAGCAGAAAAAATAAGAACAAGCGGCGCGAAGTCTTCATGGCCCGAGGATTTTAGCACCGAGGCGCAGAAATAGCGGCGCTAAAACGTGCCATTGCCGATTTTCTCCGTTGAGTTTTGGGTTGCCCCGGAGCTACTTCTTTTCTTCTTCGTTTTCTTCCTGCAGAACCGCCGCAGCCGCGATGGAATCGTCGCCATCCAGCTTCAGCAAACGAACGCCTTGCGTCGAGCGGCCCGCTTCGCGGATCTCATTTGCGTGCACGCGGATCACCTTGCCATGTTCGGTGATAATCATCACATCGGACTCTTCTGTCACCTGCAGGGTAGCGACTACATACCCATTGCGGTCGGTGGTCTTCATGTTGACGACGCCTTTGCCGCCGCGCGAAGTAATGCGGTATTCCGCCAGCGCCGTGCGCTTTCCGTAGCCCTTTTCCGACACGGTAAGCATAAGCGTCGTCAACGAATCTTTGATGTCCTCGTTTTCCAGCTCTTCCAGATTCTGAGTGGTCTTTTTGCGTTCCTTGGCAATGATCTCGAAGTCCGGATGCACGGCGTCCATGCTGACGACGTAATCATCCTTGTCCAGGTCCATGCCGTTCACGCCGCCGGCGTTGCGGCCCATCGCGCGCACTTCTGTTTCGCGGAAGAGAATCGCCTGGCCCTCGTGACTCGCCAGGAAAATCATCTTCTTGCCGTCGGTAAGTTTCGCGCCGATTAATTCATCCTTGCCGTCAAGATTAACGGCGATAATTCCCGTCGAGCGTGGGTTCGAGAACTCTACCAGCGCGGATTTTTTCACGGTGCCGTTTTTTGTGGCCATAAACACGAACTGGCCTTCTTCTTCCAGGTTTCGCGCCGCGACCAGCGCCGTCAGCTTTTCGTCTTCCTGGAATTTCACCAGGCTCGAGATGGCCTTTCCGCGCGTGGCCGCCGCCGCTTCCGGCAGTTCGTACACTTTCAGCCAGTAAACGCGGCCCTTCGAGGTAAACAGCAAGATATAGCTGTGCGCCGAAGCGATAAAGAGATACTCGACGAAATCCTCTTCCTTGGTCTTCGCGCCGATGCGCCCCTTCCCGCCGCGCGACTGGTGCCGGTACGTATCCGCCGCCGTGCGCTTGATGTAACCCGCATGGCTTACGGTGATCAGCATTTCCGTATCGGCGATCAGATCTTCGAGTTTGATCTCGTCGACTTTGTCCACGATCTGGGTGCGCCGGTCGTCCCCGTAGGTCTTCTGGACCTCCTTCAGCTCGCCGATGATCACCGCCTTCAGCTTCTTCTCGCTGGCGAGAATTTCTTCGAGCTCCGCGATGCGCTCGCGGATGGACTTCAACTCCTTCAGAATCTCGTCCACCGAGAGCTGCGTGAGG
>DATMPA010000028.1:0-2290 GCA_035567915.1 Candidatus Sulfotelmatobacter sp. | reverse complement strand
TTCAACGGAGCGCTTGGCTCGTTTGGCGTGAACGTGCGGCCTTGGCTGCAGCTTGTCGGCGACAGCAGCTACAACTTCGTTACCGTGAACGGGACCAAGAATGTGCTCTACGCAAATCACTACGGCCCGCGCTTTTACTATCGCGGGCTGCGTCGCTTGAACATCACTCCGTTCGCGGAGGCGTTTGTCGGCGGCTCACGTGCGGACGTGACTCCCACCGGAGGTCCGACGATTTCACAGAACTGCATTTCCTACAAAGTGGGCGGAGGAATTGATTACCGCGCGTCGCGGCGCTGGGAAGTCCGCGCGATCGATTTCGATTACTACCGAACGTCTTTTGGAACGAACACCCAACAAACCAATTATTCGATTTCCGCCGGCGTAGTGCTTCGCCTTTTCGGCGGAAGTAACGAATAAGGCTGAAGCCCACACACGCTGAGGCGATGGAATATTGGCGTGGCCTCGAGGAGTCATCATGAAAAAAATGAATTTGCTGGCAGTGGGACTGCTGCTGGCGGCGATTCCCGCTGCGGCGAAAGACCCGCAACCGGGAACGATTATTTCCGAGAACTCCGTAGCGTGCGGCTCGCAAATCAAAAACAAAAAACAGACCACGGACGTTCTTTGCCAGGAATATGTCGTGCGCAGTGAGACTACGGAATACCACGTCCGGCAAGAGAAGCCGGCAGATAAGGCGCTGATTCCCGTGAACACCAGCATCGAGTTCACGCTGGACAAAGATAAGATGAAGTTCAAAGCCAACGGCAAGAAATACGAATACGTGATTGTTTCCGAGACGGCCGCGCCCGGGCCCACGCCAAGGCCTTGACGGCAGAAGGGCGGCAAGCCGTTCGCGCAACTGCCCTCATCCAGCCGTCACCTCATCCGCGATCTGTAAAAACGCTTAGCCTGCTTGCCATGTTATTTGTTAAGTGACATACTCTCGCAATGATTATTGGCGAACGCCTCCGCCAATTCCGCAAGGAAAAGAAACTATCGCAGCGCGAAATTGAAGAGCGCTCGGGATTGCTCCGCGCGTATCTTTCGCGTGTCGAGAACGGCCACACCATCCCCACCGTCGAAACGCTGCAAAAATGGGCCAAGGGGCTGGAAGTTCCCATGTACCTGCTTTTCTACGAAGGCGACCAGCCACCTGAGCCTTCGACTCTTCGCGAATGGCAGTCTCCCGACGAAGATGCGTGGGGCAGCTCGGGCGAGGACGCTGCCGCTCTGAAGCAACTTCGCCGGCTCCTTCGCAAAATCGGAGAGCCTGATCGCAAAATCATTCTGCAAATGGCGGGTAAAATGGCCCGCCGCAAATAAATCAAACGAAAGTGTTCGAAACGTGACATACCTCGAACCTCTTTTTGACTATTGTGGTGTCTGCGCAGTGTCTACTGCATCGCATAGGTTTCGGAACACACCGGAACCACGAGATACTCTCGCGCTCAGCCGCGTGGGGATGAAAACACGCTGAGGAAAATCGCTACAGGTCTGACTATTTCTTAGCTTTTTGCCTGTTACATACCTTTCACCATGAACAAAGGAAGAACACGATGAGCAACAATGGATGGTCCAACAAATACACCACATTTGCCGTAGGCCTTGGAGTAGGTGCAGTCCTAGCCCTGCTCTTTGCCCCATCTTCAGGAGAGGAAACGCGGGACTACATCTCCAGCACCGTGAAGAAAGGCATCGATGATGCCGCATCGACGGGAAAGCGATGGACTCGGCGAGCCCAGGAGACTGTGGCCGATGTGAAGGCTACCGTCGCCGGCGCCGTGGAAGCCGGCCAGGAAGCCTACCGCACCGTAAGAGACGCCTAAGGTTCTCGTCAGGCGATTCTGCGTTGAAGACCGGCGACATAGGCGAAGTCTGCGCGTCGGTCCTCTGTGAATCCGCCACGAAGAATTCTCGCAGCGGGACGAGTACGTGCACACCTCCTGCTCACGCATCGAGAGTAGCTAGTCGTCATCATCACGCACCATTTCCCTCATGCTATACTCGCGCCCGTTTGCGCACGTGAATCTCCCAGATCGCATGACCCGCCGGCCGGAGGCAGCCGCACTCTTGATCACTTTGCCGGAAACATTCAACGTCGCCACTCACTTCGTCGACAGGAACGTTCAGGAAGGCCGCGGCGCGAAAGTCGCCATCGAGTGCGGCGACGAGCGGGTGACGTATCAGCAGCTTCTGGAAAATACCAACCGCGTTGGCAATGCCCTGCTTGCGCTCGGGGTACGACCTGAAGAGCGCGTGTTGCTTCTCCTGCTGGACACACCGGAATTCC
>DATMPA010000027.1:0-2148 GCA_035567915.1 Candidatus Sulfotelmatobacter sp. | reverse complement strand
GCCTGCGTGAACGGCGCAAAAATTGCCTCGCACTTGTCCGCCGGAATTCCGATGCCGGTGTCCGACACCGTGAAGTGCAAGACTCCCTCGGATCCATTCTGCGCGTCCGGCTGAACTCGCACAGCCACTTCTCCCCCGTCTGTAAACTTAATCGCGTTGCCCACCAGGTTGATGATCACTTGCCGCAGCCGCCCGGCGTCTCCTTTCACAACCTCCGGCGCTTCCGGAGCCACTTCGCACAAAAGCTCAAGGCCTTTTTCGTCCGCTCGTATCGCCACGGTCCGCAACGCCGATTCCAGGCAGTCGCGCAGGTCAAAGTCCGCGCTTTCCAGCTCAATCCGGCCCGCTTCAATCTTTGAAAAATCCAAAATGTCGTTGATGACGACGAGCAGAGCCTCCGAAGAACTCTTCACTGTTTCCAGGTACTCCCGCTGCTCACTGGTCAGGCTTGTGTCCAGCGCCAGGTCCGTCATGCCCATCACGCCGTTCAGCGGCGTGCGGATCTCATGGCTCATGTTCGCCAGAAACTCGCTCTTGGCGTTGCTGGCTTTCTCTGCCGCATCCTTTGCCAGACGCATCGCGGCTTCGGCCTCCTCACGCTCCTTGACCTCGTTTCTCAGCTCTTCTGTGCGCTGCTGCACCCGAATCTCCAATTGGTCCTTCGCGCTCTGCAACGCCGCGTCGCGTTCCTGTATGCCCGCGAGCATTTGGTTGAAGGCTTCGACCAGCTTCCCCACTTCATCACCGCTAGCGGAGACGGCTCGCAAGGTGTAATCCTTCTGTGCCGAGACTCTGCCGGTGACCTCGGCCAGCATCAAAATGGGCTGTGTGATTAACCCCACCAAGCGCGAGGAGATCACGAACGTTATCAGGATCGAAACCAGCAAAACCAAAACGGAGAGTCCCCGGTATTCGCGCATTTTCGATTGCAGCGCGGAAAGATCGGAAACAATCGCAATGAAGCCTGACCTCTCGCCGTCTGCGGATATGTTTCGGTATAGCGTCAAGGACTCTGAATCGAATTTAGTGCCCTCATCCTTCCACGTCGGTGTCTTGAATTCCGCCCCCAGGTCGCTTCGCCGGTATTCCGCAAACACTTTTCCCCTCTTGTCGTAGAGAATAACGGCCATCACGTAGCGTTCCGAGCGGATGGTGCCCAACATTTCCTCCGCGAATTTCTTGTCGTCAAAAGCCAACGATGCCGCGGTTGCCAGTCCCAACGAATCCGCATTAGCCGCCAGGCCGCTGATCATTGCGCCACGGAAGCTGGCTCTCTCGTAGATCTCGAAAGCCATGCATGCGAGGCTCAGACCCAGAGCGCACGTGCAGACGACCACCAAGGTCAGTTTTCGCTTGATGGACGTGTCACGATAAAACGCCACCTAATTTCCCCCCACAGTCCCAATAACCGTTTTCGCCAGCGTCAGCAGGCGCGCTCATCTTCAATTTCGCCGCGTTCACCGCCCCCAGATTGATCTCGAAGCGAATCTTGTTCCCCTCCAGCAGCAGATCCGGGAAATAGTATGTTTTGACACAGTTCTCTCCGTCCACGACACGTGCACGATCGCTGCCGAAGCACTGCCGCCAAGTACGAAGAACCTCTTTGTATTTAGGGACTTATGGCTCGGCTAATTCGTTGGAGCTTTCTAACTTTGGGTCGAAACGAGAAGGTGTTCCGATGTGACGCTCGCACCGATTCCGTTTGTCTGCCCAAACGCCAGCACCTGCGCAGGCGCTGGGTTTTTTTAGCCCGGCCTGTTTGGCGGTTCCTTATCCGGAGCGCCGGATGGTGCGACCCACCCGTATCTGCCGATCGCCGAAAAATGTGTCTCTGCAAAATTTAGGAGAGTCAAACTTCAGACAGGCGCGAATCTATTTCTTAGCCGGCGCCGCGGCAATCTGCTCGATCACCAGTGCGTGCGATCCCCCGCGGTCGTACAACTTGCCCTTCGCCGTTACCCTGCCGCCCGCAAACGCGAGCAGCCTGGCGTTCTGCCCGGTCGCCGGCGTTGTCTCCGCGATCGGCCAGTAAATAGCTCCGTCGTCCACGAGTATCACCAGTTGCGATCCCGCCTTCGCGCACGTCAGCGCGCATTCGCGGCTGATCGGTTTCTCCAGGTTCTTCGTAAACGCGCAAGCCGAATCCAA
>DATMPA010000026.1:0-86411 GCA_035567915.1 Candidatus Sulfotelmatobacter sp. | reverse complement strand
GCAGACCTAACCGACTATTCCCAGTCGGATCTGAACAAAGTGGCGCTGCGCTTAAATCAACGCCCGCGAGAGACTTTAGGTTTTCAGACTCCTGCGAGTAAACTTCAGGAAAGTGTTGCGTCGACCCATTGAGACCACCCGACTTATCAGGCATTGGCCCACGCCTTATTCGTACCTCAGCGCTACCATCGGATCAACTCGCGTCGCACGTCGCGCAGGGATGTAGCTGGCCAGCGCCGCCACGCCGACCAGCAGCGTCGCGACACTGAGAAGGGTCGTGGGGTCGTTGACGCCAACTCCATACAGCATGCTGGAAATAAAGCGTGTCAGCAGCAACGCTCCGCCTGTTCCTAGCACCACTCCGGCGATCGCTAGCATCATTCCGTGTCGCACTACCAGATTCAGGACATCCTCGCGTTTTGCGCCCAGTGCCATACGGATGCCAATCTCGTGCGTGCGCTGGTTGACCGTATAAGACATCAGCCCGTAAATGCCAATCGCCGCCAGCCCCAAGGCGATTGCGGCAAAAGCACCCAGCAGTGACATCTGGAATCGCCGACCTGCTACTGAATCCTCCACCACTTGTTGCATGGTCTGAATCTGGAATAAGGGCTGGTCTCTATCCGCCTCCATCACAGCGTGCCGCACCGCCGCAGTGAGCGCCGTCGGTTCTACCCGTGTCCGCACGACCAGGGCCACGTAAGGCACGGGCACCTGCAGCAGGGGAGCGTAGACTTCAGGGCGCCCTGCTTCAGCGAGGCTGTCCTGTCGTACATTTCCTACGATGCCGATTACTTCCCTCCAGACCGGCGCGCTGCCGTCTTCGAGCTTCACCCGCTTCCCCATGGCGTCTTCGGTCGGCCAGTACTGTCGTGCGGCTGACTCGTTGATAATGGCCACAGGCAGCGAACCTTCATTGTCCGCCCACGTAAAGGTCCGTCCGCGCAAGAAACGGATTCCCATTGCGCGGAAATAGTCGGGAGTGATCTTCGGTCGCTCCGCTTGAATCTCCGCCTCGTCCGGTCCCACAGGGTGTCCCTCGATGGAAACTGGTCCAGTGTCATTGGTCAGCATTGGCGCCGAGTCTGCTGCTCCTGCACATTCCACTTCGGGAAGGGACGCTATGCGGTCCGTCAGTTCGTGGAAGAATTGCGCTTGGTGCCAGGGCTCCGGATATTTGGGAGGCGGCAGTATCACGAAGGCCGTCAGAAGATTCTTCGGATTGAACCCAGGGTCAACCTGCTGTACCCGCACGAAACTCCGGACCAACAGACCGGCTCCAGCCAGCAGCATCAGCGCCAATGCCATCTCCGCTATAACCAGAACACTTCGGGCTCTGGCGCGGGTAGCGCCAATAGTCAACCGGCCACCGGATTCCTTGACGGAATCTTGCAAATCCCTGGACCCCTGTAGCGCCGGTGCGATGCCGAAAATCATTCCCGTTCCTAGAGTCAGCACAGCGGTGAACATGAGAACGTGCAGGTCAATCGTTGTCTCGTTGAGTCGCGGAATATCGGGTGCCAACCGGATGAAAAGGTCCAAGCCCCCGTAGGCCATGAGCAGCCCCGTGATTCCGCCGAAAACGGCTAGCAACATGGTCTCTGTCATGAACTGTCGGATCAGGCGCGTGTGTCCTGCCCCCAGTGCCTGCCGCAATGCGGTTTCCCTCTGCCGCACGGCTCCACGGGCGAGCAGAAGATTTGCCACGTTGGCGCAGGCGATCAACAGCACCAGACTGATCGCACCGAGAAGGATCAGCAACGCCGGACGAACCTCGCTCCCCACTTGTTGTCGCCAACCGGCAACCTCCACACCCATTCCGCGATCCTCGGGGTACGTCTCGGCCAGTCTCTGATTGATGACATCCATCTCGGCTTGAGCCTGAGCCAGTGTGATGCCGGGTTTTAGGCGCGCGAATGTGTAATAGTTGTTGCTGCCACGCTCGCTACGGCTTGGATCGGGTGCTGGCGGGAACCAGGCGTCTACTCGGTGCGACGCGGGAAGTTCCGGCGGAAATCGAAAATCAGAGGGCATCACACCGATCACGGTGTAATTCTGTTGATCGAGATACACTGTGCGCCCGATCACGGCGCGGTCTGACCCGAACCGCCTCTGCCAGAGGCTGTAACTCAAAATGATCACATGATCATGGCCGGGCTGATCTTCTTCCGGCAAGAATCCCCGCCCAAGCATCGGCTGCACCCGCAGCAGTTGGAGTAGCTGCGACGAGGTTATTACCCCAAACAGCGACTCAGGATGATCGCCACCATTCATGTTAATCACCCGGGTTCGCGCGGTGGCCATCTCTTCGAATACAGTGTTTTGGCGGTGCCAATCCTCAAATCTGGGGTATGCGGTCCACATGCCCCAGCGATTAGAGTTCGGATTAGTTGACCAGATCTGCACCAGCCGATCCGAATCGGGATATGGGAGGGGTCGCAATAGCACGGTATTTATCACACTGAACACCGCCGTGGTCGCTCCAATTCCGAGTGCAAGGGAAAGCACTGCCGTCGCCGTAAACAACGGGCTCCGAAGAATAGATCGCGCCGAGAAACGCAAGTCGTGCACGAAATCTCGGAGCCATCGATTCAGCCAGATGTCGCGCACTTCCTCCCGAATCTGCGTTGCGCCCCCGAGTTCCAGCGCCGCGAGCCTTCTCGCCTCGGGTTCGGGCAAACCAGAATCAATCAGGTCCGTCACGCGGCGGTCGATGTGATACTGCAATTCGCGGTCGAGGTCGCCCTCCAGCCTTCTCAACCTGAACCAGTTGAGAATTCGATTCATTGAGCAGGCCCTTCGTCAAAAATCAGTTGCACCGCTTCCGTCAGACGAGCCCAGCTATCTTTCTCAACACGGAGCTGCTTTTGCCCAGAGCGTGTCAGTGAATAGAACTTGGCTTCGCGTCCAGTTTCCGATTCCTTCCAATCGGCCTTCAACCAGCCTCTCAGTTCCAGCCGGTGGAGCGCCGGATATAGTGACCCTTGGTTGACCTGGACAACGGACTTCGAGATCTGTTCAAGCCGCTGAGCAACGCCGTATCCATGCGCCGGCTCCAAAGAGAGGATTTGGAGAATCAGCATGTCGAGCGTGCCTTGTGGAATAGGAAATCGGGACGATGGCATGGATACCTCAACCTTCTACCGCTCAGCATACCACAACAATAGGTCGAAGGATGAGGCTTTATCGCTGGTGGTTCGATGACCTGCTCGCTTCCACACATCCCTGATAAACGCGGTACTCGGACAAGTGCCGATCAACAAATCCACATGTACGATAACGCGACTAACCAGGCGGAGTGTCAACAGAACCGAGGTCCAGTGCGTCAATGGGAATTGTGGCCTCAACCAAGGTGCCGGGTTCGCACCGCGAGATCGACAAGCTGCCACTGAATTGTCGGATGCGTTCCCGCATGCCAGCGATACCGATGCCTATGATTGTGCCTTCGGCTGGCGCGATGATGTCAGACTGCAATCCCTTGCCGTAGTCTCTGATCCGAACGACAACACGGTCATTCTGCATTTCTAATTCCACTGATGCTCTGTCAACCTTGGCGTGTCTAAAGACGTTGGTCAGCGATTCTTGAATGACGCGAAACACCGCTGTTTCTTTGTCTCTGCCGATGCGCGGAAACTTATCAGGGCGAATCTTTTGCTCGATTCGGATGCCACTCCGCTTTGCAAACCCTTCAATGAACCATTTGATTGCAATAGACAAACCGGATTCATCGAGGAGCGGGGGATGCAACAGATAAGAGAGACTACGAATATAGGCTAACGCGGAGTCAGCAATTTTACTCAACTCCTGATCTCCCCTGTGGTCCACAAACATCTTGAGGGCGGTAATTTGTTGGCCCAGATCATCATGAAGCTCACGCGCAATCCGTCGTCGCTCCTCATCCTGAACATGCAGTATCCTCGCGGAAATCCCATGCAGTTGGAGATTTAGATTATTTATTCGTGCTTCTGCTTCGCGCCGCTCGGTCAAGTCCTGTGTGATTTTTGCAAAGCCGCAAAGCTTACCGGCGGAATCCCGCAGTGGAGTGATTATCACCGAAGCCCAAAATGTCGAACCGTCTTTTCTGATATGCCATGATTCACCGGCAAAACGATCCTCGCTTTCGGCCATTGCTAATTCCTGTGCAGGCAAACCACTCTGTATAGCTTCAGGCAGATAGAATCTTGAAAAATGGATTCCAAGGATTTCTTGGCTGCTGTAGCCCATCAACACCTCAGCCCCTAGATTCCAGGTCAACACTCTGCCATCAGGGCTGAGCACCAGAATGGCGTAGTCTCTTATCGCATCGACAAGTTGCCGAAACAGATCGTCTTTGAATGAATTGGTCGATGACTGACCCAACGTTACGCTAGCCATGAGCACCTCGCGGTGCTGGGATGTTCTTTGGGACCACGCCGCAAGCGCAGCGTGCAAAAAATCGAGTGGGCCGATTTGCCCGAGTCCCGATTGACACAATTACCGGGCAAAGCTTCCTTCACTGACTCTATGGCACTTTGCTCGCCAACTCATAAGTCTGGTGTTTTTAAACTCTTATGGCAAGAAAAGTTTTTGGGAGTCACAGTGCTAGTACGTAGAAAGTGGTCGTGCAGTTCCCGATTGCTTGCGAATCGCCCAAAACTCCTCTGGCAGGGAAAGGGCGCTTGCCGGGCTGCAAGTCCTGATAAACGCGGTTACCGGAGAAGTGGATTTTTTGCATTTCGGATAGTCTCGTTGCTCAGCAAGTACCGATACACCAGACCCTGCGTTTTCTCACCTGAAATTTTGAGGCTGGCCCCCTCATGTTTCGGTAGGCGGGGTGTGTCCTTTTTGAAGACCGGGGGTGTCCGCCGGAAATGGCCCCGGTGCCTTGGAGATTTAGGGAGCAGATCGCTCGTTCCTGCTAATGGCGATTGCCCCGGCTTTGAGGTCAGGAGGTTTCCGAGGGTGTGGGCTGGTTCCTTCCAAGACAGGCCGGAACTTCGCAGCACACCTAAAGATCACCCGCAAACCCTACGGAATGGTCACTCGTACAGCCACTCAATAGAAACAACGGATGGGATGAATTAGGGTAAGTCTTTTATGAGCGGCCTGGGACATAGGTAACACATCGTACCGAACACATGGGTAACACTTTCTCCCTCCGGGGAGGGAGCCGGTATGCCATGGAAGGAGTTGTCTCCGGGCCGGACCTTAGAGTGATGGTGAACCGGGGAGGACTCGAACCTCCAACCCGTTGATTAAGAGTCAACTGCTCTACCATTGAGCTACCGGTCCACTGCTGAACCTTACTATTTTACACAGCGCGCAAAATTTTGTCGAACACCGGAATTTCGAAAAATTGCTAGCGAACGATATCTTCCAGGCGCACGCGAGCATCCGTTTTTTCATCTCGGTACTTCACAATGATGGCCGCGTAAAGCGAAAGTCCCCATTTCTTCCCTGCAGGGTGCGAAATCGTGCGCGATCCCGGCACGACGATTGCCTCTTCTGGAATCACCAGCGGCTCGTCATCTTTCGCCGTGTACACCGCGTCGCGCACCAAGTCATAGACAGGCGTCGAGCGATTCAGGATTGTTCCCGAACCCAGCACCGCGCGCTTTTTTACAATCGTTCCTTCGTAAACGCCAGCGTTCCCTCCGACCATCACTTCATCTTCGATAATCACCGGCATCGCGCCGACCGGTTCCATCACGCCGCCAATCTGCGCCGCGGCGGAAATGTGGCAATTCTTGCCGACTTGCGCGCAGCTTCCGATCAACGCGTGTGAATCCACCATCGTTCCTTCATCCACATACGCGCCAAAATTGATGAACATCGGAGGAATGCACGCCACTCCCCGTCCAACGTAGCTTCCATCGCGAATGCTCGAGCCGCCGGGCACGAGCCGCACGCCGGAATCTTTCGTGATTGCTTTTAATGGATAACTGGATTTGTCAAAAAATGGCTGGCGCGTCGGGTACGGTCCAAGCTCGATGATAGTTCCGATGCGAAACCCCAGCAAGAGTCCCTTTTTCACCCAGGGATTCACGCGCCAGCCCGTTGGCGATTTCGGATCCGGCTGCGCCGCGCGCGCTTCTCCGCTGTTCAGCGCGTCCTTGAATGATTGAAACAGCCGCCAGTGCTCATCCTCATATTTCGCCGGCGGATGATCGAACAACTCTTCAATTTGCTGCGCTAACTGCGGCAACGGTCACCCTTTCGAGGAGTTCCAGCGATTCCAGCACCGCCCGAATCTTCTGCAAGCTTTCCGCTTTCGGCGCGACCAGCGGCAATCGCCACACCGGTTCGAGCAAACCCATCAAGCTCATCGCCGCCTTTACCGGAATCGGATTCGACTCCACGAAATTAATCTCCATCAAAGGCAAATACTTCCGGTGGATCACCCGCGCCGCTGCGAAATTTCCTTCTAATCCGTAGTTGCAAAGCTGCGCCATCTCACCCGGAATTTCGTTCGCCGCGACGGAGATCATGCCTTTCCCGCCCAACGCGAAAAGCGGCAGCGCCACCGAATCATCGCCCGCCAGCACGACAAAATCATCTGGCACTGCGTTCAGCACCGCCGCCATCTGTCCGATGTTGCCGGATGCTTCCTTCACGCCGACGATATTTTCAATCCGCGCGAGTCGCGTCACGGTTGCCGGTTCCAGATTCGTGCCGCAACGCCCGGGAACATTGTAAAGAACAATCGGCAATCGTGTCGCTGCCGCAATCGCGCGGTAATGCTGGTACAAACCTTCCTGCGTTGGCTTGTTGTAATACGGCGTCACGGAAAGCAATCCATCCGCGCCCAGCGCTTCCATCTCGCGCGCTAGCTCAACCACTTCTGTCGTGTTGTATCCGCCTGCCCCAGCCAGCACAGGCACGCGACCCTGCGCTTCTTCCAGAGTAATTGCCACCACGCGCAAGTGCTCCGCGCGTGTCAGCGTGGGATTCTCTCCAGTCGTTCCGCACGGCACAAGAAAATGTACGCCGCCCTCAATCTGTCTCCGTACCAGCTTTCGCAGCGCTGCCTCGTCCACCGACAAATCATTTTGAAATGGCGTTACAATCGCTGTTCCGCATCCTTCAAACCTCATGTTGTCCTCCCAACTCACCTATCAGGCAAGTTCGTTCAGAATTTGCCGAAACTCGTACACTCCCTTTTTCCCAATCACCCATTGCGCCGCGCGCAACGCCCCCCTCGCAAATCCTTCCCTGCTTCGCGCCGTGTGCCGGATGGTAATGGTGTCCTCCGCCGAATCAAATCCAATCTCGTGCGTACCTGGCACAGAACCCGCCCGGTTCGCGCTCAGACTCAGTTCGCGCGCGTAACCACTTTTCTTCACGTCTTCCGCTAACGCCAACAGCGTTCCCGACGGCGCATCTTTCTTTGCCGCATGATGAATCTCCCATCCCCACGCACCGTAACTCTGCTCCCGCGCAAATCGCCGCGCAGCCTCGGCCACAACTTCCCGGAAAATATTCAGCCCCACAGAAAAATTCGCGCCCCACACAAGTCCACATCCGTTTGCATCCACTTCTTTTTTTACTCGCTCAAATTCCGTGAACCATCCTGTCGTTCCGCTTACCGTCGCAACTCCGGAGTTCGCCAATTTCCGCAGGTTCTCGACCGCTGCGTCCGGTCGCGTGAACTCCACCGCCACGTCCACTCCCGCGAGCGCGTCCCGCGTCAACGCCTTCGCGCCAGAATTGTCTTGCCCGGAAAACCTCGTCCTTACCGTGAACCCGTATTCCGGCGCCAGCCGCTCAATCATGCGGCCCATCTTTCCGTATCCGACAATCGCCAATCTTCGCGTCATACAGCTCCCGCCAACAACTTCCTCACCATGCCCTCATAAATTCCCACCGCTTCGTGCAATTCCTTTTTCGAAATCCGTTCTTCCGATGTGTGCGCCACGTGAATGCTTCCCGGCCCAATCAAAAACGGACGCCCCCACGCTCCGTCAAAATTCGGGATGTCCGTCGTGAACGCGGCCACCATCGTATTCAGCCCATCGAGAGGCTGGAGTCGCAGCGCCTCCGAGCAAAGCGCTTCGCGCAATTCCGCTCTTCCGCGCGCCGCCGCCGTGACCGCCTCTCGCACGATGGACGAATCACCCACCAGCCGGAACATCAGCTCCGCCCGCGCGTAGTCCGCAATCACGTTCGGTGCGCGTCCGCCCGAAATTGTTCCGATGTTTACTGTGGATTTTCCAAGCAGCTCGTCACTCGGCAGCGCAATTTTTCTGACGTCGTCCAAAACATCCAGCAATTTCTCGATCGCAGATTCGCCCAATTCCGGATACGCAGAGTGCGCCAATTTCCCGTGCGCGATTAATTCAAACCGCAGCGCACCCTTCGATCCCAGCGCCAGCAAATTTTCCGTCGGCTCGCCGTTGATCAAAAATTTAGCGCCGCGCGGCGATTTTGCAGCCGCGAGCGAGCCCAGACTGTCCTTCTCTTCGCCCACCACGAACAACAATCCAAAATTCCGTGTCCCTGCCGCGAGCAGACGCTCCGCGGCCATCACCATCGCCGCGATAATTCCCTTCGCATCGCACGAGCCGCGCCCCCAAACGTGTTCTTCGTCTTCGCGCGACGCAAAATACGGCGGCACGGTATCTATGTGCGTGGAAAGTGTCACAACCGGCGTTCCCCACGTGGCCAGCACGTTGAACCGGTCCGGCGTCACCGCCATGCGCTCGGCTTGTCCACCAGTGCGCGCCGCCAACACCGCCAAATGTGCGTACAAATACTCCCCGGCAACCGCCTCGGCTCCCGTCGTGGACTCGATGTCCACGAGCGCGCGCGTGAATTGCACCGCGTCCATGCTTGCTAGTTCTTCTTTCTGTATGGAATTGCTACGGAGGAAGGAACTGCGCAGAAACTCTGCGGAGAACACGCCCCTCGATAGCGCTCCATCCGACAGCCTTGCGGCCGCGTTATTCATCGCTCCATTAGAAGCGACCGGATGACAGTGAACGGGCTTTCGCCTCGTTCCCCAACCCTGCCGTTTCAGCTACAACAGGAATTTCGGCGGAGACAACAATTCGGTCCCTTTCGCGCGGGCCTCCGAAGCGAATCGGCGCTGCTTGCCCGGCTACTCATGACCTCCGCACCTCTACCAAGAACTCTTTTAGCCTACTGGACCAAACGCCGGAATGCAAGAATCTTGCGCTGGTCAACTCGTCAACAAGTGAGTCCTACAAATTACTTTTTGCTCTGGCGCAGCGTGGCAGCCAGCCCCCGCGCCACTTCCCTCGCGCGTTCAATGTCTTTCGGATCAAACGAAATAGCCGCTACGCGTGGGTGCCCGCCGCCGCCGAACTTCTCCGCCAGCGAAGCCAAATTCTGATCCGCGGTCGCCTGATTCCACGGATTCGTCCCCAGCGAAACCTTCGCTCGCGTCGCCGAAGCGCTCACGCTGATCGAATACACACACTCTCGGTGCAGCAAGTACGGAATAAATTTGTTGTAACCCTCGAGGTCGAGGTCGCTCACGTCAAAGAAAATTACGCCGTCCTTCGCCTCGCATCGCTCCCGCAAAATTTCAATGGAACGCCGGTGCCGTTCGAGCAGCGGCCCCAAATGCTTCGTCACAATCGGCAGCTCAATCACTTCCTTCAACGGCTTGTATGCCAGCGCGCGAATAATTTGCGCTGGCACTCCATCTTCCGGAGCCGCCTCGATCACCAGAGCCAGCTGCGTCGCAGGCTCCTTCAATTCCACCGCCGACTCCGGCGTGGGAAACTGCGCGCCGTCAATGATGTCGCCCCAATGAATCAAATCCGCCAGCGGCTTCGTGTCGAAGCCAAATTTCTCCCGCGCGGTATCCGCAATCAACATCGTGCAGGATTTATACGCTGGCTCGTAATAAAAATTCTTCCCGGGGGCCGTTTTGAACTGTTCGGCATCCGCCGGAGTCAAGAACGCGCTCTGGTGATGGTCGAACCACCACGTCACCTTCGGCGAATTCGAATACTTGAAGTCCACGATCACGTTCTCATTGCCATCAAACATCCCCGGCTCCCACGGCTGCTTCGCGCGATGCGTCATGCCCGTAAAGCCAAAATCAGCATTCGCGTCAAATTTTTCGCGGTAAAAGCGGTAGAAAAGTGCAGCCGAAGCGGTGCCGTCAAAGCAGCGGTCGTGGAAACAGAGCCTTACACGGGTCATATTCTAGCGGTTCGGGCCTTTCTGGCCGGACGGCGGCCGTATCCGTCGGGCACAAAGCCCTTAACGATGCGGTGCCCTCACCGGAAAGTCAAGAGCCAACCAGGCGCTAGAAGTTAACCAAAAGAAAAGCCGCCCCAGAAATAGAGCGGCCTTTCGATCCAAGTTTTTCCCAGACAGTATTTCAGTTCTACGCTCCGATCATCTTCTCCACGATGTTTCCGATAATCGGCAGCTTGAACTTCTCAAGCTGGTACGCCTTGTACATGCAGAAAATCCAGAGGATCAGGAACCCGACTCCAATAATCGGCCACAAAAACACCAGCAGGAATCCGATCGGGAAATGCATCATGGCGGTAATAAATCCCAGGATCAACGTCACGATCCAAAACGCAATCCAGCAGACAACAAGTGCAATATTTAATGCGATGGACTGCGCTCCGTGAAAGCGCACAAACGAACGCTTATCAATCAACAAAAAAATCAGCCCGGAAATCCATCCCACCAGATAGCACAGCAACCCAGCAACATTCTCCTCCAACCCTGCGGTCGGCGAATCACTACTCCCAGCTACAACTGGCGCGCCCGGTGCAGCAACTGCTCCCTGACTCGCTCCACACTTCGGACAAAATGCCGCTCCGCCCAACTCCTGCCCACACGCTTTGCAAAAAGCCATCGAGGACCTCCCCACAGAGTTTCAATGCGCGTGAGGGTAGCAAACGCCCTCCCCCCGCGCAATCAGTTTTGCGAAATGAACTGGCGACGGAACAGTCGTGCGGACACGCGCTACACATTGGTCAATTGATTTGAATTTCTTACAAGGAGTTCAGAGCCCGGCGACAAGCCGCATCGCGTTCGTCCGCCGCACTCGCAGCGTAAATTTGATCCCAAAAAACCGCGACTGCGCCAGCGTCTTCTGAAAATCCACGTCATCCACGTACACGCGCTTTGGAATCCGCCGCGCCAAAATACTCGCTTCCAACATCTCGCGCCGGAATGGATACGGCGCCAGCGTCAAAACGTTTCCGCCCTCGCTCCGTAAATCCAGGTCCGCTTCATTGCCTGATACATCTCTCGGCACTGCATCAATCACGCAATTCTCCTGTGGATTCAGGCACAAGTGCAGCGACAGCCGGTCCAGCGCTTCCAGACGTTCAAAATTCGCTTTCAGCGTTTCTTCCACCACAAGTTCTCTTGTCGCCGGACTCGCGCGTAAATCCACTTTTAGCCGCAATTGCTGCAACCGCAGTCTCTGTACAAAATCCGTCACCAAGCCCGTCTCGGTGGACTTCACATACTTCGCCGAATACCCGGGCATAGTCGCTCGAGCCCGGTCATACAAGTTTGCGCAGTGCATGCTCACCAGCAACGCCGCGTAGTGATCTACCTTCACGAGCCGCTCGATCCCGCGCTGGTACAAGGCAATATGTTCTTCCGTCGGGATGGACATGAACGTATTCGGTGTGCGCGTTTTCGCGTCGAGCGTTGGCAGCAATTCCCATTCGCTCCAGCCGTTGTCATGCTCCGCCGTGGCAAGGCAGAACGAGTCGAACGGTTCCGGCCGCGGGAACTCTCCATTGCCCCATTCTCTTGCGAAAAAACCAGCCAGGAAGGCATGGTCCGTCTGGCGGATAACCAACAGCTGATCGCCTTGTTCCCTGATAATCAAGCAGCAGACCCACGCCCAGAAGCGCTCTTAGATAACGCCTTCTCTTGACAGGCGTTCCAACTCAGCGGCGGGGTAGCCAAGCCAGTCTCGGTAGACTTCGTTATTATGCTCCCCGAGCGTCGGTCCAATCCAGCGCATTTCGCCTGGAGTGGCGTCCAGCCGGGGCGCCAGTTGCGGCAGCTTCACGCGGTCGCCCCCTCCCAAATCCGCTTCCTGAAACACTCCTCTCGCCTTGTAATGAGGGTCCGCCAGCATCTCCTCCGCCGAGTAAATCGGCCCGGACGGCACATCCGCCTCGCTCAAAGTCTTTAGCGCCTCTGCCGGTTGTTTCGTTCTCGTCCACGCTGTAATCGCCTCATCAATCTCGTCAATGTGTTTCGAGCGCCCCTCGTTGCTCACCAGCCGCGCATCTCCGGCCAAATCCGCGCGACCAATTGCAATCATGAACCGCCGGAAAATGCTGTCTCCATTCGCCCCGATCACGATGTACGCGCCATCCGCGCACGGATACGTCCCGCTGGGCACAATCCCAGTCAGCCGCATCCCTTCGCGCTCGCGCTTCACGCCCGCTTTGTCGTACTCCGGAATCGTCCCTTCCATCAGGTTCAACACGGCTTCGTATAGCGCCACGTCAATCACCTGCCCACTCCCTCCGCGTGCATCCCGGTGATACAGCGCCATCAAGATCCCCAGGGCAGCGTGCAAGCCCGCCACCGAATCGCCTAGACTCAAATTCGGCCGCACCGGTGGCCGATCCGGCTCACCCGTCACGTAGCGCAACCCACCAAACGCTTCCGCCACCGCCGCAAAGCCCGGCTTCTGCGCGTACGGCCCTGTTTGTCCGTATCCGGAAATTCGCGCAAGAATCAGGCCGGGATTCTCTTTCTTCAACTCTTCGTAACCCAAACCCCATTTTTCCAGTGTCCCAGGCCGAAAATTCTCGATCATCACGTCCACGCGCCCCGCCATCTCGCGCGCAATCTTCTGCCCTTCCGGCACGCGCAAATCCAATGTTACGCATTTCTTATTGCGCGCCATTAAATGCCACCACAGCGACGTCCCCTGATGCACCACCCTCCACGTTCGCAGCGGATCGCCCGTCCCCGGTGGCTCAACCTTAATCACATCCGCGCCAAACCAAGCCAAAAACGCCGTCGCAAACGGACCCGCAATCAGTTGGCCGAGTTCCAACACCTTCACCCCAGCCAACGGCCCCGCAACGTGTGTTTCAGCGGCCTTTTTCTCGTTGTCATTCATAAAACGCGCCTGAATTGTATCCGAATCCGCGCACTCGTCCCATCAAGCCCAATCGAAACACCAATTTTTGAGGAAGAAAATGTTGTCATCCTGAGAGACGCGCTTTTTGCGGCTCGAAGAATCTCAACGTAACGTATCGCCGATAACGTCAGATGGAAAGTACGGTTCTCGCAGTGGCCCAGATTTTTATTCTGCGGCGCGAACTTCTCTACGGTTCATACCAAAACTTAATCGTCACTTGCACATGCGCGGACACCGTCTTCCCGTTCTTCGTGGCCGGCTGATACTCATACAGTTTCACGGTTTCGATCGCCTTGTCGTGCAACGCGCGCGGGCCAGAAATTACCGTCGCCGATTTCACGTGCCCTGTTTCATCCACAAGCGCATCCAGCTTCACGTTGCCGCTGACATAACCGCGCAACGCTTCCGGAGGCGAAAGCGACCGAATGGACTTCACCAGTTTCGGGGCAATTACCGTGTCATCCTCGGGATTTGCAGGCGCCGTATCCGTAGTGCTTTCGCGCGCAATCGGCGCCCGCTTTGCACTTTTTCGTTCCACGGCCGTCCGGTCGCCATGTTTCCGCACCGCCGCATCGGAATGCCCGCTCTCCGCTGCGTGTTGAGCCGACGAATCTTCTGTAGTTCCCGCCGAAGTCGTCGCGCTATTCTCATTCGGTGGCTCATCTGCTTTCGCAGAATCCGAAACGGGCGCCGGCTCAGCCTTTCCGTTGGCATTGCCCGCGTTCACCGGAAACATCGCCGCGCTCGCGTCGTCCTTGGAGCCCTTCGAAAACCATCCCATCCGGTAAATCAAGATTCCACTCGCAACCAAAAGCAACACGATCAGCACCAACACTCCGATTGGCCCTGCGAGTCCTCGCCTTGCGCTGCGGCTGTAAAGCTTCGGACTCGGCTCTTTCGATCCAGGATATTGCTCGAAATCCAGACTCGGTTTCGGCAAAAGATGTTCCGCTGCTGCATCATCCGCCGCGAACTCGGTGGTTCGATTCGAAATCCCCCGAGACTTTGGCAGTTGCATTCGAATCGGGTACGAAGGACTCTGCTCTGCTTGGTTCGCCGCAGGCTTCACAGCCTCTTGAATCGCCGCTTCTTGCTTCCCTTCGGGCGCCGGTTCATTTGGGCTCATCAATTCGGGCTTTACTTCCTGATTCACTGCCGCGGGTTTTACTTCTTGCGGCTTCTCATTAACCGCAGGCTTCACTTCTTCCTGCGCTGGCGCTAAGGATTTCAGTTGCGCCTTCAGCGCTTCCACTTCCTGCCGCAATTTCGCCACTTCCGCGGCATCCGGCGGCGCGTGAGCGCCGGCCTCTTCTTCTGAAAGCTCGGCCTCCGCCAATTCCGCGGCTACACTGCCCTCGGGAAGGTCTGGCTTCGCTGCAGAATCTGCGGCGGGAAATTCCACTCCCCAAAACCGGGGCGCGGCTTCCGTAAATTCAAGCTCCACGTAGCACGCTGTCGGCTTGAAGGTCCGCTTGCGCAGCACCTGGGTCACAATTTCTTTGCCGGATACCTTGTTTGTCAGGAATAACAACTGGCCAGCGGTCACGGCCGCCGACAGGCGAATTACCGCGCCGTTTTCAAAAACCAGTACCGTTTCGGTTGCCTCGGTGAATAGCTCGCGCTTTTGGGACTGGTCGCCCGGGCGTGCGCCGGTAGCCACCACTGGCACAACAAGCGCCATTGGCTGCGATTTTAGTGGGTGCGTTTCTGCGCCTTGCTCAGACGTCACGGAGCCCATTCCGTGCATCTCCCTCAGGTTCCCTCGACCAGGGAACAATTTTACCAAAGTCAGTTGCCCAAACGTGGGGGCCGCGGATCATTCTGCAGCGGGACCGCGAGCCTTAACATCCTGCCACGCGCTTTGTATGTCAGGCCATAGTACAAGCGTACTGCGCGGCGAACTTCGCAACACTCCGCGTTCGCTCAAAACAACGCTTCTCGTCGTAAATTGTGGCTTGAGAGTGGTGCGGGAAGAGGGATTTGAACCCCCACGGGTGTGACCCCGACAGGTCCTAAGCCTGTTGCGTCTGCCGTTCCGCCATTCCCGCAGATCGTCGCAAATCTGAGCATAGCACAGCCACGTACCGGCTTCCCCCCACCAGAGTTTCACCCATTCTCAATCTGAATTTCACGCAACGGCAACGCCGCACGGACAAACTTCGCCGTTCACTCTGTGAACGCCCTGCCCAACCATTCTCCGGAGGTATCACGTATGTCCCGTTTCAATCCAAGGCCTTTGTGGCAACGCACTAAAGCTGCCGCATGCCTCGCCGCAATTTTTTTCAATCCCTTTGTCGCTCTCGCGCAATCCCCGCAGGATGCCGCCAAACGGGAGGCACCAAAAACGGAAACACCCATCAAGCATGTCATCGTCATCATCGGTGAGAATCGTACTTTTGATCACATCTTCGCCACCTACGTCCCGCAAAAGCACGCCGCTGTCTCCAATCTCCTGTCTAAAGGCATCATCAAGGCAGATGGTTCTCCAGGTCCCAATTTCAAAAAGTCGCAGCAATTCCAGGCTGTCGCGCCCTTCCGCGCGCACTATTACGTTAGCCTTCATGATGATGAAAAGGTGCCCTACACCACCCTGCCCCAGCCCACTCTGAATTTCGCGCCGACAGCGACAATTTTCCCTCCCGGCACGCCAGATGCCTTTCTTGCTTTGGTTGAGCCTTCCTTGGAACCAGCGGACGAGCACCTTTTGACCACCGGTGCGGCTTCCGGCTTCTCGCAAACATTCGTCCTGCCCGACCCGGACACTCGCATTCAAAACTTCGATACGCTCCCGAACGGACCGTTCCCTCTTAAGGGCTCGAGCCTTCCCTACGATTCCTACACCGGAGACACGACCCACCGCCTCTACGAGATGTGGCAACAGTCCGATTGCAGCGTCGAACACGCAACGCGCCACAATCCCTCCGGCTGCCTCAGCGACCTCTATCCCTACGTCATCACCACCTATACCAACATTCCCGACCCCGCCAACGGCAACAAGATTGACGACAACGGCGGCGGCAACTCCATGACTTTCTACAACGTCCAGGCGGGCGACGCCCCTGTCCTGAAGCAGCTCGCCGACCAATACTCCATGAGCGACAATTTCCACCAGTCCTTCATGGGCGGCACCGGAGCCAACCACTTCATGCTCGGCACCGGCGATGCCATCTTCTGGACCGACTCCAACGGCAATCCCACTGTTCCGCCTTCTCATATCGCCAACCCGGACCCGTTGAAAGGGACGGAAAACGCTTACACCGTGGACCTCAACTTCGATGGCAACTTTACGGAGTGCGGCAATCCCTCGCAGCCTGGTGTTGATGCGGTCCGCGACTATCTCGCGTCTCTTCCCTGGCATCCTCGCCCTAACTGCGTCCCCGGCCACTACTACATGATTAACAACGATTCCCCGGGCTTCCTTCCGGACGGCACGGTGGATGCCAACGGTATCGCCTCAGGCGGCTCTGTTCCTCCCACCAAAGTTCGCACCATAGGCGAAGCCCTCAACGAGAAGAACATCTCTTGGGCGTACTACGGCGGAGCCTATAGTGCCGCAGTCAATTTCCAGCACAATCCAACCAGCAAGGATCCCCTTGTTCTCATCGGGCAAGCCTACTGCAACATCTGCAATTTCGAATCGTATGCTACCGCCATCATGGGTGACCCGGCGCAGCGCGCGGCTCACATCAAGGACGCCACCGACTTTTTTGCCGCCATTGACGACGGCTCTCTACCCGCCGTCTCCTTCGTCAAGCCCGACGGCTTGATCGACGGCCATCCCGCGTCCTCGAAACTCGATCTCTTCGAAGGCATGGTCAAGAAGACCATGGACCATCTTCAAGCCAATCCCGCGCTATTCGCGGAAACCGCGTTCATCATCACCTTCGACGAAGGCGGCGGTTACTACGACTCCGGCTACATCCAGCCGCTCGACTTCTTCGGCGATGGGCCCCGCATTCCCCTAATCGTGGTTTCTCCATTCACCACTGGTGGCCGCATCAGTCATACCTACACTGACCACGTCTCCATCCTCAAATTCATCGAGCGCAACTGGCACCTCAAACCGCTCACGCACCGCAGCCGCGATAATTTCCCGAACCCGGTCGCGGACGACGACGACCCTTATGTCCCGCTGAATAGCCCGGCCATCGGCGATCTCTTCGACCTCTTCGGCTTCGACCATCACGATGGTGGTCACGGCGATCACTAATCCTCTCTGAATAAAACAATAAAAAGGGGCCGGGCTCTCACGCCTGGCCCCTTTCTGTTTTTCAAAATCTCTCAACCCACAAAAACGCGGAGAGTGCCCTACCCTTGAGCGATCGCGTATGCCACCGTGCTAGTCATTAAGGTTCAATGTCGCCTTTGCGTTCTCCACTACTCTGTTCCACCCGGAGTGCTTCCTCGCCGCAGTCATGCTTTCTCCGCTGCCTCGCGCTTTCGGGCGGCTTCTTGAGGGTCGGTTATTATGTCGATCCACTTCGGGTTAGGCGAGGCCTCGGCATCGTAGTTGTCGTGCCAATTCCACCATTTGTACGGCGGAGTTTGCGGGTAACCCTCCGGCGAGTCCTCCCACTGCTCTTGGCGCCCGAGCGCAGTTAGGTCCAGGTAGCTCCAGGTGCTCCCCATCGCTTCGTCGCCGCGGTTGTTGATGAAGTAAGTGCGAAATACGCGGTCGCCGTCGCGGATGAACGCGTTGTGGCCGTGCCATTCGTTCACGCCGAAGTCGCTGTCGAAGCTGTCTGTGATGGTGTACCAGGGCATCTTCCAACCCATTCGGGCCTTCAGGCGCTCGATGTCCTTCTGTGGTGCGCGTGAGGCGTAGGCGAGCGTGGTCTCGCGAGCGTTCAAATGGGCGAGGTGTGCAACCTGGTCGGCGCCCAGGGAGCAGCCGCGGCAAGCATGTTCGGGCCAGCCAAACACGCCGGGTTCGAAGAAGGCGCGGTAGACGATCAACTGACGGCGGCCTTCGAACAAGTCGAGCAGGCTTACCTTACCCGCAGGCCCCTCGAACTCGTACTTCTTCTCCACGGCCATCCACGGCATTCGCCGGCGCTCCGCGGCCAGCGCATCGCGGGAGCGGGTCAAGGACTTTTCCTTCACAAGCAGCTGCTGGCGCGCAGCCTCCCACTCCTGCGGCGACACCACGGAGGGTGTGTTCTTCGGGAGCTGCCTTTTCGGGTTCTCCACGTCTCTCTTCGTGCTTGTTGACATTTTATTTCTCCTTGATTTTCTGAACGAGACCACTCGCTCCAAAAAAATCTTCTGAACTTGGCAATGCACACTGCCAGAATTCCTCCCGTGGATCCCGCTCCGGCGGCCATCACTGCTGCACTTCCAATGCATGCTGGACACATATTTTGCTCCTCCGAACTTCTAATTCATCCGCGACTCATTGGAGTTCATTCTTGGCCTCGGCCCGTTCCTTGACTCGCAGCAACTGGTGTTTCCACAAGCGCTCGAATGTGCTCGTCCATTCGTGCAATGGTCGGATCGCCACAGCATTCACTCTGTAAAGCATCTGCCGGCCTTCCCTCCGGGCCTTCACCAGGCCAACATCCTTCAAGACCTTTAGATGTTTAGAAACCGACGGTTGCTCCGTCTCCATCGCGTCCACAATCTCGCTAACCGATCTCTCCTGCATCGCCAAATAGTTCAAGATGTCCCGCCGCCGCGGTTCCGCCACTGCATTGAACGCGTCCGAGGTTGTCGCCGCCCTTGCCATGTTCTCAATATATTCCTATATGGGAATACGTCAAGCCCCTTTTGCCAATCTTCCGCCATCCTTGTCATCATTCGCTTTTTAGGGGCTGGTTGACGGGTGACGCCGCGGCCAAAAATAGCAAGCCACAACACCGCAGAGGAAGGGGACTTGTCCACTTCCCCTGCACTTCATCCCTGGACTCAGGAGGATCACAAAGTGTCAGGTATGCGCCCGGTCTAAAATGTCAGGGATCCCCGCCCCCCGGCCGTTCATTGTTAACTAAACGTGCGATGAGTCATGTCTGTCCTCGCCAGATGGCGTGGCATGTCGCGCTGAATTTTTCAGTACCCCCCCTCCCGCCTTTCGCGATAAAAGGAGAGCGCAAGCGCACTCATCCCTCTTCATTCGTCGAGGAACAGCCATGGAACGCAGCCTCTCTTCCCTTCTCAATCTCTACAACCCGAATGACCCGCTCGAAAAGGCATGGACCATTCCTTCGCCCTGGTATTTCGATCCCGGCATCGCCCACCTCGAGCACGAAAGCGTCTTCGCCACCACCTGGCAGGTCGCAGGCCGCGTGGATCAGGTCGAGAAAAAGGGCGATTTCTTCACCGCGGACATTGCCGGCGAACCTGTCGTTGTCGCTCGTGGCGAAGACGGCATCCTCCGCGCCTTCTACAACGTTTGCCGCCATCACGCCGCCGCCGTCGTCACCGCAGCGCAAGGCTGCGCCAAAAATTTCCGCTGTCCCTATCACGGCTGGACCTACGGAAACGATGGCTCGCTCAAGGGCATGGTCGAATTTGACGGCGTCTGCGACTTCGATCGCGCCAAAAACGGTCTCGTTCCCATGGCCGTGGACACCTGGGAAAATCTCGTTTACGTCAATCTCGACGGCAAAGCCGGTTCGCTTCAGAATTTTCTTGGCAAGGTTCCCGAACTCGTCGCTCCGCTCAAGCTCAGCAAGAAACTCAAATTCTTCGACCGGCGCATCTACACGTTGCAATGCAATTGGAAAGTTTACGTAGACAACTATCTCGATGGCGGCTACCACGTTCCGCACGCGCACAAGGGCCTTAGCAGCGTCATCGAGTACACCAGCTACACCATCGAAAATTTCGAGCGCTCCTGCCTGCAATCCAGTCCGCTCAGTTCCGGTGCCAAATCCAAAAAGGACGTCGCCGCCACGCGCCAGGGCCGCGCATTTTACCTCTGGATCTATCCAAATTTCATGCTCAACGCCTACGAAGGCGTTATGGACACGAATCTTGTCATCCCGCTCGCCGTGGATAAATGCGCCGTGATTTTCGACTATTATTTTTCCGACGTCAGCAAGAAAGCGCTGAAGCAGAATCAAGCCAGCGTAAAAGTCAGCGAAAAAGTGCAGGAGGAAGACGAAGCCATTTGCGATTCTGTCCAGCGCGGCCTAGCTTCCCGCGCCTACATCGCCGGCCGCCTCTCCGTCCGCCGCGAAGCTGGAGAACATCTCTTCCATCGCCTGCTCCACGCGGACATGACGCGGGCGCTCGGCCGCTCCGCCGCCGCGGACTGAAAGGAATTTCGACCTTCGCTTAACAATCCATCAGCGGGCAAAGCGGTCGCGTTCATTGACGCTGTTTTGCGCGTAACTTATACTGGAGTTTCGATTTGCAGGGCAGGCGCACGCTTGTCTCACCTCGTTGGCCCTGATCCGAATCAAAGCGAAAGAAAACCGGAAAAAGAAAAGAGGATAGCAGCATGGCAGAAGCAACGTGCCGCCGCGAACTGGAATTGGAAATTTCCGCGGAGGAAGTGTCAAAAGCGACGGAAAAAGTAGCAAAGGAATTGTCGCGCGTTGCGCGAGTGCCAGGATTTCGCCCGGGAAAAGCGCCGGTGACACTAATCAAGAGGCGCTTTGCGGAAGAGATCAAAGGTGAAGTACTGCAATCGCTCGTGCCGGAGACGGTGGAAAAGGCGGTCGCAGAGCAGAAATTAACCCCGGTTTCGCAGCCTCAGGTGGACAAGCTCGATTACAACGAAGGGCAAGCCATAAAATTCCGCGCTGTGTTTGAAGTTTTGCCGGAATTCGAGCTAGGAAATTACAAGCAACTGGAAATTGAAATGCCGCCGATGGACGTCACGGACGAAGACGTCGCGAAAGCGCTGGAAGAGACGCGCGAACGCGCGGCAGCGTTTGCTCCAGTCGAAGGCCGCGCGGTGGAAAACGGCGACTTCGTGCAATTGAAATTGATAGGAACTCCGGAAGGCGGCGGCGATCCGCTGCAGGCGGACAACGTGCTGTGCCACGTGGGCGCGGAAGAAACGATGGAGCCGTTCAACGAAAATCTGCGCGGCGCAAACGTGGGCGATCACAAAGAATTTGCCGTGGAGTACCCCGCGGATTATCCCGATCCGAAACTTGCTGGAAAGAAATTTAACTATTCAGCGGATGTTCTCGGCATTAAGACCAAGAAATTGGCGGAACTGAATGACGAATTCGCGAAAGACGTGAGCGACGCCACGTCGCTCGACGAATTGAAAACAAAAATCCGTGAGAGCCTGGAGCACGAGCGGAATCACCGGCAGAAAGATCTGCAGCGCGAAAAGATTATCGCCGAATTGATTAAGCTGAACGACTTCCCCGTTCCTGAATCACTCGTCGAGCATCAAATGGATGCGCGGCTGGAGCGCGTAGTGCGTTCGCTGGCGCAGCAGGGAGTCGATCCCCGAGCGGTGAATGTGGACTGGGTCACGCTGCGGAATCGCCAGGCAGAACGCGCAAAGGATGACGTGAAGGCGGAATTGATCGTGGACCGTATCGCGAGCGCGGAGAGCATTGACGCAACCGAAGAAGACGTTACCCATGAGCTCGAACATGTCGCCGGGCATAGTAACGAATCCGTAGACGCAATTCGGGCTCGTTTGACAAAGCAAGGTGCGCTGGATAGGATGAAAGCCAAGCTGCGGAGTGATAAAACTCTCGACTGGCTCGCGCAGAATGCCAAGATCCGAATGGCGGCCGCAGCAGCAGGAAAGCCTGCCTAAGGCGGGCGGGTAACCAGGGACCCTGCTAGCGCGTCCAAGAATAATCATACAAATGAAAAACTACGAAGACCCAGAGTATCGCGGCACGACTCTCGTGCCGATGGTGGTGGAGCAAACCAGCCGCGGCGAGCGCGCCTATGACATCTATTCGCGGCTGCTGAAAGAGCACATCATTTTTATTGGCACGCCGATTGATGACCATGTGGCGAACTTGGCGACGGCGCAGATGCTCTTTTTGCAGGCGGAAGACCCGGAAAAAGACATCCAGTTGTACATCAATTCGCCGGGCGGCTCGATCACTGCCGGATTCGCGATTTATGACACGATGCAGTTCGTTAAGCCGGACGTGGTTACGACCTGTGTCGGCCAGGCGGCCTCAATCGCGGCAGTTCTACTGGTGGGTGGTGCGCCGAAGAAACGCTTTGCCCTGCCGAATGCGCGGATTTTGATCCACCAGCCATGGATGAGCGGACTTGGCGGCCAGGCAACGGACATTGATTTGCACGCGAAAGAGATTTTGCGGATGCGCACGACGATCAATCAGATCATCGCCAAGCATAGCGGGCAGCCAGTGGAGCGAATTGAGAAGGACGTCGAGCGCGACTACATCATGAACCCCGAGCAGGCCAAGGAATACGGGATGATTGATGAAATTATTTTCAAGCATAAGTAAATGCGCGAACTGGGCAGCGAGAGAAGTTGAGCGGTTGAGATCCTTCGCTCCGCTCAGGATGACAAGCAATCTTTGGGTGTTCCAAAAAGTTAGTATCGCTTCAGGATTGGGTTTGGTTCGGGGAAAGTTTCAGCCTAGAATGAGGGATAGGGACTCCGCCCAAAGCCCAGCGGAGGCGAGGCCTTCACGCCAGTGAAAAAATACTCCACAGACGAGCCGTTACGCTGTTCCTTCTGCCACAAGACCCAGGAACAGGTTGAAAAATTGATCAGCTCGCCTTCGGACTATCCGCGGGCGTATATCTGCAACGAATGCGTCAGCGTCTGCCAGACAATTTTGGAAGATGAGAAGCGCGAGCAGGCCACATCGCCGACGAAGCGGCTTCCGCGTCCGCCGGAGATCAAGCAATTCCTGGATGCGTATGTTATCGGGCAGGATCGCACGAAAAAGAAACTGGCCGTCGCTGTTTACAACCACTACAAGCGGATTATTTTGAACAAGCAGCCGGGCGACGTGGATTTGAGCAAGTCCAACATTTTGCTGATTGGGCCGACGGGAACGGGCAAAACGCTTCTGGCGCAGACACTTTCTCGAATGCTCGAAGTTCCCTTTGCGATTGTGGATGCGACGACGCTTACCGAAGCGGGCTACGTCGGCGAGGACGTCGAAAATATTATTTTGAAGTTGCTGCAGGCCGCCGACGGCGACGTGCAGAAAGCGCAGTCAGGAATCATCTACATCGACGAGATTGATAAGATCGCGAAGAAGGATGAGAACCCTTCCATTACGCGCGACGTGAGCGGTGAAGGTGTGCAGCAAGCGCTGCTGAAGATTCTGGAAGGCACCGTGGCCAACGTGCCTCCGCAGGGCGGGCGCAAGCATCCGCACCAGGAATTTACGGCCGTGGATACAACAAACATCCTCTTTGTTTGCGGCGGAGCGTTCGTCGGCCTGGAAAAAATTATCGAGAAGCGCGTGGGCAAGCGCTCGCTGGGCTTCCACACGGAATCGGCAGCGACCTCGGCACAGAAGCGGAATACACAATTGCTGGAGCAGGTGCAGCCGGGCGATTTAATCCGCTACGGCCTGATTCCGGAATTTGTGGGCCGTTTGCCGGTTGCTGGTGTGATGAGCGATTTGGACAAAGGCGCTCTTGTAAAGATTTTGACGGAACCGAAGAACGCGCTGCTGAAGCAATACCAGCGGCTCTTTGAATTTGAAAAT
The DNA here is from genome assembly GCA_035567915.1 of Candidatus Sulfotelmatobacter sp. GTDB lineage: Bacteria > Acidobacteriota > Terriglobia > Acidiferrales > UBA7541 > Acidiferrum. Next base: position 62,690 of record DATMPA010000026.1, on the reverse strand, counting down.
GTGCGCTTGCGGTTTACGGAAGATGCGATTGAAACCGTGGCGGAGCTGGCGCTACAACGCAAAGTGGGCGCGCGCGGACTGCGCATGATTCTGGAAGATTTGATGCTGGAATTGATGTACCACCTGCCGATGCAGCAGCGGAAGGCGAAAGAGTTCGTGGTAACGGCGGAAATGGTTCGCGGCCACGAAATTAACTGGAGTTTGCTCGAAAAGGCGGGATGACCTCCGTCTGAGCATGGAACTGCATCAAAAGAAGTGGTCTTAGTGAGTTTTCAGGGGCCCTAATGTTCAACCGCGAAAAGCAGGAGATGAAGCGCGTACCGATGATGCCGGTGCGGGACATGGTTATTTTCCCGCAGCAGATGACGCCGTTCATCGTGGGCCGCGAAGCCAGCGTACGCGCACTCGAAGAAGCGCTCGCGGGCGACAAAAAGATTTTTCTCTCCACGCAACATGACGCTTCGGTGGACGATCCTAAACCGGAAGAGATTTATGCGGTCGGGACGCTGGCGAACATCGTGCAAAGCGTGAAGCTGCCTGACGGCAACATCAAAGTTCTGGTTGAGGGTGTGGAACGCGCGAGGGCGATTTCGGTTGCGACGGAAGAAGGATTTTTCCGCGCGACGGTGCGGCTGCTCGGCGCACGCATCGAGCCTTCTCCGCAAGTGCAGCAAGTTGTGGAAAAAACGACCGGACTTTACGAACAGTTCATCAAACTTTCGCAGAGCCTGAATTACGACACGATGATCGCGGCGGCGCGCGTGGATGATCCGGCGCGGCTTTCCGACACGATCGCGGCGAACCTGCAGCTCCCCGTGGATGAAAAACAGGACTTGCTCGAAACGGTTGATCCACTGGAACGCCTGAACCGCATCGGCGACATCCTGGAAATCGAACTCGAAAAGCTAAATGTGGACCGCAACATCAATACGCGCGTGAAGCGGCAGATGGAGCGGGCGCAAAAAGAGTATTACCTGAACGAAAAGCTGAAAGCGATTCAGAAAGAGCTTGGCCGCGGCGAAAAGAGCGAACTGGACGAGCTGAAGAAAAAGATTGATGCAGCCGGAATGCCGAAGGACGTTCATGAGAAGGCAACGGCTGAACTGAAGCGGCTGGAGCTGATGCCGCCAATGTCCGCGGAATCCACGGTGAGCCGGAATTATCTGGATTGGCTGCTGGCGGTGCCCTGGAAGAAGCGGTCGAAAGAGATTCGCGACATCAAGGCCGCCGAAGAGATTCTGGACAAGGAGCACTACGGTCTGGATAAGGTAAAGGACCGGATTCTGGAGTTCCTTGCCGTGCGGCAGCTCGTGAAAAACCCGAAGGGCTCGATTCTGTGCTTTGTTGGGCCGCCAGGCGTGGGCAAGACGTCATTGGCGATGTCCATCGGCCATGCCACGGGACGGAAATTCGTACGCGTTTCCTTGGGGGGCGTACGGGACGAAGCGGAAATTCGCGGCCACCGGCGCACATACATCGGCGCACTACCTGGCCAGATTATTCAGATGATGAAGAAGGCCGGCTCGGTGAACCCGATTTTCGTGCTGGACGAAGTGGACAAGATGTCCACGGACTTCCGCGGCGATCCTTCCGCGGCGCTGATGGAAGTGCTGGACCCGGAATTGAATCACGCGTTCACGGATCACTACCTGGACGTGGAGTACGATCTTTCCAAGGTGATGTTTGTCTGCACGGCGAACGTGCTGCACACAATTCCGCAGCCTTTGCAGGACCGCATGGAAATCCTGCGCCTACCGGGTTACACGGAGCAGGAAAAGCTGGAGATCGCAAAACGCTTTCTGGTGAAGCGCGCGCGCGAAGCAACGGGGCTTAAGGAAGAGCACCTTACGTTCACCGACGAAGGGCTGCTGCACATCATCCGGCACTACACGCATGAAGCAGGCGTGCGAAACCTGGAACGCGAGATTCAGAACATTGCGCGAAAGATGGCCCGCAAGGTCGTTTCCGAAAAAGAACCGGTGAAGGTGGAAATCACGGCCGCAAACGTGAACGATTTCCTGGGAATTCTGAAGTACCGCGAATTCTGGCTGGAGAAGCACAACGAAATCGGACTGACGACCGGCCTTGCGTGGACGGAAGTGGGCGGCTCCGTTCTAGTTACGGAAGCGGCGATTATGGAAGGCAAGGGCCGGCTCACTCCAACAGGCAAACTCGGCGAAGTGATGCAGGAATCCGCGCAAGCCGCAATGAGCTACATCCGCTCGCGTTCGGGGCAAATCGGTTTGCAGAAAGATTTCTATCGCAACATTGATATTCACCTGCACGTGCCGGAAGGCGCGATCCCGAAGGACGGTCCTTCGGCGGGCATCACCATTTGTACTTCGATCGCAAGCGCGCTGACGAGAATTCCGGTGCGCTGCGATGTGGCCATGACGGGGGAAATCACGCTGCGCGGGAAAGTGCTGCCGATAGGCGGCGTAAAAGAGAAGTTACTGGCGGCCCACCGAATGGGCTTGCGTACAATACTGCTTCCGAAGGACAATGAGAAGGACTTGGCGGACATCCCGCAGGAGATCCTCGCTAGTCTCACGGTTCACCTAGTAGAGACCATGGATGAAGTGCTGCAGATTGCTCTGGAGAGGCCGATTGTGCCCGCAGAGCACGCCGCGGTTGCGCCCGTAGCAGAACCGTTTGTGGCCGGCGCCGAGAAAGACACGAGTTTGACCAACTAAAGCAGCGAAGTGCAATTGCGGTTCGATTTTGGGGACCGTTGCACGAATTTTAAGCACGACGCTGAGTGCGGTTGGCCGTAGTTCAGTTTGCCCCTCCTGGCTGGTTCTTCCCTGGACTGCCAGCGCGGTGCATCATCCCGTGCAATCCCAAATCTTGAACAATTTAAAGAACAAAAGTTAAGGACATATGCCGAAAGAAACAGCAGAGAGTAACAACCAAATCAGTATCAGCCTTGCCGAACTCAAGGAAAAGAACATCACGGACCTGGCGAAAATCGCCAAGGAGCTGAATGTTCCCGGCGCGAGCGGCATGCGCAAGCAGGAGTTGATTTTCCAGATCCTGCGAGCCCAGACGGAAAAGAGCGGACTTATTTTTTCGGAAGGAGTGCTGGAATGCCTGCCGGACGGCTTCGGCTTCTTGCGCGCGCCGGAATACAACTATTTGCCGGGCCCGGACGATATCTACGTTTCTCCGTCGCAGATTCGCAAGTTTGATTTGCGCACGGGCGATACGGTATCCGGCCAGGTGCGGCCGCCAAAAGACGGCGAGCGGTATTTCGCGCTGATCAAAGTGGAAGCGGTCAATTTTGAAGATCCGGAAGTTGCGCGGAACAAAATTTTCTTCGACAACCTTACGCCGCTTTATCCGCAGGGCCGGCTGAAAATGGAAACGACGAAAGAAAACATGACGGGGCGCGTGCTGGATTTGCTGAATCCTATCGGCAAGGGCCAGCGCGGACTAATCAACGCGCCGCCACGTACTGGTAAGACGATGATGTTGCAGTCCATCGCGAACTCGATCACAACCAATCATCCGGAAGTTGCGCTGATCGTGCTGCTGATTGACGAGCGGCCGGAAGAAGTTACGGACATGCAGCGTACCGTGAAGGGCGAAGTGATCAGTTCGACTTTCGATGAAGCGCCGCAGCGGCACATTCAAGTGGCGGAAATGGTGTTGGAAAAAGCGAAGCGACTGGTGGAACACAAGCGTGACGTGGTGGTTCTGCTCGATTCGATCACGCGTCTCGCCCGTGCGTATAACGCGGTGACGCCGCCATCTGGCAAAGTGCTTTCGGGCGGCATTGACGCGAATGCGTTGCAGCGGCCGCGGCGGTTTTTTGCGGCAGCGCGAAACGTGGAAGAAGGCGGATCCCTCACCATCATCGCGACGGCGTTGATTGACACCGGTAGCCGCATGGACGACGTGATCTTTGAAGAATTCAAAGGCACCGGCAACATGGAAATTTACCTCGACCGGCGGCTCGCGGATAAGCGTGTGTTCCCGGCGATTGATATTCAGCGCTCTGGAACTCGCAAGGACGAATTGCTGCTGCCCCCGGACGAGTTGAGCCGCGTGTGGGTTCTGCGCAAAGTGCTGAGCCCGCTTTCGACGGTCGAAGCGATGGAATTGTTGTTGAGCAGGCTGGCAAAGTCGAAGTCCAACATGGAATTTTTGGCGTCGATGTCGGCGCCAACTTGATGCAGGCCATTACGTAGAAACAAAAACAAGACTATCAGAAATGGAAAAACGCGGCAGGGCTTGGCCGGAATTGCTTCCGGCGGCTTCCTGCCGCGTTTTCCTTTTGCGCGGAACTCGCACGATTGATGATTTATTCGGCTGATTCCGATTCGATCGCGGCCAAGTAATCCACGACGCGTTCGGACCAGCCGTCAATGTGCGTCCAGCCGTTGCCGTAGCTCACGCCGTGCTGATACGGCGCAACGTTCACGACGTAGGCCTTCGGCGTCCACGCGGGAGCGATCCCGTCGTGCGACTGTTCGTCGGTGATGACGATGACGCGGTCGAGCTTTTCCCAACCGTGCTTATCGCGAAGCTCGACGAGCGCACGCTTGAGGTACGTCGAAGAGTGCGGCTGCGAGCCGGCGATGGCGTCGCGCAGAGCGAAGCCGCGACGCGCGGGAAGCGTCACACACTTTTCCGAGAAGGTGGCGATTTCGAAATCAGCCGCCACTTCACGGAGAAGAATTGCGAGACCCGCGGCCGCGTCAATGCGCGTCGCTTCGCCCTTGCGAGCGAGCTGGCCGTCCATCGAGCCGGAAACGTCGACAAGCAGCCCGGTCGAGCCGGGGAGCTTCTCGAATGCGGCGACGCCCTTGAGCATGGCCTTTTCGATCGCGTACTCGAGCTTCGGTGCGTAACGCGCTGCCGTCACGAAACGGAACGGAAGCGCGCGAGCCATTCCCTTCTCGAGGCGAGCGGCGATGAGCTTCGGTTCCACGCCGGATGCGAGCATCAGGCGCAGATTGCGAAGCACGGCCATCCCGCCAAGCTTTTCTTCGCGAAGCAGGCGCTCCCAGGTCTCGCGCTTGTCCTTCCCTGCGGACAAGGCAACCTCCCAAGTGTCGGGAGGCTCGAGCGTGTTCTCAACGAGACGCTTCCAGAGAGCGGCCTGCTCGGCGTTTTTGGGCTTGGCGTGGCTGAGAAAGAGCACGTCGCGAAGCTTTACGACACCGTCGCGGTTGTATTTGGCGAGCTGGTAGGCGTCAAACTTCGTAAACGCCTTTGCGAGCCCGCGCTTTACACCGGCGGAGAGCGGCTGTTTGCGCGGGGTCCAATAGAGCGCAACGAACTCACCGAGTTCGTCGGCACGCTGGATGACGCGCTCGAGCGTTTCCGCAACGAGAGTTCCGGCTCCCATGCGACGAGCGAGCTCGCGGGCGAGGAAGAGAGGAACGTGGCGAAGCTGCATCTTGTCGCGGGCTTCTCGTGCAAGCGCGGCGACGTCTTCGGCCTTGTTCTTCGTTACCAGGTCGGCGATGCGCTCCGCGATCTTGCTGCCCTTTTCGTAGAAGGTGTCTTCCCAAAGCAGGCAGGTGAACACGGTGCGCCGCAGTTCGAGCCGCGGGTTGACGTTTCGCGCGACAGCTCCTTCATGAGTGATTGCGCGAACTCCGGACGGGAGCAGGCGCTTCCATACGTTCAGCTTTGCCATCGTTGTTTCTCTCCTTTCCGCGCCCTGCCTCGCGGCAGCGCTCGCATTTCAAACAAAACTGCTGGACGGGAACAAACGGCCAGGGAAATTAGGCGCTCTGGGCCACTGAGCTACTGGCAAACCCTAACCCGCAACTTCGCCGCCTTTCGGCGAAATTCTCCGGGAGGAAAATCGAACTAAGTAGTGGAGCGACAGCCCCACGTCGTTGGACAGACGAAGTAACTTAGCTCTGCACCATCCCGGTATTTTTGTGGCGGGAATCAGCGGCCCGGATGTTTTCTAACCATTGCTCTGCCAATTGAGCTACAGCGACTTGCGTCGCTGGCGGGATTCGAACCCGCAACCGCTGGTGTGCGATGTAATCCGTGCCTTCACCACACCACAAACTCTTTAAATTCTGTTGCTCACCTCTTCCCTTTCGAAACGCAACGATCTACACACACCAGTAGTACTACTCCGTTAACAACGCTTCATTTCGCCGAACCCGCGCGAAGAAAATCCGGGAGGAACAGCCATTCACGGAATGCTCGGGATTCGAACCCGAACTCTTGCGAGCACCAGTCGAAGTAACCGTGAACTACACCATCCCGGGAGATTTATCCCGCGACAGATATCATTGAAAAGAAACGATTTATACGGAGTTTCTTATGGTCGCGCAAACAAGCAGAGTGCGTGACCGACTCGTCCGTCTATCGTTTGGGTTCGATTGTCGTCAACGCTCTTCATCTCTGCCTTTCACGCTCAGTGAGGATCCCGCGAAACGGAAAACAACTGAGGTAACCGTAAAGTAAAGGGAAACGAGATTTCTGTCAAGCGCTATTTTCGGGAACTTCCAATTTGTGAAGTTTTCGAGGTAAACATTCGATTTCAAAACGCATAAGCCCCAGAAACCATTGCTAACGGCCAAAAACCTATTACGTCCCTGGAACTGGAGGTGATGACATGAAAGCACTGAGAGCGGCGAGTATGTTGTCGGTTCCGAATGTTTTTGCCCGCTGCCGTCATGCTTGCAGGATTTCCGTTCGGATTACCGCCAAGACAATCGCCTTCGGCGGCTACGCAATCGAATAAGGCCGCCAGTCCTGAGATTGCGAGATTGTGGAAGGTTTTTAGCGGAGATTGGAAAACTACCGAATCTATGGAGCGCGGCGAATTTTTTCCAAACGGCGGGGCACGTTCCGGTGATGCCCACTTTAGACTGGGCGACGGAGGACGTGTGCTTGTCGAAGAGGGTTACTCCAACGGCTCGGCCGGAGAACTGCCCTTCATGATCATCATCTGGTGGGACAAACCATCTCAGGTCTATCGCTTCTTTACGTGCTTTAACAGCGATCAAATTCCATGCCGAGTGCGCGGAACAGCGCATTGGGAAGGCGACACTTTTGTGAACGAGTACAATCACACGGAGAACGACAAGTCCCTGAAGTGGCGTGATGTGTTCTCGAAGAAAACGCAAGATTCGTTCACACTCGTTGCAGGAACAGTGGGCAGTGATCGGAAATTCACGCCCGTGATCACAACAAAGTACTCTCACGGCCGTTAGAGACTAATCAAACAGTTTAGAAGGATGCGCGTTGCGCTGTGAATCGGGTTGCCTAATGCGCCGTTTGAGACGCAATCCACTGTTTGACGTAAGGTTCGAGGACGCTGAGCGGGACCGCGCCGTTTTCGAGAACGGCGTCGTGGAATTTGCGCTTGTCGAATTTCGGACCGAGCTCTTTTTCAGCAAGCGCGCGGAGTTCGCGGATTTTCAGCTGGCCGATTTTGTAGGCGAGCGCCTGGCCAGGCCACGCGATGTAGCGATCAATTTCTACGGTGATGTCTTGATCGGTTTTTCCGGTGTTGTCTTTGAAGAATTGGATGGCCTGATCGCGAGTCCAGCCCATGGAATGCATGCCGGTGTCCACGACGAGGCGAACCGCGCGCCACATTTCGTAGGTCAGCTCGCCGAATTTCGAATAAGGATCTTTGTACAGGCCGAGGTCTTCGCCGAGGCTTTCCGCATAAAGGCCCCAGCCTTCGACAAATGCGGAATAGCCGACGTGACGGCGGAATTCAGGAACATCCTCGAGCTCCTGGCCGAGCGAAAGCTGCAAATGATGGCCGGGCACGGATTCGTGCAGCGAGAGCGCTTCCATCTCCCACTTCGGCCGCGCTTTAAGATTGTACGTATTCACGAAGTAGTAGCCCGGGCGGCCGGCGGCTGGCGCTCCCGGCTGATAGTAGGCTGTCGTTTGTGACGGCGCTTTGAAATCCGGAATGGGAATGACGCCATATTGATTGCGTGGGAGCTTGCCGAATTCTTTCACGAGCTCCGGATCAATGGACTTCGCGATGACTTTGTATGCGTTCACGAGATCTTCCGGCTCGTCAAAATAGAAACGAGGATCGGTGCGAAGGAATTCCGTGAAGTCATGAAAGCTTCCCTTGAAGCTCGTAGAGGCAATGAGTTTTTCCATTTCAGCGCGGATCCGTTTGACTTCCGAGAGGCCGATTTCGTGAATCTGCTGCGGCGTCAGATTCGTGGTAGTTTGCCAGCGAATGTGAAAAGCGTAGGCCGCCGCCCCGTTCGGAAGCGCCGTTGTGGCAATCGCTTCGCGGCTAGCGGGGATGTATATGTTGGCGACGTAATCGCGATAACGCGCAATGGCGGGCAGGATTGCTTTTGTGTAGATTTCCTCCGCCCTCAGCTTGAGACGCGTGCGCTCCGATTGCGGGATGCTGTTTGGAAAATTGTTGAAGGGATCCAGAAGAGCGCTTTTTGACGGGTCGGCAGGAGCCAAATCCGCGATTTGCTTCGGCACATCGCGCATGACAATTTTCGGCTGGGTGTAACCCCGCTTCAAGCCTTCCTTGAGCAGTGCAAGATTTTGATCGAATGACTTCGGCAAAGCTTCGAGGCGCGCAAGGATGTCTTCGTAATCGGCGGCGGTCTGGTTCGGCATACTGTCAATGGTTTCTGCCGCCCCCTGCGGAATTCCACCCATTTGACTTAGCGGCATCCAAATACTTTGTGGAACGACATTGCGGAACGGCATCGGGTCGTCGCCATATTGCAGGCCTTCCTCTGCGGTCTGTAAAAGCTCGAGGTAGAGGTCGTAATTTAGTTGCTCGGACGCGGGAAGCGTGGCGCGATCGATTTTCTTGAGAGCGGCGAGACTCTCGTGCAGGTGTTTGCGCCGCGCTTCGATGCCTTCAGGAGAGTCATCCGGCCAGAACCGGTTGTACGCCCGCTCTCCAACGCCGGTGGCGAGCTCGGGATATTCCGACAGCCAACGCTTCCAATCCGCATCGAGGTAAGCGCGGAAGTTTTTCTTTGCGTCGGCTTGCGCGTTGGATGGATTCAACTGCGCGACCACGCCGAGCGGAGTGAACAATATTCCCCCGGTGGACGCGAGCAACATCGTCAGGAAAAAACGCATTACGCTTCCCTCCCAGCTGCTTTGGCCAATTCCAATTCGCGTTCGCGAGCGAGCATGACGATCAAGCGCGCCGTTTCTTCGACGTCCATCGCTGTGTTGTCCACAAGCACGGCATCTTTTGCGCGGACGAGCGGCGAAACTTTGCGTTCGCGGTCGCGCTTGTCGCGTTCGCGGACTTCCTCGAGCACCTGTGCGAGTGTGAGGTGTTCGCCTTCTCGCTGGTGCTCTTTCCAGCGGCGCTCGGCGCGCACTTCAGGAGAGGCCTCGAGAAAAATTTTCACTTCAGCATTCGGAAAAACGACGGTGCCGATGTCGCGGCCTTCCATGACGACTCCGCCGCCAGCGCCAACCCGCTGCTGTTGCGCAACAAGAAGCTGGCGAACCTTGGCAACGGTGGCGACTTGCGAGGCGGCTTGGGCCACTTCCGGCGTGCGGATAGCTTGCGTGACATCCACGCCATCGAGCAAAACCTGGTTCTTGACGTCTTCTTCGATTAGATGAGGCGGCGTTGGTTTTAGCTCGATTCTCGTGTTGGCGGCCAATTCATTGAGTTCCCTTTCCGAAGAAAGAGCGAGCCCGTTGTTTTGCAATGCCTTCAGCGCGAACGCGCGATACATGGCGCCGCTATCGAGATAAAGATAACCGAGGAGTTTTGCCACGCGCTGCGCGACGCTGCTTTTGCCTGAGCCAGCGGGGCCGTCAATGGCGATGGTGAGCTTCGGCACTAGTTCAAAAGTCCGTTTAGAAACCCATGATGTTGTAGCCGCAATCCACGTAAATCGTTTCGCCGGTGATCCCGGAGCCCCCGGGAGAAAGGAGAAACGCGGCGGTCGAGCCCACTTCGGCAGCATCAACGTTGCGGCGAAGCGGAGCGCGCTCGGCGTGGCCCTTAAGCATATCGCTAAGGCCGGAGATGCCGCGTGCAGCAAGTGTCTTGAGCGGACCGGCGGAAATGGCGTTGACGCGAATATTTTTGGGGCCGAGATCGCTGGCGAGATAGCGAACGCTCGCTTCGAGCGCGGCTTTGGCAACACCCATAACGTTGTATTTGGGCACGACTTTTTCCGCACCGAAATAAGTGAGCGTGACTACGCCTCCGCCTTCGGCCATGAGCGGAGCGGCGGCGCGCGTCACCGCGACGAGCGAGTAAACGCTGATGTCGTGCGCGATGCGAAAGCCTTCGCGCGAAGTGTTTACGAATTCTCCCTTGAGATCATCGGCGAGCGCGAACGCGACGCTGTGAACGAGGCCCTGAATGGTGCCGTATCGGTCTTTGAGTTGTTCGAAAAGCGCCGCTATCTGCGCGTCGCTGGCGACGTCGCACATGAAGCCGGCAGAGCGGGGAAGCTCCATGATGAGGTCCTTGGCTTCCTGTTCGAGGCGTTCGTTTTGATAGGTGATCGCGAGGCGCCATCCGGCTTCGTGAAGTTTTTGTGCGATCGCCCAGGCGATACTGCGTTTGTTGGCGAGCCCAAAGATTACAGCGGTTTTCTGCGAATCGTTCATGCGTCTCGTCTCCGAATCTAGCGCAGCGATTTTCTGTTCAATCACACGCGTGCGCAAGTGTTTAAGCTGAGGTCCTTCCGCCCGTAAAACGGGCCTCAGGATGACAAGCTTTGAAAAACAGGAAAATCAAAAAACTAAATTCGATGAAAGGCGCGTTCAATTTCCTTGACCGAATAGCGCAGGACGACCGGGCGGCCGTGGGGGCAGCTCATCGGGCAATCGGTTTTTGCTAGCGCGTTGAGCAGCCATTCCATTTTGGTGTTGTCTAGCGGCATGTTGACTTTGATGGCCGCGTGGCAGGCCGTGGAGGCGGCGATTTTCGCCTGCAGCGTTTCGATGGAGATGGCGGCGTTTTCGCGGTCGAGACCGTCGAGAATTTCGGTGAGGAGTTTTTCGGCATCGTTCACCGCGACACCGGCGGGAACAGCTTGCACGGCGACGCTGCGCGGGCCCATCGGCTCGACTTCATAACCATTGGCGGACATTTCTTCCGCGATTTTTTCGAAGATGACGATTTGGCGCGGGGAAAGTTCGAGAACGAGCGGCATGAGCATGCGTTGCGATTCGACTCTTCCGGCGCGGCGGGCGGCGAGGTGCTGCTCGAAGAGAACTCGTTCGTGTGCGACGTGCTGATCCACGATCCAGAGGCCGTCGCCGTTCACTGCGATGATGAAGCTCGAGCTGACCTGTCCGAGCGGCTTGAGGTCGGCGATTTGGTCGGGATGCGGCAGCGTTGCTGGTGCTGCAGAATTCGCAACGGCGAAATTTGCTGCCCAAGTTGCGGCAGGCGCGACAGGATCGGGCGCCAGCGCGGAGCCAAAGCCGGCAGAGGATTCGAATGTGAAGCGTTGCGCTACGGGCTGCAGGGGCGCACCGGAGATATCGAAACCACCGTCCGAACCGACACCGGAGCCGAGACCGATTTCTTCCATGGCGGGGATCATGGCGCGCGGAATGCCGGATTCGGCGGGGGCGGACGTGATGCCTCCAGAAAAAGTGGATGCAGGAGCGCCATTGGCTGGCTGCGGAAATGAAGTAGAGAGCGGCGAAGCTCCGGCGGCGGTTGCGAAGCTAGCGACGGGACGAGCGTTCATGAGCGCCTGGCGGATGGCGTCGCGCGTGAAATCGTGAACGAATTGCGAACGGCGGAAGCGGACTTCGATTTTTGCGGGGTGAACGTTTACGTCCACTTCGTCGTAGGGCATTTCGAGAAAAAGAAGCGTTGCGGGAAAAACGTTGGGCGGAAGAATGTTGCGATAGGCTTCGTGAATGGCGTGAAGGATTAGGCGATCGCGGACGAGGCGGCGATTTACGAAAATGTAGATGCCGTTGCGATTTGGGCGCTGCACATCCGGACGTGAAGTGAAACCGGTGATGGTGAGCGTAGCTTTTTCTTCGCTGGGTTCGAGCTCAGGCTCGGTGATTGCGGAACGCAATGGCGCGGAGACTGGCTGTAGTTCGACGAGTTCGTCAAGGGCCTGGCGGCCGAAAAGTTGATAGACGCGGTCGGCAAGTTTTTCGACAGGCGGGCAATCAATGATGGTTTGCGAGGGCGTGCTGAGGACAAATTGCTTGTCTGGATTGGCGAGCGCGTAATGCGTGACGAGCGAAGCGATGTGGCCGAGCTCGGTGGTGTCTGATTTTAGGAATTTGCGGCGCGCGGGGACGCAATAGAAAAGATCGGCGACGCTGAGTGTTGTGCCTGCGGGAAGTCCGGCAGGTTTTACGCCCACCAGTTTGCCGCCGGCGAATTCGACGCGCGTGCCTTCGGGTTCGGCTGCGTCGCGCGTTTCGAGGAGCAGCCGCGAAACGGCGGCGATCGTGGGGAGTGCTTCGCCGCGAAAACCGAGCGTGGCGATGGAGAGAAGATCGTCGGCAGTGCGGAGCTTGCTGGTGGCGTGGCGTTCGAAGGCCAGGAGCGCGTCGTCGTGCGTCATGCCGTGACCGTCGTCAATGACGCGAATCATGCGCTTGCCGCCGACTTCGGTTTCGATGCGAATGGTTTTCGCGCCGGCATCGAGCGCATTTTCGAGAAGTTCTTTTACGACGGAAGCAGGGCGTTCAACAACCTCGCCTGCGGCGATCTTGTTGGCGACAGCTTCCGGGAGTATGCGAATGCGGCTCATTTATTTTTCAATGTTCTTGATGGCGATGCCGAGTTGGTCGAGTTGGACGGTGTCCACTTCGCTGGGCGATTCTGCCATTAAATCCTGGGCTTTGGTGGTTTTGGCGAAGGCTATGACTTCGCGGATGGACGATTCGCCGGCGAGGAGCATGACGACGCGGTCGATGCCGAGCGCGATGCCGCCGTGCGGCGGCGTGCCATAGGTGAGCGCGTCGAGGAAAAAGCCGAAACGGCGGCGAAGTTGTTCTTCGCTGAGGCCGAGGGCTTTGAAAAGGCGCTCTTGAATGTCCTGGCGGTGGATTCGAATGCTGCCGGAACCGAGCTCATAGCCGTTGAGGACGAGGTCGTAGCCTTTCGAGCGCACTTCCCACGGTGCGGTTTCGAGTTTTTCGAGATCTTCGTCCACGATTCCGGTGAAGGGATGCTGCGCGCTGACCCAAGTTTTGTCGGCTTCGCTCCATTCGAAGAGGGGGAAGCCAGTGAGCCATAGAAATTTCCACTGCGTTTTGTCAATGACGCCGAGGGCCTCGCCGAGTTGAAGGCGGAGCTGGCCGGCGATGAGCGCGGCGGCTTCGGTGCCTTTGATTTGTTCTTTGGCGGAGACAGCGACGACGAGGTCGCCTGTTTTTGCACCACAGGTATTGGCCAGTTTCTCTACATTTTCTGCGCCGAGGAGTTTTTCGACGGTGGAAGTTGTGCCTTCCGGCGCGAGCTTCACGAAATACGCGCCGCGAGCGCCGAGCGATTTTGCTTTTTCGGTCAGCTCGTCGAGCTGCTTGCGCGAATAGCCAGCTGCACCAGGCGCGGCGAGCGCGAAGACATTGCCTTCGATTTGCAGCTTGGCTTTCGCTTCGTCCGGGAAGCAATTCGTGACTTCGTGAAGTTCCATGCCGAAGCGCATGTCGGGCTTGTCGCTGCCGTATTTACGGATGCAGTCCTTGTAAATCATGTGCGGGAACGGCGCGGTGGCTTTGATTCCGGCGACGGCGCAGGCATTCACCATCACTTTTTCGATTACGCCAAAAATATCTTCCTGGCGCGGGAAAGACATTTCGAGGTCGAGTTGCGTAAATTCGGGCTGGCGGTCGGCGCGCAAATCTTCGTCGCGGAAGCATTTGACGATCTGGAAATAGCGGTCGAGCCCGCCAATCATCAGGATTTGCTTGAAGATTTGCGGCGATTGCGGCAGCGCGTAGAACTGGCCGTGATGCACGCGGCTCGGAACGAGATAGTCGCGCGCGCCTTCTGGCGTGGAGCGCGTGAGCATGGGCGTTTCGACTTCGATGAAGCCCATTTCGTCCATCGTGCGGCGAATTTCGAGCACGATTTTGTGGCGCAGCGCGAGATTCTGGTGCGGCTTCGGGCGGCGCAGGTCGAGATAGCGGTAACGCAGACGCGTTTCTTCGGCCGCGTTGATGTCGCCTTCAATCTGGAAGGGTGGCGTCTTCGCGTTATTCAGAATGTGCAATTTGCTTGCGATGATTTCCACTTCGCCGGTGGCGATTTCCGGATTCGCTTTCTGGCGCTTGACGACTTTGCCTTCGACGGCGACGACGAATTCGCTGCGCACGTGTTCGGCTTTGGAGTGCGCTTCGGGCTGCGTTTCCTTATTGAAAACAACCTGGACGATGCCGGTGCGGTCGCGCACGTCGAGGAAAAGGAGATTGCCTAGGTCGCGGCGGCGATGCACCCAGCCCATGACGATGGCGTTGCGATCTGTGTCAGAGGCGCGTAACGCTCCGCAATAGTGTGTGCGTTTTAGATTGCCGAGAAAATCGAGCACTGTCCGGTTCCCTTTCGTTCCTGCTTTACAGAAAAGTCAAAAGAACGGGTCTAAAGACCCGCCACTACATTTTCTTCAGAAAGTCGAGCAGGTGCGGCTCGGTGAATTTTTGTTGCGTGCCGTCGGCGAGCGTCTTGAGCGTCCAGGTGCCTTCGGCTACTTCATTATCGCCGAGAATGAGGGCGTATTGCGCGCCGAGCTTGCTGGCGCGCTCGAGTGCTTTGCCGAATTTCGACTCAGTGGGGGGTAGCTCCGCGCGAATGCCAGCGGCACGTAGATCTTTCGCGGCGCGGACGGCGGTGGCGTAAGCGTTTGCGCCCATCCAGGCGACGTAGACAAACGGTGGCCGGTGACCGGTGGCCAGTGAAGCGCCTTGAGACTCCTGCAACGAGAGAATCAAGCGGTCTTCGCCGATGGCGAAACCGATGCCTTTTGTTGGCGGACCGCCGAGAAGTTCGAGGAGACCGTCGTAGCGGCCGCCGCCGCAGACGGCGTTCTGTGAACCGAGGCCTTGCGCTGTGATTTCGAACGTGGTGCGCATGTAGTAGTCGAGACCGCGCACGAGGCGCCAGTTTTCTTTGTAAAAGACGCCGCGAAGTTCAAGTTCGCGCTTTACGGCGGCATAGTGCGTTTTGCAATCGTCGCAGAGGTAGTCGGCGATGCGCGGGAGTTTTTCGATGATGGACTGCTCGTGTTCGAGTTTTGAATCGAGCACGCGAAGCGGGTTCGTTTCGATGCGGCGTTGGGAATCGGCGCCGAGTTTGTCTTTTACCTTTTCGAGTTCGGATTTAAGCAGCGCGACGTAGCCGCGGCGGCAGTTGTCGGCAGCGTGGCCGATGGAATTGATTTCGAGATGGACGCCGGGGAGTTTCAGGCGGTCGAAGAAAGTCATCACCATTTCGATGACTTCGGCATCGATGGCGGGGGCATCTACGCCGCCGAGGACTTCCGCGCCGATCTGGTAGAACTGGCGATAGCGGCCTTTTTGTGGGCGCTCGCGGCGGAACATGGGGCCAATGTAATAGAGCTTCTGCGGTTGCGGAAGCTGCTGCATGTTGTGTTCGATGTAGGCGCGGCAGACGGAGGCGGTAGCTTCGGGGCGAAGCGAAATCTGTTCTCCAGGCCTGATCGATCCCGCCGCAATTGCGGCGTTCTCAACCTCTCTATCCAGTTCATCCAAATTTACTAGCCCGTTCGACCGTCGCCCTTCGATCAGTGCGGCCCCGACAAATGACATCGTTTTCTGGACTGCTGCTAGTGTCGTTCGAATTTGGTCGTCATCAGGCAGATGCCCATTTTTCACAAACTCCTGCACAAATCGGTGCAAGTACGACAAAGAGCGCTCGTAGATGTCCAACTCGTCAAGATCTCGAATTTTGTTTGTGTTGGAAACGAATTCTCGCCAAGCAATGAGGCGATCGAAATCGCCAACCACAAAGGTGTACATCTCTTTGGAAACGATATCGGTTTCGCCGCCAACGGCGCGTGCGAAGAGTTCGGTCGGCTCGAAGATGGGCGGGCGAATTTCGCCGAAGCCGAAGGTGGCAAAGACGGAATGCGCGGTTTCTTCGACGTGATTCCATAGCGCGGTTTCTGGCGGGAGAAGGTCACGTGTGCCCCGGATGGCTTGGAACTTGGATTTACTCGCCATTTGAGATCCAAGAGAGATTTCTCACATCCGAAGGGCGACGCTTCGCAGGAGCGAAGCGGAAGAAAAAGCGTCGCTCTTCTCCGTTCGAAATGACGGTGAATGAGAATTTTGTGTGGGAGACGGAATTCACTGCGCCGACTCCGCGCGGTAGATATTCTTATAGTCGACGTAGCGCTTGGCGTAACGATCAATCGAGGCTTGATCTTCGTCGGCTAGAGGGCGTTTTACTTTGCCGGGTGAGCCCATGACCAAGCTGCCTGGCGGAATCACCGTGCGCTCCGGAATGAGCGTGCCTGCGGCGACGATACTGCCGGTGCCGACTACCGCGCCGTTCAAAATCGTGGCACGCATGCCGATGAGGCAGCGCGACTCGATGGTGCAGCCGTGCAGCACGACGGCGTGGCCGACGGTGATGTCATCGCCTAAAATCAACGGCCATTCGTCTTTCATCACGTGGAGCACGGAGCCATCCTGCACATTGGTGCGCGCGCCGATGCGAATGTAGTTCACGTCACCGCGCGCGACGACGAGCGGCCAAATGCTCGAGTCTTCGCCGATGACGATGTCGCCGACCAGCACCGACGACGCGTCAATATACGCCGAAGCGGCAATCTGCGGCCACTTCCCTTTGTAGGCTCGGATGTCCGGTTTCTTGCTCAAGAACGCGTTGCCATCCCAGCCGGAGCGGCTGGCCGCGCCGCCCGTAAGTTATTGCAGGAGCACGATATATTGGCTTCTGCGGGAATAAATGCTTTAGCGAATCTTTGAAAGATTACACTGCGCGCGGCCCGCTGACAAGGAAGCCGGTAGCCGCATTCTTGTACTCCGAGCAAGAGAGATTGCCAAGATTCGCCGGTTGGGATCCTGAGGGCCGCAAAGAACGCGGCCCTCAGGATGACAATTGTTAGAGTTGTGCGGCTTCGCGACGGAAAGGCGGTTCTCGAAAACACAGCTCAGTCGATTTGAACGGTTGGGGCACCGCCTGCGGCGCGAAGCTCTTCGACGCGGGCGGTGACGGCTCGCGCAACTTTGTAGAGGCTTTGCGCGGCGGGGCCAGCTTCGCCCGCGGCAGCGACGGGCTTGCCGGTATCGCCGCCGATGCGAATGCGCGGATCAATTTCAATTTCGCCGAGCACGGGCACGCCGTACGCGATGGCCGTTTTCGTTCCTTCGCCGTGGCCGAAAATATCCACGGGCTTGCCGCAGTGCGGACAGGAAAACGTGCTCATATTTTCGACGACGCCGAGCACGTCCACATTCACCTGGCGAAACATTTCGATGGCTTTGCGCACGTCCGCGAGCGCGACGGTGGACGGCGTGGTGACGAGAACCGCGCCCGTGACCGCGACGGTTTGAATCAACGTGAGCTGCACATCGCCGGTGCCGGGCGGAAGATCGATGACGAGATAATCGAGCTCGCCCCATTCGACGCTGCGCAAGAATTGCGTGATGACGCTGTGCAGCATCGGGCCGCGCCAGATGACCGGCTTGTCGCCGGGATTCAGCAGGCCCATCGAAATCATTTTCACGCCCTGCGCCTGCACGGGAATGATGTGCTGATCCGCCGTCGCGCCAGGCTCTTCCTGCGAGCCGAGCATGATGGGCACGTTCGGGCCGTAAACGTCGGCATCAAGAAGACCGACTTTGTGGCCGAGTTTTGCCAATGCGAGCGCGAGATTCACGGCGACGGTGGTTTTGCCAACGCCGCCTTTGCCGCTGGCCACGGCGATAAGATTTTTCACGCCGGGAATCGGATGGCGTTGCGGCATTTGTTGTGGTGCTGGACCTGGAGGCATGAGGGTTCCTATCTTAAATCGAAGAGAGATTCCTCTCTTCGCAAGCCGACCGATTCCTCAGAAGGAATCGGAAAAGCAAAAACATCGGCCTGCTCCGTTCGGAATGACACGTTTTGGAAGTCTTTTATCACACGGTCAATCACGCGTTGGCGCCGTGGCACTTTTTGTACTTCTTGCCGGAACCACAGGGGCAAGGATCGTTGCGCCCGACTTTTGCGCCGGCGCGAACCGGCTTTGGCGCTTCGGCTTGCGCTGCGCCCGTCTGATACTGCAATTCCTTTTCCTGGCGCTGTTGCTTGCGTTCCATTTCACGCGCAAAGGAAGGCAATTGCGCTGGCGCTTGTTCTGCGGCGCGTGCGGCCGCGCTCGCCGCAGCCGCCATTGGGCGCGGAGCAGAAGGAGTCGGAGGCAGAGGCTGCAGCGTCCCTCCGCCGGAGTTGGGTTGCTGACCATCGATCTGGACTTGCACGTGGAAGAGATAGCGCACAGTTTCGTTGTCAATGCGCGCCATCATGTCTTCAAAAAGGACGAATGCTTCCTTTTTGAATTCGACGAGCGGATCTTTTTGCGCGTAACCGCGGAGTCCGATCGCTTCTTTCAGGTGATCGAGCGAAAGCAGGTGGTCTTTCCACTGCGAATCCACCACGTCGAGAATAATGCGGCGCTCGAGCCAGCGCATCAGTTCCGGCGAAAGCTGCTTTTCCCGCTCTTCGTATTTGGCGCGCACGGCATCCGCGAGCGCGGCGGACAGCTGATCGTAGTTAAGCGAAGCAGGATCGGCTCCCGCAGCTTTTGCGTCCACACCGAACTGACTGTTCATTTCCGCGAGAAGTTGCGTGACGTTCCATTCATCCGGATGAACATTTTTCGCGCAATACGTGTTCACAAGCTCAAGCGCGACATCTTCCGCGACGCCGAGAACGTAGTCGCGCTGGTCCTTGCCTTCGAGCGCTGATCGGCGAATGGCATAAATGGTTTCGCGCTGCTTGTTCATCACGTCGTCGTATTCAAGCAGGTGCTTGCGCGCATCAAAGTTCTGCGCCTCGACTGTTTTTTGCGCGCCTTCGATTTTGCGGGAAATCAAGCCGGACTCGATAGGAACGCCTTCGGTCATACCGAGACGATACATCAGCGCTTTGACGCGTTCGCCGCCGAAAATGCGCATCAAATCGTCCTCAAGCGAAAGAAAAAAGCGCGAAGAGCCGGGATCACCCTGGCGGCCAGCGCGGCCGCGAAGCTGGTTGTCAATGCGGCGCGCCTCGTGGCGTTCCGTGCCAAGAATATGCAGGCCGCCGAGAGCGATGACTTCATCATGTTCGGCTTTGCACTGCTCGGCGAATTGATCGTAAACGGGCTTCCACTGATCCGCGGGAACCTGAAAAATCTTGCCTTCGTATTGGAACAGAACCATCGGCGCGGTGGACGCGGCAGTTGCGCCATCGGCAGGTTCCGCGCCGATGACCGCGGGTGCTTGCGCGTAAGGCATCGCGAGCTTGTTCTTTAGGAAATGCTCGCGCGTCAAGAATTCTGGATTGCCGCCGAGCAAAATGTCCGTGCCGCGGCCCGCCATGTTCGTGGCAACAGTGATGGCGCCTTTGCGTCCTGCTTGTGATACGACGCGGGATTCTCGCTCGTGCTGCTTGGCGTTCAAAACCTGGTGCGGAATGCCGGATTTTTTCAGCAGATCGGCAATCGCTTCGGATTTTTCGATGGAGATTGTGCCAACGAGCACGGGCTGGCCGCGTTCGTGATAGTGGCGCAGGCCGTTCGCGTACGTATTGTCTTCCTGCAGGATTCCGTTGACGACCGCTTCGAATTTTTCTTTTTCCGTGCGGTAAACGACGTCCTGATGTTCCTTGCGGACGAGTGGGCGATTGGTGGGAATCGCGACGACGTCAAGATTATAAATTTTCGCGAATTCAGCGGCTTCTGTTTCCGCAGTACCGGTCATGCCGGAAAGCTTTTTGTACATGCGAAAATAATTCTGGAATGTGATGGTCGCGAGTGTCTGGTTTTCGCGCTCGATCTTTACGCCTTCTTTTGCTTCGACCGCTTGATGCAAACCGTCCGACCAACGGCGGCCCGGCATCTGACGGCCAGTGAATTCATCCACGATGATGACTTCGCCGTCTTTTACAACGTAGTCCACGTCATTTTTATAAAGCGTGTGCGCCCGCAACGCCTGATAAACGTGGTGAATAATTTCCATATGCGCGGGGTCGTAGAGATTGCCGAGCCCAAGCAGACGTTCGCACTTGCTGACGCCTTCTTCCGTCAGCGTGGCCGTGCGGTGTTTTTCGTCCAGCGTGTAATCGATATCCTTGATCAGCTTCGGAATAATTTTGTCTATGCGGTAGTACTTGTCCGTAGACTCTTCGGCGGGGCCGGAAATGATGAGCGGCGTGCGCGCTTCGTCGATCAGAATGGAGTCCACTTCGTCCACGATGGCGAACTGGTGGCCGCGCTGGACGCAATGCGACAAATCGTACTTCATGTTGTCGCGCAGATAGTCGAAGCCGTATTCGTTGTTCGTGCCGTAGGTGATGTCCGCGCCGTAAGCCGCGCGGCGCTGAGCATCGTCAAGATCGTGCACGATGACGCCAACGGTGAGGCCGAGGCCGCGATAAAGCGCGCTCATCCACTCCGCGTCGCGGCGCGCCAGATAATCGTTTACGGTGACGATGTGGACGCCGCGTCCTGCGAGCGAATTCAGCACGGCAGGCAATGTCGCAACGAGCGTTTTCCCTTCGCCCGTTTTCATTTCCGCGATTTTGCCGTCGTGCAGCACGAGGCCACCGATGAGTTGCACGTCAAAATGGCGCATGTTCAGGAAGCGGCGTCCCGCCTCACGCGCCAGCGCAAACGCCGGAACGATGACCGCGCCAAATGCTTGCCGCAATTCTTCTTTGTAGGATGGCTCGTCGGGGTCCGCGTCTTTCAGACGGTCTTGAACTTCGGTTTTGAGCGCCGCAAAACGCGATTTCAGATCATCATCGCTCAGCTGCTGCATTTCCGGCTCGAGCGCGTTGATTTGCGCCACGATGGGCTGGAGCTTCTTGATGTCGCGTTCGTGCTTCGTGCCAATAAATCTGGCAACGACGCTATCCATTATTTTGGCTGCATCCATTCGACGATTCGCCGTTTCTGCTGATTTAGAAGCGTGACAGCCCGTTGCGTCAACGCGGCTCGGCGCCACGGGCACAAACTATTATTTTAGCTGTTTAGGAGGGGATGCGCCAACCGCACGATGGGACAGTGCCGAATCCTTGGCAAAGCGAAGGTCTAACGCTTTACTGGAATTTCGACCGCGATCGGAGCCAGCTCGGCTTCGGCGGGCGTTGAAGAAAGACTGTCCGCGAGCAGACGACGGAATTTTACGCGCTCATCGAGCGCCATATCCACGAATTCGAACGCCATATCCTGCGCGCGATAATCGCGAAGCAGCGCAGTAGCCTGCAACGTGCGAAGTCCAAGCTGCAGTTTCAACTGCACGGGCGTGCCGGGATGCATGTGGCGGTCAATCGTGGCGATGCCACCAGAGAGGCTCGCGGTTTTGATTTCGAGCCGGCAATTTTCCTTGAGGTTCGTGCTTATCGCGGTCACAGGCTTACGCAAACGGACACGCGTGTGACGGCGTTGGCGCACGAATTTACTGTTGTGAGGCACCTCGAGTGGAGCTAGCGTCAGGTCGGCCTGATCGAGGCCGCTACCCGGCCGGTATTGCGCGGCCAATTCCGGATTCAGCTTTTCAAGCGCCTGCAGCGCCGCGATGCGCAACTCCTGTGGATGCTGCCAGCCAAAAACTTTGCGCGCTTCCAGAATGCGCATCAGGCTGCGCGCTGATTCCGGCGCATGAATCCTGCCAATGGCTTCGATCGCTTTCACCTGAAGGAATGGCCCGCTGCCCGTGGGCATATCGCCGTCAATGATATTTTGCAGGCGGCCGAGAGCATCGCGGTCACCGGTGACCCCGATTTCGTCGATCGCTAGCGGCATCAGAATCGGATCAATGTGGTCAATCAATTTCAGCAGGATGGCGCAACGGCTAGGCGCGCCGCTCGCGGAAATTTGGCGAATCGTGCGATCCTGCGCGGCGCGCGGAAAGCTTTTCACACGAGTCGGCAGAAAAACTTCCACGGCTTGGGGATCGAGCCGGCACAGGAGGCCGATCATTTCGACGGCTTCAACGACGGCACCGCCGCGCACCGTACTTCGCAAGAATTGCACGACTTCTTCGCCGAGGTCATGCGCAAGATTGGCGACATGCTCGGCATCTTCACGCAACTGGCAGCGATTGAATCGCGAGGCGAGCTGCTCCATCGCGGCTTGCGGCAGAAGCCTTAAAACATTAGTCAGGCCAGCCGCGAGTTGTCGCGCGCGCAATGCTTCTTCCACAAATTCCGGGACGCGCTGCTCGATTCCCATTTTGCCACGGAGTTCCCGGGCAATCCCCGGCCGCTGTGATTCGACGCCCGCGAGAAGGTCAAGCGCTTGCTCCATCGCTGGAAAACAACGATTCGAAGCCGCTTCCTGGCTCAAGCGAACAAACGCCGCGCTCACAAGGCCCTGCAGTTCGGCGTCTTGCTCAACGCTCAAACGCAAGCCGAGATGACGCAGCGCCTGACCCAGCAACCGCGGATCCGCCTTCGCGTAAAGTTCAGCAAGTTCGGAAAGTCCCGCCGCGGTTCGCTTACGCGCGTCGGTCTCTTCGCTATCGGCGCAAGACGCATAATTCTGCAGGATACTGATGGCTTCCGCGATTTCGCCGCGCTCAATAAGGTCGGCAACATAAGACTGCACGTTGCGTGGAGGAATGCACCACGCCTCATCGGAAAGAAGGACCGCGCGCTTTCCGGTTTCCGGCACGGCAGCCCAGAATTGGCGGTCCAGAATTTCGCGGTGCGTCTGGACCATCAGGCCCGCTTCCGTCATTTTGTCTTCGTGCGCGCCAAGAATCTTGCGGAGATTTTCAATCTCCTGATTCATGCGATCGAGCATCTGCCGGACGGCGTTAACTTTGACTTCACCCTTTTCGTAGCGTTCGAGTGCGAACCGAATCGCAAGATGTTCGGCAAGCTGCACGAGCACGGATTCGTCCGGCTGGCCGTTCGGGGCTTGCGAGGCAATCGCTGCGAGCGCCAGGCGCAGTGTATCTTGAGCGCGGCCGGGCAGTTCCGAAACTTGCGTTTGAAACTGCGCGGCGGCGGTCACGCCGCCTTGCCCTGAACTCATATTTCCAAAACTTGTAAGCGCGCCAAGAATGCTGAGGATTTCTTCTTCGGAGGCTTCGCCTGGGCCCAGAGGAGTTCCCTGTCGCGAGCCGCTACCGCCTGCACCAGAGAAACCGCCCATTCCAGCAGCCGACGCAACACCACTTAGAATTGCGGAGCCAGGAGAAATAGGGGCGCCTGCTCCAGGACCGCCTGTTGCGAGGCCCCCTGGACCACCACCGGCAGTTCCACCGCCTGCAGCTGCACCGGTGCCGGTGCCCGAACCCGAATAGACGGAAGGCCCTGTCCCCGAATAAAAAGATCCGCTTCCATCCGTTCCTGGTCCGGTTCCGGTTCCGGTTCCGGTTCCGGTTCCTGTTCCTGTTCCCGTGCCCACGACTGTTCCACTGCCTCCAGAGCCAGGCCCTGCTCCAGGACCGGCCCCGCCCGGGCCACCCTTTGTTCCTTCAGCCGCGGCGATCAACTCCAACAATTTGTGAGGGTCGTTCAGGAGTTGCTTGAATTGATCTTTGTCGTCGCCGATAGAAGCAGCAGCAAGCTGCGCCGCCATGCTGGTTGCATCCTTCAACCGCGAATCGGTTGCAACGAAGCAAATTTCATTGACGCGAATACCTCGCACTCCCTCAAGGGCGGTCTTCAGTTGCTGCGCGAGCTCGGAAGGCTTTGCCTTTCCCGTAGGAAATGCCCGCGCAAACTTTGAAATCTCTTCTTCAGTTATGGATGGGAAGAATTGCACGCTGGCAAGTCCTGCCGCGGAAAGAAGCTGCGCAAATTGTTTTTCGGCGGGAGAACCTTCGAGAGGAACACCGTCCAGCAAAAGCTGTGAACCTGTCGCACCGAGCAGGAGGCCCTGTTCGGCCCCGTCAGGAACGGCGGTTCTGAGCTCGTTCCAAGCCGTGGAGAGGTGTTCAGTTGTACGGGCGTGGTCATGACCGTACAAGCGGGCAAACTTCAGCAGAATATTGAGGCTTCTAACGAAAGCGCGGCCGGCCGCTAGTTTTGGGTCCGATTTCATTGTGCGCTGCAGGAGGCCGACATAGGACTCCTTCTCTAGTACGCTAGGTCTGGGCCAGGTGGCTCGCAATGGTACAGAGGTCCCATGGTGCGCTACGTTCCACCGCCAAAAGAACGGCTCACAAACCTGCACTCGTGGACAGGCCCGCTTTTTTCAGTACAGGAGGGAGAGGGGACAACCTGTTGAATTCAATTTCGAGCGTGCGAAAATTCTCGAAGCTAAGATTTGGACACGGCGATTCGTCCTCGGCGCCGAGTGCGATTCCCAGGATTCGCAATCTGCGGTAAACCGCCAAGTTCCAAAAGAATCTTGCGCAAGCGGCCGCGGTCTTCCAAATCCATGTCAACAAATTCGAACGCCATAGCCTGTGGACGCGCTCCGCGGACGATGGCCTGGGCTTTGATGGTGCGTACGCCAACCGTCATTTTCAGCGCGAGCAGTGAACCAGGCGCAAGATGACGATCCCCCGCGCCAATTCCGCCACCCAGATTGAGCTCTGGTACAACCAATTTGAAATTCTCGCGCAAGTTTGTCGTGAAAAAGGTCACGTTTCGCGACAACTTTAGCCGCGCGTACCGCCTTTGCCGTATGACGGAAACGTTGGATTCGGGGTCCGTGGGCTCCAATATCAGTTCCCTGCGATCAATACCGGCTGCGGAAATCTTCTCCATGGCAACGACGGGATCAATCCGCGAATACGACTGCGCAGCCGCAACGCGCAATTCGGCCGCATATTGCCAGCGCCATACTTGCCGCGCTTCCAGGAAGTGCTGCAATAGCGTACTGGCCGCACTCGCTTTCAACCTACCAAGGGCTTCCACAGCTTTTATGCGAATGTATCCGGAGTTGGATTCGTTCTCGGCAACCTCAACAAGTTTAGGAATGCAATCAGGACTCCCGCTCATGCCCATTTCATCCATCGCCAGCGGACGGATGAGCATGTCCAGCGAATCGTAGAGCGAAACGAGAAGGTTCGCCCGCACATGGGCCGGAGCGGCGGAAAGTTGTCGGATGGCGCGGTCATGCGCCGAACGCGGCCATTGTGAAAGCCGAACGGGAAGAATCCTGCTCACTGGCTCCGGTGCAATCTGACTCAGGATGCCAATCGCTTCCGCGGCTTCTGTGGCGGGTGCGGATTGCAGAACATCCACCAATTGATTTGTTGCCTCCTCACCAAGGCCCTTGATGATCTCAACGAGCAGCTCGCAGTCTTCGCGGAATCCGGAATGCCCAAAACGGTTCATGACGTAATGAATCGTCGCCTTCGGCATCAGGCCGAGAATGTCCACGAGCCCATCGGGAATCTGGCCCGTGCGAACCGTTTCTTCGACGAATTCCGGAATGCGATCTTCCGCGCCGATTCTTGGCCGCAGGCTCTGCGTCGAACCGGGGCGTTGCGCTTCAACGCTGTCGAGTGAAGCCAGCGCCTGTTGCATGGCGGGGTAGCAGCGCTTCGAAGCAGCTTCCTGGCTCATACGAACGAACGCCGCACTGATTAATGTCTGCAACTCCGGTTCGCGTTCGACGGCCAGCTGGTTTCCAACACGTCGAATCGCTTCGATCAACGCACTGCCATCACCGCTGCCGTAAATTTCCGCAAGTTCGCTGAGACCGATGGCAGTCGTACGTCGTGCTTCCGGAGCTTCAAGCCCGATGCAGCCGGCGTACTTCATCAAAACTTCATTGACGGTCTTCAGTTCGCCACGACGTAACATCTCTTCCAGGTAGGCACGCACGTTTCTTGGCGGCACGCACCACGATTCATCCGAACAAAGCACTTCCTTCTTGTTTTCGTCGGGAACCTGCTGCCAAAACTCCTGGTCCAGCAATTCCGTATATGACTGCATGGAAATGCCGGCGCTGGCCAGTTGATCCTGCTGCTGACCCAAAATTTTTCGCAACGCTTCAATTTCCGTGTTCATCCTATCAAGCAGTTGCTTGACTGCGTTCACGCGCAGTTCGCCGCGTTCGTAGCTATCCAGCGCAAAGCGAATCGCCACGTGTTCGGCGAGCTTCAGCAGCATTGGCTTGTCGGGCGCTTCCGTCGGAGCTTGGGCCGCTAGTCCTGCAAGCGCCTGCTGCAACGTATACTGCGCGCGTACAGGGAGCGCACTCAAACGCGATTGAAACGTGGGTGCATCCATCCGGGAATCGGGATCTTTTCTGGATTTGCCCAATTGCGCGAAGAGCGTGAGCATGGAGCGCACGTCTTCTTCTGCCACCGCGTACTGACCACCAGCACCACCTGCGCCGGGCAAACCCGGCCCGCTCATAGTCGCGCTTCGCAGCAATGCAGACGCCGAGAGCCACTTTCCACTGCCGCCTTCGCCCCCGCCCGCGCCAGCCGTGCCGGTTCCTCCAGGGCCGCCGCCGGTTCCAGAGCCGCCACCGAGGCCAGTGGCGCCGCCAACTCCAACACCTAGTCCACCGCTCGCGCTACCTCCGCTTCCAGTCGTCCCAGCACCAGAACCGCCCGCGCCGCCGCCAGTTCCACTGCCAGTCCCACCGCCGGAACCACCTGCTCCGCCAGCTCCACCACCAGTCCCACCGCCGGAACCACCTGCTCCGCCAGCTCCACCGCCTGTCCCACCACCGCCGCCACCGGGACCGCTGCCACCGCCAGTTTCCCACAGGTTTCCGCCCGGGCCTGTGCCGGTCACCGCGGTCAAGCCGCTGCCGCCTCCCGTGGCTCCGCCGGAACTTCCAGAGCCTCCGCCACCGGGAACTCCTCCAAATCCTGGACCACCACCACCGCCACCGGGACCGCCACCACCGCCACGATTACTTTCCGCGGCAAGAATCATTTGCAGAAGTTTGTTGGGATCTTCCAGAAAGTCCCTGAACTTATCGCCTTGCGCTCCAAGAACTTTTGCGGTCAATTGCGCCGCCACCTTTACGCCGGCGATGGAAGAATCCTCCGCAACGTAACGGATCTCATTCACCTTGATGCTGGTCTCCCCTGCCAGCGCGGACTTGAGCTGTTCGGCGAGCGAGGTGGGCTTTGCATTTCCCGTGGGAAACGCGCGAACAAATCGCGCGAACTGCGCCTGCGCGAGATTTGATCCAAAGTGAATGCTGGCGATGCCGGCGGAGGAAAGAAGCTGCGCGAAGCTGCGCTCCGCCGCCGCGGCACCGAGCGGAACACCGTCCAGCAGGATCTGTGCGCCTGAGGCTCCGAGCAGGAGACCTGAGTCACCGCTCTCTTTCAGCGCGGTGTGGAGTTCCTTCCAGGTTGTCTCAAATTGCGCAGCAGTGCGCACGTGACCGAACTCGTACAGTCGCGCAAACTTCAGCAAAATGTTCAGGCTGCGCACGAACTGCCGCGCAGCTGCTCTTGTATCACCGCTCATATTGTTTGGCGAGGCAGTCCCTCACCTCGTCCTGGTCACTTACTACACTAGGCTCTGTTTCGGGCACAGACAAGTTTCTCGACGGGGATTGTACCCTTCTCACTAATAGGAATTTGCGGAAATTGAGAAAGGGCCGGGCAATGCCGTGCCCGTCTTAATTGTAAGAGAATCTTCGCCTCTCCCGTTGCTCCTGCAGGGTGGCGGTCATACAATGTGCCTTGTTGGCGCATAGCGTTTGCGGGATGCCGATTGGAAAGAATGGGCTTCCGTCTAGCGCGCCGCCTCGGAGCCTTATCGTATGACGGACCAAACCCCAGTCCAGGACGAACGATTCAAGGCCGAGATGCCGCAAATTCCGGGTATAGGCCCGGGCGGCAAGCGACCCGGCGGCTTGCCTGCTCCCGTTAAGGTCATTGGTGGTCTGGTGGCCGTTGTTTTGGTCGTTGTCGTGTTTGGCGGCTTGATCAGTAGGTCGCGAAAAAACGCTGCACCTCCGGCGGATCCCCTGCCGCAAGTAGAAGTTCCAGCTCCTGATCTTGGAAACCCGCCTCCTCAAACTCCTCCTCCGAATCGCGGCATTGCCAATGCAGACGCGTTGGCTAAGGCCTGGTCTTCCACCCAATTCGATTTCAGAGATCCCCTTAGCGGCGAAAGAACTCCCTCTTTGTTGCTTCGATTGCCGTCAGGCTCTGCTACACAGCCAACCGGTTACTGGGCGTTTAGTTTGAAGGCTCCTTACGGCAACTGTCAGCTGGAGTTCGTTAGCGACCTGGAGAAACTAAAGGGAGATTACGGCTATCGCACCGCGAAGCATCCGATGGTTGGTAATCCTTGCAGCCGCACGCTTTTTGATCCGCTGAAGATGACGAATCTGCCCGGGAATATCTGGGTGCGTGGAGCGATCGCACAGGGTTCTGATTTGCGTCCACCGCTTGGGATTGAAATCAAAATCGAGGGGAAAGACATCTTTGCTGTGAGGATGGAGTAGGATTGGCATTCCCAAACAAAGTTTCTAGCTTCTGACCCGCCACGCAAATTCGCTCACGGGACTTACGCGGTCTCATTCTCCAATTCATTCCGTACTTTGTGTTTTACGAACAATACTTCTGAACTTCTTGTCCCATTTTCCCGGCAAGCATGAGCGCCACCATGCGCTGATCCGCCCACCAGGACCACAACGGATGACCAAAGGACGCCGGCTTGTTGTGCTCGATGAAGAAGTGGGAGATCCACGCAAGTGCGTAGGGAATTACCAGAGCTAAGGGAATCCACCACCAACGGTGTAGCGCCAGAACTACGCCCAGCGTGATCCATCCGAGAAGTGTGCCAACGCAGTGCACGATTCGGGTGGAAAGATGGCTGTGAGCACGCACGTACTCCGGCCAGAACTCAGCAAACGTCATAGATGATATTTCTCCGATAATTAACTAGTAGATATTTCGCCGGTCCTCACAATGGGACGGAAACTATCACAAATTGCGATAGGTTGCGGCCCAAAAATACGAAAGGCGCCCCGAACTCCGGAGCGCCTTTCGATTGCCTCACCCATCATCAAGGCGAGGGATAGAAGTTTAGAACTTGAACTTCAGCCCAAGCTGGAGCGTACGCGCGTTGCTGGGGAAGGTCTGATCCGCCTTGTTGAAGGCTGCGTTCCCGGGCGTCAGGTAGTTAGAGACGCCGGTTGCGGTGATTCCGAAGGATGCAACGTCATTCAACAACCCAGGAATAAACTGCGGGTGGTTGAGAACGTTGAATGCGTTGGCAGAGAACTCGACTTTGAACCGTTCCGTGATGGAGATGCGCTTCAGGGCGGTTACGTCAAAGTTGTTGATTGGGCGAGTCAGTAAGGTGTTCCGCCCTACGTCGGCGAGCGCGCCTGAACCGAGTCGGATGTATTGAGCCGTCGGATCGTTCGCCAAGTAAGCCACCGTGGCGCCGCCAGTATTCTTTAGTGCAGTGACGCCCGATCCAGTCCCTGGGACACCAGAGGGATTGAAAATGGAGCGATCACCCGCTGCGTCACCGTTTATGTTGGCGTCGGTGTTGCTTTCCACGGTTGCCCATTCGCCTGTCTGATAGGTATAGACCGGCGCAATTTCCCAGTTTCCGATTACGTTCTTCACGACCCAGTTGCTGCCGTGCTGGAAATAGGGCAAGTCGTAGAGCAATGCCATTGTGAAGCGGTGGCGGCGATCCAGAGCCGAATTGGAACGGTCGGCAGCAATGTTCTGGAAGTCCTGACCGCGACGCGGAGTTAGCACGGTAGAGAAAACGTCTGCCGTGCTGTTGTCAATCGTATGGCTCCAGGTATAAGAACCGATAAATTGCAGTCCTTTGCTCATGCGCTTGGTAACCTGTGTGGCCAAGCCGTGATAAATGGAGTCTCCGTTTGGAGTGAATTGCACAAGGCTTCTTGTAAAGAACCCACCAGCGACAAATGCCGGAACAAAGCTGGAGTTCGCATTGATCTGCGCAAGCGTGACCGGAAGAGCATCGAGCGCCGCTTGACCCGGGTTTGCTGTATAGGTCGGCAAAAAGTCTGTGGAGGTAACTTTCGGCTGGCGGTTGATGCGCTCCTGAGTATCGAGGTGGATGCCGCGGGTACCCAAGTAACGAACTTCGACCGTGTAGTCCTTCCAGAACGTGTGTTGAACACCCAACGTCCAACTGATGGACTTCGGAGAAAGTTGATTGACGAAAACGTGGTTCGCTGTTGCCGCCCGCTGCGCTGCCACAGTCGGGAACGTGACGATACCCGTAGTCGGAGGAATGCCGCCACTCGCCAAGAAGCTTCCGTTTGAGGGGCATCCGGGATCCGGCTTTATTGTGTAAGGATTGCAATCCACCGTACCACTCAGCTGCGGTGGAAGCGAAAGAATGCCAAGGTTGTCGTAAAGCACGTCGTAGGAGATAGACGCGCCGGCGCGAATCGAAGTCCGTCCGCTGGTTCCCGGCGAGTAAGCAAAGCCCACCCGGGGGCCCCAGTTGTTTTTAGGAGCCTTGGGATTGCCAAAATCAATGAGCCCAGGAACGGTTGCCGCCTCGTTGAGAGACTGGAGCTTCTCACCGGTTTGTATGGTCGTGTACTCGTAGCGAACGCCCAAGTTGACCGTCAGGTTGGGCCGCACCCGCCACTCATCGTTCACGAAGAAGTAAATCGCCGACTGGTCTCCGTAATAAACGGGATTGCCCAAGCTACGTTCACCCAAAAAGTCGGGAGTTTGATCGCGTAAATAGAGGTCAGCCGTCACATAGTCATAGTCACCGCGTGAGCGTTGTGTGAACGATTGCGGCGAAATGTACTTCCGGCCTTCGACTCCAAACTTCCAGGTGTGGTGACCCTTTGTCCAGGTGATCGCATCAGCCATCTGATAAAGATTCTGAATCGTAAATTGCGGGCCATTCGGGTCGGGACCGACTTGAAGGTTCAGATCGAAGAATTCCAGGTTCGGGAAGCTGTCCAATCCCGGGAACGAGAAGTTCCCCGTGTCGATGGTTTGTGTAAATCGGTTATAGCCAACGCGAAACTCGTTGGTCAGGTTCGGACGGAACGTGTGGTATTCATTGATCGTTACCAAGTGGTTTTTAGTGGGCAACGGAGTAAAGAATACCGGCAAGCTCGGCGAGAAATCCAAGCCAACCGCGCGATTGTAGATGTACCGGCCTCGAAGCTGGTCGCTTGTTGAAACGTTGTAATCCATGCTGCCCAAGACCGCCCAGTTGTTCGTGAAGTTTGGAGCCTGCACGGGAATCGCACCAACAGGAATTCCTGTCCAGTGAATGGTTGGATTGCCCTTGTCAATAATTGTTCCCGACGGATTCTGAACGAAGATCTGATTCGCGCTGGGGTTGCCAGCAGGGTCAGTATCATTAACAGAGCCGCAATTCGCAGCACTTGCCGCCGCTCCGGCAAACTGCTGCAAGATCCCCAAATTTGTGGAGCTCACGCCGGATATTCCCGAAAGCGTTGTGTAGCCCGCGGCAGTTGGAGCGCACAAAGGTGCAGAAGACACACTCGCTTGACCCACCGGGTTGTACTCCACGGTGCCAAAGTAGAAGAGTTTGTTCTTCAGGATTGGACCGCCGACATCGCCGCCCATTCTGTTGTTGTCAAAGCGGGGGTTGTCGAAGATACCCTGATTCTTCAGAGAAACATCCACCGCGTCAAAGTTGCGGTTGCGCGAATACAGGTAGGCGCCGCCGTGAATGGTGTTCGTGCCGCTCTTGATAATCGTATTGAACTGACCGCCCGAAGAGTGTCCGAATTCCGGCGAATACTGATTTTGAAGAACCGAGAATTCTTCTACCGCGTCATTCGGAATCGTAACCAGCGGTCCGGTAACGGACTTGCTGTTGTTATCGACGCCTTCGATAGTGAAGTTGTTATTACGCGGACGCTGTCCGCCAACGCTGGGGCCGCTGCCGGCGCCAACTCCGCCGCTGCTCGCAACACCCGAGCTAAGCAGAGAGAGGTTCAGGACGCCCGAACCTGTGGTCGCAGCGGGAAGATCCTGACTCAACCGCGACTCGAACGTATTGGACACAGTTGCCGTCGTCGTATCCAGCGCAACTGCGGCGCCCGAAACTTCGATCGACGTCACCGCGCCCTTGATTTCGAGGGTAATGGAAAGAGTGGTTGTCTTGTTGAGCTCAACCTTAAATCCGCTTACGGTCGTCTTGGCAAAATTCGAAGCCCAAGCCGAAATGTTGTACACACCGACGGGCAAGTTCGAAATTCGATACTCACCGGCTGCATCTGCTTGTGCAGGATACGCGACGCCCGTAGCGGTGTTAACCGCTTCGACGTTGGCATTTGGAACTGCCGCGCCAGTCTTATCCAGCACCGTTCCGACCAAATCTCCGCTGATGACCTGCGCCGACGTCTGGCCCACAAACACCAGAGCAAGGACGACCATGGTCAAAACAAAAAACCCAAAGAGGTTGCGATACCCCTGTTTCACTGTACCCCTCCTGAAATTTTCAATCTTTGAAGAATGAACTAACCGACCGAAATCCAAATGATGATTAATTGAATGCAATCCTCTCTCCAAATTTATGTTTTGCAAATCTAAAGTATATGAATCCTAACCTCTTTTTTATGTACAATTTACGACTACAAAGAAATCAGATCTAAGTGTTATTGGGCGAGAGCCCTCCGTTCAGACGTACCAGGATACAAAATTCTGTATGGTTCCCGCTCTTGAGTAAACTTTCAGATTTTCCGCCGAGTTCCAGCCAAAAGCACAACTCCACCAAGGCGCGCCACACTCCCACGAATGCCATTTAGCCACTGCACCAAATCAGGGTGCTCTTCATGTCCGACTCAATTTCTTGACACTCTTCCCTGCTCAGTTCACTCTTTTTCCACCATGAGAAAATCATCGCCATCGTCTTCAGATCAACGCGGGCGCCGGACTTTCCTGCAAGCTGCTTCATTCGCTGCCGCCGCGACCTTGCTGCCGAGCGAGGCCGCATACGCGCAAGAAAGCAGCACTGCCCTGCCGCAAGCTTTCTCCGCTCTGAAGCCGCTTGGTTCTCGCGCGAAGCCCATCACTAACGAAGAATTTCGCGCCCGCCTCATGCGGGCCCAGCAACTGATGGGTGATTTTTCGCCTAAATTCGAAGCACTTTTCGTCGCGCCCGGCTCTTCACTCTATTACTTCACTGGAATTCATTGGTGGCCCAGCGAGCGGCTACTCGCGCTTCTTCTTCCGCGCACGGGGGACCCACTCTTTGTCTGCCCCGCGTTTGAAGAAGGCCGTCTTCGCGAGCAGTTTCGCTTCCCCGCAGAAGTCCGCGTCTGGCAGGAAGACGAAAGCCCCACAAAACTCGCCGCGCAGGCACTTGCTGATCGCGGCATCCGCAGTGGACGTATTGGAATTGATGAAACCACTTTCTTCGCCTTCTTCGATCATCTGCGTGCCGCCACTCCCTCATTCGAATGCGTCTCCGCTGACCCGGTCTCCATCGGATGCCGCGCTGTAAAGTCTCCGCACGAATTGGAGCTCATGCGCCTCGCTTGCGAAGTTACTTGCGATGTCTTCCGCGCGGTCTTTGCCTCATTGCAAACGGGTATGTCGCAAAACGATGTGGGCAAGCTTGTGGAATCAGGTTTCTCAAAAATCGGTCTGCGCGGCGATGCACTCGTTCTCTTCGGAGCATCCGCGGCCCTTCCCCACGGAACGGTCAAACCGCAATCGCTAAGAGATGGCGACGTAGTCTTGATTGATGGCGGCTGCAAGCTCGAAGGCTATTCGTCGGACATTACGCGCACCGGAATATTCGGCAAGCCAAGTGAAAAAATGCTGCGCGCGTATGATTTGGTCCGTGGCGCGCAAAACGCAGCGCTTGGCGCAGCACGCAGCGGCAAACTCTCAGGCACCGTGGACGACGCCGCGCGTGCCGTGATTGCCGCTGGCGGTTACGGCCCGGACTACAAGTTTTTCACGCATCGGCTTGGCCACGGCATCGGGCTGGATGGACACGAGCATCCTTATCTTGTACGCGACAGCAAAACCGTTCTCGCACCGGGCATGACGTTTTCCAACGAACCGGGAATCTACATTCCAGGCGAATTTGGAATCCGTTGCGAAGACGACATGGTCATCACTGCGGAGGGCGCTGCGCAGATTCTCAGCCCGAGTTTCCAGTCGTCTCTGGAAAAACCGTTTAGCTAGGCTCTGATTCCGACCTGTTCATGTCCCCAGTTGTTCCTCACAGAACGCGATCACTGTCTCTTCAGCCCAGAATCGCTGTTGGCCACCGTGCTTCGAAACAAATCCGCAATGCCCGCCATGTTTCGGCGAGACAAATCGAATCGCCGGGTTTTGCTCGACCCCCGACGCGCGGATCGCCTCAAACGGAACGAACGGGTCGTCTTGTGCTGTGATCAAAACGCAGGGTACGCGAATACCGCCTACAACTTTCTTCGCGCCCGCGCTCTCGTAATACGCGCAGGCATCCTTAAATCCAAATTGCGGCGCAGTAATCGCGTCGTCAAACTCTCGCACTGTTCGAATCGGGCCAAAACCGTTTCGAGCATATCGCTGCGGAAACAATTTCACTTTTCTTGCGTACCGTTTCAGGAGCCCTCTCACAAATCGCGTTTGGTAAAAATAGTTATCCCATCTCTCGAGTTCATCCGCGCACGCTGCAAGATCAATCGAAGGGCAAACCGCGCACACCCCGCGCAGTTGGCGGGGCACGTTGCCGCCAAGTTCACCGGCCATTTTTGTAACGAGATTTCCGCCCATGGAATATCCCGCGAAAAATACCCTTTCGAATCCGTCTCCATTCGCAAGCTCTTCCAACACCGCGCGATAGTCATTGCTCATTCCGGAGTTGTAAAGCGTCGGCGTCAGCAATTCCGTTCCGCCGCAATTCCGTTGATTCAAACGGATGACGTGGAATCCGCGAGCCCAAGCTTTTTCTGCGATTCCGCGCATGTAGTTCGAATCGCTCGAACCCTCCAGCCCGTGCACGAGCGCAATCACCGGTGCGTCGCGCCGTTTTCCCTCCTGCCAATTGCAATGTCCCAGGATCCTTGATTCCGCATCCACCGCAAACAACCGTTTCTCCGGCTGCGGCAGCGAAAACGTCCGGCGCCACAATGCCGCGGCAATCGTCATCAAATGCCCATTTGTTAATAAAGGATGCGGCTCGAACTCAGGGACGTGCGGGGCCATACGAGCACTTTAGCGGAGCGCCTCGGAACGGGCAAGTTACTGCAAACGGGCGGCTTACAGCGTATCGTTAACACCGGACACTTCTTCTGCGTCTATAGAAGCATTGGACTGCTCACGGAGCGCGATGGCGAGAACGTGGAGACGCCCATCAATCTGCAAATTTCGCTCGCGGAACGCGCGACTGTGAATCCTTTTTCAGTGCACGATTCGTCGGACGACGACTTGGTCCGAGCTGCGCAGGGCGGCGACCGCAGCGCGTTCGGTCTGCTCTACGAACGTTATGCGCGCATGGTGCATGGCATCTTGCTGGGGCGCGTGCCGCCATCCGCTGTCGAAGATCTCGTGCAGGATGTTTTCTTGCGCGCCATGCCTCGCGTGGGATCGTTGCGTGATGTCGGGCACTTCGGTGGCTGGCTCGCGGCCATCGCGCGCAATCGCGCCGCGGATTTTTTCCGCCAATCCCAACCGGGAGTTGAGCCGTTCGAAAATTCAGCCGAAGCGGAAACGGAGAGCAAGGAGGCCAGCGCCGCGGACAAGTCGGAAGCGCTCGCGGTTCTTAAAGCAATTCGCATATTGCCCGAGGCCTATCGCGAACCCTTGATTTTGCGCCTGGTCGAAGGCATGACTGGGCCGGAAATCGCCGCTCACACCGGCCTGACGCACGGCTCCGTGCGCGTCAATCTGCATCGCGGCATGCAACAGTTGCGCCAAATTCTAGATTGCGGCGAGGGCGACGGGAAATCGGCGGTGAAGTCATGAGCAAAAGCAAAATGCCGGAAGAAGAAATGAACGATCGTTATTTGTGGGATGGTTCAGGCAAACCCGACGCCGAACTTCTTCGCCTGGAAAAAGTTCTTACGCAACTGCGCCACAAGGGCGAAGCGCCAGTCTTCCCCACGGTCATTTCCGCTAAGGAAGAGAAATTCTCGCTGGGTTTTCTGCAAATGCTCTGGCCGCGCAGGTTCGCCGCTATAGCAGCAATGGTTTTACTGGCTCTAGTAAGTGGCGTTCTGATTTCTCGGCCGCCTTCTCTTACGGCTCCACGCCCGGGCTGGGAAGTCGAACAAGTCGCAGGCGCGCCCACGATTGGCGCGGGCTCGATCAACCAAGCCAATAAAAAGGGCAAACTCGAAATCGGCCAGCTACTCGTCACCAACGCTGATTCGCGCGCCAGCATCAACGTCGGGGGAGTTGGCCAAGTAGACGTGGACCCTGGCTCCCGCGTGCGCCTTCTGCAAACCAGCCGCGATCGCAAGCGCATCTCCCTCGAAGAAGGAACCATTCACGCCGCTATCTGGGCTCCACCCGGCGAATTCGTTGTGGACACTCCGAGCGCCGTCGCCGTAGACCTCGGCTGCGTTTACACGCTGCACGTCAACGCCGACGGCTCCGGCGTCCTTCGTACAACACTCGGCTGGGTCGGGTTCCACTTGAACGGTCGCGACTCGTTCATTCCGGCAGGAGCCATGTGCCCCACTCGGCCAAAACTCGGCCCAGGCACTCCGTATTTCGAAGATACACCCCCATCCTTCCGCACAGCCCTCTCGCAACTCGACTTCGAAAATCAATCGGCCGCATCGCGCGCCGCCGCTCTTGGCATTGTCCTTTCGCAAGCGCGAAAGGGAGACGCTCTTTCCCTCTGGCATCTTCTTTCCCGAACCACCGGCGCGGAACGCGAACAAGTCTTCAACCGTCTCGCCGAACTACTTCCTCCATCTGCTGGAATTACGCGGGAAGGAATCCTCCGCCTCGATCGCAAGCAATTGGATCTGTGGTGGAATCAACTGGACGTAGGCGACATCTCCATCTGGCGGTTCTGGGAGCAATCCAATCAGCCCGTCGCAACCTCCTCCGCGCGGCCGCAATACTTCGAAAAGAAACAAGCTCTTGCAAAACCCGCGCGTTAACACTTCGTGCTTCTTCATCGTCTTCCAAAGCGTATTCGGATTCTTGCTCTGGAGGCAAAAATGAAACTCATATCGCGTACCCCAATCCGTTTGACGCTGGGCTTCCTGCTGTTTGCATCTTTCTTTTCAACCGCGGCCCTCGCCGGCCCGCCCCTCATCTGCCATCCCATTGAAATTGACGGCGCAAATTCCCTCCCCTGGATCAGCCACAACTGGAATCTCACGGGCAGCGAATCCTACGACACAAAGAAACTCGTCGGAGACACACTCGCCATACTTAATTCCAATCCAAACATTCTCGTCCACATGGAAACCCTGCGCCGCGCCACGCTCTACGCAAAAAGCGATCCTGTCATCGCCAAGCAACTTTTGATCACCCTCGCCGCCGGCACGAAAAATGCCTCGCCAACCAGCGCGCAATCCGAAGCCATCCATCTCTTCGACAGTGGCTACCTCGTCGAAGCCTACAAACAATGGCTCGGCGATCAAAATAATCCCGCGCACGGCCTCGACGGTTACGCCCTAGTCAAGGAAGCCATTCGCCTCCGAGGCGGCAGCGACCCACAAATGGAATTCGCTGCGGCGCTAATCAGCCTGAACGGCTCTGCCCCTGAACATCGCGAATTCGCGCAAAAAGCCATCATGGGCGCCAAAAACGATCCGTTACTCGCAAGAAATCTCTCCACTCATTTTCTCGGCGCCAATTCGGAAACCATGGCCGAAATGATCAGCCGCTCCAAAACGGCAAAGGAGTAGCGCCATGAAGTCTCGCTCGATCCTCGTAACTGTCGCGCTGTTCTTCTTATTGTCCTCCGGACATTCGCAGGAGTCGGTTGCGGATTCCAACCTCACGGTCCACGAATGGGGCACCTTCACCTCCATCGCGGGAGCCCGAGGCGAAGCCGTCTCCTGGCTCCCGCAACGGGAGAAAGATGACCTGCCCGGTTTCGTCGAGCATCTCCGCAACAATCGATTCAAAGGCGGCCTTGCCGGCACCGTGCGCATGGAAACTCCCGTGCTCTATTTCCATGCAACTCATCAAACTACTCTATCGGTCCACGTCGATTTCGCCAAAGGGCTGCTCACCGAGTGGTATCCCCACGCCACAGGAACCGGACTCTCACAAAAAAATCTCAACGTCAACATGGCACTCCCAGCCAACAGCGGGGAAATCCAATGGGATTCCGTCACCGTGGACCCTGCCGGCACGGAAAACTTTCCTATCGAAGCCGCGCCCAGCCGCTACTATGCCGCGCGGGAGACCGGCGCTTCTCCCTTAACTGTCTCTTCCTCCTCCGGCCAGCAACACGAAAAATTTCTTTTCTACCGCGGAGTCTCTTCCATTGACGTCCCTGTCTCCGCAATTCCAATGCAAGACGGCCGTCTGCTCGTCTCCAATCTCGCGCAAGGACCTATTCCGCAAGCAATCCTCTTCGAACGCCGCGGCGAAAAACTCGGCTACCGTTTTCTAGGCATTGTCCGCAATTCCTCGATCGCCGATCCGCCGGAACTAAATTCGGACCTCGATTCCCTTTCGCGCGACCTCGAAAGGACTCTAGTCGAGCAAGGCCTCTACGCCGATGAAGCGCACGCCATGGTGCAAACGTGGCAGGATTCCTGGTTCGAAGAAGGCTCCCGCCTCCTGTACATCGTGCCTCGAAACTTCGTGGACACCGTTCTGCCGCTCACCATCAAGCCCGCGCCTACGAATACAAATCGCGTTTTCGTCGGCCGCATGGAAATAGTCACTCCAGCAACCGAAAAATCCATCGAGTACGCCTTCGCTTCTCACGACCGCGTGACATTGGCAAAATACGGCCGCTTCCTGTCACCCATTCTGGAAATAATGCTAGCCCGCTCCAACGACAAGACCAGAATCGAGCAACTCAACGGATACATTGGCGAGTCCTACCGCGTTGCGCAGGCCCGCTCCACAGTAGAAAACTTGACCCATTCTCCCCGCACCCCTACAATAATAAGTTCACAGTGATTCATTTTTTCGATTTTATGAATTGTACTTCCGGCCCGGCGGCCACCTGCCGGGCTGCGCTGTTTTTACGGCGCCAAATTTTCCGGAGAGAGGTTTGCCAAAGAGGCTCGAATGACTGACGGTCCCATTCAAGAAGGTTTAACTTTTGACGACGTTCTGCTCGTTCCCGGCAAGTCCTCGGTTCTGCCTAACGAAGTCACGACGCAGACGAATTTCACACGCAAGCTGCAGATGGCCATTCCTCTCGCCTCGGCGGCCATGGACACCGTCACCGAATCGCGCCTCGCCATCGCCATCGCGCGCCAGGGCGGCATCGGCATCATTCATCGCAACATGCCGATTGACCGCCAGGGCGAGGAAGTGGATCGCGTAAAACGTTCTGAATCCGGCATGATCGTGGACCCCGTCACCATCTCTCCGGATATCACGCTGCGCCAGGCCCTCGAAATCATGACCAAGTACCGCATTTCTGGCCTTCCCGTCACGCGCGGCACGCGCCTCGCCGGAATTCTTACCAATCGCGATCTTCGCTTCGAGAAAAATCATGCGCAACTCGTAAACGCCGTCATGACGAAAGACAATCTCGTTACCGTCCCCGTCGGCACGACGCTCGAGGAAGCCGAAAAAATCCTGCAGAAACATCGCATTGAAAAGCTTCTCGTCGTGGACCAGGATTTCAACCTGAAGGGCCTCATCACCGTAAAAGACATCCAGAAAAAACTCGAATATCCGAGTGCCTCAAAAGACGATCATGGCCGCCTCTACGCCGGAGCCGCGGTCGGTGCAACCGGAGATTTCCTCGAGCGCGCGGTCGAAATGTCCAAAGCCAAAGTGGATGTCGTCGCGATCGACACCGCGCACGGCCACACCGAAAAAGTCATGGAAGCCATCAAAGCGATTCGTCATCGCCTGCCGGAAATGCAAATCATCGCCGGCAACGTAGCAACCTACGAAGGCGCGAAAGATCTCATCGCTCTCGGCATCGACGGCCTGAAAGTCGGCATCGGTCCCGGCTCGATCTGCACCACGCGCGTCGTCACCGGCGCGGGAGTTCCGCAACTCACCGCCGTTATGGAAGCCGCGCGCGCTGCGAGAGGTACCGGCGTGCCCATCATCGCCGACGGCGGCATCAAATATTCCGGCGACATCACCAAAGCGATCGCCGCCGGAGCTTCCTGCGTCATGATCGGCAGTCTTTTCGCGGGAACCGAAGAATCCCCGGGCGAAACAATTCTCTATCAAGGGCGCACGTTCAAGTCATACCGCGGCATGGGCTCCATCGGCGCGATGAATGCTGGCTCCGATCGATACTCGGTCGTGCAGGATTCCAGCGAAAGCGGCAAGTCTGTGCCGGAAGGCGTCGAAGGCCGCGTCGCTTACAAGGGCCCGCTCGGTGCGCTGACCGATCAGCTTGTAGGCGGCTTGAAAAGCGGCATGGGCTACGTCGGCGCAGCTTCGCTGAAAGAGCTCGCGGAGAAAGCGCAGTTCGTCCGCGTCACCGCAGCCGGTTTGCGCGAATCGCACGTCCATGACGTCGTCATCACGCGCGAAGCGCCGAACTATCGCATGGAATAGTTGAATTTCTTGCAAAATTCGTTTCACGTCGCGGCGACAGCCGTTTGTAATAGTAAATTGTTGGGAGCTTTCTCTCTTGCCCGAACAACCCTGGCGTAACCCTCGCCCCGCACCCGATCTCGAAGAACTGCGCCGCCGCGTGCCGGCGTCTCAATTCATTGCCACGTGGTTACGCGCGTGGTGGCCGTCACTCGTCTGGGCCTGCATCATCTTCATGCTTTCGACCGATTCTTTTTCCGCCGGCAATACAAGCTCATACATCGGCCCGTTGCTTCACTGGCTTTTTCCCTCGCTGAGCGCAGACCGAATCGAAGGCATTCACTATTTAATCCGCAAGACCGCTCACTTCTCCGAATATTTTATTTTCTATCTTTTGCTCTTTCGCGGGGCACGCGGCAACCGCACTGGCTGGCGCTGGACCTGGGCTCTCGCCGCTCTCTCCATCGCAGCCGGCTATTCTGCTCTCGATGAAATTCATCAGGCCTTCGTCATCAGCCGCACCGCTTCTCCATGGGATTCTCTTCTCGACTCTTCCGGCGCCTTCGTCGCATCCATGGTTCTTTTTTTGTGGTTCCTATTTCTTCGCCGCAGGCAAGCCGTCTCTCAGACGCAAGCATCGCTCTGAATTCTCCGCAGACTAATCCGGGTCCAGGATTCTCGGCCCAGGCCCTTCCTTGCCAAGTCTGTCCCATGGATTTCGCAGCGGACACGCTCCGAGCGACAAGCAGCCACAACCGATACATCCGTCTAGCTGGTCGCGCAAACGGGTTAGCCGGTCAATTCGGTCGTTCAGTTCCGCGCGCCACGCCGCGGACAAGCGCTTCCAATCTTCCGCCGTCGGCGTTCGTTCGCCAGGCAGTGCCTTGAGCGCTTTGCGAATCGAAGCCAGCGGAATGCCCGTGCGCTGGGCGACCTTGATGACCGCAACGCGCCGCAGCACTTCACGAGCGTAGCGTCGCTGGTTTCCGCGATTCCGCCAGCTCTTGATAAGCCCTTTCGTTTCATAGAAATGCAGAGTGGAAACGGCCACTCCGCTGCGCGCAGCCACTTCCCCCACGGTCATTTCCCGGCGAAATCCCGGCTTCATTTTGGGTTCCATTTTTCGCTTGACCTCAAGTTAACTTGAGGTTGTACCGTAATGCTAGGAACTTTGCAAACGGAGAAACCGCACGTGGAAAACAAAATCAAGATCGCGCTGATTTACGGAAGCACGCGCTCAGGACGCTTCTGCGACAAAGTTGCATCCTGGGCGGCAAAACAGATTTCCACCAATCGTAATTTCGCGCTGGACGTCATCGATCCCGCTTCTCCTCCAGCCCGAGCGACGGCCGGAGTCGGCGATACGCACGACACCGCCTGGCTTCGCCAACACGTAGGCGAAGCCGACGCATTTGTCGTGGCCACGCCCGAATACAACCACGGCTATCCTGCGGCGCTGAAATCTCTGATCGATTCCGTCGGCGCCGAATGGCAGGCGAAGCCCGTTGCGTTTGTATCCTACGGCGGAATCTCTGGGGGCATTCGCGCCGTCGAGCAGTTGCGCCAGGTTTTCGCGGAATTGCACGCCGTTACGATCCGGGACTCGGTCACTTTCGCCATGGCATGGGAGCAATTCGATGCCGACGGCACACTCAAGAATCCCGAGCGCGCCGAACGTCAAATGCAAACAGTCTTGAAACGCTTGTTGTGGTGGGCAAAAGCGTTGCGCGAGGCGCGCAACGCGGTTCCCTACGCACCAGCCGCATAAGCAACGATGAAAAGAAGCAAAAAAAACTGAAAGCAACAAATAAACGTAAAAGGAAAAATCAATGATTCTGGTTACAGGAGCGACCGGCACAGTCGGCCGCGAAGTAGTTTCACAACTTCTAGCAGCGGGAAAAAAAGTGCGGGCGATGACGCGCAATCCCGCAAAAGCAAGGCTCGATAGCCGCGTCGAGGTTGTCAAAGGGGATTTTGAAGCTCCGGATTCTCTGGCACGCGCCGTCAATGGAGTCGAGCGAGTCTTTTCGCTCACACTCGGGCCACAGACAGGTATTCACGAAAAAAATCTCGCGCAGGCTGCCAAACAAGCCGGGGTTCGCCACATCGTGAAACTTTCCGCGCTCGGCGGAAACGGAGAAATTCGCAATGCCATCCGAAAATGGCACGACGAAGGTGAGCAAGCCATCCGCGAGACCGGCATCGGGCTAACTGTCTTGCTGCCCGGAGCCTTCATGTCCAACGCGCTGCATTGGCGCGAATCCATTCGCGCGCAGGGCAAAGTCTTCTCGAATTACGGCGACGGCAAGCTGCCGCCCGTTCACCCGCGCGACATCGCTGCGGTCGCTGTTCGTGCGCTCACCTTCGATGGCCACGAAGGAAAGTCATATCCACTCTCGGGGCCGGAAGCCCTGAATATGGCAGAGCAAGTGAAAATTCTTTCTGGCGCCATCGGCAAGCCGCTCGACTATGTTCCGGTCAGCGACGAAGCCGCGCGCACCGGCATGGCAAAAGCAGGCATGCCCCCTCTTCTAATTGATGCCCTGCTCCCCTTCGCGGAATTCATTCGCGCCGGCAAAGCCGCCCACGTATTTCCTACCGTCCAGGAAGTAACAGGCCGGCAGCCCTTCACCTTCAGCGATTGGGCGCGCGAAAACGCCGCCGCATTTCGCTAGAAAATTGTGCCTGCGCGGACTCCGAAATCGGCCCCGGTATCGAATTGTCCGCGCGGCATTCTCTCAATCGCATTGCGTACGATCCCTTGCGTTACTCTGTGGTTCGCAGCCCCATAAGCAATCGCTGCGATCGTGGAAATCATCTCGTGAGAAACCATTTCAAGCACAACACCGAGAGCGCGCTGACC
The DNA here is from genome assembly GCA_035567915.1 of Candidatus Sulfotelmatobacter sp. Lineage (GTDB taxonomy): Bacteria > Acidobacteriota > Terriglobia > Acidiferrales > UBA7541 > Acidiferrum. Next base: position 19,165 of record DATMPA010000026.1, on the reverse strand, counting down.
CTAAGCTTTTCCCTCACCTTTTGCCTTATATTCTTCGCGTCGCTGGCTTCGCCCGTCCAACATTCTTCCGCACAACAGCTACAGGAGCCAGCGTCTGCGGCCGACGCCACGCTCAAAGCCGCAATCTGCCCCATCGTTTATCCCAGTGACGAAAGGCCTGGCAACAAAGGGTACCGCTACACTTTTTTCGGAAACGCCTTTTTCATCAACGCGCAGGGCTATCTCGTCACCGCGGCCCACGTGCTGCAAACGTTTCGCGACGTGGGCCAGCCGTACATTCTCGTAGACCGCCCCATGGCTCCGCCGCAGCTTCTAAAGGCCAACATCATCGCCATTGACTGGACTCATGACGTGGCCATTCTCCGTGCTGCGCCAAATCCATTCGAGGGAAAGTATCGCGTCGCGTTCTTGCCGCTTGCAGTAAAGCGCGTCGAGCCCGGCGACGCTGTCGTAGCTAGCGCTCTCCATCCCGCAAACATCCGCAACGCTTCCACCTACCAGATGCCCGTGCAGGACTGGTCTTCCGCGCAAGTCCTCGGCTACGTTCAGACGCACGAGGAGCCATCTCTCCCGGAAACCGATCTTTTTCTTTTTACCCACGAAGTCCAGAGAGGCCAAAGCGGTTCGCCCGTTCTCTCCGCCGCGTCACGCGAAGTAACCGGCCTAGTGGACGGCCGCTGGCTCCGCCCAAGTTCTTTCTCGCTGCGCGCCGAAAGCGGCACTCGCCCCACGCCCTATTCCGGCGCACTCGGCGCAGCCGTGCCCGTTGACTACCTCATCGAGCTGCTACAAAAAAACTCCATCCCCTGGACCGCGACTCCCGCCCCATCTCCCAAATCCTTGTAGCGCAGGGCGGAGCCCTGCGGCTTTTCTCCGCACGCTTTTCTCCGAAGGTTTTGCTCCGCAGCATTTCCTCGCGATGAACGTCTTTCCACATTCCCGCCCGTGCCTCATCAACGAAATCTCGCGCGAAGCGTCTCCACAAATACCTGGTCCGCGCGTCGCGAAACCATCTCCAACGGAGAGAATCCACGGCGCCAAGCCAAATAAAACGCCAGCGCCAAAAGCCCAATCGTAATCGCAAAATTCGGCCATGCGTTCAGCGCCCATTGACCGCTCCAGGCAATCTGTGCCGCTTGGCTAAATGGCGTTAAATAAGGAATCGGCCATTGGTAACCATCCGGACCGCGCGCTCCCAAAACGTCCTCAAAAAGATGTAAATGAAAACTCGCAAAGGCGAGCAAAGCGGTCGTCCATCTATGCTTCGCAAATGCAAAACAAATTGCAGTCACGAACAAACCAAAGGCAAGGCTGTGCAGCTGATGGTGGTATTGCGAAAACCAATTCAAGGGATGCGCCGAATTTCGCGTCAGCAACTCCGGAATCGCGCCAAGTCCATCCACGTCCGGAACAACGCACGCCAGCGTAACGAATGCTCTCTCCCGGCGCTCTAGAGAAGGCGCGCAGTTCGCAAGCGCCCACCCCGAAAGAAAATGTGTCACTGGGTTCAAGGCCGTAGGCCGAATTCTAGCCCAAACCTCTTGCTACTCCCTCTTGTTGTTTCCCTGTGTAACGGCGGGGCTTTAGCCCACCCTCTTCCTTTGCGTTCGCTGGAAGGCATTTATGTTCAGAACCTTTTTTTGGCTTTCTTGTGGCGCGGTTTGGCCGCTCTCTTCCCTTTAGTAGGCAGAGATTTTTTGCGGCCTGATTTCGCGTTCGCCGCGACTCGCAATTTGTAAGCCGTGCGGATCGCGCCTTCCAGAACATCTTCGCTGACGTTGGCCAGGATGACGTGCGTCATTCCCATTCTTCCCCAACTGCCTGCGATGGGAATAAACATTTCAGGGAGATCTTCGATGAACATCGCTTGCTGCTCCGGCTTCAGCATCAAGTTTCCGTAGCCCTGTTTGGCGGACGCGAGCGTGCAGAAAATCCTTCCACCGACGCGGAAATCCGGACTGCCCATGTGCGAGCTTTCTTCAGCGCCTTCCATGCTGAGCGCGATTCGTCGGAAATCCTTGATGGTCATCGCCATTTTAGTTTCTCCACAATTGAGTTTCATCATCGTACACGACGTGGAGAGAACAAAACGCCCGCTTCGGTTTCCCGAAGCGGGCGGAAAGGGTTCAGTTTTTTAGCGGTTAGCTCTTCGTTTCCGCCACTTCTTCCTTCACCGGCTTTTCTTTCTTTTCTTTTTTCTTGAACTCATAGCCAACGAGCTCAAGAATCGCAACCTTCGCTCCGTCACCGACGCGAATGCCGGCGGGAATGATGCGCGTGTAACCGCCCGCGCGATCCGCGAATTTCGGCGCGATATCGCTGAACAGTTTCTTGGTAACGGCAGGCGTCATGATGTATGACGCGGCCTGGCGCCGTGATTGCAGGGTGTCGCGCTTGCCGAGCGTGATCATCTTTTCCGCCACGGGCCGCGCGGCTTTCGCGCGGGTGAGCGTAGTGGTGATCCGGCCGTGTTCAAAAAGATTGGTCACCAGATTCCGCAGCGTTGCGCGGCGGTGCCATGGATTGCGTCCGAGTTTCGATCCCGATTTCAGATGTCGCATGTCTCGTCGTTTCCTCGAGCCGTCTTACAGACCGACTGAATCCTCTGCCGAAGGCGCGGCAGTCTGGCTCGGGAGCGGCGGCCAAATAATGCGGCCGTGCTCATCGAACTTCATTCCAAGGCTGAGGCCCATCTTCACCAGTATATCTTTGATCTCGTTGAGCGATTTGCGGCCGAAGTTTTTCGTCTTCAGCATTTCGTTTTCGCTCTTCTGCACGAGTTCGCGAATCGTCTGGATGTTGGCGTTCTTCAGGCAGTTGTAGGAGCGAACGGAAAGTTCGAGCTCTTCCACGCTGCGATCCAAGTGTTCGAGGCGCGGATCGTTGGTCGTCTCGATGGGTGCGTCAATCGATTCGACGGCTTCTTCAAAGTTGATGAAGATGCTCATGTGATCCTTGACGAGCTTCGCGGCGAGACCAATCGCATCTTGCGGAGTGATGGCGCCGTTCGTCCAGACTTCGAGCATCAACTTTTCGTAATCCGTCATCTGGCCGAGACGCGCCGCTTCGACGGAGTAATTGACCTTGCGCACGGGCGAGTGAACGCTGTCCACCGGAATATAGCCGATGGGCAGGTCTTCGTCGTAATTGCGGTCGGCGGCAACATAGCCGCGGCCGTTCTTCACGCGCATTTCGATTTGCAGCTTGCCACCTTCGCTGACGGTGGCGATATACACGCTCTTGTCGAGCACGGCGAAGTCCGCGTCTTCTTCAATTTGCGCGGAGGTGACAGGTCCCGGCTGCTCCACGTTCAAATAGATCGTTTTCGGCAGATCCGTGTTCAACTTGATCGGCACCTGCTTCAGGTTGAGGATAATGTCCGTGGCATCTTCCACCACGCCGGCGATCGAAGAAAATTCGTGAAGAACTCCTTCGATTTTCACCGCGGTGATAGCCGCGCCTTCAATCGAACTGAGCAGCGCGCGCCGCAGACCATTTCCAACCGTCGTTCCCCAGCCGCGTTCAAATGGCTGCGCGGAAAAACGACCGTACTTTTCCGTGAGCGATTCGAGTTCAGATGCAAGACGCTTCGGCTTTTGAAATCCCTTCCACATCGTGTTCCATCCTTCCGTGACCGCGCGTTGGCGGCCACTTAAGACCAAATCTTTTTCAGTTACTGCGCTTACTTCGAATAAAGTTCGACGATCAGTTGTTCGTTGATTGGCGGCGTCTGCACGTCATCGCGCTTCGGCAACGCCACGACTTTGGCTTTGAATTGTTCGCGGTCCTGTTCGAGCCAGGGCACGGCGCTCTGGCTTTGCGCAACATTGCGCGCTTCCATGACCATCGCGTTCTGGTGCATTTTTTCCTTGATGGCGACTTCTTCGCCCACATTGATCTGGTAAGAAGGAATGTTGACCTTCTTGCCGTTGATGCGGACGTGGCCATGCAGAACGAGCTGCCGCGCTTGTGAACGCGAGGACGCAAGTCCCGCGCGCCACACGACGTTATCGAGACGGCGCTCGAGGAAAATGATGAGGTTTTCGCCGGTTGGACCCTTGGTCCGCTCGGCCTTTTCAAAATAGTTGCGGAACTGGCGCTCCAGCAGCCCGTAGGTGCGCTTCACTTTTTGCTTTTCGCGCAACTGCAAGCCGTAGCCGGCGACTTTTGGCCGCCGAGACTGGCCGTGCTGGCCTGGAACGAAGTTGCGCTTTTCAATGGCGCACTTTTCCGTAAAGCACCGCAAACCTTTTAGGAACAACTTTTGCCCTTCCCTGCGGCAGAGGCGGCAAACTGCATCACGATGTCTTGCCAACTTCGATTCTCCCTTCAAGTAACTCTTGGAACTTTTCCCGGTGCGGGCTAACCCGCACCACAAAATCAAACGCGGCGGCGTTTCGGCGGACGGCAGCCGTTGTGCGGAATCGGCGTAACGTCGCGAATGACCACGATGTGTAAACCAGCGGCGGCCAGCGCGCGCACGGCAGATTCGCGGCCGGAACCCGGCCCTTGAATGCGAACTTCGATGCTCTTCATCCCGTACTGATCCCGCGCGACAGTCGCGGTGGAAAGCGAAGCCTGCTGCGCGGCGTACGGAGTACCCTTGCGCGAACCCTTGAAGCCGATCGCTCCGGCGGAAGACCAGCACAGCGTGCGGCCGTCCGAATCCGTGATGGTGATCTGCGTGTTGTTGAAAGAAGCGGCGATGTGCGCGACGCCGTGCGGCACGATGCGCTTTTCGCGCTTCTTCTTGAATTCTTTTTTGCGCTTCGCCGCTGCTCCACCCGCTGCCGGTTTTGCCGGCGCTTGCGTCGCGTCTTGCGCTGCTTTCTGCTCTTTTGCCACGTTTTGCTCCGTATTTTTGACTACTGTTCAATTCTGAAATCGAAAACTACTTAGCCCTTCTTGCCCTTGGTCTGCTTCTTCGCAGCGACGGCACCGCGGCGCGGACCTTTGCGCGTGCGGGCGTTCGTGTGCGTGCGCTGGCCGCGAACCGGCAAGTTGCGGCGATGACGAATGCCGCGATACGCCTGAATTTCGATGAGCCGGCGGATGTTCATCTGTATCTCCTTGCGGAGATCGCCTTCCACGCGGCCTTCCTTTTCAATTTCCTGGCGAAGACGATTCACTTCGTCTTCGGTCAGGTCGCGGACTTTTTTCGTAAAGTCCACATTCGCAATTTCCGCAATTTTTCTCGCGCGCACCTGTCCGATGCCATAGATCGAGGTCAACCCGACCCAGAGACGCTTTTGCGGCGGAAGATCAACACCTGCGATACGTGCCATATTCGACTTCTCCTATCTCTACAAAACCATTGCAGACTAAAACTCTTCCTTAGAACTACCAACTATCCCTGACGCTGCTTGTGCTTCGGGTTGGAACAAATGACCCGAACGACTCCACGGCGGTGGATGACCTTGCACTTGTCACAAATTTTCTTCACGCTTGCGCGAACTTTCATGGTCCCTGCTCCTCAATGCCGGGCTAAAGCCCCAGCCCCACAAAACCGCTACAATCTCTACTTGTAGCGATAAACGATTCGGCCGCGGGTTAAGTCGTATGGCGAAAGCTCCACGGCCACTTTGTCTCCGGCCAAAATCCGGATGAAATTCTTGCGCATCTTGCCGGAAACATGCGCCAGCACCTGGTGCTTGTTTTCCAGCTCAACGCGGAACATCGCGTTCGGCAGCGGCTCGATGACCGTCGCCATCACTTCAATGGCGTCCTCCTTTGAATTTCCGGAGTCGTTCTTCTTCTTGTCGTCGTCCTGATTCGCCATGTTCTCCCAGAACCGATCTAAAGATCGGCCATTACAACTCCCGGTACAATTCTACCAAGCTGGCCCGGTCATCTCTTTCGGCCGCGTGAGAATCCACGGGCCGTTTGCGGTGACCGCGATGGTGTGCTCGAAATGCGCCGAAGGACTGCCGTCGGCTGTTTCCGCCGTCCACTCATCGCGCATCCGAACATCCGGACGCCCTGCATTCACCATCGGCTCGACTGCGATTACCATACCTTCCTGCAATCGCGCGCCGCGCCCGGGCTCACCATAATTCGGCAGGTTCGGCTCGTCGTGCATTTTCGTTCCGATGCCGTGCCCGACAAATTCCCGAACCACCGAAAAACCATTTTCCTCGACCAGGCTTTGCACAGCGTGGCCAACGTCGCCTAGTCGGTTGCCCGCGCGCATTTTGTCAATCGCGCGGTCTAGCGATTCGCGTGTCACGTCCAAGAGCTTCCGGACTTCCGGCTTGATTTCCCCCACCGGAACCGTGACCGCCGAATCCGCGTAGTAGCCATCCACTTCCATTCCGAAGTCGATGGATACGATGTCGCCTTCCTTCAGCTTGCGCTTCGGCGACGGAATCCCGTGAACGATCTCACTGTTCACTGACGTACAGAGAACACAGGGATAACCCCGGTATCCTTTGAACGCCGGCTTGCCTGGCTTTGCCGCGATGAGCCTTTTGGCTTCTTCCTCAAGGTCCATCGTCGTAATTCCCGGCCGTACAAACTTTCTGAGCGAACTCAGCACCTCGTGGACTACCAGTCCGGCGCGGTGCATTTTCTCGAGCTCTTCAGGGCTGCGCAGATGAATCGCCATGTTCCTACCTAGTGCGCCCGCCTTGCGCTCAACACGCTCTGCAAAACCTGCTGCTTCACTTCGTCAACGCTTTTTGCCGCGTCAATCTGGTGAAGCAACCCTAGCCGCCGATAGTAAGCAACCAACGGCGAAGTCTGCCTTTCGTACGCCGCCAGCCGGGGTGCGATCACTTCTTGCGTGTCGTCCGTCCGCTGAATCAGCTCGCCGCCGTCGTTATCGCAACGGCCCGAAACTTTCGGCGGGCGGTCGTAAATATTGTAAATCTCACCGCCAACCTTGCAGACCCTGCGTCCAGTAAGCCGCTTCATCAACAGCGGCAAATCAATCACCAGGTGAATCACAATCGGTCGCGGAGCACCGTGCGCGACGAGCAACTGGCCCAGATACTGCGCTTGCGCCACGGTCCGCGGAAAACCATCAAACACAAAACCGTGCGTGCAATCGGGCCGCTCGATGCGCTCAGCCACCATCTTCAGCACGAGCGAATCGGGCACCAACTCGCCGCGCGACATAATCGGCTGCGCTTGCAAGCCGAGCGAAGTACCGTGCTCGACGTGCTCGCGAAGCATGTCGCCCGTCGAAAGATGCGGCGCACCGAAATACTTCGCCAGCACTTTCGCCTGCGTACCCTTTCCCGCGCCCGGAGGCCCGAGAAAAATCACCGCGCGGTCCAGTTTCTCGTGCGGGCGCACTTCCCCCGCCGCTCCGCGCCTTTCCATTACCGCCGGCCGCGAATCCGGCCCTTCCGAGCAAATCCTTCATAGTTGCGCATAACCAGCTGCGCTTCCAGTTGCTGCACGGTATCCATCGCAACGCCTACTACGATGAGCAGCGACGTGCCGCCAAAATAAAAATTCACGCCCAATCCCTTAAGGAACCAGGTGGGGAAATGCCGATCGAACCAGCCGCCGATACCCCAGCCAATGTGGTCGAAGTGGATACCAGTGAGCATCCATTCGGGCAACAAGCAGATAATCGCGAGATAAATGGCGCCAACAAGGGTCAGACGCTTCAAAATCTTGCTGACATACTCGCTCGTGTTGCGGCCCGGACGAATGCCCGGAATGAAGCCACCGTTCTTGCGCATATTGTCCGCGAGCTCGGTTGGATTGAACACGATGCCGATGTAAAAGAACGCGAACGCCAAAATCATGACGACGTAGAGCAAGTTGTAGAGCGGCTCGCCAAACTTAATTTGATTCACGATGGCGTCCACAAACGGCCACCGATGGTTCAGCACCAGCGCGATGGTCGGCGGAAATGCCAGCAACGAGCTTGCGAAAATTGGCGGAATCACGCCGCCGGAATTAACGCGCAGCGGGAGATACGACGATTGCCCGCCCATGACGCGGCGGCCGACGACACGCTTGGCGTATTGCACAGGAATACGCCGCTGACCTTGCTCGACCAAAACGATAAAAGCAACGACGGCCACCATGAAGATGATCAAAAGGATCAAAATCAACGCACTGAGCGGTCCCCACTGCTGGGTCTTTACGAGTTCAAACAAATCCACGATAGCGCGCGGCAGACCGACCACGATGCCGACGAAAATGATGAGCGACATACCGTTGCCGATGCCGCGTTCGCTAATCTGCTCACCGAGCCACATGATGAATGCGGAGCCCGTGGTGAGCGTGAGTATGGTCATCAAGGTAAATGAGAATCCCGGGTGATAGACGAAGGACTGGCCATTGGGCCCGGTTGCATGTTGCAACGTTTCCGCAATCGAGAATGACTGGATGATGCTGAGAACGACGGTCAAATACCGCGTGTACTGCGTAATTTTGCGGCGACCCAGCTCGCCTTCTTTTTGCAGGCGCTCGAGGTACGGGAACACGACGGTCATCAACTGCAAGATGATCGAAGAAGTGATGTACGGCATGATGCCGAGCGCAAAAATCGTGAGACGGCGCAAGTTGCCGCCGCTGAAGAGATCGAAAATCCCAAGCGCGGAGTTTTGCGCCTGTTGAAAGTAGAGCTCCAGGACGTCTTTATTGATTCCCGGCGTGGGAATGTGCGCGCCGATGCGATACACCGCCAGCAAGGCCAGTGTAAAGAGGACGCGCTTCCGCAGATCTTCGATGCGGAAGAGATTCGCGAGTGCCTGGAGGAATCGGTTCATTCTTTACCTTGTCTCGTTGCTGTCCTTAGTACAAATCCTAAAAACCCGGAAAAGCACGGGTCTGAAGACCCGCCACTACAACTTCAAGCCAAAACCTCAAACGTGCCGCCAGCCTTGGTGATTTTATCCTTGGCGGAAGCGCTGAAAGCGTGAGCGTGTACGGTTAGCTTGGCTTTCAGCTCGCCATCGCCCAGAATTTTTACCTGCTCCGTCGTACGGACAAAACCGTGCGCGCGAAGCAAATCCGGCGTCACGGTTTCGCCCGCCGGAAATGCGTTCAATTCTTCGACGTTGATGACTGCGAACGAAGAACCGAACGGATTGTGAAAGCCGCGCTTCGGAATGCGGCGATGCAACGGCATCTGGCCGCCTTCAAAACCGCGGCGCCGGGAATAGCCGCGGCGGGATTTCTGGCCTTTGTTGCCGGAGCCGGCGGTCTTGCCGAGCTTCGAACCCATGCCGCGACCCACGCGGACTTTCTTCTTGCGCGAACCGCGCGGCGGCCGCAGGGTCGAAAGGCTGACGGATTTTTTCGCTTCGTTAGTCTTCTTTGCCATAACTTATTTCACCACTTCCACGAGATGGCGCACTTTAAGGATCATGCCGCGCGTTTCCGGCGTATCCTGGCGCTCGACTACCTGATTTAAACGCCGCAGGCCGAGGCCACGAATCGTCTGACGCATGTCATCGGTGCAGCTGATGAAGCTGACCACCCACTTCACCTTAATGGTCCCGGAGGACGCCGTTTTCTTCTGCGCTGACATTAGACCCCACCTGCCGCTTTTTCTTGCGACTTGCCGGTGACCTCTTCGATGGTCTTCGTGCGCGTTTCCGCAACGTGGGCCGCGTCCTTGAGGCTGAGTAAAGCCGCAAACGTGGCTTTGATAACGTTGTGCGGATTCGATGTGCCGAGCGACTTCGTCAGCACGTTGTGAATTCCCGCTACTTGCATAACTTTGCGAACGGGACCGCCGGCGATGACGCCCGTGCCTTCCGCCGCGGGCTTCAGCAAAACCTGGGCCGAGCCGTAACGGCCGATAACTTGATGCGGAATCGTCGTGCCCTTGAGATTCAACTGGATCAAATTCTTCTTTGCCTGCTCGATGCCCTTCTTGATGGCCATCGGAACTTCACGGGCCTTGCCCATACCGAAACCGGCGTGACCATGATTGTCGCCAACGACAACGAGTGCGGAGAAGCTGAGGTTCTTGCCGCCCTTGACGACTTTGGTAACGCGGTTGATGGCGACGACGTCATCCTTCAACTCGGCAGGATTCACTTCAAGCAGCCGCCGAACCGCGAGACTCTCCCTTAGAATTTGCTTCGACATAGGCTTAGAACTGTAACCCCGCTTCCCGCGCCGCATCAGCGAGCGCCTTCACGCGGCCGTGATACTTGTATCCGCCGCGATCAAACACAACCTTTTGAATCCCAGCAGCTTTGGCGCGTTCGGCGATGATCTTGCCGACGACTTTGGCTGCAGAAACGTTTCCACCGCCCTTGAGCGATTCCTTAGTCTTGCCGTCATTGGAGCTGGCGGAGACCAGCGTCTTGCCGGCTCGATCGTCAATGACCTGAGCGTAGATGTGACCGATGGAACGGTACACGCACAGGCGTGGACGCTCCGAAGTGCCAGCCACGGTAAGGCGCACGCGCTGATGAATGCGCTCGCGCTTTGCTGCTCTCGATAGTCTGCGAACTGGTGTTGATGCCACAGCTTTCTCCTCTTAAATTCCCTGGCGCAATTACGCGCCGGCCTTTGCGCCCGCTTTGCCGGCTTTCTTCTTGAGGCGCTCGCCGGTGATACGAACTCCCTTTTGCTTGTAGGGATCGGGCGGACGAAGCGAACGAAGATCCGCGGCAACCTGTCCGACTTGCGCTTTGTCCGCGCCGCTGACGACGAGGTGTGTCTGCTTGTCCACGGCGATCTGGATTCCTTCCGGAATCGGAAATTCGACGGGATGCGATTTGCCGAGAGCGAAAGCGACGACTTTGCCCTTGAGCTCGGCACGGTAACCGACGCCGACGATGTCGAGATCCTTTTTGAAGCCCTGCGTGACGCCGTGAACCGCGTTGGCGACAAGCGCGCGAGCGAGTCCGTGTAACGCGCGAAAATCTTCAGCGCTGCGCTTGACGTTGAGAATTCCGTCCTTCTGTTCGAAGGAGATGCCGTTCGGAACGACAACGCTCAGCTTGCCCTTGGGCCCCTGAACATCAATTTTGTCCGCGGCGATGGCGATCTTTACGCCAGACGGGACGGGAATTGGTTTGTTTCCGATGCGTGACATGTTCTGTTTCAACCCTTCAAAGACTTTTGTTTAGAGAAACCAAAACTGTTTACCAAACTTCGCAAAGCAATTCGCCGCCGACTTTCGCTTTCTTCGCGGCGCGGCCCGTCATCAGACCTTTCGGCGTGGTGACAATGCTGATTCCCAGCCCACCGACAACCGGCTTCATGTCCATCGCGCCGACGTAATTCCGCTGGCCGGGGCGCGAAATGCGCTTGAGGCCGGTGATGACGCTGCGGCGGTCCGGCGTGTACTTCAGGAAAACGCGAAGCACCTTGTGCGTCTTGTTTTCGTCCACGGTCTTGAAAGTCGAGATGTAGCCCTCTTCCTTCAGGATGCGGGCAATTTCACTCTTGAGCTTCGACGCGGGCACGTCCACGCGCTGATGCTTCGCCGCGGCGCCGTTGCGAATGCTCGTCAGAAAATCGGCAATAGGATCGGTCTGCATAATTCTCCTGGATCTTCTCCTGTATGGGCCTTACCAGCTCGCCTTGACTACGCCTGGGATTTCTCCCTTGAGCGCCATGCCGCGGAAGCAGATACGGCACATTTCAAACTTGCGAATATAGCCGCGCGCGCGGCCGCAGATGCGGCAGCGATTGCGATGCTGCACCTTGAACTTGGGTTTCTTCTGGTCCTTTACGATTTTTGCGGTGCGTGCCATTAGTTGTTCGCCTCTTTCGGTCCGCGCAGTGGAAAGCCAAGGCCTTTCAAAAGCTCGCGGCCTTCTTCATCATTTTTCGCGGTGGTCGTCAAAGTAATGTTCATGCCCTTGATTTTGTCCACGCGCGTGTAATCAATTTCCGGAAATACGAGCTGGTCTTTCAAGCCGAGCGTGTAATTGCCGCGGCCATCGAAAGCGTTCGAGGGCAATCCGCGGAAGTCGCGCACGCGCGGCAGGACGATGTTGCACAGCCGGTCCAGAAATTCGTACATGATGTCGCCGCGTAGCGTAACCGCGCAGCCGATGGGCATGCCCTTGCGAATTTTGAAATTCGCGATGGACTTCTTGGCGCGGGTGATGATGGCTTTCTGGCCGGTAATCTGGCCGAGCTCCTGCGCCGCGGTGTCCAGCAGCTTTGCGTTCTGGCTGGCTTCGCCAAGACCGATATTGACGGTAATCTTGGCAACTTTCGGCACGGCCATGACGTTCTTCCAGCCAAAGCGCTTCATCAGCGCTGGCGTCGTTTCTTTGCGAAATTTATCCTGCAATCTGCTCTTCATTTCCTCTGACCTTCTGTTTAACTAAAGCCCTTTTCTTAACTTCACTACTTGTCTAAAGTCGTTCCGCAGCGGCGGCAGGCGCGAACTTTCTTGCCATCTGCCAAAACGGTGTGGCCGATGCGCGTGTGCTTGCCGCAACTGGAGCAAACAATCATCACGTTCGAGACGTTCATCGGGCCTTCTTTTTCCACGATGCCGCCCTTGACGTTTTTGTTCGGATTCGGCCGGGTGTGGCGCTTGATGATGTTCGCGTGTTCCACAACAACCGTGTTCTTCACCGGATTTATGGCAAGCACGCGGCCGCTCTTGCCGGCGTCGCGTCCGGAAATCACTTTTACCTGATCGCCCTTGCGAAGCTGGATGGTGTTCCGTTTTGTAGCCTGTGCGCTCATTTTCCCTTACCAAACTTCCGGAGCCAGCGAGACGATCTTCGTGAACTTCTTCTCGCGCAGCTCTCTGGCCACCGGCCCGAAAACGCGGGTGCCGACGGGCTCATTTGCATCGTTAATCAAAACCGCGGCGTTGTCGTCAAAGCGAATGTAGGTGCCATCCCTGCGGCGAGCTTCTTTGCGCATGCGGACGATCACGCACTTTACGACCTTGCCTTCTTTCACTTGGCTTTCAGGTGTCGCTTCCTTGACCGACGCGGTGACGATATCGCCCAATCCCGCTTTCAGTCCGGCATCGCCGCCGATGGGCATAATGCACATCAGCTTCCGAGCGCCGGAATTGTCGGCTACGGTCAGCCAGGTTCGCATCTGAATCATGGCTTCTCTTCCCCTATCCCACTTGCTGGGCCGACGCGTTCCGCGTCAGCACTTCTTTCAAGCGCCAGCGCTTCAGCTTGGAGAGCGGCCGAGTGGAGGAAATCCGCACGGTGTCGCCCGTCTTGGCTTCGCGCTTTTCGTCGTGCGCGTAGAACTTCTTCGAGATGCGCACAACGCGGCGGTACTTCGGATGCTGCACGAGGCGCATCACTTCGACGACGATGGTCTTTTCCATCTTCGCGCTGGTGACTTTGCCCACGAGTTCGGTGCGTTCGCCGCGAGCGGCGACAACTTGTGTTTCTGCTGTCATTACGCTTTCCCTGCTTTCGCCGTTTTAGCTCCGGCGTTCAGTTCGTGCGCGCGCAGTAATGTCTTCACGCGCGCCAGATCTTTTTTCGCTTCCCGCAAGCGCTTGAGCGCTTCGGACTGTCCGGTAGTCAACTGGAAGCGGAGGCGGAAAATCTGCTCGGTCAGCTCTTTGTGCTGCGCTTCAAGCTCATTCACGCCCGCTTCACGAATTTTTTCAATGCGCCGCGGCATACCTAGAATCCTCCTGCGCGGGAAACGAATTTCGTCGGAATCGGCAGCTTGTGCGACGCGAGCGCCAAAGCTTCGCGCGCCACCGTTTCGTCAACGCCTGCCATTTCAAACATGATGCGGCCCGGCTTCACGACCGCGACCCACTTTTCCGGCGCGCCTTTGCCCTTGCCCATGCGGGTTTCCGCGGGCTTTTTGGTGTAGGGCTTGTCTGGAAAAATCCTAATCCAGAGCTTTCCGCCGCGCTTGATGTACCGCGTGATGGCGACGCGGGAAGCTTCGATCTGGCGGTCGGTAATCCACGCACATTCCATCGCCTTCAAACCGTATTCGCCGAAGGATAATTCGCCGCCGCGCCACGCCTTGCCTTTGCGGCGGCCGCGCATCTGCTTTCTGTACTTCACTTTCTTGGGCATCAACATCGCTGTGTTCTCTTTTCCCTAAAATCCGTTCTGACTTGCTTTACGCTACGGCCGCAACTTCGCGGTCCTGAGTATTTCTGCGCTTCGGAATGTTTTCACCCTGATAGATCCAGCACTTCACACCGATTACGCCGTAGGTTGTGTGTGCTTCCGCAGTGCCGAAATCAATGTCCGCGCGGAGCGTTTGCAGAGGCAAGCGGCCCTGCAGATACCATTCCTTGCGGGCAATTTCCGCACCGTTCAAGCGGCCCGCAACGCGGACCTTGATTCCCTTGCAACCGAAGCGCAGAGCGGAGTCAACGGCTTTGCGCATCGCGCGGCGGAAGGCCACGCGCTTTTCGAGCTGCAAGGCAATCGATTCCGCAACAAGAGTCGCATCAAGTTCCGGCCGGTGCACTTCCTGAATATCAATGTGCACTTCACGCTTGGTGCGCTTGGATACTTCCTGCTTCAGTTTGTCAATTTCCGCGCCCTTGCGGCCGATGATGATGCCGGGACGTGCGGTGTAAATCCGCACGATGAGCTTGTTCGCGGCGCGCTCGATGTCAATCGAGCTGATGCCGGCGGACTTCAGCTTTTCCTTGAGTTCCTTGCGAAGCTTGACGTCTTCGTGAAGCAGGTCGGCGTAGTCGCGATCGGCGTACCAGCGCGACTTCCACGGCTTGTTGTAGCCAAGGCGGAAACCGTACGGATGAGTTTTTTGTCCCATGGGTTACTTCTTCCCCTTTTTCCCGGACGTTTGCTTGCCCGTCAAAGCCTTGCGAACACGGCGCGCGGTTCCGCGAACGCCCTTGTTCGATTCCTGCTCCGCAACGTTTGCTGCGTGGCGCTCCGCCGCAGCAACGTGATGCTCGGCGACGCCCACCCAGAGATGCGCGGTGCGCTTCTGGTAGCGGAAGGCACGGCCCATCGGCGCGGGGCGCAACCGCTTCCAGCGCGGGCCTTCGTTGACGAAGGCCTTGGAGACGAAGAGCTGATCCACGTCGAGCGGCGCTCCGGCGTCTTCTGCCTTGCGTTCTGCGTTGGCGATGGCGCTGCGCAGAATTTTTTCAATGTGCTTCGCAGCACGCTTCGGGGTGTAGCGAAGCGTCTGCAGCGCGTCTTGCACTTTTTGGCCGCGGATCAAATCGATTACGAGGCGCGCTTTCTGCGGCGACATACGAACGTGCCGTGCGAGCGCGTGCGCTTCAATCTGCGGTGTTTGTGTCTGAGCGTCAGCCATAAATTATGCCTTCGGCGCTACTGGTGCCGCTACTGCGCCGCCTCCTGCTGCAGGAGCCGCACCCGCCGCCTTTTCGAGGGCTGCCTTCACGGCGTGGCCCTTGAACGAGCGCGTCGGAGCAAACTCACCCAGCTTGTGACCAATCATTTGTTCGGTCACGTAGACCGGGATAAATTTCCTGCCGTTGTGCACGGCGATGGTGTGGCCGATCATATCGGGCACAATCGTCGAACGCCGCGACCAGGTCTTCACAACTTTCTTTTCGTTGCGCGCATTCAGTGCTTCGACTTTCACACGCAAGTGGCCGTCAACAAACGGTCCCTTTTTCAGTGAGCGAGCCATCTCTTGCTATTCCTCCACGCGGCGCAAACGGCCCCATTGGGCGTGCCGCACTTTCTTAAATCCGCGCACCGGTCCGGGGACTCGGTGAGACTTCGGGCAGAACGGGCAGACGAAACGCGTGCCTTGCGCGTTCGGAGTGCGTTCCACGATGACCGTCCAGCCGGGCTTGCAGAGCTTGTACAGAGCCGGCTCCAGTGGAACGATCTGCGATTTGCGCAATGGCAGGACTGGCTTCGCTACAGGCTTTGCCGCGACGCGCTTTACCGCCACGCGCTTCGCGGGACGTGCCCGTCGCTTCGCTGCTGTCCTGCGTGCTGCCGACCGATTTGTCCGTGTCGCTCGCATTTTTTCTGCTCGCTCCCGCGACTCTTAATTCACCGCGAGATTTCTTGCCTCAGTTCATTCACAACCAAAAAATCTATTTCCGCCGTTCGACGATGTGTTTGTCCGTGCGCTTGTTATGGCGCGTCTTCTTGCCCAACGTCGGGAAAGCCCATGGCGTTTGCGGATGATTGCCCTTCACTTTGCCTTCACCGCCGCCGTGCGGGTGATCCACGGGGTTCATGGCCACACCGCGAACCGTCGGTTTAATACCCCGCCAGCGCGTACGGCCGGCCTTGCCGAAGGTTTCGTTTTCGTGGTCGAGATTGCCGACTTGACCCACGGTCGCCATGCAGTCCACAGAAAATTTTCTGACCTCGCCCGAAGGCAACTTAATGAGGGCGACGTCGCCTTCTTTGCTAAGAAGCTGCGCCGATGCGCCCGCGGAACGAACCACCTGGCCGCCGCGTCCGGGATACAGCTCAAGGTTGTGCACCTGCGTGCCTGGAGGAATGTGCCGGAACGTCAATGCGTTGCCGGGAAGAATATCCGCGTCATCGCCAGTGGAAACCGTTGCGCCAACTTCGAGCCCCACGGGCTGAAGGATGTAGCGCTTGTCGCCATCGGCGTAATGCAAGAGCGCAAGGTTAGCGCTGCGGTTCGGGTCGTACTCGATTGCGGCGACCTTTGCGGGCACTCCCGCCTTGTCGCGCCGGAAGTCCACTTTGCGATACTGCTTTTTGTGGCCGCCGCCGCGGTGCCATACCGAAATTTCGCCCTGGTTGTTACGGCCGCCGGAGCGCTTCTTCGGTTCCAAGAGAGACTTTTCCGGCGTCTCCTTGGTGATTTCGCTCTTGTCGAGGACGGTCATGAACCGCCTTGACGCTGTGTACGGATTAAAGCTCTTCAGTCCCATCGCTGCCTCTTACCTTCTAAAACTTTTTCCTGCTTCGCACTTTCTGACTTTTGTCCCGTGTTACAGGTTGTCCGCGTACTCGATCATTTTTTCGCCGTCGGCTAGTTTGACGTACGCCTTCTTCCAATCGCGCCGGTAACCTTCGTTCTGGCCACGGCGGCGCATCTTGCCGGGGAAATTCGCGGTGCGAACGTCCGCAACTTTCACCTTGAAAATCTGCTGCACGGCTTCCTTGATTTCCGTCTTGGTGGCTTTCGCGGAGACTTCAAAGACCACCGTCGCCTGTGTTTCCTTCACGCCCAATCCTTTTTCCGTGATGATCGGACGGCGAATGATTTGATAGTGAGGGGCTGCCATGTCTTATCCCTTCCCCTTCTTCGCTGCCGGCTTTGCGGCCTTTTTTGCAGCGGGCTTTTTCACTTCGGCTTTCGGAGCGGCTACCTTCTTCGGCGCCGGGGCCGGAGCAATCGTTTCCACGTGCGGGGCTTCGATCGGCTTCTTTTCCGGATCGAGTGAGCGCACGAGACGCGCAACCGCGTCCTTCGAAAGGACGAGGCGGTCATGCTTCAGCACGTCGTAGGGCTGAAGAACGTTCGGCGCCGTTAGCTTTACGCCTTCAATGTTGCGACTCGCGAGTTCCAGGTTGCGGTTTTCACCGTGCGCGACGAGCAGAGCAGACTTCGTGAAGCTCAGCTTGTCGAGTGCGGAAACAAGTCCGCTGGTCTTGTGCGTTTCCAGCTGCCACCCATCAACAACAGTAAGCTTCTGCTCCGCGAGCTTCGCGGAAAGAGCCGAGCGCAGCGCGCCTAGCAAAATCTTCTTCGGGAGCGCGTAGCTGTAATCACGCGGACGCGGTCCATGCACCGTGCCGCCATGGCGCCAGAGCGGGGAACGGATGGAGCCGACGCGGGCGCGGCCTGTGCCCTTCTGCTTCCAGAGCTTGCGGCCTGCACCGCTGACTTCGCTCTTCTCTTTCACTTTGTGCGTGCCGCGGCGAAGTCCAGCGAGATACCAGCGCGAGGCTTCGTGCAAAAGGTGCGGATTCACCTTCGCGCCGAAGACCGCGTCGGCCAGCTCGACTTGCCCGACTTTCTTGCCATCCAGATTCACGACATCAACGACCGGCATGATTTCTCTTTCCTTCGCGACAGATAAACTTTTACTTGCTTGCCTTCTTCTCTGCTTTTTGCACCCTGCGGATAAAAATGTACTGGCCTCTTGGTCCCGGAACCGATCCCCGCACCAGCAGCAGGTTCTCGTCCGTATCCACCTTGATTACTTTCAAATTCTTGGCGGTCACGCGCGCATTCCCCATGTGACCCGGAAAGTGCTGGTTCTTCCATACGCGAGATGGAAAGGAACTGCCACCGATGCCGCCCGGCGCGCGATGGAACATCGAACCGTGCGTCGCGTCGCCTCCGGCGTAATGCCAGCGCTTCACGCCGCCGGCAAAACCCTTGCCCTTGCTGACGCCGGTGACATCCACCAGCTCACCAGTTTTAAAATTCTCCACCAGCACGCGATCGCCGACTTTCGTTTCGTCCTTCGATTCGGCAATGCGAACTTCCTGAAGCACTTTCATCGGCGCGACATTGGCCTTTTTGAAATGGCCCGTCATCGCCTTGTTCACACGTTGCGGCTTCACGAATTCCACGAGTCCGAGTTGCGCCGCGTCGTATCCGTCTTTTTCTTTCGTCCGGCGCTGCACGACGACACAAGGGCCCGCTTGCAGAACCGTGCAACCCACGAGATTGCCGTCTTCCGCGAAGACTTGCGTCATGCCCAGCTTGATTCCGATAATTCCGTCAACCGCCATTTTCTCTTCTCTCTCTTTGCAGCTTGTCCGCCCTGGCGGATATTGGCTGCGTCTTGCAAATTCTTAAAGGCGCTTCGTTAGAAGCACCAAAACTACTTCGCTGCGTGACCGAACGCCTTGATTTCGACGTCCACGCCCGGCGGAAGATCGAGCTTCATGAGAGCGTCCACCGTGTCCGGCGTCGGCTCCAGAATGTCAATCAAGCGCTTGTGCGTGCGCATTTCAAACTGTTCGCGGGACTTCTTGTCCACGTGCGGCGAACGAAGCACGGTCCAACGATTGATCGTGGTGGGCAAAGGAATCGGGCCCGCAACATCCGCGCCCGTGCGCTTTGCCGTTTCCACAATTTCTCGCGTGGACTGATCCAGGATGCGGTGGTCAAACGCTTTCAAACGAATTCGAATTTTATCGCCTTGTCTCATGTGTTTTCTTTTCGTCGCCTACTCGATCACTTCGGTAACGGCGCCAGCGCCGACGGTATGGCCGCCTTCGCGAATCGCGAAGCGCAAACCCTTTTCCAATGCTACCGGCGTAATCAGCGTCACTTCACAGCTTACGTTGTCTCCCGGCATCACCATCTC
>DATMPA010000025.1:0-184378 GCA_035567915.1 Candidatus Sulfotelmatobacter sp. | reverse complement strand
CGCGCACTCGACTTGCATGTGTTAAGCACGCCGCCAGCGTTCGTTCTGAGCCAGGATCAAACTCTCGTTTGAATCTGGTTGCTTGGCGAAAAAAAATCCCGGGATTTGCATCCCAGGCAGCCTGCCAAGCGAATTGTTGATCGCTCGATATTACTCAGACCATTGGCGCTCGAAAAGCTCCAATGGTTTCGAACAGATTCTGGCACATCGTATCGGTTGTCAAAGAGCGAAAGCCTCCTGTCCAGCAGAAGACGTCCTCACAACTGAAAGAGTATGCCAGCAGGTCGCGAAGAAGTCAACAGCAAGAAATAAAGAAATTTTTGGATTTTCCACAGGCCTATCGACACACCAGGACTGGCACTGAATTGCGCGCGTTTCAAACGCTTATCGGTGCATCGAATCTGTCCGCTAATTCTTGCAGTTGCACTTGCCGACAACCAATTCGCATGATCCTGATTCATCGCCAATTGGATGTCAATTACTTGAAATTCTGTCAGTTACCAGAGACGCACAGAATGACACGTCATTTGCGTATTCAAATTTCAATCCAGGGACGTATTCAGCTCAAAGACGGAGTTGGGCTGGTGCGGCTATCAAAAAAAGGCCCCTTCGCGGTGCAAGCATTTCGGGCGAAGGGTGCGCCCGAAGGAAAAATCGCGCCGATTGTGCTTTTCTGGCGAAAGGAGAAGCCGGGATGGAAGGTTCTGGCGGTCGGCACGATTTCGCAATAATTCTGGCCAATCACTGTGGCGCCGTGCACAGAGAATCTGCGTGCCAAAGAGAAGAAGTCAATCCGGGAAACCAGTTTGTGAAAGCCTTCATTTAGTCTTCCTTGCAACCCTGCTCTACTCCGTTCCACCGTCCAGAAAATGATACGATGCGCGGCGCAATCCATTGTTCGGAGTGGTACCGAACAGGAGGCGTGCCATGAGCCGTTGGACGAAATGCCTGCAAATGGCCGTGGCCTTCCTGGCGCTAGGGTGCGCAATTTGCGGAGAAGAAAACATGGAGAAACAAGGAGAAGTGCAACATGTAGCTGTTCCGGCGATTGCCCCCCGTAACGAGGACATCAGCACGATCGAGGGAATCGTGAAGGCGAGCTACGAGACAATTTCCGGGGGCGTGGGTGTGCCGCGGCAGTGGGGACGCGACCGAACATTGTTTGCGCCGAGCATTCGATACGTTTCTCTTTCCAAAAACAAGACGGGCGATGGGCGCGCGAAGACTTCTGACTATCGGGAATACCTGAATGAGAGCGACGGCTTCCTGGTGAAAGAGGGTTTTACCGAGGTTGAGCTCGGGCGAGAGATTAAGCGCTTCGGAAATGTGGCCACGGTGTTGAGCAGTTATGAGGGGCGGGTGCAGTCTACCGGCAAAGTGGTGACGCGGGGCGTGAATATTTTTTCGTTGTACTTCGACGGGAAGCGTTGGTGGATTCAGACGATGCTGTGGGACGAAGAGCGGGAGAGCAATCCAATTCCTGCCGAATTGCTTGCGGGGAAGAAATAATGTCGAGAAGGCTAATCGCTGCAGCGTTGTTCATTCTCCTGATGGCCGGGTCGCTCTCGGCGCAGGCTCCTCAAAAGAACGAGCCGGAGCAAGCGGGGCCGTATGGTTCGTTGGTGATTCGGGGCGTGACGATCATTGACGGGTCGGGCGCCCCTGCGTTTGGGCCCGCGGATATTTTCGTTCAAGGGAATCGCATTACGCGCGTCGCGCTTACGGATGCAATCACACGCGAAGAAGAAAAAGCGGAAGCTGCCGGCGCCAAACGTGCTACGCCGGATCGCGTGATTGATGGCAAGGGCATGTACGTGATGCCCGGATTGGTTGATCTACACGCGCACATCAATACGAATAAGGACGTTCCGGCGGAATACATCTACAAACTCTATCTTGGACACGGCGTGACGACGATTCGAACGTTCAATTACGGCGAGAGCGATCCCAAGCGAATGGTCGAGGAGAAGAAAAAGATCGCAGCGAATCAGGTGATTGCGCCTCGAATGTATGTTTACCCGTTCTGGCGCGGGAATGATCCCCGCCTTTCGAATCCCGACGGCGCGCGGCAGATTGTTGACGAATGGCATGCGATGGGAGTGGATGGCGTAAAAATACTCGGCAAGCCCGGGCTATGGCCTGATGTTTTCAAGGCGATTGCTGATGAGGCGCGCAAGAACGGTATGGGAGTGGCGGTGCACATTGGGCAGGACGGCGTCTATCCAATGAATGCCGTGCGCTTAGCGACGGACGGGGCTACGACGATTGAGCATCATTACGGATATTCGGAATCGTCGTTCAGCGGCCAGACGATTCAAGATTTACCGGCGGATTACAACTATTCGAATGAAGCGGACCGCTTTCTGGAAACGGGGCGTGTATGGCTGCAGGCAGATTTGGCGAAACTGCACGGCGACGTGATTAACGCGCTGCTCGACGCGATGCACAACACGGGATTCGTTATGGATCCCACCTTCAGCATTTACGAAGCAAATCGCGACGTGACCCGCGCCGCGAATTTGCCGTGGCACAGCGACTACACACTCCCGGCGGTGATGAATTCGTTTCTGCCAAGCCCTACCCATCATGCTTCGTACTTTTTTGAATGGACTTCCGACAAGGAGGCCGATTGGGCGCGAGCGTACCGAGTGTGGATGGAATTTGTGAACGACTACAAAAATCAGGGCGGGATCGTGGCGGTCGGATCAGACAGCGGATTTCTTTTCAGCATTTGGGGATTCGGGACAATCCGCGAGTTGGAATTGCTTGAGGAAGCGGGATTCTCTCCCTTGGAAACGCTTCACGCAGCGACGGAAAACGGAGCGAAGGGGCTGAAAAATCCGGAGCTGGGTTTGATTCGACAAGGATATCTAGCGGACATGGTGCTGCTGACGGAAAATCCTCTGGCGGATGTGAAGATTTTCTACGGCTCGGGCGTAACGCGCGCCGGTAAAGACGGCAAGCAGACGCAGGTGCATTCCGTGAAATATACGATTCGCGATGGGGTTGTTTTCGATTCGCAGGCGCTGCTTGCGGATGTGCGAGGGATTGTGGCCAAGGCGAAGCAGGCGGCGGCGAAGAAGGACTGAGCGAGGGAGTGCGGACGGAGTCTGCGTAACGTTTTAGATCGAAATGCGTTGAATCAGTTGAGAGAATATCTTGAGAGGTGAGCGGATGGAGCGGCTCCGACGAAATTGGCATCTCTGGGCCGGATTCCTTTTGTGTATTGCAGGTGTTTTGAGCTATTTCCTTCTCTTTGTAAGATTCCCCACTACGCGGGATGTCCCTTGGGCAAATTTTATTATTTTGGCGGCGGGAGTTTTGTTTTTGGCGTCCGGGTTGCGGCGAACGTTCGGGCAGCCGCAACAGTTTCGCGGAAGGATCGTGGGACCGATTTTGGCAGTGCTCGGTCTCGCCGCGGTTGGTTTTTTCTGCTTTTTGATTTTTTATGCGACGAAGCAATTGCCGAAATCAGCGGGCGCTCCCCGCGTTGGACAAAAGGCGCCCGATTTTGTTCTCAAGGATTCAAACAACAAAGAAGTGTCGCTTGCCGGCCTAATAAGCACACCGCTTCCTACTTCGCATGCGGCTCCGAAGGGAGTTTTGCTGGTCTTCTATCGCGGCTACTGGTGACCGTTCTGTCTCTCCGAGTTACGGGGAGTAGAAGACAGGCTAGATGAAATCGAAAAGCTGGGAGTGATACCTGCTGCGATCAGCGTGGATACGACCGAGGAGTCTCGCGATTTGTGTAAGAATGCCGGCTTCACGTTTCCGTTTCTTTCCGACCCAAACGCGACGGCAATTAGCGCGTATGACTTGTTGCACAAAGGCGCGGGAGTGAATGGCCACGATGTGGCACGCCCGGGAGAATTTCTTGTGGATTCGAGCGGCGTGGTGCGCTGGGTGAATTTGACGGAAGATCTTCGGGTACGCGCGCGGGCGGAAGAGTTCATCGCACAAGCGAAGCAATTGAAATAGCCCGCATCGGGCGTGAGTTTTTCGAGAACGGCTGATACCATCGGCCTGTGGCGCAGCGTTTTTTAAAACTCATCCTTTCAACGATTACAAAACAGGAACTGTTGCGGGCCGGCGATCGTTTGGGCGTGGCGGTGTCCGGCGGAGCGGATTCGGTGGCACTGTTGCGGCTGCTGGTGGAATTGCGTGTGGAGCTTGGCGTTGTACTGAGCGTGGTTCATTTCAATCACAAGTTGCGAGGGAAGGCTTCGGAGAAAGACGAAGCGTTTGTTGCGGAGCTCGCGGAAAAATTCGGGCTGACCTTTCATGTGGGGCGCGGAGACGTTGGCAAAAAAGCGAAGCGCGAGAAAACGAATCTTGAGGATGCGGCGCGGCGAGCGCGATATGAATTCTTTCGAAAATTGACGGAAAGCGGCTTGGTTGATTGTGTTGCGACGGCGCACACGGCGGATGACCAGGCGGAAACCGTGTTGGCACACATTCTACGCGGAACGGGGCTCGCGGGGCTTGCGGGAATTCATCCTGTGACTTCGGAAGGAATCGTTCGTCCATTATTGGGTGTGCGGCGAAGCGAGTTGCGGAAGTATCTTCGCGCGAAAAAACAAAGCTGGCGGGAAGATGCGACCAACCGCGATACGTCGCGTCAACGCGCGCGCATGAGGAGGAAGCTGCTGCCGTTGCTCGAAAAGCAGTTCAATCCGAGGGCGGTTGAACATTTGGGAGCGCTGGCGGAGTTGGCGCGACGGGATGAAGCGCTTTTGTCCGCGCTGGCTCGGGCGCGATGCGAAGTGTTGGCGAAGGAACAGGCAGGGGTGAAGAGGATTGAGGCCGGGAAACTTTTGCGGCCGATGGAGGAAGGACTTTTTAACCTAGAGGGCACAGAGAACGCGGAGAAGAGAGAGGAGAATTTGACCGCACTTAGCACGCGGATAGTTCGGCTACTTGTTGGCGAACACAAACGAGCGGGAAGCGAGCTGGCGGCAATTCACGTTGAGGCTGTGCTGCAGCTTGCTAGAAGCGGCGAAAACGGAAAAGTGCTGCAACTTCCGGGAGGAGTGGACGTCCGGCGCGAAGATGACTGGCTTGTTTTCCTGGCGCGAGCCTCGAGTGGCGCTCAAAGAGAACAACGGCGCGAATTTGCATATCCCGTCGAACTGCAAAGCGGCGAGACCACCATTTCCGTGAAGGAAATCGGTTGCGTAATCCGCCTCAGGTCCATTGACTGGCCCCTCGCGCAGCGCGAAACTATTAACAACGGCTGGGCGGCCCTGGACCAGCAAAAATTGCGCGCTCCACTTGTGCTGCGCAGCTTGCGGCCGGGCGACCGGATGCGGCCGATTGGGCATCGCGGTTCACACAGGTTGAAGCGCTTGCTGAACGAGAAGCGCATCAGCCGATGGGAACGCGAAGGCTGGCCGGTGCTGGAGAGCGGCCAGAAAATCGTTTGGGCACGAGGTTTCGCCGCGGCGGAATTTGCCGCGACGAGGGAAACGCGAAGAGCGATCCTGGTTAGCGAGGAGACGGCTTGAGCGCTGCAAAATCTGCGTCGTACTCCGCAGGGAGAATTGCCAAGAAAGTTGCAGAGGTTGGCCGTCAGATTACGAGAGATTACCGCGGACGCAGAATTGACGCGGTGGTTACCCTGGACCGAGGCTTTATTTTCGCGGCGGATGTTTTGCGGCACGTGCACTGCCCCGTGTATTGCCACTTCCTACGGGAAGAGGTTCGCGACGTGCAGCAGGGCGGGCATGTACGGCGCGAGGTTTTCTTCAGTGCGCGGCCGGATTTGAAGGGGCGCGACGTGCTTGTGCTGGACGCGGTGCTCGAAAGCGGCGTGACACAAGATTTTCTCCTGCGGCGGCTTGGCGAGAGCAAACCGCGCTCGCTGCGCCTTGCGGTGCTGCTGGACAAGCCCGCAAAACGCCGCGTGGGACTCGAGCCCGATTACTTTGGCTTCCGGACTGCATCTAAAGAGATGTGGGTCGGCTACGGTCTTGCGGCGCCAAACGGAACGGATCGCAACTTGAAAGATTTGTCTTCCGGGGCCTCCGCGGCGTCTAATAGAGGTAGGAGCCGCAAGCGCAGCAAGAGCTAAAACGCGCGGGTTGGTTCTTGGAAAGAATTTTGTGAGGCAACTGTGAACTCAAGCTCTACGGCAAAGACAATCTTATTCTGGCTGGCGATCGTGCTGCTGGGCGTGATGCTCTGGCAACTGGTGTCGAAGAACGGGCAGTCCGCACGCGAGCAAACGCCCGCCTACAGCGAGTTCATGGCAAAGGTGGACAGAGGAGAGATTAAAGAAGTGACGATGTATCTCTCGCCGAATGCTTACGAGGTGCAAGGCGAATTCATCACTCCAGGGGATCAGAAATTTCGTACAACCATTGCCAAGGAAGATGCACCGGTCGTTTCCAAGGCCCTGCGCGACAAGGGCGTAAAGATTACGGTGAAGGAAGTGCGCAGCAACGATTGGCTGATTCTTCTGGTGAACGCGGCACCGCTGCTGCTGCTTGCCGGATTTGTTTTCTTCCTGATGCGACAAATGCAAGCCGGCGGCAACAAGGCGCTGAGTTTTGGTAAATCGCGCGCGCGGTTGCTTTCCGCACAACAGAAGAAAGCCACGTTTAAGGATGTTGCTGGTACGGACGAAGCGAAGGAAGAACTTCAGGAAATTATCGAGTTCCTGAAAGACCCGCAGAAATTCCAGAAGCTTGGCGGACGAATTCCGAAGGGAGTGTTGCTCGTTGGGCCTCCGGGCACGGGCAAGACTTTGCTGGCGCGCGCGATTGCGGGCGAAGCCAACGTTCCCTTCTTCTCGATTTCCGGTTCGGACTTTGTCGAGATGTTCGTCGGCGTTGGCGCGAGCCGTGTGCGAGATCTTTTCGAGCAAGGCAAGAAGAACGCGCCCTGCATCATCTTCATTGATGAAATTGACGCCGTAGGACGCCATCGCGGCGCGGGTCTCGGCGGCGGTCATGACGAACGCGAACAGACGCTGAACGCGCTGCTCGTTGAAATGGACGGCTTTGAATCGAACGAAGGCGTGATTTTGATCGCCGCGACGAACAGACCGGATGTTCTCGACCCTGCGCTGCTTCGCCCGGGCCGTTTTGACCGGCGCGTGGTTGTGGCGCGTCCTGATGTGAAGGGCCGCGAGGAAATTCTTCGCGTACACACGCGCAAGGTACCACTTTCCGACGACGTGGAACTTTCCATCATCGCGCGCGGCACTCCAGGTTTTTCCGGAGCCGATCTGGCGAATTTGGTGAACGAAGCTGCGCTGTGGGCGGCGCGCCAGAACCGCAAATTTGTCATGCAAGTGGATTTCGAGATGTCGAAGGACAAAGTGCTCATGGGAGTGGAACGCAAATCCATGATCTTGTCCGATGAAGAGAAAAAGAATACGGCATACCACGAGGCAGGGCACGCGCTGGTTGCGGAGATGACACCCGGCGCCGATCCGGTACACAAGGTCACGATCATTCCGCGCGGAATGGCGCTTGGATTGACCATGCAGCTACCGACTGACGACAAACATTCCTACACAAAAGAGCATCTTGAGGGCATGCTAGCCGTTTTGATGGGCGGCCGCACTGCTGAGGAGATTTTCCTCGGACACATTACCACGGGCGCCGGAAACGACATCGAACGGGCGACAGACATAGCGCGCAACATGGTGTGCGAATGGGGCATGAGCGAACTCGGACCGCTGGCGTTTGGCAAAAAGGAAGAAGCGATCTTCCTGGGGCGCGAGATCGCGCAACATCGCGATTTCTCCGAAGACACCGCCGTGCAGATTGACAAGGAAGTGAAGCGGATCGTCGGCTCGGCTTACGACAAGGCAAGAAGTATTCTCGATACCAACCGCGATACGCTGGACCGCATTGCGAAGGCTCTGCTGGTCCGTGAAGTGCTCGATGCGAACGAAGTAAAGATGCTGATGGAAGACAAGGAGCTGCCGGAAAAGCCGCGCACGCCGCCGACGCCTCCACCGCAGGCTGCGACGAGCGCGGATCCGAAGGTGGTGCGGCCGGAGTTGCGGGCAGCGCCGGGATTCACGCGCGGGGATTCGCCGGCAAAAGCGTAGTAGAGAATTCTGATTTGTAATTGCGGGCGTCGCTCAAAGGCGACGCCCGTTCGTTTTTTGAGAGCGATGGCACCTCGCAGATTTTCCAGGACAGAATGTACAAGCCATGCGCACGTCGTGCTATTGTCCGGGATTATGACAATACTGGAAGAAATCGCGGAAGGGCGAACTGACCTTGTATTCGAATTCGTTGGCGAGGCACACTCCGCCAATTCGACTGACCACAACAATGTCTCGCTAATCCAGCATTGCGCGTACTACGGGGACGTGAGCGCCATGAAATTCTTGCTCGCGAATGGCGCGACACTCGATTCGCTTGGAGAGAACCTGGGCCTGCAGGGAGCGAGTTTTCACGGGCATTGGAGGCTTTGCAAATTCCTGCTGGAACGCGGGGCGGATGCGAACTTTGCTGCCGATGATACGGGTGAGACGCCGCTCCATTGTGCGTTGTGCACGCCCAACCGGATTGCACATAACCTGGTGGTGAAAGTTTTGCTTGCGCACGGCGCAAATTCGAATGCTGCGACGAGAGAGAACGTGGAAACCGGCTGCTTCATGCGCGACTGCCGCACGAAAGGCGAAACTCCCCTTCACCGTGCCGCCGCTTTCGGAGATGAAGAAGTGATTCAAAACCTGTTGGACGCGGGCGCTAAAATCGATGCGAAAGATATGAACGGAGATACTCCGCTTTCCTGGGCGAGTTGGTATGCGCGGCCGACCCCGATTCTTCGAAAGCTGCTCTACGGGAATTTTCGGATTCACCCCGACCGCGCCAGCATGGCCGTCTATCTTCAGGGCAAGCCCAAACTTTGAAAAAGGCGTAGAATATGGCCATGGGACGCAAAGACGGCGAAAATTTGAATGTTACGTGCCCGTGCTGCCAGGCGAAGCTGGTGATTGATCCGATTTTTGGCGCGGTGCTTTCCCACGAGGCCCATGTAAAGCCCGGGCCCGACGTGGATTTGACGCAGGCATCGAGCATTCTTGAGGAACAGCGGCGGCAGCGCGAAGACAAGTTCGCAGACTCCTTCTTTCAAGAGACCCACAAAGAAGATATCCTCGCCAAGAAATTTGAAGAGGCCATGAAGAAAGCCAAGGACGCTCCCGCTGGAAAACCGATTCGCGATTTTGATTTGGACTAGTTCCCTGCCATCACGTCTCCGCGCGCGCTACACTCTTTGGTTCCTATGATCCGCAGAAAAATTCATCGGATTAAGTTGCGCCGGGGCGAACTTCTCCTTGGGCGAAAAACGTTGGTGATGGGTGTGTTGAATGTGACGCCGGACAGTTTTTCGGATGGCGGCAAGTTTTTTGATGCGAAGCGCGCGGTGGAGCATGCGCTTGCGATGCAGCGCGGCGGCGCGGATATCATTGACATTGGAGCGGAATCCACACGGCCCGGATCCAAGAGTATTTCCGCAGCGGAAGAATTATCGCGGCTGCTGCCGGTGCTGGAAAGGCTGCGCGGGAAATTGAAAATCCCCATTTCCGTGGATACGCAGAAATCCGCGGTGGCGGAACTTACGATCGGGGCTGGCGCGGCGATGATCAATGACGTTTCCGGATTGATCAGTGACCCGCGCCTGGCAGAAGTTGTGGCGCGACACCGTGTGCCTATCATTCTGATGCACATGCGGGGCACGCCACGGACCATGCAGACGCGGCCGTTTGCAAGAAACGTGATGAAAGATGTAATGGGTGGGCTGAAGAAATCCGTGGCCGTTGCGCGCAAGGCTAGGATCGAGAAATCCCAGATAGTTCTGGACCCTGGTATCGGGTTCGGAAAAAGCTTTGAACAAAACTACGAGTTGCTCGCGAAGCTGCCGGAGTTGGCGAAGCTTGGCTATCCGCTGCTCGTGGGAACATCACGCAAAGGATTTCTTGGAAAGACGATGGCAAGGAACGGCAAACCCGCTCCTGCTGGTCAACGCATCTGGGGAACCGCGGCAACTGTGACGGCGAGCATCCTTGGCGGCGCTCACATCGTGCGCGTGCATGATGTCGCGGAAATGGTGCAAGTCGCGCGCGTGGTGGATGCCGTAGTGAATGGCCGGCACCGGTAGTGGGCCTGTTGGGTGATTGGGACACTTGGGACAGTCGCGCGGGAAGCTACAAGCTGCGCTCGCTATAATAGAAGTGTGAGTACATCACAGGGCTCTAAACAGGCAGCGATAAGCGGCGCCGGCGCGGCGATTCTCGCAGTGGACTACGGGCGTGCGCGGATTGGGCTGGCGATTGCCAGCATGGAAACGCGGCTGGCGCAGCCGCTCGGGACGCTGGAACGGATCAATCGCAATGAAGATATGCGCCGCCTGCGGGAACTTGTACGCGAACATGAGGTGAAGCAAATCGTGGTTGGGCTGCCACTGCTTCTCGACGGAACGCGTGGCGAAATGGCGGAAGAAGCCGAGCGATTTGCGCAGCGCGCACGAAAACAGATTGGCATACCCGTCGAAATGATGGACGAGCGGCTGACGAGCTGGGAAGCGGAACGGCTGCTCGAAGAGGAATTCGGCAGGAAATATCACGACGAAACCGAAAAGAAGAAAAAAAAGAAGGCGGCCGAGAAACCGACCGTGGATTCCGTTGCTGCCGCCGTGATTCTGCGCGAATACCTCGCAAAACACGAAGCACGGGAGCGTGCGTAAGTGAAGTACGTGCTCACCCTTCTCGTGGTCCTGCTGTTGATTGCAGCTGCCGCGGGAGCGTATCTCTGGTATGGAATTCAGAAGCCGTACAAGGCCTTCAGGAACGACGGCGTTTTCGTCACGGTTCCGCACGGTGCATCCGGCCGCAGCGCGGCGCGTATTTTGCAGAAAAATGGCGTGATTCGCAGCGCGCTGGCGTTTGAGCTCTATGCGCGCCACGCACACCGTTCGCCGCAAGCTGGGGAATATTTCTTTGACCATGCTACTTCCGGCAAAGAGGTTTTCTGGAAGCTCGTGCATGGCGAAGTCTACGTCCTACCGTTCACGGTCCGCGAAGGCGAGACGATGTTTGACATCGCGCACGAACTAGAAGCGGCAAAATTCCTTCCCGCCGAGGACTTCCTGCGAGCCGCTAGAGACCCCTCAAGCATCAAAGATTTAGCGCCCCATGCGGCGACGCTGGAGGGGTTTCTGTTTCCCGCGACGTATCAGTTGCCTAGGCATCCGGTGGCGACGGAATTGGCAGCGAACATGGTGCAAAAGTTCCGCGAAGAGTGGGGCAAAGTCGTAGCGTCAGATCCGGCTCCGGCCACCGCCGCCATGCCGACGATTTCCACGGTGACGCTTGCCTCGCTCGTCGAACGCGAGACACCTAAGCCGGAAGAGCGGCCGCTCGTCGCGGGCGTGTTCGAGAACCGTTTGCATAAAGGCATGCTGTTGCAGTGCGATCCCACGGTGATTTACGCGCTTGAGCAGGTTGGGCAATACAACGGCACGCTGACCGGCAAGGATTTGCACTACGACTCGCCATACAATACGTACGCGCATAGCGGGCTGCCACCCGGACCGATCGGCAATCCGGGCGAGATTTCGCTCCGCGCGGCGCTCGAGCCGGCGCAGACGGACTATCTTTATTTTGTGGCCAACACGCAGGGCGGCCATTTTTTCAGCGCAACGCTGGAGGAACACAACAAGAACGTAAACAGGTATCATCGTTTGCTGAAAGGCTTGCCAGCGGACCCGCCGCCGGCTCCTCCCGTGAAGAAACGGACGCCTGCTAAGACGGGGAAAAAGGCGAAGAAGCACTAGAGCGCATGACTGACGAGCTGAAAACAAAAAAGGCGATGATCCTGGAGACGGCGCACGAAATCGGCGCGGAAAAGTGGACCCCTGCGGAAATTGACCAGCTGCGGCGCAAGCTGATCGCGGAACACGGCGAAGAAGGCAAGACCGGCGCGGACTACGTGGCGGACGTTTTGAAAGCCGCCGGCTTGAAAGTAAATTTGTCGGTCCAGGAAGAAGTTGAGGATCAATTCGAAGAAGAGTTTGAAGACCTGCTGCACTTCAAGACGCTGAGCGACGCGGAAGTCAGCCTGATGCGTCTCGATGAGCTGTGGCGGCGATTTCAGACTCACGGCGAAAAAGCGGCTGGAGAACGGGTGCTCGACGTTGCGCGGCTCGGCAAACGGCGCGCAGAAATGATTGCGCGCAATCCGAAGGTCGAGCCACAGAAGCGGCAAGAGAAGGAAGAGATTGCCAGTTGGTTCCGCATCTGGCTGGAAACGCCAGACGCTTTTTTCGACTGGCTGGACGTGCGCAAGCAGTCGCCGGAATTCCGTGCGAAATTTCCTCACGCTGAAGACGAAGAATGAGCGAGCTGGACCTTCCCGCCTTTTCCCTGGACGTGGAAACTCTGAACCTTGGGCCGGATGTGAAGGCCATAGGCATGGAGTTGATTGAAACGGAGAGCCGCGAGCCGGTGCGCGGCCCCGATGCGACGGCGATCTGGACGGGTATTTTACCCGCCCTTGTTGCACAGGAACCGTTTGTGCTGGATTTCTTCAGCCATCTGGATCGCGTTCGCGATTTTTGCGTTTCGCGCAAAATTGTCTTTCGCGAAGCGGCAGGCCGCTGCATCGTTTTGCCGCAGCCGACCGACGAGCAGTTGCGCGATTTGGTGGAACGGTTTGCGAGTGAAACATTTGGCTTGCGCGCGGGGCCGGCAGTGCAGAACGAGGATGCCCCGCTCGAAGGCGAGCTTTCGAAACGCGGTTTGGACGCTTATCAGGCGGCCTACACGCGCTATACTTTTTGTGCGGTCTGCGAATTGGAAGATGGCTGGTTTACGATTTTGAGCGAGACGCTTTGGCCAAGCGAAGCAATCCGCCGCGTGCGTCCGGCAGTACAGCCGTTTGACGTGCACATTGCGAGGCCACATTAGAGGGGACGGCCAGGGCATAACTGCCAGTTGGCCGCACGATTGCATTGCATAGGGTTGAGAAGGATCCAAACTATTGATGAGACGTGTGTGGACATGTCTGGGATTGGCGGCACTGACGGCGCTGGCTGGCGGTTGCGCGAATGTCAGCAAGAAGCACAACATCCCTAAAACGCAAATTGCGGTGGCAAAGGACGCCACACGCGAAGAGCTAATTGAGAAATTCAACGCCCTTGCGGCGAGCGTGAAGAGTTTGAACGTGACTGTGGAATTGCGGCCAACGGCCGGCTCGAAATACAGCGGCCTCATCGAGGAATATCATGAAGTGAAGGCGTTCCTGTTGGCGAAGCGTCCGGCGAGCATTCGTATGATCGGGCAGGCGCCAGTGATTTCGAAAACGATTTTTGACATGACCAGCGACGGACAAACGTTTCGCGTATCGCTCCCGACCAAGAACAAATTTCTTGTCGGCGAAGTCAGCGTTGAACGCAATAGCGCGAAGCCACTGGAAAATCTGCGCCCGCAGCATCTTTTCGATGCCTTACTGTGGCCGGAGATTGTGAAGGGCGAAGCGGTTTTATTTGAAGAATTCAATGACGAGAATGCGCGCTACTATGTTTTGACGGTGCTGCGCGGCGGGTACACGACAGAAATTCGCCGCAAAATCTGGTTTGACCGCGCGGATTTGAGTGTTGTTCGGCTTGAAAGTTTTGGACCGAAAGGAGCGTTGCTTTCCGACGTTCACTATTGGGATTGGCAAGCGGCCGGCGATTCCACGGGAACGGCTACCGCGGCAGCGTATCCGCGCACCATTCGCATTGACCGTCCGCACGATGATTACCGCATTGACCTGCAAATCGCGAAGCTTTCGCTGAACGAAGATTTGCCCGCCGAGCGCTTCCAGCTTGCGCAACCGCCGAATTCCGAACTTGTTCGAGTGGGCGAAGAGAAAGACGCGCAGCCTGCAAAGGAATCGAAGCCATGATGGGCGAACTCGTTTTTCGCAATCTATTGCATCGCCCTATTCGCACGTTCATCGGTGTGGTGGCGATTGGCTTCGAAGTGATGCTAATCGTCTTCATCGTCGGCTTGACCAGCGGCCTGCTCGCGGAAACCGCAAAGCGGATTGAAGGCGTCGGCGCGGACATCATGCTGCAACCATCTTCCGCCGGAGTTTTGATTGGCATGAGCAACGCCCCAATGCCCATCAAGATCAGGGACAGACTCGCAGAACTCCAGTACGTGCAATCGGTCGCGCCGGTGCTGCTGCAATTCAATTCGTCGGGTGGCGTGGAACTCGTTTACGGCATAGACAAAACATTCGACGAAGTTTCCGGCGGGTTCGTTTTTCTTCAAGGCCGAGGCCTGGAAGGACCAGACGACCTGCTCATGGATGACTTGGCCGCAAAGTCAAAAAGCTCCCGCGTCGGCCAGAAGTTCAGGCTTTTTAATCATGATTGGAACGTCGTGGGAATCGTAGAACACGGTAAGGGCTCGCGCATTTTTGTGCCGCTGGCGACGCTCCAAGATCTTTCCGGTTCAACGGATAAAGCTTCTCTGTTTTTCATCAAATGTACGCGACCCGAACACACCGAAGACGTGATGGCGGAAATGAGAGCCATCCTTCCGAACTACACGGTTCGAGCGGTCAAAGAATATGTTTCCCTGATGACCTCCACGAACATTCCAGGCCTGAACGTATTTGTTGACGCGATGATTTCGCTGGCTGTGTGCATTGGCCTGCTGGTGATTTTCCTGACGATGTACACTACAGTCATCGAGCGCACGCGCGATATTGGCGTTCTAAAGTCATTGGGAGCAAATTCTCCCTTCATTGTGCGCGCTTTGCTTTTCGAATCGGCCGCCTTGTGCCTGTTCGGAATCATTGCTGGTGTCGGCCTAAGCTATGCGGCTCGCGCAAGTTTCTTGAAAGTATTTCCCACGCTTTCCATTCTGATTACGCCGGAGTGGGTTCTGCGTGCCGGAGGCATCGCCCTGTTCGGAGCGATTCTTGGGACCATATATCCTGCGTGGATCGCCAGCCGCCGGGACGCTGTGGAAGCGTTGACTTTCGATTAGTCAGATAAATGAAAGCTGAGGCACGAAGCTAGGCACAGATGGCAATCGCGGCTACAATTCCAAGCGCGCAATTTGGCGGGTTGCGCCCTGCGGAGAGCCAAGGGCTGGTAAATAAGAGCGTGGAGCCGATACTCAAAACGGAGAATTTGTGGAAGTTGTACAGGGCGGGCAAGGTGGAAGTGCCTGCTCTGCGCGGCGTGAATTTTGCCGTGCAGCCTGGTGAATCGGTCGCCGTTATGGGTCCTTCTGGTTGCGGCAAATCCACGTTGCTCTATGTGATCGGCGGCCTTGCTTCGGCTTCGCGCGGGACGGTTTTGGTGGATGGCAACGATCTCGCGGAAATGTCTGATGCCGAAAGGACAAAGCTGCGCCGGAGCAAGATTGGTTTCGTTTTCCAACGGTTCAATCTTCTTCCGACGATGACCGCGAAAGGCAACATCGCCATCGCCCAGTACATTCATGGCGACGGCTTCGACCCGCACCGCTTTGCAGTCGTCACGAAGCTTCTCGGCCTCGAAGGACGTCTGAATCACAAGCCTTCGGAAATGTCCGGCGGTGAGCAACAGCGCGTCGCGATTGCTCGCGCCATCATCAATGAACCGAAAATTCTTCTCGCCGATGAGCCCACCGGAAATCTGGACACGAAAAACTCGGATGTCGTGCTGGAGATGCTGCACCAGCTAAATAAAGAGCTTGGCCAGACGATCGTAATGATTACGCACAACCCGGAAGCGGTTACCTATTTCGACCGCGTCGTGCACATGCGCGACGGCGTCATTGTGGATGGGATTCCAGCGGACTGAAATGGCCAGCGGCGGACAAATTCTCTCGCGTATTTTCTTCTGGTCGTTCGAACGCGGCTCGTGGCAATACGACCTCGCCGTAATCGCCATTCTTATTTTCGTTTTTTTCATGCCGCGTCGCTGGCTGCACGATCAGCCGGAGACTTCCCAGCCGCAGCAGGCCCAACGGATTGAGCTGCTCTCCAGCACAGGGCTGGAGAGTGCGTACCGCGTGGACGCGCGCGTTCTGACGCCCCCCGACCAGATGCCGCAGCTTCAAAATGAATTGCATCGCGCCCTGCAGCGGGCTTTGCCGGACCTACAAAGCGGCCGCTTTGAAATTCTCAAGGTCGAAGCCCAACGCGATGAACACGGCGCAGTAATCGCCTATCAGGTAGCGGTGCGCCGCAAGTAAAAATTTCTCATTCGCGCTTACCGCAACGCGTAGCGAAACGCTATCCAGGACCGCCGCATCCAACTTTTAGATATACTGAAGGCACGCGTTTTTGCGCAGTTGAAACGTCAGGACAGGGGCTGAATTTGCTCGCGACGAGAAAATTGCTTTTGAGCTTAGTAATTTTGGCGCTTTGCATTTCCGCCCGCCCCGCCTCCACACAAGGCACCCAGCGATGGACCCCCGACGCGATCCTCACGATGATGGATCACGCCGCCCAAGATTTTCACAGTCTTACCGCGAACATCGAGCGCATTAAGTACACCGACGTCGTGAAGGACACGTCCACGGAGACGGGGCAGCTTTGGGTGCGCAAGGATGACAAAATGCGCATTCAAATCGCGAAGCCTGACCCCCGCACGGTTCTGCGCTCAGGCGATTTGCTTTACATATTCAATCCTAAGATTAATCGCGTGGAGGAATACGACCTCGGCAAGAACCGTGAGGTAGTGGATCAATATTTGGAGCTTGGGTTCAATACACGCGGTGAACACCTGAAGAAAAGTTACCTCGTGGCGATAAACGGCGAGCAGGAATTGGACGGCCGTAAAACCGTATTGGTCGAGTTGACGCCGAAGTCGGAGAAAACGCGCGAGCAGATCACGAAGATCCAGATGTGGGTGGACACCGGTTCCTGGATGCCCATCCAGCAGAAATTTTTTGAAGCCAATTCCGGCGATTACTTCATCATTCACTACACCGGCATGATGAAGAACCTGAAGATTGACGATTCGCGATTCAAACCGGACTGGCCAAAGAACGCCACGAAAGTGAAGCCGCGCGGCTAATTCACCGCGCCGACCTCCACCTTTTCCGTCTTCAGCAACTGCTCCTTGCGTTTGATGCCCCAGCGATAGCCCGCCAAATTGCCATCTCCGCGAATCACGCGGTGGCACGGAACCACGATGGACACGGGATTCGTGGCGCAAGCCCGCGCCACGGCGCGGCTGGCGCTCGGACGCCCTAGCGCGCGGGCAACTTGCGCGTAGGTGCGCGTTTTGCCCAGCGGAATACGTTGCAGCTCCTGCCAAACCCGTCGTTGAAACGCCGTCGCCAGCAAATCGAGCGGCAGTTCCTGGCGCGGCGGTTTGCCTTCCGTGCGTGCAACGATTTCCCTCACCCACTTCTCCAGCCCATTGCGCGCCGGAGCGATCTCCGCCCGCGGATATTCTTCGCGAAGTTCCGCGAGCAACTTGGCTTCGGAGTCTCCGAGATACACGGCGGAAACACCGCGTTCCGTGGCGGCCACCAAAACTTTTCCCAACTTTGCATTTGCGATCGTGAATCCGAGTTTCATTCCCTTTCCTCCCTTTTGATAGGTCGCCGGCGTCATGCCAAGCTGGGCATTGCTGCGCTCATAGACGCGGCTTGCAGAGCCGTAGCCTGTTTCGTAGAGCGCGTCCGTAATTTTTCTTCCCTGCCGCAGGAGTTTCTTAAAGCGATTGAGCCGCAGGGCTCCCGCGAGTTCACGCGGTGAAAGTCCCGTGACCTGGACGAACGCGCGCCGCAAACGACTCACCGAACTATTGAGCTTCTTCGCGATCGCACCGAGGCGCAGAGACTCTTCATCGCTCTCCGCGAGCAGAGCGGCGGCCTTCTGCACGAGCGTCGTGGCACTCGAGATCTCATTTGGCCGGCAGCGCAGGCACGGTCGAAAACCGTGCTGCTCCGCTTCCCTCTGCGTCGCAAAGAATTCCACGTTGCGCCGGAGGGGACGCCGTGCCGGACAGCTTGGCCGGCAATAGATCCGCGTCGAACGCACGCCAAGAAAAAACACGCCGTCCGAACGAGCGTCGCGCGCCACGGTTGCTTGCCAATATTGCTCCGCGATGCGCGAATTCATTTGTTCGGTTTGTTGTGTTTTGCTCATGGTCATTTGCAATGAGGCAAAGATAACGCGGGCCAAGAAACGATTCTATCCGGAAAGAACCGCCAAAGTAGAAATGCGAAAAGACTATCGCGGGCGATCAGGCTTCGCTGGCACTGGGTAGCGGGGCGGCTTCCATTTTTTGTTTCGGAGCGCGATGCGGCGCGGTGATTACGAGAATGACGGCGCCGAGAATTACTGTGGCCGCCAAAAGCGTCCGCAGCGTCAATGCTTCTCCCGCAAAAAACCATCCAAGCAACAACGCAACGACAGGATTTACAAACGCATAAGTCGCCACACGCGCGGCCGTACTGTTCTTCAGAATGTAGATATATGCCGTAAAGCCGATACCAGACCCGAAAACGATCAGGTATGCCACAGCAAGCCAGGAGCGCAGGCTAATCGCGGCAAGATGAAAGTGTTGCACTTCGCCGGTGAGAAATCCGCCAATCCAGAGCGCAACCCCGCCTGCCAGACATTGCATAGACATGCTCAGCATCGCGGAGCTGGGCAGCTCGCCATGCTTTGAATAGAGCGAGCCGCACGCCCAGGAAAAGGAGGCCAACGCCAGCACCCCAGCTCCAATAGGATCTATTCTGCCCGAAGAGCCGAGATGCGCCGGTCCTACGAGTAGTACCAAGCCCGCAAAACCTAGCAAGATGCCAAAGAATACTCTTGGAGAAGGCCGGAGGCCTCCTGGGCGCAGCCAGTCTATTAGGACCATCCAGAGGGTAACCATGGCCACGAGGAGCGCCGCTACGCCGGAAGGAACAGTCAGCTCCGCCCAGCAGACGCCTCCGTTGCCCACGCAAAGCAACAGGAAACCGGTGATCGCCGCCGTCTTCCAATGAGCGGCAGTAGGGCGAATGCCAGTCTTCCACCGCAAGATGGGGTAAAAAACGAGTCCTGTAATCAGGTGCCGGGTCCCCGCGAGCAAAAGAGGAGGAAAGGATTCATCTCCAATGCGCATCCCAAGGTAGGTCGAACCCCAGACCACGTAAACAGCCAGGAACGCCAGGATTAGCATTGAGGAACTGCGTGCGGGGGAATTGGGCATTGGTTGACCTGTCAAGCTAGTCCTGTGAGAGCGAAAAAACTATCCGGAATCGCTCTCCAAATTTGATGAACAAGGGTAAGAGGCCGGCACACAGAGAAGAAGCACCATTTTGGCAAACCGATATGCTTTGACGACCAGTGAATTCGCACAGAGTGCAGAAACTGAGGCAGTACTATAACTATCTAGTTGAAGATAGGACACTTCGTACGTTTTCCACAGATTGACGCCGTGCGCACGTAGTGGCATTTTGACAGTCCGTTCTTTTCCTTGGGAACCTGGGCCAAATAGAGTGAATTCTTGCGGCGGCTTCGCGGAAGTTCGTCGAGGCGTCTCTGGGGTCGAGATGAAAGCAACTAACAGGATTGCTTTACCTGAAACGCAGAAGGAAGTTTTGCTCCCGCGTTTCGTCGAAACCAGTGGGATTTCGCAATCACTTCCGGCCGCAGCTCCCGCGCCGACGCGCACTCCATCTCTGAAAGTAGTTCCTCTGCGCACGACAAATTCGATTCGTCGCTTCACGCGAATTCCAACGCATGCTGTCGGCGTTTTTCACGAGCAACGTGAATATCCCCGGGCGTCGCTGCGCCTTCCGCTGAGGTTACGCAGCGTAGGCAGCGTGCCGGAGGATTTTCCAATCACGCTCGTCACGCGCGACATCAGTTCGACCGGCGTTTTTTTCCTTTGCCCGAAGCGCCTCGAAATTAATTCCGCCATCGAACTGGAAATCATTCTGGTCAGCCGTCCGATGGGGCGCGGGAATGTTGTTGCCGTCACCGCTGCATGTGTTCGCCGCGTGGAACCCGCAAACATGCCCGGGTGGTTCGGCATCGCCGCTTCGTTCGACGATTTGAAGTTTGACCGCGATGATGGCGTTCCCACCCGTTTCCCTGCCGTTTGATTCATTCTGCTAGCTCGCGCTAACCATCAAAGTGTGGCGGCCAAAAAATCTGTCCACTGGATAAAAAGTTTCCACAGGCTCGCCCCTTGTGATTTTGCGTTCTCTTTGCGAAACTCTTCTCCATCAATAGCTAAAGCGTGCGTCTCCATCCTCTGGAGGAATTTCTTGCACGCAAGGCCAGGGGAAAGTGTCTGGGGGGAAAATGAAAAAAGTGTTCTCTTGCGTCTGTTTGTTGGCGTTGTGCTTACTATTTGCATCATCCAGTTGGGGTCAAGCGCAAATCACCACGGGCACCGTGCAGGGAGATGTTACGGATGAACGGGGCGGCGCCGTTCCAGGTGCGACCGTGGAAGCCAAGAATCTGGATACAAACTTTGTCCGCACGGAAACCACGGACAATGATGGTCACTTCACCTTCCTGAATCTCGCGCCGGGCCGCTATACGCTGACGATTAGCAAGAGCGGTTTTTCCACGATCGTCCAGCAAAACGTGAATCTCACAGTCGGTCAAGCGATTTCGATTCCAGTGACAGTGAAAGTTTCTTCGGTCGCGACACAAATAATCGTCACGGATGTGCCAACAATCGAGACTACTAAGACGGAATCCTCTTCCACTCTTGAAGAGAGCACAATTGCAAACACACCTGTCCTAGGGCGCAAATTTGAAGACTTGCTGACTCTCACTCCGGGTGTCGCGATTACGCAAGGCCCCGATGGCGACGAGATCAACTTCAACGGGCAGCGCGGCGTCTTCAACAACATCAGCCTCGACGGTGGTGACTACAACAACGGTTTCTTTGGCGAGCAGCTCGGCGGTCAGCGTGCAGCCATTGACATCACGCTCGATGCAGTGAAGGAGTTCCAGGTTATCGCCAGTGGCGCGAACGCGGAATTTGGCCGCACGGCTGGTGGCGTGATCAACGTCATCACAAAATCCGGAACCAACCAGATCCACGGCAGCGCCTTCGAATACTTCCGCACGGAGGCTCTAACCGCCGACACCTCCGATGGAAAACCGCTCAAGGACTTCAATCGCAATCAGTTTGGCGGAACGCTTGGCGGGCCGATCGTAAAAGACAAAATGTTTTTCTTCGGCGCCATCGAGCACATTCGCTCCAATCTTACTCGTCCAAACCTGAGCGAAACCCTTGGCAGCACCCCCTGCTCCGTCACCAATCCTGTCTTCAATTCCAACATTACCGATGCGCAGATTGAAGCCAATCCGGATTGTCAGCGGCTAACCTTGCTCGACTTCATGAATACCAGCGTGGGCCAAAACGAGGGCTTACCGATAAAACATCCTATCCGCAATACGGCCGTTCTGGGCCGCTTCGATTGGAATCTCAATAAGAACAACCAGCTGGCGGTTTCCTACAACTTCGACTATTCGAAGAATGAGAACCAAACGTTCGACGTACCGACTTACGGAACGTCTGCAAATGGAACGGAGGGGCCTTCTAAGATCAACGTCGTTAACATGAACTACTTCACGACATTTTCCTCAAACAAGCTAAATGAAGCACACTTTAGCTATCAGCGTGAAGTTCGGCCCCGTTCGGCAACTCAATCGAAAATCCCGGCCGATACCGCGATGGGATTTGGCACCACTTTCCGTTTCGGCAACCCGTTCTTTCTTGAGCCCAACGTAGACGAGACCATCTGGCGCACGCAGCTTCGCGACAGCTTCTCTCTAATTCACGGAAAGCATAATTTCAAATTCGGCGGTGATTGGCTCCATACAAACAATTCCCAAACCTTCCGTGGCTTCTTCACTGGTCGTTACATCTTTGACAGCGTCAGCGGCTTCTTGCATTACGCCTCTCCGGACGCGGCTGGGGGGTTTGGTCCGACCGTAGGAGAGTGCCTCAACAACACAACAGGAGCATTCACGGGATGGATCACGCAGGACCGGGGTGAAACATGCGCCGCTAACAGCAGTGTGGGTGGTCCATTGATCTTTTATCTCCAAGACGGCGTACCGACGGGATTGGTGAATATTCCTCCGGGAGCCTCGAGTATCAACAATGAGGACTATGCTCTCTTTGCTCAGGACAAGTGGCAAATTCTGCCGAACCTCAGTTTGAGCTACGGATTGCGCTGGGAGGCGCAGATTTTCCCGGGTGTAATTACGCCTCCAAGTCAGACAGCTTATGGCGAATTCTTGAGCAATCCTCTATTCCCTTCGGACGGAACACTTCACAGTGCGAAAAAGGAATTTCAACCCCGTGTCGGATTTGCCTGGGATGTGCTCAACAACCACAAGTCTGTTCTGCGTGGAAGCTACGGCATTTATTACGGCCACCAGAACATGCTCTCACAGGTAGGCTCCATCACAACGAACGGCGTGCAACAGAGCACTATCTTCACAATTTCCGGATTTGGCGGTGGTCCCGCTTGGCCCGGCGATTTCACCCCCACTCCTGGGGTCTCATCCTGTGGCACGAATCCATTCCCTTGTTTCACGGGAGTTCGTGTCTTCAGTAAAAATTATGAAAACCCGAAGATCTACACGACGAACGTCGCTTACGAACAGGAAATCATTCCTAATCTGAGTGCGTATGTGGATTTCACACTGTCGAAGGGCGTTCATCTCACTTCCTTTGACAACGTTAACGTTGGCGGCCTGTTTGATGCCCATGGTACGGAAGTCATCCCTCCTGCAGTGAATGGGGTCGGCTTCTTTGGCCCGGATTTGGGCGACGTGTTCGTGACATACAGCACCGCCAAATCTCTCTACCGTGGACTCACCATCGGCATGAAAAAGCGATTCAGCCAGCGCTTTCAGTTGGAATGGAACTATGTGCTTTCGGAAGACCTCGACAACGATTCCAATGAACGCGATCCGTTCACGGACCGCCGCCTCAATCCTGCAAACCCGTCGCTGGACTACAGCTTCTCCGACCGCGACGAGCGCCACAAGTTCAACTTGTTCGGTTACGTTGAGCTCCCAGGTGGCTTCAATTTCGATGGACGTCTCCAGGCGCATACTCCGCAACCCATCACGCCATCCAATTGCGTTTCAAATCTCGACTGCAAACGCAATTCAACCTGGAAAGACAACGAATACATTTCCTTCGATTGGCGTGCAACGCGTCCCTTCAAGCTTGGGGACCGTTTCACAATTATTCCCGCCGTAGAAATGTTCAATACCTTCAACAATAAGAACAACGTGAACCCGTTGGCCACTCCGGCGCTTTTCAACTTTGATGGATTCCTGCGCCTCGGCGTTGGAGATCCCCGTCAGGCGCAGTTATCTGTGCGATTCCAATTCTGAAGTTCCAGAATCTCGGTACAACACGGAAAGAGGGGCGCTTCGGCGCTCCTCTTTTGTTTTTGTAGAGGTCCTGTCACACTCGGATTGTTCCCAAAATGGCGCCGAAAAAGAATTTAGCTTTGCGGGGTGTGCTCTTTGATTGGGACGGCACACTGCTCAATTCGCACGCTGCAGATACTGCGGCCTACCTCGCCATGTTTCGCGCCATGGGCATTCCCTGGGGACTCGCGGAACTCGAACAACACTATTCGCCGAATTGGTATCGAGTTTATCGGGCGGCCAAACTTCCCAAGCACCAGTGGGGCGCTGCGGACCTAACTTGGCGCGAACACTATTCCCTTCATAAACCGAAACTCATCGCCGGTGCACGGCGTGTTCTGGCGCTCCTCGGAGTTCACCACCGCCTCGGTCTCGTCACGAGCGGCGATCGTGACCGCGTGCACCGTCAGTTGAAGGAATTCGAACTGTGGGACACATTCGCCGCGCGCGTTTGCAGCGGCGATACCTTGGAACGAAAACCGCATCCCGCGCCGTTGCAACTGGCGCTTCGGCGCATGAGGCTCGATCCTGCCGATACCGTGTATGTCGGCGACGCTCCGGAGGATTTGCAGATGGCGCGCCGCGCTGGCGTTCGCGCCGCAATTGGCGTGCTTGGAGCTTTTCCCACCGAGAAGGGGCTGCGCGCGGCAAAGCCAGACGTTCTGCTCGAATCAATACAGGAATTGCCGAAGGCGCTCGAGCGTTTTTTCTGAAGTTTGATTTGTCTTACGAAATTTTGCTACGGCTTGCTAGCAGTCTGCGGCGCGGCGGCGCCCCCGGA
Organism: Candidatus Sulfotelmatobacter sp.; assembly: GCA_035567915.1. Taxonomy (GTDB): domain Bacteria; phylum Acidobacteriota; class Terriglobia; order Acidiferrales; family UBA7541; genus Acidiferrum. The sequence goes on along the minus strand of DATMPA010000025.1, from coordinate 160,219 downwards.
AGCCGCGGTCAACGGCTTGAATTCCGTCCATTTGATCACCACGCGCAGCGGCACGTCGCCATCCTGAAAGTGTAGCCGGTCATCCGACCGCGCGTAATTCGGAAACCAGTATTTCCCTTCCACATTTTCTCGATACGTTTCAAAATTTGAAAACGGCAATTCCGGCGAATGAAAATCTCCTAAATCTGTGACGAACTTTCCGTAACTCTTCACAATCTCGAGATATTTCACGTCAACCCACACGACGCCCTCGAACAGCGCGTTCGCGCGTTCCAGAAATTTCGGCTTTACCTGGAAGAGGTAGCAGTCCACTTCGTCCACAAGTTCCCTGGCAACATATGTGATTGTGTATTTTTCGATCTGCGGCAACGCAAGCGGGTAGCCGGGAATTTTTGACATGGCATTCAAATCTTCCGGCGAAAGCTTCACCGTGCGCAGCGTCGAGGGACCATCCGCCGTTACACGCTCATAAAGTTTGCCGTCGCTTGCCACAATCGGCGTGCTCGTGACGACGAATTCACCCATTGGGTTTCCGTCCGTTCCGTATTCTGTCAGGCGGATCGTTTTCTTGTAGCCATAATGCGTTCGCGCTTTGGCGTATTCCTCTTCCTTTTCCGCAAAATGCTTGATGATAAGCGGTTGCGGCATGGATGGCGGGGCCTCGGCCGTGGGCTGCTCGGACGTTACGCGTTTGACATCGTGCTCCGGCGGTGGCGTTTGTGGCCCTTGTTTTTCCTGCGCGTGCACAGGAGGCGCGCCACACAAAAATCCCGCGCCTAGAGCAACGCACAATATCGTTCGCTGCGTTCCCGCAGAGATTCGCCGCAATAGTTCTCCATTCCTCATGTTCATTCAGATGCGCGCCGGCAGAAAAAAGCGGCCCGCGGCCTCTTCCTCCAGTTTATCGCAATAGGCGCACCCTTCGCGTCCTGTCACCACAAACACTTCTGTTACAATACGGAGCTTTGTGGACAGCGAAAAACAAGCCAGAAGATATTTTGTTTCAGGTCTGGTGCAGGGCGTCGGATATCGTTACTTCACGCAAGACGCCGCGGATCGATTGCGCCTGACAGGTTACGTGCGCAATCTGCGCGACGGCCGCGTGGAAGTTTACGCCATCGGGGCTGAGGAACAGTTTGTGCGGCTTCTGGTGGCGCTTAAAAACGGTCCGCGCGGCGCGATGGTGAATGGCATTGTCGAAGAGCCCGCAGACGTGGACGCCCAGTACGCGGAAGAATTCAGCATCACACACGATCAATAACAGGAGCTGCCTGAATGGACGATTTGAAAAAACTGATCCGAGAAGTGCCGGACTATCCCAAGCCGGGAATTCTTTTTTATGATCTGACGACACTACTCAAGGACAAACAGGGTTTCCATTTGCTGATCGATCGCCTCTGCAATCATTACTCCGGCCACACGATTGACCTAGTCGCGGGAATGGAGGCGCGCGGCTTCATTTTTGCGCCCGCGCTTGCCTATCGCCTCGGCGCGGGTTTTGTGCCCGTTCGAAAACCGAAAAAACTTCCCGCAAAAACGGTCAGCGTCTCCTACTCGCTCGAATACGGCACGGATTCACTGGAAATTCACGAGGATGCTATCGAGCCGGGCAAGCGCGTTCTGATCTGCGACGACCTTCTCGCAACGGGGGGAACAGCGCTCGCCACGGCGAAGCTCATCGAAAAGCTTGGCGGCAAAGTGGAAGGCGCAGCGTTTGCCGTTGAACTCACCTTTTTGAACGGCCGCAGCAAATTACCAAACTTGGATGTTTTTTCACTGATTCAATACGACAAGTAATTTTTCATTTCTTTTTGCGCCGCTGGCGAACTGCTTCAAATAGAACAACGCCAGCCGCTACCGAGACGTTCAACGATTTCACTGGGCCGGTCGTCGGGAGCGATACCAGGAAGTCGCACCGTTTGCGCGTCAGCTCGTGCAGGCCATTTCCTTCGCCGCCCATCACGATGCCTGTCGGCGTCGTGTAATCCACCTCCGAATAGCTCCGGTCTGCGCGTTCATCTAGGCCCACGAGCCAGTAGCCCATCTCTTTCAACTCTTCCATGCTGCGCACCAGGTTAGTGACTTTCGCCACAGGTAAGTGCGCAAGCGCGCCAGCCGAGGCTCGTGCCACGGCGTCTGTCAGACCGGCCGCGCGGCGCTCCGGAATCACCACGCCGTGCGCACCCGCAGCGAGCGACGTTCGAATAATTGCGCCCAGATTGTGCGGGTCTTCCACACCATCCAACAGCACAATCAATCCCTGCTGACCGGGACTTTTGTTCGCATTCGCCACAATGTCTTCCAGGGACATCGCCGCGCGCGCCGCAGCCACTGCCATCACGCCCTGGTGATCCCGCGTGCTCGCGCTGCGGTCGAGCTGTGCGCGCTCTTCAAACCGCACCGGCACTCCGTTACGCCGCGCGAGCTGCACAATCTCCTCCATCCGGGTGTCTTGCCGCCCCTTTGCAATCAGGACGTGCTCCAGCGGGCGCCCGGCCTCAAGTGCCTCGCGCACCGCGTGAATCCCCGTAATCTTATCCATAAGCCCACAGTGTACCGTTGCTCTCGAGCCGTGCAAAACCACGCAGTTTCAAATGTTACGGCAGTGTGAACAAGACAAGACTTGCATCTGACAAAAAACATGGCAACATATGCACCGCAAAAGGGTCCCAAAAAAGTTGGCGAGATTCTGCGCTTGATTGGCGCAAGTGCAGCGGAAATTTTGTGCGCGGATTGTTGTCGGTGTACGACACGTCATCGAGGGAGGAACAATGGCAAGCGGCGCAATGGCTATTACGGCTGACGGAACGAACGAGAAAGGGTTGTGGAGAGTAATTCTGGCGTCCGCCGTTGGGACGATGATCGAGTGGTACGATTTCTACATCTTCGGAAGCCTAGCGGCCGTCCTCTCGCCAAAATTCTATCCGACAGGCAACGACACGTTCGCCTATATCGCCTATCTAGCTACGTTCGCGGTCGGATTTGTCGTTCGGCCCTTCGGAGCGCTGTTCTTCGGACGGATCGGCGATCTCGTGGGCCGCAAATACGCCTTCCTGGTCACTCTTACCATCATGGGTGGCGCTACGGCAGTTATCGGCGTCCTGCCCACATATCAGACCGCTGGCTGGTTCGCGCCGGTCACGCTCCTTGCTATTCGCGTTCTGCAGGGCCTTGCGCTCGGCGGCGAATATGGCGGCGCGACAGTCTACGTTGCGGAACATGTTCCCGACGGTAAGCGTGGCTTCTACACCAGTTTTATTCAGATCACGGCGACGCTTGGTCTGTTCGTCTCACTCGTGGTGATTCTGGTCACGCAGAACTACTTGAGCAAGGAGGCGTTCTCAAATTGGGGCTGGCGTATTCCCTTCCTCGCCTCAATCATCCTGGTCTCCATATCCCTGTACATTCGCTTGAAGATGAAGGAATCGCCGATCTTCAGCCAAATCAAGAGTGCAGGCATGACTTCCGTCCAGCCGCTCAAGGACGCCTTTGGAAAATGGGAGAACTTGAAGCGGGTGCTGATCTCGCTGTTCGGGGCGACCGCCGGCCAAGGCGTTGTTTGGTATACCGGCCAGTTCTACGCTCTGTTTTATCTCCAGACGGTTCTGAAGGTGAATACGAAGACCGCCAGCATCGTCGTTGCGGTCGCTCTTTTGGCCGGCATGCCTTTCTTCACTGTGTTCGGCGCACTTTCTGACAAGATCGGGCGGAAGTGGCTGATGATGGCGGCGTGCCTGCTTGCGGTCGTCACCTATATTCCCATCTACAAATCGATGGAAGCCGCCGCCGGTAATCACGTGATCGGCCTCAAGTCCACGAAGAACAAGGTGACCGGTGCCATCGCGCTCACGCCGCTGACGACAGACCCGGCTACGGGCGCGCAAATTCCTGCAAAGGAGGCTCCTTCGCCGAATGTGCCCAAGCTCATCCTGCTTGTGTTTATCCAGGTTATCTACGTCTGCATGATTTACGGGCCGATCGCTGCGTATCTTGTCGAGGCGTTTCCGGCGAAGATTCGCTACACATCGCTGTCTCTGCCATATCACATAGGCAACGGCGTCTTTGGCGGTCTTTTGCCGTTGATCGGATTATCGTTATGCGCCGCCACAGGGAACATAATTGCCGGCCTGTACTACCCAATGATCGTGGCGAGCATCACCTTTGTATTTGGAAGTTTGTTCTTGAAGGAAACGCACGGCACGCGTATCTGGGACGAAGTCGGTGGCGCGAAATAGCCAAAATAAGGCGTCGCAAATCTAACGGAACTTTCTGTTTGTGCCTTCGTCTACTATCTAGACCGAGGTCACAACATGCGCAAACTCACGCTAGTAGTTTGTCTGCTTTCTTCTCTCTGCTTGATCCAAAATTCTAGCGCGCAAGATTCGAAAGGGCCGCTAAGCGGCCGCTGGCTGGTTACTGCGGACTTCAAGGGCACGCCTCTCTATTTTCGCCTTAATCTGGAACAACAAGGCGCCAAGTTAGTTGGTGATTTTGATGGCGACAAATTGGAAGGAAGCGTCTCGGGCAATGCGGTTCGCTTTCTCGCCAAAGATGACCACGGCGGTTCCGAGGATGTGAAAGCCACGCTCTCGGGAAATTCCATGTCCGGCACTGTCATCTTCATCTATGGAGATAATCCAGATCATCCGGACGCCCACGAATTCACGGCCACGCTTGTTCCGGCCCGTCCAACAGGGCCTGCAATGCGACACGAATTTGTCCCGACAACGTTCTATCGTCAGTTTTCGCCCCACAACAAGCCGGTGCTCACAATCGCGCCGGGCGATTCGGTTCACACCACAACTGTGGATGCTGGTGGCACGGATGAAAAAGGCGTAGCGCGTGTCCTTGGAGGCAATCCAGAAACCGGGCCGTTCTACGTTGAAACCGCAGTTCCTGGAGACACACTCGTCGTGCACATTATTCGTCTGCGCCTTAATCGCGATTGGGCAATGAGCGACGACTACATCGTGGATCGTGGAATGGACCGCGACATGGCAGTCAAAGCCAAGGACGATGGCAAAAATGTTCGCTGGCACTTGGATACCGCCAAGGGCGCCGCCAGCCCCGAAAAACCGGGAGAACATCTCACGCACTATTCCGTACCGTTGCGGCCCATGCTCGGATGCGTCGCCACAGCGCCCGGCCCCGCGCAAGCCCCTCCCGGCACCGGCGATTCTGGTCACTACGGCGGCAATATGGACTTCAACGAAGTTATCGAAGGAGCGACGGTTTATCTTCCTTTCAGCAATCCCGGCGCTCTTCTCTATGTTGGTGATGGTCATGCGCTCCAAGGTGACGGCGAACTGAACGGCAACGCGCTTGAAACGTCAATGGACGTGGAGTTTTCCGTGGACATCATTCCCGCGAAGAGAATTGGCGCGCCTCGCGTCGAATCCGCTACGCACATTATGGTGGTCGGCCTTGCCGGTTCACTCGATGAAGCTTTCCGCATCGCCACGGCCAACATGGCGCAATGGCTCACTGAAGACTACAAACTGACCTCGTCGGAGGTGGCGCAGGTCCTAGGCACTTCCTCGGAGTACAAAGTAAGCGAAGTGGCGGATCGCAATGCAGGGATCGTTCTGAAGATCAACAAAGAACGGCTCGCTTCCTTAGCGCCAGCCCCGAAGTAACACTAATCCAGTGCGGAGCAGAATTCGAGGATTCGTTCGCGCGCCGTTTTTACCGCAAAATCTGCTGCGGCAGCTTCATCCAGTAGCAGAATTACGCGGTCCAATTCGCGTTCGCCGTTGCGCCCGGCCAGCGCTAGCCGCAATGGGTGAAACAATTCGCGACTGCGCACGTCCATGCCATCTTTCAACTGCGTAACCACTTCGCGGAAGCGATCCGTGGTCAGTTCCATTCCATTCAAAAGCAAGAGAGCCAGCTGCCGCAGCACGTCACGCGCCGCGGAGCGCGACATCACCACGTGTGCCTCCGTGGTCTGCAAAATGTTACGGGCGTCATAGCTGAAAACGAGCCTCAGGAGTCCCGCCAAAGCCGCACGATCCTGAGCCTGCGGTCCAAGCAAAGTGGCCGCGCGAACGCACCAAGCCGATTGCGCTTCACTCGGCTCACTGCTCAGCCAGCCATTCTCTTTCAGGATTGCGGCCACGTCCGCAGATGAAAACAAATTGACGTGTTCTGGTTCTTGTTGGGAATTTTCGCCGCTAATTGGAAGGGGTTCCGACACGACATGTTGAAAGAAATCAGTATGAACTCAGTGTAGCGGCGACGTGACAGGCAATCGCTTCTCCACGGCCAACTGCGTCCACGCCTTCGTTGGTTTTCGCTTTGAGATGAATCTTTTCCGCCGCAACGCTAAGTGCTTTCCCGAGCGCCTTGCGCATCTTTGAAAAATGCGGACCCAACTTTGGCCGCTCCAAAATCACCACGGCATCCACATGCTCAATCGTGAAGCGTTTCTCATCGAGCAGTTTCTTGGCGTGTTCCAGAAATACCAAACTGTTCGCGCCTTTCCATCTCGGATCCGTGTCCGGAAAGTGCGTACCGATATCGCCCAGCCCCGCCGCGCCAAGCAGCGCGTCACAAAGGGCGTGCGCCAAAACGTCTCCATCCGAATGTCCCACTGGACCCTTATCAAATGGCAATTCAATCCCGCCTACGATCAACTTGCGCCCTGTTTCCAGCCGGTGCAAATCGTAGCCGATTCCTACGCGCACACTCATGCCCAATGCGCCTTCTCGCGTTCCAGATAAAAGTTTGCCAGCTCCATATCAGCGGGCTTCGTGATTTTGATATTCCGCTCCGACCCCAGCACGACGTGTACTTCCTGGCCAAGCCGTTCCACAAGCCCCGCTTCATCCGAAGCGCTCACTCCGTCCGTTTCCGCCCGCGCAAATGCATCCTTCAAAATTCTTGTTCTGAACGCTTGCGGTGTCTGCGCCAACACGACGCGCTCTCTCGGAACCGTCATCGTAATCAGGGCCACGTCTTCAGGCAGGCTGGCCCGCTTCACTTCCTTCACTGTATCCATCGCTGGAATTCCCAAAATTGCGGCGCCGCAGCTTCGCGCCTCTTCAATCACACGCGCTATCTGTTCTCGCGTCACGAACGGTCGAACCGCGTCGTGTACCAGCACAATTTCCGTCCCATCCCCAACCTGCTTCAATGCCGCTGCCACCGACTCCTGCCGCGTATCTCCGCCCTTCACCACGCGCAACGTCTGCCGGAATTTCTCAGTGCGCAAACGGTCTTCAAGACGCGCCACTTCGTCGGCGCGCGTCGCAATAATGATGTCCGTCACCAATTCACACGAGGCGATTTTCCGGACGCTATGCACGAGAATCGGCGCGCCATCCAGTTCCAGGAATTGCTTGGGAGTTTCCGCGCCCATGCGCGTGCCGAGCCCCGCGGCAGGCAATATCGCTGTGATTTTGCTCATGAGAGTGCTGCTTACAGGCCGCCCTACCGGCAGTCTGCAAACATCAAAGTGTACCTTAACCGGAAGCGGGGGAAAACACGGCTAGCAGGTCGGCGAAGCAGAAGAGCTGCCACAATCGAATCGCTAGCTTGTCTCGTTGTCGCCGCGTTTTGCGCTGCGTTCGTTGGCAGGCGAGTCGGCGGCGCGCCCGCCATTCTCTGCGCGTTCTACCGCTGCTTGGCGCGCGAGCGGCCCCGCGGACTCTCCACGTTCTTCCATCCGCCCAAAAATCATCTTGCCAGCTGGCGTCTGGTGCACGGAGGTCACCGTAATATCCACGTTGCGGTTCATGGATCGCCGAGCCCCGTCCACGACGACCATCGTCCCATCTTCCAGATACGCGACGCCCTGATTCGCTTCTTTCCCTTCCCGCAAAATGAACACGCGCATCGGTTCGCCCGGCAATACCGCCGGACGCAATGCGTTCGCCAGTTGATTCACGTTCAGCACCGCGATGCCCTGCACACTGGCTACTTTGTTCAGGTTGAAATCATTGGTAACGATCTTTGCGCCAGTTTTTCGCGCAAGCTCCACCAACTTGCGATCCACTTCCCCTTCAGGAGCGTCATCGCCTTCCAGCACCCGCACCTGCAAATGCGGCATCTTCTGCATTCGCTGCAAGACTTCCAGCCCGCGCCGACCGCGTTGGCGCCGCAGCGTGTCAGAGGAATCGGCGATCTGTTGTAACTCGTGCAAAACGAACTGCGGCACCTGCAACGGGCCATCCAGAAACTGTGCCTCGCAAATATCGGCGATGCGGCCATCAATCAGCACGCTGGTGTCCAGTAGCTTCGCGCCGGCGGTTCCGGCGGTGGCACGAGTGTTCGCTGGAGCCGCTGGGGCAAGCGCGTAGATTGGCAGTTCGCTTCCTTTTGACGATCCGAGCAAAAGCCCAAGATAGCTGAAGCCCAGAAGTAAACCATATACAAGGAACGATTTTGTCGGCTCAGGTTCGGCCGTTCGCGAAATGACTAGAGTTACCAGGAGGGCGGCAAAAATTCCGATGCCCGTGCCGATTGCGCCTCCCACAAGTCCGCTGATTTCCGCTCGCCGCATTCGCAGCTCAGCCAGCATAAGCAGCAGCGCAGCAAGAAAACCTGCTCCCGCTGCGGCCCACCGGCTCAGGCCAAATGGCAGCCACGCCACGGCTAGCGCCGTCACGGAAGTCACAAGGACTGCTCTGGCAATCCAACTGCCGAAACTATTACCGGGATCGCGATGCGGTCCAGAAATATTTTTCTTTGGCGCGGATAAATTAGGCGACGATGAAGCAGAAGGAAGCGCCACCTCTATATTATTCCGGCTCATGCGACCTCACAGGACTTCGTCACTGCAAAATCGAACAGCCATCCGCCAAGGGACCGGCGCGGCATCTCGGCGGGAAAAAGGTCAAGAGTTAATGCACTTTGTATATACCTTCTACTTTTGTTACGTCAAGGAAGCATTGCAAGCAGAAACTGCCGAAGGGCATGTGTGAAGGGAGAAGTTACTAGCGCATATAAAAACGAGGCACGCGCGCGCTCACCGCGCACAAGAGGTCCGAGGTGACCGTTCCAATGCCACGTGCCACCCGGTTCGCGGGAAGAACTTCGCTCCCTGCAGTCCCATAAATTGTCACGGCATCGCCAATCGCCACGTCGGGCACGTCCGTGACGTCCACCATGGTCACGTCCATCGAAACAATCCCCACAATTGGCGCTAGTTTTCCGCGCACGAGCACACTGCCTTTGTTTCCGAGCGAACGATGAATCCCATCACCGTATCCCGCCGCGAGCACACCAATTTTTGACGGCCTCGTGGTAACGAATTTCGAGTTGTAGCCGACGCCCTGCCCCGCCGGGACATTGCGCAGGCTAATGATGCGCGCCCGCAAACTCATCACCGGCTTCAGCGGCAACTTTCGTTCGGATTCTTCGCGCAACTCCGCCGGATCGTAACCAGGATGATAGCCATACAGAATTGCGCCGGGCCGCACCATGTCCGCCCAAGTCTCTGGCCTCGAAGCAATCGCGGCGCTGTTCGCCAAGTGCACAATGCCGGGATCGATTCCAAGTTTTTTCACCCGTTCAATCGCCGCGTAAAACCGTTCTTCTTGTTCCCGCGTTTGTCGTCCAACTGCCGAATCCAGAAACACTTCCGACGACGCAAAATGCGTAAAAATTCCGCCAAGCTTAAGGTGTTTGCACTTCGCAAGCTGTCGCGCGAAGCACTCCACATCCTCTGGCGCAATTCCCAGCCGGTTCATGCCGGTATCCATTTTCAAATGGAACACCGCCGGTTTGCGCTTTGCATGACTAACGGCGGCACGATCCAAATCCTCCAGCTGTTCGCAGCGGTGCACCACTGGCGTCAGGTCATGCTTCAACAGGTGTGGCTCTTCGCCAGCGACGAAACTCGTTAAAATCAGCACCGGCTTTTTCACACCGGCTTTGCGCACGGCGATCCCCTCTTCCGTGCACGTCACACCGAACCAGTCTGCGCCAAATTTCTCCAGCGCCCTCGCCACTTGCGGTCCGCCGTGCCCGTAGCCATTGCCCTTCACGATGCACAGCACCTTGCGCGGCGCCGTGCGCTTTTCGCTCGCCGGATTCACGTAAGAACGAATCGCATGCAGGTTGTACTTGAGCGCCCCGAGCGACACCTCCGCCCAGATTGGCCTCCGCTCAAAATCAATTTTCGTTTCGCGCTTTTTCGTCATTCGAATTCCACGAGCATTTAATTTTACGCCATCCGCACACTTCGAGCGCCTTCGCCGAAACTCTGGCGCGTGAAAGACAACAGGTGGAAATGCACGCAAAAGACCGCCGGGAGAGAGATTGCGGCACAATGGCTCTGTCAGGGTAACGTCTTCGCTTGCCGTAAGTTACAGCCATATTGGGCTGTCTGCATTCTGCGGCTCGTTCCGTAAACCATTCAAACAACGTGGCCATTCTGCCGCGCTGTGGCTGCTCTTACATGTCGTCCGGAGCGAATTGCGAAAACGCATCCGGCGCGGCTTCTTCAAATCGCGTCAACCGGCTGCGAAATACGAATCTCACCTTGTCCGTTGGTCCGTTGCGCTGCTTGGCGATCTGGATCTCTGCCTGATCGCGTTCTTCCGGTGCGGCGTCCAGTTTGAAAAAATTCGGACGATAAATGAACATCACAACGTCTGCGTCCTGTTCGATCGCGCCCGATTCGCGTAAATCGGAAAGCTGGGGTCCGCGTTCCTCGCGCTCCGGCGCGCGCGTCAACTGGCTCAACACCAGCACGGGAATCTGCAATTCCTTCGCAAGACCCTTCAGGCCGCGCGAAATGCTCGCCACTTCTTCCTGCCGGCTATTAAACCGTCCGCGCGCTGTAATCAACTGCAAATAGTCCACGATGAGCAGGGAAAGTCCTTTGTCACGCTTCAACCGCCGCGCCTTCGCACCGATTTCCAGCACACTCGTCGAGCCCGCGTCATCAATCCAAAGCGGCGCGGACGAAATCGTTCCCAGCGCTTCCGTCATCCTCCGCCAATCCTCACGGGTCAAATGCCCCGTGCGAAACTTGTGTGCGTCAATCTGCGCCACAGACGCCACAAGCCGCTGCAGCAGCGATTCTTTTGACATTTCCAGGCTGAACAGCGCTACAGGCATTCCCGCGCGAATCGAAATGTTCTCCGCAAGGTTTAGCGCCAGCGCCGTTTTTCCCTGCGAAGGCCGGGCCGCCAGAATCAGTAATTCCGAATTCTGCAAACCGCTCAGCAGCTTGTCCAGCTCCGCGTATCCGGTCGAAATTCCCGTGATGCTTTTGCCTTCCCGGAAAATCCTTTCGAGCCGCTCGAAATTGTCACGGACAATGTCCTTTACCGGAATCAAGCCGGCTTTTACGCGGTCTTCCGCCAGCGCGAAAATCGAAGACTCCGCGTTATCCAGAATCATGTCCGCGCCGTCTTCGCCTTCGAGCGCGCGCTGTTGAATATTGTGCGTCGCGTGAATCAAATTCCGCAGCAGCGCTTTTTCCTTCACGATGCGTGCGTAGTGCTCCACGTTCGAAACGCGAGGCATCCCGTCCGCCAGCGCCGACAGATACGGTGCGCCACCCGCCGCTTCCAGTTCGCCGTGCCGGTGCAATTCTTCCGTCAGGGTCACCAAATCAATGGCCTGCTGGCTCTCTCCCAGCGCAATCATTTGCGTATACACGCGCCGGTGCTGGTCCAGAAAGAAATCTTCCGGCCGCACATTTTCAATCGCGGTGTTCAACGCATGGTTATCCAGCAAAATCGCGCCAAGAATCGAACGCTCGGCATCGAGGTTATTCGGCAGGGGGCGCTCTAAGCTCGTATCAATAGCCATCGACAGTCTTATTCCATTCGCCTTTTCTTCGCTTTATAGCACGCCGCCCCGGCCAAAGCAACCGCTTTGCCGCTTGCTCCCCTGCTGCGCGCCTTCTGTGCCAGGAAGATTCTCTGCATTGTGTCTGCGTGCAGCGCCGCCGTCAATCCGTACCGCTTGTGAATAACTTTTGCATCGGTGAAAAACTTTTTGCGCGTACTTGTGACAAGATAGGCCGCACATTTTTCAATATTCTGGAGCATTTTGCCATGAGCCAAAACAATTCGTCCGCTACAAATTCCCGCGCATTAATTTTTGTCACTTATCTATTGCTTGTTTTTTCCTCAAGCGCTCTCGCTCCTCGTCAATCCTTCGCGCAAGCAGCTGCAACGGTGCCTTCAACTACCTCTACACTTTCTGCAGGCGATCACGCTCAGGCGATTGCCAAGGAATGGCTCGCCCGTGGCATTCCAGGCTTTTCGGTGAGCGTCGCCATCGACGGAAAAATCGTCTATTCCGAAGGCTTCGGTTACGCCGATCTCGAACAACGTATCCCCGCGTGGCCGAGCACCAAATTCCGCATTGGCAGCGTCTCGAAGCCCCTCACCGCCGTCGCTCTGGTGAAGCTTGCGGAACAAGGTAAGCTCGATCTCGACGCGCCCATTCAAAGGTATGTCCCGTCCTTTCCGGACAAAGGCGTGCTCATCAGTCCGCGAATGTTGGCTGGCCATCTCGGCGGAATCCGTCACTACAAAGGCGACGAATTCTATATGCAGAAGCACTACACCACCGTCCTTGAAGGCCTAACCATTTTTCAAGACGATCCTCTTGTCGCGCCACCAGGAACAAAATTCAGCTACTCAAGTTACGGCTTCAATCTTTTGAGCGCGGCCATCGAAAAAGCGTGCGCCGAAGATTTTCTCTCTTGCATGCGCGATCTCGTGTTCGTCCCATTTGGCCTTCGCTCGACCGTCCCCGACCAGCCCTCCGAAATCATCGAGCAACGCGCTCGCTTCTATGAGCATAGAAAGGACTCCCCGCTGGCCAACGCGCCCTACGTGGACAACAGTTATAAATGGGCAGGCGGCGGCTTCCTTTCTAGCACCGAGGATCTCGCCCGCTTCGGCTCCGCATTGCTTCAGCCGGGCTATTTGAGGAAGGAATCTCTCGCACTGCTTTTTACTTCGCAGAAAACAAAATCGGGCGAAGAGACCGGCTACGGCATGGGCTTTGCGATTGGTAAATCAAAAAGCGGCCAGAGAATCTTTCAACACAGTGGCGGCTCCGTCGGCGGCACGTCACAACTCATTATTTATCCCGACCAGCGCCTCGTGGTCGCCATGATTTGCAATTACGAAACCGCGGGCGATAGCTGGAAATTCGAAGAAGTCCAGTCCCTCGCCGAGGCCTTCGAACCCAAGTAAAAAAAGTAGGGGCACAGCATGCTGTGCCCCTACTCGGCAAAATCTCAACAATCGTGGAAGTTTTTCTCTTACGCTTCCTTCTCCACCACGGCTTTCACATGCGCCGTCACGTCACGAAATACCCTGATCGTGACGTCGTGCTCGCCGATCGTTTTGATCGGATCTGCAAGCTGTACCTGGCGCTTGTCAACCTTGAATCCCTGCGCCGCCAGCGCTTCGGAAATATCCGCCGTCGTGACCGACCCGAACATCTGATCGTTTTCGCCTGTCTTACGCTTGAAGCTCACCGAAACGCCCGAGAACAGATCGGCCTGTTTCTTGGCGGCTTCAAGTTCCGTCGCGGTCTTCTTCGCCAGAGAAGTGCGAATCCGCTCCAGCGCCTTCATGTTTCCCGCAGTGGCTTCAATCGCCAGGCTGCGTGGAAGCAAATAATTCCGCGCGTAACCCGGCTTCACGGTCACCACGTCTCCGCGGTGGCCCAGCTTATCAATGTCTTCCTGAAGAATAATCTGCATCCTCATATCCCTTCGTTCTGAATTCTTTTCCGCTGTGCTTAGCTCTTGTGAGCTTCCACTGCCTTCGGCGCCGTCGAACCCGCCGCGCTGCCCGCAAACGGCAGCAATGCGATGTTGCGTGCGCGCTTGATCGCGACTCCCAACCAGCGTTGGTGCCGTGCGCAGACTCCCGTCATGCGGCGCGGCAAAATCTTTCCGCGCTCCTGCACGAACTGCGATAGAATGTCCGCGCGCTTGTAATCAATCAGGTCCATCTTTTCCACGCAGAACTTGCAAACTTTCTTCTTACGGAAATATTGACGCTTTCCGCGGCGTGGTCCACCGGGACCTCCGCCTGGTCCACCTTCGCGGCGCGGACCGCCGCCTTCACGACGCGGGCCACCATGCCCGCCGCCCGGTCCGCCGTGTCCACCTTGACCACTGTGTCCACCCTGGCCCTGTCCGCCGCCTGATGCTCCTCCGCCTTCCGCGCGTGGCGCTTCGGCTGGAGCTGCTTGCCCTTGCTTCTGTTCCTCTGCCATCTCGTTCATCCTTTCAACAATTTCAGAAATTCGTTTTAAGTTCGCGCACTACCAGCTCAGCTAGCCGAAGCGTGTTGTTCCGGGGCTGGAGCGGGCGTGGGCGCCGGTGCAGCCGCAGCCGGGCGCCGCGGACGCCGTGCCGCGCGCTTCTCTCTTTTGTCGCCCAGCTTCTTCTGCCGCTTCAAATCTTCATCCAGACGAATCGTCAGGTACTTGATCACGGAGTCCTGCACGTGCAACCGGCGCTCCAGTTCGGTGATCAATTCGCCGTGCGTGGTGCGAATCTGGTGGTAGTAATACATTCCTTCGCGGTGCTTGGCCACGCGATAGGCCAGCTTCCGCGTTCCCCAATGTTCCGCTTTCTCGATCTTCCCGCCCTTTTCTGTGCAGGCGTGTTCGATCGAGCTGATGACTTTCTTAATCTCGTCTTCTGGCGTCGCGGGACGCGCGATAAAAATCAAATCGTACAGACGCTCTTCCATGGTTGCCTCGTTTCTCTTCCTAATCCGGCTCTGCTTTCGCAGGCAGCCGCGAATCTTTTATTCCCCGGCGTTTTCGTCCTCGGAACCTTCCGCCCGCCGGTTAAACTTATTCATCGCCGCTGCGATTCCGTGCGTCAACAGCAACTCTACGGCATCGCCCGCTTGCGCTACTTCTTCCGCTGCAATTTCCAATTCCGCCTTCTTCATCGGCCGCAGTACGTACTCTTTTCTGCTGCCCAGCGGATGATCCGGCCCGCAACCCAATCGCAGCCTTGCAAAACTCTGCGTGCCGAGCGACCCAATCACCGATTTCGCCCCGTTGTGGCTGCCGTCGCTTCCATCCGCCGCAAGCCGGATGACGCCCCACGGCAGTTGCACCTCATCCCACAGCACAAGCAAATCGTCCGGCGTCAGCTCGTACTTCCCAAGCAGCTCCCTGACAGAAATGCCGCTCAGATTCATGTACGTCTGCGGCTTTGCCAGCAGAACTTCCTGCCCCGCCAGCTTGCCGCGACCCACCAGCGCCTTGCCTTCCGGCCGCTCCACGCGAATCCCGCGGCGGTTTGCCAGCTCATCCACCGCGAGGAATCCCAGGTTATGCGGCGTCCACTGATACTCCGGGTCTGGATTGCCAAGCCCAACAATGAGCCACATAACTCTCGTTTCGTTGCGAGACGACGGTTACTTCTTCTTCTCGGGCTTCTCCGCCTCGGCCCCTTCTTCGCCTTCCACTTCTTTCTTACCCTTCTTGATAACTTCCGGCTCGGCTGGCGCAGCTGTTTCCGCCGCCACCGCATCCGCGGGCTTCTCTTCTTCCACACGCAGCGCAACCACGTGCGCAATCACGCGCTCGGCCTCGGTCACTAGCTTCATTTTTGCGGTGTCTAGCGGAATATCGCCGGCACGAACCGCCTGGCCGATCATCAAGTTCGTCACATCCAGACGGAATTCCGTCGGGATTTCCGCCGGCAAGCACTCGACTTCCACTTCGCGAGTGACGGTCTCAAAAACCCCGCCTTGCACTTTCACGCCTTGTGGCTCTCCGAACGTGTGTACCGGCACCTTCACGCGCATGCGGACGTCCATCGCCACGCGCAGCAAGTCCACGTGCAGCAGGTTTCCCGTCACCGGGTCCACTTGCCAATCCTTTACAATGGCAGGTTGTTCTTTGCCGGAGAGCGCCACCTGGAACAGCGTGTTGTGGCCCGTCGCGGAGCGCAGAATCTGCCCCACTTGCTTGGCGCTGACCGCGAGCGCTATCGCATCGCCCTTCGCGCCGTATAGCACCGCGGGAACCTTCCCGGTCACACGCAGCCGTCTTGCTTCATTCTTTCCGCGCGATTCGCGCGGTGCCGCTTCCACTACAATCTTCTCTGCCATTGCTTTCTTCCCTTCCCTGAATTCCAAATCCAAACTTTTCACTTACCTCAGATAAACAGCTCACTAATCGAAGTCTCTTCGTGAATCGAACGAATCCCTCGCGCCAGCAAATCCGCAACGCTTAAGACCTTGATCTTCCCCATCGCAACACCTGCCGCCGACAAAGGCACAGAATCGGTCGCAATCACTTCCACAATCTGCGATTTCGCGATGCGATCTACGGCTGGCCCGGAAAGCACGGCATGCGTGCAAGCCGCGTAAACAGCCGTTGAGCCTTCCTTGATCAGCGCTTCCGCGGTTTTCACCAACGTTCCCGCCGTATCAATGATGTCGTCCACGATCAGCGTCGTGCGTCCGCGCACGTCACCAATCAGGTGCATCACTTCGCTTACGTCCACATCCACGCGGCGTTTGTCCACGATCGCCAGCGGCGCATCGAGTTTCTTCGCAAAAAACCGTGCTCGTTCCACGCCACCCGCATCAGGAGAAACCACCGTCACATCCTTCAAATTCTTGTGCCGGAAGTAATCCACCAGCACCGGCGACGCATACAAGTGATCCACGGGCACGTCGAAATAACCCTGAATCTGCGGCGCATGCAAATCGAGCGTCAACGCCCGGCTCGCTCCCGCCGTTTCCAGCAAGTCCGCCACAAGCTTCGCTGAGATCGGAACGCGCGGCTTGTCCTTGCGGTCCTGTCTCGCATAGCAGTAGTACGGCAGCACTGCCGTAATCCGCCACGCCGACGCGCGCTTGAACGCGTCAATCATCAAAAGCAATTCCAGAAGGTGGTTGTCCACCGGAGCGTGACACGGCTGCACCACAAAAACGTCTGCCCCGCGTACATTCTCCAAAATCTGAAAGTAAATCTCTCCGTCGCTGAAGCGTCCCAGCAAGGACTGCCCCACGGGCACGTCCAAATGGCGGCAGATCGCTTCCGTCAGCACCGGATTCGCGGTCCCTGAAAAAATCTTAAATCGCTCGTCGTTCACGGATGTGCTCTCGTCGCGATTAGCGAAAATTTCTTTCTTTCGGCCCGTTGCTCTCTGCCAAAAGCAGCCGGCCCAAAGACACACTGGCCCGCCCTGCTGAAAACTGACGACTGATTACCGATGGCTTTGTTTTGCTGAGTCGCTGCGGTTCTCGAAGCGCGCGCACTTCAAACAGTGCGCCCACGCATCAGACGAAGGTACTTCGCACGCGAAACTGTCTCGCAAACGAACGTCTCGTCCAGAGGAAACCCTACAGCGGCTCGGCGCGCCTTTGCTGGGCTCGGGAAAACTCCAATCACCGCCGAACCGCTACCCGCCAGCAAGGCTTCTGTTGCCCCTTTTTGAAGCAACTCCCGCTTGATTTGATCAAGCCGGGCATGGTGCTGGAAGACGGCACCTTCGAAGTCGTTCCAAAGGCCGGTTCCCTGCACGCTCCAAGACAAGGCACAGAACTTCCAAAGTTTAGGGTTTCCCGTCGTTTTTGTCAATTCCGGAGCATTCAGCCAGCGGTATGCATCCGGTGTCGGAACGTGAATGTCCGCAGGCGAAACGATCAAAACGTTCATTCGTTCAACATCTGGCAAAGGATAAATCTCATCCCCGCGCCCAATCCCCAGCGCTCGGCCACCTTGCAAAAAAAAAGATACGTCCGCCCCTAGCGACGAGCCAATTTCCATCAATCGCTCTGGCGCTAGCTTCTTGCCAGTCAACCGCAAATAACCAATCATCGCCGCGGCCGCGTTGCTCGACCCACCGCCCAAGCCGCGCCCCGCAGGAATTTTCTTTCTCAGTCTAATCTCAACTCCGCCGGACACTTTCAATTCCTGCTGCAGAGCCCGCACCGCCCGGTAGACAAGGTTCTTTTCGGCAGGCTCTCGGGACAATGCGACATTTCCCTCTACGTTCAGGGAAATCCCTGGCTTACGTGCACGACGCAGACGCAAATCATCATGGAGGGAAACGGTTTGAAAAATCGTCCGCAGTTCGTGATACCCATCCGGACGCTTGCCTAAAATTTCCAGGCGCAGGTTGATTTTCGCAAAGGCGGGAATGCGGACTTCTTGCATCGCTTACTTCGGCTGTGCGCCCGTGGGCGCAGCTTTCTGGGCTACGCGATGCTTCGATTGGTTGACCTTCTTTTCCACTTCTGCAATCTTGTCGTTCTCAACGTCTGCAGGCAAAACGCGACGCCACTCCTCGAGCGACTTGTCCCACTGCATTGCTGCCATCTCCATGCGCCCCGTCTTCGCGTATACATCGCCCAGGTGCGAATGAATCGTTGGGTCGTGGCTCTCACGCTCGACCGCTTTGCGCAGAGTTGCTTCCGCTTCGGCAAGCTTTCCCTGCCTGAAATAAATCCATCCCAGGCTATCGAGATATGCACCGTTATACGCATCATCCGCCAACGCTTTTTTCACCATCGCTTCTGCTTCGTCCAAACGAATTCCCAAATCCCCAAGCATATAGCCATAGTAATTCAGCGCCGCCGCGTTCTGCGGATCCACCGCGAGTACTTTCTTGAATTCCACTTCCGCACGATCGTAAAACTTCTGCCGCTCGTAAATTGCGCCAAGCAAAAACCATGTCATTTCGTTCTCGCGCGGTGCTCCCGGCAGAGCTTCTGCTGTTCGCGCGGCCTGTTCCGCTTCCTTATAACGCCGCCCACGCTCGTAAACCTGCGCGATATTCAGATACACTTCGCGGTCTGCATCAGTCCCCTTCAATTGCGGCTTCAGCAACGCCAACGCTTCTTCCGTATGCGCCGCTTCGCCCAAAAGCAGTGCATGGCTGCTCCTGATCGAACTGTCGGTCGGATATTTCGCCAGCGCTTCCTTGCCCGTTTGCAGCGCCTTTGGAAGCTCTTTCGCTCCGCGGTACGTTTCCATCAGCAACAGCCGTGCCCGCCGGTCTTCGTCGCCCCCGAGTCGTCCGAGCTCTTCATAAGTAAAAACCGCTCCCTGAAAATTTTCCGTCGTGCGATAAAGCTGCCCAAGTTGCTGGTAGAGCACCGCAAGCGTTCGCCGGCGCGTCGGCAGCACTTCGGATTGCCCTTTCACGCCCTTCACCGCTTCGCTCAGCACCCGAATCGCGTCCTCATTCCGTCCTTGCGCCTGGTACAGCATCGCTTCGTTGTACATTACGTCCAGGCTACCCGGAGCATATTGCCGCGCCTTCGTCAGTGTCTCTTCAGCTTTATCGAGTTGATGGAGCTCGCGATAAATCTGCGCGATCCGTAAATACACGTCCGAATCATCCGGCATCAAATCCGAAAGCTTTTGATAAACTTTCAACGCCTCCGGATATTTTTCTTCCGAAAGCAGCGCCTGCCCCAATCCACGCTGGTGGCTCAATTCGCTCGGATCGAGTTCCGTCGCCTTGCGATACGCCGCTTCTGCCTTGGCCAAGTCCTTCGTTTGCGTGTACGCGTCGCCCAGCAAATCCAGCAGCGTCGGTGACGGCGATTTCGACGTGATTCCTTCCAGCAAGGCCACCGCTTCCGCCGATTTCCCCTGGTCCAGCAAAAGCTGCGTCAATTGTTCTACGCCGGCTTCATTGTCCGGATCGCTCTTCAAAATTCCACGCAAGACTTCTTCCGCTTGCTCATGCTTGTTCTGCAAACGGTACAAGCGTGCCAGCCACAATGCCGATTCCGTGTCCGCCGGATCGAGCCGCACAACCTCTTTGAATTGTTCCGCTGCGCGCGTTACCGTCTCCGTTTGCCCGCTGCCGTTCGCTTCACCAAGACTCCGCAAGTAAATGTGGCCAAGCAGCCGCCGCGTCTGCGCGTCATTCGGGTCGCGCTTCAGCAATTCCTGCGCTTCCGTCTCTGCCTCTCGCACCCGCTGCGCCTTCCAGTACATTTCCGCGAGCCGTTCGCCAATCACCGGCGATTTAGGGTCCAGCGCATAAGCCTTTTTGTAGTATTCAATCGCCTGCGTCGCG
This sequence comes from Candidatus Sulfotelmatobacter sp., assembly GCA_035567915.1. GTDB lineage: Bacteria > Acidobacteriota > Terriglobia > Acidiferrales > UBA7541 > Acidiferrum. The sequence continues at coordinate 140,217 of DATMPA010000025.1, read as the reverse complement.
TACTCGCCGCGGCTCGTAGCCTCGTACTGCTGTTCCGCAATGTGCCCCATCGTGTAATTGAAATACGCATCCGCGCGCGAACTCGTCGTCGCCTGCGTCTCGCCGCCGCTCTGCGCAGAGTTCTCCGGAGCCTGTGCCCGTCCAGCCGCCGCAAACGTCGTTTGCGCGATCGTCGGGCTGCAGAATCCCGCCATGGTCCCCGAGGCCGCCAGGCCGATTCCCGCCACCAAAACTGCTCTCTTCTGTTTGAGTGCCATATCGTCCTTGAACTGAAAATTATCCCACGCACCCCAAACCTGGTCAAAAGCCATTCCACGACGCTTGCCCAACTTGCGCCCATTCGCGATTCTGCCCGGAAGTCGCTCCTGTAGGATATTCCCTTCGATGCTGGCCCAGAGTTCTGCGTTGGGTTGAATTTGGCTATCCAGTTTTCCCCGTATATGGAAATCTTTCCTATTGCTTTCCCATAGGGCTTGTGCCACTTTGCTATGGGATTCCCATAGGAACGCGGGGAGCACGAACTCAATGAACGAAAAGAAAGACGTCCTGCAAGGCACTCTCGCCCTCATGGTTTTGAAAACTCTCCAAGCCCTCGGCCCGCTTCACGGCTACGGCATCGCCCGCCGCATCGAACAAACGAGTGGCGATCTTCTCTCCCTCAACTACGGCACGCTTTACCCGGCTCTTCTAAAGCTCGAACAGGAAGGCTTCATCTCCTCCGAATGGGGTTTCTCCGACAACAATCGCAAAGCCAAATACTACAAACTCACCCGCGCCGGCCATCGCCAGTTGGAAAAAGAGACTCGCGAATGGCAGGAAACCTCTGCCATCCTCGCCCGTTTCCTTGCCTCTGGGGAGGAATGCTGATGTTCACTTTCTTCGGCTCATTGCGCGCTGCATTCCTGCGTTTCGCAAATCTTTTCCGGCAGCGGAATCTAGACGCTCAACTGTCCGACGAACTCGAAAGCCATCTCCAACTTCACATCGAAGACAATCTCCGCTCCGGCATGACTCCCGTCCAAGCCCGCCGCGACGCCCTTTTCAAACTCGGCGGTCTGCAAAACACTGTCGAAACTATACGCGATCGTCGAGCGATTGCTTGGCTCGAATCATTTTTTCGGGATCTTCAATTCACGCTTCGCCAACTTCGTAGGAAACCTGCTTTCGTTCTCACCGCGGTTCTGTCCTTCGCTCTCGGCATCGGCGCAAACGCCACCATTTTCGCCATCGTCAGCAGCTTTGTCCTCCGTCCCGCTCCCGTCGCCGACCCGAATTCACTTCTCTCGCTGAATATTTCTGAACAAGCCGGGTGCTGTAACCATTTCTCTGGCCCACTGTTCGAAGACGTTCGCAGCGGCGCTCAGTCTTTCTCCGGAGTCGCCGGCTATTTCGATCTTGTTCCCGCTTCCATCAGTGGAAAAGGGGAACCCGAACGTATCTGGGGCCAACTAACCACCACCAACTATTTTGATATCGCGCAAACGGGAATGATCCTTGGTCGAGGCTTTACCGCAGAGGAAGATCACCAACCCGTGGTCGTAATCGGCAATCGCATCTGGCGTCGTCGCTTCGACTCCGACCCCAACATCGCCGGCAAAACTGTTTTGCTTTCCGGCCATCCGTACACCATCGTCGGTGTGACGCCGCCTGCCTTTCATGGCCTCGACCTCATTCTCGACTCTCAGTTTTGGGTTCCTCTTGGCAACGCGGATCAAATCGCGGACCAGGTTCTGCCCGACACGCGGAGTCGAAGCTCGCGCGAATACCACTGGCTCTCTGTCATTGCGCGTCTGAGGCCCGGTATCTCTCGCCCCCAAGCCGTCGCGGAACTCGCCATCCTGGCCCAGAACTCCGCTGCGGCCCACTCACAGTTCGAAAAAAACATCGGCTTCCGCGCCTCAACGGCGGGCTCGCTTCCGCCGCGAGATCGTCCCACAATCATTTTATTTCTCACGGCGGTCAGTATTGTTGCGCTTCTCGTTCTCTGCATCGCTTGCGCCAACGTCACCAATCTTTTTCTCGTTCACGCCTCTGCTCGCCGGCAAGAAATGGCGGTTCGCATTTCCCTCGGCGCTTCGAAAATTCGCTTGCTGCGGCAGATCCTTACCGAAAGCATGTTGCTCGCCATCGCCGGTGGCTTACTCGGACTCATCATTTCTCTCTGGGCCACCAGCGCGCTTTCCTCTTTTCGGCTCCCCGTTCCAATTCCTCTCGACCTCTCCGTTTCTCTGGATTTGCGCGTGCTCGCCTGCGCATTCGCTCTCACAGTCGCCGTCGGTTTTCTCTTCGGCTTCGCGCCCGCGTGGAACGCTTCGCGCCCCACCGTTTCTACCGCCCTCAAAGGTGAAGAACTTGTTCTTCGCGCCGGACGCTTCTTCAGCCTGCGCAACATCCTCGTCATCGCCCAAATCGCAATGTCCATCATTCTTCTCTGCGCCACAGGGCTGTTTCTCCACAGCCTGAAAAACGCTTCTGTGATGGATATCGGGTTTCGCTCGCGCGGCGTCCTCGCGATGTCCGTTGACCCACGACTTCATGGCTACACGCCGGAGCGCACGATTCAATTCCTCGATCAATTGCGCGAACGCGTCGCCGCCCTCCCCGGCGTCGTCTCCGCCGCTTATACTGACGTCCTCCCGCTTTCCATGGGCAATCGAAGCGATGGGTTCACAGTGGAAGGACGGTCGGCGCCATCCGATTCCCCGCCTTCCGTTGAGCTGTACATGGTTTCTTCCGGTTATTTTGACGCGATGGGAATTCCCCGCATCGCCGGCCGCGATTTTACAAACGACTCTGCAACCTCACCCAGAGTCGCCGTCGCGAACGAACGTTTCGCTCGGCTATTTTTTGGCGAGGGCAGCGCACTCGGTCGGCGCGTGAACGGTGGCGGAGTCACCTACGAAATCATCGGCGTCGTCGGGAACATCAAGTCCCGCACGCTTGGCGAGGAGAATCGTCCACTTCTCTTTCGCGCACTTTCCCAAAGCGTCGCCGGCGATCCTTCAATGCTGGGTTATTCCATTCTCGCCGTATATTCCGGCGATCCGTCTTCACTTTCCCAGGCTGTCCGCAGCCAAATTCATGCCCTCGATCCGTCGCTCGCTATCTTCAATTCCAAAACGATTTCCGAGCAGGTGCGCGACGCTCTCTTTCTCCCCCGTCTCGCCGGCATCCTCTTTGGACTCTTCGGCATTCTCGGCATTCTGCTGGCCACGCTGGGCCTGTACGGAGTCATGAGCTATTCCGTCAGCCGCAGGACCCGCGAAATCGGCATTCGTCTGGCCCTAGGTGCTCCTGCAAATAACGTTCGCCGTCTCGTCGTCACTCATGGCATGACGCTGGTTCTTATCGCCCTCCTCATCGGGTACCCCGTGGCATTCGCCGCCGCCAAAGTCGCGTCGTCATTTCTTTACGGCGTCCAACCGCACGACCTTTTCACATTTGCCTTCGTTCCCATCTTCTTGTCGGCCGTCGCCCTTCTATCCTGCTACTTTCCGGCCCGTCGCGCGGCCCGCGTCGACCCCATCGTGGCCCTTCGCTATGAATAATTTCTTCAAATTTCATCAAACTTTCTCCCCCCTCCTTTCGTCTCTACCTGTGGGATGGCAACACATTCCCTGTGGCATTCGCACAGGAGTACCAGTATCGTGCTGTGGTCATAGCACAGGAGTGACAAAATATGGCACCCGCTGAACCGAAACTCGATCTTCTCCAGGGCACCCTCGACCTCATGGTCCTCCAAACCCTGGCCACTCTCGGCCCGCAACACGGCTACGGCATCGCCCGCCGAATCGAGCAAGTCAGCGGGGACGCCATCCTGTTGAATCAAGGCACAATTTACGCTTCGCTCGTCCGCCTGCAGCAGCGCGGCTGGATCTCCGCCGAGTGGGGCACCTCGGACAACAATCGCAAAGCCAAGTTTTATTCCATTACCAAAAGCGGCCGCAAACAGCTCTCGACCGACGTCTCCTACTGGCAGCGCCTCACTGGCGTCATCGGCCGCGTTCTCGCCATGCAGAACGAAGGAGACAACTAATGGCCTTCTCCTTCCGCGAATCGCTGCTCCGTATGCAATCCTTCGCTCGCAAAGGAACGCTCGATCACGATCTCGACGAAGAAATGGCGTCGCATCTTCAATTTGCCATCGAAGAAAACGTTCAAAAAGGAATGTCCCCTCAGGAAGCCGAACGCCAAGCGCGCATCAGTTTCGGCGGCCCGCAGCAATCAAAGGAATCGCACCGCGAATCGCGCGGCCTTCTCTTCCTCGACACTCTTCTCCGCGACATTCGTTACGCGCTTCGCACGCTCTGGCGAGACCGCGCATTCGCCGCCATCGCTATTCTCATTCTCGCTCTCGGCATCGGCGCCAACATTGCCGTCTTCAGCATCATCAACACGCTCTTGCTTCGTCCGCTTCCTTTCGCCAATTCAAACGAACTCGCCTGGCTCGATTCCAATCGCGGCGTCGGCGGCCTTTCTTCCCTCACCTACAAGATTGATGTGTACGACGAATATGCAAAGCAAAACCGCTCTTTCGAGCAAGTCACTGCTTATATGCCATTTTTCGGGCAGGGTGGATACTCTCTAAGCGGCCGCGGTGAGCCGTTTGCGCTCACCGGGGTCATGGTGGACTCGAATTTCTTTCAAACCCTCGGCGTCCAGCCGCAATACGGACGCGCATTTCTCCCAGGCGAAACCGCAAAAGGCGCCGCACACGTCGCCATCCTCGACAACGCTTTTTGGCAACAGCATTTCAACTCTGATCTCTCCGTCCTCAATCAGCCAGTCACAATCAACAAACAGTCCTACACCGTGGCCGGCATCCTGCCGCCTTCTTTCGATTTCGGCGCTGCCTTCGCTCCTGGCCAGCGCATTGAAATGTTCGAACCCTACCCTTGGGACGACATCCGCCAATGGGGCAACACCGTCTTCATCATCGGCCGCCTCAAGCCCGGTGCCACCGTCCAAAGCGCGCAAAGCGAAGCCGACCTCCTACTGCCGCAAATGCGCGCCGCTCACAAGGATTGGTACAGCGGCTACGCCACGCGCGTCTCAAGCCTCAGCAATCACGTCCGTGGCAAACTCCGCACTTCGCTCATCGTTCTTTGGTCCGCCGTTGGTCTTATCCTTCTCATCGTCTGCGTCAATCTCGCCAATCTTCTTTTCGCGCGTTCCGCTGCTCGGTCGAAGGAATTTGCCACGCGCACTGCGCTCGGCGCGGGCCGTTCACGCATCGTCGGCCAGCTCCTTACAGAGAGCGTGATTCTCTCTGGCGCGGGCACTGTTCTCGGTCTCGTTTTCGCGTACGCCATCGTCTCCTTCGTCTCACGCCAAGCTTCGCTTGCGCTGCCGCTTCTCAGCTCCATGAGAATTGATGGTGCTACGCTTCTCTGGGCCTTGCTCATCGCAGCGCTTGCAGCGGTTCTTTTCGGCCTCGCTCCTGGAATGTTCGTCGCGTCCGCAAATCTTCGCTCGGGCCTTGCAAACTCAAGTCGCGGCACCACCGAAGGCCGCCACTATCACAGTCTCCGCTCGCTCCTCGTCGTCAGCGAAGTCGCCCTTGCCTGTGTGCTGCTCGTCGGTGCCGGTTTGCTTCTCCGCAGCTTCATCCGCGTTCTAGACGTAGACCTGGGCTTCCGACCCAGCCAGGCTGCCGCATTGACGATCGGCTACGACGACGATGGTACGGCTGAGCATCGTGTGCCGATTCTCCAGGAAATATTGCGCCGGGTTCAGCGGATTCCCGGCGTCGAAGCCGCTGGCATTTCCGACATGCTTCCGCTTGGCCGCAATCGCAGTTGGGGCTTCACTGCAGTGGGCCGCGCCTATTCGAAAGAGGACGGTCCGGACGCTTATGACGCATATATCCGCATCGTTACGCCGGGCTACATCTCTGCAATGGGAATGCATCTTCGCGAAGGCCGCGACTTCGATTGGGCCCTCGATCGTCCCGATACACAGAGCGCCGTAATCATCAACGAAGCCGCTGCCAAATTGCACTGGCCGGGTCAGAATCCCATCGGAAAGCTGGTCAACTGCTGCAACAAGAATCCCGGCGTGATCATTGGAGTGATTTCCGACGTTCGTCAGAACAGTCTCGAGGATGCCTCTACCCCGGAAATGTTCCAGTCGTACGCTCAGGCTGGCCCCGAAGGCTCCGAACTCATCGTTCGCACAAAGCTTCCACCGGAAGTCCTTGGCCCCTCCCTCATAAAAACAGTGCGCGACTTCAGCCCAAATCAGCCCGTCGGCGAATTTCGCCCATTGCTGCAGATCGTCGACACTTCCACTTCACCGCGCCGCTTTTTCGTTTTGCTCGTGGGCTCTTTCGCCACGCTTGGCCTGATTCTCGCCGCGCTCGGCATCTACGGCGTCATTTCCTACATGGTTACGCGCCAGCGCCAGGAAATCGGTATTCGCATGGCCCTCGGCGCCAGCCGCAGCCACGTTCTCTTCGGCGTCGTCAGCCGTACGCTGCACCTCGCTCTCATTGGCATCGCTATCGGCGCCGTCGTTTCCTTCGTCGCTGGAAAATGGATCTCCTCCCTTCTCTTCCAGACCCAGCCAGGCGATCCCATGACCTTCGTCGCCATGTTCGTCATCTTCGCCGGCGTCGCTCTCCTCGCCGGCTACATTCCCGCGCAACGCGCCTCGCGTGTCAATCCCCTCGTCGCGCTGCGATACGAGTAAGAGGTGGTCCATGTTCGCTAATCTCCGCGCCCTACTTTCTCGGATACGAAATTCCTTCAGCGATTCCTCGCTCGATCGCGAGCTCGAATCTGAAATGGCCACTCATCTTCAATTCGCCATCGAAGACAACTTGAAGCGCGGGATGTCCCAACAGGAAGCCCAGCGCCAGGCCCAACTTAGCTTTGGCGGCCCTCAACAAGCCAAAGAAAACCACCGCGATTCTCGCGGCTTGCCGCTTCTAGACGCGGTTTTGCAGGACCTTCGTTTCGCCCTGCGGCTCTTCCGCAGAGCCCCCTCGTTCTCCGTCTCCGCCATCCTGACGCTCGCCCTCGGCATCGGCGCAACCACTGCCATTTTCAGCGTCGTCTACGGCGTCCTTCTCCGCCCGCTCCCCTATCCGAACCCCGATCGCATCGCCCGCTTGTGGGAGCAAGGCGCAGCCGGCAACCGCATGAATTTTGCCGACCCGAATTTTGAAGACATTCGCTCACAGAACAAATTTCTGCTCGCCGTCGCTGAATACAACTCCCTTGTCTCCACCGTCGCTGGCTCCATCGAGCCGGCTCGCTTGAACACTGCCTCCGTTTCCAGAGACTTCTTCGCTGTCCTTGGCGTTCATCCCGCCTTTGGCCGCTCATTTGCCCCGGAAGAACAGAAGTTTGGCGCTTCGCCGGTTGCTCTCGTAAGCCACTCCTTCTGGCGCCAATCGCTCAATTCCACGCGCGATCTTTCCTCTGTTCGCCTGAAAATCAATTCTCAACTCGTTTCGATCGTCGGAGTCCTGCCGCCCGACTTTCGTTATCCCGACAACTCGGATATCTGGATGCCGCGCGAGATATCGGAGCGATTCCCCAGCCGCAGCGCGCACAACTGGCAGGTCGTCGCCAGGTTGCGCGATGGCTCCACGCTCGCCGAGTCTCGAAGCGAACTTTCCACCATTGCTGCCCGCCTCAAACAACAATTCGGCGACGACACCGCCATGGTCGCCATCGCTATGGAGCCACTGCGCAACTCCATCACCGGCAACGTTCGCCCTGCGCTCATCCTCCTGCTCGGTGCATCCAGCTTTCTTCTCCTGATCGCCTGCGCCAACGTCGTCAATCTCGCTCTCGCGCAAGCGGCAAAGCGCGAGCGCGAACTCTCCACACGCGCCGTGCTCGGCGCACATCGCGTCCGCCTTGTCCGGCAATTTCTCGCCGAGGCCTTTCTCCTCTCATCGATGGGGGGCGCGCTCGGTGTTCTCCTCGCCCATTGGGGCGTCGATGCGCTCCTTACTTTCGCTCCGTCGGGCTTGCCGCGCCTCGAAAGCGTTTCCATCGACAAGACCGTCTTGCTCTTCTCCGGTGCCACCGTCTTCTTCGTCTCCATCGCGCTCGGCGTCTTCACCGCTCTTCGCGCTGCTTCCGTCGGTGATGGGCAACTCGCTCTCCAGACTCGCGGCCAAACCGAATCGCGCGAAAAGCAACGCGCTGGAAAACTTATTTCCATTGGCCAACTTGCCGCTGCACTGGTTCTTCTTATCGGCGCAGGTCTCCTCGGCAAGAGCCTCCTCCACGTCCTCTCCGTCGATCCGGGCTTCCGAACCGATCACACTCTCACGATGTCTTTTCAGCTTCCCTCCTCGCCCGACAAGAATCACCGCGCCGTATTCTTGCGTGAATTGATCTCCCGTCTCCGGGCGCAACCCGGCGTCGAAGAAGTTGGCGGCGCGAACAGCATTCCTCTCTCCGGCGATTCCCTGTCGGATGGGACCTATGTCCTGATGAGCGAGGCAGACGTCACGCCGCAGACTCAAGGCCTGATGAAGCGCAGCGCCACTGCCGACCTGGACAAAGATCCCGCCCTCCTTGCCGAATTTACAAAGTTCTTCGAGGGACTCCTTCGCAATAAATCCCGCCTCGGCGACGCTGACTATACCGTCGCCACCGAGGGCTACTTCAAGGCGCTCGGCATTCCCGTCCTCGAAGGCCGCCTCTTCGATGACCGCGATACCGCCGATGCTCCTCACGTCGCTCTGATCAGCCAATCCCTCGCCGCCGAAAAATGGCCCAACCAGAATCCTCTGGGCCGCAACATTGAATTTGGGAACATGGACGGCGATCTGCGCCTCCTTACGGTTGTCGGCGTCGTGGGTGACGTTCGCAACCGGACTCTCGAAGTTCCACCGCGTCCCACCATTTACGTCAGCGGTCTCCAGCGCTCGAATGCCGCGTGGCGCTTCACCATCTTTGCGCGCACCTCCGCAAAGCCGCAGTCCACGTTTGCTGCTGCACGCGCCATTGGGCACAGCCTCGATCCGGAAATGCCCGTCGAATTCGGTACTTTGGACCAAACCTTCTCGACTTCCCTTGAATCCCGTCGTTTCAGCCTGATTCTCATCGGCTGTTTTTCGCTCGCCGCTCTGCTGCTTGCTGTCGTCGGCGTATACGGCGTAACTTCCTATTCGGTCACGCGCCGCGTCCGCGAGATCGGCATTCGCATGGCCCTGGGCGCGTCTGCGTCACAGATTCTTTCCATGATACTTCTGCAAACCGCGGCAACTTCGGCGATCGGCGTCTCTCTCGGTACTCTCGGCTCGGCCGCTCTGACGCGTTGGATTCAATCGCAGCTCTTCGGCGTCAGTCCGCTGGACCCCACAACATTTATAGCGGTCGCTGTCCTGCTTCTGCTGGTTTCTCAAATTGCGGGATTGATTCCCGGCCAGCGCGCAAGTCGCATCGATCCTGCTGTAGCACTTCGTTACGAGTGAACCAAACATGGACATTGCTATTCCCCAAAACGAACACGCTAAAACAATTCGCAGAATTGTCATCGCTGCAATTGTTTTGTTATTGGTTGCGACCGTCGCCTACGCGCTGTCGCGGCTTCGTCCCGCCGCGCCCAGCGTCGAAGGCGCATCTTTGTTTTCTGACACTGTGAAGCGCGGTGACATGCTGCGCGCCGTTCACGGCGTCGGCACTCTCGTACCTGAAGACATTCAGTGGATTCCCGCGCTCAACACCGCGCGTGTCAGCAAAATAGTTCTTCACCCTGGAGCTACGGTAAAAACGGACTCCATAATCCTCGAACTCACCAATCCCGAGCTCGAACGCGACACGCTTGACGCCGAATACCAGCTCAAAGCCGCTGAAGCGCAATGTCAAAGCGTCAGAGCGCAGATGGGCAGCGACATTCTCAATCAAAGAGCCGCAGCCGCCGCGGTGCGCAGTGAATACGAACAGGCGAAAATCCAACACGCGGTAGATGAAAAACTGGTCACGGAGCACATCGGCGCGGAAGTTACCGCGCAACTTTCCAAAGTAAAAGAAGACCAGCTCGGCATTCGCGCGCAAATCGAGGAAGCGCGCGCGAAGAACGCGGAAGACACCGCCGAAGCAAAAATCGCCGCGGAAAAATCCCACGTGGATCAGCAGCGTGCACTCTACAATTTGCGCCGCAGCCAGCTCGATGCGCTACACGTTCGCGCCGGAATTAACGGCGTTCTGCAGCTCGTTCCCGTCGAAGTCGGCCAAAGCGTCGCTCCCGGAACAAATCTCGCGCGTGTCGCCGACCCGAAAAAACTGAAAGCAGAAATAAAAATCTCCGAAACGCAAGCGAACGAACTTTCTCTCGGCATGAAATCCACCATAGACACGCGCAACGGAATCGCGAACGGCCGCGTTTCGCGCATTGATCCTTCCGTGCAGAACGGCACCGTCACGGTGGACATTTCTTTTGATGACCCTCTTCCGAATGGTGCGCGGCCCGATCTCAGCGTGGATGGAACAATCGAAATCGAAAACATGAAAAACATCTTATTTGTTGGCCGTCCGGCCTTCGGCCAGCCGGAAAGCACCGTCGGGCTCTTCAAGCTAACCGGAGATGGCTCGGAAGCGACGCGCACATCCGTCAAGCTAGGACGATTTTCCGTCAGTTCCGTGGAAGTTCGCCAGGGATTGCGCGAAGGCGACCGCGTGATTCTTTCCGATACTTCCGCCTGGAGCAATTACGACCGGATTCGTTTGAAATAGCTTTTCCGCAAAATACTTTTTCGAGGAGAACCCATGAGCCCGACTCAGCTCATCAAAATGGAAAGCGTTACAAAAATATTCCGCACGGAAGACGTGGAAACCCACGCGCTTTCCAATATCGATCTCACGATCGACCGCGGCGATTACATTTCCATCGCCGGGCCGTCCGGCTGCGGAAAATCCACCCTGCTTTCTTTGCTCGGCTTGCTCGATTCTCCATCCAGCGGAAAATATTTCTTGAACGGCAAAGACGTTTCTCAAATTACTCCCGCCGAGCGCACGCGGATTCGCAATCGCGAAATCGGCTTTGTCTTTCAAGCATTCAATCTAATCGGCGATCTCACGGTTTACGAAAACGTTGAGCTTCCGCTCACCTACCGCAATATGGGTGCCGCAGAACGTAAGGAAAAAACAGAACACGCACTAGAACGCGTGGGCATGTCTCACCGCAAAAAACATTTCCCTGCGCAGCTTTCCGGCGGTCAGCAGCAGCGCGTCGCCGTCGCCCGCGCGCTCGGTGGGGATCCGCTCATCCTCATGGCCGATGAGCCAACCGGAAATCTCGATTCGCAAAACAGTGAAGCCGTAATGCAATTGCTTTCCGATCTTCATCAGAACGGCGCGACCATCTGCCTCGTCACCCACGACCCGCGCTACTCTCGCTTCGCCGACCGCACCATCCATCTTTTCGATGGTCGCATCGTCGCGGAGCCGATGAGCTCCCTCGTCGCGACCTGAGTTACAGCACATCCTGGCAAACAATCCTTTGAGTTTGGAGATCGCTGGCCTGTGCCCTTCTCCCTGCACACCGTCCGTTTTTCTTGCTTGACGTATTTCTATATTTCCGCGATTATCGAAATATAACACGCCGTCCAGATCCTCTCCTTGTCACTCGCTCCGCGGATCGCTTTTCTGCGCTCGGCGCGGAGCCCCGTCTGCAAATCATGCGCGTTCTGCTTGCCTCTCATCCCGGCGGAATGATCGCCGGCGAGGTGCAGGACGAGCTTGAAATTCCCGCATCCACGCTTTCGCATCATCTGGAAAAGCTGAAGCAAGTCGGCCTTGTCAACGTCCGCCGTGAAGGAACTTTTCTCTGGTATTCCGCGAACACAGACGCTTTGCGCGAAGTTCTTGGATTCTTGTATGAAGAGTGCTGCACGCGCAGCCGCGCCGTCGCTCCGGAAGAAATTATTCAGATTTCAAAGTAAGGAATTGGAAAGCGAGAAAAATCATGAGCACCGAAAATCTGCAGGAGGTTATAAAACAAAAATACGGCGCAGCGGCAAAACAAGTGGCCTCAGGCGGGGTCGCTTCCTGTGGTGGCGGAGGAGAACTCAGTTGTTGCGATCCGATCACGAAGGATCTTTATGATGCCTCGCAAACTTCCATGCTCCCCGCCGAAGCGGTAGCCGCATCCCTCGGCTGCGGTAATCCGACGGCGCTTGCAAAACTGCAACCTGGTGAAACCGTTCTCGATCTCGGCTCCGGCGGCGGCATTGACGTTTTGCTTTCCGCGAAACGTGTCGGCCCCACCGGAAAAGCGTATGGGCTGGACATGACCGACGAGATGCTTTCGCTCGCGCGTCAAAATCAGAAGAAAGCCGGCATAGAAAATGTCGAGTTTCTAAAAGGCGTGATCGAAAATATTCCGCTGCCGGAAAATTCCGTTGACGTGATCATCTCCAACTGCGTCATCAATCTTTCCGGTGATAAAGACCGCGTCCTGCGCGAAGCATTCCGCGTCCTGAAGCCCGGTGGCCGCCTTGCCATCTCCGATGTTGTCGTCCGCGGCGAAGTTCCCGCCGACATTCGCAAGAGTATCGAGCTTTGGGTCGGCTGCGTCGCAGGTGCTCTCGAAGAATTTGAATATCGAGACAAACTTTTCATCGCCGGTTTTGAGAACATCGACATCGAACCGACGCGCGTTTACAAAGTCGAGGAAGCCCGCGATTTTCTTTCCGCCGCCGGACTCGAAGTGGACAAGGTTGCGCCGCTCATCGACGGAAAATTCATAAGCGCTTTCGTCCGCGCCACAAAGCCTGCACAAAGAACGCCCTGCTGTGGCCCGTCTTGCTGCGCCCCGAAAGCGTGAAAACATGCAAGGACCGTACAACGTTCTATTTCTCTGCACGGGTAATTCGGCTCGCTCGATCATGGCTGAGGTCATCCTCAATCACAGAGGCAAGCCGAAATTTACAGGTTACAGCGCCGGCAGCCATCCCACTGGCCGTGTGAATCCCTTCGCGCTGCGCCAACTCGAGACCGCAAAATTGCCGACGACCGGACTAAGAAGTAAGAACTGGGACGAGTTTGCCCAGCCCGGCGCTCCTGTAATGAATTTTGTTTTCACCGTTTGCGACAACGCCGCAAGTGAAGTTTGCCCCGTCTGGCCAGGCCAGCCGATGACTGCACATTGGGGGGTTCCGGATCCGGCAGCCGTTGCTGGCACTCCGGAGCAGATTGAGCGAGCGTTCCGCGACGCTTTCGTTGTGCTGGATCGCCGCATCAATCTCTTTCTGTCCCTGCCGATTGCGAGCCTCGATGCATTGGCAATCAAGAAAGAAATCAACCGAATCGGAAAACAATGACGACTTCTCTGAGCCGTCGTCTCACCGCGGAATTTCTCGGCACTCTGTTTCTTCTCGCCGCCATCACCGGTTCCGGCATCATGGCCGAGCGCCTCTCCGGCGGCAATGTCGACATCGCGCTTCTCGCTAATTCCATCGCAACGGGCGCGGCGCTTCTGGCCCTGATTCTTACCTTTGGCTCCCTTTCTGGCGCGCACTTCAATCCCGCGGTTAGTCTTGCCCAGGCTTTTCGGAATCAACTGAGCTGGAGCTACACTTTCTTCTACATTACGTCGCAAATCGCAGGAGCTTTCGTCGGAGTTTTCTCCGCCCATCTCATGTTTGGTTTGCCGGGCTTTTTCATTTCGCGTCACGCGCGCAGCGGCTACGCCCAAATTTTCAGCGAGGGCATGGCTACGTTTGGATTGCTTTTGGTCATTATGTGCTGCAGCCGATTTCGAGCTTCCACAACTCCACACGCCGTGGCCGCGTATATCACGGGGGCGTATTGGTTCACCTCTTCCACCTCTTTTGCCAATCCTGCCGTGACTCTCGCTCGTTCCGTGAGCGACACCTTTGTGGGAATCCGCCCCTCGGATGTTCCTGGATTTCTGCTGGGCCAGTTCGCTGGCTTGGCCATCGCTGTTTTCTTGTGCCGCTGGCTGCTTCCGCCCGAAATCAGTGGAGGAAGTGGCGAAGGCCGGTAAAGACCATCGCGAGGCCGAGACGGTCGCAGGTGGCGATGACATCGTTGTCTCGCACGGAGCCGCCGGGTTGAATAAATGCCTTGGCTCCCGCCTTCGCGGCTTCTTCCACGCCATCGGGAAATGGAAAAAACGCATCGGAGGCGACGACGCTGCCTTCGAGCGATGACTGCGCCTTCATCACGGCAAGTTTGACGGAGTCCACGCGGCTCATTTGTCCTGCGCCGACGCCGAGCGTTGCTCCATTTTTCGCAAAGACAATCGCATTGGACTTCACGTGCTTGGAAACCTTCCACGCGAATTTCATTGTGGACATTTCTTCTGCGGTCGGCTGACGCTTGGTGACAACCTTCAATTTATCGTCTTCCAGTTCGCCGAGATCGGGTTGTTGAATGAGCATGCCGCCCAGAATGCGCTTGAGTTGAAGCTCGCGTTCCGGATCAAGGCCGTTTTCCGGCAGTTCCAGTAGGCGAAGATTTTTCTTTGCCGCGAAGATTTCCTTTGCCTTCGCGTCAAAACCAGGCGCGGCAATGCACTCGGCGAAGAGTTTCGCGACTTCTTCTGCTGTGGCGGCGTCCACGACGCGATTGAAGGCGAGCACGCCGCCGAACGCAGAAATTGGATCGCTTGCAAGCGCCTTCAAATACGCGTCACGCAGCGTGGATTGCTCGGCCGTGCCACAAGGATTGTTGTGTTTGATGATGGCGGCGGCAGGCTGCTGGAATTCGGCGGCTAGACTACGCGCGGCTTCAAGGTCCACGAGATTGTTGTAGGAAAGCTCCTTGCCTTGAAGCTGCTTGGCTGCAGCGAGGCCGTCTGGAGTTTTTCCCGCGGGAACGTATAGTGCGGCAGCCTGGTGCGGATTTTCTCCGTAGCGCAATTCCTGTTGAAGGCGCAGAGAGATGTGGAAGCGTTCGGGAAGAATTGGTTTCGCGGCAAGCTCAACCTGATTCCCGCTGGCGGCCAGACGTTCGAGTTCCATAGTGATAAGGCCGTCGTAGCGCGAAGTAGTGGCAAAAACTTTGCGGGAGAGTTCAAGGCGCGTGGCCAGCGAAGTATCGCCATTGGTTTCAAGTTCGGAAGCGACGCGATCGTAATCGGTCGGATCGGTAACGACGGTGACGCTTTCCAGATTTTTTGCGGCGGAGCGCAGCATGGTAGGGCCGCCGATATCAATGTTCTCGATGAGCTCTTCGGCCTTAAGGCCAGACTTCGCGGCGGTAGCTTCAAAGGGATAAAGATTAACGACGACAAGATCGATGGGCGCAATACCGTGTTCCGCGGCCTGCTTCTGATCTTCGGCATGATTGCGGCGGAATAGCAACCCGCCATGCACTTTGGGATGCAGCGTCTTCACTCGACCGCCTAGCATTTCCGGCCAGCCGGTGAATTCCGAAACATCTTTCACCGCTACGCCAGACTCGCGCAGCAATTTCGCCGTTCCACCAGTGGAAAGAATCTCGATCTTGAGCGCGGCAAGTCGTTTGGCAAAATCAAGTACGCCGGTCTTATCAAAAACACTGATCAGCGCGCGTTGCACTGCTGCCATGCATAGCCTCCCGAGAAATTAAGAACAGACAGTGTAACGGGAGCGCGACGGTGTGGCCAGTGAGCGCGCGGGAATTCCCGCGCGTCAGATAGTCAGTTGGGAGAGATGCCCTAGGCCAGATATTTGGTTAACCATAGCCACCCGCCTCCCCTCTGTTTTTCGTAAGTGTTGAAAACAAAGGAACTTTAATTCAAGTCCTTTGCGCCACAAGTGTTCATTCTGCAGGGGTTGCAGTCGCATTTTCTGCAAGTGCTCATTATGAAGGGGTTAGAGAGTTGGCGGGAAGCTGAGGAAATCGTGGGATGCCCGGAGGCTAAACGAAAGCGTCGAACAAGCCACACCCCATAGCAGCCCACAGGTTTACTTTGTCAATAGAGGTACCAGATCCAAACAATACTTGGCGAAAGTCGTAATCGGAGAGCTATCTGAAGACACTAGGGCCACTGGACGTCGAGCGCGTAGAGCTCGGTACTGCTGATATCGCGGGCGAACAAAGGTGACTCGTCGGGCGTAAGTCCAAACCAATCGGTAAACGTTCCGATTGTCATGCGTCCGACGTTTTTTAGATCCACCACGGTTTCCACTTTGCGATCGCTCAATCGAAGGCGGAGGATGCTCTCGTGACCTGGTGGCGGAGAACTCACCAAAGATTCAAAGTAGATGTATTTTCCATCGTTCGACCAACTTGGGTAGCCTGTGCCTGAGCCGAACGCCTCCGTCCACTTCTGAGTTACAAAGTCAAAGATCATCAACTTAAAGGCAGAGTCAGCAGTAATTGCGGCGATGTACTTTCCATCGGGCGACCAGCGAGGGGAAAACAATCCGACCGAGCCGGGCAAGGAAGTGACCCCTTTGGTCCTGACGTCTAAAGTGTAGATTGGCGTGTTGGGAGCGAAAAGCGAACCGAAGGCGATGGAGTTGCCATCCGGCGACCAGCTAGCGTCCACCTGGGCTTGTTCGCTGGGAAGCAAGCGTTCCGGAGCACCGCCTGCGCTCGGGATGACATAGATATTCCAAGGAAGGTCGGGACGAGTTGCATTAAAAGCGATTTGTTTTCCATCTGGCGACCAACGAGGCAGCAGCACACGCCAAGGAGGAAAAGTGAGTTGCAGCCGCTCGCTTCCATCCATTTTGCTCCGCCAGAGGGTGCCATCGGGGTAGGAAGCATAAGCGACCCATTGCCCGTCCCGGGAGAAGGCCAAGCCTTCCGCGGAGATTCCGGAAAGGTACGGCACGAACTGGCGGCTGTGCGAGTCGTAGCGAACGACTTCCGCACGGGGAGATTGGCCGATGGCAAAGAGCTGCTTGCCATCCTTGCTGGGCACAGGGACGACAAAATTCAGCGGGCCGGCGGTCAGCTGGATTGGCTTTTCGTCCCTGTTTGGCCAGAAGAATCGTCTGGCGTTGGATGTGGTCCAGAGATCGACTCTACCGTTGAGCCGATTCTCAAAAACAAAGTGGCGTCCATCAGCAGTCCATTTGCCGCAGCATCCCGTAAACAGTTTGTGCAGATTCGTCCCATTGGCTGCCGACTCCATAATTGCGATGGAGTCATTTTCGCCATTCTCGAGGCTGAAGCGCAGAACCTTTGCGTCCGGGGAAAAGCGAAAGGAGTAGGGAAAGCTGTCAACCGTGAAGAGCTTCTTGGATGAGGAACCGTCGCGATCCACGGAATACACTTGGTTGTTGATCGTGTAAATGATGCTTGTTCTGTCCGAGCCAAAACGAGCTTCGACGGCAAGCACAGTCCCAACACGGCGCGGCGAACCACCCGCGACAGGTTGCAGCCAAAGGGAATAGACATCCTGCTCATTGTTTCCAAGCAAAAGCTCGGTTCCATCTCCTGAAAGATCCATGAATTGGGGAGCCTTGAGCGGCGTGGAGAGCGGGACCACTTCCCCGCCGTCGACCGCCACCTGAACGATGAGATTGCGCGGACCGGGCAATTGCTCGTTGAAATAGATGCGTGAGCCATCGGTCGCCATGGATCCGGATTTCACCTGGCCGTCATTGGTGAGCTGCGTGAAACGAAGAACTCGCGGTGCCCCCGCAGTTCCGAAGACCGTTTTCCAGAGGACAAGCGCAGCGAGTAGAACGGTAACTCCGCCGAGAATAGCGAGCCGATAGTAGAAGGGGATGCGATCGGCTGCGGGCTTGGCTAGGGGAGCTTGTCCGACGAACTGATCTGGGGCAGGGGCGCTTTCGGCGACGGGCACGATGAGACGGTAACCGCGGCGGGGAAGCGTCTCAATAAATCGCGGATTGTCCGAATCGTCGCCCAGCGCCTGACGAAGTTTTTTGACAGCGCTACTCAGACTGTGGTCGAACTCCACAAAGGTATCCGCGGACCATAGCTTTTGTCTAAGTTCTTCACGAGTCAAAACCTGGCCGCGGCGTTCGAGCAACAAAACCAGAATCCGGAAGGGCTGATCTTGCAGCTTGATTTTGAGGCCTGACTTGCGCAACTCGCCTGCTTGGAGGTCGATTTCGAAGACCCCGAATCGCATGACGTGGGGATTCTGCGCGGATTCCGGCACGGGAGCCTCAGAGCCGGGAGTATAGCACGGAAGAAAGTTTGCAAAATCAGGTCACACGAGCGGCAGAGCCCTGAATTATCAGCAAGATAGAGAGTCAGAAGCGCATCCCATCCAGACCACTTCCAGTGCATTGCCCGGGCATCGCGTACCGCGCGAAAGTGCGCCGAGACACGCCGAGTGGGCCGGCAATGCCCACAAAGAAAACGCAAAGGAGAACGGCAATGAGAAAGCAGTTACAAAGAGTCGCAGCGCTTTTTGTGGTTCTGGGATTTGCTATCGGTTCGGCAAACGGTCAGGCAGGAACACCGGGAATCAAGGTAAAAGTTCCCTTTTCATTTGCGGTGGGGCAAAAGACGCTCTCCGCCGGCGAGTACACGGTGATTTCGTCCAAAGAAAAAATTTGGGTACAAGAAGCAAACGGACGGAATATGGCGGTGTTGTTTACAAACTCGCTGGACGGAAGAGTTCCCGCGCGAGATGGAAGAGTCGTTTTCAAGTGCTACTTCGGCGAATGCTTTTTGTCCCAAGTGTGGATTGCCGGGCAAGAAGCAGGGCGAAGGTTGCCTGATTCCAAGCGACAGCTCCAACTGGCGAAGAAAGGGCCAGGGGAAGAATATGCTTTGCTGGGGACGGCCACGCAGCGGTGAGCAATTAAGGCGAAGAGACCGGTGCGAAGCCAGAATAGCGCCGGTCTCTATCATTCTGGGCCGAGGCTCTTTATCAATGCGTGGAAGATTCGGAGAGCACTGCCTCGATATGATCGATTGTGATAGAGTCTCGGCATTGATTTATGGCGCAGACGGCTTATTTGGATACAAGGGCATCAAATACTTGCAAAAGATTACGGCCGTGGATTCACTGAAGAATGTCGGCGATGGCCGCGGGTCCCCCTCTCCTTCGGTCGGCTATTCGTGGTATGCGGGGATTTAGGATAACGTTCGTCATATCTCAGGCATTCAAGCCTGCCCAGATTTTTGCGATATGGTGGTCGTCGTGTTCGGCGACGAAGTAGAGATGGTCCACCAGACGCATCGGCTGTTTGAGACGAGGATGGAGAAGAGTCCGCTCGAACAGCGCGGGTTCGAGGGCGTCCAATTTAACCACAAGTGAAATGCGGGCATTTCTGAACTCAGCTAGAAGCTCCTCAATAGTTCGCGCGTTGTGATTCGCTTCGTGCGTCTTGCGATTTTGGAGGTCCGCCACCGAAAGCTGCGGTTTACCTTCGACGAAGTCATCCACACGGGCGCTCCATAACGCTTCCAAATCGAGCAGATGGCCGGCGTGTTCCTGTGCAGACCACTTTTCGCTACGACGCACAACGAGCAGATCGCGCGAACGTCCGCGGAGCATTTCTTCGAGGCGTGCGGGAGTTCCTCTGAGCCTCACACAAAGATTGGGAAATATGTCCGCGGAGAAACTGAAGTCGAATTTACGTTCGAACCATAAGCCCGGATCGCGCATGAAGGCAGTCTAACCGCAGACGCGATCGCACTGGGAGCGCAGACCGATGACACACTAACCCTAGTTCGCGCCAATTTGGTCTCGATGCGACGCGAACTGCTAGCCTTCTCCACCCTCTTCGCCCGGTTCGATCCCGCAAAAATGCCAATCCTCATCCTGCGCATGGGCGGAGCAGAACCAGCGCCCGCACCTATCGCAGAAAACGGAGGCAGCTTCGTTGCAGGGCTCATCCAGGCGCGAAACGCCTTCGCACGAGGTTTTTGTTTCCTGCTCGCGCGACTCTGTGCGTGCCGGTTGCGCTTTCATCCCGCACCTTGCGGGGATTGTACTCTTACGTGGAACGATCGGCGTAATTTTCTTGGCGGCCGAACGGCTGCGGCGTTTGGCGGGGCGGGGCGCGGTGTGTTAGGCTTTGGCTGCGCAAAAAAATACCCGGCAACGCGCCTCGCAAGCCCCAGCGTCGCGTACGTTCTCTTCCTCACGTTCTCTCCTTACTAAGCGGAAGGGAAAGGTTTCTTTGCAGGCCGAGCCGGTGTCCCCAAGGAAACAGAAGAACGACATGGCGGCACGAGAAGCAACGCAGAAAACTGAAAATCAGCCGGTGGAAATCAAACTGGCGCACTCGCCGGATTCTGATGACGCCTTCATGTTTTACGCCCTGGCGACACACAAGCTGGCCACTCCCGGTTACAAATACACACACATTTTGAGCGACATTCAGACGCTGAACGAAGCGGCGCTGACGGAAACGTACGATGTGACGGCGGTGAGTTTCGCCGCGTATCCTTCGATTCGAGACAAATATGTTTTGCTCGATTGCGGCGCGAGCTTCGGCGAAGGTTACGGCCCTGTCGTGGTTTCGGCGAAGCCGATAAAGAAGGAAGACATCAAGGGCAAGCGCATCGGCGTGCCCGGACTAAAAACGACGGCGTATTTGAGTCTGAAATTGTACGAGCCGGAGTTTGAAGCGGTGGTGATGCCGTTCGACAAGATTCTGGATGCGGTGCAGAACGAATTGGTCGAAGCGGGACTGCTGATTCACGAAGGGCAGCTCATGTTTCCCCAGATGGGCCTGCACAAGGTACTGGATTTGGGCGCTTGGTGGCAGGAACTGACTGGATTGCCGCTGCCGCTGGGTGGAAATGCCGTGCGACGAGCGCTCGGCCCGGACATGGGCCGGCTGATTGCGAAGACGATTCGCGAAAGCGTGGCATATGGGCTGGAGCACCGCGACGACGCGCTGAAGTACGCAATGCAGTTTGCACGCGACATGGAGACGGAACTGGCGGACCAGTTCGTGGGCATGTACGTGAATAAGTGGACGCTCGGCTACGGCGAAAAAGGCAAAGCAGCCGTAACGGAGTTGATCCAGCGCGGCACAAAAGCAGGATTGCTGTCCGGCCCGGCGAAGGTGGAGTTCCTCAGCGAGTAGCACTGCGCTGACCTCGAAAATCGTGACAAAACTAAGCGCGTAGCAAGTCTTGACGGAGCGTTTCTTATCCCGTACTGTTTTTGCGCAATCATGAAATTCGCTCGTCCTCTCCGTGTATGGAGTTCCCTGCTCGTTCTTGTTTTTCCGCTGACAATTTCCACGTTCGCGCAAAACGCGGCTGAGTATCGCGAGCGTTCCGAAACGGAAAAGTCGTGGCCGAAACAATCGGTGCGCGCCGCGCATGGCATGGTGGCAACGGACGAAGAGCTTGCTTCGCACGCGGGTGTGGAGATTCTGCAAAAAGGCGGGAATGCACTGGACGCGGCAGTGGCGACGGCGTTCGCGCTGGCCGTGGTTGAACCGGCAGCAGGAAACATCGGCGGCGGCGGGTTCATGCTGGTGCGGCTCGCCGACGGGCGCACAACATTCTTTGATTACCGCGAAGTGGCGCCCGGTCGGGCGACGCGCGCCATGTACATTCGCGCGGATGGAAAGCTCGATCCAGAAGCTTCGACACTCGGATACAAATCGGTCGCCGTTCCCGGTACTGTGGCGGGACTAGAGCTTGCACTGAAAACATACGGGACGATGAAGCTGGCTGACGTGATGGCGCCGGCGATTCAACTGGCGGAAAACGGATTTGCAGTCAGTCCAAAATTAGCGGCGGAGTTTGCGGAAGAGCGCAAGGACTTGCAGCGATTTTCAGTTTCACGACGAATTTTCTTGAAAGACGGCGCGATGTTTCACACGGGCGATACGCTAAAGCAGCCGGAGCTGGCGGCGACGCTGAAACGAATCGCGAAAAACGGGGCCGCGGAATTTTATCGCGGAGAAACGGCGCGCGTGATTGCGGACGACATGGTGCGACTCGGCGGGCTGATTACGCTGGAAGATTTAGCGAATTATCAGCCGAAGATGCGCGAAACGCTGCGTGCTCATTATGAAATTGAGGGCCACAAGTGGGACGTGATTGCGTCGCCGCCGCCAAGTTCGGGCGGGGTGGCTGTAATCGAAGCGCTGAACATGCTCGAAGGCGTGCCGTTGAAAGGCTGGGACGACGCAGAAAGCGTGCACGTAACGGCGGAAGTGATGCGGCGCGTGTTCGCGGATCGCGCAGCATATCTTGCCGATCCGGATTTTGCGAGAGTGCCGGTAGATGGATTGACGAGCTCGTGCTACGCGAAAGAGCTTCGCGCGACGATTGATGCATCCCACGCATCATCCAGCAAAACGATTCATGCGGGACAACCGCATGTTTGCGGGATGGAAGCAAACGCGGCCGCGCCGCAGGAGATCGGCTTGAATGATGGGCCGCACACGACGCATTTTTCCGTGGTGGATACGGCGGGAAATGCGGTGGCAAGCACATTTACGCTGAACGACAGCTACGGCTCCCACGTGACGTCCAGCGCGGGATTTTTATTGAACGACGAGATGGACGACTTCACAACGCAGCCCGGCGTGCCGAATGCGCTATTTGGGCTCATTCAATCCGAAGCGAATGCGATTGCACCGGGACATCGACCACTCAGCTCGATGACGCCAACAATTCTTGTGCGCGACGGCAAATTAAGTTTCGTGACGGGATCGCCGGGAGGACCACGCATTATTTCGGCGGTGCTGCTCTCTGTGATCAATTGGATGCGGCTTGGAATGGAAGCGCAAGCGGCAATCAACGCGCCGAGATTTCATCATCAATGGCTGCCGGATCGCATTGTAATGGAAAATCAATTTTCGCCAACCGTGCAGCATGCCCTAGATGCCATGGGGCACACCACGCGAAAGATTGGGCACATTGGCCTCGTAAATGCGATTGGAATCGACGTGCAGACTGGGGAACGACTGGGCGCGGCGGACCCGCGCGATGAAGGCTCCGCCGTGGGATACTAACTTTGAACAAATAGCTAAGGACTCTTGGACCACGCGAATGCAACGAATCCTTTCCACCTACCTATCGGTTTCACACAAATTGACGCCGGATTTTCTCAGCCAGGTCGCCGAGAATGGATTCTCTGCGGTCGAGATCTTTTGTTCCCGTGCGCATTTTGATTATGGGTCGAAGCAGGAAATCCAGACGCTGGCGGGGATGCTCCAACACCATCATTTGCAACTTGCATCGCTGCATGCGCCCACCAGCAAAGACACCAGCGCGATGCGCGAAAGCGGCATCCCGCTTTCGGTTTGCGAAGTGGAGCGCGTCCGGCGCATCGAGGCGATGGATGAATTCAAACGTGCAATCGACGTGGCGGAGGAATTGCCCTTTCCGCGCATGGTGTTGCACATGGGCGGTTCGCGCGAAACAGCGGACGCAAGAAAGCGGGACGCGGCATTCAGCACGCTCGAGCACCTCGTACTCCACGCGAAGCACGTGGGCGTGATGCTTTGCGTGGAAAACACGACCAGCGAAATGGGCCAGCCAACTTATCTGCGAGCGTTCGTAGACGAAACGCGGCTTACTGGCTTGCGATTTAATTTCGATATTGGGCATGCGCACTTGGGCGATGCGGCGGAAGCAGAACGTATCGAGAAAGCGTTCGAACCGATGCGCGACCTCGTGGCGAGCGTGCATTTGCACGACAATCACGGAGAAAAAGATGAGCATCTGCCACCCTACGACGGATCGATTGATTGGGAGAACGCGATTCCGGTCCTGCAAAGCGCCACAGAGAAGAATCTGGCAATTACGCTAGAGCTGAAAGAAAAAACCGGCCCCGACGCACCGGGAATGACGGAACAGCTCGCCTCTGCGCGTACCGCGATGGACCGGTTCGAAAAAAAGTGGGGAGCCTGAGTATTCGTGGTGTTTGAAATTCAAACCCAGGTTTATCTTCCCGCTGAAAGAGGCTTTCCATCTTGGGAGTTCGAAAATGAAACTGAATGAATTATTTTTGGAGCAGTTAGACGCGGAAACGAAGAGCACGCGGCGAGCGCTTGAGCGTGTTCCGGAAGGCCGGAACGATTGGAAGCCGCACGAGAAGTCCATGCCGCTTGGCTATCTGGCGGCTCTTGTGGCGAAAATGCCCGGATGGATCGCGATGATGATTAAACTGGATGAATACGACCTGAACACAAAGGACGCGAAGTTTCAGCCCAAGGACCTGAATACGAATCGCGAGCTGGTCGCGTCGTTTGACGAAGCAGTTGCCGCAGCACGAAAAGCTTTACAAGGAGCAACGGACGAACATCTTCACAAACGCTGGAAAATGCTGGTCGGTGGCCACGTTGTCAGCGATTCCCCGCGATACGTTTCAATCCGCGATGCCGTGTTCACTCACTTGGGGCATCACCGAGGTCAACTAACGGTGTATCTAAGGCTGAACGAAGCCGCTGTCCCGTCGATCTACGGCCCGTCGGCAGATGAGCGCGGATTCTAGTAACCAAAAGACGCTGAGGCCGCACTGAAGTATGGCCTCTACATAAGTATGGTCAGCGGACGAAAATCTGTGAAGTTTACGTGCCTACGTATTGGACGTGGACATAAACGCCAGTATGGATGTTGTAAAGCAGATACCAGCCGGGGTGGTCCGAATCTTCATACACGGTGAGATCGTCACCGCAGTCCCAGCACCAATCCGCGGCGAGCGGCCAATCCCAGGCGGCGATTTCGAAACCGAAACCTCCCGGAAACCAGAAGCGATGATGATCGCGATCGAAACGCAACACTTTGTAACGGTACGACGGACCGAAATGTTCGAAGCGACCATGTTCAAACGGATGCGCGATCACGTAGCGGCGGTCATTTGGCTTGTCGTGACCGTACCAATGGTCGTTGTTAACGTGAGGAATTGAATTGACGCGCCCTTCGTGACGTTCGATTTCGGGCTTGGCGTGCACGTCGCGTTTGGGCGGCGGGCCTTGTGGGATATGCCCCTGATTTGCGCGCGGATTCTCATGATGTTCTTCGGGGCGTTGGGCAAAGACTGGCACTGCAACCGAGAGAGCCAGAGCTACAGGAATTGTGAATCGAAATCTCACTAGTTCGTTCCTCCTTTGGTCGCAAGTAGCCTGGCACATGCGCAGCGAAGTATGAATGGTTAGACAGCCGCCACTGAGCCTTGACCAACTACTGGTGCGACGTATGTATTGCGACTTGCAGGTACACGAGGTTTTAAGACAACACTAGACTGGAGACTTTCTTAGAAGCCTGGAGGGCGCTCGCCTTCCACCTCGAAAGCGCGTTCAAGAGCGATGCCCGCTGTGCACAAAGTGCCTTCTTCGAAGAGGCGGCCGATAAGCGTGACGCCGTGCGGGACTCGGCGTGGCGGATTGAATTTCGGCAGGGGATTTTTTGGATCGGGTGCCCAATCGCTCCGAGCTTCGGACACTTCGACGAAGCCAGCGCGCAAGGTGAGCGACGGCTGGCCAGTGAAATTCGTAATGGTGAGCATTTCGTCGCGCAGAGACGGCACGAGAAGCAGATCCACCTCCGAAAAAACGCGGGCCATTTCTTGCGCGACTTTCCGGCGGAAACGGTCGGCTTGCACGAAATCCACGGCGGAGAGAAACCGCGACTGGCGAAAAAGATTGGGCCACGCATCGGGCACTTGTGCTTTCAACTGATTCAATCCGCCGCTGAGCGTGAGTTCTTCAAACGCTGCAGCCCCTTCGGCGAAGAGAATCAGTTGCAACGAGTCGTAAGGCCAATCGGGAATGGAGACTTCGACGGGCGTCATGCCAAGTTTTTTTGCTGTTTCGAGCGCTGCGCGGTCAACGCCCGTTGCGGGATTTTCTTTCATCCAGTTCGTGAAATATCCCACACGCAAGTTTTTGACGGATGCATTCGCGTCGAAATCGAGTTTGCTAGATACGCTGGAAAGATCGCCGGCATCGGGACCGGAAATTGCGCGAAGAACCAGGATTGCGTCTTCAACGGAGCGCGTCATCGGACCGAGCTTGTCGAGCGACCAACAAAGCGTCATCGCGCCCGTGCGCGGAACGCGTCCGAACGTAGGACGAAGCCCGGTGACGCCGCAGCGCATCGCAGGACTGACGATGCTCCCGCCGGTTTCGCTGCCAATGGAAAAACCGACGAGTCCTGCAGCGGTGGCTGCGCCCGGGCCGGCGCTGGAACCGGATGCACCTTCCTCAAGTAGCCAGGGATTCATGGTCTGCCCGCCAAACCAAATGTCATTGAGCGCAAGCGCGCCGAGGCTGAGCTTGGCGAGGAGGACCGCCCCGGCATCGTGCAAGCGCTTGACCACGGCAGCGTCTGCGCTCGGAACGCGTGTACGGAATGGCTCCGCGCCGTAGGTCGTGCGAATGCCCGCCGTATCGAGAAGATCTTTTCCGGCCCACGGAATCCCGTGCAGCGGCCCACGGTATCTTTCCGCCGCGATTTCGGCGTCGGCTTGTTTGGCTTGCGCGAGAGCGAGGTCCTTCGTGAGCGTGATGACGCAGCGCAGCTTTGGATCGAATCGCTCAATGCGCCGCAAATAAATTTGCGTCAGGCGTTCGGAGGTGAGTTTGCGCTGTTCGATCCAACGGGAAAGTTTAGTGACTGGAGCGAAAGCGATGTCATCATCGTGCTCAGGAAGTGGACCGGGACCGGTTTTGGAACGGAGAAAATTTTCCCGCGCCGGACCAGTTTTTTGCCCGGGAAGAATAGGATTCCACTGCGAATATGGCGCGACAGAAGGTTCGATGCCGACTTTACGGGGGCCAGTACGGCGTTCGTACACTGCGGCCAAAGTTTTGCGCCAGCTCTCCGCAGCGACGGTTCGCTCTGCGGGAGTCATTTCAAATTGCACAAGTTTTTCGGCTTCGACAAAAGTGTTCGTAGAAACTTCAGGACCGAATGCAGGACCGGCACCGAATGCGGGTGGCGCGCCAGCGGGGGGCTCGGTTGGACCTTGCGATTGCATGGGCGACTGGCCACTTTGCAGGGCGGCAGCGGTTCCAATCAGACCAACAGAGGTTGTAGCGAGAAAATCCCTACGCGACTGCGATGATTGCGACATAAGTCCTCCGGGGTCGAACATTGTAACTTGCCGGAAGGAGAAAGCCAGATTCGCAAAGGATGGGCACGCACGATATCCTAAGAAGCTGGAAAATGGGCCGTGCCGACCACTATCGCAGCGAAGGACGCAATGACGACGATCACGATTGAGCAAGCGGGAAAATACGACGGGCAGGAAGTGACGATCAAGGGCTGGCTCTACAATTTGCGCGAGTCCGGCAAATTAATGTTTCCGATCTTTCGCGACGGTACGGGAATCATTCAGGGCGTGTGCGCGCTGAAGGAAAGCCCGGAAGCGTTTGAAGCATTGAAAGGCCTGACGCAGGAATCGAGTGTGATTGTGACAGGGAGAATTCGCGCGGAGCAGCGCGCTCCGGGTGGATTCGAAATGGGCGTCAGCAAAATTCAGATCGTGCAAAAAGTGCCGGAGAGCACACCGTTTCCGATTCAATTAAAAGAGCACGGTGTGGATTTTCTGTTGGACCACCGCCATTTGTGGATGCGCACGCCGCGCCAGGCTGCGATCCTACGCATTCGCGCGGAGGCGGTGCGCGCCGGGCGCGAATACATGGACAGCCAAGGCTACACGCTGACCGATGCGCCGATGTTTACTCCAGCGTCCTGCGAAGGCACATCCACGCTATTCGAGGTGAACTACATTGACGACCAGAAGGCGTACCTGACGCAGTCCGGCCAGCTTTACATTGAAGCGACGGCCATGGCACTCGGCAAGGTGTACACGTTTGGACCGACATTCCGCGCGGAAAAATCAAAAACTCGGCGGCACTTAACGGAATTCTGGATGCTCGAACCGGAAGCGGCCTACGCCGAATTGCCGGACATGATGAACCTCGGCGAAGGACTCGTCAGCGCGATTGTGCAGTCGGTCGTGAAGAATAAATCGCGCGAGCTGGAAATGCTCAAGCGCGACGTGACGAAGCTCGAAAACATCAAGCCTCCCTTCCCGCGCATTTCGTATGAGGAGGCGCTAGACGTTCTGGCGAAGGCTGGCAACCCGGCAAGGTTTGGCGACGATTTTGGCGGCGACGAAGAAACCATCATTTCCAAGAACTTCGACCGGCCGGTTATGATTCACCGCTATCCCAGCGCGATCAAAGCGTTTTACATGCAGCCAGACCCTGACCGGCCGGACTTGGCCCTGGCGTTCGACATGATTGCTCCGGAAGGCTACGGTGAGATCATTGGCGGTAGCCAGCGCATCCACGACTATGATCTTCTCGTTAAACGATTGAAAGAACATAACCTACCGGAAGAGCCGTTCCAGTGGTATCTCGACCTGCGGCGCTATGGCAGCGTGCCTCACGCGGGGTTTGGCATGGGTCTGGAGCGCACCGTGGCTTGGATCTGCGGTACCGAGCACATTCGCGAGGTCATCCCCTTCCCCCGCATGATTTACAGGGTGTATCCTTAGGTTTCCACGGAAGTTAGGAGTGGCGGGCCTTGGAATCGCAGGGGCGTGGGTAGCGCCTCGGGCGGCTCCGCAACGGGGCCTGCCGCCGAATCTGGACACGAAAATGTCTCAAAGAGTGCGAATCATTGGTGTGCCCATGGACCTCGGCCAGAGCCGCCGCGGTGTGGATATGGGCCCCTCGGCGCTGCGTGGCGCAGGCTTGCAGGCCTCCATCAAGAAGTTGGGACACACTGTCGAGGACATCGGCAACCTCGAAGTGAAGCAGCCAGAAGAGATGCCCGTGGGCGAAAAGCGCGCAAAATATCTTCAAGAGATTACGGAAACCTGCCAGGACATCTGCAAGACAGTGGAAAAATCGCTGGCCGAAGGATTCACGCCGCTCGTACTCGGCGGAGATCATTCCATCGCGGCTGGCGTGGCGGCTGGCGTGGCTTCACATTTCCGCAAAGACAAGAAAGAAATTGGCTACATCTGGCTCGACGCGCACGGAGACATGAATACGCCGGACTCGTCTCCCTCAGGCAACGTGCACGGGATGCCGCTCGCGGCGATTATGGGTTACGGCGCGGAGGAATTGGTGAATCTCGGTGGCTTCAAACCAAAGGCCGAGTCAGGAAACATCGTGATCGTCGGGGCGCGTGACCTCGATGCTCAGGAACGCAAAATCGTTAAGAAATCCGGCATTCACGTTTTCACGATGCGCGACATTGACGAGCGCGGCATGCGCGATGTGATGTCCGAAGCACTAAAATACGCCATGGATGATACGGCAGGCGTAGCCGTTAGCCTCGACATGGATTTTGTGGACCCGGCCGACGCGCCGGGAGTCGGCACGCCCGTCCGTGGCGGCGTCACTTATCGCGAAGCACACCTTGCCATGGAAATGATCGCGGACAGCGAAGCAATGGTCTCCATGGAAGTGGTGGAAATCAATCCGATTCTCGACGAACACAATCGTACCGCCTTGCTCGGTGTAGAGCTGGTGCTTTCCGCCCTCGGACAAAAAATCCTGTAAGTTGAGTGGCGAAAAATCTGAGTAATCAGTACGGAACGCGAGTCTACCGAATGAGTATCGTAGACGCGCCTCATCCCTTATAAATGAAGACGGACACCAAAGACCATCCTCATGACTCCCGAAAAAAAATTATTGCGTGTAGGTGTTTTGTTTGGTGGGCGAAGCGGCGAGCACGAAGTTTCGCTCGCGTCGGCTGCGTCCGTGATTCGCGGCCTTGATCCCGACAAATATGAAGCCGTTCCCATTGGCATTTCGAAAGAAGGCCATTGGCTGATCGGCGGCGCAGCACAGAAGATGTTGCCGGATGTCCTGAAAGCCGGCCAACGCGTGGTGATGGCTGCGGATCCCACCGACGCGGCGATCATTCCGCTCGACCGCAGCGGAGGCGGCCAGCGCATTGACGTTGTTTTTCCTGTGATGCACGGAACCTACGGCGAAGACGGCACGATTCAAGGCCTTCTCGACCTCGCGGGCCTCCCGTTTGTCGGTGCGGGCGTTCTCGGCTCCGCAATCGGCATGGACAAAGACGTTTCGAAACGCCTCCTGCAAACGGCGAAAATTCCAGTTGTTCCCTGGATTACCGTGCGCCGCTCGGACTGGGAGCGGGATCCGAAAACCATCCAGAAAGAAATCGAAACAAAATTCAAGTATCCGGTTTTTGTGAAACCAGCGGCATTGGGTTCGTCCGTGGGAATGACCAAAGTCCATTCGCGCGCCGAATTGGCTCCTGCGCTGAATCTTGCGGCGGAATTCGCGATGAAGATTCTGGTAGAACGTTCCGTGAACGCGCGCGAAATCGAAGTTTCCGTTCTCGGCAATCACGATCCAAAGGCTTCTATCCCAGGCGAAATCGTGCCGCACCGCGAATTCTACGACTACACAGCGAAGTATCTGGAAGAAGGCACAAAACTGCTGATCCCAGCTAATCTGCGGCCTGCCCAAATCAAAAAAATCCAAAAATACGCCATCGCCGCCTTTCGTGCGCTTGAGCTTTCCGGAATGGCCCGCGTGGACTTTTTCCTCGAGAAAAAAGGCGGAATGCTTTTCCTCAACGAAGTGAACACGATCCCAGGGTTCACCTCCATCAGCATGTATCCCAAGCTGTGGGAAGCGAGCGGAATTCCCTTCCGCGAACTGATTGATAAGCTGATCGAGCTGGCCATCGAAATTCATCGCGAGAAAACACGCACCAAATATCAAATCGAGCTTCCCGAAGGCGCTGGCGGTGCGCTGCAACCTTAGAAGAACCCGGGTCTGGCCTAAACTCCACCCTCCAGAACCACAAAGAACAACAACCACATCGCGCGGCAACTTTGTTACGATTTCGGTGTCTAACTGAGAGGCAGGACACTTGCAATGACACTCCTTGACCCGCCTGCCGAGTCGCAGGGTAAATCAAGCGCATTGAAATTCACGCTGATTGCCGTAATCCTGGCGATCATCATCGGCGGATGGTTTTTGTTCCGCTACTATCCGGAAAAGCGCGCTGTGAATCATTTCTTTGATGCCCTCGTCGCGGGCGACACTGCGCGCGCCTATCAAGACTGGAAACCTTCCGAGAGTTACAAAATGGGTGATTTTCTCGCGGATTGGGGACCAGGCGGCTACTACGGCCCCGTCAAGAGCTACAAAATCGTGCGCGCCGAGGCGCCGAAGAAGTCGAATGGAGTTATCGTGAGCGTGGCCGTGAGCCCCTTCTCGCCCATGCCGGAAGCGAACGACGCCGAAAAAAGCCGCCGCACAAAAGTGATTCCCATCTGGGTTGACACGGAATCGAAGGCGATGAGTTTTTCTCCCGTGACACCGGAAGAATAGTTCACCGGACGAGTAAGTCCGGCGTCAGCGCGCAAGATCGTCAAGCGCGTGCGCCAGTTCTTGCGGGCTGACGCTCGCCGTTCCCAACTTGCCTACCACAACGCCCGCTGCGGTATTGGCGAGCATCGCAGCGTCCGGAAGCGAAGCGCCCGCAGCCACAGCGGCTGCAAGCACGCTAAGCACAGTGTCGCCCGCTCCGGTGACATCGAAAACTTGTCGGCCGGTGGCTCCGCGTTCGATGCCCGCCTGACCGACGCGCGCGTAGGTCACTTCAAAACTCGTCGCGGGAATCGTTAGATGGCGCGGCGAAGACTCTTCAAAAATGCTCATGCCTTTTTCGCCGCGCGTGATGACCACCGCGCTGCACCCAAAATGCGCCAGCAGTGCGCGGCCCGCCTCTTCCACGGATTTTTCATCCCCCAGTGCGCGTGTCACGAAAAATCCAGCTTCCTTCGCATTGCAAACAATCGCCCGCGCGCCGCGGTAAGCGTAGAGGCGCGATGTTTTCGGTTTCACGAAAACAGGTAAGTTCAATTTATGGCAGGCGCCAAGCACGCGGTCGGCGAAATCGTCGTTGATGAGCCCTTTGTCGTAATCGGATAGAACCAAGGCGTCGAGCTTTTTCGCGGAAGCAAAAAGCGCACGAAGCAGCCTTTCCTGCATCTCCTTCGCCAGTGGCTCACGGCGTTCATGGTCAATCCGCACGATCTGTTGATGACGCGCAATCACGCGTGTCTTGACGGTGGTGACGCGCGACTTATCGGCGAGGATGCCCTTGTCGCCGATTTGGGCGGCTCGCACGCAATTGCGCAACGCACCACCCGGTTCGTCGTCGTCCGAAGCACGGCCACCGACCACGCCAAACATTTCCACATGCGCGCCGAGCGACGCAATATTTACCGCGACATTGCCCGCTCCGCCCAGGCATTCACTCTGCTCCACAAAATCCACGATGGGCACCGCGGCTTCCGGCGAAAGCCGGGAAGCCGTGCCCCACAAATAGCGATCCAGCATCAGATCGCCGAGCACGCCGATGCGCTTACCCTTGATGCGCGGAATCAGCCGCTTGAGACTTGCAATAGTGGAAGGAGCAAGACGAGACATGGCACGCAGCCGCGCGAAATTATTCAGGCGCGATTTGCGCCTCCTCGGCAAGCATGACAGGGATTTCGTCTCGGATGGGGTACACGCGGCGACAGGATTCGCACTTCAAGCCGGATTGATCCGCCAGCAAATGTACGCGCGCCTTGCAAACGGGGCAGCGCAGAATTTCAAGCAATTCCTGCGGAATGGGCATTTTGCTCTCGGAATAAATATTCTTAACTGACTCGAATGTAGCAGACACTCCGGCGACCGGCAACCGGAGTCAGAGTCCTTTCGCCTGCCGAAATTCGCGAACGACCGTCTTCACGTCGTGCTGGTCCGCATCCACTGCCGCATTCAGTCGGCGTATCTCCACGGCGGAGACTTTCCCCGCAAGCTCCGCAAGCGCGGCGCGAAGTTGAGGCACCTGCTCTAGCGCAGTGCGGCGAACAACAGGCACTGCATCGTAGGGCGGAAAATAATGGCGGTCGTCGTCGAGTGGAACCAGATGCAGCGCTTCGATCAGACCGTCCGTGGAATTGCCCGCGACGATGTCTGCCTGATGCTGCGTAAGCGCGCGATACAGGAGGCCCAGGTCCATCACACGCGGCGTTTCCGCGAACTTCAAACCGTAGGTCTGGCTCCATCCTCGAAACCCATCTGGCCGTTCGAGAAATTCATAACCGACCGCAGCATGCCAGTGCGGCGCGATAGCCGCTAGATCGGACATATTCTTCAAATGCAAACGCGCCGCATCCTCCGACCGCACAACCATCGCAAAAGTATTTTCAAAGCCAAGCGGTTCGGTGACTTCCAAGCCGAAACGCTGCGCGTACTGCTCCTTCACACGCTGGTAGGTCGCTTTCGAATCTCCTTGGGGAGTTTCACCGAGCACGGCTGTCAGCGCCGTGCCCGTGTATTCGACATACAGATCCAAGTCTCCGGCAAGCATCGCCTTGTGAATCAGAAGCGTACCGCCAAGATTCGTCTTGAGCTCGACGGGCACGCCGGTTCGCGCCTCGATATGCTGCGCAAGAAGTTCGGCGAGAACCACTTGTTCGGTGAAAAATTTGGAGCCGACGACCAGTTTTTTCGCGGGATTGTGTTTGCACGCCGAAAGAAATCCAAAAGAAGCAACCAGAACCAGTAGCCAAGTGAGAACGCGCCCCACGCTAAACTACCTTCATCCGGCGCTCGAGCAAACCAAGCGCGGCGTCCGCGGCAAGCGCCAGCAGCGCGGCAGGAATCGCACCAGCAAGGATGACGGCGTCATTCACCATCGCCACGCCGCGAAAAATAAAAGTACCAAGCCCACCAGCCCCAATAGCTGCCGCAATCGTCGCAACCCCAATCGTAATGACCGTCGCGGTTCGAACCCCGGCCAGGATCACGCTTAAGCCAAGTGGAAAGCGCACCTTGACCAGAATTTGCATCTCCGTCATGCC
Organism: Candidatus Sulfotelmatobacter sp.; assembly: GCA_035567915.1. Classification (GTDB taxonomy): domain Bacteria; phylum Acidobacteriota; class Terriglobia; order Acidiferrales; family UBA7541; genus Acidiferrum. The sequence goes on along the minus strand of DATMPA010000025.1, from coordinate 106,521 downwards.
CATCGCTTCCGCCGCTTCCAGTACCGCAGGATCGAGGTTCGTTAACCCCACAACAGTGTTGCGCAAAATCGGCAGCAGCGCGTACAAGACGAGCGCAATCACCGCCGTGCGCGTGCCGATGCCGCCAAGAAATGGTAGCGGAATCAGAAAACCGAAAAGCGCCAGGCTCGGAATCGTTTGCATAACAGAGGCGAAACCAAGCGCCAGCGCGCGGAAACGTCTACGCTTCACAAGCATCATGCCAAGCGGCACGCCGACCAAGATCGCGATCGCCATAGACACAAGCACAAGTAACAAATGCGCGATCGTTGCATCAAATATTTCGGCGCGATGGCTGGCGAAAAAAGTCCAGACCCTCATGGGCTTGCCCCGTGCGCCATTTCGAACGAAGCTGCAAAAGCGCGCACTTCGGGATGATCTATTTTCAGAAACTCTTCCGGTCGCGCGTCGGCGACGATTTTTCCGGCTTGCAACATGACGATGCGCGAACCCAAACGAAGAGCCTCTCGCAAATCATGCGTGACAAAAACAATCGTCTTCGCGATCCGCCGCGCGAGTTGTGCAAATTCCCGCTGCAATTCTGCGCGAGTTACAGGATCGAGCGCGCCAAACGGCTCGTCCATCAGGAGAATAGGCGGGTCGGCAGCCAGTGCACGCGCAACGCCAACTCTTTGCCGCTGCCCCCCAGAGAGCTCGCGCGGTTTGCGCTGCGCATATTCCCGCGGCTCCAGCCCCACAAGGTGCATCATCTCCTCAACCCGCGCCGAAATGCGGTTTTTCTCCCAATCCTCTAACGCCGGCACCAGACCAACGTTTTCGGCCACGGTATAATGGGGAAACAGCCCAGCCTCCTGAATCACATAGCCGATGCCGCGGCGCAAGCGGATTGGATCGCCTTCTGCGACGGCATGACCGTTAACGTACACATCCCCGCTCGTGGGCTTGAGAAGGCCGTTAATTAGCCTGAGAAGTGTAGTTTTTCCACTCCCGCTGCGGCCAAGAAGGACCAGTATCTCCCTTTGCCTGATTTTCTGGGAAATATGCGAAAGGATTGGCTCGCGCGAATTACCAAAAATCTGGTATTCAACATCGCGAAACTCGATGGTAACCTCGCCGCGCTCTTCTTGTTTCGCACTCATTTCGATTGACAGCCCTTCGCCAGAGAGTGAACATCGTAACGTAGCCAAGCCTTCTGGCGTCTAATTTTTGGCGCATCCTTCTCACGGAAGCCGCATCCAACCGGAAGGGGAAATAGCAATGGGAGCTCCTGCCGCCGTCCGCATCCGTCATGACCTTCAAACACGATTGCTGCAAGCACGCTTACGAACCGACGAAATATTTCCTTTAATCCGCGAAGAGGCCTTATATGACAGGCCAATCGCCGAGCGGCACCGCCTGATTTTTTACCTCGGTCACGTGGAAGCATTCGACTGGAATCTTTTGGGCCAGCGGGCTTTCGGACTGCGCGCATTTCACCCGGAATTCGATCAACTGTTTGCGTTCGGCATTGACCCCGTGAATGGTGGACTCCCAACGGACGCGCCGCAAGATTGGCCGAGTCGCAAAGAAATTGAGGGCTATAACCGGCGCCTGCGCGAGGAACTTGATTCGGCGATTGAAATCGCGCTGGAGCACGCGAGCGAAGGCCATCCTCAATTGATGGAGATGCTGGAGACAGCAATCGAGCATCGCCTGATGCACGCCGAGACGCTGGCCTACCTCGTGCACCGGCTTCCCTATGAAAGCAAAGTATCAGGAAAAATTAATCTTCATTCACACGGCAAGCAGCCAAAGCCGGATTTGGTGGAAATTCCCGCCGGAGAAGCGACGCTAGGCCTGACTCATGCGGACACCGAAACTTTTGGGTGGGACAACGAGCGCGGCGAGTGCGTTGTATACGTCCCCACGTTTGCGATCGAGCGCCACAACGTCACCAACGGCGACTTTCTCCGCTTTGTTCAAGCGGGTGGATATAACCACCGCGCCCTCTGGGACAATGAGGGCTGGGCGTGGAAGGAAGCTGCGGGAATTCAGCATCCCGCATTTTGGCATCGCAACGGCAATATCTGGATGGCGCGTGCGATGTTTGAGGAAACTCGGCTGCCGCTCGATTGGCCAGTCTATGTGAGTCATGCGGAAGCGAGCGCCTATGCCCGCTGGCTCGGACGGCGTTTGCCGAACGAGGAGCAATTTCATCGCGCGGCGTACGGCACGCCCGCTGGCTCTGCAGAGCGACAATATCCCTGGGGCAATGAATCGCCTACCGCCAAACACGGTAATTTTAATTTCGAGAGCTGGGATCCAACTCCGGTAGGATCGCATCCGGCAGGCGCGAGCGCATTCGGCGTGCACGATCTGCTGGGCAACGGTTGGGAATGGACAAGAACCGTCTTCGGCCCGCTGCCCGGTTTCTCCGCAATGCCCTTCTATCCAGGCTACTCAGCGAATTTCTTTGATGGACAACACTACGTAATGAAGGGCGGTTCGCCGCGCACCGCGGCATGCATGTTGCGCCGCTCCTTCCGCAACTGGTTCCAGCCACACTATCCGTACGTTTATGCGACCTTCCGTTGCGTTGAGGACTGACGCAGCCCAAGCCAGGGAGAAAACATGCTGACTCAACCCCTTCTGAAGCCAGCAGTGTCCGGATTTGCGGAAGACGTGCGCGTTGGCCTCACTAAGTCCGGCCAGCGTGAAATTCTTTCCAAATACCTGTACGACGAAGTCGGCTCGGCGCTTTTCGAGGCAATTTGCCTTTTGCCGGAATATGGACTGACCCGCGCAGACACCAGACTGCTGCAGCAGCACGCCGATGAAATGGTCGCGCGAATGCCGTTGCCCGCGCATGTCGCCGAACTCGGCAGCGGTAGCGGTAAGAAAACGCGCTGGATTCTGGAGGCCCTCGCACGCCGGCAGCATACCTTTTACTATCCGATTGAAATTTCTCCCGCGGCGCTTGCGGCATGCGAAAAGGAACTCGGCCAGATTGATCTCGTGCACATCGTAGGTTTCGAGAAGCCGTATCTTGAGGGTTTGCAAGCCGTAGTGAACCGTCGCGAAGGCAATGAGCGAGTCTGCGTACTTTTCCTTGGAAGCACGATTGGAAATTTTGACCGTCCCGCCGCGGACGATTTTCTCCGGCAGGTTCGCTCCATCCTCGAGCCTGGCGATTCCCTTCTGCTTGGCACCGATCTCGAAAAAAGCGTTGCCGTACAATTGCTGGCGTACGACGACCCCGCAGGTGTGACCGCCGCGTTCAATCTGAACGTTCTGGCAAGAGTCAATCGCGAGCTAGACGCGAATTTTGACTTGAAGCAGTTTGCGCATGAAGCGCGATGGAATACGGAAGACCGGCGCATCGAGATGCACTTGCGTTCCTTGCGACGTCAACGCGTGAATATTCCCGGCGCGGGCTTGCAAATTGGATTGGAGCCGGGCGAAACAATTTGGACGGAAAGCTCGCACAAGTATTCGCCGATGGAGCCGATCGAAATGGCTTCACGGACCGGATTCCGCTGCGAAGCGCAATGGATTGATCAAGAGTGGCCCTTTGCGCAGAATTTGTGGATCGTCGAATGAATCTGCTTTTTCCTCAGGTCTAATTAAAACGACTCGATCCGCCACACCAACCGTACCGAAAATACCTTCTCCGTACTGATGCGCCAGCGGGCTAGAATCTGCGACCCCTGGTAGACACGCTCGAAGCCCTCTTCCGATTCCGAAACCGTTTCAATCGGGGCGATCCAGAAATTGTCTGTCCCCGGCGCGTGCAAAGCGATACGCACGCGCTGCCAGCCATCTTCCATCCGCAGAATCGGTCCAGGCAATTCCCCGCTGAAGCGCAGGTTCCGCGGCCCCTCGGCCGTTTCAAAAAATCGGTCGCCTTCCGTGGGCGCCAGCAAATTCACAATGGATTCGATCCCGAGAATCATTGCACGGTCGAGCGGTTGCTTTAACTTGATGCCAACTTCGCACGCAACTTCGCATCCCCGCGGGGCAGGGCCAAATGAGAAACGCTTCGTCAGCGAAAACAAAACGTCGCCGTCCTTCGTTGGCAAAATTGCCTCGCGAACAATTTCCACTTCATGCGGGCCGGAGCTGCGCACCGTGTATTCGCCGCCCGCAAAGCCCGCGTCTTCCTGCAACTGAAGTGATTCATAGTCCGCGTGCTTTCGAGAGGGCGCAAAAATTAGAATGCGAAATGCATGCCGCGCCCAGCGGTCATACCGCAAATATTTCTCCAGGCCCGGCTCTTTCACGCGAGTCTGCTCGTGAATCGAGGTAACCGCGCCGGCTTGCACGTTCGAAGCTTCCCGCAGCCGCGTGTGGTACGCCTCCTGCCGCCGCTGCATCGAGTTAATCAAAGTCGCCGCAGCAGGACGGAAGTCCAACGCCGCCATCGTTCCGCCGTCGGACGGCTTCACCAGCGCCTGACATTCCGGAGAAGTGAACAAAAGTTCATTCGCGCCGTCCGCGTCGTAATCAAGCATCTCCACGCGGGAGACAAGACCGCCGGGGATTTGTCGATCGGCAAGCATTTCCGCGCGGATAAGACTTTTCCAGAGCTCCGTCCGAAGATGTGGCGCGTACAAGCCGCCGAAAACTCCATGCCAGAACGCGTCGTTGCACTGGCCGCGCAAAAGCAGGTCGCGTGCTTCGGCAATCTCTTCGGCGGGTTTGACCGCGCTTCGTCTTGCAGGTGCTGCGGCCACGCGTGTCGCCACGCGCAACATTTTCTTGTGAAGCAGATTCGATTCGGCGTACTTGCGGAAGAACCCGCGCCACGAACCACCGCGCAAAAAGGAAGATACTTCGGGGCGCTTCGAAAACTCCTGCTGCACGGCGTGATAGCGCTGCCGCACCGGCGTGGGAAAGGCCCATTCCGTCATTTCCGGATACGAACCGGTGGGCAAGTCGGCGCGGCCAAGCGGTGTGTGCGTATGAACATAAGAACCCGGCGTAGAAAGCCTCAGCCAGTCGGCGTTTTCCTCGAGCGCCGTGAAAAAATCCTCAAGCCAGTGGTCGCCGTAGCAGTGTTCAAACGTACCGGGCCAGCAGCCGAACTTTTCCATGTCATCGCCCATCGCCGCCACACCGCCAGGATGCGTCGCTGCCGCGTCCTTTAAATATTTGATGGTGTCTTCCACTTTTCCAAACGGCAGAAGGTAACGCAGCGCTTTTTGTCCGGCAAATAGCCGCACGCTTTTTCCGCGATCTTCGGCAACGTAAGCGCCAAACAACTCGTCCGGCTCGAACCCGGCGGAAAGAAAGTGATAGTCATCCACAAGCGTGTAGTTCACTTGCGCGGAAGCGAGCGCCGAGGGCAACTGCGGCTCCCATACACGTTCCGCAAGCCACGCACCCGAAGGCCTTTCTCCAAAATGGTGCTCCAGGTATCCAGCAAGCCGTGTCACCTGCTCGATTTGGTCCTCGGGAGGAATCACCGCCAGGATCGGCTCGTAAAATCCCCCGCCCACCATTTCCACCTGGCCCCGCTTGATGAGGGTTCGCAGTTGGGCGAAATACTCCGGGTGATTTTTTTCAATCCACACAAGCAGAGGCCCGGAATAGTGCAGCCCCATCCGCACCACGGGGTGCTTTTCGAGCATTTGCACGAATGGCAGATAAGAACGCTGATAGCACCGTTCGAGAACGTCTTCGAAATTGCCGACCGGCTGATGCGCGTGAATCAAAAGGGAGAGATGAAAGTGGGGCGGCACGGGGACGCGTCTGGGCTCCATAAATCATGATACCCCGACGCGAAACATCGCAGAAACTCTGGCGCCTGTCCGTTTGCTCCCGATGCACGGGCTAGGAGGCGTTGTGCCTGGCGATCCAGTCCGCGATCAACTGCAAAACTTCCGGAGAAATGGTCTCCTGAATCGCGCCGTACTCCGCTGGTGTTCCGGATTCCGCGTGCTGAAAAAGATGATTTAGCCCGGGCATTTCTTTTGTCGTCGCGTTTTTGTTGCCGGAGTCATCGAGCGCCTTCTGTATCAGCGGAAGGTTATCCTTGGATATGACCTGCAGGTCTTTGTCGCCGTTGAGCGCAAGCACCGCACACTTCACGTTTTGCAATGCGGGGAGCGGATCGTAATCAAGAAAATAGTGAAACCACGCTGAACTCAGCATGTGAATCTGCGCCTGCACCGATGCAGGCATCGCGCCTTCCGCGATCCCGGAGGAAATCACCATGGCATCGAGTTTCTTTTCGAGCACCACTGAATCTTTCTCCTCGCGCACCATCGCATACGCTTGGCGATCGAACGCAAGGCTTTGCAAGACTTGCGCTTCCGGCATTCCCGCAGCGGACGCAATCGCCTGCGATTGCGCCAGCATCGTTTTCTCTCCCGTTTGCGCCAGACCTGCAAGCAGCACGATCCACGCGACGCCACCTTTTCCGGCAAGTATCGGTGCTATCAGCGCGCCTTCGCTATGTCCGATGACTCCGATCTTGGCGGATGCGATTTCCTTTCTACTCTCCAAATAGGCCAGCGCCGCTCCCGCGTCCGCCGCAAAATCCTCCGTCGTCGCGGGCGCGAAGTCACCGGTGGATTTTCCAATGCCGCGCTTGTCATATCGCAAAACAGCAAAGCCATTGCGCGTCAGATAGTCGGCAAGCACAAGAAACGGACTATGTCCTGCAAGGCTTTCGTCCCGGTTCTGGGGCCCGGAGCCTGCAACGAGGAGCGCAGCCGGAAATGGCCCCGCACCTTGTGGCGTCGTAAGCGTGCCAGCAAGCGTGGCTGCCCCCTTCTGAATCGTGAAGTGAACTTCCTCTTCCTTGTACGGATAAGGCTTCACCGGATTTTGCGGCCGACGCAATTCGAGCACCTCGTCCGAACGCGTGAAATCGAGCGCAACTGTGTCCTGATTTTGGGCCCACTTTCCTGTAATCGCATTCTTCGCGGGATTCAGCGTTCCGTCATAGGACCCGGAAACCAGCGCGATTTCAAAATGCACTGCGCCGTTCTTTTCGCTCACCTTGGAAGCGGGTAGCCCGTTCGCACCTTGATCCAGGCTGTCCAGTGTGCCGGAGAGATTTTTCTCCGCGTCGTGCGCAACGTGCAGTTGCAAACGAAACCGCATGTTCCCGTTTTCGAATGCACCTTGCCACGTTCCTTCCAGCGGCGAAATCGCGTTTGCTGGCCGTCGGCCCGCCGCCGAAGCGCTTTGCCGGTGAAATGCAAGCGGAAAGACCGAGCCGCCCTGCTTCCATGTGCCGGAGATCGTTCGCCCATCGGCGGAAACTTTGCCTTCAAAGGACGCACCTACGGAAGCAATTTCAAAACCCAAATTGCCTTGGTCGTGAGCGACGGAACTGGCTTTCAATCCATAGACTGCTTGATCCGGACTGTCCAGCCTGGCCCGCAGTTCGCCAGCTTTTTCGCCGCTGAGATGCAGCACAAGTTTCAACTGCGCTTCGCCAACTTGCAACGCGCCCTCCCATTCACCTACCACTCCAGCGGGGCGTGCCTGCGAGGCAGCTTGACTGGGCGTGCGTGCCGGTCCTTGCTTCGCCGGCGTCTGCGCATTAAGTGAGTTGCAAGCACAAGCAACCGCGAACGTGAGAAAACAACTGGTCATTGCCACGCGTTTCCGCAAACCAAGTCTCCTTCTTTCCTGCCTGCAACGTAGATGATCAGGTTCGTCTATTGGTTGGCGCTCTGACAATCGCAAAAAATAGCGGCGCTCCGAATTTCGAGCGCCGCGTGAAACTAGTTCATAATTTCTGGACCGAACTTACTTCTTCGCGTACCAATCCGCATTCCCGGCCGCATACGCCTGCCACTTCTCCGGCAAATCTTCCATCGCGAAAATGGCGGTCACGGGACAAACCGGCACGCACGCGCCGCAATCAATACATTCTATCGGATTGATAAAGAGCTGATTCACGCCTTCGTGCTCCCCTTCATCTTTACGCGGGTGGATACAATCCACCGGGCAAACGTCCACACAGGCGGTATCTTTCGTGCCGATGCACGGCTCGGCGATCACGTAAGCCATTCACGATCTCCTTTGCTCGGAACAGCGGCCGGAGGCTTTCCTGAAAGACTATTTTCCGGCAAAAATGCGCTGGGTTCTATTTGGCTTTTGGCCAGCGAACAATACCTCTTGATTGTACGTGGCGTGCTTGCGATTCTCAACTGCGCGGGAGGCAGGCCATGCGCACAACTAAGACCGTTCTTGTCCTGGTTCCCCGCCCATCGCTTGCGAATCGCCAACCCAGCGCAGGAGCCCATTCAGGAGAAGCACCATGCTCGACATGAAAGGCAATCGCATCACCTACTTTGGCCACAGCACTTTTTCGCTCATCACGCCGTCGGGACAGGTGGCGCTCATTGATCCTTGGGTCATGACGAACCCAAGGTGCCCTGAATCCCTCAAAAAGGTTTCGAAGCTCGATGCAATTTTTCTCTCCCACGCGCACAGCGATCATTTCGGCGATCTTTTGGCGCTCGCGAAACAGCATCATCCAAAGATCATCACGATCTTCGAAACCAGCCTTTACCTCCACAGCAAAGGCCTGGAAAAAGAAGCCATGCCCATGGGCAAAGGCGGCACGCAAACGGTCGGCGATTTCCAGGTGACCCTGACTCACGCCTTCCATTCGAATTCCATCGATTCCGCTGACCCACCTCTTTACGCCGGCGAACCCGCAGGCCTCATCATTCGACTGCCGGGCGGTTTGACCCTCTATCACGCAGGCGACACAACGGTGTTCGGCGACATGAAGCTCATCGGCGAACTCTACAAGCCGGACATCGCTCTACTTCCCATCGGCGATCTCTACACGATGGGCCCGCGCGAAGCCGCGTACGCGATCCGTTTGCTCGGCGTAAACCACGTCATCCCCATGCACTTCGCCACCTTCCCCTCGCTCACCGGCACACCCGAAGCCCTCCGCAAGGAAACGCAAGACAACGCAGGCCTCACCATTCACGCCCTAAAACCGGGAGAAAGCCTTCAATAGGAATTGTCGGAAAAAGGCTTACCGAAAGAAATTCCGCAGGAAGAAACCAATGTTGGCAGGACGCTCCGCAAGCCTGCGCATAAAATAAGGGAACCAATCCTGTCCATACGGAATATAGACCCGCACGCGATACCCATCGCGCACCAGTAGCCGCTGCAAATCAGTCCGAACGCCGTAGAGCATCTGGAACTCAAAATCTTCTTTTGAAATCTTATTCTCCGCCGCGCAACGTATCGTAGCGCCAATCATCTTGGGATCGTGCGTCGCAATCCCATGATAAAACCCGCTCGGCAGAAGCATCTTCACCAAACGAACGTAATTCGCATCCACATCCGCTTTCCGTTCGAACGCCACTTCCGCCGATTCTTTGTACGCGCCCTTGCACAGCCGGATACGGCAGCCATACGCCAGCAAGTCCTGCACGTCCTTTTCGCTTCGGTACAAATACGCCTGGATGACCGTCCCAATCGCGGGATTTTGTGCGCGCACGCGCTTCACAATCTCAATCGTTCGTTGCGTGTAAGTCGAACCTTCCATATCCACGCGCAAGAAGTTGTCATAAGCAGCGGCGCGCTCGACAATCGAAAGAGCCAGCCCTTCGCAAAACTCCGTGTTGAGGTCCAGGCCCAGCGCCGTCAGTTTGCAGGAAACATTTGCATTGATTCGGTTGGTTGCAATTTTCTCGAAAACTTCAAGGTACGCATCACGCGAATGCTGCGCGTCCGCCGTGGAAGCAACATTCTCGCCCAAATAGTCCAGGCTGACGAGCATGCCGAGCTCATTGCAGACGCGCGCTGCGGCAACGGCTTCATCCAGCGCCTCGCCGGCAACAAAACGATGCGCCATACGCCGGGTCCTGGCGTTGGTTCTGACCCAATTTGCGAATCTCTTGCTTTCAGAAAGCTTCAGGAGTGTCGAACGGAGCATACCCTCATTATTATGACTGCTTGGGAAGCCCCTTACGAGTGTGTGTGCCCTTCCAGGAACTTTTCCGCATCGAGCGCCGCCATGCAGCCCGAACCCGCAGCCGTCACCGCTTGCCGGTAACGATGGTCTTGCACATCGCCGGCAATAAACACTCCCGGAATCTCTGTCAGGCTGCCGTGCGTCGCCAGAAGGTATCCGTTTTCATCGGTCTTCAGCTTACCTTTGAACACAGTTGTGTTGGGATCGTGCCCGATGGCTACAAATACTCCGTCCAAAGCAATCTCCCTTTCCTCGTTTGTCTCCGGATTGCGGATTTTCACGCCAGTCACAAGTCCTTCCGGAGCATGAATTTCTTCCACCACCGCAGGCAACACAAATTCCACTTTAGGATTTGCTTTCACGCGGTCAATCATGATTTTGGATGCGCGAAACTCGGCTCGCCGGTGAATCAAATAAACCTTGGTTGCGTAACGTGAAAGAAAATTCGCCTCTTCCATCGCGGAATCTCCGCCGCCCACCACCGCAATCGGCTTCCCACGGAAAAAATATCCATCGCAGGTCGCGCACGTCGAAACGCCGCGTCCGATCAATTCTCGTTCACCCTTCAGCCCCAGCAGCCGCGCCGAGGCCCCCGCCGCCACGATCAACGTCTTCGTTTCCAGCGTCTCTTTGCCCACCGTAACCTTGAACGGCCGCTTCGATAAGTCCACTTCTGTCACGGCGCCAGACTTGAACTCCGTGCCGAATTTCTCCGCCTGCTTGCGCATGTTGGCAATCAATTCCGGCCCCATGATCCCCTCAGGAAATCCCGGAAAATTCTCCACGTGCGTGGTCAGCGAAAGTTGCCCGCCCGGCTCGTGTCCATCCAGCACCACCGGCTTCAGGTTCGCGCGCGCGGAGTAGATCGCCGCCGTCAGCCCCGCACATCCGCTTCCGATAATTACCACATTCTCCATTCGCTTTTTCTCCACCGCTATTAGATTCGCGACGCGCCATTCTGGATACAAAGACAGAAGATTGTAGCATTTACGGCCGCGGGAGCCGCGTGGAGGAACATCCACAAACGCTACTGCGAACGGGAGTTACGCGCGGATCGATCGAAGCAACTCGCGCAAGCCAATTTGGAGGCAAATCCTCCGCTCCGAAAATTGACCACACAATTTCCATGCGTTTATGCTTCTTCTTTCCGCGAACCATTTTACAAGGAGAGTTCTGCCCATGGACCCGCGTTTTCCCATTGGAAAATTGGAAATACCCACAACCGTCACACCCGCCCTGCGCCAAAGCGCCATCGCCACAATCGCGGCAACGCCTGCCAATTTCCGCGCTGCTGTGAAGGGTCTGACTGACGCCCAACTCGACACTCCCTACCGTGAGGGAGGCTGGACCGTCCGCCAGGTGGTTCACCACTTGCCGGACAGTCACTTAAATGCTTATGTGCGTCTAAAGCTCGCGCTAACCGAATCGAGTCCGACGATCAAACCGTACGCCGAAGACAAATGGGCGGAGCTTGCGGATTCGAGTTCCACACCGATTGAAGTCTCTCTGACGTTGCTGGAATCGCTGCACACACGCTGGGACGTCCTCTGGCGCTCACTCAAACCAGAGGATTATTCACGCAAGTTGATTCATCCCGATCACGGCGAGCGCACGATTGACTGGCTGGTTTTCGTTTACGCCTGGCACGGCCAGCATCATACCGCGCATATCACGGAGCTGCGCAAAAGGAAGAATTGGTAAGGTCAGCCGTTCTTTTTTTCGTCCGATTCCTTTTCGTTCAATTCCTTGATGAGCGCCTTCCCTTTTCGAAACCACGGCCGTTCATATCTCTGCATGTAGCGAGGCAGCGTCCGCTTCTTCGCCATTAAGGTCTGCGCCCATTGCTTCGCTTCATCCTTGCGCCCGGCCAGCTTCAAAAAAGTCGCGTAGTTATAAAGTATTTCCGGCGTCGTCGAAAACTGCACCGGCTCTGCGTACATCACGTCTGCGCGCACATAATCCCCAGTTTGAGCGTACGCATTCGCAAGCGTCGCCTCCGCCCGGTAGTAGTCATACTTGTGGTCGCTGCTCACTACGCGTTCCAGATCCGGTATCGCCCCCGCAAAATCATTCAGTCCCACCGAAGCCTTCGCCCGCAAATAAAATGTATGCGACGAATCACTTCGCGCTCCGATTGCTTTCGTGAATGCTTCGCGCGACTTTTCAAATTTCTTCTCATCTAGGTACAACTCCCCCAGCTCCTCAAAGTTCGCCGCCGAAGGATTATCCAGAATGTCTGTTTCCACCTTTTGAATCCGCGTCCGCCGCCCAAATCCATGGAACACCCCGCGCAATAATCCCAGGTCCGGAACCGCTTCCACGACCAGATACGCAGCCGATCCCACAAATCCGCCGAACAGAATGATGTAGAACCAATAGTTCTCCGGCCGCCGCCGCACAAAATGGATCAGCGCGACGATCTGCACGATAAATCCCCACGGATAGAAAAGATGACTTAGTCCGAACATCGTTCGAGGACGCGCTCCTGTTCGTTCGGAGGATTGGATTCTTGAAGAGATTATCTACGAAGTTCTATTAACTTGTCGCCGCCAGTTCGTACAGGTATTCCACGTGTGATAACGCGGCATCATCCATTCCGCGCACTTTCGGGTTCGATGATTCGATCAAATAATATTCGTCCGGCGCGTGCGCTCCATTGCCATGACCCAACCCAAAGTGGCTCGCGGGCATTTTCAACGGCTCGCCCGTAAACACGTATCCCGGCCACGAGCCGGCCAGCCGCGGCATCTCGATCGAATCAATTCCCTCTTTTTTGTAAACGGATTTTTCCGCGCGCGAAATCAGCGAATCCATCGGCGTGCTCGTGGGATCGTATCCGCCCGTCACGTTCACTTCGATATCGCCAAAGCCGCGCTTCGACAGATGCGCCTTCAACGCCGCCGCCGCTTCTTCTGCTTTCATGTCCGGCACGAGCCGCAAATCCATTTTTGCCACAGCGCGCCCGGGCAGTATCGTCTTGCCGCCCGGTCCCGTGTAGCCGCCCACGAGCCCTTCAATGTTCACCGTTGGCCGCGAAACCAGAAGTTCCAGTGACTCCTGAAAGCTCACGTCATGCACCCACTTCTGCACACCCATGGACTTCTTCACGGAGTCTTCCTTCAACCGATTCGCCGCCGCTGAGACCATCCTTCGTTCCGCGTCGCTAATCGGCCGCGCCTTGTCCGCAAATCCCTCAATCGCGGGATCGTTTCCGTCCGGCGAAACCAAAGTCGCCAACGCCTCCACCAGGTGCCACGCCGGACTGTCCAGCCGCGCCTTGTTGCTCGAATGCACATCCTTCTTCGGCCCGCGGCCCCATTTTTCGCCGCTTGAGATGAGTTCCAGTTCCACTACGCCTTTGGCGCCGTAGAAAATCGTCACCGTGCCGTCCAAATCCTGGGATGCAAACGGCATGTAAACTCCAACTGTTTTTCGCAGCGCCTCCAGCACTTCCGGCCGTCGCACCACTTGCGGAAAATGCGGCGAGCCAATCTCTTCTTCGCCCTCCGCGACAAGTACCAGATTCAGCGGCAATTTCTTCCCCGCGCCGCGAATCGCATGTAACGCCGCAAGAAACGTCGCTTCCGGCCCCTTTTGATTCACCGCGCCACGCCCAATCATTACTTTTCCGACGTTCGGCCGGTCCACAATCGCGGCAGCCAGCGGCGGCGAAGACCATTCCGCCGGATCGAACTGCTTCACGTCATACATAAAATAAAGCCCAAGCGTTTTTGGCGCGCCCGCGTCCAGCGTTGCGAAAACACCGGGATGCCGGTCCGTCGGCATCTTTTTCACCATGCCGAATCCTGCTTCGCGCAGCATCTGCATCATCAGTTCGCAACCTTCGCTCATGTTGCGATTTTCCGCCGCGATGCTCGGCAGCTTGATCCAATCCTGCAGCCGCTTCACCGATTCGTCATGCCGCTTGGTAATTTCCGCGCGTATTGCGTCAAACTCGCCAGCGCCCATCCACTCGGACCCTTTCGATTCGGCAAATGGCAATCCCGTCATCGAAAGCCCGGCCGCGCTCGCTCCCAAACTTGCAATCGCTCCCTGCAAAAACTCCCGCCGGTCCGCCATCGTCATTCCTCCCACTCGCGCGAAAGCCTACACGTTCTCGCATCGTTGGGCAAATCAATGAAGTAAGTCTATGATTGCCAAAACGTCTGAGTCCGAAGTTGGGTCTTAGAGGTCCGAAGTGCAATGCTCCGAAGTGGAATGCAAAGTGGAATGAATCCAGACGAAAAAACGCGCGGCATTCCCTTCGTGTTGTTGGCCGACTTGTTGCTGCTCTTGATGGCCGTGCTGGCGGGCGGCGCTGCACTGCGCGAGTCCGTTACGGTGGACGAAGTGTCGCACATCGGCGCAGGCGTGAGCTACCTGCAAAAGCTCGATCTCCGAATGAATCCTGAGCACCCACCCCTCCCCAAGGTGCTGGCAGCAATTCCACTGGTGCTGCGCGGCGTTCGTGCCGACTACACCCACATCTCGTGGACGTTCAGCGAAAAGTTCTTTCCTGCGTACGTGGGGCAGTGGGTCTTTGGGGAATGGTTGCTGGAGAAGTGGAACGAGCCGAAGATGGTGCTCGCGGGGGCGCGGTTTCCCATGCTCTTGCTGACTCTGGCGTTGGGATGGGCGGTGTACGCGTGCGCGAAGCAGCTAGGAGGCGCGTGGGGCGGCCTGCTCTGCCTCGCCGTCTATGTAAGCACGCCTGCGTTCCTCACCTTTGGCCCACTCGTCCACACGGATTTGACGGTGACGCTTTTCTCTCTGCTTTCTCTATGGGCATTTGCCGAACTCTGGCAGGAGCCCAACCGGAAGAACGCATTGCTATTTGGCCTGTGTCTCGCAGGAGCGTTGCTATCGAAGTTCACGGCGGGCGTTCTGTTCGTTGCGTTCCTGGCATTTGTACTGAGCATGCGCTTTCGTGCCGTTCCCGGGCAGCCTGAAAACAAACCAGAACTGCGCGAGTGGCGGCGGGCGCGCTGGCGGGCAACGTTCAAAGGCGTTTTGTACGCAGCGTTAGCTGTGTACGCTTTTTACTTTGTCTTCTCCTTGCATCAGCCGACCAATGCTCTTTACCGGATTGGGGATGGTCCACTGGCGCTTTTTCTGCGCCGTCTTCTGTTGCCCCCTTTGCTGTACCTGCGCGGACTGTTTTTGGTGGTGTTCTCAAGCAGACGGCCGACGTTCATCCTCGGTCATTCCTATCCTCACGGTGTCTGGTTCTACTTTCCGATTGTCTTTGTTCTGAAATCGTCTCTCGGGTATCTCAGCCTGTTATTTCTCGCAGCGGTCGCGGCCCTAATTAGGAAAGTGAATAGGAAATTGAATAGGAAAGTACAAGGTGAAACGACCGTTCCGGTGATCCCGCCACAACGAGCCGTGCACTGGCGCGTCCTCTGGGTGAGCTTGCTCGTGTTCACTGGCGTTTGCCTCCTCAGTCCGCTCGATATCAGCATCCGGCACTTCTCCGTACCCATAATGCTGTTGATCCTGATGCTCGCGCCGCTGCCTCGCCTGCTTGGGGAATTGCGCGCGCGAACAGCACTCGGAGCCAGGCTGGGAGCGGCGGCAATCGCCGCGCTTGCCGTCAGTTGTCTGTTCACCGCGGTGCGTGCGTATCCGTACTATTTTCCGTACATCAACGCTTTGAGCCTGGGACGTCCTGCCTACGCGCTGGTCAACGATTCCAATGTGGATTGGAACCAGTCGCTCCCGGAAGTACAACGCTTCGCCGAGCAACATCGCCTGCAGAGAATTGGGCTGGATGACTACGGGTTTTCGGATCCCACCGTATTCGTGCCACAGGCGCAACCCTGGAATTGCCAAAGGCCCGAGCCGGGCGATGCGGGGCAATGGGTCGCGCTCTCCGCCAACAATATTCTCGATGGGCATAATTGCGCGTGGCTGACAGAGTATCCACATCAGGCTTTGGCCGGCGGCAGCATATACGCAGTGCAACTGCCCGCTCCTATCCCAGTGGCCGGCAGCGTGGGTGGACCGCCGATGCCTTCCGACTATCGCCAATTCGGTGGCGCGCCCCTTGATATACGCGGCTTCTTCAAGCACGTGATCCAGCATCCGGACGACCTCCCGCAAGCCGTTCAATGGATGCAAACCGCATTCACGGCGTTGAGCAAGTCGCCAGGTCCACCTCCCAAGCCCCCCTGGGAACCCTAGCCACCACGAGCGAAACTCACCGACTTTCAGCAGACAAACCTTGCACGGTGGCGCGTCAAGCTGCGGGTCGTGTACGATGAACGTGCCGCACAAAAAAGGAGATTGCATGAGCCGTCCCGCAGGAACTTACGCGATTTTTGAAACTTCGCAGGGCAATATCGTTATCAAGCTGCTGGAAAAAGAAGCGCCGAACACGGTTGCGAATTTTGTTGGACTTGCCGAAGGCACGAAAGAGTTCATCAACGAGCGGACGGGTGCGAAAGAAAAGCGGCCGTTCTATGACGGGCTGGTGTTCCACCGCGTGATTCCGGACTTCATGATTCAGGGCGGCTGCCCGCAAGGAACCGGCATGGGAGGACCGGGCTACAAATTCGCGGACGAATTTCATCCTTCGCTGAAGCATTCGACCAAAGGAAAACTTTCCATGGCCAACTCCGGTCCGGGAACGAACGGCAGCCAGTTTTTTATTACTGTGGCACCGACGCCGTGGCTCGATAACCGGCACACCATTTTTGGCGAAGTGGTGGAAGGCCAGGACGTGGCGGACAAAATCTCCAAGTTGCCGCGCGATTCCGGCGATCGTCCGCGCTCAACAGTGACGATCAATAAAGTAAGAATCGAGCGGGTTTCGTAAGAGCGCCCTTCTTAAGGAACATTTCCGCGATGATGATTCCGCTGCGCTTTTTCATTGAAGTGATTCTAGCCCTTCTCGGCGGATTCATTCTCTGGCTCGCGATCGTCACACACAAATATCCGGACCGCCATTCGCAATCGTGGCTGATCGTAAGCGTGGTGGTAATGATTTGGGGCGTGTTCACGGTCCTGCGTGCCCGTGGCCTGCGCACCTACCTGGTGGATCGCGTCGGCGGATTCTCCCTGATTCTTGTCGGCGGACTGATGCTAGTGATTTCCCGCGCTCCCTTTGCGTGGGTCACGCCGCTCTTCGCGGCGACCGGCGGCCTTCTCGTCTTGCGCGGGCTGGTGGGTTGTGTGTTAGTCTCGCGGCGTTCCTAGCCCAGACCGCGCCGCAGTTCGCGACTCGCACGTCAGCCCGCACGAAGGAGACGCAGCATGCTCAAAGAATTCAAAGAATTTGCCATGAGGGGAAACGTTCTGGACCTCGCGGTCGGCGTCATCATCGGCGCCGCATTTGGAAAAATCATCGCATCACTGGTGGACGACGTGCTCATGCCTCCGCTGGGCCGCATGCTCGGCCACATGGATTTTTCCAACCTGTTTATCAATCTGAGCGACAAATCGTTTGAGACGATTGCGGCGGCAAAAGTGGCAGGAGCGCCGACGCTGAATTACGGCAACTTCATCAATACGATTATTAATTTTCTAATCGTCGCGTTTGCGATTTTTCTGCTGGTGCGCACGGTGAATCGCTGGACGGCGAAGCCCGCACCGGCGGCTGCGCCGACAACGAAAGATTGCCCGCAATGCGCGATGCCGATTCCGCTGGCGGCGAAGCGGTGCGGGCATTGCACCTCCCAGGTGTGAGAGGAAGCAGGAAAAAGAAAGAGCCCAAACACATTTGATCTTGCCGAGATGGGGCGCAATATATTGTGCCCCTACGTGCCGAGAACAAATGCCGGTTAGCTTGGTGGTGGCTTCTTTTTGTTGCGGTTCGCTGCCAGATGGGCGCGCAAACGATTGAGTAATTCTTCTTCTTTGCCGGCGTCGAGTTCGGTTTGCACTTCTTCCAACGCGAAATGCACCACGTCGTGATGGTGCAGCTCTTCGGGCTGAACGAGATCGCTAAAGCGCAGCCATAGCCGGTGGAGCAAGTTGACTTCATTCGCCGTCAAGTTCGGCGCATGCGGACCGAGTACTTTGAAGACTTTGTCGCCCGTGGGCAGGTGAATTTCCAGATTGAATTGCGGCTTTGGATCGCCGAGCCGCTCCCACGATTCGCCGATTTGCCGCGCTTGTTCTTCGCTCTGCCATTTGCCGGATGATCCCACGACGATCGTAGAAGATTGCAGGCTCTGGCCGGCGCGCAAAATACCATCCCACAAATCGTTCGCGGCAACGACGGCGAGGCGGATGGATTTCCCGCGTTTTTCCGAAAGACTTAGCGCTTGCGAAAACAGTTGCTGCTCGATGCTGCCGAAAAGCTGGTCGGCGTCGAGTTCCTGCTCGCCGGAAGCGGCACGGCGCAAAATGCGCACGTGAAGAACGACGACATCGCGGCGGCCGGGCTTGAGACGGTCCAAAACATTCGCAAGGTGATATAGATTGTACTGATTGCTGATGGGCACGAGGATGTTGCCGGGTTTCGTTCCGACGGCCTCGGGCGTAAGTTCGCCTTCAATTTCGAGATTGAATTGATCCATCTCCACGTGAGCGACGCCGGCGGGACGCGAGCGGCGCTCGGAAATGGTGAACACGATAAAGAGAAGAATAGAAAATGCGCCGCCGGCCATAGTGGCGATTGGTTTCGTAAACAAGTTGATGATGGCGATGGCGAGCAGTGTGAGCGTGATGAGACCGAGACCGAGAGGAACGTGCACGCCACGAATGGTGAAATTGAGCGGCACCTGAAATTCGCGCGCGCCGGGCCTGGTGTAACGCAACACGAGAACGGCGAGGCCGTTCATCGCGAAGCTCCAAATTACTCCGAAAGCGTAGAGGTTCGCGAGGAATGTGACATCGCCACGGCTGATGATAATGGTGATGATTTGCAGAATGACAACGATATTGATGATGCGATAGCTGGTGCCGAATTTGGGATGCGGCTGGCGAAACCATTCGCTTAGGACGCCGTCTTCGGAGACGCGGTTCAGAACTCCGTTGGAGCCAACGATTGCGGTATTCACTGCGCCGGCGAGAATCACTGCGCCAACCACCACGACGAACACATGAAAGATCAATCTCGCGATAAACGGCCCGGCGAGATTCATGGCGAGTCCGCCGATGAGATTTTCGAGGAAGCCCTGGCGGATGTCGTCCGGAATAATCATCACCGCGAAGAAAGAAACCAACGAGGTGAAGACCAAGCTGTAAATGAAAATGACGAGGCCGGCTTTTTTCAGGTTGGGGAGTTTCGGGTGCTCGATTTCGCGGTAAACCTGCGCGAGGGACTCTTCTCCGCTCATGGCGAGGACGGAGTGGCCGAGCGCGATGAAGATGGCAATGATCCCGAACATGTGCGGCAACGGACTATGCACCAACCAGCCGAGAGCACTGGGCGTGAGATGAAGATTTCTTGGATGCGGGAGCGGCGGAAGCTGGGAGTGCCGAACGATAACGGTGTAGATACACCATCCGATGAGGATCACCACCATGACGGTGACGAGCTTCATGATGTGCAGGGCTTTTTCGCTCGATTCGGGAATGCCTTTGGTGTTTTCCCACCAGAAATAAATCGTGACGATAATGGCGAAGCTGGCGGCGATTACGTCAATCAATCCGCCAGAAAAGGCGCTTTTTGTTAGATGGAAATACTGGGCGAGCTCGCTGAGGAGACCGCCGAGATATTGTCCCGCCGAGACGCCGCTGATGGGGCCGGTGAGAATGTAATCAAACATCAGCGCGGAGACGCTGAATTTGGCGAGTCCGCCGCCGAGGGATTGCTTGACGGCGCGATAGACGCCGCCGCGGACGAACATGCTGCAGCTTTCGACGTACACCGCGCGAACGGCGTACGAAAACAACATGATGGCGAGGATGAACCAGGGAGCGGTCTTGCCGATGTAGCCTTCGGCTTCACCGCCCGCGTAATAGGCGGAAGAGGCGAGGTCGTTCAGAACGATGGCGGCAGCTTTCCAGAAGGAAATAAAGGTCAGTAGCGCGGTGGTCGCGACTATAACGCGCGGAACTACTTTGCTGCGGCCAGCCTGGGCAGCAGGGCCATTGGGAATCATGTTCATGAATGGGTATTCAGACCAGCAGATTAAAAGATTCGCAGATTTTCAGGGGTAAGTCTAGAGAGAGGGGGCCATACGTAGTGGTTCAGTTTGAATTTCATCTCCTTGTGTCACGATTCAAGAAATTCAAATTGAACCACTACCGGGCCGTACTTTGCCGGTGGTATTTCCGGATTACGGCAGCTCGACGTCGAGAGCGAATACATCGTGGTCGCCGCGATTCAATTGGAAGAGAAAGGAGCCATCGGGAGCAAGACCCTCCAAACCACACCGCAGTACGCCGCCCTCGAGCAAAGTGGCGCATTCAAAAGAGCGCTCGATAGAAAGATCCTTTATGCGCAAATGGCGTACGGGTTCGCCCTCTTCCAAAATATCCTGAAAGAATAGACTAGTTGAATCCTTAGACCACATTACAGGACTGATCACCTTGCCGTGAGCAACCGATGTCCATTTTTTTGCAGCCACGTCATAGAGAGCAACAGAACTATTGTCAGTGCTAACGCTGGCAAGATATTTGCTGTCTGGTGACCAGCGAAATCTCCAGAATTTTTCAGAGCCCGGAATTTTATACGTCTCCCTGGATGCGAAGTCCATCACGTAAATGCCCGAAATCGGGTCATCATCTCCGTCGAGGAAGTAGCTGAGTTTCTTGCCGTCCGACGACCACACGGGGGCATCCAGAGGAAAGGATGCGGAAGCAACTTCGATGGGTGCTCCACCTTCCGAAGAAACGACGAAGATGCGGGAGACCGAATCGTCCCGACGTTGCCCTCGAAATGCGATGAGATGTCCATCGGGACGTATGGAGGGAATGGCAGGTTGCATTTTTCCACCGATGAGCTCGATTCGCGAAGTGCCATCGAGCTTCGCTTTCCAAAGTGCATCGCCGGAGCCGCGAAAAACTGCCCAATCCCCAGCGGGGGCAATACTGGCCCAAGCGGCAGGTTGCCCCCCCAAGAGTCCGTGAATCTGGTGCGTCTTGGGATCAACGCGGACGTATTCTGAGCGCGTTTTGTTGCCGAGGAGATAAACTCTTTTGCCACCCGGCGCGGGCAACACTGAGGAAACCGGGAGCGGATCCGTCGAGAGTCGGTACGGCTCTTCCTGGCGCCGAAAAATTCCATAGGGCTCGCGCAGAACCCAAACGCCGCTGGGAGTTTCCTGGCTACTCGCTAAAAAGAAAAAGTATCTTCCATCTGCACTCCAGCGACCGCAGCAGAGACCTTCAGCGCGTGTCCAACCCGGAAGAATCTGATGGAGATTGGTTCCGTCGGCGCGGATTTCCCATATGTGAGAGGGGCCACCTGGGGGGTTAGCCCAATCGAAGCGGAGGCGACTGCCATCGAGCGACCAGGCAAGGCCCCACTTTGACCCGGGGATGTTCGTCAGCTTGCGCGCATTCTGAGCGTCGAGGCCAACTTCAAAAATGCCCTCCTGCGTGGAATAAGTGATTTTTGTGCCTTCTCGAGTGAATGTAGCGTCGTTGACGACAATGTCGCCGAGCCGTCGGGGAGTTCCGCCAACGGAGGACATAAGCCAGACAGGAAGGGCAGGAGTGCGGGAATCAAAAGGACCGAGAGCGAATTGAGAACCATCCGGCGAAATGCTGAAGATACGAGCATTGGGAAATGGAATGGCAACAGGCTGAACATCACCGCCAGAAACGGGCATTTGCGCGAGATCCCATCGGTGGCCGCGGCGAAGCAGAAAAAACAAGCGGACGCCATCGGTTTGAAGACCACCATACAAATCCACGCGGGAGGAGTCCGTGAGGGGAACTGCCCGCAGGGCGCGCGGCGCGGGAAGAGGGCGAACGGCAAGCCAGAAGACGAATGCGGCTGAAACGAAAAGGGACAATGCGACTGCTCTCCAAATTAGGGGACTCTTTGGAGAAACGCGTGGCTTCTGGACGACTGGTTCCTGGGACTGGCCTGCTACGGGAATGGGCACTCCCATTTGGTAATCACGAGAACCGGAACTAGGCGGGAGGAGAGAACCGACGAAACGATAGCCGCGTCGAGGAAGAGTTTCTATGTAAGCGGGTTCTTCGGCGGAGTCGGAAAGAGCCTGGCGAAGCTTATTGATTGCTTTGTTCAGGCTGTTTTCAAAATCAACGAAGGTTTGTTGGGGCCAGAGACGCTGTTGTATTTCCTCGCGGGTAACAACCTGCCCCGGACGTTCGAGAAGCATTAACAAGATTTCAAAAGGCTGCCCGGCAAGACGCAGCTTCGTTGCACCTTTGCGGAGCTGGCCCGCGGGAGCGTCTGCGAGAAATGGCCCAAACCGGTATGAGCCAGGGGGCTGAGGCTGAACTGACATAGACATGGTATCCGGGAGCCTTAGCGAGATTCTATCGCGAGCCAGAAAATAGGGACAAACGAAAAAATGCGAAAGAGGCGAAATGCAAGAGAGCCTTGCTTCCGCTAGCGCAAAAATTGCATTGTCAATAAGTTGCAAGGGAATCCAAAAGGAAGAAAAGAAGTAGCGCCATTCCATTGCCGAAGACGAACGATTTTTCTAGTCTCTGCCAAGTCCTCGGTACTGACCAAAAACCTCTCCCTTAGTCATCGAGCGCACACGCGCAGGGCGTTTTCGCCAAGCGATGCGATGCGTGGGTGTGTGCGCTCGAAAGGCGTGGTCCGGGCCGAGGGCCGAAGTAAGCAAAATCGGAATTGAGGAAGGGACGCATGGCATCTACCAGTCTGGATAGGAGTTACATGCGCGGATTGGGCGCGAGCCTGCTGTTCTTGGCGAGTGCGACGATTTGCGCAGCGCAAAAAGACCCTGGAGTGCGACCTGGAACGCCGGGCGCAGGAACTCCGTTGAAAGGCCTAACGCCAATCGAATTGGCTATGTTCAATGAAGGATTTCAGAGAACGATACAACTTGAAGGAGTCTGCGATGATTGCAGCGACGTGACACTGGGTTCTTTCATTGACCCATCGCAGGCCAACCTCGTAACGAAAACCAATTCTTCCGGGTTGGGGATTCGATTTAATGGCGACCAATGTAGCGGGTGCCACAACCAGCCAGCGGTGGGCGGCTCAGGTGGCTTCATGGTTCCGAATCCACAGGATCCCCCGAATCTGCGGCGCGCTCCGGAAAACCCGATGTTTGACCTTATGCCTCATCGCAAGGGAGGGACGAATCCGGTTCCCTCGTTTATTGAGAGATACGGTCCGATTCGAGAAGTGCGATTCGCGAAAAAACCGGACGGCTCTTCGGATGGAGGAGTTCACCAACTTTTCAGTGTGGTCGGGCGCTCCGATATTTTTACCGATGGGCAGGCGCATTCGTGCTCGGCGGAGACGCTGCCACGAATAGACTTTGAGAAGGAATACCGGAGAGGAAATCTCCGGTTTCGAATTCCGCTGCAGCTTTTTGGATTGGGAATCCTTGACGGAATCCAAGACAGAGAAATTATGGCGCGACACCAAGCCACGGCGGCCGCGCGAGAACAGCTGGGTATCGGGGGCGTGCCCAACCGCAGCGGAAACGACGGCACAATCACACGCTTCGGATGGAAGGCACAAAACAAGTCCATCATGATTTTTTCGGGAGAGGCGTACAACGTGGAAATGGGCGTGACGAACGACCTATTTCCGCAATCAACAGATGAGACGCCGGAATGCCACCAAGGCGTGAGCGAGCCGAACGACATTTTCCGCAGTGATGCGACGGACGAGCGGAATCAAGAATTTGACAACCCATTTCACATTCTGCCGGACTGGCAGATGTTTGCGATTTTCATGAGATTCCTCGACGCGCCTCAGCCAGTGGAATTCACTCCGAGCGCGACGCGGGGCCAGCAACTCTTCGGAACGGGGCCTGAGAACCCAGGAATCGGGTGCTTCGCCTGCCACACGCCGACGATGGTCACGCCGGCCAAGAGCGAAACGGATGCCCTGCAGAGTCTGACTGTGCATCCATACTCGGACCTGCTGATTCATCACATGGGCAAGGGACTGGCGGACGACATCACGCAAGGCCTAGCAACGGGAGACATGTTCCGTTCAACGCCTTTGTGGGGAGTGGGACAGCGCCGGTTCTTTCTGCACGATGGAAGAACGGATGATTTGATAAAGGCAATTGAGGCGCACCATTCGCGCGGACAAGAGTGCGAGGATTCTTCGCACACGCCGTGCTACGGGCCTTCGGAAGCGAACACAACCGTGGAACGATTCCGAGGACTATCCGCCACAGACAAGCAAGCGATTCTGGACTTCCTGCGTTCCCTCTAAACTGGGGACGAAAGTGGTTATGACCGGCTCACAAGGTGGTGGCGCGCCTTGTGAGCCGCTTTATTCAGAATAAATCTGCCCGGAAAGACATTCTCGCATCCGCGCTACCAGATGCGGGATTCACGGACGCTTTAGACATATAATTCCGGCGATGGGAACTGGTCTCAGCGCCGTACATTTGAAGCCGGTGAAAGTTCGCGCAGAGATGCATCTGGGCGTGCACTGCGTGAACGTGTACGTGCGCGATCAGGACCGCAGCTTGAAGTTTTACGTAGAGCAGCTTGGGTTTCGCGTGGCATTTGACGCGAAGCTGCAATCCGGCGAGCGGTGGGTGGCAGTAGCGCCGCCTGATGGGTCGACGGTGTTGGCGCTGATCAAACCGAAACCGAAATCACAGGAAGCGAAACTGATCGGAAGATCAACGCAGATCGTATTTTTCACTGACGACGTTGCGGCGCGATTTCAGGAATGGTCAAAGCGCGGAGTGCGATTCTCGTCCGCGCCGCGATTGCGAAGAATCAAGTACGACGCGCAGACGCAAGCGACGGCGGCGGAACAATCTCTGCTGCTGGGAACTGAGGCGCCGATTTGGGGAAGCGCGGTTGCGCACTTTCGCGACGTGGACGGCAATTCGTTCACGCTGGCAAGCTACGACGAAGTAACGCACGCGATGGAGGCACAACGGCGTGCCATTGCTCAGAGACAGGAAGCAGAGAGGCGCGCGGCACGCGAGCTGGAAATTGCACGCGATGTACAGGCGCGGCTCTTTCCACAGAGTATGCCCCCGATGGCGACACTGGAGTACGCGGGTATGTGCATGCAGGCGCGACAAGTGGGCGGCGACTACTACGATTTTCTGGATTTGGGACAAGAGCGGCTTGGGCTTGTGCTGAGCGACATTGCGGGAAAAGGAATCGCGGGCGCGTTGTTGATGGCGAATTTACAGGCTAACCTGCGCAGCCAATGTGCGATTGCGGTGGACCAGCCGCAGGTGTTTTTGCGATCGGTGAACAGACTTTTTTTTGAAAACACTTCGGATGGTGCATACGCGACCTTGTTCTTTGGCGAGTACGATAATCGGCAAAAAAGGCTGCGGTATGTGAACTGTGGGCATTTGCCTGCGCTGCTGTTGCGCGCTGATCACACGATCGAAAAGCTAGAAGCTACGTGCACAGTACTGGGGCTTTTTGACAAATGGGATTGCGATGTGGAGGAACGGCAGCTGCAGCTGGGCGATACATTGGTGATCTATACGGACGGAGTGACGGAATCGTCTCACGAGCATGAAGAGCAATTTGGAGAAGAACGGCTAATCGCCACGCTCCAGCGCCATCAGGAGTGTGCTTCGCGCGAGTTGATTGCGGCAGTTATTGAAGAAGTGCAACGGTTTAGTCCACACGAACAGCAAGACGACATCACACTGATCGCGGCGAAATGCAGAGAGAGCTTACGTTAAGGAGAGCATGAAGACAGAGACGATCGCCGCGGACCAATTTGAACGCAAAGTCATTCGGAAGCTGCAGTGGCGGCTGATTCCCTTTCTATTTCTTCTGTACGTCATATCGTTTATTGACCGCGTGAACATCGGATTTGCCGCGCTGACGATGAACAGAGAGCTCGCCATCACCAGCGAGCAATTTGGGTTCGTAGCGGGCGTGTTCTTTTTCGGATACGTGCTTTCCGGCATTCCAAGCAATCTAATGCTGCACAGATTCGGAGCGCGCATCTGGATTGCCATGATTTTGATCGTGTGGGGAGCCGTGGCGATGATGATGGGGCTGGTGCATTCAGTACAGCAGTTGTATGTTTTGCGATTCCTGCTGGGGCTGGCCGAGGGCGGATATTTCCCAGGCGTGGCGTTGTATTTGACGTACTGGTTTCGGCAGCGGGAACAGGCTCAGTGCATTGCGCTTTTTCTTACGGGGTTGCCCGCAAGCAATATTATTGGAGCGCCACTTTCCGGCTGGATTCTCGACCACATTCATTGGATGCACTTGTCGAGTTGGCGCTGGCTGCTGGTTCTGGAAGCGGTCCCTGCGATCCTCTGCGGTGTTGCGACGTATTTTGTTTTGCCGAGCAGGCCCGTGGAAGCAAGATTTCTGAATGACGAAGAGCAAAATTGGGTAAGAGCGGAGCTGGAGCGGGAGGAAAAAGCCAAACGAAAGGCGAAACCAATCGGGGCGTTGCAAGCACTGGCAATCCCGCGCGTGTGGCATGCAGGACTACTCGTCTTTGCGACGAATTGCGGCGTGTACATGCTTTCGTTCTGGATGCCGCAACTGATCAAATCATTTTCGGGGCAGATATCAAATAGTTTGGTCGGATTTCTGGTAATGGTCCCTTACGCAGTTGGTCTGTTGGCGATGGTAGCTGTGTCGCGAAGCTCGGACCGGCGGCTCGAGCGGAAATTCCACGCGGCTTTACCGGCAGTATGTGCAGGGACGGCGATGGCGATTCTGGGAGCGCCGCATTCGGTGGCGGTGACGATAGCTTTGCTGGCGGTGGCGATCGCAGGAATGTGCAGCGTGTATGGGCCGGTGTACTCGCTGCCCAGCGAATTGTTGGCAGGTCCAGCGGTGGCGGCGGGACTAGGATTGACGAGTTCGATTGCGAACACGGCGGGATTTGTGGGGCCGTATGCTGCGGGATGGATCAGCCAACGAACGGGAACTCTGTATGGTGGGCTGGCGGCGGCTGGGATTTCGCTGTTTGTGTCGGCGACGCTTGCGCTGCTCCTGCCGAAGAGGACGCAGGCCAAGGAAGAGCCGATACCACGTTTTGCGAGCGGCAGCGTCTAAGCAGCCAAGAGGTGCGCCAAAACAATGAAAACAATGCGATCGGCCTGGACAGGAATTGCGATTGTGGCACTGGCGGCGGGATTTGTATGGGCTGGGCAACAAGCACCGGACACGGCGGCACAGAAACAATTTTCGGCGTGGCTGGCGGCGTTCGATAGCGGCGACCGTGCGACCCTGCTGCAATATTTGGAGAAAAACTATCCGGAAAGAGCCGCGGACATTGACGGAGAGATGGGATTCCGGGAAATGACCGGAGGCTTCGAATTCAAGAAGGCGGAGGAGAGCGCACCGACAAAATTTACGGCACTGCTGAAAGAGAAAGAATCGGATCAGTTTGCGAGAGCGACGATGGAGGTGGAAGAAGCGGAGCCGCATCAGATCAAGAGCATGGACCTGCGAGCGGTGGCGACGCCGGTCGAGTTCAAGCCCACGCGGAGGAGCGAGAGTGATGTGATCGCTGGGGTCCGGAAATTGGCGGAGACGCGTGCGGCAACAGACAAGTTTTCCGGGGCTGTGGCGATATCGAAGAACGGAAAAACAATTTTTGCTGAGGCTTACGGGCTGGCCGACCGCGAGAAAAAGACGCCGAACACGGTGAATACGCGGTTCCGGATGGGCTCGATGAACAAAATGTTCACGGCGACTTCAATCTTGCAACTGGCGCAAGCGGGGAAACTCAAGCTGACGGACCCGCTGGGGAAATATCTGACAGATTATCCGAACAAAAATGTGGCGACGAAAGTGACAATTCATCAGTTGCTGACTCACACGGGGGGAACAGGAGATTTTTTTGGGCCTGAGTTTGACAAACACCGATTGGAATTGAAGACGCTGCAGGACTACGTGAACCTGTATGGAAAGCGCGAGCCGGAATTTGAACCGGGGAGCAAATGGGAATACAGCAACTATGGATTTCTTTTGCTGGGATTGATCGTGGAAAAGGCTTCCGGACAGGATTACTACGAGTATGTGAGAGAACATATTTTCAGGCCGGCGGGGATGGCATCCAGTGATTCGCTGCCTGAAAGCGAAGCAGTCTCCGAACGTTCGGTGGGGTACACAAAATTTGACGGAAGCAAGGCATGGAAACCGAACACGGACACGCTGCCGTACCGGGGCACGTCCGCGGGAGGCGGTTACACGACGGTGGGAGATTTGCTGCGCTTTGGAAATGCGCTGCTCAATCACAAATTGCTGGACGCGGAGCACACAGATTTATTGACGACCGGAAAAACCGACACGCCGCGAGGAAGCAAGTACGCATACGGATTCATGGACAATACGGAAGGCGGAGTGCGATGGTTCGGACATGGCGGCGGAGCGCCGGGAATGAATGGCGATTTGAGAATATTTCCGCAGTCCGGATACGTGATTACGGCATTAGCGAATCTGGACCCGCCGGCGGCGGATAGACTTTCGTCGTACGCGGCGGATCGGCTACCCGAGAAATAACATATCTGAGTTTTACGATTTGGCAGCGGGCACGGTAGACCACGCAGCTACCAGAGCAATCATCGGCACGACCGCATTTGCGGCAGTCACTTCGGCGTGGACTCGCTCGGTGAGAGTTTCCAAATTGCCGAGCGCGTGGAGAGAGATGCCGTGCTGGCGCGCTTTGGGGAGCAGCGAAAACAACAGATCACAGATCCAAATAGTAAAGCCAGGCTGTGCGCCGAGAATCATTTCGATGCGCATATGGGGAGCCGGCAAACCTGCCTGTTGAAAAACGTTATGCAGAGAAAGACCCGAGTCCGTCCTCACGCCAGAACTTTGCATCGTGTTGCGAACGGTGAGGGCGCAGGCGCGGATCAGAGGCAATTGGCGCAAAAGATCCTGGTAAGGCTGCCACTGCGGTTCATGAAACGCGACGATTCCACCGGGACGAAGCGATGCAGCCAGGGTGCGGACAACCGAAACGGGATCGGGAACAAATTGCAAGATGAAGCGGCCGACTGCCGCGTCAAATTGTTTTTCGCTTTGAAGCTGCGTGATGTCCTTTTGTGAGAAAGACACGTTTCGAAATCCAGCATCGGCGACGCGCGCCTGGGCGATTTTGATCGAATCAGCATCGCGCTCGATTCCAAGAACTTGTCCGGACGGTCCGACAAGACGGGCCACCAGCATGGCGACGTCGCCCATTCCGGAGCCAAGCTCCAAAACACTATGTCCTGTGCCGACCCCAGCGTCGCGAAAAAATCTTTCTGTAACAGGAGCAAGCAGAGCCGCTTGGCGAATCAGGCGGCCGTGTTCAGCTTCCGTGTAGCCGAGCGCATAGGAAGTGTTCGAGTCGGCAGGATCCATTTGGCGCAGATGGTAACACGGCTTGACGCGAATTCAGGGTTTGTACGAGGAGAACTTGTGGTAAACAACGCGACAGGCTCATTGTCTGGCGGTGCGACGTTTTTCCTGCTCGATGGATTTGGGGTTGACGAGCCATTGCGCTTTGCCAGCGCGGCCTGGCTGCTTGCGCTTCACTCCGGTCAATCGGCCAATTTTCAAAAGCCTGCAGATGTCCGCACTTGTAGCGTCGAGAATGACTGCAGTTTCCTGCGCAGTGAGCCAGCGGGGATGGCGGTTGGGCATCCGAATTTTTCCTCCGGGGGATTTGCTGTGGGAGGGTCGGTTCACTTTAGCGGTAGCGTTGTCTTTTTGGCAATGGAAAAGATGCACTGCCGTGGAAAGTTTCCCGCAGTTGGAAAAAGGGACTAGTGCTGGTGTTGAGCGCTGCTTCCTCCTCCACCGGAAATTTTTCCGCGGATGAGGTCCTCGAGATCGTCCATTTGATCGCCAAGCGAGTTTAGCTTTCGCGAAAGGCCATGGATTTCCGATTCCGCGCGGCGATTCACGTCAAAATCGAGTTCACTGCGGAGGCGGTCTTTCGTGTCCTGGCGATTCTGACTCATCATGATGACGGGCGCCTGAATTGCGGCGAGCATGGAAAGAAAAAGATTGAGAAGAATAAAGGGATAAGGATCCCAAGATTTCACGCCGAATAAAATGCTGGTAATTGAATAAACGATCAGAATTGTCAGAAACGTAAGGATGAAGGTCCAGGAACCGCCGAAGCCGGCGACGGAATCGGCGATGCGTTCGCCGAAGGTGGCTTCCTCTTCGATCAATTCGTTGGGATTGCGATTGGCGCGGACGCGCACGAGCTGCTGCGCGGAATGGAATTGGCGGCCGAGCACCGTGAGCATATCCATGCCGGCGTGGGGCTTCTTTTGGAGCAGCACCATGATGTCGTGGCGATCCACTTCGAGACATTGTGTCTCTTCGAGAGCGACGGCGTTAGTTTGGTGCGGAGTTTGTTCAAGCATGGAAGCAAAGCCGAAAAATTCGCCATGCGAGGGCTCGTCCACAATGACTTCCTGATGGTCTTCGTCCACGGTGGTTACACGCACTTTTCCCGAAACCATCACGTACGCGTGGCCCTCCGTATCGCCGACCTTGTAAATACGTTCGCGTGGGGCAAAAGTTCTCAGCTCGACTTGGCTCGCAAGGATGGCGGCCTCGTCGTCATCGAGCAGGGCGAACAGGGGAACATTTTTGAGCGATTCTGGATGGCATGACATAAGCACCTCGCTTGATGCGTTACCTGGAGTCGAACGCCAAGAGAGGATTCCACAAAGAGTTAGGAGAAGACAACACGCACTGAGTTAATTGACAAAGAGGGCGAAACGAAGGATTTTACGAACTAAGTTTGGCCAAGGCGAGCCTTGGCAGAAGACCAATCCAAGGGGATTTCCGCGTGTGTGACGCCCCATTGCGAGAATTGCGATTTGCCCATGTGCGGAGCGAGGGCTTGCATAATCTGGCTATGCGGGATTTGGCGAACAAAATTGTTGAGGGATTGCTGGTCTTCCCAAACGGACAACGTCCAGAATTTACGTGAAAAGGGCTTTGCTTCGAGCGAGTAACCAATAACGCCTGGCGTGACTTTTAGCTGACCGCGAGTCTGAAGGCTGAAGCGGAAAAAATTTGGAATGGCGCTGAAATGACGAAGTGGAAGATAGGAAATGAGAGCGAGATAGGTTCTGCCTGGTTCGGGCGATGAGATGGTAGTCCAAGGAACCGTGGGCATGGCGGGATTGTAGCAAGAACCGCTTCGGAAAATTACGATGGCGCGATTGCGCGACGCAGGCGGAGCATTCGGAGAATCCAGTAGCCCGAAAGCGAAGCGGCGAGATGTTTGAGCGTGTGGCCGCTGGTGACGTGACCTAGGGCGTAGATTTGTGCGTCGAAGGTTTCGAGGAGTTTGGCGAGGACGTAGAAAGCGGCGACGATGGCGAGGTCTGAGCTGCGCGTGTAGCATGCTGGAAATAGAACGAGAAAGAGCGGGAGCATGAGAACGGAGCAGGCTTGCACGGCGGCGTAGAAACGGAGGTCGCCGTGGCCGTGAAGTTCGCTGACGTACCACTGGATGGGACTTGCTGCGCCGATGAGGAGCAGCGGTGCGAGACTGATGAGGCCGGCGCGGACGCTGATGCGTTCGGTGATGAGCGCTGCGATGATGCCCATGAATGCGACGGTCATGGGGAGACGATCCCAGAGGAGAGTCGCGTTGGTCGGATGCCAGTGGTAGTAGCCGGAGCCGAACGCAGTAAGAAACAAACCTAGAAAGACAAAAAAGTAAGGCCAGCGCTCGCGCGGATCGATAAACGATTGTTTGGCCGTGACGCTAAAAAGAAACACCAGGCCCGTCAATCCGAAGATGGCGAACGGAAGATTGGAAATGACATTGCCGAAGTTTGGAATGCCTAGCCAGGGGCGCTCATCGGCAAAATTGTGATAGGCGAGCGGCTGCGGAATGCGCGGGATGAAAGCTAACGAGGAGAAAAGAAGAATGGTGACGGCCGCGAGAACGATAAGGCCGGTGCGGCGCGAAACCATTTCAGGCTTTTGCGGCGGCGGATTGCACGCACTCAAAGCAGGGGCAAATCGAGCGCAAATGATCGTAGGAATAGATGCCGGTGGAGTGGCCGTCGGAAAAAGAAATCTGAATTGCGTAGTTCCCTACTTGGGTAGCGGCGGTAGCGCGCGCTTTGGGTTTGAACATGGGGAGCGCGGGCGAAGCAGCGAAGGTTGGAGATGCTCCGGCGAGGGATTCTTTCTTTTCCCGCTCGTCATTGCAGGTAGCGCAGGGGCAATGGTCGCGGAGATAGGGAAAATCGAAATGAGAGACATGGCCGTCGGCCCAGGTGATGTCCACACCCGCGTTGGTGGAGACGTGAACTTTTACGCTGGTTGGTTTGCGGCCGGCATGTAGGGGAATGGGCATTAGAGCAAGTCTTCAGTAAACAGTTGTCAGTCTTCAATTCAACCCTAAGAACTAATGATAACGCAGAGACGCTGAGTACGCCGAGGAGCGCAGAGAAAAACGGCTACGGTGTACAGGGCTTGGAATCGAGCGTGGTGCAGCAGCCGCTGGACGGGAAAGGCTTGCCGTGGGGGCAGAGCTTGGGCTGCTCGAGGAAGTTGCAGGTGGTGTCCAGCGTGAGATGGCCGTGGGTGAGCTCGATGCGGCGGCTGGCGTTGCGGGCGATGTCCACGTCGTGCGTGACCATGAGGATGGTGTGGCCGGATTTGTGGAGCTCGCGAAAAATGTTAATGACGATTTCTTCGTTGGCTTCGTCGAGATTTCCGGTGGGCTCGTCGGCGAGGATGAGTTTTGGCTGATTGATGAGCGCGCGGGCGATGGCGACGCGCTGCTGTTCGCCGCCGGAAAGATTTGCGGGGAGATGCTCGAGGCGATCAGCAAGGCCGACTCGCTTGAGCGCTTCGACGGCTTGCGATTCGTCGGTGACGGAGTGGAAGTATTGCGCGAGCATGACGTTTTCGAGCGCGGTGAGATACGGGACGAGATGAAATTGCTGGAAGACGAAACCGATTTTTTCGGCGCGATAACGGACGAGAGCGGATTCGTTGAGGCGGGTGATTTCCTGGTCATTCACGGCGACGCTGCCAGACGTGGCGGTGTCGAGTCCGCCGAGAATATTGATGAGCGTGGTTTTTCCTGAGCCGGATGGGCCCATCAATGCGATCCATTCGCCGGACGCGATGTTGAAGCTGACGCCATTTAGTGCGCGCAGGGTGCCGTATTCCTTGACGAGATTGTCGAGGACGACTTGTGGTGGCGTTTGCTCCGCGAGTTGGAGAGAGGCTGAGGGATTAACGAGCGGTTGAGTCGTCATACCTCACCTCGGAAGATGGTGGCGGGACGAACGTTGGCGAGGCGGCGCAACGGATAGGCGCCGAGAATGGCGACGATGATGGTGAGGGTCACGGAAATAGGATACACGATGAGGCGCGGAAGGGCTGCGACTCCGAAGACGGCTTTGCCGAGGGCCATGGAGAGCGCGATTCCGGCGGCGGCTCCGATGAGGCCGCCGATGAGGCCCAGGAGGACGGCTTCGGTGAGAAAAAGATTCAGGATGCCGCGAGCAGAACCGCCGATGGCTTTCATCATGCCGACGTCGTGTTTGCGTTCGGCGGCGATGTTGGTCATGGCGGCCATGACGCAGAGAGCAGTGAGGATGAGGATGATTGCAGTGGCGGCGGTGAGCAGGCCGGAGATGCGGGAGTAGATTTTGGCTTGAGCTTCGGTGAATTGGCGGAGGGGGCGGCCAGTTGCATCCGGGAATGCGGCCTGAAGTTTGTCCATCAATTGCTGAATTTGTTGAGGATTCCCCGGAGCACTAATTTGAATTAGGCTGACCGACTTTGGCCGCGCCAGCAAGCTCTGTGCTTTGTCCAGGCCGACGAATATCTGATTGTCTTCGGGCCCACCCGTAACTGGAAGCACGAAAATCGAGTCGTAGTCAGGCGTACCTCCGCCGGTGATTTTAATGGCATCGCCATCTTTCAGACCTAGCGCTGAGGCTAACCGTTGTCCAACAGCACAGTGCATGTTTGAGCTGAGATAATTGGATTTCTGTTCGTACTGCATAAGCGTCGCTGAAATCACCCTTTCGGGATGGATATACCAATGGACATAGCCGACGACGACCGCGTTAACCTGCTTACCTGGTTCTGCGGAATTCTCAATGTCAACCAAACCGTATAAGAAAGCGGCTTTGCCGATCTCGCCCGCCTCATTGTGATCTGGGATTTGATCATAAAGGGATTCGCTTAATAGATTGGAGTCGCTATTCGGTTCTCGCGGACTAATCACGACGTTTGGGCCGAAGGCGCGGAACTCAGTCGTGAGGCGGCGCTTGGCGTCGGTTTGGAGATTGAGGAGGGCGGCGGAGACGGCGGCTCCTGCGGAGAGGGCTAGAAGAACGACGAAGAGGCGGCCGCGGTTGGCGAAGAGGAGGCGGCGGACGAGGCGACGGAACATGAAGCGATTGGCGGAGGGACGGTTAGACATGAGCGTGCTCTGTCGGATCGGCTGTGTTCAACTCTAAGATCGAAGAGAGATTTCTCACTTCGCAACCCTTCAGCCTCGCAGGAGCGAGGCTGAAGGAAAAGGCGTCGGGCTGCTTCGTTCGAAATGACAGTACCGAGTTGTGCGGGAGGACCATCATTCGCCTCGGAGGATGGGAGCGGGTTCGCAACGGGTGGCGCGGCGGAGGGGAAGCGCGCTGCCGAGAAGAGTTACGACAACGGCGAGAGCGAGGATGAGGGCGAGAACGAGAAGAGAGGGCGCGGGTGGAACGCCGAAGATTTTTGTGCCGACGATGCGGGCGAGGAATAGACCGAGCGCGTAGCCGAAGCCGCCACCTACGAACGCGAGGAGGAGTTGTTCGGCGGCTAACAGAAAACCGACTGTGGTGGAACCTGCGCCGAGTGCTTTCATTAGGGCGAGTTCGGAGCGGCGTTCGATGACACTGGCTGCGGAGGAAGCGCCAACCGCTAGCGCGGCGGAGAGAAGAGCGGCGAACGTGACGAGCCAGAGCAAAGAGCGAACGCGCGTGAGGATTTGACCTTCGCCATCGGCGACGCGGTGAATGACGCGTACATCCGAGCCCGGGAGAACTTGCTGGATGGAATACGCGATGGATGAGACGTACGGCGAGCAGGACCAGCGTTCGAGTTCGTCTGGCGTCATTGTTTTAGGGTCGCGGCGCGCGAAATCGTTTTCGGGCTTCGTGAGGGCGGAGACGTAGAGCTTGCGATAGAGGCCGGGCTTGTGGGCCAGAAATTGAGCTTCAGCTAGCGGAACCACGATGGACTCATCTTCTGGACCGCCCGATGTGAGAATCCCCGTAACTTTGTGTGGAGAAGGAATCCTAGTGACGGCGCCAGTAGCCAGTGAGATGGAGTCACCGATCTTGATTTGGTTTTTCTTCGCGAACGTAGCACCGACCACACATTCTTTTGCTTCGTCCGTGAACCAGCGTCCTTCGATTTGCCACCACGGATTCGTTTTCGCAATTCCAGTT
The DNA here is from genome assembly GCA_035567915.1 of Candidatus Sulfotelmatobacter sp. Classification (GTDB taxonomy): domain Bacteria; phylum Acidobacteriota; class Terriglobia; order Acidiferrales; family UBA7541; genus Acidiferrum. The sequence goes on along the minus strand of DATMPA010000025.1, from coordinate 71,103 downwards.
GAAAAACTCGCACCATCAGAAAGTGTGACGGGGTGATCGGCCCAAGTTCCGATCAGAGAAACATCCTCGATCCAATTCTTAAACGCCGGCAAGGCTTCGCCTCGGAGCTCAAGTATCGGTGCGAAGGCGATGATGTTGTTATGCCAGAAGACGGATTTGATTTTGGGGAGGCCGGATTCGGGGAGGTAGGCGCCGGAGTTGACGGGGCGGTAGTCCACTCCACCGATTTCGAGCGGGAGAGAGTCGGCTTGGGGCGTTACAACAAGATTTGCGCCGAGGGAGCGAAATTCGGCGGAGAGGCGATCGCCGACGTCGAGGGAGACGCTGAGCGCCGCGGTGACTACGGCCATGCCTAGAGAGAGCGCGGCGATAGTGAGGAGTTTGCGGCGCGGGCGGCGCGTGACGGAGTCGGTGATGAGGCGGAGGAACATGGGGTCAGTGACTGGTGACCAGAGACTGGTGACCAGTGAAGAACGCGGAGTACCGCAAGTTGGTCGTTAAATTTTCGGGACTCAGGATGACAAAATTCCTAGGGTTGCGAATGAAAAGAGAGGTCATTTGGGGACCTCGGTGTAGGCGCGGGTGATGGAGGAGACATTTACGACAATGTCGGAACCTTGCAACTGGAATGGCAAGCCCACGGGATTGCAGCCGCCAGCTTCACCGATAGTGGGGACATAGATTGCAGAGCCGCAATGGCGGCAAACTACATTCTGGCCGTCCTGGCGATAGCCTTCCGGGCCGCAGATGCGGCAGGCATCGAGCGCGACGCCCCAGCCTTGCGGCTTCTTGATGACGAGAAAACGAAATTCCTGGGAGGGGGAATTGAAGGTAAAAATGTGAAGATTTCCGTCCTGCACTTCGGCTACGGGAACGCGAATCAAATCACCAGATGCCGTGACCGAGTGGGATGAAGGTGGGGCGGAATTTGCGCGCGCGTAAATAAAATCGGCAGTGAGGACGAGTACCACGACGAGACACGCAGTGGAAGCGGCGATCATCCAGTGGCGTTGGCGGCGGCGCTGCGCTTCAAACAGGCGCTGCTCGGCTTCGTTTGCTACGGCGTTTTTGGGGCTGGAAGGCGTAAGCCATTCACGCAGAATCAGGAGAATGGCCGCGCCGAAAATGAAAACAAAGAAAAAGAGTTCGTTGCGAACGATGGGGCCGATGAGGGCCATTTCCTGCTTGCTGGAAGGAATCCAGCGCGCTTCGCTAAGCTCATGCAGGCCGGTGATGGCGAGCTGAGCAGCCACGAGCCAGAGGATGACGGTGGTCACCGCAAAAAAGCGGTGCAACGGAATCTTAACGGTCCCCTTGAAGAAGAAAAGTCCGACGGCGATGGCGGCAGCGAGTCCGAGAAGCGTGCCGATCCAGGTTTGCAGGCCGTCGCTGGAAAGCTCAACGGCCCGGAGAATCAGTGCGAGCTCGACGCCTTCGCGCAAAACCATGAGAAACACAAAAAGAAAAATGCCCCAACCCGCAGCGGCGCCAGCGCGCTCGGCATATGCGTCTATTTTTTGCTCGATATCCTTGCGAAGATGGCGCGCAACGCGGTTCATCCAAACGATCATCGAAACAACGAATACGGCGGCGACGAGAAGAAGTAAGCCTTCGAAACCGTCCTGGTTAATGCGCCAACGCTCGAGAGCAATGGCAACGGCAAGGCTTAGCGCGGAAGCGAGGCCGACACCATACCAGACAAATTTAGTAAGGTGTGCACGGGCGGTGCGGGAAAGATAGACAAGGATGATACCGACGACGAGGGAGGCCTCGACGCCTTCACGAAGAGCGACCAGGAGGGCAGAGAGCACAGTATATCCAGTTGAAAGTCATTTGCAACTTCAACCATAGTGTAACGCTTGAGAAGGCTGAAGGTCAATCGGACCATATTAGTCCGATATATTAAAGGTAGCATACCGCAGGGCCTGAAAATGGCAAACTGGGATTGAGGAATCCCGTCTGGAAATGATGCTACGGAAAGCGCTTAGGACAATTGCTGCGAAGGAACGACGGCGGGCGATGGGGGCCGCGATGGCAGCATTGTGTGTGCTGGCGATGAGCGATTCCCTGCCAGCGCAAGTAGAGCACAAGGCACAGGATCTGAAAAAGGCACAGAAAGAGGTGCAGCAGGGGGAGAAAGCGGAAGCTGCAGGAGACCTGACCGACGCGCTCGCGGCCTACGACGCGGCGGCGAAGGATGCGCCTCTTGATTTGGGAATTGTGGGTCATGCGGCGGCATTGCGCGCGAAGCTGGTGCGGGCGCACGTGGACGCGGCGGAAAACGCGGCGATCCGGGGCGATTTGCGCAAGGCGACGGAAGAGTTGCACGCGGCGCTGGAGATCGATCCGGGAAATGCGATTGTCGCGGAGCGCGAGGCACAAATGCAATCCATGAAGGAAGAGGAATTGCCTGCCGGTCCGCCCGAGCAATACAAATTGAAAGGGCCGCCGCAACTGAAACCGCAGAGTGGAGTGCGAAGTTTCAATCTGCGCGGAGACACGCGCGGTGCATACGAACAAGTGGCGCGCGCATTTGGAATCACGGCGGCGTTCGACCCCGATTTGCTTTCGCGGAACGTGAAGCTGCGCGTGGACGAAATGGATTTTGCCACTGCAATGAGAATTCTCGGGCAACAGACAACAACCTTTTACCGGCCATTGAATCCGACGATGATTTTTGTCGCCCCGGACACGATTCAGAAGCGGAGAGAGTACGGACTGGAAGTAGAACAGACCTTCGTGCTGGGAGCGGCGGTTGATGCGCAAGACACGACGGACTTGCTACGCGCGCTGCGGGAAATCACGAGCGCAAATCACATCGAGTTGGATTTGAAAAGCCGCAGCATTACTATTCGCGATTCGGTGGAAAAAGTGAAGCTCGCCAAAGCGTTGATCAAACAAGTGGAGCAGTCGCACAGCGAACTAATGCTGGAGATCGAGCTGCTTGAAGTGGACAAGAACAAAGCACTGAATCTGGGAATCGTACCGCCGACGAACGCGACGGCATTTCCACTGAGCACGAGCGATCTGAAGATACTGCAACAGGCTACGACCCTAGCGAATCTTCTTACGCTCGTGCAGCAGGTTTTTGCAGCGCACGGTATCACACCCGCGCCCCCGGTGGTTCCGGTGGGTGGAGGCAAGAGCACGTTCCTGCTGAACTTACCCAGTACTTCTGCAAATTTTGCGGATGCGTTGTCCCTGGTCAAGACAGGGCGAGAAGTGCTGATGCGCGTGCAGGACACGAAACCCGCGACGTTCTTCATTGGGTCGCGTTTTCCCGTGACGCTCTCGCTGCTTTCCACAAGCCTGGGCGCAACAGTGGTGCGCGGAACGATTCCGTCCACGGTCTTTCCGCGGACGGATTTCACTGTCGGCCAAACGCCCGTCGCCGTTGCCGCACAAGACTTCGATAACGACGGGTTGAGCGACCTCGCCGTGGTGAATCAGCAAGACAATTCCATCAGCATTCTGATGAATCAAAATAGTGGAAATTTCACGCAACCCAAAACTGCTTTTGCGCTGGGGCCAAATGAAACGGGGCCTGCGGCAATCGCGGGCGGGATTTTTCGGCTGACCGACGCGAATCATTTGTCGCAACCCGGAGATCTCGCAATCGCAAACTCCTCTTCAAATACAGCCACGGTGCTTTTAGGGAACGGCGACGGAACATTTGGAGAAGCAGCCGGTTCTCCGTTCACAGTGGGAGCGCAGCCGCGCGCGGTAGTGATCGCGGATTTCAACGGCGACGGAAAGCTCGATTTTGCGGTTGCGAACAGCGGTGACAACACGATTTCGACTTTCCAGGGAAATGGCGACGGAACATTCACGCCATTTCCAAACTCACCTTTCAAGCTTCCGGCAACGATGCAAGGGCCTGTGGCTATGGTGAGAGGCAACTTTCAAAACCTGAGCGGGACGGGGGCCGACCTGGCAATCGTGAATCAACTCACGAACAACGCGGCAATTCTTGGAGCCTCAGGAGACAGTTCGTTTGACGGAACATTCACGATTGCGCCCGGGTCGCCTTTCGGAACCGGAAACGGACCGATCGCGATTGCGGCTGGCGATCTGAATTCGGATGGCGTGCCGGATTTGGCGATTGTGAACTCAACGGACAGCACGATCAGCGTCTTTCTGAACAACGGCGACGCGACATTTTCCGTTGCGTCCGGTTCCCCGCTGACGACGTCGTTAGGGGCAAATCCTTCCGGCGTGGTCATCGCAGACTTCACCAACGATGGAATTGGCGATATCGCGGTAACGAACCAAGGCGTCGCGACGCTGGGAATCTACGTTGGGCTGGGCCTGGGAGTCTACGCGCCACAAATCGAGCTTTCCACACCCAGCGGGCCGCAAGGAATCACGACCGCCGACTTCGACGGAAACGGATTGCCGGACGTTGCGCTGACCGCACACTCCGGGACGAGCAATCTTGTGAGCGTGTTCCTCGACCCATCGGCGTTCGCCAACGGCGGCGCGGTACAAGTTCCCTACCCGGGATCGGAATACATTGACTTGGGCCTCAAGATCAAAGCGACTCCGTACGTGCATGGTTCCGACGAAGTGACGCTTCAACTCGAATTCGAAATTCGTTCCCTCGCGGGAACGGCGATCAATGGAATTCCGGTGATCAATAACCAGACGTTGACTCAAACGGTGCGATTGAAACAGGACGAAACTTCGCTGGTCGGAGGACTTACGGATAGAGAAGCAGCGAAGTCGCTCGTGTCACTGCCTGGACTTGGAGAAGTGCCCGGCATCGGGTATGCGGTGCAAAACCGAAACAATACGGCGCGGGAAACGGAATTTCTGATTTTAGTTACGCCGAGAAAACTGCGCATTCCTCCGCGGATCTCGAGTTCCATTTATGCGGGGCCGAGTCCGGGAACGGGGGCGAGCACACTGGGGCCAGCTGCGCCGGCTCCAGAGACTCCTCCTCTGCCTCCACCAAGCAATCCACAGCAGTAGAGCCGCGGATTTTCGAACGAAAAAGAACCCAATTGGTTCAGGGGAGCGGCTCGAACACTACGACGGGCTGATAGGTGCGCGGCACAACGGCTTCGGCGATGGCGATGAGCTTTTGCTGTTGATCGAACACGCGAAGGCGCGGCGGGTGAGGTTCACCGGAATCGAGTTCCATGGTTGAGCCCGGAGGATTTTCCGAGCGGCCCGGCTGAATCTGAGAAATGGTGACGTTGAAGCGCGCGCCGTGGCGAACACGCTTTTCGATGACCGGCAACACGTTGGCGCGCGGGAAATTGGGCAAAAGATTTTCGAGCGGAATGAGGCATTCCTTGAATTTTCCGGCGCGTGCGGCTTCCGCAAGATCATCCAGCTTCCAGGCCTGCTGCAGAGAGAATTCACCAACGGCCGTGCGGCAGATCTCCGCGAGGTGCGCACCGGAGCCGATTTTCTGGCCCATTTCGTGTGCCAGTGAACGGATGTAGGTGCCCGAAGCACATTCGACGACGAAGCGCGCGATAGGTCCGGCGATTTCCGTCAGCTTGAATTCGAAGAGTTCCACTTCGACCGGTTTCAGTTCGACTTCCTTCTTTTTGCGAGCGAGTTCGTAAGCCGGACGGCCGTTGACTTTCTTCGCGGAGAAAATTGGAGGCATTTGCGCGAAGCGGCCGATGCGTTCCGCGGCAAAACGCTCCAGCGTCTCGGCGTCGAGAAGGGGCGGAGTGTCCGAACCCTGCGCTTCGCCGTCGGAATCGTAGGAATCCGTGGCAAAGCCGAAGCGGAATCCGGCGGTGTAGCGTTTGCGGCGTCCGGAATAAAACTGAACGAGGCGTGTGGCGCGACCGAGCAGAATCACAAGTACACCAGTAGCGAGAGGATCGAGCGTGCCTAAATGCCCGACCTGACGAAAACCGGCCATGTGGCGAACGGCATCAACGACGTCGTGAGACGTTTTGCCTTGCGGCTTGTCAATGACAAGCGCGCCGTCGAACGGAGCGGGTTGAGGTTTGCGGGGCATAGGAGAGTCAGTTTTGAGTGATAAGTTCTAAGTTGTGAGTCACGAACTCCGCGAATGATTGCGAATCATCTGAGCAGGTGGTTACTCTAACGACCACGATTACGGGGCCAATGGCTTGTCTTTTTTTACTTCCTTCAGAAGCTGCTCGATGCGCAGTGCGCTCTCCTCGGAAACATCGAGAGTGAAATGAAGCTCGGGGAGGCGGCGAACCTGTAGGCGTTCGATAAGCTCGTGGCGAATGTAGCCGGATGCATGCACTAGAGCCTTGATGGCACCATTTTGTTCCTTGGGATCGTTCGAACGCACATTGACGAAGATGCGCGCGTGTTTCATGTCCGGCTGAACGCGGACTTCACTCACGCTGACGTGACCTTCGAGGCGAGGGTCCTTCAGTTCGCCGGCAAGCATGGCGTTGATTTCGTGGGCGATTTCCTCGCCAATGCGTTCGTGACGATGGTTCGTAGTGCTCATGGCCGTTCGTTTAGTTCACCTTACAAGCTGAGCCTAAAAAGCCGCCTCAACTCGTTACACTGAGATCCTTCGCGTCCCGGTCTGAACGGGGACACTCAGGATGACAGACTCTTCAAAACACGCTCACGCTCGCCAACTGTCGTTACACGATCTCAATGGCCTGGTTGATCAGCATCGAGCCAAGAATCCCGTCTGCTTCGTCCAAAGCCTTTTGCAAAACTTCCCGAACGTGTTTCTCTTCGGTCGAGAGCGTTACAACGCCGACGACGGAGCGCTGCCAGACGTCCTGATGATCGAGCTCCGCAACGGCGACGTTGAATTTGATGCGCAACTTGTCCTTCAAGCTGCGCAAAACCTGCCGCTTATCCTTGAGCGATTGCGCATCAGCAATATGCAACTCCAACGTAAGCAATCCTACAGGCATTTGGATTTCCAGGAACGGTTTGCAGCCTATTTTTTGCCGGCGGGGACGCCAGACTGAGCGGCAGCTTCCGCCGCGGAAAGTTTTTGCACGTTGAAGCACTCCAGAATGTCGCCAACTTTCACGTCATTGAAGTTGGCGATACCCGCTCCGCACTCGAATCCGGTGCGCACTTCGCTGGCGTCATCCTTGAAGCGCTTGAGCGAACTGAGCTTTGAAGTATAGATGACTGCGCCGTCGCGCACGACGCGAACCTGCGCGTCGCGCTTGAGGACACCGTCCACCACATAGCAGCCGGCGACGGTGCCAGAACCCTTGACGCGGAACGTGTTGCGGACTTCCGCGCGGCCCAGATAGTTTTCCTGGAAGACGGGTTCGAGCAAGCCTTCCATGGCTTTCTTAAGCTCGTCGGACACTTCGTAAATAATGTTGTGCGTACGAATGTCCACTTTTTCCTGTTGGGCAAGATCGGCAGCTTTCCGCTCCGGCCGTACACCGAACGCGATGATGATGGCGCCGGATGCGCTGGCGAGTAGAACGTCGTTTTCGCTGACGGCGCCGACGCCGGAGCCGATGATCTTCAGTTTCACCTGATCGGTAGAAAGCTTCGGCAGCATTTCGCTCAAAACTTCGACGCTGCCCTGCACGTCCGCCTTGATGACGATGGGCAATTCCTTGACTTCGCCGGCCTTGAGCTGCTCGTGCAATTGATCGAGCGTGATGCGCGCCCCGGTGGAGCGGGCGAGTAAGGCGGCGTCGCGCTGCTTCGACTGACGGTAGTCCACAATGTGGCGCGCTTTGGCTTCGTCCGTAACCGAGAAGTGATCACCAGCGTCGGGAACGCCTTGCAGGCCGAGAACTTCCACCGGCGTGGACGGCGGCGCGTCCTTCACAGGACGTCCGCGATCATCAAACATGGCACGCACTTTGCCGAAAACCGCGCCACAGATGAAGAAGTCGCCAGAACGCAGCGTGCCGTTCTGCACGAGAATGGTTGCGACGGGGCCGCGGCCCTTGTCCACGCGGGATTCGAGAACGGTTCCGGTAGCCGGGGCGTCGGGATTTGCTTTGAGTTCGCGCAGATCGGCGACGAGCAAAAGAATTTCGAGCAATTTCTCGATGCCCTTCTTTTGCTTCGCGGAAACTTCGACGAATTCTGTTTCGCCGCCCCACTCTGCTGGCATCAAACCGAGTTCGCTGAGCTGACGCTTTACGCGTTCGGGTTGTGCTTCCGGTTTGTCAATTTTGTTGATGGCAACGACGATGGGCACGCTGGCTGCTTTGGCGTGGTCCACTGCTTCTTTCGTTTGCGGCATGACGCCGTCATCGGCGGCAACCACAAGAACGACGATGTCCGTAACTTTGGCGCCACGCGCGCGCATCCGCGTGAAGGCTTCGTGACCCGGCGTGTCCACAAAAACCACGCTGCGGTCGTTGACTTGAACTTTGTACGCACCAATGTGCTGCGTGATGCCACCGGCTTCGCCGCCGGCTACGTCCGCTTCGCGAATCGCATCGAGCAAGCTGGTTTTGCCGTGGTCCACGTGGCCCATGACGGTAACGACAGGCGGACGCGGCTTGAGGTTTTCCTTGGTCTCTTCCTTCGCAACTTCGAGGACCATTTCCTCTTCGAAGGAAACCACAGAGATGATGCCGTTAAACGATTCGGCGAGTTGCGTGGCCGTCGGAACGTCAAGCGCCTGGTTGATGCTAGCGAAGATGCCTTTGTCGAGCAGCACCTTTAAGAGTTCCTTCGCGCGCACGTCCAGCTTTTCCGCGAGTTCGCGAATCGTGATGCCTTCGGTGATAGTTACTTCGCGTGGTTCACGTGGCTCCGGCGGTGCAATGACGGCGGCGGCGCGGCGATCTCCGGCACCAGCACGCTGGCGGGTCGGATGGAGCTTGCGCTCGCCTTCCATCTCGCGCTTGTCCGCGACGGGGCGCTGGCGTTGTGGCGGTTTGCGCGTGTAAAGCGGCTTGCCAGGCTCTGCCTTTGAAGGCATCTTGTCCGGCATGGGTGGCAACATGGTTGGCCGACCGGGCATACGCGGACCGGGGCGAGTTCCCGTGGGAACAGCGCCGGGCCGTTGGCCATAAGGACGATTGTGCGGACCGCCAGAGCCTCCGGATCCACCACTGGGACGCGGCGTGAATGGACGACCTTGCCCCTGACCGCCGGATTGCTGCGGACGCATCGGCTGGCCGGGACGAGGGCCACTCGGACGATCTTGTGGCATCGGGCCACGATTTCCCGTCGGCAAAGGACCACGATTTCCAGAAGGCATTGGCCGCGATGGCTGCCCTTGGCGCTGTGGAGCTTGTGACGAAGCAGCGGGACGCATGGCTCCTGGTTGATTCTGTTGTGCAGGCGATGGCGGACGCTGAGCGGCGGGAGCATTCGTCTGCGAAGGAACGGGCACAGGGCGCAAAGGCTGACCGAGCTGAGGCGCGGCTGGAACTGTGGGCCTTGCGGCGGCAGGTTGCGCTGCGGGTGCTGGCGCTGGCGGCGCGACAGGTTTCGCAGGAACCGGAACGGCCGCAGGAGCTGGCGCAGCCGCAGCGGGCGTTGGAGATGCCGCAGCAGGAGCAACGGGCGCAGCCGGTTTTGCAGCGACTGGAGCCGGAGGTGTGGCAACAGGAGTTGCAGCAGGCGGAGCTGCGGGTTTTCTCAGCGCGGCCTTCGCGGCCGCATCCCGCGCATCTTTGTCCGCTCTTGCCTTAGCCTCTGCGTCTGCTTCGGCTTGAGCCTGCCCTTGAATTGAGGCGCGAACCTTGACGGCAACATCAGCCGGGATCGAGCTCGAGTGTGTTTTCTTTTCAGTGACGCCGAAACCAGGAAGCAGGTCAATAATTGCCTTGGCCTTGACCTCAAGCTCGCGGGCCAGTTCGTTGATTCGGACTTGATTGATATCTGTCATGCGCTCCTAAGAATTCGCTTCTTCCTTCTTTTCCGGACTAATGTGTTCCCCGCTATTTTCAGCTTCCTGTGATTCCTGCGCGGGCGCTTCTTCGACTGGCTCGGCGCTCTGTGTTTCCGTTGCCGCTGTTTCTTCACTTGCTGCGGCGGTTTCCGTTTCTGTTGTGGCGGCTTCCGGTTCCGCAGCGGCTGTTTCTTCGCCGCCTTCTTCAATGTCCACTACTTCGCCGGCAGGAGCCGCCTCGCCGCCTTCGTAGAAGCGGTTCACGGCCTGATAAATCTTGTCCACCATCTTTTCGCCGATGCCGGGGATTTCCATGAGCTGTTCGGGCGTCATGCCTGCAAGTTTTTCGAGAGAGGTGATGCCCGCCGCTTCGATTTTTTCAATCGTCTTCGGGCCAACTCCGGCGAGAACGGTAAGCGGCGTGGCCGGCGCGGTGAGCGCGGTCATCTGCTCTTCGATTTCGCGGCGCTTTTCTTCTTCGCTCTTGATGTCAATATCCCAGCCGATGAGCTTGCTGGCGAGGCGAACGTTTTGGCCCTTCTTGCCGATGGCAAGAGAGAGCTGTGAATCCTCGACGATGACTTCGAGCTTGTGATTTTCCGGGTCCGTAATTTGGACGCGCGTGACCTTCGCCGGGCTCAGCGCTTTTTGCGCGAACGCGACGGTTTCTTCGTTGTACGGAATGATGTCGATTTTCTCGCCGCGCAGTTCACGAATGATGGATTGAACGCGCATGCCCTTCATGCCGACGCAGGCGCCGACCGGATCAACGTCTTTGTCGCGGCTGAGCACGGCAACTTTTGTGCGTTCGCCTGCTTCGCGGGCTGCGGCGCGAATCTGCACGGTGCCGTCATAAATTTCCGGGACTTCCATTTCAAAAAGGCGCTGCACGAGCGAAGAATCCGCGCGCGAAACGATGACCTGGGGGCCTTTCGCAGCGCGGTCCACCATCTTGATAACCACGCGGAGGCGCTCACCGATGTTGTACGTTTCGAGCTTGGATTGTTCGCGCTTCGGCAAACGTGCTTCCGTGCGGCCCATATCCACGATCAGGTCCGGGCCTTCCGCGCGCTTCACGATAACGGTGACGAGTTCGCCGACGCGGTTGTGGTATTCATTGAAAATTGTGTCGCGTTCGGCTTCGCGCACTTTTTGAAGGATGACCTGTTTGGCGGTTTGCGCGGCGATGCGGCCGAGGACATCCGTCGGTTTGTTGGTACGAAGTTCCGTGCCGATTTCTGCTTCAGGGTTTTTCTTGCGCGCATCGGCAAGTGCGATTTCGCGCTTAGGATCGGCCACTTCCTCGACGACGGTAAGCACGGCGAAAACATCCACAACGCCGCTTTCCTGATTGAACTTGCCGCGAAGATCTTCTTCGGACTTGTAATATTTGCGTGCAGCTACAACCATGGCGTCTTCAATCGCGGACACCACGATTTCCGGTTCAATGTGCTTTTCGCGACTGAGCATTTCGATCTGTTGATAAAGCAAGCTAGCCATAGCGCTTCCCTAAGTCCCGGCTCCTAAAATTCCACTACCAAATTTGCCTTGCGGATCGCTCCAAACGGCACTTCGATCGTCCGCGGCACTTTGCCTTTCAATTCCAGGCGCACAGTGCCGGATTCCACTCCGGCGATGCGCCCTTCCAAAAACGACAACTGCTCGACGGGCTCGTGAGTCCAGACCTTCGCCGATCGGCCCGTGAAGCGCTCGAAGTCCGCCGGCTTCGTAAGCGCACGATCCATGCCGGGTGAACTGACTTCCAGCACGTAACTCGGACCGCTAATCAACTCCTCGACATCGAGGATTACACTGAGTTGCTGGCTGACCCGCTCGCAATCCGCATGAGAAATCTTCGGATAGGGATCGGACGGAACTTCTGGCGTGCCGTCCGCGGATTTCAGCGGGGGAACCCGGTCAATGTACACCCGAAGGAAGCGTTGCTTGCCGACTTTCCATTCGACATCAACGACTTCCAGCCCCTCCGAACGTGCCACGCGTTCCGCGGCTGCGCGGACCTTTTCCAAATTCACGCAGAGACTCCCCGGCCTAAGCCGGTCCGACGCCCTCACCAACCGGCGGCAACAAAAAAGTGGGCTTGCGCCCACCCTGTCGTGCGACCCGTTTCCGAGCGAAACAAGAGTATATTCCGAGAACAAGGCAAAAGCAAGATAAGGCGCGGACAGAGACCATGCGAGCGCGTAGGGCGGGAGACACGGCGTGGGCAGTGGAACTCAGTCCTGATGACGGGCATTTGATTAAATCTTTTAAATTCAATGTGTTATTGAGGCAGGACGATTGCTAGGTTGTGGCCAGTGACACGGCGGACCAAACTCGGCGGAGGAGCCCTGGCGTTGGCTATGGTGTGTCTGGCTGGTTGGGTTCTGTTCGGCTTCGGCAAAGCGGAATGGGTCTTGCGGTTGGTTCCTCGTTTAAGGCTCGGCTTTCGAAGGTATGCTGCCGCAAGTGCAGCGCCGTCGCCCCGAATGGCGAAGCTGCCGAACGTGTACTTGTGGGCCTGGGAGCGACCCGAGGATTTGCGATTCCTCGGGGATCAAAAAGTCGGCGTCGCGTTCCTGGCGAAGACCATTTTAGTAAAAGAGCCATCCGCAGAAGAAATCGCCCAGGGACGGGATGGCATCTTCGTGCGTCCCCGCTTGCAGCCTCTGCGGATTATTCCCGTTACGCCGCTCATGGCGGTCGTAAGAATCGAAGCGCTGCAAGGCGCCGTTCACTCCAACAACGGCTCCGCGGGATCTTCCGCGTCGATTTCCGCCACACAGACTTTACTCATCGCCAACGAAATCGCTTCGGCTGCGAATATTCCCGGCGTAAGCGCTGTTCAGATAGATTTTGACGCGACGCTGAGCGAGCACGATTTTTATCGTGCGCTGTTGGTGGAAGTTCGCAATCGCTTGCCGAATGGTATCCCGTTGAGCATCACTGCGCTTGCTTCCTGGTGCATCGGTGATCGCTGGCTCGAGCAATTGCCGCCCGGCACGATTGACGAGGCTGTGCCGATGCTCTTTCGCATGGGAACGGGCGAACGAGAAATTGTGAACTACATCTCCAGCGGAGATGAATTTCGCGTCGCCGCGTGTGGAACCAGCGTCGGAGTCTCGACGGACGAAGCGTTTTCACGCGGCATTCTTGCGGAAAGAATTGCTGTCAATGGGGAGAATCGCAAGTCACAGCGAATCTACATTTTCTCTCCGCAGGCTTGGGACCAAGTCCATGCAGAAACCGCGCTGGGGGAGATTCAAAAATGGCACGCAAACTGACTTGTTTCGTCGTCGTTGTCGCTCTGCTTTGCTCGCTGGCTCCAATTCCACCAGTGGCGAACGCGTGCGGACCGTATTTGGCCGAAGCCGTTTTTACGGACATGAAGGGGCCGGACTTTGACTATGGCGAATATCTCCGGGGGCGGCTCGGGATCGTGCAGCCGTCTTACTACGACATGTTTCTTTTTGGCGCATATCGCAATCTATCTGGCGCTCCTTTCACCAAGGAAGAAATAAGTGTATTGAATCCGGCGATGGGGACGAATCCCGCCATGGCAACGAGCGCATCGGAACGGCAAGTTCCAGAGCGTGGCCAACTAACCGAAGAAACGCTTTGGCACACCGCAGCGGGTGAAAGGGATTGGGAGCGCAAGAACTATCCCGACGCGCAAGGCGTGATTCGCTCAGAAGTGCGCGATGGAAATTACATTGACTATTACAACTGCTTGCCCGACGCGTTCAAAACGGCGCGCGAACGGTTGGCTCAACATCGCGCGCAATTTGGCGGTGACAGCGCAGCGGTAAATTCCTGGCTTGAAGCACAAAAACAAGTTTTTGCGAACTGCGGCGCTCCCTATCAATACAATCAACCGCCAAGACCGGCTGTGATTCCTGTGTCCGCACCGGAAAGCGATCCTCCCATCATCCGAAACGACCGAAAGTACCAAGTCGCGGCCGCGTATTTTTATGCAGGCGATTACGACATGGCCGCATCGCGTTTCAGCGACCTTTCTAAAACTGAGGATTCACCGTGGCACGAAATTGCGGCCTACCTGCAAGCCCGAGCGCTCATTCGCAAAGGAACGATCGGCGACGGCAAAGGCAATTTGGATCGCGCCTCCCTGCTCGAAGCGGAAAGAGTTTTGAAACAGATCGTTGCTGATCCAAAGCAGCCGGCAATGCATGGAGCGGCACAGCGGCGGCTGGACTTTCTGGCCGTTCGTTTGCGACCGGAGGAGCGCCGCGTGGAACTCGCCGCGAAGCTGATGAAACCAGGTAATGCGAATTTCGACCAAGACAAAACTGACTATTTCTGGCTCCTCGATCACGGCAGCCGAAGCATGGGGACAAAAGACGATTTGACGGACTGGATTTTCACGATGAAAGACAAGTCCACCAATTCATTTAAGGAAGCGTCTCAGCAGTGGCAGAGGACAAAATCGCTGCCGTGGCTTGTGGCAGCACTCACCAAGGCAAGCCTGGACTCGCCGGGACTCGGCCCCCTTATCGAGGCTGCCGTTCAAGTTCCGCAAAATTCTCCAGGCTATACGACGGTCAATTTCCACAGTTTGCGACTTGGGAGCAGCGTCTTCAAAAACACCATGATTGTGGCGGAACTGAACGGCGTGATCGAGAACGATTTTTCCAAATTGCCGGTCTCCGCGCAAAACCAGTTTCTTGCGTTGCGTATGAGCTTCGCCAAGAATTTTGAAGAGTTCTTGAGATTCGCTCCGCGCGTTCCGGCGGGAGTTGCGTATTCATTTGGAATGGAGGACGGCGAAATCTCGATGACAAATGCAATAAATGCCGACGGTAAGAAACCAGGGCTCCGTTTCGATGCCGATGCAGCGGTCGTTCTTTCAGAAAAAATTCCGCTGAAGATACTCGCTGCAACCGCAAAAAATGAAGAGCTTCCCGTGGAGCTGCAGCGCATGGTCACGCTCGCCGCATGGACGCGTGCGGTTCTTCTTAAGAATGATGCGATCGCGCTAGATCTCGCTCCTCGCATGGTGCAACTTGCGCCGGAGTTGAAACCCTCATTCGAAACGTATTTTTCCGCGACGACGGTTGAAGAGCGTTCGTTCGCTGCTGTGTACGCGATGCTCAAATCCCCGGGTTTGCGGCCATTTGTTGACGCGGGAATTGGCCGCGATTCGCCGACGGACAAGCTCGACAATCTTCGCGACAACTGGTGGTGTTCGTTTGCGCCGTATTCGAAAGACCAGCCCACGACCGGAATTTATCCCTACTATCCGTGGAGATCTGTTCCTTCCGCCCTAAGGCAGACCTATCCGGACGGCAAAATTCCCACACCGCGTTTTCTGACGAACCAAGACTCCACAATGGCGGCCGGCGAATTCGAAAGTCTGACCAAACTGCCGCCGGCGCCGGACTGGTTGGGAAGCGAAACCATTGCCTTTGCCAGTAATCACCCGGATGACTTGCGCGTCCCGGAAGCACTGCACCTCGTGGTGCGCGCGACCCGGTTCGGCTGCACCAGCGAAGGGACCGAGAAGGCCTCAAAAGCTGCCTTCGATCTGTTACACCAAAAGTACCCAGAAAGCACCTGGGCCAAGCAAACACCGTATTGGTTCAAGTAAAACCTTCCGCCGCTGCCCTAGAAATGAACACAAGAAAGCGGTACCCTTCTTTGACTATTATCCTTAGTCAAATCCTGCGGGAATCCTCGCCCTGCGGGAAAACAAGGTACCCTATGCCCAGCACTTTCTTTCTGAACCAGGGTTACAAGGCGATTCTGATCGGCGCTTTATTCTTGAGCGGGCCGGCAATTCTGCGCGCACAGTACGACATTCCATTGAGCCCAGACCGTCCTGGCACGAATCCGGCGGACCAAAAGGTCTCCATGTCCCCGGTCAACGTTTTTGTCAACGTGCGCGAGGTGAATGGACTAACGCTGGAACACGGCGCGAACGTGACCCTGGATTGCCCGTTGGCTGGTGTCACTTTGGCTGGCCCGACGCAAAACACCTCCCAAGTCCAATTCATGCACGTGCCGAGCGGTGATTGCAATGTCGAGGTTACATCGGACGGTTTCAAGCGAGCCAAAGAGCGCGTAACCGTCAATCAATCCGTTGTGACACGGGACCAGTATGTTTTCGTGTATTTGCATCCCGAATCGGAAGTTGCGGTCTCTGGGGTGCGGCCAGTGGTAACTCCAAATCTTTTGCAGGAAATGGATAAATCCGCCGAGGCCATTCGAAAAAGCAAGCTCGCGGATGCGCGCAAGCACCTGGACAAGGCACTGAGAATCTCGCCAAACAATCCTGACGTGCTGTATCTGAACGGCTTGCTGGATATGAACCAGGCAGATTTGCCCGAGGCCGAACGGCAATTTCAGAGGGCCGTTTCGATATATCCAACGCACGAGCGCTCTCTGCTTGCGCTTGGGGAAGTCCAAGTGAAGCTGAAGGAATTGGAACCCGCTACGCAGACTATGGAGAAGCTGCTTCGTCAGGATTCAGCGTCCTGGCGTGCCCACCTTATCGCTGCGACGGCTTACGCGCAGTCCGGAAATTATCCGAAGGCAGAGCAGCACGCACAGCGCGCCATTAGTCTGAGCGGTTCCAACGCCGCTACGGCAAAAGTGCTGCTTGGTCAAATCCTTGCGGCCCAGGGTAATCGGGAAGGGGCCAGACAGGAATACCAGGAAGTGCTGCGCAATTACGCCAACGACGCGGCTGCGCCCGCAGCCAAGGAAGGTCTTGCCAATCTCGACAAGAATGAAGCGAGACCTGTCGCGGTCACGGTTGGAAGCGAGGTGCTTCCGAGGCTCTCGACGGCTTCCTTGCGCGTCTGGGCACCACCGGATATCGATGCAGCCCAGCCTACAATTTCGACGGAAGTAAGTTGCCAGGAATCGGATGTGATCGAGCAGGCGAGCTTGGCGACGAAAAGGCAGTTTGAAAACTTTGAGCGTTTCGTCGCCACGGAACACATTGAACATGAAGAGATAGGACCGAATGGGGAGTCTGAACATCCACGTACACGGGATTTCAACTACATGGTGTTCGTTGAACAAGACAAGAAAGACAAGCAGCTCTATCTTGACGAGAAGCGCGATGGCGGAACTGGTGTAGATTCCTTTCCTACTTCGCTGGCTACTGTTGGATTAATCGGGCTCGGCGTGGACATATTCCAAACTGGTTTTGCAAAAGCGCTGGATTTTCGATGTGAGGGTTTGGGCCAATGGCGGGGCAAGGCCGCGTGGGTCATACACTTCTCCCAAAAGCCGGGGGTTAGATCCTACCTTCGTCTGTGGCAAACAAAAATCCGCACAGTGGAAGTGCCGCTCAAGGGCCGCGTTTGGGTTGCGACAAACAGCTTTGACGTCCTTCACGTGGAAACGGACCTGAGGGAGCCAATGAAAGACATGGAACTCGTTCGTGACCACATATCGATTGATTATGGTCCGGTTCAATTCAACAAAGTGCAGACTGAGTTGTGGTTGCCGTGGAACGCGGAGATTTTCCTCGATTTGCACGGCCATCACTACCATCACCGGCACACACTTTCGAACTATGCCATGTTCGGAGTTGAGACGAGCAACAAGATCAGCGCTCCAAAGAACGTGCCTCCGCCGGAAGACGAAAAGCCGGCCACAGAACCAGATCGGAAACCGCAGTAAGCTGCGTTCGTCGCGCTGCGCTTTAGCAAAAGCAAGTTTCATGCAATCGGCATAGGGGGAGCGGTGGCTCGCGTGTTTGCTCCACGCTTCTTTCAGACCTTGCCTCGCGGCTCGGCCCTTGCGCTTCGCTAACCCTTCTCTTCCATCAAGATGGGTAGAGGACTTTCACCTCCAAGCTATCGAACATGCTCGGCACACAGAGAAAAAGCGCTCCGGTGTACAGGAGCGCTTTTTCTTTTCAAACAAATTTATTGAAGTAAATTACGGCTTGGTCGGGGTCGTCGTCGGAGCAGGCTTGGCGGCTGCGGGTTTTGTCGTTGCGGCCGCCTTCACCGGATAAGCCTGATCATAGAGCTTGATAATGTCCTGGGTGACGTCCACCTGGTTCGACGCATAAATAATCGGCGAGGTCTGGGCGGAGGTATCGAAAACAGTCGCGTAACCATTTTCACGCGCGTAACGGTCCAGAACGTCCATCATCTTGCGGCCGATCCGGTCAATCACGTCCTGCTGCGCCGCGTTCACGTCTTCCTGATACTCTTCCTGCTTGCGCTGAAGCTGCTTGGCCAGCGTTTCGCCCTCACGCGTCAAGCGGCCTTGTTCTTCTTGGCTTAAGGTGTTTTGCCCAGCTTGAAGCCGCTGCCGCAGATCATTGATCTTCTTATTCATGCTCTCGAGCTCGGATTGGCGCGCCGAAAACTGTGACTGCAATTCCGCAGAAGCCTGCTTGCCTTCCGACGTGCTCACGATGGCCTGGCGCACACTTAACACACCTACTTTATTGGCGGTCGCCGCTGTTCCCGCCGGCGCGGCCTGCGCGCGCGCCGCAATGGACCCAATCAGGACCACGGTTACGAGCGCCGTCATACGAAACATCTTGTTCACTGTAGTCTCCTTATTTTGGTTGGGCGCAGCGCGCCCACCTCGGGCCAAATCGTGTTGGCCAAACTCTTCAACCGCTTCCCTGCCGGGTTCCGCGGGGGATTTACAAACGAGAAAGTATAGCTGAGCCTCCACGCCTGTCGCAACGAGAAAGCAATGTAATCGCCACGAGGACCCAATGCGCAGGGAATCTTGCTGTATGCGATGCCGCAAGGTACCTGATGCGTTGTCTTCAAGCTCCGCCAGAACTGTCAACATCAATTGGGCATCGGGAACAGCAAAACCCGGCTATTCGCCTGATCTACGATGACGGCCAAGTTCAGGAATTGGTCAATCGCAACACCCTGCTGCAAAGAACCGGGAATGCCGAAGCTCTTCCGCGTTTTGAAGGGGCTCGTGAGCGAATCCACGATAGAAATCGTTCTGCTGACGGTATTGACCGTCAGAATTCCGCCAGTTTGCGGATTTAGCGCGAGTGACGTCGGATTGATTCCGACGTGCACCGTGGAAGAGGCGCCCGTGTCCGGGTTGAACGTGCTAATTACGTTGCCTCCGCTCGAAACCGCATAGAAGAGCGCGGGGGAAACGGAGGCGTCAAAGACAACTCCTGTTGGCGTTGCCGTGACGCTGCCTACAGCCGCGGTCGTGCTCTTGGCGGGTGTAGCCGCACCAATGTCCACCGAGTCCAGAACTCCTCTTGGGAAGCTGCTGCTTAGGGCTAGAGCAGTAACGACTGCCAGGCCCTGATTGTTCGTGCCGCGATCGGGATCAATCGCGACGGCGATGGGTTCCGTATCCACGGCAATTGTGGTTGCTGCTAGCGTAGTCGGCGCCGTCTGCCCGGACGGTGGAAAGAGAAGGCCGAGATTGATTTCAGAGACGGTATTCCCTCCAGTGTTGGCGACAAGCGCGGCACCGGTCCCTTCATTGATCGCTACGCCGATCGGGCCGGATCCTGTTGTGACATCCGCCACTTTGAGGTTGTTTGCCAGCAGGTCAACGATAGACGCAGAACCTCCTACGTTATTCGCTACGACCGCTAGCCCAAAGCGCGGGCTGACGGCAACACCCTGCGGACCGCTGCCGACGGCGATCGTATGCGGGATCGAACCGAAAGCTGGGTTCGCGGCAAATCCGGTGAGTGCCCCGTTGACGTCAAAGACGGGAAGCTGAGCTGCGATGTCAATTACTGATACGCTGTTACACCCCGTATTACTGACCACAGCGATTGGGTGATAGCCAGAAAGCCTGATTTGATCCGCAATCGCGACCGAACTCGGCTTGGGATTGGCGCAAACCGGGGTCATGTCCACCGCCTTCACCACGATGAAGTCGGAAGCATTGGACTGCACGCTGCCGCTCACCACATCGAGCGCGAAGCGATGCGGTACGCCAAGAAATGATGCGGGGATAGTGACATCAATTTCGCGGTCGTTGATGGGTGTAGGGGTCGAGATAGCCGTTCCATCGAGGCGAACCACAGCTCCGGAGGCAAATCCTGAGCCGAAAATCTTCACGCCGGTAAGGTCGGTGGTCGAAGTGAGGGTCCCCTGCGGGAAAGATGCTCCGGGAATGCCGCCGAGACTTATCCCACCATCGGCGCTGGGAACGAGCACTTCCGTCACCTGGACCGGCTTCAAAGCTGTGGAACCGGTCGGGCCAAGATTGACCAGCAATATGCTCCCGCTTCCAGACTGGGCAACTAACGCTTGATTCGTTGGGGCATCCACCGCGACACCGCCGAAGAGTTGCAGAGTGACGGGAGCGCCATTGACTGTCGGGGTTACAGAAGCCGTTCCTGATCCTGAAGGCAATGTTTGTATGGAATAACGCCCGAGGGTGACGGGATTGGAAACGGAAAGCTGATTCTGCGCGGCGTTGTATGACACAAGTGAATTCGTAAATGGTTGAAACGCCACGCCAGTCGTTCCCAGAAGCTCCGGTGCACCGGAACAAGAAGTTGTAAAAATTGTGCAGCCTGAGTGAAAAGAGATGGAAGAGATGTTCTGGTCGAGCGAGTTGAGCAAATTGATTTGCGGACCGTTGTTTCCGCTAGCATTGGCATCGGCCGCGGCCACAAGACCCGTGATCGGATTGACCGCTACTCCCTGTGTCGTCTGCGAAATTCCCCCGACAGTGATATTCGCAGGGCTGTAGTAGGCAGTACTTTGATTCGTTCCGGTAGTAACCCCGGCGGCGATATCATTGACAGTAGCGTTGAGCGCGTAGGTGAAGCTGGTGCTGTTAATTACGCTCTGGACCGTAAACGCGCCGTTAAAGTCCGTTTGATTCGTGCTGCCCTTCGGAACATTCAAAATCAAAACGGTTCCGGGATTTCCTGGATTGAGCCCATGCACCGCAGTGGTCGTTACGGTCACAAGGCCAGACGTGAGAGAGACATTCGAAATCGTGGATGAAGCGGAGGCCTTTGTCACATCCACGCCACTGGCAATTCCGATGCCTCCAGGAGTAACGACAGCAAGATGGCTGTGGGGCAGCAGCGCGACCTGCGGAAATTGCCCCGTGTTCAAAGTTACCTGAGCAAAAACGCACGGCGGCGCCGAAGCAGTCTGCGCGGGATTCGAAAGGCAAGTTCGTCCGTCGCCCGTGTTCAAATCGAGCAGGAATCCAACCTTCGCGGTCGTCGGATTTGCGCTCGAAGAGTAGGCCACAACCGCGAGATTTGTGTCCGGGTCCACGCCGATGGAATACGGCAGTGGCAGCGGTGTTTGCTCCGTGGGAATAAAACCGGCAAGAGAAATCGTTGTGATGGGGGCAATAGCGCCAGAAGTTGAGGTCGCAGGAATAGCAAATACCTCGACTGCCTGGTCTTGAAAGCTGACAACGGCCACGGTGTGCAGCGTGGGATTTATGGAAAGGCCGCTCGGGGCATTGATATTCGCAAAGCCCATAGGCGCTGCCGCACCAGCCGTGATCTTGAAAAACTCAACGCGGTTTCCACCCGTTACGGCTACTGCGGCGACGCCGAGTTGCTGATCAATATCAATGGCACTCGCGTTTGTCAGCGCGCCGCCGGTTCCTGAACTAATTGGACCGGAAACGGAAGGTGAAGTCGTTTGATAGTCCGGAAAGATCGCCAGGTTTGTTACGGAGGGACTGTCAGATTGAATTGTGGTTGACCCATTCGCAACGGAAAACGGATACAAGCCGGGCTTTGCACTGCTCGCCAGCGATGCAGGGAAGGCCAGACTCAGTTGGCGAGCCGTGGATGTCGCCGTACCGTCCTTGGGAACTGTCTGCCCGAGAAAAGTCGCGACAGTGGGTGTGCCATCCGGGCCAAAATAGCCACCATTCACAATCATACCGAGTTCGTTTTGTTGCGCGTTCTGCACAAGGCTGTCCGGCAGCGACGCAACGGAAGTTGCTCGCACAGGAACCACGCTGTATTTGAACGGACCGGAGCCGTTCGTGACCGTTTGGGCCGGATCGGCAACGGAAACAGTAAACGTGTCCGCGGACGCCAAATCTGACTCCAGCAGCCGCAGCCGTACGCCGGTCGAAGCTGGATTGGTGACCGTAGTTGTGGGAATCGGGAAGAGGACCTTCAATTGTCCTGAGGCAAAGTTGAAAATCTTTGAGCCGCCGCCGCTCGCTGTTACGGTTACGGTTGATGCGGACGTGACACCGGGAGCATCCAGGTAAATGTCATAAAAGACGGCGTTTTGCGGCGCTATCGTCGGTGAGATACCGTTAAACGTGATTGGACCGCCAGTAATAATCGTAATGGTGCCAAGCGCAAGCCTCGTCGTATCGGCTTTGGCTGTCACTACCAGGGTAAGCGAAGCCGTCGTGGGTATCGCCGTTGGTGCGGTATATAAGCCATTTTCATCAATCGATCCGCAGCCAGGGCTGCATGTCGGCAATTGCGGATAGGGAGTGGCCGGAGTGGTCGAAGTCGGTGTGCTCTGCGTCAAGAGCCATGTCACGCCCTTATTTTGAACGTCATTGGTCAGTGTTGCGCTGAATTGAAATTGTGATTGCTTGGTGGAGCTGACGCTAGTCGGCACGCTCGCCGTGGTGGGAGTGAGAGTCACAAGAATGCCCGAATTCAAAGCGAGCACGCTCGTCCCAGTTTTTTTTGTATCCGCAGCGGACGTTGCGGTAATGGTGACTTCAAGATTTGGAAAAGTAGTTGGGTCCGGAACGGCTTGGGGAGCGGTAAAAACGACAGTCGAGCTGGTGGAATTGGCCGGAATGTTGCCGGTTTCGGCTTTGCAGGGATTGGCGGCGCTTGTGATTGGCTTGCCGCTACTGTCCACCGTTGTTGTCGTGTAAGTGCACGACCAGGTGACATCAGTGTTCGTCGTGCCGGTGACTATCGCCGTGAGCGTAAGCGACTGCGTGACGAGGACAGGAAACGGATTACTCACTGTGCCCAGTGGGGTGACATTTACCGAGACCACGTTAGATGAGCTGCTGCCGCCGCAGCCGCTCACCAGCGCGGCGCAGGCCACCAATAATCCAAGAAAAGTTCTTAGACTTCCACACTTCGTGCTCACGAGTTCCCCCACAATTACGCGCCGGGCGACTGGATTGCCCTCGCTTTTATTGATCCACCCAATGAAGTTTCCTGCTCCACTCGAAAAACTGAAATCTCCCACCTTCAACTGCTAGAACGTCCGGCTGACCGTAAAACGGAAAGTCGTCGCCGGCTCGAAATAATTCAAACGGCCCGGGTTGTTCACGATGTTGTCCAGCTGCGGCTTGACAATAAATGGATAGATCGTCGGGTCAATCTGATTCAGCTGGTTCTGCAAATAGGTTTTGTCGGACTCATTGAGAAACGGGCTCTGGGCCACAAGCTGCTCTCGCAAACGATGCACGTTATATGCGTAATAGATACGGAAAGGAGCCTGGACGATAGGAAGCTGCACGACAAACTCAATACCTGCTGAACCGCGCAGCCGGAAATTCGTATTGGCAGCGATCGGCAAATTGCCGCTGACTTTCGAATCAGGAAAGTCCTGCTCCAACTTTGTAAGACCAGTAGGATCTAGCTTCAAACCGCTCCGATTGGAAATGCCGTTCGTGCCGCCGTCAAAGAAAAGTGCAGCCTGCACGTAAGTCTTAACGATGGGAATGCGATACTCAACGTTGCCAAAAGCCTGAAGGTCCCCGCCGGGTAGTGTCGCCGTATAAATCAAAACAGGGATAGTGACCGTGCGCAGCGCGCCTCCCGAGTTGGGGTCGGGATACGAAATCGGAATGGCCGTTTCCGTCGGGATGAAAGTGACGGGAGAAATGGAGCGAATGTCATAGCCGCGAAGGTCATCTTCGCCGCCCATATAGAAACGGTTATAGGGAGGAACTTCTTTGCCACCATATCCGGTGATGTATGCAAAGCGCGCGCGATAGCCAAATACATTTCGCCGCTTGTTCACCGGCCGGAACCGCTTGTACTCGACAACATTGGTGATGGTATTTACGTTTCCACCGATCGGTCCGCCGGTAAACGCCATCGTGTAAAGGATGCTCTTGCCGTGGGTCGGGTTCACCGGATTGTCGATCGAGTTGTACGTGATGGTCGGCGTGATTGTGCTCGAAATAATGCCGCTGAGCGCACTGGGACCTGCAAAACTCCGGTATTGAATGGACTGGAACAATAGCTTAGACGCGTCGTTGAATGCGGTGATGTTCGTCCGGGTCAATCCATACGTGAGTCCAACGCGCGTAAAGGAGAATCGGCGCAATGGGTAGCTGGCAAATAGCGTGAAACCGGTGCTGTCCTGGTTGTAGTTCTGGATGAATTGCGGGTTGACGCTGACGGACTGACCGAGAAGGAGCGATTCCTGCTTCGCCTGATCGTAACTGTAGCGGCTCGAGAAAATCGTAAAGCCCGTACTGATGGGCCGGTCAAACAGATAAGGCTCGGTAAACCCAAAAAGAAAGCTGCGCTGCAAACTGCCAAATTGTGCGGAGAAGGTGAGCGTCTCGCCCAGGCCCAGGAAATTGTTCGTCTGATAGGTCAGCCCAATGAAGCCGCCAGCAAGCCCGCTGACGCCTCCCTGCAATCCAATGGACTGCTTCCCTTTTTCTTTTAGCTTCAAATTCAGATCTACGGTGCCTTCCTTTGTGTTGCGCTTGATTTCGACTGCCTTGTCCGCTTCGATGCGATCGAAATAATCAAGTTGATTCAAACGAAGGATGCTGACTTCCCATGCTCGTTTGTCGAACAGCGATCCTTCATCAATCAGCAGTTCGCGCCGGATAACTTTGTCGCGCGTCGTGGTGTTGCCGGTAAAGTCGATGCGCCGGACGTAATATTGCTTCTGCTCGTCGAAGCGAAGCGTCAGATTGATGATCTTCTTCGCGTCATCAATATCGAATTCAGGCTCGGCCGTGAAGTCAATGAAGCCGAAGCGGCCGTATTCGCTGGTGTAATCCTTCAGCGCTTTACGCAGCTTGTCCACATTGAGGATGTCGCCCTGCTTCAGCGGAAAGAAAGACTTGAGCGCATCCACTTTCAACGAAAGTTGCTTGTCAGGGTCCGCACTGACGATTTTCAGCGTCCCCATCGTGTAGCGGTTGCCCTCTTCGATGGGAATCGTGATGTTCACGGCTTTTCCATCTGTCTTGCCGAAAATTGGCACGCCCATGCGGAAGTTTCGCGTGTCAATGTTCTCGACGATCGGGCCATTCGGAGCCACCAACACGCGAAAATACCCGTTATCCTGGTACATGCCGCGAATTCCGACTTCGAGATCTTCGTTGAGCTTGTCGCGATCGTACGTCTTCGAAAGAACGTTGATCTCTGTAAAGTACAGCGGAATCGCGTAGGGCCGATCGTGACGCATCGCGCGAATCAGCTTGCGCTCGCTGAACGCATGATTTCCGGTAAATTTGATCTTGCCGACCTTGACCTTCGGTCCTTCATCAATCTTGAAAATAAGGATGACCGCGTTGCTCGAGGCAATCCGCTCATATTCAGGCGTGACCTTCGCAAACTGCCGGCCGTGCTCGCCGAGCAATTCCCCCAAAACAACTTCCGCCTTCTTGATTTTTGTGGGATCGAACTGGCTTTCTACCGTTAGTCCAACTTTTCGTTCTTTGAACCGGTCCAGAATGTCTGATTCAGAAACGGAGTGAATGCCTTCGTAGCGGATACGGCGAATCACCGGCCGTTCTTTCACTTCAAAAATGATGATTTTCGAATTCGCGCGATCGGGGGAATCTTCCACTCGCAGTTTCACATCTTCAAAAAATTGCGTGTTCCAAAGCGCCTGAAAATCGCGGCGCAGTGTTTCTTCATTATAGGTATCGCCCTCACGGCTGAAGATGCGCGCCTTCAGGGTGTCGTTTCGAACGCGCCGATTTCCGATGAACTCAATTCGCTCAATAACAAAAACCTGGCCTTGCGGATTCTGTGCGCCGGCTTGTGTATTGTCTTCTGTTGTGGATTCGAGTGTAACGAGATCGAGGTTCGCGGACATCAAATAGCGGTGCGAAGAAGGCGATGGAGTTTGCGGATAGTTCTGCGCCGGCGCTTGCGCGGGCGAGGAAATAGCACTCGCCAGCAGCAAAATCGCTGTGACAAGCCACTGCTTTCCAGCCTGCTTCACGTCGTGCGAAAAACAGACTCTTCTGTAAGCGGCCGATGAAGGCTTCAAGGCCGCGTCCCCAAACGCAAGTTGTTCTTCTCCTGCCGGACCCGGTGTGGGCCGGCTTTTTGCACATGCATCCGGCGGGGCCGGAGTCGCACGCGTGGTGTCAGATTCGTTAGTGGATAACCGGGGTTGCCTCAACAACAGGTCGGAACGACAAGCCATCCCCTGCGACGTACATTTGCAACGTCGCTGGCCTTTGAATTCCTCCCTGAATTAGAGCTTCCGAGAGCGGGTCTTCCACATATTTTTGCAGCGCCCGCCGCAGCGGCCGCGCTCCGTAACTGCGGTCCGCACACGTCTTCTCGAGAATCCACTGTCTTGCTTCCGGTGACAGCACCACCTGTACCTGGCGGTGGATGAGTGTATCGTTCATCTGCCCCACGAGCAAATCAATGATGCGGAGCAAATCCTCGTCGGCCAGCGGACTAAAGATGATCACTTCGTCCAAACGATTGAGGAATTCCGGATTGAACGCTCTCTTTACTTCGTTCATCACCAATTCTTCCATGGACTTCGCGCCGGCTTCATCCGTGCCGCTCTGGAAGCCCATGCTGGTGCGCTTTTGCAGGTGCCGCGCGCCCAGATTGGAAGTCATGATGATGATGGTGTTGCGGAAATCCACCGTGTTGCCGAGTCCGTCGCTCAGCTGACCATCTTCAAAAACTTGCAGCAAAATATTGAAGACGTCCGGATGCGCCTTCTCGATTTCGTCGAGAAGAATCACGGAATACGGCGTCCGTCGCACACGTTCCGTCAATTGCCCGCCCTCTTCGTAACCAACATATCCTGGAGGCGCGCCGATCAGCTTCGAAACGGAATGCTTTTCCATGAACTCGGACATATCGAAGCGAACTAGAGACTTTTCCGAACCGAAGAGAAATTCTGCAAGGCGCCGCGCCACTTCCGTCTTGCCGACACCGGTCGGCCCAAGGAAGAAGAAGCATCCGACCGGACGCGCAGGCGATTTCAGTCCCGCACGGCTGCGTCGAATCGCGCGAGCAAGAGCCGTGATGGCTTTGTCCTGGCTGATGACGCGCTTATGCAATTCCTGTTCGATGCGCAGCAGCTTTTGTTGCTCGTCTTCCTTGATGGAAGTCACCGCAACGCCGGTCCACCGTGAAACGACTTCTTCGATGTCTTCGCGCGAAACAATTCCTGTCGTTGCGTCGTCCAGCTTGTAGCGGTCGCGCAATTGCCGCAGATTTTCTTTTTCCTTGCGCTCTTCTTCGGAGTAGAACCGCGCCTTCTCAAATTCGTGCGCCGCGATCGCGCTTTCCATGCGGTGGGTAATGAACTTCACGCGCTTCTGTACCTCGCCGACTTCTTCCGGCACGGTCGCCTGGCGCAGTTTCACGCGAGCGCCGGCTTCGTCAATCAAGTCAATCGCCTTATCCGGAAGGAAACGGTCGGGAATGTAGCGGTTTGAAAGATAAACGGAATAACGCAGCGCTTCGTCGGTGTACGTCACCGCGTGGAACTTCTCATAGCGTTCCCGCACGCCATTGATTACCTGAACGGCTTCCTCTTCGTTCGGCGCCGGAACCTTCACCGCCTGGAAACGCCGCTCCAGAGAGCGGTCCTTCTCCACGGACTTGCGGTACTCGGTCGGCGTTGTTGCGCCAATGCATTGAATTTCGCCGCGTGAAAGCGCCGGCTTCAAAATATTTGCCGCGTCAAGCGAACCTTCCGCAGAACCAGCGCCGACAAGCGTATGCAACTCATCAATGAATACGATAGAGTTCTGGCTCTCCATCAATTCCTTCATGATGGTCTTCAGCCGCTCTTCAAACTGTCCGCGGTATTTTGTTCCGGCGACGATCAGGGAAAGATCGAGTGAAAGAATTCGTTTATCCGCGAGGAAAGGCGGCACATCGCCGTCGGCAATGCGTTGCGCAAGTCCTTCTACAATCGCGGTCTTGCCCACGCCTGGCTCGCCAATCAGCACGGGATTGTTCTTCGTGCGGCGGCACAAGATTTGGATGACGCGCTCCACTTCCCCTTCGCGCCCGACAAGAGGATCGAGTGAACCCTCTGCGGCGGCACTCGTCAGGTCTCGGCTGAATTCCGCGAGCAACGAAGTTTCTTTCGGACGCGAAGCTGGAGTCTTCTCTCCGCTTGTCCGCGCAAGCTCTTCGCGCAAGGAAGATAGCCGCAGTCCGCGCTCCATCAAGATTTCCGCGCCAAAGCACTTTTCTTCGCGCAAAATTCCCAGCAGCAAGTGCTCCGTGCCGACGTGCTTCACGCCGAGCCGCTCCGCTTCTTCCGCGGCCATGTTCAAGATGCGCTTGCACTCCGCGCTCAGCGGCACTTCTACGGAAGTCGAGATGCGCTCACGAATCGTGATGCGCGCTTCGATTTCCTTGCGAATGGATTCGATCGAGCCCTGTTGGCGCAGAAAACGGTTTGCCAGCGCCTTGTCCTCTCGCATCAAGCCGAGCAACAGATGCTCCGTTTCGATGTAAGGACTGCCGTACTGGCTCGCTTCGTAGCGTGCAAAGAAAATAACGCGCCGCGCTTTTTCAGTGTACCGTTCGAACACGTTAGCTCGTTTCTCCCCCGCCGGCAGTCTGACGGTCCGGCTTTCCAGGGCCCCAGCTCGCAAGCGTCGCCGCCTTACGAGTTTGCAAAACACCGTGTTCCAAGCCGAGGATTCGGTCGCATCGTTCCGCCAGCTTCAGGTTGTGCGTGGCGATGAGCGACGTCAACCCGTGCGTGCGGTGCAGCCGTTCCAGCAAGTCAAACACGGCCAAAGCGTTCTGCTCGTCCAGATCTCCGGTGGGTTCGTCTGCCAGCAGCACGCGTGGTCCGGTGACGAGCGCCCGGGCAATCGCTACTCGCTGCTGTTCCCCTCCGGAAAGCTCCCCAGTGCGGTGGTCAGCTCGTTCCGTGAGCCCGACTTCCCCGAGCCATTTCCGCGCTTTTTCGAGGCCTCGCGAAATAGACTCCTCCCGCAGTAGCAACGGCATCGCTACATTTTCGGCTGCCGTGAAATCCGGCAACAATTGGTGCCGCTGCCACAAAAATCCAATGCTGCGATTGCGAAAATCCGCGAGCGCAGTTTCATTTTTGGTTTCAATTTGTTTCGACTCGAAGTATATAGCACCGCTCGTCGGTGTGTCTAGCGCAGCCAGTAGATGCAACAGCGTACTTTTTCCAGCGCCGGAAGGAGCCACGATTGCAACCATCTCACCTTGGCGAAGTTGCAGATTCACGGCATTTAAAACGATTAAGCTTTGCTGCGCCCCGCCATAAACTTTGTGCAATCCGCGGGCTTCTAGAATGACTTCAGACGAAACGACTCCGGCGCTCTGGGCGCTTTCGAAAGCCGGGCTGGATGTATTGGCGGTCACGTCGTTTTCGCTTTTCGAACTGCTCCTTTCATCACTTTCTTCGCCAGCGGAGGGCATCCTTACCTGCTAAATTAGATGCAAAACCAGCCTAATGTGCCCACTCGCCGGTAGACCACCCCATCCTGGCAGGCCATTTCGTTTTTACTAAATGGATTCCCTTTTTCGCCCGAAACCTACCTGTCCTAGTTTCTGGCGAGAAACGGTCCAATTTGAAACAGCCACAACTAATTGTAAATACACTGCTTACGGTGGGATCTTTTCGCCTGCCGAAGGTGAGGGAAACCGTCGGCCTTGCCCACCTGCCTCTGGACTACAGTAGGTGCAAACCTCGGGCCAAATTCTGACCGAAACACCGGATGAATCCGCAGGAAATCGCCTACTCAAACCGGAGAATCTCGACCGGCAAAAGACGAGCAGCTGCTCTGGCCGGCACCAGCGTTGCGCCCATGGAGATGATCATCGCCACAAGGGAAATCCAGATCCCGTCAAAAAGGTTGGGATGGAACGGCACGTACGAGACCGCGTAAACCTGCGAATCGAGAGGGATCCAGTGATACGTGCCTGCCGTCCAGGCAAAGGTATATCCCAGGAGCAATCCAACCAAGGTTCCGCACGCGCCAATCGCAATACCCTGCCAAAGAAAAATCTTTCGAACTTGCTCTCGGCGCGCGCCCATGGAAAGCAGTACGGCGACGTCTCTTGCCTTGTCCGTAACCGTCATCGAGAGCACCGCCAGAATATTTAGCCCCGCTACGAACGTAATCAATCCGATAAAAATTGCCGTGACCAGTTTCTCCAAACGGAGCGCCCGAAACAGCGGACGATTTTCTTCCATCCACGTGGTCACGGAATATCCCGCTCCTGCCTGTTCCTTCACCGCTTCCGCCACCCGCGGCGCCAGCTCTGGATTGTTCAGTCGAAGTTCGATGACGTTCACGATATCGCTTGCGCCGGCCAGTTCCTGCGCCGCGGTCAAACTTAGAAAGCACCAGTTCGCATCGTAATCGTAGAAACCGGAATCAAAAATGCCCGCGATGCGGAATCGTCGAGTGCGCGGCAAGAGGCCGAACGGAGTCAGCCTTCCCTGAGGACTCATCAGCGTGACGTAATCGCCAGGCGAGATTTTCCAGCCATCGGCGAGCTGTTTGCCGATGACCAATCCCTCCACGCCATCTTCGTCCGCGGATAAATCCAGCTTTCCAGCCGCGAGCTTTCGCAGCGCTTCATCATTCTTTTCTTCGCTAACGGGATCAATCCCTTTGGTCACAATCCCGCGCGACTGTCCGCCGAAGCTCAGCAGAACGGTTTGATACACCGCCGGGGTCGCGCTCTTTACACCGGGAATCGCGCTCAATTTCTTGGCCAACGATTGATAGTCGTGAATGCCGGATGCGCCCGGCCGCGTAAGAGAGACATGCGAAGTCACGGCAAGCAGACGATCCTGCAGCGTTTCGCGGAAACCCGTGTTCATCGCCAGCGAAACGACTAACGTGCAAACGCCCGCCGCCACGCCGATCACGCTAAATAAGGTCACAAGCCGCAACACCGCGGGGCGATTCGGCGACCGCAAGTAGCGCTGCGCGACAAACCATTCAAAGGACATTAGTTCTCACAGGACATTGTTCGATAGTGTCCCGGCTTACTACGCGCCGTGCCCTTCGGATGCTGTTCTTTCTTTCTCCGGGGCCTGCTCCTGAGTCACGGGTCGCAACAGCGGGAAAAGAATCACGTCGCGGATGGATTGGGTGTTCGTGAGCAGCATCGTCAGCCGGTCGATTCCGATGCCTTCGCCCGCCGTCGGCGGCAATCCATGAGCCAGCGCGCGAATGTAATCCACATCGAGCTGTTTTGGAACTTCGTCGCCACCATGGGCCATCTGCGCCAGGAAGCGCCGCTCTTGTTCGGAAGGATCGTTCAACTCGGAAAAGCCGTTGGCAATTTCCATTCCCGCCAGGTAAATCTCAAAGCGTTCGGTAAGCGAAGGGTCATCCGGTTTCTGTTTCGAAAGCGGGGAAATCTCCGTCGGAAAATCATAAAGAATCGTGGGCTGGACCAATCTGTGCTCAGCCATCGTTTCAAAAAGGAGTCCGGTCCATTCGCCGTCGCTCAATTGGCCCTTGGCTGCCGCATACGCAGCACCACTCGATTTCGCCCACACGTTGTAACGGGCAGTTGTCTCGCGGGGACCGCCGGGAGCTGCCAGTTCCGCCGGCGTTGGAGACGCCCCCGCGCTTTCGGGCCAATACTTCTGAATCGCTTCGCGCATCGTCAGCCGCTGCATCTTGCCGAAATCCAGTTCCGTATCTCCGTACTTCACAATCGTCGAACCGGTAATCGCTTTTGCCAGCCGCGCAAACAGCGCTTCATTCAAATCCATCAAGTCCAGGTAGTTGCTGTACGCTTCGTAAAACTCCAGCATCGTAAATTCCGGATTGTGCTGGGTGGAGATGCCTTCGTTTCGAAAGTTGCGATTGATTTCGTAAACGCGGTCCAGTCCGCCCACCACCAGCCGCTTCAGGTAAAGCTCCGGGGCAATCCTCAAATACAGGTCAATATCAAGCGTGTTGTGATGGGTCAC
The DNA here is from genome assembly GCA_035567915.1 of Candidatus Sulfotelmatobacter sp. Classification (GTDB taxonomy): domain Bacteria; phylum Acidobacteriota; class Terriglobia; order Acidiferrales; family UBA7541; genus Acidiferrum. The sequence continues at coordinate 39,225 of DATMPA010000025.1, read as the reverse complement.
AAACGGCCGCGCCGCGGCTCCCCCAGCGATCGGATGCATCATCGGCGTTTCGACTTCCGTGTAGCCGCGCTCGTCGAAAAACCGCCGCAGCTCCTGCACGATACGCGCCCGCGTCAAAAATACCTGGCGCGAATCTTCATTCGTTATCAAATCCAGATAGCGCTGCCGGTAGCGCAGCTCCACGTCCGTTAACCCATGCCACTTTTCCGGCAAGGGCAAGAGTGCCTTCGAAAGAACCGTAAGCTCCTTCACCCAAATCGAAAGCTCGCCCGTCTTGGTTCGAAACAGGTGCCCGTGCACCCCAATCGAATCGCCCAAGTCCAGCAAGTGAAAGACTTCGAATCCCTTGTCTCCGACGACGTCCTTGCGAACGTAAACCTGGATGCGCTTCCCATTCCCCTGCAGGTGCGCAAACCCGGCTTTTCCCATCAACCGATAAGAGACAATTCGCCCAGCCACGCGCACATCCACCTTTTGCGCCTCAAGGTCGGCGGCGGTAGCGGCTCCATACTTTTCCGCAAGGTCTGCAGCAGTCGCTGTCCAGCGAAACTCATGCGGATAGGGGTTCAGCCCGGCTTCGCGAAGCTGCTCCAGCTTCTTCAGCCTTTGCTCGAACTGGTCCCTCGGCTCAAATTCCAAGTCGGCGTCCTCATTTCCTCTTAATTATGGAAGGAGTCTTGGGGAGTATAGCGGCCCCTCGCGGCTGCCCGCAACAAACCTCTGGTTCTATTTTGGGACTCTGCTATACTGCGTCGGCCTCCATGGGAACTAATTCGAGCGCCCGCCCTTCTTCTCAACGGGGTAGTTCTGTTCGCGACGATTGGCGCGCGTGGTTGCCGGAGTCTAAGTCCCGCCTGAACAATAATTGCTCCAAGGAATTGGAAACTCTCTATCTGATGTTGAGCGTTGCTTTGAATGAAGCCATCGCTCTTCGCCAGCAGGGCGCGTTCACTAGATCATATGAGGCGGCCAATATCGCAGGTGGTCTTTGTGTTCGCTTTACGAAGTCTCTCGACCATGTCCTGGGCGGCCTCCATCGCCATGCCAAACATTTCGGACTGGTTCCGAACGCAGCCCCGCTTGATCCCGCCAATTTCCGGGGCGCACGCGAGCAGCGCACCGCACGGCTCACAGGTTTCTTGAACCGTGTCCTGCTCTCGCAACGTTCCCAATTTATCCATAAAGCAGCGACGCTCCAGGAAATGGTCCGCAATCTGAAGGGTGAGTTCTGCAAGGCCGCGGATGACCTCGTCAATGGCTTGCGCATCAAGCACGAGGTCCTCTGGGGTACGTTGGATCAGGGGCATTTCGATCTCAACACTTGTCTTCGCGAAACAATCATCTTATTGAAGTCTTTTCTTGTCGTGCTTCCAGAGGACCAGCTCGTCTCTTTTGAATCCGCGCTCGAATTGCCGAGCCGGCGTCCCGAGCCATCCCGCATTACTTTCCGCCATGGACGTTTTGCGGCACTTCCAGGAAAATAGCATTACCCCGTCGCTGACTGGACTCTGGTGCAAGAGCCCGGACCGACTGCCATAACAGATACGTATCTTTGCGCATCGCAGTGCAGCACAGGGACAACTCGAAAGGGGATTCGCGGCATCCGACGGTTTGGATGCACCGCAACTGGACCGTTGGCCCGAACTAGACCAGCCGAGCCCAAGCAGGCAAGCAGCAGTAAGCCGCCTGTGACGCTCACGGAAGCGGAAGCCATCCGCCTGGCGCAAGCCGGGGACGGAGTCGCGTTCGACTTTCTGTACCAGCTTCACAGTCGCCGCGTCTATGCCCTGTGCCTGCGCATGGTGGGTAATCCGGCGGACGCCGAGGACCTGCTGCAGGAAGCTTTCCTTCAGCTCTTCCGTAAGATCGGCACCTTCCGCGGAGAATCGGCTTTCTCGACCTGGTTGCACCGGATGACGGTCAACGTGGTTCTGATGCGGTTGCGCAAGAAGTCCCTCCCTGTGGCTTCGCTTGAGGAAACAACGGAGCCGGATGAAGAATCCGGCGGCCCAAGGAAGGACGTTGGCGCGCCCGATTTGCGGCTAAGCGGCGCGGTGGACCGGGTCAATCTGGAACGTTCCGTCGAGAAGTTGCCGCCAGGTTATCGTACGGTTTTTGTGCTTCATGATGTCCAGGGTTACGAGCACAACGAAATTGCGGACATTATGGGCTGCTCGGTCGGCAATTCGAAGTCGCAGTTGCACAAGGCGCGCACCCGCTTGCGCGAGCTTCTTCAGGAAGAAGCCCGCGATCTGGCCCGGCAGGAACGCCAGAATGCGAAGACGCAGGGAAGCAACTCGGATTGAGTTACAATGTTTCCAATCCGGGGTGCTGCAACGAACCAGGTGCGTGGCGTTGCTCTAGTAAAGAGTTTCGTGCGAAGAATAGCCCAGACGCCGTTCTTCGCGGAGTGAAGTGCCATGCAGTGTAAAGAAGTAGAAACGGTTCTCGAACAAGAAGGCTTCTCGCCGTTGCCAGAATCCGCCCAGGCACACGTTGCCTCTTGCGATTCTTGCCGTCATCTCATTGAGGATTTTTCCGCGATCCTCGCTGTTGCCGAAAAACTGCCTTCAGAAGTTGAACCCCCAATTCGCGTTTGGGTTTCGCTGCGCAATCAATTGGAAGTAGAAGGCATCATCAAGACGCCGGCTGAACTCCCTGCGACCGCTCAATCTTCCTGGTGGGATAGCCTCACGAAAATTTTGGGCGGCCGCGCGCTCGCTACCGCCGCCGTTGGTCTTGTGATCGTTGTTGCCGCGGTTATTCAAATCGGCGGTGATAGGCGCGGCGGACAAGTTGCCAAGTCGTCCCAGGAAGCAGGCGTCGCAGCGTCCCCGGCTCCGATTGTCATGTCTGAGCCCTTGGCCGAAACCGGGCAGACTCTCCGTCAGGAAGAACAAAATCTGCCGATGGTGGAGAACGCGGATTTTTCAAATCAGGACAGGGTGGACATTTCTCTTCGACAGAATTTGGTCTCTCTCAATCAGTTCATCGAAGATTGCCGCAGGCGCCTAAAAGAACACCCCAACGACGAATTGGCGCGCGAATATTTGTCTGTTGCCTATCAACAGAAAGCGGAATTGCTGTCCGCGATGATGGATCGCGGAAGGAGCGTTAACTAACATGTTGCAGGCCATGCTTTGTACATCCAAGTGGAACCGCACTTTGCTCCCGGTGTTGGGCGCCGGAGTTCTCTTTCTGCCCGCCGCTGCGTTTGGCGCCGGCCAAAAGCTCGAAAAACATTTCACTGTGAAGGGCCGCCCGGTCGTCGCCATTCAAAACGTCGCCAATGGCCGCATCGAAGTGAAGTCCGCCAAGGGCCAGGAAGTCATCATCACAGGCTCGCAACTTTCCAACAAAATCGGCGTCGAGACCGAACAGGCCGACGATCGCATTGACGTCACTGCCACAGTTCTCGATCCTTCGGCTCCCGCAGCCGAACTCGAGGAAAATTTCACGCTTGTCGTTCCGGAAGAGACCGAGCTTCAAATCAAGACGCAAACCGGCCTCATCTACGTCGAGCAGGTGATGGGCGACATGAAGCTCGAAAGCATCGCCGGCGATATTCATCTGAAGGAAGTTTCCGGTTACATCATCGTTCACAGCACCGGCGGCTCGCTCATCTGCACGCAGTGCGCAGGTAAGCTTGAATTCTCTTCCATCAGCGGGAACGCGACAATTCTTCAGCCGGCCCTGAACAACGTCAATCTCATGACCACATCCGGTAACATTCTTTATGATGGGGATTTCTTTCGCACGGGCCTCTACACCATGAAGAGCGGCAAGGGCCTTGTCGAAGTGCGCTTTTCCAGCACGGACTCCTTCGATTTGAACGCCCAAACCAATCTGGGCACCGTGGACAATCGCGCCGAAGCGTTCCTCAAGCCGGATACACACGGTGTTCGCCGCGCGGCCGCAAAATATGCGCACGGCCTTTTCGGCAGCATCGGCTCGGGGCTCGCCAAAGTCGAGCTCTCTTCCTTCAGTGGTACAATTCGCATCCTGAAGCGCGATTAATTACGGTCGCGCCTGCATCGTGAATCAAAATCCTGTTCTTCGCCTCGCGTTGCGCCCACCCATCGTTTGTCTTGCCGGATTCATGGGCTCTGGCAAGACCACGGTCGGGACGCTCCTGGCGCGTCAACTTGCCTGGCGCTTTGTGGATCTAGACGACCGCATTGAGGAATCCTCCGGCCTTCGCATCTCCGAATTCTTCGAACGCTTTGGCGAACCGGCTTTTCGAGCGCTGGAAGCCGAGCAGCTTCGCGCTGTCCTCGGCCGCGCGGCGGAAACGAAGGAATCCCTGGTGCTCGCGCTCGGTGGAGGAACTTACGCGCAACAGGGTGCTCCGGAATTTCTTCGCACGCAAGGCATCCCCGTCATTTGGCTCGATGCTTCCGTCGAAACTCTTCTGGCACGCTGCATGACTATGTCCGGCCGCCCGCTTTTCCGCGATGAAGTGAGCTTCCGCGCGCTCCACGCTCAGCGCGTGCCCTCCTACCAACTTGCCGACCACCGCGTGGACAGCTCCGGCGACACCGCGCTCGTCGTGGCGGAAATTCTACGGCTCGACATCTTCGACGGGCCTCGAGAACGCCATTTAGTCGTCGAGAAACCCCGCTCCTGATTCTTCTTCCCTGGGCTGCAATCCGTGGCATTCTCGATTTGGAAGCACCCGCCGCTTCTTCTTGGGGCCCTTTGGGGGATCAACATGAAGCTTCTATCCACTTTTTCTTTATCGACGATTTCCGTTTTTGTACTTGCAACCGCGCTCGCCGCGGGCCTCGCCGCGCAAAAAAATGGCGCTCCTAGCGTGTTTCAGCCGGACAAGGGAAAATTCAATATCCTTCTCGATGGAAAATCCGTCGGAAAAGAAGAGTTTGAGATCGCGCCGAGCGGCGCAGGCTGGCTTGCCAAAGGCACGACGGAAATTAAGTCTGACGACGGCGCAACAACGCAAGTCACCGGCAACTTGACGCTTCAGCCCAACGGAGCGCCCATCGCCTACGATTGGGTCTCCAAATCCGACAAAACAAACAGCGCGCACATTCTCTTTGCGAACGGTATCGCCAAAATCTCTCTCGAAGTTCAGGGCGCCAAGCCATTCGAGCAAGACCTCAGTTTCAATTCTCCGCTCGTGGCCGTGTTGGACAACAATCTCTATCACCACTACGAGGTACTCGCACGAATTTACGATTGGTCCAAGCGGGGAGCGCAAACTCTCCCCGTCTTGATCCCGCAGGAGATTACGCCTGGCAGCATCACCGCGGAAGCCACTGGTTCCGCTTCTTCAGGCGGCAAAACATATGAAGGCTTGCGCGTCACCACGTCCGACATCGAAGTCCTTCTCCTCCTCGACACAAATCATCGCCTCATGCGCCTCGAAGTCCCCGCGATGAAGGTTGCCGTCGTCCGCGAATAGTCCTTTCCAGAAAAAAATAGGCCCGAAAAATAAATAAGGGCGTGCTTAGGCACGCCCTTATTCGAATAGCTTTTTTCGCCAATCAGCCGTCTGCGCTAGCGAGCTAGCGGACGCTGAAACACGGGAACGCTTGGCCGCCGCAGCGGGTAGCCCTGCGGATGACCATGCGCGTGCGAATGATTCAGCGCATGTCCATTCGAATGACCCGCGATATGACCAATCGGTCCGCTGCCATTCGCCGCCGCGGGCTGCGGCAGCCGCGACGGATTACCGATAGGGCGCAGATTCGCCGGCGTTACGTTCACGTGATCGCTGATCGCCTGCAGGCGCTTCAGGATGGACTGCCACTGTTCCCAATCGAGCTGTTGCAGGAACGGCCGCAGTCCCTGGATGAAAGGATCTTCCAGCAGCGCTTCGCCGTCCGATTCCGGAATGAAAAACCGGTTCAGGCCGACGTTCAGCGCCTCGGAGATTTTCTCCAGCGTGCCGAGGCTCGGCGTCATCTGTCCGCTTTCAATACGCGACAGATACGAACGCGAAACCTTGGACTTTGATTGAAGCTGGCTCTGCGTCATCCCGCGCGATTCCCTCAACTGGCGGATTCGCTGTCCGATGTTCTCCACCGTCTTCTGGTTGGCGAACTTGTCGGACACTGGCTCGGCCCCTGCTTGCGCCTCGGGCTCTGCTTCGGGAATCAGGAACTCCAGCCGCTGCGGCAATGCCCGTACACAACGCCGGCAATTGCCCGTGCGCGTTCTGTACTGAACAAGACCGCAGGTCTTGCAGCGTATGACTTCCCGGTCCATCTCAAGAGAGTTCATCGTAGCCTTTTCTAAGTGTGCAGACACCGGTACTCCTCGCTGACTTTGTCCGGCGTGCGGATAGAAGGAAGAGAACGTCGGAACGTTCTGGGAAGGCAGAAACTGGCGCACCGGGAGTCTCGCTTACAGCGCCGAAATATGTCAAGAGTATTTTTGTACTTTCTTATTTTTTCTTCCACGCTTCGCCGACTTACGCCTCGTTTTCGCCTGTCTTTGTCATGCTTTTCGCCACCTGCGCCGCGGACACGCAACAGCTTGTGCTTCGCTGTCCCGAACACCACAAGCGTAGTGGTCGCATTTCGCTTCCCCGCTTCGCGGAATACTGTTTTTGCTTCCCTTCCTCATTCAAGTCCGCTCGTTCTGTGTTCCAAGAATTAACTTTTCGCAACGAGAGCAGGGAAGAATCTTGAATCGTATCCTCGCAATCGTGATTGCCAAGGTCCGCGGACAGGATCGAACCACGCGCGTGAAGTGACGTTGTTGCGCGTCCCAATCTAAGCCACGCGATTATCGCCACCAAGGCTATTACCGAGGCAATAGCAAGGTAGCGCCAAAACGCGGCACTTCTTTTCGCGCTATTTTCTCGGTAACTTTCGGCGGTAGGGTCAATCCTCCCCGAGTGGCCGGAGCCCTCATCACTCGCGCTGCTTGCAACGGCCCTGTTTGCGTTCATCGCCTTCTGCATGCGGCGGGGGCTTACTCCACGCATTCCCCTCGTCCGGGTAAATTTCATCGGGCGCCGGTTTTTGAATCCGGTGCCTTTTTTTTCTAAACTCTGCGTCCGGGTTTCTATGGGCTCTCCTTCCGCGCTACACTAAGCGTTTTCCTAGGAGACCCGCATGCCGACCCGCGAAGATGCCTGGACACTTCTCTGCGAATACACGCAATCCGAATCCTTGCGAAAGCACATGCTCGCCGTCGAAGCTTGCGTCCGGGCCTATGCGCGCAAAAATGGCGCAGACGAAGAGACCTGGGGGCTCGCTGCCCTGCTGCACGACTTTGACTACGAGCGCTGGCCCAACAACGACCACGCCGCCGACCGCGAACATCCCGCCGAAGGCGCGAAAATCCTCCGCGAGCGCGGCTACTCCGAAGAAATCATTCGCGCCATCCTCTCGCACGCCGACTACACCAACGTCGCCCGTCAATCCGCGCTCGAGCACATTCTCTTTGCTTGCGACGAGCTCGCCGGTTTCATCACGGCTTGTTCTTATGTTCGCCCTTCGAAGAGCGTTCTCGATCTCGAAGCCAGCTCAGTGAAAAAACGCATGAAGGATAAAGCATTCGCGCGCGGCGTCAGCCGCGAAGATGTAATCAAAGGCGCCGAAGAACTTGGCGTTCCGCTCGACGATCACATCGCCTTCTGCATCGAAGCCATGCGCGCCGAAGCCGATGCCCTCGGCCTCCGCGGCAACACTCAGCCCCAGTCCTCTGCCGCCTCCTAAACTTGGCCTGCACAACAAATTTGCGCACACTGCCCCGTTGTCATCCTGAGGTCCGCGTTTTTCGCGGACCGAAGGATCTCAACCTATTGGGTTATCTCGGTTTCAACTGTGGAACTACACCGCGCTCGACCCTGCGGTGTCTCTTACTGCTCGCTCGGCCGCGTCCGCATGATCACAGAACTCTTTACGCCATCCGAAAGCTGAATCTCCAGATTCTCGGGCGCATCATCAATCGTCACATCACCGCCGCGCAAAAATCCGCGCACCTCTCCGGTCTTTGCATCCCGCAACATCACAACTGGATGTGCAATCGCATCCCAATGAATCTCTGCGCGGCCACCGGGTAAATCCGTCGTCCGGAAGATGTTCATTGCAGAACGAACCTGCGCCGCTGACTTGGTCTTCTGCAATGCCAATTCATTTTCGCCTTTCACCACGCGAACACTGTCCAAGGTATCCATCACCGCCGAATCCAGCGGCACTACAAACGCAAAATGTTTCGGCTCGTCGTTCGGTACATCCGCAACTTCATACATGTGGAAAGTCGTCCGGGTCAGCACTCGGCCCTGCGCGTCTTTCCCTTCCCAAGTGTACGGCCCCGCTTCGACGGCCGTGCCCACCGCCGGCACGCGAAACGCCGGTTCCAAAATCATTTTCCCGCCTTCAATCCTTCCCCAAACGAGCAATCCTTCCTTCGGCCCGGCCGCGCTCTTCGTGTTGTTCGCATTCGCCGCCGCGTCCTGCGCTACATCAAAACTTGTTCCCTGTGCCGCTCGAAACGTCAGCACGGACTTGTAAACATAGTCGCTGATCCACGGATTGCTGCAATACCCCATGATGTCCGTGTCCGTCGTCGGCTTCAGATTCCCGCTCGTTGCAAACACATCCCAGCCCGGAACCCCAATCGTCCCTCCTGTGTACGGATAACTCGGGTCAGGATTGCTCGCCCCTCCGCACGGACTGTGCTGCCGCCCAAAATTGTGGCCTTCTTCGTGAGCCAGCACCCATTCCGCGCCATTGTTGTCCCATCCAATCGCCGCAGGCGCACCGATGTAGCCAAGCCCCGCCACGCCGCTGTTGTAGCTCACGTTCACAAAGCCGAAGTAGTTGCGATCCGTTATTCCATCTGCCGTTCGCTTCGCCAGCAATTCGCTCAGCACTGCGCCCCAATTCGTCCCATCGCTCTTCAGCAGCGGCGAAGCACCAGTCGTTGCCGAATTGAACGTTGGCCCAACCGTTACGTCCACCGCATCCCAAACGGGGTAGAGTCTCCGCGCCGGCTCGACCAAATCACTTTTCGTTCGGCTTGAATTTTCCACTGTTCCTGTTCGCCCATCCGTCGTCTTGATCGGAATCAATGTGATCTTCCATTGATGCACCGTCTGTACGCTCAGCGGACCATAAGAAAAATGATTGTTGCTCTTGTTCGATTCCGCAATCTGATTCGTCGGGTCGACGTCGGCGCTGGCCGTCGTGCCCGCAGTAATCCATGCAGCAGGCACGGCCATGTTCCACGACGAAGCGGCTAGGCCGGTGTTCACACTCGTCGGCACCGAACTTCCCGGCGCGCTAATCGTCAACGTGTTCGTTGTGCTCCCGTTCACAAAATTCACACTCACCTGTGGCGCAGCAGTATTCGCCTGATTCGCCAGCACAAACACGCGCACCCAAGCGCTGCGTCCCGCAATCAGCGGCACGTCGTGCGCCGGATAGTTCTGCGTTGATTGCGTAACGTAAAGACCGTCAATCGTCAGGTCCAGCCCGCTCGGCACGCTAACCGTAAACGAACTCGCCGAAATCGCCGTTCCACCCGGCGTAGTGACGGAAATGGTTCCGCTCGCCGCGCCGTTCGGTACTGTTGTAGAAATGTGGCTGGCATCCGTCACGGAAAAGATCGCCGTCGTGCCGTTGAACTTCACGCTCGTCGCGCCAGTAAAATTCGTTCCCGTCAGTGTGACGCTTGTTCCCGTTTGCCCGCTCGTCGGCGAAAAGCTGGCGATCGTCGGCCCTGCTTGAGTCACCGTGAAATCGCTGGCGGACGTTGCGCTGCCCCGCGGCGTAGTAATCACAATCTTGCCGGTCGTTGCCGCGCTTGGCACTTTTACCGTAACGCTCGTCGCGCTCACCACCGAAAATGTCGTCGCGTCCACGCCTGCAATCGAAACCGAGGTCGCGCCTGTAAGATTTGTGCCCGTCACAGTGATGGAAGTTCCCGGTGGGCCGCTGGCAGGAGTGAAGCTCGTAATGGTCGGAGTTGCCTTAGGTGCGGGAGGCGGAGCAACCGTACCCGCGACGCCTCCGCCACAACCCGAGAATATCGCGGCGGTCAAGAGCACCGCGCAGCTCGCCGCAAGGGAAATCCTCCGCAGGAGATCCTTGCTGACTCTTCTACCCGCAAGCCGGTTATGAAAACCCATGGCTTCCATCCTCAAGGCGCCCTTCATTGCCAGTAGAGAGGAATTCACCTGACCGCGCAATCGCCACTGCGCTAAGGCCTGCAGACGCTTTTTAGAGGATAGTCCTGCGACGTGGCTGCGACACCTGCCCGTAGGGACAGTTTTCGTCCAGCCGTGCCCTGCCAAAGTGAGGATTCGAACGAGAAGGGGCGTCCGCTTTAGATGGACCGGTGCAAGTAAATCACAGTCGTCGCGCCAAACAGCATTCCCGCCAGTACGAGGGCGACAATTCCGGCGACGAACCAGTTCGAAACCCGCAGTGATTCCGGCTGCGCAAATGAGGCTTCCGCACCGGCTCCGGCATCTCGGCCTGCAATTTCAGCCTTGCTTTTGCCATTCCGAAAAGCCGCGCCCGGCGACACAATCGAAACCGCTCCCACAAAGCTGTAGCCCTGCCTCGGAATCGTCTCCACGTAGATCGGCTTCTCCGGCGAATCTCCCAACGCAAGCCTCAGCTTATTCACCGTCGTATTCACGTTCGCGTCGTAATTAACGTGCGTGCCTTCGGGCCACAGCCGGCTGCGCAGATCCTCCCGGCTCACGACTTCTCCAGGCCGGTCGAGCAGCGCCACAAGCGTTTGATATACCTTGCCCGGCAGCTTCACGCGCGCTCCATCTTTGAATAGTTCTTCGCGCTTCAAATCAACAGTGAAACTGCCAAAGCCGAGATAGCGCCGCGCATCCGCCTTCGCTTCGGGAATAGCTCGCGCCGCCAAGGATTGCATGCTGGTCATTTCTGTACTCATTGTGTGTCCCCTGGAACTGAATCCAGACACACTCGCTTTTTATGACGGGTAGTAACGAGAGCCCTTCCACAGTTTAAGAGCGCCCCGTTGACATCAATTTCAGAACGTTATATCTTGCTTTGTATATACAAGTCAAGATACTTATGCCCGATCCTCCCTTTCCATTTGACCTGACCGGCACCGGGTACTGCGCTTCCTTCAACTTCCGCCGCACCGCCCGCGCCGTCACCGTGCTTTTCGATAGCGCCCTCCAAAAGAGCGGCATCCGCTCCACTCAATTCGCCATCCTCACCGCTATCGCCAAAATTCAGCCCGTTTCCATAGGTAGAATCTCGGAAGTCTTGATCATTGACCGCAGCACACTGACGCGCAGCCTCAAGCTGATGGAAAAAGAGGGATTTCTGGCAATTTCACCTCGAGGCACGATGCGCCAGCGCTTTCTCTCTTTGACGCGCAAAGGGGAAAAAGCTCTCGCCCTCGCTATCCCCGAATGGCGAAAGATTCAACAACGCTTTGTGGACGAAATTGGCTCAAGTCACTGGATCGAGCTCCGGGCAGAGCTAGAAGACCTGGCCAAATTGGCTGTCTCTTTGGAACAGAAGCTTTAAACCTAGGCTCAGTGTTCGCTGCGTAAATTTTTTTCCTAGGCACCCGCCGCCTGCCCGCGAAATTCCCCTGCATTTTCCGAAAGAAACGCATCCATCGTCCGCGCAGGTCGCGCTAGCACTTTCTCCACGACTCCATCCACCGCAGCCGCGCGCCCGCTCAAGTAATAATCCTGCAACTCAATCAACGCTTTCACTTGCCATTCCGGCATTCCCAACTCCAGCATCGCCTTCTCATGAGCTTCTCGCGGAATGTTCACATGACTCACTGCCTTTCCCGATTTCTCCGCGATTCTTTTTGCAATTTCGTCTTGCGTCAGCGCTTCCGGTCCGTTGAGTTCATAAATCTTTTCTTCGTGCCCGCGTGCGGTCAGCACTTTGGCCGCTACCGCTGCCACATCCCGCACGTCCACGTAACTCGTCTTGGTATTTCCCATCGCATCGTAGAACGCTCCCTGCGCCCGTATGCTCGGTGCAAGAAACGCCAGTATATTTTGCATGAATCCATTCGGCCGTAAAATCACGAATTCCATTCCCGAACTCTTCAGCTTGTCTTCCACCTTTCGGTGCCAACTCGGAAAAGATTTGTCGTAATCCCCCGCGCCCAGAGCCGAATTCAGCACAATCTTCTTCACTCCCGCTTTTTTGCACGCATCAATCATGTTTCCTTCCAGCTCCACAAGTTGTTGCACCGGCGAGCAAACCAGAAACACGCTCTCCACTCCTTCCAGCGCCCCTTGCAAACTCTTCGCGTCGCTAAAATCCGCTATCACGGTCCGAATTCCCGGGGAAACCTTCGCAGCTTCTTCCTTCGACCGGTACATTGCGCAAAACTTCACTCCTATCTGCGCGACTTCGCGCAAAACTTCCCTGCCCACCGTTCCGCTTGCTCCCGTAATCAAAATCATTTTCTTTTCCTCTTTCGCGCGCTGGGTGTTTCTCAGCCTATCGCGCATTTCTTTCTCTCTCGTTCATGCTATAACTGCGAGCAAGCCCCCGGAAGTACGCACAATTTTGTAAGCCCGGAGTCCGCCATGAAGCAGCACTACGGCTGTCCCATCAAAGCCACCCTCAATGTCCTCACCGGGAAGTGGAAAATCCTCGCGCTCTGGTATCTTTCCTTCGGACCAAAACGCTTCGCCGCCCTGCGCGATATGCTCCCCGGCGTCACCGAAAAAGTCCTGACCACCCAGCTCCGTGAACTCGAAAAAGACGGCGCCATCTCCCGCAAATCCACACTCGACTCGCCTCCAAAAGTCACCTACTCGCTCACCAAAGCCGGCCGCGAGCTCATTCCCCTCATGGAAGAAATGTGCGGCTGGGGCACCAAGTTTCTTGGCGTCCCTCCAAACCTTCCACGACTTCCCCGCCATACGCGCGTATCGAAACGCGCCGCCTGAACTACTCAAGGGTTCTTTCCAAGGACTGGGACACATCCATTTCAGCTGTATCGAATTGAGTTACACTCGCATCCAAATTTCCCACCCACCATTTCAACTTTCAGAGGGAGAGATCATGGCAACGTCATCACACGGAGACTTACACGGAAAAGTTGCTCTCATCACAGGCGGCACTACCGGCATCGGGCGGGACACAGCGGTCCTCTTCGCAAAGCACGGCGCAAAAGTCGTTTTCACCGGCCGCCGCGAAGCTGAAGGCAATGAAACCCTCAATCTAGTCCGCGCCACAGGCGGCGAAGGACTCTTTCTAAAATCCGACGTCTCCAAGACTTCTGACGTCCAAATAATGGTGCAAAAGACCGTGGAAAAATTCGGCCGCCTCGACGTCGCCTTCAACAATGCCGGCATCGAGGGGGGCTGGGTTCCGCTCGTCGATCAAACCGAAGAAAACTGGGACCAGGTGCACAACATCAATCTCAAAGGCCTCTGGCTCTGCCTCAAATACGAAATTCAGCAAATGCTCAAGCAGGGCGGCGGTGGCGCCATCGTCAACATGTCTTCGGTTGCAGGTGTTAAGGGTTTTGCCGGAGCGGGTGTTTACGTCGCCAGCAAGCATGGCGTCCTCGGTCTTACGAAAACAGCCGCTCTCGAATGTGCCGCCGCCGGAATCCGCGTCAACGCCGTTTGCCCGGCCGTCATCGAAACTCCCATGGCCGACCGCGCTTTTGCCGACCCCGCTGTCAGTAAAGCTGTGCTCGCCCAGCACCCACTCGGCCGCTTCGGCAAACCCGTTGAAGTCGCCGAAGCCGTTCTCTGGCTCTGTTCCGGCAAATCTTCCTTCACCACAGGCCAATTCATCGCCATTGACGGCGGCTTACTCACCGGCGCCAATCCAAACCCGTAGCGGAACGCAATCTCTATTCCGGCCATTTAGAAAAGATCTGATGAGCCTCGATTTCGCCCAATTGCACGACTTCGCCACTCGCTACACCGCCGCATGGTGCAGCCAGAATCCCGAGTCCGTAGCCGCATTCTTTTCACCGAACGGCTCGCTCAAAATCAACGACGAGTCTCCTGCCATCGGGCGAGATGCTCTCATCGAAGCGGCACGCGGTTTCATGACCACTTTCCCCGATCTCAAGCTCTTCATGGACGACCTGAACCCAGACGGCACGCGCGTCGAATTTCACTGGACACTCGAAGGCACCAACACCGGACCGGGAGGCACCGGCAAAAAAGTCCGCATCAGCGGCTACGAAGAATGGAAATTTGGCGAAGACGGCCTAATCGAAGACTCCCTCGGCCACTTCGACGCAGCCGAATATCAACATCAACGCGCCCACGGCTTCAGCGGGTAGCGGGGCAATTTGAATTTTATGAATCGTGACCGGCGATTCACATGACCGGAAGATGTTGCAGAGGACCGTCAGAAATCCTTGATCTGCCACACATTCTTGGTCGGGCTGACCTCCAATATGGCCAGCAGTCGCCCGTCAGGGGATGGAATTGCGTATCCGATGAAATTATTGGAACGGAGCAGAACCGAAACTTCGCCACTTAGGGTGACCTTTAGTAATGCATTATCCGATTCATGATTATGCCAACCAACGAGGAGGCTGCCTCCATCTGCAGACCAGTCTACGTGCATCAATCCCTTCCATCCCTTTACAACCAGGTCACCGGTTTTGCCCGTGGATGTGGAACGGAAGTGGATCGTTTCTTGATTAGAACCGACAGGGACGAAGGCTCGTTGCGAACCGTCTGGGGATAGACTCCAGAAGCCCTCGGAATCGATTTGGGGCGGGCCTGCAGTTTTGCCGCTTCGCGCGTCGAAGAGATAGGTCTCTCGCGTATTCCCCTTCGATACGCTATACAGGCAGGTCGTCGATGGCAAGCGCGCACACTCCACAGCAAAGATCGCCACGTCTTGGAGGACTAATCGAGAAGGTCCGCCATGGATGGGAATTGCGAAAATAGAAGAAGGAGTCTCCGGACCGGCGGATTTAGGAGTCGAAACATACAAGATCTCTGAACCGTCGGGCGTCACTCTGGGTTCTGAGAGCTGGTCTGCGGCAGTTACCAGACTCTCCGCCAATGGCTGATCGGTAGCCTGCTTGAAAATCTCTAAAGTACCGTTTCGATTCGAATAAAACAGGACTGCCGTGCTATCTGGTGTCCAGGAAGTCGGAACGCTTACACTCTCATCGAGCGTCAGCCGCCTGTGCGCCAGCAACTGTGTGCCGTCCGCTGCCAGCGTACCGATGTAAATGCTAGGCAACCAATTTTCTCTTATGAAGACAAGTGCTTTTCCATCGGCGCTTCCGGTAATTTGCTTAATCGAACCGTATCCTTGCGTGATGCGTTTCGGGGGCTTGGAAATCTTTCCCGCTTGCGGCAGTGATAGCATCCAAACGCTTGAATCTCGCCGGCCTGGGGTTTGCTGGGTGTCAACGGCGTAGGTCAAGCGGCCATTCGGCAGCCAATGCAGGGCAGGAGTTAAACCGCTGTCTGAAAAAAGGGTCTTGGCGCTCGCGTTCTGCCATTCATTCACCTCAACCGAACGCGTCGGCGCGTCGTACGCCAATGCTGTTCTGAGGTAAGCGATTCGTTTGCCGTCGGGGGACCACGTCGGCGTTCCCACCCGCGAACCCTTATCAGGTGCAACCTTAATCGGATCTGTTCCGTCGGAACGCATGACCCACACTTCTCGAGCGAGCTGAGGGTTGTAAGTCAGGTCAACGCGGCGGAACGCAATGTGGGCTCCATCCGGGGACACCGATCCTCCTGAGCCGTCATCTGTCAATTGACGGGGCGACCCTCCGAACAGCGAGATGCTCCACAAACTTGCCTTACCGGGTTGTTCCTCACGGGAGATGAGTAAATGAGAGCCGTCCGGAAACCAGTCGTTCACATGGGCTGAGAAGTTTGGCGGCAAGGGCACCGGGTGGGTTTCACCCGTGCGAATCAGCTTCAGGTAGATACCTGTATTGTCCGTGTAGGCGAGATACTTGCCATCCGGGGAGACCGCCGCGCTGCTCACGCTATTTTCTGATGAATTCGAGGTGAGCTTATGCTCGATGACCTCCGTGTGCCGCGATGGATGCCGCCACATGGCCCACGCCAGGACGGCAATCACAATGGGTGAAAGGAAGGCGATGGCGACCCAGGGGCGCAAGAAAGACGATTTGCTCTGTTCCGGGGCGGGCGCGGTTCCGATTCCGCCTGCAGCGAAGCCTCCTTCGAGTGGGGCTATGAAGCGATACCCACGTCGAGCGAGCGTCTCGATGAATACAGGGGCGTCCGCCGATTCGCCAAGCGCGTCCCGCAACCTCTTAATAGCGGCATTGAGACTATGATCAAAATCGACGAACGTGTCCGCCGGCCAGAGCTTGCTGCGCAATTCCTCCCGACTGACCATCTCTCCAGGCCGCTCAAGCAGCGCCGCCAGCACTTGCAACGGCTGTTCCTGAAGCTTTATCTTCTGCCCCCGCTTGCGAAGTTCCCCAGTTTGAAGATTAAGCTCGAACGTTCCGAAACGGACGATTGAAGGTGCGGAATTAGCTGACATGGAAAACTTCCGGGTTGCCGAAGCTTGGCATCTTCCGAGGGTGGATCCGACGCATGATGGCACCGCTCCAGGTTCTAAACAATGGGTTTTTGACGCTCCCTTGTTTCACTGGTTCCCCAATAGTGGCCTATTCGGAAACTGACACCTTTTCAACATCGCTTCGACTGGCACGGCCTAACCCCACGCTGATAAACTAGATGAGTAAATGTCCACGTTCACGCAAATCGCGGGCTTCGATTCGACTGGCTCGCGCCACCCGCGCCGCAAAACCTACGGCGTAAGAGTCGGCCATGTCCAGGTCGGCGGCGGCGCACCCATCGTCGTCCAGTCCATGACCAACACGGACTCCGCCGACGTCGAATCCACGCTAAAGCAAACGCTCGAACTCGCCGAGGCTGGCTCCGAAATCGTTCGCTGGACCGTCAACGTCCCCGAAGCCGCGGCCGCCGTTCCCGAAATCAAAAAGCGCCTTCTCGCCGCCGGCTGCTACGTTCCGATCATCGGAGACTTTCATTACAACGGCCACGTTCTCCTCACTAAATATCCCGACTGCGCCAAATCGCTCGACAAATACCGCATCAACCCCGGCAACGTCGGTGCCGGTCAGCGCCGCGATGAACAGTTCTCCACCATCTGCAAAGTCGCCGTGGACAACGGCAAGCCAGTCCGCATCGGCGTCAATGGCGGCTCTTTAAATCAAGAGCTAGTCATGGCCAAAATGCAGGAGAACACCGACAAGAGTCTCGGCAAAGAATCCGAAGACATCATCAACGAGTGCATGGTCCTCTCCGCGCTTCAATCCACGGAGCTCGCGCTCGAATCCGGCCTCCGCCACAATCAAATTATTATTTCCTGCAAAACTTCCCGTCCGCGTGACCTCATCACAGTTTATCGCGACCTAAGCAGCAAAACAGAGCAGCCTTTGCACCTCGGTCTCACCGAAGCCGGCATGGGCATGAAGGGCCAGATCTGGTCCGCCGCATCGCTCGGCGTTCTTCTCTATGACGGCATCGGCGACACCATTCGCATCTCGCTCACGCCACGTCCGGGCGGCGACCGCCGCGAAGAAGTTTACGCGTGCTGCGAAGTACTTCAGGCGCTTGGCCTGCGCTCGTTTTCTCCCAGCGTCACCGCGTGCCCCGGTTGCGGCCGCACCACCAGCACCACATTTCAAGAACTCGCCGAACGCACGCAAGCCTACATTCGCGAAATGATACCCACCTGGAAAACACAATACGACGGCGTCGAAACCATGACCCTCGCCGTCATGGGCTGCATCGTCAACGGCCCCGGCGAATCCAAAGCCGCCAACATCGGCATCAGCCTTCCCGGCACCGGCGAAGCACCCCGCTGCCCCGTGTACATCGACGGCAAAAAAGACGTCACCCTCGAAGGCACCTACGACGAACTCGCCGTCGCCTTCAAATCCCTAGTAGACAACTATGTCTCCACCAAATTCCCCCGCAAACCCGCCGCCGCGCTCTCTCGGTAACTATTGCCTTAATTTTTGCTAGTTTCAGTCGGACAGTTCAACGCGAATCCAATTGTGGCCTCTGCAGTCTTACCTGCATCAGCAGTTGAAAATTTCCATCTCCCAGCTGCATCCAGCGCCGCTGGATTCAACAATTTGTGTCCCGACAAGATGCGGACATTTGTCGTAGAACCATCGGGGAGTATTTCGAATGCCAGGCTCACGTCGCCTTCCGTGTGCGTTGCCCTAGCGAGCGGCGGATAACCAGGTTCAACGAATTTTACGGGAGGCACTGGACTGGAGCTCTTCAATTTCGCGCTCGGCTGTGCGAAGCCAACGTTCTGCGTCGACTTGTAAAGCGCGGATAATTTTTCCGTTTCAGAACCACTTGGAAAAAGAGAATCGTAGTGCCCTGCATCTACCTCGCCCAGAATCGTCTCATCTTGAGAGCTGAGTTGCACCTTTGAGTCGGGCTGTTCCGTTCCCATTTGAAGAGCGGGTTTTTCCATCACTCCTGGTCCGAGATTCTTGTTCAGCTTCTCCAGCAAATGCATCGTCCATGTCGTGTTGTCCGGCGTGCCAGCTCGCGGATCAAACATGTCTCGATCCAAAATGTCGGACCGAATCAATCGCGTCTGCTCTCCGCACTTCACTTGCATGACGACACGAGAACCACTGAACGTGAGGCAATGCTTGCACCGCTTCAGCTCGCGCTTCAATTCTTTCTCGGGGACTTCACAAGGATTCTTTGAGTCAAATAACTCCGCAACTGTCTCTTTGACAGTCGCCGCGGATCTTTCGATCTTCGCCGGAGAAAAACATTTGTCGCCGGGAGGCGTGAATAGCAACCGCTCCACATTTGTCCCGCTTTTAGCCGGACGCACAATATATAGATTGTAGTAATCAAAAGGTGGCCCAAAATCGAAGAACATGAATACACCGATCTCGAAATGCGTCGGCCGCTCAATGAGCTTCTTCGCCTTTTGTCCCATCGCGGGCAAACTCAGAAATGCCAAAGAACATACCAGTAGAAAAAATTTCATGACCTGATACCGCCCTTGGCCGAGCTAGTGATGTGATAAATCCGGCGGATACGACACCGCCCACTTTCTTCGGCCACCTTTGCAAAGGTAGATGCCGACTCGAGTGTAGTGGTTTCCAGAGCTGGCACCGAGCTTATGCTAAAATTACTGGCTCCGAACCGCATCTAGTTCGGCATAAGCCATGAAAATCACCCGTGAAGACGTAATCCGCGTCGCCGACCTCGCTTATCTCGAACTCTCCGAGTCCGAGCTCGAAACCTATCGCGCCCAAATTGACGAAATCCTCGAATACATCGGCAAGCTCAACGAACTCGACACCACCAACGTCGCACCCATGGCGCAAGTCCTAACCGACGACCAAACCGCTGACGCCACCCTCCGCGAAGACATCCACGTCCAGAGCATCATCGCCGCCGACGTTCTAAAACACGCGCCCGATCCCGAGCCACCCTTTTTCCGCGTCCCCAGGGTCATCGAGCGCTAGAGATTCTGTTGTAGGGGCCGCTTTCTGAAGCGGCCCGTTTCGGCAAGATGCAGGAACTGAGGACCATGTCTGACAACTGGACAATCGAATCCGCAAAATCCGCCCTCGCCGCTAAAAAAATCTCCGCGCGCGAACTTGCCGCCGATTTCTTCAAACGCATTGACGCGCAAAATCCCACGCTCAACGCCTATCTCACCCTCTCTCCCGAACGCGCCTACGCCCAAGCGGATAAAATCGACGCCCTCATAGCGTCAAACAAACCTCTTCCTCCCCTCGCTGGTGTTCCCATCGCCATCAAAGACGTCCTCTCCACCCGCGGCATTCGCACCACTTGCGCCTCAAAAATTCTCGAAAATCACTACCCCGCCTACGACGCCACCGCCGTCGGGCGCCTCGAATCCGCCGGCGCTGTCCTCCTCGGCAAAACCAATTGCGACGAATTCGCCATGGGCAGCTCAAACGAAAACTCCGCCTATGGCCCTGTGAAAAACCCGCTAGCACTCGACCGCGTCCCGGGCGGCTCCAGCGGAGGCTCCGCAGCCGTGGTCGCTGCAGGCCTTGCCGTCGCCTCTCTCGGTACGGACACTGGCGGATCCATCCGCCAGCCCGGCGCCCTCTGCGGCATCCCCGCCATGATGGGCAGCTACGGCCGCGTCTCCCGCTACGGCCTCATCGCTTTCGCCTCTTCGCTCGACCGCATCGGCCCCTTCGCCACAAAAGTGAAAGACGTTGCCACAATTCTCCAGACGATTGCCGGTCGTGACCCGCGCGATTCCACTTCCACCACCGCCCCCGTGCCGGACTACGCCGCTGAAGCCGCCAAGCCTGTCAAAGGCCTCCGCATTGGAATTCCCAAAGACTATTTCGCCGAAGGCATGGACTCCGGCGTCCGCGCCAAAGTCGAATCCGGCATCGCTGTTCTGAAAGAGCTCGGCTGCGAACTGGTGGACATCCGGATGCCCCACACCGATTACGCCATCGCCACCTACTACATCATCGCCACCGCCGAGGCCTCCTCCAACCTCGCCCGCTATGACGGCGTCCGCTATGGCCTACGTGTCGACGACCCGACACTCATCGGCATGTACCGCAAAACCCGCGGCGCCGGTTTTGGCCCGGAAGTGAAACGCCGCATCGTTCTTGGAACGTACGTCCTCTCCGCTGGCTACTACGAGGCCTACTATCTCAAGGGCCAAAAAGTCCGCGCGCTCATCGCACAGGATTTTCGCGACGCTTTCACCAAAGTGGACGCCATCGTCACGCCCACTTCGCCCGTTCCGGCCTTCAAACTCGGCGAACGCACCAGTGATCCGCTGCAAATGTATCTGGCAGATATTTACACCGTTACAGGATCGCTCGCTGGCGTCCCCGGAATCTCCGTTCCCTGCGGCAGAATTGACGGCAAACTCCCTGTCGGCCTGCAGATCTTCGGCCCCGCGTTCGGCGAAGCCCGCGTTCTCCAGATCGCGCATGCGTTTGAACAAGCTGGCGGCGCAGCTTTGTAATTGTTTTGTCAGAATTGGTTCACAAATCTCCATGGTTTTCCGAATCAGTCTCAAGTAAAACGTTTAGCTAAATCGCCACAACTATTCCAAATCACGTAGCAAGTTCGCGGAAGTGGGATATTTTTTCCGTCGCCTCAGATAAAACGGGATCAAGTACCACTCTGAAAAACAGCTCAAAGACTGCCAAAATGCTCATTTTTTCAACAGATTTAGAGAAAGTACTAGCCTGCTCGTTTATTTGCTTCTGAAACGGAACGACTATTGCAGGGAAGTTCTGCATCTTTTACGCTCGTCTCAGCATCGTAGAAGTAGCAAGAGGAAAAAGCGGACAGGATGCAGTAACGATTTTGAAGGTTGAGTCACAAAGATAGTTGGGAACTGGTTGTTGAGGAGAACGGCCATGGTCACAGTAAAATCGAGTCAAAAAATCTTCACCGATTCGGAAGTTGCCAGCTTGACTGGCATCTGCCTCGAGCACATTCATAAGTTCGCCCGCACGCGCCACCTGGGCTTTATCGCCCGCGCCGCGGAAGCCGCCGGCAAGGCCGACAATTGGCTCTTTACGCTGTCCGATCTGATGGTGCTGGTCACGCTGTTCCCCAAGTGCACCCACTAACGGGCGCTTGAACCTGGTTTTTGGAAGGCCCTCATCTCGCATGGGGGCCTTTTTACTTTTTGGCGTTCCTTTTGTCCGTGCTACATTTCCGGTATGGTCGCCCGGCCTAAGCCTCGTCCTCGCCTCGCAGTCGCTCTGTTTCTCTCCGCGGCGCTTCTCTGTAGCGCTACCGCCACGAACGAGCCGGCTCCTCGTTTCAATGCCGTCACCACCTCCGGGGAGAAATTCAACAATGCCAGTATCAAGGGCAAGGTCGTGCTGCTCGAATTCTGGACCACGTGGTGCAAATTCTGCGTCGCCGAGGCGGATTACGTAGACAAGCTCGACAAGGAATACCGCGACAAGGGTCTGATCGTTCTTGCCATCAACGTCGACGAGCCGAAAAAGCTGGTTAAGAAATACCTCGAGCAGCATCCTCGTTCCTGCCGCATCGTCCTGATGGAGGACACCAACCTCGCGGCCATGTACGAAGCGACTGTCTATCCGATCTACGTCGTCATAGATAAGGACGGCAACATTTCCGACGAACAACGCGGCGCCGGCGGCGAAGAAGCGTTGCGCGCGCTCTTGGTGCAAGCCGGAATCGGCCGCAAAGTAGACACGGTGTACGAGTAGTTTCGGTCGCACAATGTGGTCCGCATATTTTCTTACCCGTTTTCCGCGCAGCAGAACTAACAACCCAGGGTCGAAAAACCCTGGGTGGCAAATCAAGGCGTGCTGAAATCGAAGGAGTTAACGTCACGAGGTCTGCCTTGCCTGACGTTGAGCGATTTTCATGAGGTTTCGCGGGCCGGTCGGCCCTAAAGGACACTTACAAAAAACAGGGGAGGGGTGGGGTGATTATGGTTAACCAAATCCACACAAGTCACCGAGCCTCTCTGTCCCAGCCCTGCAGGCAAACGACTGTTGCGTTGGGGCATCCCAATGGGTAGGTTGGTCCTCATGAGAAACAGGTTCCTTTCGATTGTGGGTTTGGGCGCGATGATTGGTCTGGGATTCTTGCTAACGGCGCGATGCGCGGCGGGACAGGCTCAACCTCCTCCTGGGCCGGACACCAGCAAGCCTGCTGCGGAGAGTCCTCAACAAGATCAAGATAAGCGCGCATTGCCCGGCGGAGCGCCTAATGGGAAGAAATTGGTTCTGAAGGATGGAGACTACCAACTCGTTCGCGAGTACACGCGGAACGGGGAGCGCGTGCGGTATTACAGTTTGGAGCGCGGCGCGTGGGAGGAGATTCCGGCGTCCATGGTGGACTGGGCAGCGACGCAGAAAGCGGAAGCGGCGACTGCGGCGCAGCACGATGCGGAATTGAAGAAGCTGCACCAGCAGGAACAAGCTTCGCGGATGGACATGGCGCTGGACGTGGACGCGAGTTTGCAGACCGGGTCTGGCGCGTTTCTACCTTCGGGGGAAGGCATGTTTGCCGCGCAGGGAAAAACCATTACGCTGCTGGAGCAGGCGGGGATGGACCAACACCGTGACAAAAAGCAATTCCTGAAACAGATCATGATTCCGGTGCCCATCGTGCCGAGCAAGACGAACTACGAATTGCCGGGCGCGCACGCGACGATGCGACTTGATCCTTCGCACTTGGAATTTTATTTGCGCGAGGCGCCGCCCGATCCGGACCACACGTCTCTTGTGCGGAAGAGCAGCCGACCCGGAGAGTCTGGGCCGGAAGTGGAGCTGATTCGCGCGACGGTGAAGGGAAACAAGCGGCTACTGGAGCAGATCCAGTCACTGTTTGGGGAAAAGATGGATACCTCGCGAAAGACGGTGCTGCTCCAGCGATGGGAAGTGGCACCGAACGTGTACCGGTTTACGCTGGGTGAACAGATGGAGCCGGGGGAGTATGCGCTCGCGGAAATGTTGCCGGATGGAATGAATTTGTACGTTTGGGATTTTGGAGTGGACAAGGGGGCAGCGAAGAGCGTGGAGAAGAAGTAAGAGTTCAGGGAAGAAGTGGCGGACTAAAGTTCCGTCCCTGCACCAACAAACACGTCGGCGTAAGAAACGAGCAAGGAAAATTATGGCTTGGAAGATGTGACCGTCGTGAAGGATTCGCGGAGGACGGCGAGGACGTCCAGGATGCGGAAGGGTTTTTGCAGGAAGGCAGTGCCTCCAAGGCCGCTGCGGTCTTCGGAGCCGGAGACTAGTTCACCCGTCATGAAAATGACGATTGGTTTGTTTGGACCCGCTGCGGCCACGACGTGAGCGGCGGCTTCGTGGCCGGAACTGATGCCGCCCGTGGCGCCAAGATTCAGATCGCAAAGCAACGCATCGAAATTTTCCGTGGCGGCGAGTTTTGCGGCTTCTTCCGCGGAAGCCGCGCACGCTACGCGGAGGCCGTGGTTCGACAGGCCTTCTTCAAGCAGCGAGCGGATGCTTTCCTCGTCGTCGAGCACGAGGATTCTGCGGCCTTTTACCGCCATGGGCACGGGAGGCTTGGAGCTCGCGGGAGTGGCATCGGGGTCGTGATGCCCCTTTTCGCCCTGCGAACCGGCGTGCGCAGTACCGCCTTGCGAAGTGTCGCGATGTGTCGGCGCGGACGGCGATTGCTCCGGCGCAGCGGCAGGCAGAACGACGGTGAACGCACTGCCACCGGCGGGGAGGGATTGCGCTTCGACGGTTCCAGCATGTTCGCGAAGAATCGCGACGCAAATGCTGAGGCCGAGACCGGTGCCGCCGCCCGGACGCTTCGTGGTGTAAAACGGATCGAAAATTTTTGAAGCCGCTTCCTGCGAAATTCCGACGCCATCATCCTGAATGGTGACAGTGACTTTTCTGGAGGAGGATGCGACGCGAACTCGGATGCGGCCGGAATCGCGCACTTCGCAGATGGCCTGCTCGGCGTTGATGAGGAGATTCAGAAAAACCTGGATGAGCTGGCTGGCATCGCCGACGACGTTTGCAATTCCCTCCTGCCGCTGAATGCTGACTTCGATGGAATTGCGGCGCAGCGAATGTTCGTGGAGCTGCAGCGTGCGTTCCAGAATATTGTTGATGTCAACCGGCTTTCGCTGCGGCGCAGCGGGACGAGCAAATTCCAGAAGATTCTGCACGATGCGCGCGGCGCGGCGGGCCTGGCGATGGGTGAGGTCGAGCTGGCGCTTCATCGCGTCGTCGAGGCCTTCGCGTTCGCGGACGAGTTCGGTGACGCCGAGAATTGCGGTGAGCGGATTATTAAGTTCGTGGGCGACGCCGGCAAGCATTTGCCCGATGGCGGCGAGTTTTTCGGATTGAATGAGCTGTTCGCTGAGACGTTTGAGTTCGGTGACATCGCGGCTGGAGATGACGACGCCGTCTATGCCACCCGCTTCCGCGGAGAGCGGGCTGAAATGCGACCGAACGTAGCGCCAATCTCCGGCTTTGTGGCGAATGCGAACTTCGAGCGAGCCGAAATTTTGCTTGCCGGAAGCGATATCTGCGTAGAGCGCTTTGACCGCGGACTGATCGTCGGGATGAACGCATTCGGCGAAGGATTTCGCCATGGTTTCCTCGACGTCCATGCCGAGGACTTCTTTTACGCGAGGGCTGACGAAAGTGTAGCGCGCCTGCGTGTCCACGACAAAGATAACGTCCGGGAAACTGTCCACGAGGCGGCGGGCAAATTCCTGCTGCTTGTGGAGGCGGCGCTCGATTTCGCGGCGGGCGGTGACGTCCATGAGGGCGCCCTGATAGCGGATGATTTTGCCGGAGGTATCGCGAACGGCGGCGGCGGTGTTGAGGCAGGTGATGGGTTTGCCGTCCTTGCGAATGAGAATGATTTCGCGGCCTTCGAGGACGGGCTGGCGATCCACTTCGGAACGAACGATGTTGCGGAGCGATTCGTCTGGAAAGACATCGGAGACTTTGCGGGCGAGCAGGTCGTCCTTGGAATCGTAACCGAGAATGCGGACGAGAGCGGGATTCGCGTCCATGATGCGGTCTTCCGGCGTGACGATGTAGATGCCTTCCTGCAGGGTTTCAAAAAGTTCGGTGAAGCGCGCTTCGTTGCGGCGAAGGGCGGTGACGTCGCGTGCGAGAACGGTGATGCCGTGAACGACTTCGTCGCGGACCATAGCGTGCGCGACGCAGTCAAAGTAATGGACGGCGTTGCGATTTTTGAAGCGGACTTGCACGACGCCGGACCAATTGCGGCGCTCTAGAAATCTTGGAAGACCCTCTTGCGCGTCGGCGGTGCCCTGACCGCCGGATTCGTCCAAGAAGTCACTGATCTTTTTTCCGATGATTTGCTGGAAATTGAGGCCGAGGAGATCGCTGAAGCGGCGATTGGCGGCGCGAATTTCGCCTTCGAGGGAAAGGGCGATGAGGACGTCGTCGAAGGAATCGATTAGATCGCGATAGCCTTGCTGCGAGCGGCTAATCATGCCGAAGAGTTGTTCGAGTTGTTTGTCGTTGGCGGAAGTGACGTCGCGCTGTTCGAGGCCGCGCACGAGTCCGCGGAGTTCGGAGATTTCCCGCGTGCGGCGCCAGGCGTACGCGCCAACAAGAAGAACCAGAGCGACCAGTCCGAATGCGGCGCCTTCGAGGCGATAGACGAAGCTACGCAGCGTACTCCATTGTGTCCATAGAAAAGCGGAAACGACGATGACGAGGATCAGGTAAATAAGGCGCAGGAGATCAGCCTGGCGCTTTTCAAAATGTTCGAGGCGCGAGGAGATGCTGACGCGATTCTGCGCGGGGTCAGTGGAGCTGCCCTTTGTCGGCAGAATAGGCTGGGGATTATCTGGCATAGGCTGAGCGTCGAACCCGGTACAACCCCGCCGGCCAATCGAGTACCTAATATTGTAGGAAGCGCAGCGGCAAGGCTCAATGAAAGCTGGGGCAGAGAGTGCCCGAAGTGTACCTGTGCAAACGGACGACGCTGAGCGGTCGAATTCCAAAGGAAACGGCGCTCCGGGATAAACCAGAGCGCCGCTTTGATTTGGATTGTGCTGGGGCTGATTAGCCTTCTGTGGCGGCGTCGGCTTCGCCGTCCTTGCCCATGAAGTCGAGAGCGGCGGCCTCTTCAGCGGTTAGCTCGGCGGCTTCGGGAATTTCCTCGACTGGCGCCTGGACAGGCACTTCCGTCAGCAACTGAAGGCTGCGGTAGTGCTCGAGTCCGGTGCCGGCCGGGATGAGACGGCCCATGATGACGTTTTCCTTGAGGCCGCGGAGGTAGTCCACCTTGCCGGCAACGGCGGCTTCGGTGAGAACGCGCGTGGTCTCCTGGAAGCTGGCAGCAGAGATGAACGAATCGGTCGAGAGCGAAGCCTTGGTGATACCAAGGAGAAGCGGACGGCCCGTGGCGGGGCGGCTGCCTTCGCTGATGATGCGATCGTTTTCCTCGCGGAAGCGGAACTTGTCCACTTGTTCCTCGAGAAGGAAGTTGGTGTCGCCAACGTCCTCAACTTTGACCCAGCGCATCATCTGACGAACGATGGTTTCGATGTGCTTGTCGTTGATGTTGACGCCCTGGAGGCGGTAGACCTCTTGAATGGCATTGACGAGATAGGCCTGCGTGAATTTTTCGCCGAGGACTGCCAGCAAGTCGTGCAGGTTGAGCGGACCGTCAATGAGGGCTTCGCCGGCCTTGACGTGTTCGCCTTCCTGAACGTTGATGTGCACGCCGCGCGGAATCGAATATTCCTTGGTGGTTTTTCCATCTTCGCTTTCGACGTAGATTTTGCGCATGCCCTTGGCGATTTCGCCGTAGCGGACGATACCGTCAATTTCGCTGATGACGGCAGGGTCCTTGGGCTTACGGGTTTCGAAGAGTTCGACGACACGCGGGAGACCACCAGTGATGTCCTTCGTCTTGGTGGTTTCGCGCGGAATCTTGGCAAGAATGTCGCCAGGCTGAACGTCGTCGCCATCCTTGACCATCAAGTGCGCGCGCGAGGGCATGAGGTATTTCTTCTTGTTTTTACCCGCGCTATCGCGAATCAAAATGGCCGGCTGATGCTTTTCATCGCCGGGAGGCAGAGTGACAACGTCCTGGGAAAGGCCGGTGACTTCGTCCACCTGCTCTTCGATGGTGACGCCGGGGCGGAGATCCTCGAAGCGAATGGTGCCGCCGGTTTCCGTAAGAATCGAGAACGTGAACGGATCCCATTCGGCAAGAGTCTGTCCGTGGGTGACGGTGTCGCCTTCGGCAACGCGGAGACGCGCGCCGTACACAACGTGGTAGCGCTCTTTTTCGCGGCCCTTTTCGTCCACGATGGCGATCAAGCCGGAACGGTTCATGGCGATGGAAGTGCCGCCACGGCCTTCGACGTACTTGAGGTCGATGAACTTGATGATGCCGTTGTTGCGCGCTTCGAGCGTGGAACGTTCCGAAACGCGGGTGGCGGTACCGCCGATGTGGAAGGTACGCATGGTGAGCTGCGTGCCGGGTTCGCCGATGGACTGCGCGGCGATGACGCCGACCGCTTCGCCCAATTCGACCATGCGGCCCGAAGCGAGGTTGCGGCCATAGCAGAGCGCGCAAACACCGCGGCGGGATTCGCAGGTGAGCACGGAACGGATGCGGACACGTTCGATACCGGAGGCCTGTACCGCGTTCGCGAGCTCTTCCGTAATTTCCTGGTTGATCTCGACGATTACGTGGCCTTCGAAGTCCTTAATCTTGTCGAGCGAAACGCGGCCAACGATGCGGTCGCGTAGCGGTTCGACTTCGACGCCGGCTTCGATGATAGGTTCGACGTAAATGCCTTCGCCTGTGCCGCAATCGAGTTCGTTGATGATGACGTCTTGCGCCACGTCCACGAGACGGCGGGTGAGGTAGCCGGAGTCCGCGGTCTTTAGAGCGGTGTCGGCAAGACCCTTACGAGCACCGTGCGTGGAGATAAAGTATTCCAACACGGTAAGGCCTTCGCGGAAGTTCGAAGTGATCGGAGTCTCCATGACTTCGCCGGAGGGCTTGGCCATGAGGCCGCGCATACCGGAAAGTTGGCGAATCTGCTGCTTCGAACCGCGGGCGCCGGAGTCCGCCATGACGTAGACGGGGTTGATGACGCCTTCCTTGTCATGGCTTTCGAGCGCCTTGAACATTCCGTCCGCGACTTTTTCCGTGACGTCGCCCCAGAGGGAAATGATCTTGTTGTAGCGTTCGCCGTGAGTGATGGCCCCATCGAGGTATTGCTGCTGAACCTTGACGGCTTCTTTTTCGGCGTTTTCGACGAGCTTGGCTTTATCGCCCGGGATAAGCATGTCGTCAATGCCGATGGAGATGCCGGACTTGGTGGCGTGGGTGAAGCCGAGCGCCTTCAACTGATCGAGCAGAACGACGGTGTTTTCAAGACCGAATCGAAGGTAAGCGTAATAGACAAGCTGCTGAACGCCCTTTTTCTTGAGCAAGCCGTTGATGAACGGCATGTGCGAGGGCAAGTGCGAATTGAAAATGACGCGGCCAACGGTGGTCTGGATGAACTGGCGCTCCATCTTGACCGGCTCGGTGTGCGTAACGTCCTGGTTGTCGTAAGCAGTGACCAGGTCAATGACTTCGCCCGAGTAGCGGAGACGGATGGGAGTGAGCAATTCCACTTCGCCCGCTTCGAGCGCGAGGCTGACGTCATCGGCGGAACCGAAGACGCGGCCTTCGCCCTTGGCGCCGGGCTTGTTCTTGGTCAGGTAGTAGATGCCGAGAACCATGTCCTGCGACGGGACGGCGAGAGGCAAACCGTGCGCCGGAGAAAGAATGTTGCGCGAGCTGAGCATGAGCACAGACGCTTCTACCTGCGATTCGGGCGAAAGCGGGATGTGCACGGCCATCTGATCGCCGTCAAAGTCCGCGTTGAACGCGGTGCAGACGAGCGGGTGAATGCGGATGGCCTTGCCTTCGACGAGGACGGGCTCGAACGCCTGAATACCCAAGCGGTGCAGCGTGGGAGCGCGGTTGAGCATCACGGGATGTTCGCGAATCACATCTTCCAGGATGTCCCAGACGACAGCTTCCTGCTGTTCGACCATTTCCTTGGCTTGCTTAATGGTGGTGCAGTGACCCTGCGCTTCGAGCTTGTGATAGATGAAGGGCTTGAAAAGCTCGAGCGCCATTTTTTTTGGCAAACCGCACTGGTGGAGCTTGAGCTCTGGGCCGACAACGATGACGGAGCGGCCGGAGTAGTCCACGCGCTTGCCGAGCAAGTTCTGGCGGAAACGGCCCTGCTTGCCCTTGAGCGTATCGGACAAGGACTTGAGCGGGCGGTTGTTGGTTCCGCGAAGAACGCGGCCACGGCGGCCGTTGTCGAACAAGGCGTCCACGGCTTCCTGGAGCATGCGCTTTTCGTTGCGGACGATAACGTCCGGCGCGCGAAGTTCCATGAGCTTCTTCAACCGGTTGTTGCGGTTGATGACGCGGCGATAGAGGTCGTTAAGGTCGGAAGTTGCGAAGCGACCGCCGTCCAGAGGCACAAGTGGGCGCAACTCCGGCGGAAGCACGGGGATGACGTCCAGAATCATCCATTCGGGTTTGTTGCCGCTCTTGCGGAACGCTTCCAGCACCTTCAGGCGCTTGGCGAATTTGATTCGTTTCTGCAAAGAAGGATCGCCCTTCATCTTTTCGCGGAGCTCTTCGGAGAGCTTTTCGACTTCTACGCGGCGTAGAAGTTCCTTGATGGCTTCCGCGCCCATCTTGGCCACGAACTGGCCGGGATATTCCTGAGCGAGCTTGCGATATTCCTCTTCCTGAAGGACCTGACGCTCCTTGAGGATGGCGACTTCGTTGGGATCAACGACAACGAAGGCTTCGAAATAAAGGATGCGCTCGAGATCGCGCATGGAGATATCGAGCAGGTAGCCGATGCGGCTGGGCAGGCCCTTGAAGAACCAGACGTGCGAGCAGGGCGAAGCCAGCTCAATGTGGCCGAGGCGTTCGCGGCGGACTTTGGACAGCGTGACTTCGACGCCACACTTATCGCAGATAACGCCGCGATGCTTCATGCGCTTGTACTTGCCGCACAAACACTCCCAGTCCGTGACGGGACCGAAAATTTTGGCGCAGAAAAGACCGTCACGCTCGGGCTTGAAGGTGCGGTAGTTGATGGTCTCCGGCTTGGTGACTTCACCGTGAGACCACGAGCGAATTTTTTCCGGACTCGCCAGAGAGATGCGGATGGAATCAAAATCTGCAATCAGACTGGCGCGATCATAAGGGCTGCTGCGATACAAGGTTGTTTCCTCCCTCCCCAGCTTTCGCCGGGGCTGCGATCCGTTGCGTTAACAACAGACCGGCTGAGAACCCAAAACATCAAAAAATTCAATCCTGCTTAGCATTGCCGGGACTAAAGTCCCTGGGCTACAAAAACCTAGACCAAGAGCACAGGCAAGAGTGCCTGTGCTACTAGTCGGCGGCTTTTTCTGCCGGCTTTTGGCGCTTCATCAGTTCTACGTCCAGGCAGAGAGACTGCAATTCCCGGACTAGAACGTTGAACGATTCCGGCACGCCCGGCTCAATGCCCGGCTCACCCTTGACGATGGCCTCGTAAATTTTCGCGCGGCCATAAACGTCGTCGGACTTCGCCGTGAGCAATTCCTGCAGGATGTGCGCGGCGCCGTAAGCTTCGAGCGCCCAGACTTCCATTTCGCCGAAGCGCTGTCCGCCGAATTGCGCCTTACCACCGAGCGGCTGCTGTGTAATCAGTGAATACGGGCCGATGGAACGCGCGTGAATCTTGTCGTCAACGAGGTGCGAGAGCTTGAGCATGTAGATGTAGCCGACGGTAACCGGCTGATCGAACATGTCTCCCGACATGCCGTCGAAAAGATTGATCTTTCCGGCATGCGGCAAGCCCGCAACTTCCAGCAGGTGGCGAATTTCCGGTTCGCGTGCACCGTCAAAAACGGGCGTGGCGAATGGAATTCCGTCGCGGAAGCCTTCTGCCATTTCCAGCAGCTCATCGTCATCGAGCTTGGCGATGGACTTGTAAATCGCAGTTTCGGTGAAGACTTCGCGGAACCAGCGGCGAAGCGCTTCAGCGCGAACTTCCTTGCTGAGAAGGCGCTTCAAGCTGTTGCCAAGTTCCTTGCCGGCCCAGCCGAGGTGCGTTTCGAGAATCTGTCCGACGTTCATACGAGAAGGAAC
Source organism: Candidatus Sulfotelmatobacter sp. (assembly GCA_035567915.1). GTDB lineage: Bacteria > Acidobacteriota > Terriglobia > Acidiferrales > UBA7541 > Acidiferrum. The sequence continues at coordinate 7,580 of DATMPA010000025.1, read as the reverse complement.
GCCGAGCGGATTCAAGACAATTTCGACCGGAGTGCCATCGGGCATGTAGGGCATATCTTCATCGGGCACGATGCGCGCGATGACGCCCTTGTTGCCGTGACGGCCTGCCATCTTGTCGCCGATGGAGAGCTTGCGCTTCATGGCGATATAGACCTTGACGAGCTTGATGACACCTGGAGGCAGTTCATCGCCCTTCTTGAGTTTTTCCTTGCGCTCTTCGGTGATCTTGCGCAGAACGTCAATCTGGCGCGAGGTCATCTCCTCGATCTCTTCGATCTTTTCTATCAGGAGAGGATCCTTTTCGTTGAGCTTCAAACGCTTGAGGTTGCGCGTGGAAATTTTCTCGATCAGGTCACGCGTAAGCTCGGCGCCCTTCATCAAGAGGCGCTTGTTGGTCTTTTCGTCGTGCAGGTCGGCCTGGAGAATCTTGCCGCCGAGCAAATCGGAAAGACGCTTGAGGCGCTCGTCGGTCAAGATGCGGATTTCGTCCGCGAGGTTCTTTTCCAGTTTGAAGACCTGCGAAGCTTCGATGGCCTTGTGGCGCTCGTCCTTTTCTCCGCCCTTACGGGTGAAGATTTTGACGTCCACGATGGTGCCTTCGATGCCCGGCGGGCAGTAGAGAGACGCGTCACGCACGTCGCCGGCCTTTTCGCCGAAGATGGCGCGGAGAAGTTTCTCTTCCGGCGTCAGCGTGGTTTCGCCCTTGGGCGTGACCTTGCCGACGAGGATATCGCCCGGCTTCACAACCGCGCCGATGCGGATGACTCCACTTTCGTCTAGGTTGCGCAGGAACGATTCGCTGATGTTCGGAATATCGCGCGTAACTTCTTCCGGACCGAGCTTGGTGTCGCGCGCTTCGATTTCGTACTCCTCGATGTGAATCGAAGTGTAGTAATCGTCCTTGACCAGCTTTTCGCTGACGAGGATGGCGTCTTCAAAGTTGTAACCGCGCCAGGGCACGAAAGCCACGAGCACGTTGCGGCCGAGAGCGAGTTCGCCGCGGTCGGTGCAAGGACCGTCCGCGAGGACTTGTCCTTTTTTGACGCGATCGCCGACGCGAACGAGCGGCTTCTGGTTGATGCAAGTGTTCTGGTTCGAGCGCTTGAACTTGATGAGCGTGTAAATGTCCGCACCGACTTCGCGGCTGAGAACGCCGGAGTGATCGGATTCGACGCGCACGATGATGCGCTCGGAGTCCACCTGGTCCACGATGCCGTCGCGCTTGCAGAGAACGACTGCGCCGGAATCGCGAGCAGTGACACGCTCCATACCGGTGCCGACGAGCGGAGCTTCTCCGCGGATCAGGGGAACGCCCTGGCGCTGCATGTTCGAACCCATGAGGGCGCGATTGGCGTCGTCGTTTTCGAGGAACGGAATCAAACTGGCGGCGACGGAGACGAGCTGCTTCGGCGAAACGTCAACGTAGTCCACTTCTTCGCGGTTCTTCAAAACGAAGTTGCCCGCCTGACGGCAGTTGACGAGTTCAGTGGTGATGCGGCCCTTTTCGTCGAGCGCAACGTTGGCCTGCGCGACAACGTACTTGTCTTCTTCCCATGCGGAAAGATAGAAGCAGTACGGTTCATACACGACCTTGCGGCGCTTGAGCTCATCGTTGAGCTCTTCGACGCGGTCCTTTTCGATGATTTCGCCAGCCTTGAATTCACTGTCGCCAGCGTTGACTACTTGGACGTAATCAATGACGCGGCCGCCCTTGACTTTGCGATAGGGCGACTCGATGAAGCCGTAGTCGTTGATGCGCGCAAAGCAGGATAGCGAGCTGATGAGACCGATGTTCGGACCCTCCGGCGTTTCGATGGGGCAGATGCGGCCGTAGTGAGTCGGGTGAACGTCGCGAACTTCGAAACCTGCGCGCTCGCGCGAGAGACCGCCCGGTCCAAGAGCCGAAAGGCGGCGCTTGTGGGTGATTTCGCTGAGCGGGTTGGTCTGGTCCATAAACTGGCTGAGCTGCGACGAGCCGAAAAATTCGCGGATCGCGGCCATGACCGGCTTGGCATTGACCAGGTCGTGCGGCATCGCCGTAGACATTTCCTGATACACGCTCATCTTTTCCTTGATGGCGCGCTCCATGCGGACAAGGCCGATGCGGAACTGGTTTTCGAGCAGTTCGCCGACCGCGCGAACGCGGCGGTTGCCGAGATGATCAATGTCGTCCACCACGCCGATGTTCTTGCGTAGCTTGAGGAGATATTTGATCGCGGCGACAAAGTCCGGCGATTCGAGCGTACGATTTTGCAGCGGCGTATCGAGGCCGAGCTTGATATTGAACTTCAAGCGGCCGACGCGGCTGAAATCGTACTTGCGCGGATCGAAGAACATGCCGCGGAAAAGATTCGTGGCAGTTTCGAGCGTCGGAGGATCTCCGGGACGCAGCTTGCGGTAGATTTCAATGAGCGCTTCTTTCGAAGAGCGAATCGAGTCCTTATCGAGCGTGCGGGAAAGAACGACACCGATGTCATCGCGCTCCGGGAAGAAGACGTCCACTTCGGTAATGCCGCCTTCAGCGAAGGCCTGCCAGAGGTCAGCGGTCAACGGTTTGTTGGCTTCGAGCAGAACTTCACCGGTTTGACGATTGACGACATCAGCAACGGAGTATGCGCCTTCGAGATCGGCAAGGGCCGCGCGAACTTGCGAGATCCTCGCCTTGATAAGTTCTTTCAGCAGGTTGTCGTTGATGCGCTTGTGCGCGCCGACGATAACTTCATCCGACTTCGGGTTCTTGATTTCGTGAGTGAGCTTGCGGTCCACGAGACCGGGCGAAACGTTCCAGAAGAGATCCTTGTCGCGCAGAGAGATGCGCTCCACCTGATAGAAGGTGCGAAGGATGTCTTCATTGGACTTCATGCCGAGCGCGCGCAAGAAAATGGAGCCGAGGAATTTGCGCTTGCGATCGATGCGGACATAGAGAATGTTCTTGGAGTCGTATTCGAACTCCACCCAAGAGCCGCGATAGGGAATGATTTTCCCGAGGAAATAGCTGCGGTTATTGGCGGATTCGAAAAAGACGCCTGGCGAACGGTGCAACTGGCTGACGATGACGCGCTCGGTGCCGTTGATGATGAACGTGCCGTTCTCGGTCATCAGCGGAATATCGCCGTAGAAAACTTCTTGTTCCTTGATATCGCGTATGGTCTTCGCGCCGGAGTCAGGGTCTTTGTCGTAAATCGTGAGGCGAATGGTGACCTTGAGCGGGGCGGAGTAAGTCATGCCGCGCTCCTGGCATTCGTTCACGTCGTACTTCAATTGCATGGCGACTGGGTCGCCGCACTTGTTGCAGAAGGTCGGAGTATTTTTGTTGAACGTGCCGCACTTGTGGCAGATGACGTCGCCAGTCTGATAAGGATTGGTGACGACGCTTGCGCCGCAATTGCGACAGGTTGCGCGGAGGTGGTGCAGCCCCTTCAAATTGCTGCACTTGCACTCCCAGTTGCCGATGGCGTAGTCCACGAATTCAAGCTGAGACATTTCGCGGAAGTCGCGGATCGGAAACACGCTGGTGAACACTGACTGAAGTCCGCCGTCATCGCGCTCGCTCGGCAGCAGATCCATCTGCAGAAAGCGCTGATAGGACTTCATCTGGACTTCAATCAGGTTGGGAATTTGAATCGAGCTCTGGATTTTTGCGAAATCCAGCCGCTGACGTTCCCGGACGTGCTGATTGCTGTTCGACATGCGTGGTTTACCTCATTCATTTCGGGCAAGAATTCGACGAGAGGAGAAGAGACAAATAGCCGCTATGCGAGACGAGTTGCCCGAACTCGTTGCGCACACTGCTACAGGCGGTCCCGGAGGGACGCGGGAAGTTATAGAGTTGCCCAGCCTCGACGTGCGTAGTGAAATCCTTTGGCGCGACCCCTCCGCCCTTGGGGGCCACGCCACGATTCAAAACCGCAACCGATAAGAGCCGGTTAATGCGGGGCAGCCGCAGAAACCGGAGGACTAGGGTAAGACCGTTTACTTAACTTCTACTTTGGCGCCGGCCTCTTCGAACTTCTTCTTGATCGCGGCCGCTTCATCCTTGTTCACGCCTTCCTTGACGGTCTTGGGAGCGCCATCAACGAGGTCCTTGGCTTCCTTCAAACCGAGGCTCGTGACTTCGCGAACGGCCTTAATGACGTTGATCTTGTTGCCGCCCACATCGGTGAGTACGACGGTGAATTCCGTCTTCTCTTCCGCCGGAGCTGCAGCCGCCGCAGCGCCTCCGCCGCCAGCCGCTACGACTGTTGCCGCAGCTGCTGACACGCCAAAGGCTTCTTCCATTTTCTTAACCAGGTCGGACGCTTCTAGAAGCGTCAGGCCCTTGATTTCATCCAGAATCGTATCCACTTTCGACATGACCGCTAGTTCTCCTCTCAAAGAACGAATTAAATTTTTCTGACGCGCGCCGGAATCCAGCGCATGTCAAAATTCTTACGAACTAAACTTGTTTGCCTTGACCGCTTCGCTGACCGTGACAGCCAGATTGCGGGGCAAAGCGTTCAACGCGGTGGCGATGCGCTGCGCCGGCGCGTTCAGCAAGAACATAATCTTGCTGACCAATTCTTCCTTCGAAGGCAGGTTCGCGAGCTGCTGAATTTCCGCGATGGAAATGACGCGGCCTTCGACGACACCAGCCTTGAACTGAAATGCCGGAACGTCCTTGGCGACTTTGGTCAAAGCCTTGGCCAGCGCGACAGGATCTGCGTCCGTGTAGGCGATGGAGTTTGTGCCGCTCAAATTTTTCAAAAGGCCTTCGGCGGGAGTTCCCTGCCCTGCGCGCTCGGCCAGCGTGTTCTTGACGACCTTGTACTTGCCACCGGCGGCCTGCACGGCGCGGCGGAGCTTGGTGTCGTTTTCGACGGTGATGCCCTGGAAGGTCGAAAGAATTACGGTGGAGACCTTGGCCAGTTCCGTTTTCAGCTTGTCCAGATCCTGCTGTTTTTCGCTGCGCTTTTTCATGATCCTGTTCCTTCGATCCCTTACGCTGCAGCCGCGACGGCGGTTTCCGCTTCAGCCAAGTCAATCCCGATGGCGGGACCCATAGTTGAAGTGAGCGTGATTTTCTTTACGTACTTGCCTTTCGCCGCTGCTGGTTTTGCTTTGACGACGGCAGTAATAACGGCGTGGGCGTTCTCCGCGATGTTGTTCGCTTCAAACTTGATTTTGCCGACGGGGCAGTGAACGATGCCCGCTTTGTCCACGCGGAATTCAACTTTGCCGGCCTTGGTTTCCTTGATGGCTTTGGTGACATCCGCGGTAACGGTTCCGGTCTTCGGGTTTGGCATCAAGCCGCGTGGGCCGAGCACTTTTCCGAGTTTACCGGCGGACTTCATCATGTCCGGAGTGGCGATTACCGCATCGTAATCGGTCCAGCCTTCCATGATTTTCTGCACGATTTCGTCACCACCGACGAAATCCGCGCCAGCTTCCTGAGCTTCGCGTTGTTTTTCGCCGCTGGCGAGAACCAGGACGCGCACGCTCTTGCCGAGACCATGCGGCAGGACAACGGTGCCGCGAACGACCTGATCGGAGTGCTTGGGATCCACGCCAAGATTGATGGCGAGCTCCACGGTTTCATTGAACTTCGTATGATGCGTTTTCTTGATCAGCTCGGACGCTTCGCCGAGCTTGTACGGGCGCGGTTCTACCAGCTTGCGCGCCTTCTCCACGTGTTTGCCGGCTTTCTTTAGCTTTGCCATTTCGACTGCTTCTCCAGCGATCTTTTTTCGCCTGATGATTCTTTAGGCTTCCACGACTTCCAGACCCATGTTGCGGGCCGTGCCCATGACTGTGCGGACGGCGGAGTCCAGATTGGTGGTGTTGAGATCGACAAGCTTGATCTTCGCGATTTCCGTAACTTGCTTCTTTGTAACCTTGCCGACCTTGTTGCGGTTCGGCTCCGGGGAACCCTTGGCGATGCCCGCCGCGCGCAGCAGGAGAACGGATGCCGGCGGCGTCTTCAAAATGAAGGTGAAGCTGCGATCCGTGTACACGGTAACGAGGACGGGGAAAATCATTCCGTCTGGTTCTTTCGATGTTTTGGCGTTGAACTGTTTGCAAAAATCCATAATATTCAAGCCGTGTGGACCGAGCGCGGTGCCGACTGGCGGCGCTGGTGTGGCTTTGCCCGCGGGCAGTTGGAGCTTGATCGTCGTTTGTACTTTCTTTGGCGGCATGTTCCCTTTACCTCAAAAACCTTTTTGAAAATTTCGATCTTGCCAAGCATTGCCGGGGCTAAAGCCCCTGAGCTACAAAAGTTGCTACAAACTTCAGCCGAGCTTTTCTACGCTGGCGAAATCGAGTTCGACCGGCGTTGAACGACCGAAAATCGTTACGGACACTTTCAAACGGCTGTGGTCGTTGTCAATTTCCTCGACCGTGCCGTTGAAATTCGCAAACGGACCGTCCACGATGCGCACCTGCTCGTTCCGTTCGTACACAACCTTGGGCTTCGGCCGATCTTGCGGCGTATGCACGCGGTTGATAATGGCGTCCACTTCCGCTTCGCTGAGCGGCGAGGGCGAAGTGGCGGAGCCGACAAATCCCGTGACGCGTGGCGTATTGCGCACGATGTGCCAGGTGTTTTCATCGAGATCCATTTCGACGAGAACGTAACCCGGATACGACATGCGCGAAGAAACAACTTTCTTGCCGCCGCGAACTTCCACGACGTCTTCCACCGGGATCAAGACGCGGCCAATCTGATCCTGCAGATTGAACGCCGCCACGCGGCTTTCCAGGCTTTCTTTCACTTTCTTCTCAAAGCCCGAGTAGGTATGGATGATGTACCACTGCATTCCCATGTGATCCCAAACCCCTTATGCGTGAAAAAGCTTCAAAACGTAATCGAGACCTTTTTGTGCCGCCCATTCCACAATGGCCAGATAAAGACCGAAGAAGGCGACCGTCGCAAGAACCACTCCCGTTGTTGCTACGACGTCATCCTTGGTCGGCCAAGTGACTTTTTTCAGCTCGACGCGAACGTCGTGAAAAAATTCCGTGGTGTTCTGCAGCGAGCCGCTTACGCGCTTTTGCAGATCGGATGGCTGCTTTTCTTCTTCCACCTTTGCCACCTGCGTTGCCATACGTCCTCTTCCGTACTTCACGTGTCCCGCACTACTCAAACTCTGGCAGGGGAGGAGGGATTCGAACCCCCATACCCGGTTTTGGAGACCGGAGTCCTAACCGTTGGACGACTCCCCTAAAAACAAAACCGGCCTTACCCCTCCCAACAACAGGAATGAAGCTACTTCACTTCCTTGTGTGGAGTGTGCTTGCGGCACGAATTGCAAAACTTCTTGGTCTCCAGCCGATCTGAATGCTTCTTTTTGTTTTTTGTCGTTGTGTAGTTGCGATTCTTGCAATCGCCACATTGCAACGTGATGATTTCCCGCATGATCTAATCCTTTTTTCTTGAAACTCTTTGGTTAAAACTACCAAAACTACTCGATCACTTCGGTAACGGCGCCAGCGCCGACGGTATGGCCGCCTTCGCGAATCGCGAAGCGCAAACCCTTTTCCAATGCTACCGGCGTAATCAGCGTCACTTCACAGCTTACGTTGTCTCCCGGCATCACCATCTC
>DATMPA010000024.1:0-91912 GCA_035567915.1 Candidatus Sulfotelmatobacter sp. | reverse complement strand
AATAGGACTCAGGTCCGCACCCATTCAAATTAGGACACTACCTAGCTTCTGGCGGGCATTGTCATCCCCACCGAAATCCTTCTTGTTTGCAAAAAGGTATTCGAGACCTGCAATTTCGTGGGCTGGGTCCTGATTAACGCGGTTACCGGAGATGTAGGTTTTAGTACGATTTCTTTACGGGAACGAGGCGATGAGCCCCTTTCGCACGTCGTCGCGGTTGAGTACTTCTACGTGTGCAATCACACCTGACACAATGTCAAGGACAACCATTCCATTTTCTGCATCTAGGTCAAGGCAACGGTGGTCGGGGCCGTAGGCTCCCTTAGGCTTCGGCTGAGTATAGAAAGAAGCGCAAAAGTCATCTCCACATCGGCAACGGTCCATGATTGCAAGAGTTGACACCTGGGCAGCCAATTCAGACTCTTCGTGTTCCTTGAGAAGCTGCTCAAGCTCAAGAGCTAGGGTCGGGAGTATATCGGTGAGCAACATGGCTGCGTTCTTATCTCGACTCCGCATCCTAGCACGCATGGCACAGGTCCCGATTAACGCACTTCCCGGACAAGTGGATTCAAGTTTCCGGTAACGCTAACCAGGAGTTGACCGAATGAACGCTTTCTGCGACGACATGGCTTGCTGAAATTCGGAGAAGAACAGCAAACTAACCCCATGAGTACTTTCAATAGGCGTTGGTCGTTGGCTGCGGTGGTTGTCCTAACAGCCGGAGCGATTTGGTTCGCAGTCAGGGAGTACCGCTGCAAAGTGCGCGGGTCGGTTTTTGCGCGACAAGTCGAAAGCATCGAACAGGATGCTTCGAAGGAATTGAAAATCGGCGCAGATGAGGCTGTGGTCGCTCGATTTTTCAGAAATCATGGTATTCCGTTTTCGATTGTGGACGCTCAGGCTTACGGGGCATTGCGAACGTCAGGATGCGCACCATTCGGCTGCGGGACGGATATCGCGTTCATCATGGTGCAAGTAAAGCTTGATACGGTAGGAGCAGTGGCTGAAGCTCCGAAGGTCACTGGCATGTATAAAGACTGCCTGTAACCTGCCGGACGATTGAACTCGAACGCCTCGTTCACACTCGACGAGACGAATTCTTCGCTTCAGAAACGAATCGATAAATCTTGATGCATGCAAAGGAAATCAGGAAATACCAAATGAAATTAAGGCAGACCAGCAGTCCATAGAATACGAACGAGTTATCCCGCGGGACAATCCATTTAATGAAGCCGGAGATTGCTGCGGCAAAAAATGTACCGGGAAGCAATATCAAATACCATGCAACTTGCTCTTCAAAGCCGTGAGGAATTTTGAATACGAGGAGTGCCGCAAGACCGAGCAGTGCTGAAGCCGCAACACAGGACCGGCTCCAATCTGACCAATGGATTCTCATTGGTTTTCATGATACTTAGCCAATAGTTGCCGAGCAAATGCTCGCCCTTGTGCGAAGATCCTGGTAAACGCCGTACTCGGACAAGTGAAATCGCAAAAAAAAAAGCACATGTCCGGTTTGGCGACTTACCAGGACTTAGTTGCGTTTTCGTGAGATAAATAACCAGTATGAGAACTCTGCTCCTCCTTGCGTCGCTGACGATTGCTTGCGTGCCGTACCTAGTCTGTTCAGCTTCTCCTTATGCCAGTCAAGACGCTGCGCAGAAAACTCCGCCGCCCAGTGCGGCAGAGTCTTACCCGAACACTGCCGACGGCTTGCACTCGCTTCTGGCCGATTTGTTGGCCGCCGCCAAGAGCGATGACCAGGCAAAGCTGTGGTCAAAACTTTCGGAAATGGACATACCCGATTATGGAAACTGGTTCGCGCACACTTACGGGCAAGAGAAGGGGCAGGCCCTTGCAGACACATACGGGAAGTCCTTAGAGCTGAGTGCACAGCACTTTGAAATGCTCTGGGTAGAACTTGCGAAAGAAGAAGGCGAGATTTCGATTAACAAGCTAGGCGCCGCGAATCGGAAATTTGACCTCGCGAAGAAAGATGACACGCTCGCCAACCCGACGGACGAGTTCAAAGCCGACTGGAAGAAGACGGATTCCTCCGTCGGGCCTGCCAGACAAGCAATCGGGTACTTTTGCTTTGTGGACGGCAAGTTTCGGCTGAGGAGCTTCCCGTCCGAGGTGCAGATACTTTCGACCACCAAACCCGGACCGGTCGTGCCCTCAAAACTCATAAACAAAGTGCCCCCGGTATACCCTGCATTAGCACGCCAAGCGAGAATTCAGGGATTGGTTTCCGTCAACGTTGTGATACGGAAGGACGGAACGGTGACGGTACAAAACGTGGGGGCTGGGCACGGGCTACTCGCGCCAGCGGCGGTCGCAGCGGTGCAACAATGGAAGTATGAACCGACTACGGTCGGTGGCGAACCAGTCGACGTGGGAGCGAAAATCTACGTGACGTTCGAGCTTACCAAGTAGCAAGGCGAGCAAAAGCAATGACCGACTAAGGGTTAGTCCTGGTAAACGCACTTACCGTACATCACAATCACTGATTTGTGCTAAAGACGAACTCCGTCTTTAGATCGCCGCATCCAGGCCGAGGCGAGAATTTCGCCTGCTTCGCGGCGTTGAGCAGAGACTCTGTCGCTTCTTTCGGAGACGCAGACACAACCCGCGCTTGAGTGACGTCACCTTCTTCGCTTATGACAATGGCGACTGTGCCCGTTAAGGGCTTACCTTTCCACTTACTTCGGTCTTCTTCGGAAAACTTTGGTTGAGAAAGAATTTTCGGTGGGTGTTTGCAGTCTTTTTTCTTATTCTGCGCCATGGCCGGGCCGGTACCCAGTCCTCCGAGCAACAGGATTGTGCCCAATGTAAGGAGAAAAGGCGCTTTCACGGGCTGTATTATATCTCAACAACAGCACACTGGCCGATTAACGCCGTACTCGGACAAGTGCCGATCAGCAAATCCACATGTACGACAACGCGACTACACAGGCACTGATCTACGACTATGAAACCATCTGCACCTCATGCTGGTCCACTACCCAGCGATCTTTCTCTTTCCTGAGTCGATATATTCCGGCGTCAGCGCAACGGACACCACAGTACATTCCTCCACGAACTTCCACTCTATCTAGAGACATCCAGCTGATAGAACCGACCGAAAACTTTATCGCCTCTTTATCAGTGGATTTGTCACGAAGCCAGTTGGGGGATGATTGCTTCTTGAAATAAGATCCAGATGCTTTCTTCACGATCTTATTCGAGGTAGCAAATCGTGCCATGAACGTTTCGCTCGGGTCCTCACCATTGATGGACAGGAAGAATGGGCCGTTGCTTTTTGCACGTTCAATCCTGTATCGAAAAATAGACTCACGAATGTCGTCTTCTTCAATTGTACGGTCTGCGGGGCTACGTGACAAAAAGAATGGAGGTGGGGTTGGCGCGCATCCCGCATAGAAAAGACAGGCTAGGGCCAAGATGATTGAAAAGCGCGCATACAAAAATACTTGCGGCTTTGCGGCAAATCGTGCCAAACGTCCTCCTGCGTAGTTAGGAAAGCCCTCGGAGTTAGACTCCACACCTCGAAGAACAGTTCCAGCTGGCTCTACAAGTCCTGATTAGCGCCGTTACCGGACAAAGGGAATTTCGGGCATTTTGCTAGGAATTGCGAGAACGTGGATTTTGATCCCCAAACGGGAACGCGAAAATCGGTTAGAACGATTTGTGTCTTTCAGATCTTCGCGCGAATCCGTAAAAATAGAATCTTCTTTCGTGAAAACAGGTTCCATCGAAATGTGGTTTTAGAAACGATCCGACAAACCCTTTATTTTCAGCGATTTTGGCGCGAAAAATAGGGCTTGAAAGGCATATTTATCGCGACAGTCTTTATGGATTTCACAGCAAGGACGCACGAATTTTACAAAAACACACGCACCCCATTTTCGAGTGCCTGGGTGGCATTTGAAGATGCTATATTCACGCCTATGAAAAACGTTTTTGGGTTGCGAGCTTTCTGTATTTGGTTGCTCGCAATGCAGCTTGCGACTCCGAATGCGAACACACAACCTCAAACTCAATCCGCGAAGTCGCCCTCAGATGGCCCCATTTTAGACGCTTCAAAAATCTTGCCGAATAACAAAGATGGAATTGTCGTTCCTTCGTGCCAGTACATGCCTGAGGCGCCTTATACCAAAGAAGCTAGAAAAGCCAAATATCAGGGAATATTTGTCGCGGAGGCAATTATTGAACTGGATGGCAAACTCTCGAATGTACGCGTTGTCAAATCGCCGGGACTTGGTCTAGACAAACCCGTACTCGAAACGTTGAAGAAGTGGAAGTGCACCCCCGCGATTGGACCCAGCGGAAAACCAGTACGCACAAGAATTCCCATTGAAATTAGTTTTCGTTTGGGCTCTTAAAGCGCAGCCATGCGCAGGCGCCAAATTTGAGTTGCTCTCGTATAGGGGTGTATCACTTTTCCCCCGCCTGTAACTTAACCCGTATCTGCGTTGACGGGCGAAAGAAAAGCGGCAATACTGGCGAGCGATGATTGGACAGCTTCGCGGACGTCTTGCCGACAAAAGACCTAACCAGATTCTTATGGATGTCGGCGGTGTTGGTTACCTCGTTTCCGTCCCTCTTTCCACTTATGCCGCGCTCGGCGAACTCCACACGGAAGTTACTCTTCTGATTCACAGTCACATTCGCGAAGATGCGTTCGCACTCTACGGTTTTCTCTCCTCTCGCGAAAAACATCTGTTTGAAATGCTCCTTTCGGCATCTGGAGTCGGTCCAACGCTCGCACTAAAAATTCTTTCCGGAATGAGCACGGAAGAATTGATTCCTGCGATTCGCGGAAACGATCTTGGAAGGCTCACGAAAATTCCGGGCGTCGGAAGAAAAACCGCGGAGCGCATGGTCGTCGAATTAAAAGACAAACTCGAAACCATGGCAATTTCGGAGCAAAAACCGGCTCCTACATCCCCCGCTGGAGTGGAAGCCGACGTTGTCTCCGCGTTGATCAATCTTGGTTATGACGGCCGCGCCGCGGAAAACGCCGTAGCCGAAGGCAAGCGCGAAGTCGGCACATCGAATTTTGAAAAATTATTGAAAGCTTCGCTGCTGTCGCTGACGGGGCCAAAAGGGAAAGCGGCGAGAGTGCCGTAAAAGCGAGTGCACAAATGGCGGATGGAACAGCAAAGCGGATGATGCCAGAGCGGCAACCACAACGCATCGTTTCCGGCGCTTCGTTTGACGAAGACGCGCGGCTCGACGCGAGCGTGCGACCAAAGACGCTTGCAGAATACATCGGCCAAAAACGCGTAAAGGAAAATATTTCGATCGCGCTCGAAGCCGCGCGAAATCGCGGCGAAGCGCTTGACCACGTTTTGCTCTACGGCCCTCCCGGCCTCGGAAAAACCACGCTCGCACAAATCATCGCCAACGAATTGAGTGTGCCCATTGTGACCAGCGCGGGGCCCATGCTCGAACGCAAGGGCGACCTGACCGCGATTCTGACTTCGCTCGGAGCGCGCGAGGTTTTCTTTCTCGACGAAATTCATCGCTTGCAGCCAGCCGTCGAAGAGGTTTTGTATCCCGCGATGGAAGATTTTCGCGTGGATCTGGTCATCGGCCAGGGACCGGGCGCGCGAATTCATCCTTATCATTTGAGTCATTTCACGCTCATCGGCGCGACCACGCGCGCCGGACTCATCACGGCGCCGTTGCGTTCACGCTTCGGCATTGTGCACCGCCTCGATTTTTACGAGCCGGAAGATTTGCTCATCATTCTTCATCGCTCGGCAAGAATCCTGAGCATCGAAATGGACGAAGGCGGCGCCGAAGAAATTGCGCGTCGCTGCCGCGGCACACCGCGCATCGCAAACCGTCTGTTGCGGCGCGCGCGCGACTTCGCAGAGGTTCGCGCCGCCGGCCGCATCACGCGCGGCGTCGCGCAGGAGGCTCTTTCCATGCTCGGCGTAGACGATAGCGGTCTCGACGAAGTGGACCGCAATCTGATGATTGCGCTGCTCGATAAATATGCGGGCGGCCCGGTCGGACTAGGCACGCTCGCAGCGTCACTCTCCGAAGAAGAAGACGCCATTGAAGAAATGTACGAGCCGTACCTGATGCAAATTGGAATGATTGACCGTACGCCGCGCGGCCGTGTCGCCACGCCACGCGCTTATCAATACTTCGGCCGCGAACTCCCGCGACGCCAGCCGCGACTCTTCTAGGAAGCAGTAGGAATTAGTTTGACTGCAACCATCACTTACCTTTCGCTTGGTTCCAATCTTGGTGACCGCAGCGCAATTTTGCGGACTGCGATCGCATTACTCGCGGAAGCCCACGTGCGCGTGAAGAAAATCTCTTCGTTCTACGAAACGGAGCCTGTGGATTTCCTCGATCAGCCGTGGTTTCTGAATTGCGTGGTCGAGGCCGAGACTTCTTTGCCACCGTTTGATTTGCTTCGCGCGTTGCGTGGGATCGAATCCCGTCTCGGGAGCAAAAAAGAATTCGCGAAGGGCCCGCGCTTGCTCGACATGGACATTCTTCTCTACGGCAACGAGGCAATTGATTTGCCGGAATTGCAAATTCCGCATCCGCGCATGTTGCAACGCAATTTCGTTCTGGCTCCGCTTGCCGAAATTGCGCCTACTCTGAGGCATCCCGCGTGGAGCGATATAGCCGCCCAACTTCTCTCTGCTTCTCCTGACAAAAGTACAATTCGGAAACTCTAGTCTCACTGTACCTTTTCAAACAATTCCAATGGTGAGACTATGACCTCAGTCGCAGGTCATTGAGGTGCCCTCATGTTCCGACCTCTCTTATCTCTAGCTGTCGCACTGTTGTGTGTTGCCTCCATTCAGCCGCAGACGCCACCGGTTCACGTGAAAATTCACGCGGTACTCGTGGACAAAGACTTGAATCAGAAGCCGGTGCCGTTTCTCGCGGTGAAATTCAAGAATGCCGCCACAGGCGCGGAAGCGGAAGCAAAAACAAGTCTGGAGGGAACCGCGCGAATTGATCTCGCGAACGGCCACTACGCCATTTCCACGGCGAAGCCCGCGGAACTCGGTGGCAAACGCTACTCCTGGAATCTGGAAGCGGACGTAAAAGGCGCGGAGCAGGCTCTTGATCTGACGAACGACAACGCGAAAATTGAAAACGCCGCGCCGGATGCAACTCCCGCCGGTGGAAGCAGTTCCGGCGATTTGACCGCGCTCTTTGACAAACTGAAAAATTCCGTGGTCACCGTGCGTGCCGAAGCGGGAAGCGGTTCCGGTTTTCTCGCCGATCCGAGTGGACTCATCGTTACAAACAACCACGTGATTGACGCCTCCGGTTACCTTGCCGTGCAATTCGACTCGAAACGCAAAGTGCCTGCACGCCTGATCGCCGCCAATCCGGACAAGGACGTAGCCGTACTCTGGGTGAATCTTTCCGCATTCCCCGAATCCGTCGTCGCACCCATCGCCGCCAAAGACCAGCCTTCGCCGATTGTTGTTGGTCAGCGCGTTTTCACCATCGGCAACCCGCTTGGCCGCGATAAGGTGCTGACCAGCGGCGTCATCAGCAAAGTCGAAAAAGATACAATCACTAGCGACATCAACATCAATCCCGGAAATTCCGGTGGCCCGCTCTTCACCATGGGTGGAGAAGTTGCGGGTCTGACCACCGCCGGCTTACGTAATCTCGCTTCCATTGTGCCCATAGAAAGCGCACGAGCGTTGCTGGATCAGGCGAAGAAGACGATCAGCACGGGCGTGCCGCCTTCGGCGAGCCTGCTTCCCGTTGAGCCGCCCGATTATTTCCCGTCCGATTATCTGAAGGGTCTTCTCCAGCAGGAAAAGATGGACACGAAACCCTACTTTTACGAAATCGGCCAGTTTCGAGTTGCGTTGCTCACGCCTCCCGTCAGTTATTTTTTCCGCCACGAGGATGAAATGGCGGCGGCGCGGAAAGCCGCGAAACGCAGCGGCGGTGATCCCTCCCATGCCAAGCCACCGGAGACCGCTCTGCAAGACGCGCTGGATTTCCGGCCGGTTCTGTACATAAGCGTGCGGCCAAAGCTTGGAATCGGCTGGACCAAATTGCACTTCAAAAATGGATTCAAGCGCATGCGCCTCCTTTGTGGCGGCAAAGAGATGGAGCCGATCGAGCCGGGACGCGGCGAATACGAACTCCTGGATGACCGCGGCCGCACGGTGGATACAACGTTCCAAGGGCGATACTCGTATCTTCCCGACGCTATTTCTCCCTCCTGCGGGAGCGTCGTGATCGAAATCTATTCGGAGAAAGAGCCGAATACGCCGCTTACGAAAACCATCGAGCAGCCGACGATTGACCGCATCTGGGCCGACCTTGAGCCATACCGCAAAGCGCAGACAGCCAAGAAATAGATGCCCGCTTACGACGTGCGCCGGCTTACGACGTGCGATGAAGCAGCAAACGGTGAAGCGTCAGCGGCTTCGGCTCGAGCGCGTCCAATTCAATTTGCGATAGACGGCCTTCGTTGATTTCTCGCCAGCGGTACACGCCCGGTTCCGTTTCCTCCTTGATGGTTCCGCGCAGCGAATAGAGAAAGCGCTGAGCGCTGTCGCGCCCCGCGACTTCGCGCAGGGTTGGCCGCGCGAGGGCTTCGACGGCGTAACTGCGCAGGAGCTTAGTCCAGTATTTTTGAAAGAGATTGTCCGACGCGAAGATGTCGCTCCAGGCGACTTCGCCGCCGTAGGCGACAACGACGCCGACGACGCGTTCATTTTTCAGGACGCTGGTTTCTTTCGAGAAACGGCGCTGCACTTCTTCCACGAAAGAATCGACGGAGCCGCCAACGCTTCTCGATTTGTTGTAGAGCCCGTCGTAGGACTCGGTCGGCGCTTCGTTTGCGATCGCGCCGGAGAGCACTTCCACGCTCATACGCGCGGGAGGTGCAGCGGGAGCGGGCGCGGCGGTGGTGCCGGAGCGGACGGCGTTCCAGACTTCCGTTTGTTTTTGAGCGATGGCGGCTTGTTCGCGCACACTGGGGTGGACGATGGTTTTGGCGGCGGAGAAATTCGCGCCGGAGGACCAGCGGCCGTGCTCGACGCAGAAGACGTTCAGGGGAAGAGGTTCAGCACCTACCGGGACGAGACGGTCCTTGCCGATGATGCGGTCCTGCTTGCCGCCGCTGACGAGTTCGCCCGCGAGGAGAAGCAGCGGGCGCTTGCTGCGGTTGATGAGGACGAGCTGGTTGACGCTCGCGCTGACGGAATAGTTAGGGATGACGCGGCCGTCGCGGCTGCGCGCCATGCCGTCGCTGCCTTGCTCGGTGACGAGGACTTCACCGGAGGCGAGGCCTTCTTCGAGAGTGAGGAAATGGCTGGTGTCCGCAATCGTGGTGGTCACGACGGGGAAGATGGTGATGTTTTCATAGGTGATGGGGCTGAGCAGGCGCCAATCGCCATCGGGTTTGCCGGGATCGGGCGCGGGCGAAGGGGAGGAAGAGACGAAACCAAGTACACCGAGAGACGAAATGCCGAGCAAGCTGCCGAAAAGAGCAGTGAGAACGGAACGGTCCATGAGATGCCTCCAGAATCGCGGCTCCGTGGACAGAGTTGGAGTGCGACTTGGGGTTAGAACGAGGGAACCGAGGAAACTTGCAGAGAAAACTGGCTTAAAGTCCCTTCGTTTTCAAAAAACAGGGAGGGGTGATTATAGTTAACCTGAGACCTGGCGAAGCCCTCGAAATCGACTTAGCCGGGGAGGCGAAAGTGCTGTTTCTCGTTGCTGGCGCAGTTGTTGGGATTTGCTTTTGGGTGTTTTGGGTGGAGCCACTGGGCGTGATGGGTGTGTTGGAGCGGCTGACGCCTGGGATTGTGTATCGAGTGCAGATGGGAGAACCGAGCATCCGACAAAACCAGACCCAAGACCCAGGTTCAAAAAAAAACGAACCTGGGGCACCCAATCAAACACAAATGGTAGGGCTTACTTTTGATGATGGGCCGCATCCGGTTTTTACTCCGCAGGTGCTGGACATTTTGAAAAGCCACGACGCCAAAGCTACATTTTTTCTGATTGGGGAACGGGCGCGGCGTTATCCGGAATTGGTGGCGCGGATTAAAGCGGAGGGGCACGAGATTGGGAATCATTACATTCGGGATGGAGCGACGTTATTTCATTCGGATGAGGAGTTTGTTCGGAATTTGTTGGAGACGGAGAAAGCGATCGGGTTGATGGGGGGGCGGACCGTAGAGCAAAAACCGGGGAGAAAAGATGGCGGTGTAAAATCGCCGGTACAAGAGCTACACACGGGAAAAGGGATTCACGGAGAGCGAACTAAAGTTCCGCCCCTACAAAACGTCACGCACAAAGCCCCAGGCGAACGAGACACAGAAAGGGGGCGGAAGTTGTTTCGCGCTCCGGGTGGGGTGGCTTGGCCGAGGCAGCTCAGGCTAGCGCGCGAATATGGATACACGTGCGTTTTGGGTTGCGCTTATCCGCACGATCCGATGCGGCCTCCTGTTTGTTACATGCGTTGGTTGATTGAGAAGAATCTGCGACCGGGAACGATTGTGATTTTGCATGATGGGATTTCGGATGCTAGCCGGAGTGTGCGGGCGTTGCCGGATGTTTTGGTGGCGGGGCGGAAGAAAGGGCTGAGGTTTGTTTCGGTGGGGGAGTTGATGGGGGCGAGGTCTGCTGGTTGAGAGTCTTCGGACAAGAGAAAGAAAAGTCAAAACCGAAGGGTGCGGCACGCGGCAGAAAAAGCGCGTCTGACGACCCGCCGTTACGGGCGGAAAGAATAATAGCCGGGGCCGACGCGCATGGAATGGTGCCAGGCGATGGGGAAGGCCCAGAAGACGAGAGCGCCTAGAATGGCTTGGCCTAGGACGAGCGGAAGAATGTTGCGCTGTCGCGCGAAAAGCCAGCACATGGCGGCGCCGCCGATGAGCGTGAGCGGAACGAGGACGGGATTTGGCCAATGGAGCGCGGCGAAGAGTATGCCGGCGACAAGAGCGGCGAGGTTGGGACTCGAGAAAGCGCGAAGCAAGCGGTTCATGGTCAGAGATTGCAAACCCACCTGCTGCAAAAGACAGAAGGCAAGATAGCCGACGAAACGGCGTGGCTCTACGAGATGAGTGGGCAGACGATGCAACGCACCTAGAGCGATGCCCGCAAGAACGATGGCGGCGATGGAGACGAGAAAAACTGGAACGGCGAGCCGGGTTGCGGCTTTGAGATTGTCCGCGCGCCAGCCGAGAGTCTTAGGCGTGTCGCGATGGAGGAGAAAGCTCGCGAGAAGCCAAACGGGAAAGATGAGCCAGGTGGGGAGTGGGGCGTTTTGCCAGCGCCAGATGTAGAGGAAGATGATGGCGGAGAAGGAGAAGGCTTCGAGGAGATTGGAGAAGGAAGAGACGAGTGGGCGCGATCGTGCCATGGAAATAAGATGCGAGACGGCGATTCAGCAATAGCTTCAGGAATCGCAGCTTTTCGAGAGGACTGGCTTGATATCCACTATGGGCGTTCCGTCAATCGCTTCGAGCGGGCCGACCTTGAGGCGAGTGCCTTGCATCTCCAGGATCTTCACCCGATGCAATCCCAGGGGATTCGGGCGATCCGGCGAGCGCGTGGCGAACACGCCGGTGAGCGGATTATTTTTGTTCGACTGCGGATGTACTTTCATAACTTTGCGGCGCGCTTGATGCAGCCAGGTGATTAAGATGATTTCTTCGCCGCAGGCAATTCCTTCCAGGCATTTCGCAAAGGCGGGCGCAATTTCCAGCCAGGCGTCTGGCGCGTCCAGGTATCCCTGCCGCGGCGCATTTTTCCTCCGCGTCAACGAAGAACGAATGATTCCCACCGGCTTCAGCGAATAGTTCATGGCTCTCCACATGACCTCCGGTTCGCCCCTAGTGGTCTTCTGTCGGAGCTGGCGTACCGTCCGACCACTTGGCGACCGCAATCAGAAACACGGTATGTCGTTCCGGAGTGTCGGTAAATGCCACAACCACCGGGGACCCCGGCAAGCCTGTGCCCCAACTTGCAGGCTCCGTCAGTGGAACGAAGAACATCAGATGTGGACGCCAGTGCCCGTCACGGTCGCTCAAGTATCCTTGCTTGGAGAGCATGTAGCACATCGCGCCGGGTTCCAGCGGCGGCAATTCCTTCTTGTCGATGGCGGCTTTGGTCGCGTCGAATATCTCCGTCTTGGATCTGCCAGCTAATACGAGTTCGGTTTTCTTGAGCGTGAGTGGGACGTTGAATCGCATGGCGGGCGGGTTGAAGCAGACCGGAGCGCGTAGCCTGGGATTCCAAAATTCGGGATCGTCTATTCCGGCGGCCCAGGAGCGCCACACAATGCACACGAAGCCATTTTTGCCTTTCACGGCGGTTTCGTAACCGTGGCGTCCGAGGACCATGACCTCGGCATCGCGCGAGATGGAATCCGGAGCGGCACTGCGCGCCAGAGCGATTTCGGCGTCGCGATCTGCGATCAGATACTGGTCGAGGGGAGCCATGCTCGGATACCGCGCCTTGGCGTCCTGCGCTTGCGATTGCCACGGCACGCAGAGCGCGACAATCAGCGTGAAGCTACTTACTGCGATCGTCCTGAAAATCTTTCGCTGCATTGGGTTCTCCCGAGTGCGGATTCTTGCTTTGATAACAATTGGACGGCGCTACGCGCTTTTCTTCTCCGTAGTGGGTCGGTTTTAGTTTTCCAACTTCACTGGCAGGAATCAAGAGATTCTCCTCGTAAAAAGCGCTCGGAGGTGAGGAGGTCTCCTCGCAAAAGCACTGGGAGAGGAAGCGGGCAAACTGCCCCACGGCCCGACGGGAAATCGGATTGACCGTTGCGGGGGCGGGAGGTAGGATTCCGGCAGATTGACGCGGGCGAGAGCGCCTGCGCCTCGAATCGCGACGGGTCGAGTTTCGCGACATTCGGAGGGAAAGTCATGTGGGTCCGCCCGGCCCCCGTTTTGCCCCCGGCCAGTGTGCTGCGCTTGGGCCTCGCGTCATGTTTGACGTTCGCTTTTTCCTTTCCCATCGCGGCGCAAGAGAGTCAGTCCAACAGAATATTTGGGACGATCACCGGCCGCTTTCACTGCGACGGCGAGTGGCGGGATTTCCAAATGAATTTGCGTCCTGTGGCGGGACCGCTGGGAATTTCGGATGATGATGAACCGAACCTCATTGGGGTGATTTCGTTTTATTTTCATCGTTCGGTGACGAGTCTGGATGGGGCAACTTACAAAGTGAGCGGAACGCGTGACGTGAAAACGGGCCGATTTCATCTTGAGGCAAAAGAATGGTCCGGACCGCACCCGGCAAGTCTGGCGATGTACGGGATGGAGGGGACCTTCGACGCGGAGGCGCGAAGAGCAACAGGAAAAATGTTGAGCGACCGATGCGACGCGGTCGATTTTGCGGGGCCGGACGGGAAATTGCCACCGTTACCAGCGAAACCGGGTCCGGTGGTGTCCGCGGCCGATGCCAAGCGACCGGAACTGCATGTGACGCCGAGCAACGTGACAAATTACCTCGATGTGGCCGCATACAATCCTGATTTTCAATTTGTGGAGACTAGAACATTCGATCCACCCGGGGCGGTGCATGAGGGAGACCCGATTGATGAGATTGTCGAGCGGCTGAAAAGTGAAAAATGGGTTTGTGGCGGGTCGCAACACATAGCTTGGGAAGCCGGCGGGGCCAAAGGCACCGCACCCGACCGGGTCGGCGTAACCGAACGCTATGTGGTCGAATGCGTGGGGGATTGCAAAGGCGTTTTCTACCGGCCGTGGATCGGTGCGAACGTTACTCATTTTGGTTTGTCGTACCCGCTGCCGATGATGCAGATCAAAAGCATCTGGTTCGGCGGGACGAGCTTCAGTTGGAGATTTTCGCGGACGAGCAAGACGCAACCACCGCCAGAGATTTACGTCCACAGATGGACGCCGCTTTTCGGGTTTGGCCCGTTGGATCCTATTCCCGCGGAAATCGCGAGACGCCAGGCGGCGGCTCCGCCGTGCCGCGCGTCGAGAGCAAGAAATTAGGCAAGAAAAGAATCGTGTTGTGAGGTTGATTCCATGAAACGCGTTGGATTGATTGCGCTGGTTGGCTTGTTTTTGAGTTTGACGGGAGCAGCAGAGTGTTTTGGGCAGTGTGAATCGGATCCGTTCAAGTGGAGCATTCTGCCCCACTGTCCGTCGATCATGGACCGGCTGGGGCAGGCGGCGAGTGCGGCAAGAGACTACAACGAGCAAGTGGCCAAATTGAATAGCGAGATTGGCGAAGCGCGCGACAAGTATTGGAGACGCTATCCGGACAAACCCGGATATGAACAGGCGGAGCTGGCGTTTTACCAGGGGCTTTGGAACAAGGATATGTATTACCTGATGATCACGCTTCCGGCGGGAATGAATGACCGAGTGACGCGGCAGACGAACATCATGGGGATGTTGGGGGGAATGGTTTCGCCGGAGGACATTAACAAATTTCCGACGAATGTGGACGGGGGCATCCGGCCGTACGCGTTTCCGCTGTTTGCCAATTGGGTGAATGCGCTCCGCAGAGCGGAAGGCCGGGAAGAGACCAAGGGGGATGAAGGGAATTTTGCGACACCGTTCATCCTTGCGACAGCGATCAAGGACCGTTCGAATTGGCGGAAGGCGTATGAGGATGCGCGGAACTGGGCGGAGTTCGTGAGCAGCGGACTGGACGTTTCGAAATTTGTGACGCCGAAAGCTTATTTGTTTCACCAGATGGAAGCAGATGTGAATTTGGTGAACGCGAAAGCGAAGCCCGCGGATTTGCCCAATCCCATGGTGGCGACGAAGGAACTTTACGACCAGTTTGTGAAGATGTTTGGAGAGAAGGAGGTACTTGACGCGGCGGCGGCGGTGCTGCACGCGCCGAAGAATTCGATGGGAGGCCTTGCGCCGCGCGCGGAAGTGAGCATCGGGAGCTATTCGCGAGCGCCTTCGCCGAATCCGATGCTGATGTTTTTTACGCGCGTGACGAACAGTTCGCCGCGGAGTTATGCGATTTCGCTTTGTATGGATCAGTTCAACTATCCCGGGATTGATGTCGGGGCGAACCTGAATACGCGGGAAACGTGGGCCAAGACGTTTTCGTGTTACGAACAACTTGTTGCGAAATATGGAGAGGCGAACGTGCTGTCCGCGGCGGCCAAGTTGAAAGGCGCGGAGAAAAACGCGATGGGAGGACTGCGAGCGGATCCGCAAGCAGGGAGCATGACGATGTGGCTCCAGAAGTTGCTAAAGGATCCGAAAGCTGCGATTCCGGACACGCAAGTTGCGCATTTTCGCGCGAGCTCTTATGACCCGCATTGGCTGGGGAAAATTGTCGAGGTGCGAGGGACGGTGGCGCGCGTGGATCTTGCGAAGGGGCAATTTCCGCCATACGCGACAATTCATTTTAAGGAATCGAGCGGCGACAAGATTACGGCGTACACTCCGAACTCGGACATGTGGCAGGAAATGTATGGAGATAATTTTGAAAAGCTGATCGGGAAACCGGTTGAAGTTTACGGACAGGTTGGGGACTGGAAGGAAGGGGCAGGCGTACGAATCATCGACAGGGATCAGTTGAAAATGCTCGACGCGGCAGGCGGGCTGGGCGCGAATTTTGCGGACTCGCGGCCGGATTGGCTGACGGCGCCGCTGCCGGTGAAGACTTTGGTGGATTCGCCGAAATATCTGGCGTGGAAGAAATTTCCCGTGGGGACGACGGTGTCCTACGAAACGCGGCTGCTGCACGAATACCAGCCGGGGGCGAATCTATACACGCGCACGAAGATTTCCGTGAATACGTTCCGGCTAGAGTCGATTGATGAAAAGCGTGCGGTGGTCATGGTGAGTTCAACGGTTTGGCACATGGGGGAAAATCCGAGGCCATCGCCGGAAACGAAATTGGTATTTCCGGCAAAGGAAGAGCCGGGAAATTTGCAGATCGAAAAACCGAATGAATCCGGCGAGGAGGCCGTCGAAATCAGCGGAAAGAAATACGCTACCCGCTGGAATTCCATTTGGCAGAAGCATATGGGGAATGACGCGGAGCTGGACCCGCAGACGTTTACGAAAACCTGGACGAGTGACGACGTGCCGAGCGGCGTTGTGCTCACGCACCATCAAGAGCACAGGGAGATTGTCGGGAAAGAATATCGGGATATCACCGAAACGATTCTGATGCCGGTGGCGAATGTTGAACCTGAATTAGGGAGCTGGAGCGCGCATCAAGTGACGCCAGGTGCGCCCGCAGGGCAACCAGCGACTCCGAACCGGAGCACTCCGCCGGCTGGGACAATGAACCGAGCAGATGCAAAGGCTACCCCGACGACTCCGGTAGTGCCACCGGCTGTCCAATCTAGCGCGCCGAATACGCGGCGGCGACCAGACCCGACGACAACACAAGCAACACCTCCGAGTGGAGCAGCGTCCCCTCAAGTGGAATTTGCGCGGCACTACAGCACAGTGATGGGGCGAGCGGCTCGGGTGCGGGCAGGACTGGCGCAGTGGCAGCGAAGCCATGGCGGGGCGAGCGCGGTGTTGCCGGACGAGGTCAGTACTGCCAAGGTGCGCATGGAGGATCAGTTCCAGTCGGTGGCTAACTCGATGCGTGCGCGCGACATGAGCGCTGCGGATCAAGGACTGAATGACGTTGAAGCGACACTGACGGTGATCGAGCAATTCCTGGCGAAATAGCTCAGCGTCACGCTTTTCTTGAAGCAGCAAAGTTCGGACGTATAATCGCGCGATGAGTGAAGCGCGTTCACCGCTTTGGAATATCAAGCCTGCCACCCGCCTCGATCGGAATGATCCTTACCTTCTGCTGCAACAAGTGACACTGTTCGTGCGGGATCAAGAGAGGAGTTTGCGGTTTTTTGCGGATTGCCTCGGCTTCAACGTGGTCTTGGACTACCGCTCGCCGGAACTTGGACGCTTTGTGATGGTTGCGCCGCCCGATGGGACGGCAAGAATCGCTCTGGTTAGTCCTAAGGCTGATTCGGAGGAGTATGCGTACATCGGCAAAGCCAGACAGATTGTTTTTCTGACGGAAAATGTCGAGGCCAAGTACCGCGAATGGAAAGAGCGCGGAGTCCATTTTGATCGTGCACCGGAGATTGCGCTCTTTGGAAGTGTGCTGACTCATTTTGAGGACGTTGATGGAAACCGGTTCGCGTTGATTGAGTTCGATCAGGCTACCCGACTTGTGGAGGAGCAACGCCAGCGGACGGAAGAGACCCTAGAAGCGGAGCGGAGGGCGGCGCAGGAACGGGAAATTGCGAGACAAGTGCAAGCGAGGCTCTTTCCGCAGAGGATGCCGGTCGCTCACACTCTAGAATATGCGGGCGCTTGTTCGCAGGCGAGACATGTAGGAGGGGATTACTACGATTTTCTGGATTTGGGGCGAGGGCGGCTAGGGCTGGTGATTGGTGACATCGCAGGAAAGGGAATGCCTGCGGCTCTTTTGATGGCGAACTTGCAAGCGAATTTTCGTAGTCAGTGCGCGATCGCGGCGGACCAGCCAGCTCAGTTTTTGCGTTCCGTGAATCAATTGTTCTATGAGAATACGGCGGACGGAGACTATGCGACTTTTTTTTACTCGGAGTACAACGACGAGACGCGGAAATTGCGCTACGCAAATTGCGGGCATCTGCCGGGACTCTTGCTGCGGCCGGATGGGAGCATAGAGCGGCTTACGTCGAACGCCACTGTGCTGGGTTTGTTCGCGGAATGGGATTGTGCGGTCGAGGAGAAACAATTGTTCACCGGCGACACGCTGCTTCTCTACACGGATGGAATGACGGAATCGTTCAATGAAGCGGGAGAGGAATTCGGGGAAGCGCGCGTGATTGAAGCGCTGAGGTGCAGCCAGGAGAAATCTCCGGAGGCACTGATCAAGTCTCTTGTTGAAGAAGTGAGACAACAAAACGTTCACGAACAGCAGGATGACATCACGGTGATCGTCGCCAAGTGCCGAAGTAAGGAATGAGCGGCTGGGCCGCTCGAAGTGATTGATGGGGCACCGTTGACGGATATTAAGCCGATTTTTGGGTGTCCAGCAATTTCTGAAGTTTCCGGGATTTTTGCGTGAATGTCCAATTCGTGGTTTCCCAATCGTCATGGTGAATAGAGGGCTGCGTGCTCTTCCGGTTCTTGCCGGCATCTTACAGGCTGCAGAAGAATTTTTCGGCCCTAAAGGAAAATAGAAATGGACACGTTTCTTCCACCGATTGAAAAACCAAAAGGATTGATCAAGAAGCTCGCGTATGCATTTTCTCGGAAGCAGTTTGGGAAGGTCCCGACGCCCGTGAAGGTGCACTCGGCGCGGTTGCCGGCGGCGTTTGGATTGTTTTACGCGAAGATTAGCCGGCTGGATCAAAAGCTGGTACTGCTGCCCGAGATGCAATTATTGATTCGAGAGCAGGTGGCGCGGATCAATGTGTGCGAGTTCTGCATGGATATTGGACGTTCGTTCGTAGTGAAGGCTTCGATGAACGAGGCAAAGTTCGACGCCATTGGAGATTATAAGACAAGCGCGCTTTTTTCAGAGAAAGAGCGAGCGGCGCTGGACTATGTAGCAGAGCTGACGAAGGGCAAAAATGTGAATCCGGAGACTTTTGCGCGGATGGCGCGGCACTACTCGGAGCGAGAGATTTGTGAGATTGTGTGGCTGGTTGCGTCCGAGCACATCTATAACATGACGAATATCGGATTGAACATCCAATCGGACAAGCTGTGTGACATCAGCCGGAAGAAGAAGCAGAGCTAACTCTAAAAAAGTGGCTAGCGGCGGTTGCCGCCTAGATTGGTGTTGGGGCCGCGGCGTTTTGTCTTGGAAGCCTCGGATTCCGAGCGCTCGTATTCGGCGAGCTCTTCTTCGGTATAGGAAGAGTAGGAGTCGCGAGCGGCGAACATGGAGTTAGTGCGGCCGGCGTCCTTTTTCTTTTTGCGAAGACCGCCGAATTCGTGGCGGACCTGGCGAAGGGCGACGTCAATGGCTTTGATTTCGACGAGCAGATCGCTGACTTTTTCCAGAAAATCGTGAAGGTGATAGGGACGGACGACGTAGGGGAGCTTCGCAGTCTCCAGCGCGTGAACGTATTGGCTGCCGCTCATGGACGGAACGAGGTAGAGCACGCGGAGGCGGCCGCCTTCTTCGACGGAAACGGTGGCGAGTTCACGAAGGATGTTGAAGATTGGCCCTTCCACGTTGACTTGGGAAACGTTGGCGATGAGCAGGGACCATTCCCCGGTTTTCAGCTCGGCCATGAGCAGCTTGACGTCCGAGAGAATGCGTACACGCCAGCCTTCGGCGTCGAGGATTTGACGGAGAGCGGTCGAGCCTGCGGGGTCGTTGTCGAGCACTAGGATGCTGACTTGCCGCTGGATGACTTGAGGAGGGGTCGCCATTTTCGGAGTATAGCGTGTGCGGGAGTGCAAGAACGCGGAACGGGCTTGGGGAAAACGTATGCGGCACCTGTACTTAAGGGTAGGTCGGGGGCTGGTGGGCTTGCGTCAACTTGCGAGACGTTGCGAGGATGGTGGCATTACAACGAAATAGCGATTCGCTATTGACCGATGACGAGGTCGGAACCGAGGCGGATTTTCTTGAGGCCGGAGCCGTCCCAAAAGATGCGGTAGATTACGGATTTACCTACAGCGTCGTGCCCAGTGAAAAAGATCTGGATGCCGTCACGTGACCATTCTCCCCCGGCCGGCAGAAGATTGGAGATGTTCAGAGCCAGGCGCCGTTTGGAATGAATTTCATAGAAGAAGAGATCCGCCCCAAGACCGCTTTTGACGTCCTTGGGCGAGCCGGGTGGCGGCTTGAGAAGCGCACCTGAAACGAGCAGCAGATCCGGGTTTACAGGACTGACGCGAACGGAGGATGCGACGTTGGGTTCGAAATCCGCGCCGAAAAACTCGCTGGCCGAAATTACCTGAGCTGTGCCGCCGTCATCCGTGATCCAAAAGAAAGAATCTGAATTTGCGCCAACAAGGGAATGAGCGTCGGACCAGCCGTCCAGGAACGTGATTGGAGTTGCCGAAAGTTGAGCGGGTTGCGCCGAACCAGATGTGGAGATTGTCCAGATGCGCCAGACCGAAGAGTCGGATTTCAAAAAGGCGATGCGGGAGTCGTCGGGGGACCAGAAAGGTTGTTGAAGTAGACCGCGGAGCAGTTCGGTGGTTTTTCCAGTCGAAGAATCATAAAGCTGTAGTTTGCGGTCGGGACCGGATTCTTCGTTGAGGAAGAGTAAGCGCTTGCCGTCGTGGGAAAGGGAAAGTTGATAGCCTTTGGGGGCGACAAGTTTCGGGATGTCATTGCGTGCGAGCATGACTTTGCCGATGGGGTCAAGGTACGCGACGGCGACAGGCGGTTTGAAGTTGGTGATGGTGGGCGGTGTGGGCTTCTTTTTTTCGGGATCGTCGTCATCCAAATTTTTTTGTTTGAATTCGGGGAACTGGTCGGGAGCGGTCTTGCCACAGCCCTTCAGCGTACCAATTTGGGCGTGGTCTACCGAGACGCGAAAGGAATATTTGGTTTCGGACATGCCGTCGGAGCAGGCTTCGCGGGAAACATGGACGGCGACCACCGCGAGCGTTTGCGAATCCTTGGCGTGGTAAATCCAAGACGTGCCTGTGGTTTCCTGCTCGACTTCGGCTGGTTCGAGTGGAATGGGCGGATAGCCAAGGCGTTCAAGGCGCTCGGGACCTTTCATACCGAGGCGCAGAGTCCAGAAGGGCTCCGTGCCTTGCGCGATTAAAAGAATAGGATAGTGGCGCGATTGCGAGACGGGCGGTCCAACAGGTGTTTTACCTGGTGGAGTCTTGGATTGGGGAGATTGCGGTTTGTTTGCGGGCGGAGGGTTCTGCCCATGTGCCGGTAAGGCAAGGGTTAACAGGAGCGCAGCGCAGAAAGAAAGCGCGGGCAGGGTTCGAATGGAAACTTTCATCAACGCTCCAGCAAGCGAGAATTGTTCAGTGACGCGGACTGAGAACTTCAAAATCCGCACGGCAACCACGATCCACCCAAACGCCATTACTGTCATAGCCCCAAGTGCCGTTTTGCGCGCAGGGGCTGCCGCTGCGTTGCTTGACGAGGCGTACGCCCCAGCGAGTTTCGGCGGCGCAATAGTGGCGCTTGCCGTCCTCGGAAGAACAGTTGAGCGGTGTGACCGTTCCATTGCTCCAATCAGGACCATGATTTCTGCCATTCGAAGAACGGCCGACGGCAATTTCAAAATCCGCACGGCAACCACGGTCCACCCAAACGCCATTATTGTCATAGCCCCACGTGCTGTTCTGCGTGCAGGGGCTGCCGCTGCGCTGTTTGACGAGACGAACACCCCAACGGGTATCGGCGGAGCAATAGTGGCGCTTGCCGTCCTCGGAGGAACAGTTGAGCGAAGTAACGGTTCCGCTGCTCGAATCAGCACCATGATTTCCCCCGTTCGAAAAACCTCCTACGGCAACTTCGAAATCGGCGCGGCAGCCGTGATCCACCCAAATGCCGCGCGGTTCTCGGCCCCACGTGCGGCCCTCGATACATTCGGCTTCACTGCGGCGCTTAACGAGGCGAACGCCGCCGTGCGCACCCGCGTAGCAGAAGTGGCGGTGCATATCGTCGGACGAGCAGGAGACGTTGACGTTGTACTGCTGATCTTCCTCGTCGTATTGATCGCCGCCGATTTCGAAATCGGCGCGGCAACCGCGATCCACCCAAATTCCGCGATCGTCATAGCCCCAAGTAGTGCCGTAGATGCAGTCGGCTTCACTGCGCTGGCGGAGGAGCCGAACGCCGCTGCTGGTGTCAGCTTGGCAGGCATGCCAGCGCATATCGTCAGACGAGCAGGAGACGGTTTGCGTAGAGCCGCTGTTGCTGGCCGTGCCCAGTTCAAAGTCAGCGCGGCAACCCTGATCCACCCAAATGCCGCGACGGTTGTAACCCCAAGTGCGACCGAAAACGCATTCCGAACCGCGGCGCTGACGGGTGAGGCGTACGCCGTTGCTGACGCGCGCAGGGCAAAAGTGGCGATCACCTTCATCGGAGGCGCAGTAGATGGTATTGCCGTTGTCCCAACCGTTCCAAGAAGCACTGCCAACTTGAAATTCGGCGCGGCAGCCGCGGTCAACCCAAATGCCGTGGGCGTCGTAACCCCAGGTTCTGCCGAGGATGCAAGGTGAGCCGCTAATTTGGCGGATGAGTTGTGCGCCGCCAGGGGCGTCAATTTCGCAAGTGTGGCGCCCCATGTCGTCAGAAGAGCAAGTGATCGTTTGCGTTTCAGATTGGTACTGCGGAAGAGTGCTGGCAACCGAGCGGGGAGCGCAGGCGAAGACAATGGTGAAGAGGCAACAGAAAATCGTGGCCGTAAGGGAAAGTTTGGCTTTCATCGGGGACCACTCCTGACTGGAAATTTTGCGGATGGCGAGATCCGCGCGGTACGGACTGGAAAAAGCTTAAGACGGAAGGAATGGGGAGTAAAGGAAGAGGTCATGCCCAGGGGGCGAGAAGGAAAACAGAAGGAGGGTGCTTCCCGGAATCACCCTCGGATGGAAAACTGGGAGATCGAAGCGCCGGCAATGACTTAGTGGCGCCAGTCGTCGCGATCGTCACGACCGTAGTGATCGCGGCGATAGCCGACGGCGAAGTCGGCTCGGCATCCACGATCAACCCAAACGCCGCGGTCGTCGTAGCCCCAGGTGCGCCCATAGATGCAGGGCGATTCGCTGCGCTGGCGAACTAACCGGACGCCCCCATGGGTGTCAACGGGACAGCCGTGCACGTTGAAGTCGTTGGACGCGCAATAAAAGGTGTGGCCTCCGCGGGAATCATCGTCACGAAAATATTCGCCGGTGCCAACGGCGAAATCGGCACGACAACCGCGGTCCACCCAGATGCTGTCGCCTGTGACGCCCCAGGTACGGCCATAGACGCACGGTGACTCGCTCTTTTGGCGGATGAGTTCGACGCCGCCGTAAGTGTTGGTGGAGCAGAAGTGGCGATAGAAGTCGTCCGAGGCGCAATAGAGTTTGTAAGCGCGAGGCGGACCGGGCATGGCGGAAAGGGCGGAGCTTCGTGAACTGCTCAACATAGGGAGGACTAGGAATGTGAAAACGAGACCAGCAAAGGTGAAGAGGACTCTTTTCATGACGAAAGCCTCCAAAGGTCCAAGAAAGAAGACCCGGTGGACCGGTTGCTGGATTGCGATCCCTATTCTGTTTAACACGGGGAATGGAGGTGGGTTGCGCGTGTGCGGGGGGGCTCGGGAGCGTAAGATCGATCGGGGCAAAGAAAAAGCGAAATTATTCTTGACATGGCGAACAAAAAGCGAAATACTGCGGGCGATCTTCGAGGTGGGCTATGTCTCCGGCTATCCACGATGTACTCTCCGCTCCAACCCCCACGTTGTCTCTCTTTCCTGATTGCCCTGAACATAGCCCAAACGACAGGGCCACAGAGCTTGCCCAGCTTTGCGAAGGCCCGCGTGGCAGTTCGAGCGAGTATGTTCCAGCGGATTGCCCTCCGCAGGAACCTTGCGCCCAGGTGCATGCACTCCCTGCGCGCGAAGCGGCTCGTCCGGCGGCCACGAAGCTGGTCGGCATCGCCCGCCTCGCTGCATCATCTCCACGCGCGGATTCGCGGAGGAGTTCTCCAGAACGGCCGGAATATTTTGTGCTGCCGGTGCGGTCGATTCTGAATCGGTGCGATTCGAATCGGGTGCCGTTTGAATGGACGATCAATCCCTATCGCGGGTGCGAATTTGGCTGTAAATACTGCTATGCGCGCTACACGCATGAATATATGGAACTGGACGCGGCGGAATTCGAGAAAAAGATTTTTGTGAAGCAGGGGGCAGACGCTTATTTGCCGCAGGAGATTGCGCGGAAGTATTCCTACGAGTCGGCGGCGTCCGGAGGAATGGCGCCGGAGCACATTGCGATTGGGACGGCGACGGATCCGTATC
The DNA here is from genome assembly GCA_035567915.1 of Candidatus Sulfotelmatobacter sp. Taxonomy (GTDB): domain Bacteria; phylum Acidobacteriota; class Terriglobia; order Acidiferrales; family UBA7541; genus Acidiferrum. Next base: position 67,980 of record DATMPA010000024.1, on the reverse strand, counting down.
AGCCGGCGGAGAAGGAATACGGGGTGACGCGGGCTTGCCTGGAAGAACTGGTTAAGCGCGACGGGTTGAGCATTTCGATTACAACGAAGTCGAATCAGGTGTTGCGCGATTTGGATTTGCTGCGGAGGATTGCGGAAAAGTCGGCGCTGTTTGTGAATATGACGATTGGGACTACACGCAGCAGGCTGGCACGACTGCTTGAGCCTCGCGCACCACAACCGGCGTTGCGGCTGGAAGCGGTGAAACAATTACGCGAAGCGGGGATTTCGACGGGTGTGTTTGCGTCCCCGCTTTTGCCGGGGATAACCGACCGGGAGGGGGATTTGGAATCCGTTGCAGAAGCGGCTCACGAGGTCGGGGCGCAGTGGTTCACCTCGGGAGTGCTGTTTTTGACGCCATCCTCGTCGAAAGTATTTATGCCGTTTTTGCAGGAGAAATTTCCGCGGCTGGTGGAGAAGTATCGCGGGTGGTATGCACGCAATACCTATGCGCCGGAGGAATATCGCAAGCGCATTGGGGAACGGGTCGCGCGGCTGCGGCAGAAGTACGGATTCGATATTCGACCGTGGGATGAAATGAAACGGCCGGTGCGCCAGGTGGCGCAGTTGTCCTTGGATTTGAACGCGACTGGAGTTTAGGGAAGGATGATGCGGGGTTGTTCGCGTTTTAGCTCTTCCGCTTGAGGGAATTGGCCGCGGAGGAATTCGATGAAGCGGCGGGAATGAGGGCGGCCGTTGCCACGCAGCGAGCCCATTCGGAAGAGAAATACGATCACATAGAAAATATCTGAGTTCTTGAGCGACTCCAGAGTGCCGGCGGCGCCTTGTTTCTGTTTCAGGTCGTCGAGCAGCGCGGTGAGCGAAGTGTAAATTTCCCTCTGAATAGGAACGTCTGGGACCTTTTCGTAGTAAATACCCGAAATCAACGTTTTGTACGTTTCCGCAAGTGCGCGCAATGCGGCTAGTACGTCGGGATCGGTCGCCGACGGTTGCCTCATGCAGGTTTTTGCGATGGTAAACGCGAGCGCCGCCATTATCGGCTGATGGGTGTCAAGGGTGCCACGGGGAAGGCGCTCTTCGAGGAACGGCGTGTCCGCAGGAATTTCGCGCTTGTGCTGATCTTCGTAGCGGTGCGCGGCGGCGAGGTAGGCGCAGTCCACGGGGCAGTCGATCGTGACTTCGCGCTCCGTGCCGCAGCAGACCGCGCAGATTTTTTCACCCTTTGCAGGGCAAAAGCGTCCTTCTTTTCTTTTTTCACAAATTGGACAAGACAAAAGCGCTCCCCTGACCGAGCAAGCAGGTGGGCAGAATACTCTGCGCTTGCGAAAATGCAAAATCGCAGCGCCGCTTACGCCATGATGACTTTGTTCTGGAAGCGGCGCGCGGCGATGACGAGTAGAAAAATGCCCATCGCGAGAAGCGCGAGCGCGTCCACCCACAGGTGGGTGATTCCCGCGCCGCGCAGGATGATGCCGCGCGTGATGTTGATGAAATACGCGGCAGGAACGAAATAACTGAGAATGCGAAAGACGAACGGCATGGTTTCTCTGGGGAAAATGTATCCGCTGAAGAAGATGCTCGGAAGGATTGTTAAGAAGGCGAGCTGCATTGCTTCGAGCTGCGTATTTGCTTTGCTTGAAATGAGGATTCCGAGAGAGAGCGAGACGAATAGATAGGGAAGCGAAAAGAGCGCGAGGAGCAGCGGGTTGCCGTGAATCGGGACGCGGAAAACAAAACGCATGAAGCTCACGATTAGGCAGAGCTCAAAAAAGCCGATGACGAGGTAGGGAAGCAGCTTGCCAAGGAGCAAGCCCATGGGGCGCACGGGAGTAACGAAAAGTTGTTCGAGCGTGCCGCGTTCTTTTTCACGGACGATGGAAAATGCGGTGAGGAACGTAGTGACGTTGAGCAGGAGAATCGCCGTGAGGCCGGGCAAGAAGAAATTCGGCGAGCGCGAGTCTGGATTGAAGAGTAATTTCGGCCGCATCTCCACGGCGAAGTTGTTGCTGCTTACGAGCGCGCGCCGCAGGGATTCATCGAGGCCGATAGCCGTCGTTACGTTGATGGCCTGACCGGCGACGGAAGAGTCCGAGCCGTCTATGAGCACGAGGACTTGCGCGCCCATTTGGTGGATGAGGCGGTCGGAATAGTCCACGGGGATTTTGATTCCGACCCGGGCGCGGCCCGCGATGATTTCATCGTTCAATTGTTGATCGGTCTGCACGTATTTTTCGATGTGAAACATATCCGAATTCTTCAAGCGGTCGAGCAGCTCGCGGCTTTCCTGGCGGCCGTCGGCGTTTAAAACGACGGTATTGATCTGGCGGATGTTGGTGTCAATTCCGAAACCGAGCAGCACCATTTGAAGAAGGGGCATGATCAGAGCGAAGAACATGGCAGTGAAATCGCGCCGCACGTGCAGGGCTTCCTTGTAGAAAACAGCGCCGAAGCCACGGAACATGTCACGCACTGGCAGCCTCCGCCAAAGTTTTGTGCTTATAGGTCAGCTCGACGAAAACGTCCTCAAGGCTTGGCGTTAACGGCCGAATTTCCGTCACGGTGATTCCGTTTTTCTGAAGCAGCGCTCGCAACGATTGCTGGTCGAACTTGTCTTCAACAAGGGCGTGAATGGATTCGCCAAAGATCGTAGCGCTTCGCAGCTCGGGAATTCCGCGGGCGATTCGCAACGCGCGCGTGACTTCCGGCGTTGCAATTTCGACGCGGTGCGTGCCTTGCGGCTGCACGTCGGGCAGGCGTTTCAGCTCGGCAGGCGTGCCGTCCGCGATCAATTTGCTGTAGTAGATGTACGCGACGTGATTGCAACGCTCGGCCTCATCCATGTAGTGCGTGGTGACAAAAAACGTGATGCCGTGTGCGGAGAGTTCGAAAAGGAGGTCCCATAATTGACGGCGCGCGACGGGATCGATGCCCGCCGTTGGCTCGTCCAGAAAAAGAAGTTTTGGTTCATGCAGCATCGCGCAGCCGAGCGCGAGGCGTTGCTTCCAGCCGCCGGAGAGCTGCCCGGCAAGACGCGTGAGATAGGGACCGAGTCCGTTTAGCTCGATGATTTCATTCATTCGCTTCTTCAAGCGATCGGACGGCAGGCCGTAAATGCGTCCATAGAACGTCAGGTTTTCGGAGACCGTGAGGTCGTTGTAGAGGCTGAAGTTCTGGGACATATAACCGATGCGTTCTCGCACGGCTTCGGCCTCTGTACGCACGTCGAGACCTTCGACCGATGCGTTTCCCGCGCTGAGCGGGAGCAGCCCCGTGAGCATTTTGATGACGGTGGTTTTGCCGCTGCCGTTTGGACCGAGAAAACCGAAGATTTCTCCTTTCTCGACGCGAAAGCTGACGTCGCAGACGGCTTGCACATGGCCAAATTTGCGGCTGATTCTTTCAGCGACAATCGCGGCGCCGTTTTTGGCTGCGGAGATTTCGCTCATGGTTTCAGTTTTACGTCTGCGGCCATTCCAGGCAGAACGCGGTGTGTGGGATCGTCAATGCGGACTTTCACGCCAAACATCTGGTGCACACGTTCCTCGCGCGTTTGTACGTTGCGCGGAAGAAATTCCGCCTGCTGATTAATCTGTTCGACTACGCCGTCGAAAGTTTGTTTCTGGAAAGGGTCAACGCGGATTTGCGCTTTTTGGCCGACAGCTACCTTGTTGAGCTCAGTTTCGGGAACGTAGATGCGGACGTAAATTTGGTCGCTCTCGAGAAGCGTGGCAATGGGAGTGTTTGGCGCGATCAGGTCGCCGGGCCGCACGTCGAGAACTTCAACTGTTGCGGCGCTGGGCGCGAGCACCTGACGTTCGCGGTAGCGTGCTTCTTCGTAGGCAAGCGCGGATTGTGCTACGTCCACGTCTTCGCGGCGATTCCCGCGCTGAAATTTTTCCAGCGTCGCTTGTGCTTGCCGGTAGCGCGCTTCGGACATGGCGATTTCTTCCGGGCGGAATCCGTGCTGCAATTGGTCCAGTTTGTGCTGCGCGTTTTCCTTGGCCGCGAGAGACATTTTCCAATTAGATTCGGCCGTGTCTCGCTGCTGCCTGGAGACGAGATCTTTTTGCGCCAGCGCTTCGTAGCGTTGGAAATCAAGCCGCGCGCGCGTTTCGTCCGCGGTGGCGCGATCTACATCTGCTTGGGCAGCATCAATATCCTCTTTGCGGTAGCCCTTCAGGTGCATTTCGAAGTCCGCTTTTGCCTGTGTTGCGGCCGCCTGGGCTTCCTGGATTTCTTCCTTGCGGAAGCCACGCTGAGCTTTCTGCGCATTTGCACGCGCTTGCTCCAAAGATGCCTGGAGCTCTTTGTCGTCAAAGGTGATGAGGGTTTGTCCCGGCTGGACGCGGTCGCCTTCACGTACGAGCACCTGCAAAATGCGTCCGCCCACTTTTGAGCCGACGCGGATGTTCCGAGCTTCCACTGTGCCGGAGCCTTGCAAGCTAGCGTCGCGGTTGAACCAGCCGGCGTACACCGCGGTCACCGCAACGGCGGCAATCGCAATCACTACAATAATGATCAATCTGCGTCTCATCTCAATTCACTTCCTGCGTCCACTGCGGAATTTCGCGGAGCAATGCCACGCCACAGTATTTGCAAAGCGGAATCAATTCGCTCGCGCAACGTCGCGTCGCCCGTCACGGACCAGATCAGCAACGTTCCGAGAATTGTCTGCCGAAAAAAGTGAGCAATTTCCGCGGCGGGAATATCGCTGCGAACCTCTCCGCGCCCTTGTCCGATTTCGATCATCTGTTTGTGAAGCCCGTGCGCATGGTTCTGTTTCAGGATCATCATTTCGCGCACAGCGGTCGTGGAAAGGTAACCGCGGAGGAGCGCGCGAATCAGCCCGGGATTTCGAATCGGCTCTTCGGTCATCTTCAGAACAAGACTGCGCATGAATTCTTGCAGAGGCTGCTCTGATGAGCGTAGCCCCGCCACTGCTTGCTCGAGCTTGCCAATCTGCATGTCAGAAAAAGCGATGAGAATGTGGTCTTTGCTGGGGAAATAATTAAAAAACGTGCCTTTGCCGACGTCCGCGGCTTCCGTGATGTCTTCGACTGTCGTTTCCTCGAAGCCCTTTTGTGCGAACAGTTGGAGAGCCGAGCGAAAAAGACGCTCGCGGGTTTCTGCACTGCGACGTTCGCGGCGCGATGCGACCGGAAGGTTTAAGTTTGAATCGTAAGGATGAGAAGTAGCGCCCATGGATGGCTTGCAGTCATTTATGACTATAGGTCATTTACTACAAATTGTCAAGCTCGTGCACAAGCAAAAAGGCCCTCTGGTTAAATACCCGGAGGGCCTTGATGAGATTTTGGACTTGCTTACTTTAGGGAATCGGGATCGGACAGGTTCTTGGGCGACTTGCGGTTCAAATACGCCACCATCTGCTGAGCCGGGGGAGGCACTGCGACAGCGCCCTTAAAGATAATGTCTGTCGCTTGGATCTTCTTGCCATAGAGCTTTTCGTTGGCGCCATTGTCCGGCCGGACCGTCGAGCCTGCCAGCGAAACGCCAGCAAAAAGGCCGCGAGCGCGCGAGTACGTGAGGACTTCGGCGCGTAAGGTGACATCGGTGGAGGCTTCAGCGTTGCGGCCTTTGGGACCGGCGGCCGCAGAAGCGTCCGCGCCCAGTTTGACTTTGCTGCTCAAGATGGAACGAGCGCCGCGGGGATTCATTACGAGCAACACAAAATCTGTGGCTTGGCCACCGAGCTGGAAGCCGATGCTAGCTCCTTCGAGGGCCATCATGGTCGGCGCGCTCCAGGGGCCGGTGAAGTGTTCGCCGGTACGGCACACCATACTGCCGCGTCCGTAGCTTCCGCCGACTACGAAAGCGGCTTTGAGCACCGAGGGGTAAATAATGAGGCATTCGGCTTTGTCAACGAGGTCCTGTGGAATGTTGTCGGGAATGTCCATGATTTCTTTCATGACCGTCCCGCAATTCTCCAAGCGGTCGCCTTCTTTCTTGTCGTTCTGAGCCCCGAGCGGAGTTCCTAGAATGACGAGGGCCCCCAACATAGCCGCGAACTTCTTCATGGTGCTCTCCTTAGTGCATTTCTCTATGCATGATCGATTTGGCAATGGCTGGGCGCCTTTGAAACTTCAATACCAGTCTCCGCCGGTGAGCGTCGCATCGCGAACGCCTGTCTGGAGGAAGTCTTCCGTAACGTATGGACTATACTTGTGCTGAGTAGAATTTTCCAGCCGGAGGCAAAAAGGGTGACGAAGGTTCGAATTTGGAGTGTGTGGGCGATTTTCGCCGTCCTTTTTGCAACTTCGGCGGCTTTTGCGCCGCTTGTGGAAGCGCAAAAACGTTCCAAACCTGCAAAATCACTTTCCTCCACGCCGAGAGCCGATGCGCAAGTGAAAGAATTGCCTGAAGAACCTGCACGACGGTTCGCGTTGCGTGTAGAAACCATTTTGGGTGGTGAACAGCCTGCAAAGGGCGAGTGGGGGATTCTCGTCGTGGATGCGAACAGTGGCCAAGTTCTTTTCGCGCAGAACGCGGATCGCTATTTTGTTCCTGCTTCGAACATGAAATTGTTTACGACGGCGTTTGCGCTGGCAACACTTGGGCCGGACTATCGTTTTCGAACGACTTTGGAAGCGCAACATGCCGTTTCAGCGGATGGAAAGTTGGAAGGTCCGCTGTTTTTTGTTGGACGCGGCGACCCGAATCTTTCGAACCGCAGGTTTCCATTTGATGGAAAAGAAGGGTTTGACGGAGCGCCCGAGAAAGTGGTCGCGGAGGTTGCGGATCAACTCGTCCTCGCCGGCGTGAAGGAGGTTGGGGATATTGTTGCCGACGATTCGTATTTTCCGCGCGAGCGATACCCGAGCGGCTGGGAAATTGACGACATGGTTTGGGAATACGGCGCGGCAGTTTCCGCGATCGTGGTGAATGACAATACGGTGGCGTTGACGCTTACGCCGGGGGAAGACGCGGGCGCGGCCGTACAGGCGGAAGTGGCGCCGGCGACGCCGGATTTTAGCGTGAACAATTTGGTTACGACGTCCGCGGCGGGAATGAAACCGGAACTGACACTGAAGCGCGAGCCGGGTTCGAACACAGTGACGGTGACGGGCACGCTGCCCGCGAAAAGCAAGCCGCGCAAGCTGGTGCTCGCGGTGGAGGAACCAGCACTGCATGCGGCGACGATGCTGAAGCGATTGCTGGAGGAACGGGGGGTGAGGGTGGACGGAGCGGCACGCGCACAATCACTCGCGACGGATTCACCGGATACGCGGAATCGCATCGTGCTCGCTACGCACAATTCCGGGCCGCTCGGCGAAGCGGTCAAGTTGGTGAATAAGATCAGCCAGAATTTGCACACGGAGAGTTTGCTGCGCACTTCGGCGAAAGAGGCGTGCTTGCATGCGAAGATCGAGAGCGTGCCGCAGGATTGTTCCGCGTTGACGAGTGATGACTACGCCGCGTTTGCAGCAAAGTTTTATGCAGACGCGGGGATTGCAACGGGCGATGTGGTGCAGACTGATGGATCGGGGTTGTCGCGGCACGATTTGGCGACGCCACGCGCGTTGGTTGCGTTGCTGCAGCACGCCGCGAAGCAAAGCTGGTTTCCTGCGTTTTACGATTCACTGCCGGTCGCTGGTTTGGATGGGACGCTTGAGGATCGTTTGAAAAATTCGGCCGGGGCCATGCGGATTCATGCGAAGTCGGGATCTCTGGAGCATGTGCGAACGCGGTCCGGCTATGCCGAGTTGCCAAATGGGAGGCGGCTGATTTTTTCGTTGCTGAGCAACAACATGGGCAGCAAAGGACGCGAGGCCACGGACGCTCTGGACGCCATTAGCGCCGCGATGATTGAAGAGTTTGGCGGAGAGCCGACGGGCTGTTGCAAGCGGCGGGAATAACATGAGCCAACCGACGTCCGAAAGGATGATTACGGTGTTTGGAAGTTCGCGACCACATGATGGCGATGCGGACTATGCGGATGCGCGTTCGTTGGGCGCGGAATTGGCACGAGCGGGATTCGCTGTGTGTAGCGGCGGCTACGGCGGCGTCATGGAAGCGGTTTCGCGCGGCGCGAAAGATGCGGGCGGAAAAACGTACGGCGTGACGGCGGAATTTTTCAAGCCGAAAGCGAATGCGTGGATTGATGTGGAAGTGCGGATGAAGACGTGGCAGGAGCGCTTGTTCGAATTGATCCGGCTTGCGGATGGATTCGTTGCGTGCAAAGGCGGCACGGGCACTTTGGTGGAGCTTGCGGTGGTGTGGGAAATGTTGAACAAATCGGTGATTTCCACGAAGCCGTTTGCGGTGCTTGGGGATTTTTGGACGCCGGTTCTGGATCGTGTTCGCGAAGTCGAGCTTGGGCATCCGGCGCCATGGGGCGAAGCGAACGGCAGACTCATCCACGTCGCGGCTTCGCACGCGGATGCGGTGTCGCATCTAGTTTCGAAACTCGGAATATAATCATGTCACGCCCGGCAGAAGAAATTCTCGAATTCGACAAACTGCGCGACTTGCTGCGCGGGCGGTCGACGTGCGCGCCGGGGCGGCGCGCGTTGGACGCGCTGGAATTTTCCCAGAATCGCGAAAAATTGGTACGGGGATTTGCGCTGATTCGAGAGGCGCGGGAATGGCTGCGCTCGGGGAAAGAACTGGGATTTGGCGCGCTTTCTGATCCCGCAGGCTGGCTGGCGAAAACGGAGGGACCAGGTACGGTGCTGGAGGCGGGCGAATTTTTGGAAGTGGCGTCGCTCCTGGAAACGGCGTCGTGGCTGCGGCAGCAATTCCGGGAAGACGACAACAAATTTCCGCTCCTGGCGGCGCGCGCGGAGTCGGTGATTGATTTTCGCGATGTGCTTGGATTGATTCGCCGCGCGATTCTGCCTAGCGGGGAAATCAGCGATGATGCGTCGCCGGAACTCCGCAAAATTCGCGCGAGTATTTTGCAGACGCGCGATTCGATCCAGAAATCACTGAAGCAGATTCTGCGGTCACGCAATGCCGAGCCGGGCGAGGACTATGTCACGCTGCGCAATGAGCGATTCGTGATTCCGGTGCGATCCGAGCAGCGACGCAGCGTTCAGGGAATCATTCATGGCGCGAGCGGCACGGGGCAGACGGTTTTCGTCGAGCCGTTTGAAACGGTGGATGCAAATAATCAGCTCGTTCAGTTTTCGGAAGAAGAAGCGGCGGAGATTTTCCGCATTTTGCGTGAGCTGACCGAACGGCTGCGAATGGTGCGCGGGCCTCTGGTTGCGGCTGCGGAAACCATCGCGGAACTCGACAGTACGTTTGCGCGTGCGCGGTTTGCCCGGGATTTTGATGCTGCGATTCCGGAGTTTTCGGCTGTAGCAGAATTGGAATTCGTCGCGCTGCGGCATGCGGTGCTGGAAGACAAGCTGCGGAAGGAAAATCGGACGATTGTGCCGATGACGCTGGCGCTGGGCGGGGATCAGAAATTATTGGTGATTAGCGGGCCGAACACGGGCGGGAAAACCGTGGCCTTGAAATCCACGGGAATGGCCGCGCTTTCCGCACAATCGGGAATTCCCGTGGCGGCGCAACGCGCGGTGCTGCCGCTTTTTGACCACGTGCTCGTGGACATCGGCGACGAGCAGTCCATTGCGGCGGACCTTTCGACGTTTTCTTCGCACATGCTCAATTTGAAATCCATTTTGGAACTGGCGACGCCGAGTTCGCTGGTGCTGGTGGACGAAATGGGAACGGGCACGGCGCCGGAAGAAGGCGCGGCGCTTGCGGTGGCGCTGCTGGATGAATTTCGTGCGAAGAATTGTTTTGTGCTGGCGACGACGCATCACGATCGCTTGAAGACGTATGCGGCGACTTCGCCTGGAGTCGTGAATGCTGCGGTGGAATTTGACGAGGCGAATTTGCGGCCGACGTACCGGCTGACGGTCGGCGTGCCGGGCGGTTCGAGTGGAATTGCGATTGCGCAGAGACTGGGGCTCACGCCGCAAATCATTGCGCGGGCGCGGGAGTTGATGGCACCGGAAGCTCTTGAAGCGGCGGACTTGATTGCGTATTTGCATCGTACGCGGGACGAACTGGACCGTTTGCAGGAGCAGATGACGCGCGAGCGACACGCCTTGGAGGAAGAACGCAAGAAGCTGCGAACGGAATGGATTGAGCGGCAGCAAAAGCGGATTAAGGAGCTTGAAGCTCAGTTTGCGGAGATGCAGAAGCGGTTTGAACAGAACGTCGCGAGCGTCGTGGAAGCGGTGAAGGATCGCGAGCTGCGGACTCAACTGGAGAAAACGTCGCGCCGCAAATTGCAGGACGTTCGCAGTGGCGCGAAGGAAGATTTGAATGCGGCCATCGTGCAGACGATTTCTGAATCGCAGGCGGATCTTGGCGTGACGCAGGCGGAGCTCCAGCCAATCGCGTCAGGGAGTTTACAAGCGGGCGCAAAGATTCGCGTCCGCGGCTTTGCGAAGCCGTTAATCTTTCGGCGAATTGACGGAAATTCTGCGGAAGTGGAAGCCGGGCCGTTGCGCATGAAGGTGGCTTTGGATGAGATCACTGGCATCGAACAGCCTGCCACGAGCAAAGTGGCCGCTTCTTCCGGCGTTTCCGTGAAATCGACGCCGCGCGAAACTTCAGCCGCGAGTGAGATTAATGTGATTGGAATGACTGTGGAACAAGCGACCGAACTTGTGGACAAGTTTCTGGACGACGCGGCGCTTGCTCAGCTGCCGCAAGTGCGCATCATTCACGGGCATGGAACCGGCGCTTTGCGGAAGGGCCTCTCGGAATATTTGAAATCACAGCCTCTGGTGGCACGATCATCTTTTGAGACCGAGGAACGGGGCGGCAAAGCGATTACGGTTGTAGAATTGCGGCAATAACATGGCCGAAGCGGGATCATTCGCAGACCGAGTTAAGCAGCAAGCCGACATTGTGCGGGTTGTCGGCGAGTACGTGCGCCTGAAGAAGAGCGGCGCGAATTTCACGGGGCTGTGTCCGTTTCACGCGGAGAAATCGCCTTCGTTTGCAGTGCATCCGACGAAACAGATTTATCACTGCTTCGGCTGCGGTGTGGGCGGCGACGTTTTCAAGTTCGTGATGGAAATGGAGAAGTGTGCGTTTCCGGAGGCGATTCGCATCGTCGCGGAAAAATGCGGCATTGCGATTCCCCGACCGAAAGAGCGTTCGCCGGAAGAGCGGAAAGAGAATCAACAGCGTGCCGTGCTGGTGGAAATGCATCGCGAAGCGCAGTCGTTTTTTGTGAAACAACTGGAAGGCACGCTTGAAGGAAAAGCAGCGCGCGCGTATCTGGAGGATCGCGGGTTGGATAAGGAAACGATTTCGCGCTTCGGAATCGGGTATGCGCCGAGTGGCGGCGACATGCTCCTGCGGCATCTGAAAATAAAATATAGCGAGAAATTTCTCGTTGAATCAGGACTGATTTCGCGCGATCAGAACGGCGGTCGGCTGTTTGACCGTTTTCGGCGGCGCATCACGTTTCCCATCGCGAACGAATCGGCAAAAATCGTCGCGTTCGGGGCGCGGGCATTAGGCGACGACCAGCCGAAGTATTTGAATTCTCCGGAAACGCCGATCTATTCGAAGAGCAACGTGCTTTATCACTTGGACCGCGCCAAGGACGCGCTGCGGCGTCAGGATTTCGCGATTCTCGTGGAGGGTTACATGGACGCGATTGCCGTGGCGCGCGCGGGGTTCGGCAACGTGGTAGCGAGTTGCGGCACGGCGCTTGCAGAATCGCAAATCAAATTGCTGGGCCGCTTTACGAAGCGCGTCGTTGTTAATTACGACCCGGACGTTGCTGGGCAAGCGGCGACGGAGCGCTCGCTCTCCGCATTGTTGGAACAGGATTTCGAAGTGCGCGTGCTTGCACTACCTGCGATTGGCGACAAGAAGGCCGACCCCGATTTGTTTATTCGAGAAAAGGGCGCGGAAGGGTATCAGAAGCAGCTCAAGGAAGCGCCGCCGTACGTTGATTATTTGATCGGCCGCGCTCGGCAGATGGACCTCACAACCGGCGAAGGAAAACTTCGAGCAGTGAACTTTTTGCTGCCGTACGTGCAGCGAGTTCCGAATCGCATTCTGCGTTCGGAGTGGGCAACGCGCATCGCACAGCAATTGCGGCTGGAGGAGCCCGTGCTGCGGGCGGCTTTGAGCAAGGCTGCTGCGGAACGCCGTAGCGAAGTGAAGACGCAACCGGAGCTTGTCGGCAGGTCCGCAAAGCAGGTCGAGCGCCGCTTGATTCGGATGCTTGCCGAGGCGGAGGACTTTCGGCGCGAACTTGCGCAGCAACTGCAAAACGCGCAGCTTTACCATGGCCTCGAAACCGAGAAGGTCTTTGCTGCACTGATCGTCGCCAGCCTTTCCGGCGAGCCAGTTCTAGCGTCGGAGATTGGCGCGATGCTCGAAGAGCGGGATCGCCGCGTCCTTTTCGAAATTTTGTTCGAAGAGGCGCAGGAAGGCTCGTGGGAAGAGGCGCAAAGCTGCCTCGAAGCGCTTGCGCGCAAGCAGGTGGAGCGCGAGCTGGCTGATGTCCAGCGGGGCATCGAAGCCAATCCCACAGGGCCGGCCATGCGTGAGCTGTTGACCAAGAAACAGGCTCTAATGAGGCGTCTCGCTGCCAGCGGCTGATGCCGCCCGCGTTTCCCACAGATATCCACGAATTAAAACATTGACGGAATGGGACTTACCCATGTAGCGTAATAGGGTTTCGCGGGTAACGGAACCACCCCTAACTGCATCTATATTAATGGTGTTAGCGGCAGGGACCGGCCACCGTGGCGCGATGGCGGGCAGCGTGCGGTTAAGCGAAGAGCAGTGGGCGCGACGCATTAGGCTTCACACAAAATTCTTGAGTGAGCAGGGGAACCTCCCCAAACGTGCAAGCGCGCGTCCCTCTGAACATGTATCAACGTGGAGATTTGACCCGTTTAAGCCATGGTGTGTTTAAACAGCGATTTCTGAGAGCGGGAGGAGTTTGTGGCGCAGGTTCTTGAAGAAAAATACGAAGCGGTACGCGCGCTCATTGCGCTAGGCAAAGAGCGCGGTTACTTGCTTTATGACGAAGTGAACGATTCGCTTCCTGCAGAAGTGCATTCTTCGGAAGAGATCGACGATTTACTCACTACGTTCGAACGCAACGGTATTGAAATTTACGAAGACCAGGCCTCCGCGAAGGCGGCTCGTGCGGTAGAGCTTTCGGTGGAAGGCGCCGAACGCGATGCGCATGTGAAGGACGATGCGCACTCCGATGAGGGCAGCAGCGACCTGGATTTGACTCCGGGTTCGCTCGAAAAAACCAACGATCCCGTTCGCATGTATTTGCGCGAAATGGGAACCGTGCCGTTGCTTACGCGCGAAGGCGAAGTCGCCATCGCGAAGCGCATCGAGCGCGGACAACTCGTCGTGATGAAGTCCATCACGCGCTCGCCTATCGTGATCAAGGAATTGATCGCGGTTGGCGACGATCTGCGCAAGGGCGCGCGGTCCATCAAGGAAATCGTCCAGTTCGACGATGAAGAGCTGACCGAAGAGAAAATCGCGAACAAGACGAAGCAGACGCTCAAGCACATTGAGAAAATCGCGAAACTCTATGACACGGCTCTGAAGCAAGCCGTGAAATTCGACAAGACGCTAAAGTCGCAAAAACGGCCATACATTCGGGCGAAATGGGCCGTAGCGCGCACGCGCGTGGAAATTTCGCTCGAAATTCGCGACCTTGACTTCAACCCGTTTGAGAAGAAACGGCTGATTGACAAGATGCGCGGCACGGTCGAGCGCCTGCAGTCGCTCGAACGCGAAGCAGGGCGCCTCGAACGTCGCGTGGATGTCGCAAAAGGTGACGTTGCCGCGGAAGCGCGCAAGGAACTGCGCACGCGCCGCTCCGAGCTGAAGGACATCGAAGAGGCCAGCGAAGTCGGCCTGACCGAACTGAAGCGCACTCTTACCTTCATTCATCGCGGCGAGGCAGAAGCCGAGCAGGCGAAGAAAGAATTAATCGAAGCAAACCTTCGCTTGGTCGTTTCCATTGCGAAAAAATACACGAACCGTGGCTTGCAGTTCCTGGACCTGATTCAGGAAGGGAACATCGGTCTGATGAAGGCCGTGGACAAGTTCGAATGGCGCCGCGGCTACAAATTCTCCACGTACGCCACGTGGTGGATTCGCCAGGCCATCACCCGCGCGATCGCCGATCAGGCGCGCACCATCCGCATCCCTGTGCACATGATCGAAACGATCAACAAACTTGTGCGCACCAGCCGTCAGCTCGTGCAGGAGCTCGGGCGCGAGCCGACCAGCGAAGAAATCGCCAAGCGCATGGACATTCCTGTGTCCAAGGTGCGCAAGATTCTGAAAATCGCGCAGGAGCCGATTTCGCTCGAAACTCCGATTGGAGAAGAGGAAGATTCGCACCTGGGCGACTTCATCGAAGACAAAGCAGTCGTTTCGCCGTCCGATGCGGTCATCAACCTCAACCTGAAGGAACAGACTTCGTCCGTGCTGAAGACGCTGACCCCGCGCGAGGAAAAAGTCATCAAGATGCGGTTTGGTCTCGACGACGGCAGCGAACACACGCTCGAAGAGGTTGGCCAGTCGTTCGCGGTTACGCGCGAGCGCATTCGACAAATCGAAGCGAAGGCGCTGCGCAAGCTGCGGCATCCTTCGCGGTCGCGCAAACTGCGCGCCTTCCTGGAAGGCCCTTCGCGCGATTACCTCTAGAAAGAAACGAAGTTTCGAATTGGAAACGCCCCCAGCCGTTAAAGGGGGCGTTTCTATTTTCTGGGGCCAATTGCGGCTTCGGTGCATACTTAGGGAAACGGAGAGCCGAATAGAATGAGACTTGCGCAAAAGGTTGCGGCGGTCGCGTTAGTGGCTGCATTAGGTGGAACGATTTACGGCATCGTACGCGCCAGCGAATCCGCCAGCGCAGCTACCACCAAGGCGAATAAAGCTGCTGCGGCGCAGATTGTGGACCAGTCGGCACTTCTGACGGCGCGACAACTTGCACAACTTGCGGACACTCCGGAAGAGCAGGCGCTCGCAAAAGAAGCGCTGCGGCTCGGCGATCGCGAACTCGGCCTGGCGTTCGACATAGCGCTGCGCGACGCGGACGCGCATCCCGCCGAATTATCCGACGAAGCGAAGGGAATCAAAGTCCGTCGGCAAAAAGCACTAAAACTGCAACAGAGTCTGCAAGCGCAGGTGACGCAACTTACGGCGGAGGTGGCCAAAGCTACAGGCGATCGCAAAGAGGCGGCGGACGATCAATTGGACATTGCGAAATCCTCGCTCGACATCGCGAACGACGAAGTGGCGGACGCGGAAAGCGATCTCATCGAAGCGGGCGGCAATCAGAAAAACCGCATTGCGCAAATGAAGAAGGCGTACGAGGATGCGGAACAGGGGAAGGATCCAGAAATAAAGTTTCCGACTGCGGCTTCGGAGCAGCTTGGACTCATTCATCGGTACCAACAATGGTCCGCCCTGCGCCAAAAGACGCAGCTTTTGGAGAAGGCAAAAGCGGAAGCCGATGCGGCCGCTGCTTCCGCGGCGGAACAGCACAACGCGCTCGCAGCGCAGATCGAAGCGGAGAAATTCAATTCACCGGACCTTGCAAAGCATTCCACTCTTGCCGGGGACGAGGCAACGCCCGGCTCTTCGGCGGATAGTGTCGCGCAAAGCGTTCGAAAGACGCGTAGCCACACGGAATCGAAAGAAGCGCTGGCCGTCACAAAGGCAATTGCGGACGATCAGCACAATCTTTCGAGCTTTGATAAACGCGCTGATTACGAGAAACAACTTTCCGAGCTCTACTCGCAATGGATGGGGCTTGTTTCGGTGCGGCAAGGGAACGTGCTGAAGCGAATGCTCTCCGGCGTCGCGATTATTCTGGGGCTTTTGCTGATCGGACTTTTCTTCAACACGTGGCTCGAAAAACTTTTGGGCAAAGTGAAATTGGACCGGCGCCAGGTCGAAACACTCCGCGCGGTCGCAAGCGTCGCGTTGCAGGTGGCGGCGGTTCTACTTGTGTTGCTGGTGATCTTTGGTCCGCCGAATCAACTGGGAACCTTTCTGGGCCTCGCCGGCGCGGGCCTTACGGTTGCGCTGAAGGATTTCATCGTTGGCTTCATCGGCTGGTTCGTGCTGATGGGCAAGAATGGAATTCGCCTGGGGGATTGGGTGGAAATCAACGGCGTTACTGGCGAGGTCGTCGAAATCGGAATGTTCCACACCGTCGTGATGGAGACTGGCAATTGGACCGACTCCGGCCACCCAACCGGGCGCCGCGTCACTTTCACCAACAGCTATGCGATCGAAGGCCACTACTTTAATTTTTCAACTGCGGGCCAATGGCTCTGGGACGAATTGCAGGTCACGATTCCCGAAGGGCGAGACCCGTTTCCGCTTGTGGAAACGATTCAACAGAAAGTGCTGGAAGCAACGCAGGATAGCGCCAAGCAAGCAGAAGCGGAATGGCAACACGCGTCAGGCTCCCGCGAATTGAGCGCGATCAGCGCAGTGCCTGCCATCAACATGCGCCCTGCCGCGGGGGGCATCGAAGTGCAGGTGCGATACGTCACGCGGGCAAACGAACGCTATCAATTGCGAACAAGGTTGTATCAAACGCTTGTAGAGGTACTGGGCGGCCGGGGAGCGAAAATTTCGCCAAAGGAAAATCCAGCATAGATTTTCGCATACTAGGATTAATCAGAGGCGCCGGCTGAGCGAACTTGCTCGGACGTGAGACCGAAGATGGGTTGCGTCGGCACGCCCAACATTCCCAGATACAAATAAAGCTGGCCGCGATGGTGAATTTCGTGTTCAACCATCGCGCGCAGCCATTTTGCCGTTCGGATTTCGGCGCCTGCCGGCGTGGGACACTTGCGCTGCAGGTCCGCATCGGAGAGCTGCGAGAAAATCTCCATGGATTCAGCGTGAAGTTTTTCCATAAAGGCGAGAATAGCCTCGTAACCGTCGGCAAGCTCCTTGCCGTGCGAGGTGTAACGGCTTGGCTTGCACTGCACGGTTTCCGCCCACATGTAGCGTTCCGTGACGGCCAGGTGCCGAAGCAAATCGCCCAGCGTGAATTTTCCTGGCGCGCAACTCCAGTCAAGCTTATCCGGCGGGACGAGGCGAGCCACGCGCATCGTGCGTTCGCGGATACCCGAAAAATATTTCAGGAACGGTTCAATCGTGATGATTTCCATAGTCTTACCGCAGACATGGCGGATTCGTGAGTTTAATTCAATGTCGTACTTGTGTCATCGAATCAACTGGCGCGCGCGGAATGCCGAAATGGTTCCCCCGACGTACATGAGCGCGAGCAAAGAGAAACCTGTGACCAACGAGAATTTTTGCGAGACCCAGCCGAGTGCGAGGCTCATGAGGACTTGCAGTATGGTTGTTAGGATGGCGATTGCGGATTGCGTACGGCCCATGAAGTGGCGCGGCACGATGGCCATGAGCGTCGCCTGAGCGACTACACCGGAAAGCGCGCGGAAAAATCCGAAGAGCGCCTGAAAGAAAACGGCCGCCACCAGGAACGTGATAAACGGCATGATGATGTGGCCCACTGCAAGACCAGCGATCGAAAGACCGTAGAGCGTCAGCCGCATTCGCTGCGGCAATTGACTGGCGAGCAAACCACCGATAACTGCGCCGAGACCCCAGCCCCCTTCCAGATAGCCGAGTCCTCGCGCGCCTGCGTGAAGCACGTCCGCTGCAAGAGCCACGAGCAAAACGTTGGCGCTCACGATGCCCGCCATCAGAATCGAATGGGTGATGCCGAGCACGCGCACGACGGGCTGTTCCTTCAAGTAGGCAAAGCCTTCTTTCAAATCCGAATACACGGCCAGCGAAAGACCGGCTTCCGCAATTTCCGGAATTTCACCTGTTTCCAACGCCTCGGCTGTAGATTCCGTTGCTTCGGAAAATTCGCGTGGATATTTCGTCAGGTGCTCGCGCGGCGAGACATATCCGCGGCGCATTTGGAAAAGGCACCACGCGGAAACAAAATAGGTGAGGCCGTCAATTCCTAGAATTCCGGCGATGCCGGCGCGGTCATAAATGAATCCGACGAATGCACCTGCGAAAAGCATTCCGGTTTGCACGCCGATCAGCACAGCTGCATTTGCGCCCGTAAATTGGCTCGCGGGAATCACTTCCTGCACTAGCGAATTTACGTTGGCCCAGTACATCGCGGAGCCGACACCGGTGACGAGCGTGATCGCATAGAGATGCCACAGCTCCAGATGCCCGCGCCAGGCGACGTACGCTGTGCCGAGTACGGCTATGCCGCGAATGAAATCGAGCATGACACCCAAATAGCGGCGGTCGAAGCGGTCAATCAGCACGCCGCCGATGAAGGGGACGAACAGGCCCGGGGCTGTGGCGACAATCACCTGCCAGCTGACCTTCACGGTAGAATGTGTCTCGGCGAGAATGTACCAACTGACGCCTGCGAAGTTCATGCCGCTGCCAAACAGCGAGATGAACATCGCAAAGAAGAAAAAACGGAATCCGCGCTGAGCCCAGATGAGGGACCAGTCAGTGCGGGGCGTAGCGCTGGTTGTGACGGTGGAAGACATAAGTGGAGCAGAAACTATTTTAGCGGCTGGAACGGGGAATTTGTGACCGTTGTATGAATGATGGAAGGAAGAAGTTAGCGCGAGCAGGTGAAACGTGGGAAACGAAGCAAAGTGCGTAGTGAAAAGCGGCGGGAAGAAAGTGGAAGGCAAAGCGCTGCTGGAAACGAGCGAGATTATTTTTCGCAGCGAGGTGCTCCGACTGAAGATTCCGTTCGCTCAAATGAAATCCGTCAAAGCGGTGGATGGCGAATTGCGAGTGCAGTCGGCGGATGGCGCAGTCGTTTTCGAGCTCGGACCGTATGCGGAAAAATGGGCGAACAAAATCCTGAATCCGAAATCGCGCATGGAGAAACTCGGTCTAAAGCAGGGCACGAAGGTCACAGTAATCGGCAAAATAGAGCCGGAGTTCGAAGCGGAGCTCGAGAAAACCGCCCCGGATTTCGCACGCGGCGCAATTGAGAAAAACACGGAATGGATTTTTCTGATTGCAGACACACAAAAAGGGCTGGCCCAGGCGACCAATATCGCGAAAGTGATGAAGGGCTCCGTTCGACTCTGGATCGTCTATCCCAAGGGGCGTAAGGACGTTACGGAAATAGATGTGCTGGGCATAGGACGAAAAGCTGGATTGAAAGACGTCAAAGTTGTGGGATTTTCCCCGACGCACACGGCTTTGAAATTTGTCATTCAGCTGGACAAGCGATGAGCTTGCAGCCACTACTCGAAATAAATTCGCTGACCGTGGAATTGGCTACGCCCGCAGGCTGGGTGCGGCCGGTGAACGAAGTCTCGCTGCAGATTGGCGCGGGGGAAGCAGTCGGGCTTGTCGGCGAATCGGGCAGTGGCAAGACCATGCTGTCTCTCGCGCTGATGGGATTATTGCCGCAGGGGTCGCGCGTTTCTGGAGAGATCGATTTCGGCGGCAATCGCCTGGAACGGCTCGCCGAACACCAGTGGCAAGGCGTGCGTGGCCGCGAAATCGCCATGATTTTTCAGGAGCCGATGACGTCGCTGAACCCCGTAATGCGCGTCGGCGCGCAAATTGAGGAGGCCATTCGCGCACACGAGCCGGGGTTTTCGAATTCCGATGTCCGCAACAGAATGCAGGACGCCCTGCGCAAAGCGGCTGTCCCAGAGCCGGAAGAGCGCGCCGCGCAGTATCCGCATCAACTTTCGGGCGGCTTGCGCCAGCGTGTGATGATTGCAATGGCCCTTGCAGCCGGGCCGAAGCTGCTCATTGCGGACGAGCCGACGACCGCGCTCGACGTAACCGTCCAAAAACAAATTCTGGAATTGCTCAAGCAGCTTCAGCGTGATTTGAAACTCGGCCTGCTTTTCATCACGCATGATTTGGGGGTCGTCGCGCAAATCGCGGATCGCGTCGCGGTGATGTACGCTGGAAGAATCGTGGAAGAAGGCCTAACGCGCGAAGTCTTGCGCGCTCCTCGTCATCCTTACACACAAGGTCTGCTCGCCGCTTCGCCAAAACTCGAGCGCGGGAAACTTACGCCGATTGCAGGCAGCGTGCCGCAGCTTACCGCACTGCCGCCTGGCTGCGCCTTCGAACCGCGCTGTGGCTTCCGAAAACAGGAATGCACGCACGCCGTTCCTGCGCTTCGCCAAGCGAGCCCAGAACATTCCGCGCGATGCATCCTGGTCTGATGTTCGACCGCGCTGCAAGCCGTTTTTCAATCAGAACAAAAAAGGCTCCCGGATTTCTCCAGGAGCCTTGTGAACGAGTGGACTAGAACTCGAACCGCAGTCCGAATTCCATGTCGCGGTTATTGTGGCCGGAGAGGCTGTTGGTGGTTCCGTTGAACCTGCCGAAGGTTGGCCCGGGGTGCGGCTGCAAGCCTTGCACAAACAGTTCGCTGAAATTCACGTTGTTGAACACGTTGTAAGCCGCGGCGCTGAAGATAAGTTTCTGATTGTCGCTCCAGGGCAAGCGGAAGCCTTTCGTGACCGTCATGTCGGTCGAAAAATATCCCGGACCATTCAAACCGTTCCGAGTCCCCGAACCGCCGGGCCGAGTGAAGTCGAGAAGTGCTGCGACGGCATCCGGATTATCGCCGAACAGATTTGGAAAACCGTTCTTGTCGCGTTTGGTGACGTTCGTATGGATAGCCCCCAAAAGCGTTCCGGGAGGCGTTAGTTCGAAATTGGTTGGGAAGTTGAAGCCGTTACCTGGCGTGATCGGGAAGCCCGAGCGGGCGCGCAAGGAACCTGCAAACGTCCAATCTCCGATGGCAGCCTGAAGCGCCTTGCCGGCATTGGCGAGGAAATGTTGGCCATGCCCGAACGGCAGAGAAGTAAGCCAGTAGCCGTTGAAGTTGTGGCGCAAGTCAAAGTCCGAGCGCGCACGGTCCGCCCGCGGATCCAACGGATTCGCGATCTGGCCGTTGACAGAGAATAGGCCAGATTGTGAGAAAAGATCGGCGTTTTCCGGCGCAGAACCGTTGTCCATGGACTTTGAGTAGACGTAGTTCACGCCGAAAGTTACATTGCGGCTGTTCTTTCGAAGTCCTACTTGCAAACTGTGATATGTCGAAGAACCCCAGTTCACCCACGCCGGCAGGGACTGATACTGGCGCTGGTACAGAACGAAACCATCCTGCTGGGGATCTACCGTCGTATTCCACGGGCTGCCCGCCCCGCCACCGGCCACGGTGTCGATGCCGAATGCGAGAGCATCTCCCCAGTCCGGCGCGAAGGACGTTGCCAGTTCATAAAACGCTTGAGTCGGCGTATCTCCTGGCACGCCCAGGAATCCTGGCAGGTTGGGCAAAAGATTGTCGAAGAAAGCGATATTAGGGACCGCCGATACGGGCGTTTTCGGATTGAAGGGGTCTTTGCCGATTAGATCGACGATTTGATTGTAGGCCCCCCACAAAGTCTGTCCCGAAGCCGGATCTTTGAAGTTGCCGTACATCTGCGAAAGGTCCGTCTTGATGGTCAGCTTCCGCCCGAATGTGCCGACGTAGCCGACGTCGAGAACAAAGCCCTTCCCCAACTCTCGTTGGACGCTGAAGGTAACGTTGGTGGAATACGGCGTGCGCAGACGATTGTCCACAAGGAAGCCCAGGTTCTTGAAGTTCGGCGCCGGAACGGCAGGAAAAGTCGCCGATGTAGGAGCGTCAAAGAAGAGGCTCAAGTCCGGAAATCCTGAGCAGGTGGTCGAGTTGCACGATCCGGAAAATCTCGGCGCGGTCTGCATCGTGAACTGTCCGGCGCCGTTGACCAGGCTGTCCGCCAAGCCGAAGGAGCCGTTCACATCGGTGTCTGCGGCAATGGCTCCGCCCATACGTGAGTAGTAAATTCCTGCTCCCGCGCGAATGGAAGTCTTGCCGGCGCCACCAAAGAGAGCATGGAGCAGACCGTTGTTGAAGTTCGGACTCCACGCGATAGCCACACGCGGCGCCAAATTATTGCGGTCTGGTTGCCACCACGCGTCTTTGCCGTTCGCCCTGCCAGACAGTGCAAAGGAAAGATCCGGAGAAGCGTCGGATGGTACGCCAGCAGCCATGTCCCTGAGTCGCTGACTCCACCAGCTCTGCACGTCAACCGTCGGGGACACCATGTTTCCGTTGGTCTCCCAGACGGGCGTGTCATAGTTGTAGCGCAGGCCTAGCGTCAGCGTGACATTGCTCTTCAACCTCCAACTGTCCTGGAAATACCCTTCGTATCCGTTTTCCGCGAACACGCGCTTCGGCGCCGTCCCAGCCGGAAGAAACGTGCTGTTCTTCGCGTCGACGAAGAAGGTCGCATTGGCTTGCGTGATGGACCCGAGAAGGTAGAGAAAGGACTGATTAAATGTGTCCGGATCGACGGGGTCGTTGTTGGGGTTGCCGTCGTTTGTCAACTCCGAGAATGCGTCGCGGCACAAGTTTACGCAGGTGCCCGTGTTTACCTGAAAAAAAGGAAAAGTCAGCGCGTCATCCAGCCGGTGCGAGCGGGTGAAGCGAACGGAACCGCCCATCTGGAACGTATGTTTACCCCGGATCCAGCTCAGGTCGTCCTTGAGCTCGTGAGTGGGAATCTGCCTGCCGACGGCGCGATTGGAATTGACAAATTGGAAGTTCGATGTGGAATTGAGGTTGCGCAGGAAGAATGCCTCACCCTTCGCGCCGGACTGATCGATACCGAGTCGCGTAAGTCCATAGCGGAAAGTATTGATCAAAGTCGGCTTGAGCTGGGCATTGTAAGCAATTACGAATCCCCGGCTGTTGTTCAATAGTGTTGAATTTGGCGGCAGTCCAGGAAACTGCGCAGGAATCAAGTCCGCTTTGATGTCGCCGAGAGAACCGCGAAAGAAAATAGATTGAGAGCCATTTGCCGTAAGATTGTAGTCTACCCTTGCGGTATAAATGTTGTTGTCCTGGGACACCGGCGCGTTGAAGCGAAATGCCGAGTTGGTCAGACCGCCGTCCGACGATTGAGAGACATCATTGCCCGTCGGAAACAAGCTGAGGTAGCTGAGCATCGCCGGATTCACTCCAATGTGAGACGGATCCAGATTTTGAATGTCCGAAGGATTCAGCGTGATGGCCTGGCCTGTCGTAGAGACGTACTTGAGAATGCCCTGCTTCAGATCATCGCTGGGCACAGGTTGCGAGACCTGTTCTCCACTGGCTTCGCGGCGCAATTCATAATCAAGGAAGAAGAATAACCGGTTCTTTTTCACCGGTCCGCCGAAAGATGCGCCGCCGATATTTCTAACAAGCTTGGTCACAGGCAAGCCCGATTGCGCGTTGAAGAAATCGTTGGCGGAGGTGCCGCTCGTGCGATAGAGCCACCGTGCGTTGCCGTGAAAATCGTTGGTTCCGCTTTTCGTCACGAGCGCAACTTGGGCCCCACCGGCATCGCCATCTGTCGCGTTGGCGTTGGTGGTGATAACGCGGAACTCTTGAAGTGAATCGAGCGTGAGCGGGAGTGCACTGGTAAACGCGGCTTGTGTTTCCCAGTTGTTCGCATCTACTCCGTCCAGAGTGATATTGCTTTGGTTGCTGCGGACGCCGTTGACGACGCCATCCTTTTCATCAAGGCGCAGCGGCGATCCGAGAAACGTCTTGTCCGTGTCGGATTGACCGGTGACGGTCACGCCCGGTTGCAGCGTTAGCAAGTTGACTGGATTGCGAGCGGCGAAGGGCAGACCTTTTACTTCCTTCTCGTCAAACGGATTGCCGACGGTTGCGTCAAGCGTGTTCAAGGTGGGCATGGCCGCGGCTTCGACTGTGACCGTCTCTTTTACATCGCCGAGCGCGAGCTCCACGTCCACCGCGGTCGGGGAGGCGACCAGAACCGTTACGTTGTCCCGCTGATATTTGCGAAATCCATCATGGGTCACGATGACGGAATAAACTCCGGGCTTCACCTGCGTGAAACTGAAGCTACCGTTGTTATCGGTCTCCGTGCCGTGCACAGTTCCCGTGCTTGCTTCCGTAATTTGCACGTTTGCCTTGCCGATTACAGCTCCGTTCGGGTCCGTCACGGTTCCGTGCAAGGAGCCTGTATCCTGGGCGTGGCTGGCTGCCGCAACGACGAGTATTGCAATCAACGCGACGAAGCTCTTCCAGAAGAAACCAAATCTCACCGTTCACCTCCGCTGGTATCTGCCATGGTCCTGCGCCTGGCATTCAGCCCAGGTCAGGTCATTCGGAGAGACTTATGGGAGGACAAGGAAATCCTCTACCCTGCAAACCCGAACGCGGCCTTAGGCGAATGATCACCTTCAAGCAAGCAGCCTGCCGATTATTCGTTGCAGATTCGAAAGGATTTGCAGTGCGAGAAAAGAAGCGCTTTATGCAGGTTTTAGAATTTATATTCGGGTATGTCGATTTTTTCTTTGCAAACCTTCTTTGCAAACCGTTGTTCGATCGCTCCCTGCGCCTTGAGTTCCGCTTGCGTACTTTGTTCTGCGCCCTTATCTTCCACGTATGAGTGTTGCGCAGCTTCTCGTTGCTCGCGGGCTTAGCAAGTCTTACCGGAGGACTACGTCTGCGTTCGATTCCGGCAAAACGATGGATGAGGGGAGGTTCGTGGCCGTCGATCAAGTTGGCTTGACTGTGTCGCAAGGCGAGACGCTGGCAGTCGTCGGCGAGAGTGGCTGTGGCAAGACGACTCTTGCACGCATGCTGCTGTGCCTCATCGAGCCGGATTCCGGCGAGATTCTTTTCGAAGGGCGCAACCTTCTGAAACTTGGTGGCGAAGAACTTCGCGCTGCGCGCCGCGAAATGCAAATGATTTTTCAGGATCCTTTTGCTTCGCTCAATCCGCGTATGCGCGTGGGAGAAATTGTGGAGGAGCCGCTCGCCATTCACGAGCGTGAACTCTCCAAAGCACAGCGCGGAGAGAAATGCGTCGAGATTTTAAGGCGAGTCGGGCTCGGCGCTGATGCCCTGCGCAAATATCCGCACGAATTTTCCGGCGGCCAGCGTCAGCGCATCGGCATCGCGCGCGCACTAATTCTGAAACCAAAACTCGTTGTGGCCGATGAGCCCGTTTCTGCGCTGGACGTTTCCGTCGGCGCCCAGGTGCTCCTTCTTTTGCAGGAGCTTCAGCGCGAACTGGGTCTCACTTACATTTTTATTTCGCATAGCCTGCCGGTGGTGGCGCAGATCGCTACAAGAATTGCCGTCATGCGTGCCGGTCGCATAGTGGAATTGGGCGCAGCCGAACAGGTTTTGAAAACCCCGGCGAATAGCTATACCCGGGAGCTTATCGCCGCCGTCCCCGAGGTTGTTGCCGCCCTTTAGCCCGTTCTCTCGCTCGCATTTCGGGCATCGCGCGTGATATTTTCCCACGCAACCGTGCGTAGTATTGGCAAGCTCGGAATTCGAATTTCTGTGGTGGAGGCATGTTCATGGCTACAACAACAATCGCAGCTCCAGACCCTGCTCCGGAGTCGCAGAAGCCGGTCAATCACTTCGGGCGTATCATTGGCATTTTCTTCTCGCCGTCGGCGACGTTTGCGGATATTGCGCGTCGTCCGAGTTGGGTGGTTCCCGTAATTCTTTCCACGGTGGTTACGCTGGCGGCTTTCGCCGTGATGAATCAGAAGGTTGATTGGCGGGAAGTCTCGGCAAAGAAAATCGAAGAAAGTCCCCGAGCCGCAAGTCTTTCCGCGGAGCAGAAGCAACAGCAAATCGAAATGGGGGCGAAGGTCACTCCGTACATTCTTTACGCCTCTGGTCTTGTGATTCCTATTCTCTTCGTAGTGATCGTGGGCGCTGTCATGCTCGGCGCGTTCAACTTACTTGGTGGCGCAAACGCGAACTTCAGTACGGCCATGGCTATCGTCGCTCACGCGAATCTGGTGCTGATCCTGAGCAGCATTCTGCTCGTTATCATTCTCTTTTTGAAGCCGCCCGGCACTCTGGACATTGACAATCCGGTCGCGACCAACGTTGCTGCATTTATGTCGGGAGAAACTCCCAAGTGGCTGCTTGCACTGGGCAAATCGATTGATATTTTCACATTCTGGATTCTTGTTCTCATCGGCATCGGGTTCGCCGCCACCAATCCGCGCAAACTCAAGGTAGGAGGGGCCATCGGCATCGCTTTCGCAGTTTGGGCCGCTTACGTCGTATGCCGCGTTGGAGTGGCCTTTATCTTCTCCTGATCGGCGGGAGAGCCCAACTTACCTTCTGCCGGGCAGAACTTCAAAGATGCAATTTGTCTGATGGCTATCACCAAGCCCTGGAGACTCGCTTTCCCGTCCGAATACCTGAAGTGCTGGAAACGACCCATGAAAAAAAAGCGCCGGTGATTTTCTCACCGGGCGCTGAAAGAAAAGAATTGATTGGATTGGGTTAGGAACGGCGCCGGATCAACAGCGGCAGTCCCACTAAGCCAATACCGAGGAGCAGAATGCTGGCTGGCTCAGGAGCAGAGACGGTCGCGCCGGGTGTTGTACCGAAGGCAAAAGTCACGTCGCTAACAGTTACGTTTGATGGCACAGAGAACGTATACGTCGCAGTCCCATTCACGAACGGATTGTGCGGCGCATTCCCCGTGATGGACTTGTTCGCATTGTCGTATTTTCCATCCGCGGACACCGGGCCGAGAATGCCTTCAGACGGTGTAACGGGAGAAGTCACGCTTCCCGTGCAGATTACGCAGGCCTCAAAAATGTTCGCGCCCGTCGAGCCAAAGCCCCAACCCAAGGCGCTCGTGCCCAAGTCGGTGAACGTCTTATCGCCGTTCACGCTAACCAAATCTCCCGACTCATTCGTCAAACTGACGCCCGAACCATTGCTCAGTGTAAATGTAATGCCCGTCAACAGCTGGCCTGCGCTTCCAATACCCGCAGTCGTATTGGAAAGCGTTAGCGTCAAGGTGTTGGCGCTCAAACCGAAGTCGGCGGTCGCCGAAACCGATTGACCAGTCAACGGGTTTACCGCACCCGTTGCAGTTGTAAACACTTGGTCCGCTTTCGCTACACCTACGAACACAACCAACGACGTTACGGCAATTCTGACGTACGCCAAAAACCTTCTCATGAACAGTCCTGTCTCCGAAGAGCGGTGGTTTTGCGGACCCACTCCCCTAGCTGCGGATACACGTGCACGCCTCAGTCCAAACACCTCGGGTTCGTGCATTTTCTGTGCCTCTATGTCATTGAAAATAAATATATTAATTGATGCCCCGCCTGCACCAATCGTGGCGCAAGCGCGGGATGTGAAGTATTCTTCCCTCCTCTGCAGAAATGTTCGCAATCGTTTCTCACTGCTTAGGGCAGAAGACAAAGAGAGTACTGACTGAAGGTTCTAAAACTAGTTTCCGGACTCATTGCGCCGCCCTTATCTAACAGTCTGGGAAACTTCCTATTTCCAACGTCCCAGCAGCTATGCGCAAATGCTTCGATAACCGGTGCGGACAAAATTTTCCGGTCGTACTCCTCTGCTAAACTGCTTTCGTGGGCTTCCAGTTTGAAGTTCTCAATACAGATTCCGCCGCGCGTCGCGGTCGTCTGACGACCCCTCACAGCACCATTGAAACGCCATTTTTCATGCCGGTTGGAACGCAGGCCACCGTCAAAGGTCTGCGTAATGAAGCCCTCGAAGAACTCGGCGCGGAAATCATCCTCGCCAACACGTATCACTTATATCTGCGCCCGGGCCATGAACTTGTCCGCAGGATTGGCGGCTTGCACAAATTCATGTCGTGGAATCGCGCGATTCTCACGGACTCCGGCGGCTTTCAGGTTTTCAGCCTTTCGGAGTTGCGAAAAATCACCGAGGAAGGCGTTCGCTTCCGTTCGCACATTGACGGCTCCGAACATCTACTGACGCCAGAAAAAGCAGCAGAGATTCAACTCGCGCTCGGTTCGGACATCGCAATGGTGCTCGATGAGTGCATTGAAACGCCCGCGCCGCGCGACAAGACCGAATCCGCACTCAAGCGCACAACGCAATGGGCGCGGCGCGCGCGCAACTACTTCCTCGAATCTCAACAACGCCTTGGTGAACTAAAACAATGGCAATTTGGAATCGTGCAAGGGGCGACGTTTGCGGACTTGCGCCGCGAGAGTGCACATCAATTACTGGAAATTGATTTTCCGGGTTACGCGGTTGGTGGCCTCGCCGTCGGAGAGCCGCACGAAATTACGTGTGAAATGGCCGGGGAAGTGACCTCGCTGCTTCCGCACGATCGTCCGCGTTATTTGATGGGCGTCGGAAAACCCGAACAGATCGCCGAATACGTCGCACTCGGCGTTGACATGATGGATTGCGTGCTGCCGACTCGCGCCGCGCGTCACGCGTGCCTTTACACCAATCACGGACGCGTCCTTATTAAGAACGCGCGTTATGCCGAAGACCAAAATCCCATTGATCCACAATGCAAATGCAGCGTCTGCAGCCGCTACACGCGTGCCTATCTTCGGCATCTCTTCGCCGCGGGAGAATTCACAGCAGCTATCCTCGCGACTCACCACAATGTCCACTTTTACCTTGACATCATGCGGCAAATCCGCGAGGCTATCGAGTTTGGGAATCTAGCGAAATTCTCATCAGAGATGCGCGCGCGGTATGCAGCAGGGCCGGCCTGAGAGCGGACCCGAAGCGCGTGTCCCGCACGGCACACGAATCAGAATCCGGCTTGTCCCGGTTCGGTCGGGGCGGGCAGTAGGAGCGGGCTAGGAATTTGCCTGCGGTGCTGTCACTGTCTCTGATACAAAGTAGCGCAAAAAAATCTGCGTGACGCAGGAATTGGGGCAACGGGTACGATGATGGCAGCATTCTTATTCCAGGCAACGGGCGGCGCCGGCAGCATTCTGTCAAATCCGCTGACGATGATGGTCATCGTCATGGGCATTTTCTACGTGATGCTCATCCTCCCGCAGCAACGGCAGCGCAAGAAGGTTCAAGCCATGCTGCAGGCGCTCAAGAGCGGCGACAAAGTGGTTACCTCGAGCGGCATCTATGGCACGGTTAACGGCATTGACGGCGACACAATTATTTTGAAAATCGCTGATCAGGTAAAAATCCGCATCGCGCGTTCGGCGATTGCGCAGGTGGAGGCATCGGAAGATGCCAAATAAGACCTCCTGCCGCCGGATTCCGCGCGCAACTTCCCAATCATGAATCCTAATTTGAAGTGGAAAGCGCTGTTTATTCTGTTTGTGATTTTATTCTCGATCTATTTGCTGATCGGGCTGCCGACATTCCCCACTTCCGTCGCGCAAATCAAGGACAACTTCAGGCACCAGATCAAGCTCGGGCTCGACCTGCAGGGCGGTACGCACCTGATTCTTCAAGTGCAGGTGCAGGACGCCATCGCGCAGGAAACGGACCAGATGGTGGATCGCCTCAACCGGCAACTGCGCGATAAGGGCATTCGCTCCGACGAAATTCGCCGCGTGGACGACACTCACATTCTTGTGCGGAACGTGGACTCGTCGCAGGGCTCGACGTTCCGCGACATGATCAGCCTGCAGTACGGCAATTACTGGGACGCATCCAGCGCCGCCGGCGAACCGAACAGCTACCTGTTGACGCTGCGCCAGTCAGCTATCGCCCAGATTCAAGAATCGACCATGACGCAATCGCTCGAAACCATCGAGCGCCGCATCAACGCCCTCGGTCTGACCGAACCAACGATTCAGCTTCACGGCCGCAAGGACAATGAGATCCTGATTCAGCTTCCCGGCGAAGGCGATCCTGCGCGCATTAGGGATGTCATTCAAGCAGGCGGCCAGTTGGAACTACGGCTCGTAGAAGGTCCTACTGCCTATGCTTCGCAAGCGGACGCTTTTGCTCAAAACAACGGAGTTCTTCCCGCTGGCACGGAACTGCTTCCAGGAAAAATTGAATCTCGAGGCGCAGTCGCGCCTTCAGGCGGCGAAGTTTGGTACCTCGTAGGCCGCGCGCCAGTCGTAACTGGACGCGACTTGCGCACAGCGCAAGAATCTCGCAACGCAAGTAATCCCGGCCAGTGGCAGGTCAATTTCACTCTTTCGCAAGACGCTGCAAAACGCTTCGGACCATTCACAGAACAGAATCTCCACAAGCAGCTTGCAGTCATCCTGGACCACAAGGTGCAAACCGCGCCAAGCATCAATGGCAGGATTGACGATCAGGGCATGATCGAAGGGAATTTCAGCCAGGAATCCGCGCACGATCTGGCGCTGGTTCTCCGCGCCGGCGCTCTTCCGGCCTCCATCAAATATCTCGAACAGCGCACAGTTGGTCCGTCACTGGGACAAGATTCGATTCGTCACGGCGTACAAGCCTCCGTGCTCAGTTTGCTCGTCGTTATGGTCTTCATGGTTTTTTATTACCGGCTCTCCGGCGCGAACGCGGTTCTGGCCTTGATCCTGAACTTGCTTCTTCTTCTGGCCACGCTTAGCATTTTTGGTGCGGTGCTCACGCTGCCCGGCATCGCTGGCGTAATTCTCACCATCGGCATGGGCGTGGATTCAAACGTCCTTGTGTTCGAACGCATCCGCGAAGAACTGCGAAATGGAAAGTCGGCTTCGGCAGCGGTTGAGGCCGGCTTCGACAAAGCCTTCCTGACGATTATTGATACGCACGTCACGACCGTCGTTTCCGCTGTCTTCCTTTTTGTTTTTGGCACGGGCCCCATCAAGGGTTTCGCAGTTTCCTTGACCATCGGTTTGATCGCCAACATCTTCACCGCGATCTTTGTTTCGAAAACGATTTTCCAGTATCACCTGTCGAAGATGGAGCGGCAGGCCGAATTAAGTATCTAGCCCGTACTAGGACCACTAAGCCTCGATTCCCACGGTTTCCTGTACCGCCAGTGGGATTGGTTCTGCGGCTCCTATAACGGCATCATGGCGGGCTACCACCCGCCTGGACCTTGGCGCACCGGGAACAATCAGCATGGTGCCGGAGTCTAAGGAAGGGAAGCAAAAGCGGATGATCGAGTTCTTTAAAGAGCCCAACATTGATTGGATGGGCAAGGCCAAGTATTTCTACGCCTTGAGCGCCATTCTTCTCCTCGCAGGTTGGTTTTCCATTTGGCAAAAGGGCGGCTTGTATTACGGCATTGATTTCAAAGGTGGCACCAACGTGGACGTACGTTTTGCCCAAGCCCCGAATATTGACCAGCTCCGAAAGAGCCTTTCCGCACAGGGCCTTGGCGGCGCGGAAATCCAGGCCATTAGCGACAGCGGTCTTCCCGGTCAAGCTTCCAATGAAGTCCTGATTTTCGTCGAACAGAAAGAAGGGACCGAAGACCAGGCGCTTGATGCGAACAAAGCGCGTGTCATAGCCGCTCTCAACGCCACTTACAGCATTTCCGATTCCGGCAAGCCTGATTTCAACCTCGTGCCCGTCAACGCGCTCGCCGCCGTTCTCAATCAGAAGGATCCGCTGAATCTCGGCCCAACGGCGGGCGACCGCTACGCGCAGCTCGCGAAAAAAATTCTCGACTATCGCGACAAGACCGCGAACGGCCTCGTCACGAATCTTTCCGATCTTTCAAAAGTTGATGGTGTAACGCCGGCCGCCATTGCCGTGCTGAAAGACAGTTACATCGTCGGACCCTTTGCTATCCGCAATACGGAGATCGTCGGTCCAAAAGTTGGCGCCGAGCTTCGCAAGCAGGCAATCTTCGTTACCCTCTATGCTTTGGGTGGGATGCTGTTATATATTGCCTTCCGATTCGAGTGGGTTTTCGGGGCAGCCGCGGTCCTCGCCGTGTTTCACGATGTTTTGATCACGCTTGGTTTTTTCTCGCTGCTGCATTTCGAAATTTCGTTGACGGTCATCGCAGCATTATTGACTTTGGTCGGTTATTCGATGAACGACACGATCGTGATCTTCGATCGTATTCGTGAAAATCGCCGACTGCTGCGCAAGGAAGAATTCGCGGCACTGGTGAATAAATCCATTAACCAGACTCTTTCGCGAACCATCCTTACCAGCGGATTGACCTTTCTCACCGTGCTCGTTTTGTTCCTGATGGGCGGCCAGGTGCTTCGTGCTTTCTCCTTTGCCCTGGTGGTGGGGATTGTGGTAGGAACGTACTCCAGTTTTGGTATTGCTGCTCCTCTCATTGTCTTCTGGCATCGCTGGAGAGACAAAGGTGAGGCCGCAGGCACCGGAACCGCAGCCGGCAACAAAGCCCGCGCAGGTGAGAGCGCCGCAGGACGACTCGCACCCGCTGGGAGGAGGTAGGGACCATGTTTGAAGAGATGGTGGTTTCCAGTCCGGTATCCAAGAAGACCAACAAACCTTGGACCGTCGTGCTTTCCATGGTCGTGCAAATGAGTCTCTTGGGTATCTTGATTTTGATTCCCTTGATTTATACGGAAGCACTTCCTAAGGCGATGCTGTCCACGATGCTCGTGGCGCCTCCGCCTCCCCCGCCTCCGCCTCCGCCGCCTACGGCAGTCGTTAAGGTGAAACCGCAGGTCCATCTGATGCAAAACAATCAGTTGGTCGCGCCGAAGGTCATCCCTAAGGAAATAAAGATCATCAAAGAAGAAGCGGAGCCGGATCCGAGCGCCATGGGTATGTCTGGCGGCGTTCCGGGTGGCGTTGCTGGCGGCAGCATGGCCGGTGTTCTCGGTGGCGTAATCGGCGGCGCGGGCGGTGGGCCTCCACCTCCGAAGCCGGCGCAAAGCCGCATCCGTCAAGGTGGTGCCGTGCAGGCCGCGTTGCTGGTGAACAAAGTTCAGCCCGTCTATCCTCCGCTGGCGCGTCAGACGCGTGCCTCCGGTACAGTGCGTTTGCACGCCATCATCGCCAAGGACGGCTCGGTCCAGCAGCTCGAAGTTCTTTCCGGCCATCCTTTGCTGGTGCAGGCTGCATTGGACGCGGTGAGACAGTGGCGGTATCGTCCGACTCTTCTCAACGGCGAGCCGGTGGAAGTGGATACCACTATTGACGTGATTTTCTCTTTGAATTCGTAGGGGAACGGTACGCCGCGCCGGTTGTGGGACAAGCGCGGTGAGCCGAGTTGCATTAATAATCTCTCGCGCATCCCGGTAAACCGGGACCGCACAGAAATAAGGAGCAAACGAATGTTAGCCACTTTGTACGCAGCAATGTATCAGGACACTGTTAATTGGGACATCCGCAGCATGCTTGGCCACATGGGAGGCCTGGCTCTCACTGTTGTCATTATTCTTCTCCTTCTCTCAATCTATTCCATCGGCGTCATG
Organism: Candidatus Sulfotelmatobacter sp.; assembly: GCA_035567915.1. Classification (GTDB taxonomy): domain Bacteria; phylum Acidobacteriota; class Terriglobia; order Acidiferrales; family UBA7541; genus Acidiferrum. The sequence goes on along the minus strand of DATMPA010000024.1, from coordinate 34,786 downwards.
ATCGACCGCGCCCTCATGTACAGCGCCGCGCGCAAGCAGTCGCGCGTCTTTGTGCAGCAGGTCGCCGGCGCGCTTAAAGACGGCAAGCTGGATGAAGCGATTGCCATCGCCGAGCGCAACAAGAAGAGCCATATCGCCAAGGTCGTAGCCACGGGCCTCAGCGAATTCCAGTCCGCCTCGCAGCAGGTTTCCGATTCCGACGTCATCGAAGCCGCCAAGCGCGGTCTCGAGCGCTCCGTCGCCATCGTGCACGCGGAAATGAAGCGCGGCCTTTCGGCTCTTGCAACGATTGGTTCGACGGCGCCGTTCGTCGGCCTCTTCGGCACGGTCGTCGGCATCTTGAACGCGTTCCGAGGCATCTCTGCGAACAAGGCCACCGGTCTGTCCGCGGTCGCCGGCGGCATCGCGGAAGCGCTCATCACCACGGCGCTCGGTCTCTTCGTCGCCGTCCCTGCCGTGTGGGCGTACAACTACTTCACGAACAAGGTCGAAGCCTTTGACGTGGAGATGGACAACTCCTCCATGGAACTCATCAACTACTTTATCCTTCGCCGGGGCGCGAGGAAGTAAGAGAACCCTATGGCCTATAAGCCACAAGCCGGTGCTCAAATGGCTGCGCCCAACGTGATTCCCATGGCGGACATCATGTTGGTCCTGCTCATCATCTTCATGGTGATCACGCCGATGTTGCAGAAAACCACTCCTGTGGATCTGGCGATGACCAATAACGCCCATGAGATGAAGGAAGCGGACAAGGACGACGCCATTGTTGTTGCCGTTACTCGTGACGGCAGCATTTTCCTCAACAACGTCAAGGTCGGCAAAGAAGACATCACTGGTCAGGTGAAGGACAAACTGACTAATCGTCTCGACAAGACCGTTTACGTCAAGAGCGATGCTCGCGCCAAGTACGGCGATGTGGTTGCCGTCGTGGACGAGATTCGCTCCGCCGGCGTGGACCAGCTCGGTCTGCTCACGGAAAAAGCACAGTCCAAAACTCCTCCCCCGCCTCCGGCAGGTGCCACCGGAGACTGAACGGCTGGAGTGCGGTTGCCTAAATTCGTTTGCTCTTGTGAAACAAAAACTGCGCTGGTTCCCACCCGGCGCGGTCTGGCTAAAGCAGGAACAGGGATGGTTGCACTAGGTTAGGAGATGACGTCATGGGGATGGATGTCGGAGGAGAACAGGGCGGATCGCTTGCTACGCCCAACGTAGTACCGCTGATTGATATTCTTTTGGTGCTGATCATTATTTTCATGGTGATCACGCCCTTGATTCCCAAGGGTCTCGACACTCTTGTGCCTCAGCCGAATCCCAATCAGCAGCAAAACGTCGAGCTGGAGAACAAAACCGTCGTCGTTCAGATCAGCAAGGACGGCAAGGTCAAGATTAATCAGGAAGATTCCAATTGGGATCAGCTCGGCCCACGCATCGAGCAGATTTTCAAGGACCGTGCGGAAAAAATCGCCTTCGTAAAAGGCGATAACGAAGCCATGTTCCAGGACGTGGCCCGCGCGATTGACATCATGCGCGGCTCGGGAATTGACAAAATCGGGTTGATCACCGCCAAGCTCGAAGCAGGTCAGTAAGCTGGGAAAGTTTTTCGCTGGATGTGAGGGTCCTCCTCGCGGGGTATTTTTTTGCGAGGTGACTCATGGGAATGCTGGTTGGCAGTAGAGGTAGCGTCGCAGCGGATCCAAACGTTGTTCCGCTGATTGATATTCTCCTGGTGCTGTTGGTGATCTTTATGATCATCCCTCATCACCAGACCGGGTTGGATGCGATGCTGCCCCAGCCCGCCGGACCTGAAACAAAGGCACCTCCTCCGGAAGCTGTCATTGTTCAGGTGCGGGAAGACGGATCACTCAAGATTAACGAGGAGTCCGTCTCGTGGGACCGACTCTCTCCAAGGCTAGAAGAGGTTTTTAAGCAGAGAGCGCAGAGAATCGCTTTCATTCGCGGCGATGCTCCTGTAGAGTTTGCCACGGTTGCCCGGGTCGTGGATGTTATGAGGCAGCTTGACCTGTCCGTGGGATTGTTGACACCGAAGCTGGAACAATCTCGCTGATTGTGGTGAAATGGCCCCTCCTGGGGCGGAAGTGAATTCTCGCAGGGATGGATGCTTCGATGACTCATGCATCGCTTTCAATCGCCCGTCGCGCGGCTGCGGCGGCGGCTTTGTTTGTCCTGGCAGCGGGCTTTTCCGGCTGCAATAAACTCAAGGCTCGCGACTTGCTGAACAAAGGCGTCACCGCCTTCAAGAACGGCCAGTACGATCAAGCCGTTGAAGACTTCAAGCAAGCCAAGGACGCCGATCCGGATTTGATGAACGCCCGCCTGTACCTGGCCACTGCCTACGCTACGCAGTACATTCCCGGAGCGCCATCCGAACAGAACAAGAAACTTGGCGATCAGGCTGTGCAGGAATTCAAGGAAGTGCTCGAAAAAGATCCGAAGAACCTGAACGCGATTGACGGCATTGGTTCCATCCTCTTCCAGATGGCAGGCACGCCATACAATCCCAAGATGTTCGAAGACTCCAAGCAATACCACCAGTTGCACATCCAGATTAAGCCGGAAGATCCCGAACCGTATTACTGGATCGGGGTCATTGATTGGACCCTCGCCTTCCGTGGGAACGCCGAAATTCGCAAGGACTACAACGAAAAGAATCTGAAGAAGCAGGTGAAGGAAACCGATCCCTTGCCTTCAGCTGCCCGGACCGAATATATCGGCAAGTATGGTCCAATGATTGATGAGGGGATTGAAAACCTGAAGAAGGGCATTGAGCTTCGTCCTGATTACGATGACGCCATGGCTTATCTGAATCTTCTCTATCGCCGCAAGGCAGACGCCGTGGAAAGCCAGGATCAGCGCGCCGAGCTACTGAAGCAGGCCGATGACCTCGTAGACAAGGTCAAGGAGATCAAGCAAAAGCGCGCATCGCAGCCGGCGCCGCAGCCTTCTTGATCTGGCTGGATTTCAAGCAAGAGATTTCTTCGAGGGGGCGCTCTTCCGGCGCCCCTTTTTTTGACTGTTTGCTCTCCAAACGCTCGATTCGCCCTTCTTCCGCTTGGGGCGTACACTATTCCTATGCCGGGTTCTAGCAATCTTCCCCTGCATTTTCACCGTGAGCGCACCCAGCGGCAGTTGGATTCGCGGCTTGAGGAGCTCCTCGCCAAGCTTCGTAGGAACCGCCCTTCCGAAGATCCGTGGGTCGTTCGCCGCGCCTATGAAATCGCCTTCGAGCGTCACCGCGACCAACTCCGCCAATCTGGCGACCCCTACATGACCCATCTGTTAGAGGTGGCCCACATTCTTGCGGACATGCGCATGGACGCCACCACACTCACCGCGGCCCTCTTGCACGACGTCGTGGAAGACACCGAATTTCCCGTCTCGCGCATTCAGGAACGCTTCGGAGAAGAGACCGCGCGCCTCGTCGAAGGTGTCACGAAAATCGGCCGCCTGAATATGCTGGCTCCCGAGGCGCGCCAGGCGGAAAACGTCCGCAAGATGCTCCTGGCCATGGTGCATGACGTTCGCGTGGTTGTCGTGAAGCTTGCCGACCGCCTGCACAATATGCGCACGATCGAATTTCTGTTGCAGGAAAAGCAGCTGCGCATTGCTCGCGAAACACTCGATATTTACGCGCCGATTGCGCACCGCCTCGGCATGGGCCTCATTCGCAATGAACTGGAAGATCTCTCCTTCCGCTGCCTCGAACCGGAAGCATTTCTCGCACTGCAAAAGGAAGTTGCGGACAAAGCCGAAGTTCACAATCGCTTTCTCGAAGACGTTCAGGCCACGATTCGCACCAAATTAGTGGAAAACGGCATTCCCGCCGAACTGGAAGCCCGCCGCAAGGGGTTGTTTTCGCTGCATCGCAAAATCGTCCGCCAGGGACGCGGGTTGGAACAGATCTACGATCTGCTCGCAGTTCGCGTCGTCACGGATACGGAACGCAGCTGCTACGCCGCGCTGGGCGTCGTCCATCATATCTGGCGGCCCGTGCCCGGCCGCTTTAAGGACTACATCGCCATGCCGCGGCCGAATCTCTATCAGTCGCTGCACACCACGGTAATTCACGGCGGCCAGCCGTTTGAAGTCCAGATTCGCACGCAGGATATGCACCGCATCGCTGAGGAAGGCGTCGCCGCACATTGGAAGTACAAGGACGGAAAGCCTGTCAGCAGCCCTGTCCCCGGCGACGACGATCAACGAATCATCTGGATGCGTCAGCTCATTGAGTGGTCGCAGGAATTGCAGGAGCCCGGCGAATTTCTCTCCACACTCAAAGTGGATCTCGCGCCCGCCGAAGTATACGCTTTCACGCCGAAGGGCCGTGTTCTGGAGCTTCCCGCAGGCGCAACGCCGGTGGATTTTGCCTATGCCGTTCACACCGAGGTTGGCCACCAATGCGTAGGCGCTAAAGTGAACGGGCAGATGGTCACGCTTCGCCATGAAATAGTCAGCGGCGACGTCGTCGAAATTCTCACTCAGAAGGGTCACACTCCCAGCCGCGATTGGCTCAGCTTTGCCAAATCTTCCCATTCGCGCAGCAAAATCCGTCACTGGATCAATTTGCACGAGCGCGAAGAAGCCACCGAAATGGGCAAGCGCTTGCTCGAAAAAGAGTCGCGCGCATTCGGCAAGGCCTTGAAAAAGATTCCGGAGACGGACCTGGAAAAAGTTGCCGCCGACCTCGGGCTTTCCAAAATAGAAGACCTGTTTGCCGCTGTCGGTTTTGGAAAATATTCCGCGCGGCAAATTCTCTCGAAAGTCCTGGGCGAAGGCGCGAAGCCCGCCGAAACGGGTGCGGAAGACGCCAAGCCGACCATCGTAAGAACCGTCAAGCGCATGCTCGGAATGGGGGAAGCGCCGCTCATTGTAAAGGGCCACGATGGCTTGCTTGTCTTTCGTGCGAAGTGCTGCAATCCGATTCCCGGCGACGACATCACCGGCTACATCACGCGCGGCCGCGGCATTGCCGTGCACACCAAACTGTGCCCCAACGTGCAGAATCTCCTCTATGAAACGGAACGCCGCATTGCCGTTGAGTGGGGTGGGGAAACTGCGACGACGTTCCCGGTTCAGCTCGTTATTCGCGCCAAGGATCGTGCCGGCTTGCTCGCGGAGATTACCGCCGTCATCAGCGGAGCCGGTTCCAACATTCGCAATCTGGAAAGCCGGCCGGATCGCGCGCAGGCGCGCATTGATGCCAGCTTGGAAATTGTGGACCGCCGCCAGTTTGAGACCATTCTCGCCAATATCCGCAAAATCTCCGGCGTTCTCGGCGTCGAACGCGTCTATCAAGCCTCCGGCGACTAACCCTCCACGGCAATACTTCCCGCGCTACCAAAACAATGGATAGTTTGTCATCCTGAGGCCCTGCCTTTGCGCCTTCAAGCAACATCGCTCCCGCAAGCCGAGCTTTTCCCAACCTGCCCGTTGGTACGGGTATCGCCCACAGCACAACCCACTCCGCTCCACGTTTGCCCGCATACACTAAACTCATGCGAAGTCTTCGCTATTACCTCGCCCTCGGCTTACTCGCATTTCTTGCGGGATGCCAGAGCCATCCGCTCACGGACTACCGCCCTGCGTCTCAGGCAGGCATGTTTTCTGGCACCATTGAAGAACTCAAAAAGCTCAACACGAATGATGCGGAAGTGGCCGAAGTAGTCCGCCTGAAAAAGGCTGGCTTAAATGAAGACACCATAGTCGCGCTGGTTCGTATCGCCCACGAGCATCAGCACCCGTTCGTAGCCACGGATACCGTGAAGAATCTTGCTGGCGCGAATTTCGCGGAGCCTCAGATTCTGGAAATCGCACAAACCGATCAACTGGACACCATCGGCGGCGACGCGGTCATGCTTCACGTCATCGGTTTGTCGAACCCCACCGTACAATTGCTCCTCCAGCGACGGTTGAAGAACATACCTACGATGTCCGTCGGCACTATAGCGGACCTGAAAAATACGGGCCTCACCGAAAGGGAGATTCTTTACCGGATTCAGCGGGGAATGACGGACGCGCAGGGTGAAGCAGAAGCCGCTGCCCGTAAAAAAGCCCAGGCGCACAACACGGGATTCAAGCGCATCCACGGTCGCAGAACTCGCTAGCGGCTCGGCCGTTGGTAAGCGCTTCGCTTTGCTTCCTCCAATTGCTCTCGCTACAATTGCTTTGCCTTGCAACACTTTTCCGCCAAACGCCTTGTCCCGCTTCTATTCCTTTCATTAAGCGTTCATTTTCTTGACGCTTGCAGTGTTCCCCTCGGCCCGGGCTATCTCATCCAAAAGCAGGACCTGGAGCTCCGTTTTGTTTCTTCGTCGGAACCGCATTTGGCTGTGCGCTGCACGTACCAGCTCACGAATTCCGGCAATCAACCGTTGCAGAGCCTCCGCTTCGTCCTTCCGGCTGCCGAATCCTTTCATCGCACCGCTACCGCCGCGGAATGGAACGGCCAATCCATCGGCGTCCAAATCGTCACCGCTGCCGCGGCAACCGATCGTGGTGACACGATGGAACTTCGTTGGAATGATCCGTGGACTCCCAAGCAAAAACGCACTCTGGTCCTCACCTACGAACTTTCCACGGGATTTCATCTCGGCAGTTATTTAGCGGTCAGCTCGGACACCTTTTTCGCCTTTCCGGAAAGTTGGAATCCAGCGCTGCTTCCTCCCAAGAATTTTTTCGGGGCGGGAGGCGTTTCCCCGAAAAAATGGCGTCTCTCTGTCCGCGTTCCTTCCGGATTTCTTGTTCATGCGAGCGGCATCGCCGGAAAGCGCTCCACGGCTGGTGGCGAATGGATTTATTCCTTTGAACAACAACTTCGTGACTTTGCTCCCTTTGCCGCGGGCGGCAAATATGTCGAAAAGGAAATTCATTCCGATGGCGAGCGAATTCTTTTTTGGACGCTGCAGCCGGTCGATCCCACAGCCGCGCAAAACGCCGCGACTTCCATCGCGTCCCGCGCTCGCTACTACAAAACGGAATATGGCGACAGCGCTAAAGGCGACCGCACGATTCGCTTACTGGAGTGCATCATTCCCGTGCAAAACTTCGGCTGCGGCGCGCTTCCGGAAACCGTTTTCGTCCATCAGGCCTGGATCGCGCGCGGCCTCACAGACAAAAAGTTCTACGACGACGTCAACTTTGAGCTCGCCTACACCTGGTTCGGGGGCATCGCTCGCGTGCGCTATGACGAGTATCCCCTTCCTATGGATGCGGTCGCTCCGTATGCCGGTTGGGAAGCCCAAGCCGTTGAAGAAGGCTACGAAGCCCGCATGAGGCGCATCCGCTGGCTCCTCTCTGATTTTGACAAGCACTCCGCCAACTGTAAGGAAAAAATTATTCTCCCGCGTCCCGCTGATTCGCGCGACTGCTCGTATTCGTCCGCGTGGAGCAAGAGCGGTCTTCTCCTCTTCGCGATAGAAGACAAAATCGGCCCGGCAAATCTTCACAAGGCGCTCAAGCAAATGATCCAGGCTCGCCGCGGCCAGGACTTCAGCCTGGAAGACCTCATCGCCGCGCTCGAATCAGAGACACATCAGCCGCAGGGTGAATTCGTTCGGAAATGGCTCAAGCATCCGGGCATTCCCGAAGACTTTCGCGCGCGTTATTCTATGACTGTTGCGCCGGCGACAGATTCTTCGCCCGATTCAACACACGATTCGTCAAAGGAGTCGAAACCATGAAGGACATCGTTCTCACCGACCGCGGACCGAAACCCATCGGTCCTTATTCGCAGGCAATCAAAGCGGGCGGATTTCTTTTCGCTTCCGGCCAGGTCGCTCTTGATCCGGTTACCAATCAATTCGTCGGTGGCGATATCGCGCAGCAGACCGAACGCGCTCTGGAAAATGTGAAGGGAATTCTGGAATCGGCCGGTTGCCATCTTCACCGCGTCGTCAAGACCACAGTGTTCCTCAAAAATATGAACGATTTCGCCGCGATGAACGAGGTCTACGCAAAATACTTCACAGCGGCTCCGCCTGCTCGCTCCACTGTGGAAGTGGCGCGCCTGCCCAAAGATGCGCTCGTAGAAATAGAAGTGATTGCTACGCTTTAGAAAAGTTCGAAGGGAGAATTACGCGAATTATGTTTGGCCGGACTCCGAATTAAGGACGACTCGGGCTTTGCATGACTTCATATAACGCAACGCCGGTCGCGATGCCGGTCACAACAATCGCAATCAGCAAGAAGCGGCTGCGCCCCGCCTTAAGCGGCGGTCCACTTCTGCCTTTGGATCCCGCTCCAGCAGGGCCTTGCGCTGCCGGCGTCGCGGCAGTCTCGAGATAAGAATCAGGATCGAGAATCACGCGGTAAGACGTCGCTTCAGGAACATACTGCGTTTCGCCATCCACTGTAATTGCCAGCGAGCCGCGCGTGCTGCGTACCACCAATTCTTTCGAATTCACAAAGGTAACTTGCGCCACCGTCGGCGCATCCGTTTCCGGTCTAATCTGCGCCGTCGAAGCATATAAAACAAACGCCTTCGCATTCGCTGTGGAAAAGACCGCAGTTCCTTGTTGCAGAGTCGCGCTCGGCGTACCGTTCGAATCCGCCGCAACCGTCGCAATGCTCGATGCAGAAAGCATCAATCGCGCCGCACCCGCGCGCATCTGCAGGGTTCCGGTTTGTTGTGTGCTCAGCTTATCGCCACCAAACACCGTTGCGCCGACAGTTGCCGACGCCTCCCCCACATGGGCTCCAAGTGCCGAAGTAATCGTGCCAACAGGTGGCGCAGAGGCGCCCATCGCAGTGGAAACAAAAAACAGAAGAGAAAGAACTGCACAAAAAGCTGCACGCAAGCGCACCATCGGGCCTCCCTCTGGGCCGAAAAAAGCATACTCACTGACCACGGCAACGTCAATCGGTAAACTCACTTATACAAATGATTTCTCGCCGACCTTGTTCCGGCTTGGGTGTTCTGGCTCGGGACAGTACTGGAACTGTCTTGCGACACCTGTACGGACCGCGTACCGCTGGTCGGTTGGTACTCCACACTGTTACAATGCGGCAAGTCTATGGCTGACTGGAAGCAAATCACCGCACGCATCCGCCGCGCTCGCGGAAGTAAAGATCCTGCAGGACAGCTCTCCAATCTTTTTCAGAAAACGCGCGACGCCATGGTTGCGTTCGAACTCGCGCGTCATTTCGAAACTGCCAGCCAGCCGGAAGAAGCCGTGAAGTGGTACGCGCTTTCCTGGCAGCGCTTTCGGCGCGGCGATTGGAAAACGAAAGCACAGGAAGCCGTAGCGCGTCTCGGCGGTGCACTTCCTGCAGAAGGCGAAATTCTCCCGCTCCCCGAAGTTCCGCGCGTTGAGCAACCGGAAACTGCGCAACAAACGGACGAGTCCGAACCATCTTCCGCAGCCCCACAAACAAACTCCACCACCTCCGATTCCGCAGCGCTCGCAAACACTGCTGCCGCGTCATCGGATTCCGAAAAGCGCGGCCGGCGCCGCGGCCGCCGCGGTGGACGCAATCGTCGCAAAGGCACAAAAGTCACAATCGAAACTCCAAAGCCGCACGCGGCGTCCGAGGTACCTGCAAGGATTCCCGCCGCAGAAATCGAAATCGCTCCGCCGCGAGTCGTGGACAGCCGCTCCATCCCACGCGTTCCCGTGGAATCCGCCGTCGAATCCTCCGGCCCCGGAGTCAAAGGCCGTTTCGGCGATCCGGGCCTTTCTTCACGTCTCTCTCTTCTTGAAATGCAGTTTCGCCGTTTGCTCATCTGCCCGCCTTCAAAGCTCGATCAAGCCGACCGCGCCCCCGCAGGCCCGGGTGTTTTCGTGCTCACCGACGACGAAATGACGACCTACTATTACGTCGAAGCCTGCGATACACTCCGCATCGCCATCGCCAACACCGCGCGTGGCGGCGGCAATCGTCGCACTGGAATTTCCATCAAGCCGTTGCTCGCGGACCATCTCGGCATTTCCGACGCACGTGTTAGCAAATACTTGAGCGATCACTGCGTCGTGCGTTGGCTGCAACTCGATGAAGGTGCCGAACATTTCGCTCACTTTGTCATCGCCATCCTGCGGCCGATTCTCAATTCACAGTCCTAGAATGCGTCCCGTTCCGAGCAAAAATTTCACGGTCGCCCATGCACAGCCAAAATTAACGTTCTCTGAGCCCGATGAATAACTCCCTGTCCCTCCGTTCACAAAGTCCAAATAACCTCCATTTACCCCATTCAACCCCCCATTTTCCCCATTCGCCGCAACCCTCTGGCTTACATGGTGTCTTACTGGCAAACTATAGGTGCCGAAAGACTTAGGCACGTACTACTTGGGCGTGGTACGTTGGAAATGGCCCCGGGGGACTTAGTTTGGGGCCTTCGGCCAATCCCAATTTGGGCAAGTGGGCCATTTAACTCAGTAAATTTTTCTCGTCACTTTTGAAAGTGAGGGCTAGAGGTTTATGCCGAACACGATTGGCACACAGATCGCGCGCAGTTTCGATTGGGTCGTTTGCAAAACCGCCGCGATCACCTATAACACCATTCAATATTTCAACAAGCGCAATCCGAATCCGTCCGTCACTCCACAGTGGTCGGACAAGCCGCTGCTGAAGTCCTGGGAAAAGACCAAGCCCACGCTTGGCTTCCCGCGGCAAACCGATTCGCTCTGCCCGGGCTGCGTCAAGGAAGCCCGCAACGAAATCATCGCTGGCAAAAAAGACTGGCGCGACCTGATGCACGAAAAAATCGGCGAAATCAAGGCGCAGATTATCGAGCGCGATGGCCAGGTCTGGATGGTCAAGGATTGCCCGATTCACGGCCACTACGAAGACCTCATGGCCATTGACGCCAATTTCCTCAAGTGGATCGAATCGCAATTCCCCGGCCGCGATATTCCTGCGCATAACGATGAAGACCTTCACAAGCATGGCTCTTCGACCGTTCGCTACGGCCGCGGCTCCGTTCTCACCGTGGACCTCACCAACCGCTGCAACATGATGTGCGATCCTTGCTTCATGGACGCCAACCAGGTTGGCTACGTTCACGAACTCGGCTGGGAAGAAGTAAAGGAAATTCTCGACAACGCGCTGAAGATTAAGCCGCGCCGCCAGATGTCCGTGCAGTTCTCCGGTGGCGAGCCCACCATGAGCCCACTCTTCCTCGATGCGGTCTCCTACGCCCGCAAAATCGGCTACAACTCGGTCCAGGCCGCCACAAACGGCATCGAGTTCGCCAAGAGTAAGGAATTTTCCCGCAAGGCATTCGAAGCGGGCATGCGTTACGCCTATCTGCAATTCGATGGCATCGGCAATGACGCCAACAGCCACCGCCAAATCGGCAACCTGTTTGACGTCAAGCTTCGCGCCATCGAAAACATGCACGAAGCCGGCATCGAAATCGTGCTCGTCGTCACGATCGTCAACAATGTGAACAACGATCAGGTCGGCACCGTCGTGAAGTTCGCGATGGAAAATCCCAAGAAAATCGCCTTCGTGAGCTTCCAGCCGGTTTCTTTCACCGGTCGCGATGAGGACATTACTCCGGAACGCCGCCTCCGCCAGCGCTACACTCTTTCGCACCTGGCGCAGGACGTCAGCAACCAGGTCGGCAAAGTGGAGCCGACGCGCGACTGGTTCCCCATCTCTTTCATCTCCACGTTCGCGGGCTTTGCGGACATGGTTAAAGGCAACGAATCCCAGTGGGGTTCCCTCTCCTGCGGTTGCCACCCGAACTGCGGCGTTGGCACCGCCATCATGATTAACAAGGAAACCAAGGAATGGGCTCCCGTTCCACGCTTCCTCGATGCGCAGCAATTGACGAAAGACGTCACCGCCATCACCGACGCAGCGCGCGGCAAGAATTTCTCCAACTTCATGATGGGCATGGCCCTCTTGAAGAACTATCACCCGTTCCAAGGGCCGGTAGGTCTGAAGCTCTGGGATCTCTTCAAGAAGTTCGATAAGACCTGGGCGCTCACGAAGAAGTCGGACACCAAGTACGGCCGGACTTCACCGGAGCGTGACTTCAACGACGCCATGAAGCGCCGCCAGACCGACCCGTGGAATTTCCTGTTCATCGCGGGCATGTGGTTCCAGGATCTGTTCAACTACGATTTCCGCCGCACCGAAATGTGCATCATTCCGTACGCCACCCAGCAGGGCGAAATCAGCTTCTGCGCCTATAACACGGGCGTTGGCTGGCGCCAGATCATTGAAAACATGCACAAGAACGCGACCGTCGCCGAATGGTACAAGACCCACGGCAAGCACGAGATCTATGCCAAGGGCAAGAGTGTCAATCTCCAGAGCTACGAACACTCGCTCAAGATTGACTCGCAAGACGCAGCCCGCGTCCGCCACCTCGAGCACGACATTCCTCTGACCGCGGCCGAAGAAGACCGCATGCGCCGCAAGAAGGCATGGGAGGAAGCCGCCAAGGTCCGCGCCATCTACGAAGAACTCGTTCTCAAAAAGCCGCAGCCGACCGTCGTCCAGATTGGCAGCGTCTCGGACATCGCCAAAGCCGTCCCGGCGAATTTCACGAACGCCAACAAGCCGGTCAGCATTGCTCCGGCCACTGAACAAACGGCCGAACCAGTCGCCGGCGACTAAGTTCTCATCGCCATCCGGCATTCCTGTTCGTAGTTGTAGGGGCCGCTTTCCGAAGCGGCCCTTTTTCATTTTCACCGGCAGAACTCATGGTGTGACGGCACAGGCAACACGAGAGTGTGAGCTCTTGAATCGGATCAAAACAAGACGGGAATCCGGACTGTGACATCCGGATTCCCGTGCGTTCACTGCTTCGACGCATGCGTTTGTTATTGTTTGATTGGGGAAGCGCTAGCTATCAGGATGACCTGGTCATGCTTTTCCAGCTTGGCAGACAGTCCGATTTCCTTTTCTCGTTGGCCTATCCGAAGTTCTCTCCCGGTGCTAAATCCGGCGTTCCACACCTGCGAAAGGAAATAGTGGTTGCCATAACGGTGGAAGACCAGCTTCGATTGTTCTTGCTGCTTCCTGCCTCCCGTAGAATTAGTCACAACCATGATTGACGTTCTTGGCTCTGTGCAGCGAATCAACAGCACCGCACCGTTTCCATCCATTTTCTGGACGCGATACTCACCGGCGGGAAGGGTTGTCTCGCCAGCCGCAAATGCAAATGGAATGTTGACCGAAAGGGGCTCCTGCGCTCGCGCAGCTTGAGTTGCGGCTAAACTGCAAAGCACCAACAAACTTGCTAACACTAAAATTCGCTTTTTCATGGAATTTCTCCTTTTTTCTCTTATTGGCGCCGTCGAGGCCGGTCAAGACTTGATTTGGCTCGGAGAGGCGACTTGGCACCATGAACATGTTGCGCACTTTCGCGCATTCCCTTCGGACGCACAATGCACTGCGGGTGAACTGCATAGCTCTTTTGCGTGAACCGCCAAAAGCGTAAAAACAAGGTGCTTACCCAAAGAGGAGCGCCCACATTCGCGGCCTTCCGAGGCAGTGGTATAGTCGTCGCGAGTAGAGGAATCCTATGGTCTCTCCGGGCCGCGCGTCCGGCGTAATTCGCTTTGATGCCTTCGAGGTTGATTTGCGCGCGGGCGAGCTCTACAAGGCAGGCCGTAAAATCAAACTCCAAGTCCTGCCTTTTCGCGCCCTTGTCCTGCTTCTTGAGCGTCCCGGAGAAGTCATCACCCGTGAAGAGTTTGAGAAACGGCTCTGGTCGGAAGACACGTTTGTCGACTTCGACCACAGCCTCAATACCGCCATTAGGAAGCTGCGACAGGCACTCGGCGACGACAAGAAAAAGCCGCGGTTCGTAGAAACACTCCCCAAGCGTGGCTATAGGTTTATCGGGAATCTGGATCACGCAGCATTGCCTGTGGCATCGGAAACTCAAGCGCCTTCTTCTTCTGTTGGCCGGCTCGCCGCAATTTCGGGGGATGGGAAGCTCTCTTTCGCGTTGCTCTCCATCGACGAAGATACCGCCGCAGAAAGAGAAAAACTTGACGCAGCGAATGACGACGTGGGGCTATCTCTTTTGATCGCTTCTCAGAGACTCCTCATGGTGTCCTGTGGGACACAAGTGCGAATTCTGGAACTTCTTCCGTCAGAGTCGCGTTGCCAGGTTCGAATCCTTGAAGGCGAGCATTACGGCAAAACAGCCTTGATTGCTCTCGAACATCTCGCTGAATTGTCCTAACCTGGCTAGTCCAAGGCTTCTCCGCATGTTCTTTCAAGTACTTCGCGCGGTGCCAATTCTTAGCTAAACTATATCCGGAGCGGATCAGGTGCCCATCTACGAATACATTTGCGACGATTGCAAAACCCAGTTCGAAAAGCTGGTCTTGAACAAACAGCAGGAAATCTCCTGTCCCAAATGCTCCGGCAAAAAAGCCACACTCCAGCTTTCCGTCTTTAGTTCCTCCATCGCCGGTGGCTCTCCAAAATCCTTTACGCCCTCCTCGGGAGGCGGTGGAAGCTGCTGCGGCGGCGGTTGCGGCTGCCACTAGCCCTCTAACCTCCCCGGCTGTATACTCGCGCTATTGTTTCCCGGTCGAGGCAATCCCTATGTCAACTCACGCACAACCGCTTTCTGCCAGCGAGCAGAACAAGCATCTCGTCCATCGTTGGTTCGAAGAAGTCTGGAATCAGGGCAACACCGGCGTCATCGCCGAACTCTTCGCACCCGATTGTGTACTCCATGAGGGCGGGCTCCAGATTCGCGGACCGCAGGAATTTGAACGTTTCCACGACAGTCTTCGCGAGCAATTCTCGGATATTCGCGTCACTTCTGGCGTCTCGCTAAGTGAAGGTGATCTTGTCTCTCTCCGCTGGACCGTAGACTGCCGGGACAAAACCTCCGGAAAGAATCTAACGGCCACCGGCATTTCCATTGTTCGCATCAAGGACGGCCGCTTCGTCGAAGCATGGCAGAATTGGGATCAAGCCGGAGTTGCAGCGCAGCTCTCCGCCTGATCCATTCGTTGTGCATCTCCAACATTGCTCCGCACAAACGGACGGGAGAATTCTCGCAATGATTCATATTCCTTCCTCCTTTCCCCTTTTCCTCGCGGGCGCTTTGATTCTTCTTGTTATTCCTGGACCGGCCGTTTTCTATATTCTTAGCCGAACCATCGACCAGGGCCGCAAAGCGGGTGTCGTGTCGGCTTCCGGCATCGCCGTCGGCACGCTGGTTCACGCAACTGCCGCCGCGCTCGGTCTCTCCGCAATCCTCGTCTCTTCAGCGCGCGCCTTCCACATCGTGCAATTCGCCGGCGCGCTATATCTGATCTTTCTCGGACTGCGCACTCTGCTGAGCCGCGACGATGCTCAACTCACATCCTCTGCCTCCGCTCACAGTCTTTCCCGTGTTTTCGGACAAGGCGTGCTTGTCAACTTGCTCAATCCCAAGACCGCTCTCTTCTTCCTCGCCTTCCTGCCTCAATTCGTGGACACTTCCCGCGGTCACGTTCCCGCGCAGATTTTCTTTCTCGGCGGCTCCTTCGCTCTCCTGGGACTTCTGAGCGATAGCACATGGGCCATGCTTGCAGGCACCCTGGCCGGTCGGCTTCGCAGGTTGCGTTGGCGTCGCGCTCAGAAAAATATCTCCGGCGGCGCACTCATCGCTCTCGGCCTCGCCACCGCCGTCTCCGGCGCAAAAGCCAAGTAGCGCAAACGGATCCCGCATCACGCACGCGTTCGTTGTGTTATTCTGCCGCCGTTTTTCGTACTTCCATTTCGCACGTCGGAATTTATCGCGCCGTGATTCCTGCTCCCCACGTCTTCGCCGCAAAGATCTACAAACTCTGGCTCATTCGTTTTGTGGATGTTCCCAAGGAAATCAGCCGCGCTCTTGGAAGCCCCAAAGAACGCATCCCCGTCTGCGGCACGGTCGAAGGCCTTCCTTTGCGCACCACGCTCGTCCCCAGCGGCAATGGCCGTCATCGCCTGGCGATTCACGGAGATATTTATCGCAAACTTCGCATCGACGCCGGCGCCGCAGTCGAAATTTCACTCGAACTCGACGAAGAGTCCCGCGAACCGGTTCTTCCGCCGTCTCTGGTCGTCGCGTTCAAATTCTCAAAGGTCGCCGCACGCGAATTCCGCGCCATGACCACCGCGCTTCGTCGTCAGATCGTCCGCTACCTCGTGTCTGCGAAATCCGAGGCCACCATCGAACGCCGCGTCACGAAATTCGTCGCCCGCCTCGAAAAAGATCCGCCCAGCCGCCGCAAGGCCCGCAAATCCAGTCGCAAGCCAGCAAAGCTGAAAAAGCCCCGCCGGAAGTAAGCGTTCATGAGAATCTGCGCGGCAGCTCGCGGATGCCTCTTTTCTTCCTCGTCTTGCTGCCGCATTGTACTCCGCATTGCCAGTGCCTTCTTCGGCGCAAAAGCAAAGTAGCGCCCGCCCGCACGCCCGGGGGTTGGGTGTGCGAGCTTCAATCGACTTTGCAAGCCATGCCGATTCTGTAGTTTGCGAAAGCGTGCTACCGGGAGTAGTTCGAGATGTAATTCGGCACGGGTGTGCCTTCCTTCAGCCGCGTGTCCGGAATCGGGGCGTTCGTTGTCGTTGTCAGCGGCAAAACCCCGGCCCACACAGGCAGGGAATAGTCTTCTTCGTCGTCCACCGGACCGCCGACCCGCACCTTGGCTGAAACCTCTTCGAGTGGCAGCGCCAGCACCGTCGTGCCTTTCATCTCTTGCTCGGTGGGCCAGCGGATTTCGTCCCAGCGCCCCTTCATGATGTGCTCGGTAAAAAGCCGCAGCGCTTCCATCTTTTCCGTAGGGTCGCTCACAAGCCGCGCCGTGCCCAGAATCACCACCGAGCGGTAATTCACCGAATGATGAAACGCAGACCGCGCCAGCACCAGCCCGTCCACCAGCGTCACCGTCACGCAAACGGGAATACCTTCGCTGAGCGTGCGCAGCATCCGGCTAGCCGCAGAGCCATGCAAATAAAGTGTGTCGCCCACGCGCCCGAAATTCGTAGGAATCACGTAAGGCTGCCCATCGGCAACGAATCCGACATGGCACACAAACGCCTCATCAAGAATTTTGTAAACGGTCTCGCTGTCGTACTTGCCGCGTTTCGGCAGCCGTTTAACCTGTGTTCTCTCGGTAGGTGAAAAGTCGCTCATATGTAGTGGCCGATCCTTAGATCGGCACTCCTAGAGTTAAGCAGCCTCTGCCAGAGCCAGCAAGAGCCAATCTGGACGCTTGAAGGCCTACTCTAGAGCCGCTATTTCAACGGGAGTTTCGGCGTCTTTTGCCGGAACGAAGGGAGAACCTCTGCCTCTCCGCACGATTTGTGTGCGGAGAAATCTCTCTTCGATTTATGACTATTTCGCAGCTTCCGCTTTCGCCGTCCCGCGCACAACGCGGAACCCAACGTACGCCGCATTGGGCGCATGCACCGAACGCGAATCCGTCGGCTGATCCGCGCTTCCCCCGATGGCTTCGCCTTTGCCGTCCGGCAACAGCGTCCACTCGGCCACATTGCCGCCGAGATCGAAAATCAGTTCTTCGTCGGCGCTACCTTGACCCGCAAAACTGCCGACTGGCTTCAGCAGGGCAGCGGTGCCGGGAAGCTCCGAGCTTTTCTTTGCAAGCAGGGCGCTGTCTTCTGGATTGAGCGAATACCCGGCCCAATAGTCGAGTGTGTTTTCGCCATCTTTCTTTTCGTAGAGCGACGCAACTTCGCTTTTATTCGGTATGCGCCATGTTTGATTCGTTGTTTTTGAAAGCCAAGCTGCGTAAGCCTTGGCTTGGTCCAAAGTGATTCCGTTCGCGGGATAATTTTCCGTGCCCGCATCGAATTTGTAATTCTTGTCGAATTCGGCGAACTGCGCGCGCGTAACTTCAAAGCGACCTACTTCCATATCGTTGCGCTTCACGAGTTCAGGAATCAAAACCGATTTTCCTTTGGTCCCCGAGTCCACGCCGTAGCGCGTGCCGCTCCGCGCGACATTCTTCGTGCGGAATGCCGTTTCAAGAGGTGAACCTTCTTTCAACGCTTCGTTGAGCGGTTTTTCCGTCTTGAAAAAATATTTGTCGAACCACGCAATTTCTTCTTCTACTTTGCGGACCTGGTGCGTGAGCTTGCGTGGGCCGTGCGGTTCGCCCGGGAAAATAACGAATTTCACGGGCACTTTGCCGTACCACTGCAATGCGCGGAAATACGTCCAGCTTTGCGCGAACGGGACGTTGCGGTCAGCATTGCCATGGAAAATCAAAACCGGCGCCTTGATGCGGTCCATTTTGAAGAGCGGCGATTTTTTGATGTAAAGGTCCGGATCTTCCATCGGCGATTTCCCAAAATAATACGCATCGAATGACTCGCCGAAATCCACGTTGGCCCAATCGCTGATCCACTCGATGTCTCCCGCGCCGACGCTCGCCACTTTGTAACGATCTGGATACGTAATCAGCAAGCTGGTCGAAAGAATGGAACCGTTCGACCATCCCATCGTGCCCACACGGTCGGGATCGCCCATTCCTTTCGCGATCAAATATTCCACGCCAGCGTTGATGTCCGGCGTTTCCAGGTCATAGTATTTTCCGCAACAAATCGATTCCGCCCACTTCAATCCGTAATCGTTGCTACCGTGATAATTCGGCCGCAACACAAACGCGCCGCGCTGCGTGAACAGCTGAATTGGATAAGCCCAGCTTTCGCCCCACAAATCCTTGTCCGCGCCCATCGGGCCGCCGTGAATCGCGGTGATGATCGGATATTTTTTCCCGGCTTCATAGTTTGTGGGGTAGTAGAGAATTCCTTCCACTTCTTCCTTGTCGGAACCCGTCCAGTGAATCACTTCGCTCTTCGCGTAACTGCGGCCGTTCACGAGGCCTTGATTTAATTTTGTGAGCTGCACCGGCGAAGTAATCTTGTCGCCGTCAACTTGCGCGCGGTACAGCTGAGCGAGTTTGCTCGCCGCGGAATGCGAATAAACGATCGTCTTTCCGTCCGCAGACACTTCAAAACTCTCCAGATTTTTCGCGTGCTCGCCTTCGAGGGAATGGCGCTTCCACGTCCATGCATCGCCACTCTTTTCCCGGGAATAGCGCGCCATCTCATAGTGAGCGCCTCCCGCCAATCCTAAAATAAATCCGTCGCGAGTCGCGGCAAGGTCAGAGCCGATACCGTTTTCCCAATCGAGCGGCACCTGCACACTCTTTCCGGCGGTCACGTCGTAAAAATAAAGCAGCACAATATTCGCAGTAAGAAATCGCGCATCGGTGGAATAAGGCGCCCATGCATAAAACCCGGAATTGTCGGGCGCCCATTCAAATCCGTACGGACGGATGCGTCCTTCGGCAAGAATTGTTTTTTCGCTACCGTCCGTGAGACTGTGGAGAACGGAAACAGGAGCTACTTTTTGGTCGAACTGGTAGCGCAAACTCTTTGCGTGAATCGCGGCTGCATATTTGCCATCTTTGGAAACCGAAAAGCCATGAATCCAGTCGGTGTTGGTCGTAAGCCGCGTAACTTTCTTGTCCTTGATGCTGATCTTGTAGAGCCGCACCGGCGGTTCGTGCCCTTCGTCGTCAACAACTTCTGAGTCGTCCTTCTTTTTCTTTGCTTCCTGCTCGAAAAGGCTCGCGTCCTCCTGCGCGCTGAAGATCAACGTGTCGTTGTCGAGCCAATCCACCTGACGCGGTGCGCGTGCAAATTCCGTCAGTGGCCACGGTTCGCCGCCGTGCGGATGAATCAGCCAGATTTGCATTCCCGCCGAGTCTGGTTTTCCGTTCGGACGCTTGCGATCGCTCAAAAACGCGATTCGCTCGCCGTTGGGCGACCAGCTGGGGGCAACGTTGTGATCGCTGCCGCGCGTGAGTTCAATCTCGGTGGAATCTGTGAGGCTCGAAAGAATTAAATTGGAAACGCGTCCGTCTTTTTCTTTGTCCGTGGTGGATTTAACCCAGGCGAGCCATTTGGCATCGCGCGAAATGCGCACGTATCCCGCGTTTTCCGTATAGATAAAATCTTCCGGTTTCCACGGTTCGATTTTCTTCGCGCCGTCTTTTGCGGATTTTGTCTCGTCTGCTTTCGCCGCGGGGTGCGCCAAACTCGAACACGCGATCGCCACGTTCAGAACGATTCCCGCCGCGAGCCACTTGTTTCGCATTTCTCTCCACCTTTTTCACAGATTTGAGTGACGAGCCAAATTCCTGCCAGCAAGCCGCACAGCATAGTCGAATTGACCGATATTTGGAATGGTGTAGGCTGAGATGCATCGCTCACGGGGTGAACCATGGCGGCCAAACAGGCAATCTTCAGTAAAGAAGCGTTCAAATTCTTTCGCGATCTGAAAAGAAACAATTACAAAGATTGGATGGCTGCAAACCGTGAGCGCTATCAATCCGCGGTCGTGCAGCCGCTGCGAAAACTGATGGAAGAGATGGCTCCCACGGTTTTGAAGCTCGATCCGAGATTTGAAACGACAGGGAGGCGCGGCGCGAATTTGTCGCGCATCAACAACGACATCCGCTTCTCGAAAGACAAAACACTCTATAAAACTCACATGTATCTGAAATTTTCCGTTCCGATTTCCGCCGAACTGGAAAGCGGGCAACTCTACACGGGCATTTCTACGGATGTAGTTACCGCCGGTTTTCGCCTGTACGGCGGACCGAAGAGAAAAGAATCGCCGTTTGCGCTCATTGCCGACTCGCGGATTGCGAAAAATCCGCGGCGGATCGCGCAATTGCAACGGCGGCTTGGCCGCAAGTATGAGAGTTACTGGTATTCGATCGCAAAAGGGCAATGGACGCAGCGAAATGGCTGGCCAACAAATGAGGAATGGTCGAAGGTGCAAGCCTGGATCGTGCGCCGCAAATTTTCACCAACTGCAGCGATGCGCGCCACTTTTCCGAATGAAATTGCGAAAATTTACCGCGATGTCTATCCACTGCTGAAATTCATCTCAATTCCAAAATAGAGATGGTCACGATCTCCAGAGAGGAAGCGCTAGGAGATGCCATGAGGCGAGAAAGATTGTGAGCGTGCAGCAGGCGAGAGAGACGAGCAGGGAATGGATGCGGATGGCGCGGTGAATCTCATTGCGGGGGACGCTGACGGCGAGCCAGAGGCTGATGAGAGAGAGCGCGGCGAAGGCGATGGTCCCTAGGAAAAAGAGGACGGACCAGATACCGAATTCGCCGAGGCGGTCGAGCGATTTTGCTGCGCTGAAAAACGAAATGAGTAGCGTGAGCGCGGCGAAGAACGGGATGGCGCGGACGGAGAGATGCTTTACGTCCTTGAGCCTGCGCGTGAGCCACAGAACTATCCAAACGATTGCGTAGACCAAAGAACTGACGAGCAGGATCGCGCCGAGTGCGAGCACACAAAGGCGCAAATACGGCCAAGCTGGATTGATGCGTTCGGCATAGGAAGTTCCACCTTCTCCTATTGCGACCAAACACATCCGGCCAGTGGCGTTTTGGAAAAATGCGATGGTGGCTTCGGGGTCTTTTTCTCTGCGGAAAATGTTTTTGCCGACAAAGAGAATAGGCTTTGGCTTACTGAAAATACCGGAAAGCGCGAGCTGGCCATTTTGCATGCGAACGCGTTTAATATCCACCAATTCCGTGAGAAACGCGAAGAGCTGATTGCGCGGAGCGCGTGATTCGTAAAATCCCGTGAACTTTTGGAGCTCCGCTCCAGAAATACCCGGCGTTATGGGTTGCGGTTTCGGGAAATCCTTGGAAAGAAAATCGATTGCGAGTTTATTTAGGTCACTGAGTGCCTTTCCAGAAAAGTCGCCATTGAGCAAGACCACATAGCCCCAGTTTTGCTCGGGCATGTAGCGATAGGTTGAGATGAAGCCATCAATGCCGCCGTCGTGGCCGTGGGTGACTATTCCACCTTCGACTTCGGTGTAATTCGCGAGGCCGTAGCCGAGACGCAAGCCATTGCGCGAAGAGAGAGGGGTCTGTGGATACTCCATTCGAGCGATGGTTTCGGGCTTGAGGAGTTGCTTTTCGCTAGTCGCGCCGCGACGAAGAAAAAACTGAATGAGTTTCGCTAACTCGGCGGGCGAGGCTTTCATGTCGCCGGCGGGGCGTAGATAAATTTCCTTGTAAGCCGCGGGCCTCGGCGGTTTGCCATCGGATTTCTGGTAGCCCTGCGCAAGGAGCGCACGATTCTCTTTGGTGAGGTCGAAATCACCAGGAGAAATTTCGAGCGGCGCTAGAATATTTTTCCGAATGTATGCAGGCCACGGTTCGCCGCTGATTTTTTCGACCAGGTAGCCTGCAATGCCGTAGTCCGGGTTGGAGTAGGCGAAGCGTGTGCTGGGTGGCCATCGGGCTTGTTGAGGCGCGGGAAACTTTTTGAGCACCTCTAGCATGGAAATGTTCGGCGCGTCTTTTGTGTTATAGACCTCGCGCAGCGCCATGTCGTCGAAACCAGCGGTGTGTTCGAGAATATTGGTGATGCGAACGGGATTAGTGGAACCCCAGGGATTTTTGAAGGGGATGTCGGGCGCGACGTCTTGTAACCGGGATTGAAGATTGATTCGACCTTCTTCTTCGAGCTTGAGGAGGGCGAGAGAGACAAAAGTTTTGCTGATGGAGCCAACACGGAACTCGGTGTCGCAGTTGATGTCGCGATTTTGTGAGATGTCCGCTTTGCCGATGCCGCCGCACCAGAGAACGGAACCGTTGCTTACGAGAGCGATTCCCGCGCCGGGAACGTGTTCGACGTCAACGACATGTTTCATTGTGGATTGGAGTTCTTCGAGGGTTTTGGGGTGGGGCAATTCGTCTTTTTTTGCGGAAGGTTGTTGCGCGCAGAGGAACAACGGAATTGCGAAGAGAGTCAGGAATGCGAATATGCGAGCTGTGCGCATGGTTCCTCGTGAAGGTTAATGATGGTGGCAGATTCTAGCAGAGAAGGGCGATTTGAAGTTTGTTCGGCGTGATGAGAAGCAGAGGTGCCGCGCCTACGGCGCTGGTTGGGAGACTAGCGCGATCGAGGCTGGCGGATTTGCGGGCGGATTAGAGACTTGCTTTGCGAAAGGCTTGAACACGACAAAAGCCGCAGGGCAAAGGTGGCCCTAGGCTACGGGCGTGGGAAGGATTCGCATGTTGCGTGATTGACGGGTTAAGCGGGGTCGCATACGATTTCGCGGGCGCAATCATGCTCACAATTCGTTTTTGAGAGGCTTTTCCAGCTATGTTCAAACGCTTCCGTTTTCTTTTTTCGGTGTTGCTCTTTTGCGTTGGCGCGAGTTTTGGCAACGCGCAGCAGCCTAGCGGCGAGAAACCTGCCGACAAGACTGCGGAAAAACCCAGAGAAGAAAAGAAACCGGTGCCGGAAGAAAAGAGTGTGCAGACCAAGCACGCGGTGCGAATCGGCGGGCAGGAGATCAAGTACACGGCGACG
This sequence comes from Candidatus Sulfotelmatobacter sp., assembly GCA_035567915.1. Lineage (GTDB taxonomy): Bacteria > Acidobacteriota > Terriglobia > Acidiferrales > UBA7541 > Acidiferrum. The sequence continues at coordinate 11,434 of DATMPA010000024.1, read as the reverse complement.
GCAGGAACAATGCTGCTTAAGCTGGAAGATGGAACGCCGAAGGCGAGCGTATTTTTTGTGGCGTACACGCGGGACGATGTGCAGGACGCGACGAAGCGGCCGATTACGTTTGCGTTCAATGGCGGCCCGGGAGCCGGTTCGTTGTGGCTGCATATTGGCGCGTTGGGACCACGACGCGTGGAGATGGGCGACGTGGGGAATTTGTTGCCGCCGCCGTACAAGATTGTGGACAACGAATCTTCGTTGCTGGATATGACGGACATTGTATTCATTGATCCTGTTTCGACCGGCTACAGCCGCGCGGTTCCGGGCGAGACTCCGAATCAGTTTCACGGGGTCGAACAGGATGTGCAGTCAGTGGGAGATTTCATCCGTTTGTGGGCGACGCGGAACCGGAGATGGGGTTCGCCGAAATTCTTGGCGGGAGAAAGTTACGGAACGACGCGAGCAGCCGGCCTGAGCGGATATTTGCAGCAGCGTTATGGGATGTATTTGAACGGGATCATACTGATTTCTTCCATTTTAAATTTTCAGACGGCGGAGTTCGATACCGGAAACGATTTGCCATACATCCTATTTTTGCCGACGTACACGGCGATCGCGTGGTATCACAAAAAACTGCCGGCTGATTTGCAGGGAGATTTGCAGAAGGCAGTCAACGAGTCTCGCACGTTCGCCGCGGGGGAATATGCGGACGCGCTGATGGCCGGAGACGCCTTGTCCAAGGCAAAGCGAACGGAAATTGCGCAGAAGCTCTCGCGTTTGACGGGACTTTCGGCGGACTACATCGATCGAAGTGATTTGCGCATCGAAATCCAGCGATTTGACAAGGAACTATTGAAGAGCGAGAGGCGAACCGTTGGCCGGCTGGACGGACGCTTTACCGGAATTGATGCGGACGCAGCGGGAGCTCGCCCGGACTATGACCCGAGCCTTGCGGCAATCGTCGGACCTTATACGGCGATCCTGAATGAATACGTTCGCGAGGAATTAAAATTTGAGAGCGATCTGCCGTACGAGTTTTTGACCGGACGTGTGCGGCCCTGGAATTATGAGCCGTACGAAAACCGCTACGTGAATGTTGCGGAGACACTGCGACGCGCGATGACGCAAAATCAGTTTTTGCGCGTGTTTGTCGGAAAGGGCTACTACGATTTGGCGACACCATTTTTTGCAGCGGAATATACGTTCGACCACCTTGGACTCGATCCGACACTGCGGTCTCATCTCTCCGGCGCTTACTATGAAGCAGGGCACATGATGTACGTGCATCCACCGTCGCTGGTGAAGCTGAAGCAAGATTTGGCACAGTTCATTCAATCGAGCACACCTAAATGAAGAAAGTTGTCTCCGTGGTTGTTTGGGCAGGGGTCGCGCTATTGGGTGCGGGCGCTCTTGCAACGATTGCATTGCAGAGAAACGAGCGAATCAGTGCGACATGGTTCGTTGTGGCGGCGGTTTGTTTTTATTTAGTGGCGTACCGATTTTACTCTGCGTTTTTGGCGGCGAAATTGGTTGCGCTCGATGACAGTCGAGCGACGCCCGCCGAGCGAAATGACGATGGGCGCGATTTTGTTCCCACGAACAAATGGGTTTTGTTTGGGCACCATTTCGCGGCGATTGCTGGACCCGGGCCGCTGGTGGGGCCGACACTGGCGGCGCAATTTGGATATTTGCCGGGGACGTTGTGGTTGATTGCGGGCGCAGCGTTTGCGGGATGCGTGCAGGATTTTGTGATTCTGTTTTGCTCGATCCGGCGAAATGGGAAATCCCTAGGGGAAATGGCACGCGACGAAGTGGGGAAGCGCGGGGGATTCATCGCACAGCTCGCGGTGCTGGCGATTCTGATTATTTTGCTGGGCGTTGTGGCGCTCGTGGTGGTGAATGCGCTGAAGACTTCGCCGTGGGCGACATTCACGCTGGCGATGACGATTCCAATTGCGTTGTTGATGGGAGTGTACCTGCGATATTTGCGGCCGGGACGCGTGCTGGAAGCCTCGTTGATTGGCCTCGCGCTGGTGATGTTCGTCGTCGTGGCGGGGCAGTGGGTGGCGGAATCGGGGTCGTGGGCAAAGGTGTTCACGCTGAGCGGAGTGGCGCTGGCGTTCTGGATTATTGCGTACGGATTTGCGGCATCGGCGCTGCCAGTGTGGTTGCTGCTGGCGCCGCGCGATTATTTGAGTGCGTTCATCAAGGCAGGCGCGATTTTTTCGCTGGCTGTCGGAATTTTGATTGTGCGACCAGAGATACAGATGCCGGCGCTTACGAAATTTATTGACGGCACGGGGCCCGTGTTTGCGGGGAAGATTTTTCCGTTTTGTTTTATCACGATTGCGTGCGGGGCGATTAGCGGATTTCATTCGCTGATTTCTTCTGGGACGACGCCGAAGATGATTCAGCGCGAGGGGCACGCGCGATTTATCGGATACGGCGCGATGCTGCTGGAATCGTTTGTCGGCGTAATGGCGATGGTGGCGGCGTGCGCGATGCAGCCGGGCGTTTATTTTGCGATCAATTCGCCCGCCGGAATTGTGGGAGCGACTCCGGACGCGGTGGCCGCCACGATTTCCGGATGGGGATACCACCTGGACCCGCAGACGATGATAGACATGGCGAAGGCTGTCGGGGAGCAGACACTTTTCAATCGCGCGGGCGGAGCGCCGTCGCTAGCGGTTGGAATGGCGCAGATTTTCTCGAGCACAATCGGCGGCGAAAGGTTAATGAGCATCTGGTACCACTTCGCGATTATGTTTGAGGCGCTGTTTATTTTGACGGTGCTAGATGCGGGAACGCGCGTGGGGCGATTCATGGTGCAGGAAATGGGTGGGCGCGTGTGGAAACCATTTGCGCAGACGAGTTGGATGCCGAGCGTGGTGATTTCGAGCGCGTTGGTGGTTGGGGGATGGGGATACTTTTTGTATCAGGGTGTGATTGATCCGTTCGGCGGGATTAATTCGCTGTGGCCGTTGTTTGGGATCGCGAATCAGTTGCTGGCGGCTGTGGCGCTGGTGGTAGCGACGACGGTTTTGCTGAAGATGGGGCGGCTGAAGTGGATTTGGGTGACGCTCGTGCCGATGGTGTGGCTGGTCACAATTACGATGACCGCGAGCTGGCAGAAGATTTTCAGCACGAATGCACGGATTGGATTCTTGTCCGGAGCGAATGCATTGGCCGCGCAGATTGCGGCTGGGAAAATTCCAGCAGCTAAGATTGTGGAGATACAGCGGACGATTTTCAATTTGCGTCTCGATGCCGTCGTGACGGCGGTGCTTGCCATAATGATTTTGACACTGGTGTTTGAGGCGATTGTCCGATGGACGGCAATTTTGACGAAGCGGAGCGAAGCTGTGATGCATGAGACGCCGTATGTGGCAACACAGTGGGCTGTTGGCGCGGAGGGCGACTGATGCGCGGCGCGTGGAAAAAAATCTCGGAGCTGGCGCGAACGCTTTGGATGAGGATCCGCGAATGGTGCGGGGATGCGGCGTATGAACGGTATCAGCGTGTCGCCGCGCGCAAAAACGGCGTTTGCGTAATTACTAGAGAGCAATTTTACGTGGAGCAAGCCGAGCGGCGATACTCGCGGCCGAATCGTTGCTGTTGAGTGTTGCTGTCTTGCTTCCGTTTCCCCATTGGGCATAAAATTCAGCGCTGCACGTCCTTCTCCCCAGCAAGTCATTTCATTTCCTCATTGACAGGAGACATAGATGGCGATCGATATGGACAAGCTCCATGAATTTCTTGGGAAGGCGCTGGTGGATTTTGGCGCGACGTTTCACGCGGCGCTTGTGCGAATCGGCGACAAGCTAGGGCTGTATAAGGGGCTCGCGGCTGGCGGGCCGCAGACCGCAGCGGAACTCGCGAAGCGAACGGGAACGGTCGAGCGTTATGTACGGGAGTGGCTGAGCTGCCAGGCGGCGGGCGGTTACGTGAGTTACGACGCCGCGGCGGGGAAATTTTATTTGACGGAAGTGCAGGCATTCGCGATGGCGGATGATACGAGTCCCGCCTTCATGCCGGGGGCGTTTCAAGCGGCGCTGGCCGCGACGAAGGCAGAGGAGCAGCTCGCGGAACGATTCAAGGACGGCAAGGGAATGGGTTGGCATGAGCATCATCATGAACTCTTTGAGGGAACCGAACGGTTTTTCCGGCCGGGATACGCGGCGAATCTTTTAAGTGCGTGGATTCCGGCGCTTGAGGGCGTGCAAGAAAAGTTGAAAGCAGGCGCGCGCGTGGCAGACGTCGGATGCGGGCTGGGTGCTTCGACAATTTTGATGGCGAAGGCTTATCCGAAATCGGAATTTTTTGGGTTTGATTATCACGATAAGTCCATTGAGAAAGCCAAGCAGCGGGCGAAGGATGCGGGAGTCAACGGCAATATTCACTTTGACATGGCGATGGCGAAGAATTTTCCGGCGAAGGAATATGACTTCGTGACGTTCTTCGATTGTTTGCACGACATGGGCGATCCGGCGGGAGCTTCGGCGCACGTGCGAAGTACGATGAAGAAAGACGGGACGTGGATGATTGTGGAACCGTTCGCGGGAGATAGGCTGGAGGACAATTTGAATCCGATTGGGCGAGCGTTTTATGGCGCGTCGACTTTGCTTTGTACGCCGGCGTCGTTGTCGCAGGAAGTGGGGCTGGCGCTCGGCGCGCAGGCGGGAGAGAAGCGCTTAAAAGACGTAGTGATTGCGGGAGGATTCACGAGATTCCGCCGGGCGACGCAGACGCCGTTTAATTTGATATTTGAAGCGCGGCCTTAACGAGAAGAACCGCAACTTGCATTTTCATTCGCGCAAGAGACTGCGCGCCTTGTATGGCTGATGGAATAGGCATAGGATTTGCAGTAACCCCGGGGTATCCCACATTAGTTCTCGGAACGGAGGAGTCACCATGCGAAAATTCTCATTCTATTTTTGCTTCGTTTTCCTAACGGCGGCGGCATTTTTCTGTTCGGCAGGCACGGGACAAGAAAAGGCAAAGGAAAGCGCGAAGCCCGATTTCGATATGACCGCTTCTTACATCGAAGCGTGCAGTTGCGACATGTTCTGCCCTTGCTACTTCAATACGCACTCTACCGCTCACCACGGGGAGAAAATGGAAGAGCATTTCTGCCGGGCGAATCTTGTGCTCAAAGTGGATAAGGGCTATTACAAAAATACGAAACTCGACGGCGCAAAAGTCTGGATCGCCACGGATCTTGGCAGTGACTGGAGTACAGGCAAGGATTCCTGGGCGGTGCTAAATTACGATCCCAGTGTGACTCCGGAACAGAAGAGCGCGTTGAACGACATTATTGGCCAGCTCTATCCCTTCAAGTGGCAGAAGTTCGACGTGGATACCCAGGGCTTCACGTGGGACGTGGACGAGAAGGCGGGAGTCGCCAAGGCCAAAATGAACAACGGGAAAGCGGAAGTTATCCTGAAGAAAGAGAAGGGCGACGATCCGAACCGCGAGATCGTCATGCAAAACCTAACATATTGGAAATCGCAATCCAATGACGGCTTCCGGATGTGGAAGAGCGACCACGAAGAATTTGAGGGTAAAGACCACAAATTCTCGTACAGCGGGACGAATGGATTTCTAATCACCATTCATTTTTCCGGCAAGGCAAAAACTGCGGCTGCGGGAAACTAGGAAGAAGTCAATCGCGCGGGCGTCAGATTTCGCTTTCGTCCTCGTCGTCGGCGACTTGCTTGAGGATTGTGATTTTGTGGGCGATGCGAAGCCCTTGCGAGCGGACCCCGGAAAGAATGGCGCGGCGAATTTCTTCGGGCAGAGTTTCGGGAGCGAAGACACCTGACTCTTCGCGCGGGAAATGCTTCACAAATTGAGCGGCAACGTGGGCGGTGGCGTACGCTACGGGTGTGGTAAAGAGGCCCTGCTTGCGGATCGTGTAGAGCGAAGGGAAGAGCACGTCCGAGCGAATCAGGAGGTGGACGTCTTCCTTGGCGCTGCGTTTGATGCCGCGCACGAGGACCGCAGCACCGAAGCGGGCGTTTTGCAGAATTCCCTGGCGAATCAATTTGGCGATTTTTTGCGGAGAAGAAGTATCCGGAAAGCGGCTCTTCGCGATGCCGCGCGATTTGGAGAGCTTTCCTTGTTTTTGCCAGCGGCGCAGGCGGTCAATTTCGTTGCCGCCAATTTTCACGTCGAGATCGCGCATGGAAATGAAACGCGGAAGCGTGGCGACTTCATCTTGTGCGGCTAGTACGACGCGGGCTGTTCCGATTGGTTCAATGAATCGGAACTTTTCAACTTCTGAAAAACGTTTGGCAAGTTTGAATTTTCCTTCGCGATAGATACGGGGATGAGAAATGGCTTCGTCGAAAGAGACTTCGGGAGACCACTGCGAGATTGGGTCCTGGCTTTCGGTGCTTTCATAAAGGCGGATTTGGACGGAGAGGACTTCGTCGAGCATCTCGGCGGCGCGTTTGACAAGGAGGTTGGTGAGACCGGGGGCAGCGCCGGCGTTGATTACGGCGGCACGATTTTTTTCCTCGAAACGCTTTGCGTAGCGAAATTGTTCAGATTGAAACGGATTACGCGTAAGGTGGGAACTCAAGTCCATATAGTGCGCGCGGAGGCGAAGAGCGGCTCGAATGACGATTTCGTTGAAGACGGATGCGCTCGCGTTGATGATGAGCTGGCAGCCCTTGGCGGCTTTGACGATGCCGCGCAGATTGCGGGCGTTCACTTCGGCAATGGGGATGGTGCTTTTTTTGCCGAGGAAGCGGCGGGCACGGATTGGGTCGCGGTCGCCGCACCAGACGGTGTGGCCTTGACGGTCGAGAAGCTGTGCGAGGAGGGAGCCGGTCGCCCCCGCTCCCAGAACGAAGATCCGCATGGCGTGAAGGAAACTCTATCACAGGAAGGCTTGCCTCCGAGTGCGGGGCGGGGCTTCGTGGTTACAATGGCGGATGAAAGCCTGGAAGAAGCTGTCCAAATTGCCTAGTCCCAAGCGTCATTGTAGTGGGAGCGATAGTCAAAGCGACGACTACCACCCGATTAAACCAAACGAGGGAGAACCTAAATGCAATATTTGCTACTGCTTTACGCCGACGAGGCTGGGTGGACCAAGATGTCAAAAGCCGAACAGGAACAGGGATACGCCGCTTATATGGCGTACACGGAAGCGCTGAAGAAAGCTGGCGCCCTGAAGAGCAGCAACCGTCTTCAGCCGATCGCGACGGCAACGACAATCCGGACGACGAACGGGAAGCAACAGGTGCTCGATGGACCGTATGTGGAGTCGAAAGAGCAGCTTGGTGGCTACTACCTGATCGATGTACCGGACCTCGATGCCGCACTTTCGTGGGCGTCGCGCTGCCCGGGGGCTGGGCATGGAATCGTGGAAGTGCGTCCCATCTGGAGCATGTAATTGGCGGCGACGATGAGCGGCGATGAACGTAACCTCCTGGCGCGCGACATGGCGGAAGCCGTTGCGCGCCAGAGTTACGGAAAGCTGGTGGCGTTTCTCGCCGCGCGGACACGAGATGTGGCGGCCGCCGAAGATGCGCTTTCGGAGGCATTTGCTTCGGCCCTGGCGGACTGGCCAAAGAACGGTTGCCCTGCAAATCCGGAAGGGTGGCTTCTGACGGTCGCACGGCGAAAAGCAATCGACATGCTTCGCCGCCGCTGGCATGAGGAGACGGTCGATGAGTGGCAAACCATGAGCGACACTTTAGAGGCAGCGGAAAACAATGGCCAGATTCCGGACCAGCGGCTTGCGCTCATGTTCGCTTGTGCGCATCCCGCGATTGATGCCAGCATACGCTCGCCGCTGATTCTTCAAGTGGTGCTGGGCCTTGATGCAAAGGCAATCGCTTCTGCTTTCCTGACCTCACCGGCGGCGATGGGAAAACGACTGGTTCGCGCCAAGGAAAAGATCAAGCAAGCTGGAATTCCGTTCGTTATTCCGGAAAAGGAAGAGCTACCAGGCAGACTCGACGTCGTGCTGGATGCGATTTATGCGGCCTTTGCGGAGGGATGGACGGATCCGGCGGGAACTGACGCCACCCGACGTGACTTGACTGAAGAAAGCTTGTTTCTGGCGAGACTCGTGACTGACCTGCTGCCACAGGAGCCAGAGGCGCTCGGGCTGCTTGCGTTGATGCTTCACGCGGAGGCGAGGCGCCGCGCACGGCGGAGCGAAGAAGGCGAATTCGTTCCTCTTGCTGAACAGAATATCGAATTGTGGGACTCGGGGATGATTCGCGAGGCAGAGGATTTGCTTAAGCGCGCGAGTGCGATGGGTTTACTTGGCCGCTACCAACTGGAGGCTGCATTGCAGTCGGCGCACGTTCATCGTGTCCACACGGGTCACTGGAATTGGCAGGAGGTGGTGCAGATCTACGATGCGCTGCTTGGGATTTCCAGTTCGCCAGTGGTTGCGATAAACCGGGCGCTGGCAATTGCGGAACTGGACGGGGCCGAAGCAGGGCTTAAGAATTTGCAGCAGTTAGCTGCTGATCCGCGGTTGACGGAGTATCAGCCGTATTGGGCGGCCCGAGCTGAGCTATTGGCGAAAACAGGAGCCTGTCAGGAAGCTCGGGAAGCCTACGACATAGCGATTGGGCTTGAGAGCGATGCCGCCGTGAGGCGCTTCTTGCAAGGACGTCAATCCGCGCTAAAACTCTAACTTCCGCTCACGAATGGCCGCCGACGCTCACAATTTGGTGATTGGTGCTTCTGCCGAATTTGGGAGTCAGTTTCCGAAAATGTCGGAGGATTGTAGGCGCACGTACCCCTTTGCGATAGGCTTCGATGTCCACTCGCTCCCGTCAAAATCTTTATTGGCAGTTCAAGTCGTCTCTAGAACCGGAAGGTTAGCCCGGCAGTGCCATCGAGTTGATGCAGAAAAAGCGTATCACCCTTGGACCAGCAACCGGCCCAGAACGGATCACACCAAACGCCGTTGGTGATTGTATTGATGTAGACGGGTGACCACTTACCCTGAAGACGCAGTGCGAGATGTTTGCTCAAGCTATATTTTACGCCGCCCCCGAATGCCCACGTGAAGCGGGTAATGCTGCCCACGCCACTCCGGTCCGGGCCAAGATTGGTGACGCCTGCGCCAAAGAGGATGAATGGCCGCATTCGCTTCTCGCGGTCATTAATGTGCAACACGTAGTATCCCAAGTATTCGTTGGTGTTGAGGCCGAACACCTTCACGCCGGTGCCTCCGTTTGTGGGCTGAACCAGAGTGTCGGCGTGGTTGTGGCTCCATGTGAATTCGACGCCGCCGTGCTTGCCGAGCAAGTAGCCCGCGCTAAGCCCGTAGTTCATCCCATTTTGCACGTCGATGTTCCTGAATAGGGTAGTCGAGAGATCCAGTCCACCGTTGAACTGTCCGCCGACGAAGGGCGTAATTTCGATGCCCCTTTGGCCCCATGCCGTCGGTGCCATGGCGACGGTCCAAACAATTGCTGCCAATAGGAGATTCGTTTTCATTTTCTTCCATTCTTCCGCACTCTTATTCCGAACACAGACTGTGGCTCGGTCTGCGATTCCCAGAAACTGTAAGTTGTTACAGACCCATTCACTGAATCCGATGAGGGTCATTGTCAATAGAGTCAATTATTCTGGGAGTGAGACAAGTGAGATATGTCTCTTTGCAGCCTTGTGAAGGGAAGAAGTTCCGGTCGACTTATTGAAAGGGTGGTAAACCGTTACGCTAGGGTCCGTGTGCCTAACGTTTCCATGGTTGCGACTTTGTTTTTGCTGCAGCCAGGTCGGGCCCAAAGAGAGAGCAAAGTCCTTGTTAACGCGGTACACGTACAAGTGGAATCCGTCGTCGGACTTGTCCGATTAGGCTAATCGGGAGTTGCGGCAAACGATTGCGAACTGACGCCCAGCTGGTGCCATGTTTGATTCAAGACATCATCGAGCATCAATTTGTGCGAGTTAGTTTTCGGCGGAGGTTGCGTTGGGCCAGAGGATGCCGGAGGCGCGGAGGTTGTGGGAGGCGGTTAGATCGAGTTTGAAGATATTGTTTGGGGCGGGAGAGAATGTGAAGGTGGAAGCGGGAAAAATGTCCGCAGCGAACGCGCCATTGTTGGCGTCGGTGGAAGTCGTGGCACCAGCGAAGGCTTGATCGAAGCAAGGGGATTCGCTGCGGCAGATACTGATCTTGCCGTTGAGGAGTTGGCCGGAACCATCGGCTTCGAAAGCGCCACCGATGGCAATAGGGCCTTCGGCGTCTGAGCCGGAGAGTAGGAAAGTGTAGGTGCCGCGAAGCATGGCGGAGGCAGTGGCGGGTGCGGCGAGGATGGTAACGGCAGCAGCGCCGAAATCCGCGGAATTGGCGTTGGCTGTCGCAGTGACTGCGACGAGAGCGGGATTCGGAATGGTCGTGGGAGCGGTATAGAGTCCGGCAGCGGAAATGGAGCCGCAATCCTGGGTGGAACAATTGGTGCCGCCGACACTCCACGCAACGGCCATGTTGGAGGAACCAGCAACGGTGGCAGTGAATTGTTGGGTCGTAGCAACGACGACGCTTTGCGTTTTAGGATCGACAACGACGGTAACGGATTTTTTGCCACCGCCCAAACCGAGGAGGTTTTCGACGCTTTTGATGTTGCAACCCGTGCAGAAAAAACAAGAGAGAACCAAGAGAACTATGGTGAGTTGTCGCATGTCCACTCCGTTGCAGATGCCGGATGAGTATGCTGAACGTTGGGAGAAATTCAGTTCAATCGCAGACGGCAATGGTGGAGCAATTGTGGGGGCTTGGATGGTTGTTGGCAATCTGGAATGAGGGCGAACGGGCGAAAGAGATATGAGAGTTCGAGAGTGGGAGGTGTGACTCGATGCCAGTGTCCGGCACGACTTACCAGGCATCAAGCGCCAATGATTGATGTCCCCACGAAGAAAGGCACGCACATGAACATGTTCAAGACGTTCACGTTGAAATGGTGGCAGACCGGTCTCTTTAAATTGGGAATGTTAGCTTTAGGAATTGCGATTGGAGCTTATTGGCGCGACTTTTTCGGCGGCTATCTTTTTATTCTCATAGTGGTGGCCGTTGTCAGCCTAGCGTATGTCTCATACGTTTGGTGGAAGCAGTAGATATCCGAGCAGGCCGACCTTTGGAGAAAACTCGGGCTGGCACAATTCAATGCCTGATTAACGCCTACCGGAAACGGAGCCATTACGCTTGTTGAGGGGACGGGAAAGATTTGGCCATCTCCAGCATGGGATGATGGTACTTTTCGTGCGCGAACTCACGCGCAATCTGCCATCCCTGACGAAGATAGAACTGTATCGCGACCAGATTCGACTTAACGACGCGAAGGCGGCAGGTCTGGCAACCGCGAGCAGCTATCTCGGATTCACCTTGCGCGAGCAATCTAGTTCCGACACCTTGTCTCCGGTGCTCCCGAAGCACCCACAGGTCATCGACCCACTCCTGGTTCGTTATTATCACCCC
>DATMPA010000023.1:0-2294 GCA_035567915.1 Candidatus Sulfotelmatobacter sp. | reverse complement strand
CAATGCCGGCCTTACGCCAAAGATTTTGGTCTATACCACGCACACCTTTCCTGGATTGGAACGTATCGCTCGCGCGGCGGATTGCGATGGGTTCGTCGTGAAGGCGAATGCAACACAGGATTTGATCCGCGGAATTCGCGCGGTGCTGCGCGGAGAAGAGTTCTATAGCTCGCTCAATGCCAAGACGCAAAACGCCTGATACGTCCGTTGCGATGGACGACGCCTGACCTCATTTGGCCTTTGAGCCTCGATGGTCGGATGCCATCAGAGGTTCTAGTTTTTGCAATTCCCTCATGGCCGCCTTCAGATTCTTCTCTCCTAGATACTTCCTCGCCACTTCAACGGCTTTCCTGGCATGGTTGAGGTTGCGTTTGGAGCGTTCCTCGTCGTCCGTCGATTTGGAAATGCTGACAAATGTGAGCGCCAGATTGAGTTCCGCCGAGATGAACTGGTGCCGCAGAGCGTCCTGCTCTCTCCTTAACGCTTCATATTGTGAGAGTTTTTCCATACACGCTTCGCGATCGGGTTGCTTCGTAAGAACGCTACAGCTGGAGCTTGAACCGGATTGGAACCGGTTTGATTCCAATGATCCCTGTATCGTCCTGTGCGAGAATCTCGTATCTCACCCAGCCGCCTGCGCTGGCCCGCTCACGAGAAAAAGAAACAATTCCGGTGGACACGCCGGGCTATTCTCATGTCAAATTATGGACGTAGGACGAGGCAGTGTTATCTGGGGGTTTGGGCGATGCGACATGTTCTATTTCTCTTCGGACTCGTGTTGTTAGTCACCGGCGCTTCGTATGCACAAAGCAGCTCGGCAAATCCTCTGCTGCTAGCTGCTCCGTTTACAATATCTTCCACGGGAGACGTTTCCGCAGTTTCCGCGTCGGCCTCCTCGACAGCTCTTTCACTTTCACCAGCGTCGGTCGCCCCTAGCTCTGGTGATTCCTTAGCAGCCAATCCTTTTTCGAGCGCGTCCGTTTCGAGTGGGTCCGCGCCTAGCGCCGCGCCTGACCCGCAGTACGTGCAGGGCGTATTCTTCAACTATAACTGGCGGGCTTATCTCGGCTACACGTACACTCATTTCAGCGCCCAAGGCGGTATCAGCCGCAATCAAAACGGTTTCAATTTGGGGATCGTGCGCTACTTCAATTCCTGGTTTGGAATCGAGGGTGAGATGTTTGCGACGCACGACTCGCCCAACAACCAGAGTTCGTGGTTCCTGTTTGGCGGCGGCGGCCCTCGATTTCGCTGGCAGGCTCGAAGGGGGATCGAAGTTTTCGCTCACGCGCTGGGGGGTTATTCCCACTTGACCCCACAGACCGCGTTCGGAAATCAGGAAGCGTTTGGATATGAGCTAGGTGGCGGAGCAGACTTTCCCACTCGTTGGCGGAGGATAGGCCTTCGCGCTGGAGCCGACATGATTGCCACGCGATATTTCGGTAACAATCAATTCAACCCGAAGATCTACGGCGGAGTCGTCTTCAAGTTCTAAGTTCTGCGGTCCGCGAGAAGAACTCACGATGCCCGGAACGCGTCGTTCCCAAAAGTCTGTGCGCAAGAAGCCCCGCCCGCCGGAACAAGTGCCAGCTACGGAGCCGTCGAGCCTCGATGAAGAAGTCGACGAAGCATCGCGTGAATCCTTTCCTGCTAGTGATCCACCGGCATGGACCGGAGGCCACGACGAGCCGGCGCCAGGCAAGGCGCGAGAAAAAAATAAGGGCAAGTAATTTTCGCCACTTTTCCATCCTCTTTCTCATCGAATAGCTGAGAGCGAATACATCATAGCGGCCACAGCCGCCGTTCAATCAAGCAAGGAGACTCCGCATGGCCTCCAATTCCAACGAAACCAAGATTTCACTGCAAGTCGGCTCCGAGCTTCGAATTGGCGACATCGTGATCGACAATCCTGAGCTTGAACTTGCTGCCGATGATCGCGCTGCGGACGCGGTGTTGGTTTACCGCTTCAACGCGAAGGCCGGCGAGCAAGTGCTTCGCCTGCTCGAACCGGTGGCCGACCATCGTCATATGAAAGTTCATCGCCGCGATGACTGATCGCGCCCTCGCGAGGCTGTTGAGAGTTTCGGCTATGGCTGAGCTTCACGCCTACGGTACTCCTTGCTATTCTTCCTTTGCCGTGAACGCCGAGAACTTTCGCTCCAGGGAGCTGCCCAGTGCTCTTCGATAGCTTGCAGATTCGCGACGTCCTGCTTCGCAACCGGATCATCGTTTCGCCGATGTGCCAGTATTCGAGCACGGACGGTTTTGCCAACGATTGGCATCTCGTACATCTC
>DATMPA010000022.1:0-251063 GCA_035567915.1 Candidatus Sulfotelmatobacter sp. | reverse complement strand
AGATCATCCCGGAATCGAAGATCGTCTATGTGACCCAAGAGACTTCCGCGGATGTAGTTCGTGAGGCGTTCAATGTGGGGGCGCGCGGCTATGTCGTCAAGTCACAAGCCGGAAGGGAATTGTTGGAGGCCATAGATGCCGTCCTCCAAGGCAAACGGTTCATCAGTATCGGACTGGATGCGCCACCGAACGGTCGCGGCCCAGCTTATTAAAGAGAGATTCTCACAACATTGGAAGCACATTCTCGAAGCTTGCGTAGTTCTGCTTCAGATATAACTGATTCCGTAAGCCCACAATCCAGGCAGACTGAGAGTTTTGGAAATGCATGGATAGAGGGCTGGTCTAGACTCTTCAGCCCAGGGAAATGGATATTCATCTCAGAGTCCAGTTCTATTAGGTTGGCGGACGCGCACGATCTGCAAACAGTAGAGGACAGCATTGCCTTGCTCCTTCTCGCGGATAGGAAGGATTCTTTATTCGGTTCACGAATGCGCAAGTCCAAACTCACAGAATTTGCGAAAACAGTGAATTTCCGTCACATCGAACTGTGACCTTGCCTCTGGAGGCAGGTTTCTAGCTTGCCGCCCGGGCGGACTTGGAGTCGCGATTGAGGTATACGATAGCACGGATCGTGGTCCCGACCTGGCCTTGCGCATCAATGGAAAGGTCACCATCGACAAGCTTCAACCGTTCCTTCATGCTTGTGAGGCCCAGGCCGTGACCCTTGAGCGCCTTGTCGACGTCAAATCCAATTCCCGAATCCTGTACGGTTAGTTGAATCTCATTTGATGTACTGCTGAGCATCACTTGGAACCGCTTGGAACCACTGTGCTTCGCTGCATTCTGGAGGGCTTCCTGCAAAACGCGGAAGAGACAGAGTGAGATCTCTTGGGAGAGGTTCTTGGGGATATCGTCGGAATGAAAATCAATCTTCACTTTCTGTTGGCCGGAGAGTTCTCTGCAAAAGCTAGCCGCCGCCGCTGCCAAACCTAGATATTCCAGTTTCGAGGAGTGCAGGCGGTGCGACAGAGCTTGGATTTCCCTTCCGATATCGGAGGCGTGCTTGATTTCTTCTTGGAGGCGATTTCTCAGTCCAACCGCCGAGCCGGGAAGTGCCTGTCCCAAGCCCTCCATGTTCACTGCCAGCAATGCAAGACGTTGATTGATATCGTCGTGAAGTTCCCGGGCAATCCAGGCACGTTCCTCCTCGTGTGCCTCAATTAACCTGCGACTCACACTGGAAAGGACCTCTTGGGCCAGCTTGCGTTCCGTGACGTCGAGACATGAACCGATATAACCGGCAAAGGAACCGTCCGCATTGAACCTCGGAACTCCTAGATCAAGAACCCAGCGGTATTCCCCGTCATGCCGCCGAAGGCGATACTCCATTTCGAGAAACTCGCGCTGATCGACCGCCTTTGTGTACGTATCCATGCACCGCTCTGAGTCTTCGGGGTGGACACCCTTTGCCCAACCATTTCCCAGCTCTTCATGGATGGATCGGCCTGTGAATTTCAGCCAAGGCTGATTGAAATAAGTGTAGAGTTTATTCGGGCCGGACATCCAAATCATCACGGGAGCAGCATTGGCAACCAACCGGAAGCGCTCCTCACTCTCTCGAAGCGCTTCTTCCGCCCTTTGACGGTCGGTCAAGTCAACAAAACTGACCAGTCCGGTGTCTCCTAAAGAGGCGAAGTGAAATTCTACGTACCGGCTCGATCCATCCTTACAGTGAACCGTCGCTTCTAGTGGATCGATGGCGCTGCTGCTACCAATTGCCTTCCCCACTCGTCGTTGCCATTCTGTTTTGACCGTTTCCCGGTAAGTCTCATCCGGATACGCAAGAGCCCACCAATGAGCCTCGTCTGGCACGTCTTCGATCGAGTAGCCGAAGACCTCAGTGAATTTGAGGTTGACAACCTCATACTCGCGTCTCGGTCCTCGAGTCACAATCATACTCACCGGAGACTGAAGTACTTGCTCCCGGCTGCGCTGCTCACTTCTTTTCAATGCGTCCTCAATCTGCTTACGTTCCGTGATGTCTACTGCGAGACCCATCATCCGTCTGGCGTTGCCGTTCTGCTCATATTCGAACCGCCCCCTGGAAACGACCCAGCGCGTGCTCCCGTCTTTCCGAACGATGCGAAACTCCTCCGCGTAGGGTGTTCGGTTTTGTCTCGCAACAGCCACTGCATCTGAGATTCGCTGACGGTCTTCGGGATGGACGTAACGATAGAAGTCCCCAATCTGTCCGCTGTAGGTATCGGATGAAATCCCGAACATGAAGCTAAGGTTGCCAAACCATATATCCCGGCCCGTCACGAGATCCCATTCCCATCCAACGGACTTACCTGATTCCATCGCCAAGCGCAGTCGATCGTTGGAGCGAACCAGTGCTGCTTCGACTCTTCTTCTCTTCATCCTCTGCCACAGGAGCCCGAGAATGATGAGCGCCTGCGTCGAGAGCAAGACAATGCCAGCGGTAAGGTATCGTTTGTACTGTTCCCAAAAAGTGGGCTGCCGGTTGAGCACAACGGCCCCAACCGGTAATTCGCTCTCGCTGAGTCCCCAGCGGCGCAGTGCTTGCCAATCAAACAGAAAGACGTTATCGCCCCGGACAACCGGAATATCCTGCGGCCTCTCCCCATTGAGAATCCTCACAACAATCCCGGCTACTTCCCGCCCGTGGGCGGCAAAGCTGAATACGTCCCCGCCCACTGTTCCTTTGCCGACATCCACGTCGTCTACGACGAAGACTGGTGCATTCGAGGCTCTGGCGACCATGGGAGCTGATTGAGTGGCATCAATAAAGTGATTTCCCGCTGCATCCAACATGATGGAGGTGTGATAGACAATCGTATGGCTCGGCAGGTGCTTCAGTCGCTCGAGTAATGTAGGCATGGCGAGGTTTGTGAGATACGTGAAGTCGAGTTTCGATTCGTAGCTGCGAAACCTCTCTTTGACAAGGGCTTCAAGATAGCGGTCATAGGGTGCCACGCCGCCCACGACGACGACATGCTCAGTGTTGGGCTGCAGGCGAAGCGCCACTTCCAGGGTTTTCTCCGGCTGTGCTACTGCCCAGGCACCTGCAAAATGTGAGTCGAGGTTCAACCCTGCCGCGAATACCTCGGGACTTCCGCCGAAAACAATCGGTGTGTTCGGGAAATACGTCTCGTGCAACTCAGCCATGAACTTAATAGGAGATGGCCCGAGGGCCACAATCACATCCGGCTTCTGCCCGCGATACTTGCGAAAGTACCACTCACGAAACCGGCCCTGGGAAACCTCGTCGGGAAAAAGAGCAGTGTCCAGATTCTCACTGTAGAAGTCGACATGGTAAGGCGAGTCCTCTAAAGCAGAGAGTAGCTCCTGGTGCACGGCGGCGATGCCGGGCGACCCCAGCCCCAGTTCATTGAAAACGAGAATCCGCCGGACTTCTTTTACCTGCGCTTCCGCCAGTGGTTCAAATAGAAAGTAGCAAGCAATCAGGAGGAGTACGGCCCAGGCTAGATTCCTGCCGGGCCGCCGTCGTTTGCAGTGCACCTGGTTAGCCTCGTTTTTCATGCCAGCCAGACACAATCCCCCGCTGAAAGTGTGCCACATGCGGGAATCCTAACCCTCTCGGAATTGAGAGGCAAGGCCCATCGTCAGGGACAGTTTATTTAGCCCCGACGTGCCCAAGTGCTGGTAGCTTGTGCTTGGCGCGTCTTCCACGCCACAAGCTTATGTGCGTTTATGCACGCTAGATCCATCACCAGGTCCCCATGTGGAGGACAAGGCCAGTAGTAAACTGCAAGCGATCACGGTAGTTGATTCCGTTTAGTTCTTTGGTCCAGGAGTGAGAGTACTCTAGATTGGCGACTCGATAAGAGAGGGCATTGTTCAGTTTCACGTCCACACCGCTGCCGACCTGGATAGTGAAACCGTTAGTCTCCCAATCCTTGGCATACAGAGGATAGAGTACGTAAGCAGGAGTAGACTTCGACGCTGAGGATTCGATTGCTTTCTCAAGCTGAGGGTTAACAAGTTCCTGCGTAAGCTTGGTTCCACCAATTAGAACTTCGGCATGAGGTGTCCAGCGCCTCGAAGGAAGAGCAGTCCATCGTGCTCCCGCTAGATAGCTGAGAGAATCACCACTGAGATTGTTCTCAAGACCAAGCAACTTGCAACCACCAACATCCACCACAAACTGCCACTGCGGAGACAATCGCAGTGCCGCGGAACCTCCGCCACCAACGCAGGGTGCCGCGTGTTCGGCTCCTAAATAAGTGTTGATGTTGGTCGAGAGATTAAATTCAAAAGGGGCAACTCCAGGGGGGGGATCAACCTCTCGGAAAGCTGTGTTCCGCCCTCCCAAAGACTTCATGAATTCAGCATCTTGAAGCTGAGCAGAGAGCACGCCCGGTCTATTATCGCGATGCCAGGGGGGTCTAACAGCCAAAACGTTGGCCATTGAGCGGGCAGGATTCAAACCACCACGAACAAGCAAGCGAGCCCAGCTGTTCGAAGTGCGCCTTTCGACATACCGGATGAAGTATTGGTCGAGCGCATCTTCGGCAATTGACCATCCCAAACCAATCACTGGCGTAACAACGTGATCGACAAATCCTTGTTGCGGGTAATAGGCCTGTATGTTGCCAATCGATGCTTCACTCATCGGGCCAATCTCAAACAAGGCGCTGTAAACATAGGAATACGCTGCGCCGCGGAGCTTCCCCTTCCAATACCTGCGATTGCTTCCGAATTGAATGTCCCGATATCCACGGTCGTTTTGCGTCCACAGATATCCAGAGACAGCCCCTTGCATGGGATGACCGACATAGTTCACAAGGAATGGATCACCATCGTTCCAGCCATGGAGGTTTCCCACCGAGTTCAAATAGCCGCGGAAGAAAGGATTGGAGAATCCCTCGCGGGTTCCTTGTTCGGTGGCACAACGAAACGCATTCTCAAAACTCATGAAGAGAAGAGACTGGTTAACTAGACGCCCCCAATCAACGCCTTTCTCTTGTTCTGTGGTGATTCGTACAGGCCTAATTACGGACTCCCGTGGGATCGTTGGTGCCCCGGAATCCGAGGCAGGCGCCGGGCTGGCAAATACGTCAATGGACTGCGATTGCGCTGCCACCGATAGAGTGACGGCGAGGACAAGAAATACGATTCCAATAATAATGCGATGTGAAATCACCATGTCAGGCTCTTAATTGTCAAGTACCCTTCTTCTAGCGTAAGAAGTCCTAGCTTAAGAAGCCACTGATCTGCTTTATGGGAAACTGGCAGAAATGACAGAAGCGCGATGAACTGCGGGGAAACACGGCCTCCGGCGCACTAGGATAGTCTTGGAAGCAAACACCGAAAGCCCATTGCGCGTGCAGAAGGCACTGGAAATTGCTGAGCCGTGGCCAGGAACTCCTGGCCACGGCTCAGACTTGGAACATTGTGAACAATAAACTAGTCTTGCTTTCACTAGCCGCGGCGACCATCAGTTGCGTCGAGTGAAACAGTTCTGCCCGGAGGAATAATCCGCTAGCTTTTCGGTTTGGGCGGCGGAAAGTTCTTCAGGAGCTTAGTAACCGCCTTGGTAATGTTCTTCTGCTTCTTGTCGGGTTTCGCTTTGGGATCGAGTGTCTTCGTCGCAACCCCCCGCCAAACGAGTTGTTTCTGGGAGGTGTCGTAAATACTCACATCCAACTGGCCTACATAAACCGTGGACGTCGAGCCGTACGTCGTGGTGGTTGCCATCCCGCCACCTCCGTACCATCCTCCCCCCCAGCCACCGCCATAGCCCCAACCAGAGTTATACGAGGTGAACTCTTTCTCCGTAGCAATGGCGGTCTGGTAGCCAATGTAAAGGTCTGCGGTGTCCGCATCCGTTTTGGTCACCCCTTTCGTCGCAAGTTCAGCGTCTATAGCAGCCGTTATCTGTTTGGACGTCAGGTCATCCGGCTGGTCGGCTCCCTTGATCGGAACCCACTTGTAAGTCTTGTATTTCGAAAAATCTTTGTCTTTGTCGAAATCGTAACGAACATCCTGAGCTACTGCCGCACTTACTCCCAACAAAAGAAATGCGACCGTTAAGAGAGCTAGTTTCTTCATTCTTCTATTCTCCTTTGAAAAAGATCCGACTGAATTGAGCCACACACCTCACCAGTTGTCGTCCGTGCGCTTCCATGTTTTGTCCGGGTTATAGAGTTCCATGTCCTTAAAGATCTGGAGCGTGTTTGGTCCCAAATCTTTCTGATAGACAATCCCTTCATAGCTAACGATGAATGTTTTCACTCCCGTGACGCGGTAATCAGCTGGCGCGGCGACAAGAGCAAACCCGCCGATCATTGCTCCGTTAACGACGAAGTCTATCTGCCCTAACGGCGCATTGGGGCCTTGCCCTTTCAAAATCTTGAAATAGTAGCCGTGATATGGCTGCCCCTTACTTGTGTAGCCTTGCTCCAGAGCCTTAGCGATCCCCTCAGCAACGGGCCCGTCCCAAGTTCCATCGGGCTTCCGCCATGCAAGACCATCATGCTTCCCCGGCGTGCTGATGATCTTTTGCGCATATTGATTCACTTCAGCGTTGTCATGCTTTTCCTGGGCATATTCGAGTTGCGCGTCAACATAACCCCGGCAGATTTGGATGGCGTCCAGTTCATTGGAACCAATGCGTCGAAAAAGGACCTCTTGGCGACCAGACTTAGTATCGAATGACCACTTTCCTCCTTTGTTTACAATGGGGATCGGAAGAGGCCAATCCTCATCGCCGACGGAAATGACGGCACGCTTCGAATTCTTGGGGTCGACGGTAATCTCATTTTTCGCCCGTGCTTTTGCAGCAAATCCGTTGGCATTATTCTTGTCTTGGACAGGGTCATCTGAAGACACCAAGTCTTCGCCATCCGGCCCGAGAATCTCTTTGAGCGCAGGTACATCAAACTTTTCCGCGGCCTGAATTAGCGCTTCGGCAGCTTCTTTGGGTGTTGCGAACGATTTCTGCGCCGCGGGTACTTTCTGCGTTTGTGAGTACGCCGCCGGGACGCAAAGCAAAACTGCCGGCAAAAGCACTCGGAAAATGGCCAAACCATGTGGATTCGCTGGTTTTGACATGATTAGTTTCTCTTTGATCATGGACTAATTACCTCCGCCGCCCGCCGCCGCCGCCGCGGGAGCCGCCCATACTAGACGAGCCGCGTGAACTACTGGCCCTTGCGCTGCTTCCGCTCGAGCGGCCTGAACTGCTGCCACTGCCAAAACCACCACCCTTCGAGCTGGCACCGGAGCCGGACGATACACTTCGGTTGCCAACTTTATCGCCGCCCCCTCCGCCACCCCGGTTTGCACCGCTACTCCCCCTGTCCATGGACCCTGCCTGCTGTCTACCGCTACCGCCACCACCGCCACGATCCATGGATCCTGCTTGCTGTCTGCCACCACTGCCGCCACGATCCATGGTTCCCGCCTGGTTCCTTCCGCCCGCCTGATTCTGGCGCGCACCTGTCTGCCCTCCGAATTTGTTGGCGGTTGATTTATTCGAGTAAGGAGCGCCGCCGCGGTGCTGTGGATTGTGCTGCCAGTTGTTACTGCCACCAGTGCGATTTCCGGTCCGATTGCCGCTATTGTTCACATTTTGCCTGTTCGAGTTGTTTACATAACTGTTATTATTATTGATCGTTATATCATTGTTTCCGCCCCATCCGCTGTTACAGCACCAGCCCCCTCCTCCCCAGGCCGCTCCCATAGCCATCCCAACGCCGAATGAAATTGCCATTCCGGCTGCGTAGTAGCCAGGAGGGGGATAAGCAATCGGCGGGTAGGGATACGGAGGTGGGCCGTAAACAACCACGGGGTCGTAGCTCGGAACGTAGACAACATCCGGTTTGCTTTGTTGGACGACGATAACAGTCTTGTTCTCCACGACTTTTGTTTCTACTTTTATCTGCTCATTGGATTTCAGGTTGCCCTTTTCCGCAGCCTTCGCACGCATGCGTTGCACGGCATCCATAACATCAGATTGCTGGGCCAGAACAGCATTTCCAAGATCGGTCGTCCATTTGATGTCGTCCGACAATCGCTTAACGACATCGGGAAGCGCAGCCATCGCTTGAATGCTCGGATCCCAGTTTTCCTTCATCACGGCATCGGCCAATGCTTTGTCCTTCAGGTCCTTGTGCTTCGCGAGAAATTGTTGAAGCTGCACGATTTCCAGCGGATAAGTTGATGCCATAAGGACTTGAGCCAAGAGCTCGTCCTGATACAGCGCAATTGGCGCAACCAGAGAGTCCAACTGATCATTGGGAATTTTTGGAGCTTGCTCCTCGGTCGCCGCGGCCTGCTGCGGTTCTTGCGCTTGTGCCGCTGGCGGCGACCCGCTGGCAACCAGCAAAAGCGAGCACAGTAGGGCTGTCAATTGCTTCCATACGTCTTGCATGCGGATTGGCATTTCTCTACTCCCATTGCCACTTGGCATAGCTTGGTTTTATGCCGGTAGACGAATTTGGAATACTGGCAAAAATACCAGTGGGATATTCCTCGCCGGAGATATTTCTAGCGTCGCCGAATAACTCCGTGTCAGCTGGTCACGGCCGGTAAACACGGAAGGGGTCGCGAGTACGGTTCGCGCGCGTGTTCGCTGGTCGTGGGCCTGTCACTTTTGACAGTTTGCCGAGACTGGAATCTTGCCTATATTGCCTCGCTAGAAACGGAGCAAAGTACCTTTGACTTCGACCGCCGTTTCAAAAGTCTGTCTGTGCGGTTTGAAAGGAAAACGAAGGACGAAGCTAGGGCTAGCTCCTCCAGTTCGTCGGGGATTCTAGTGGCTTGTGACGTTTTGGGTGAAGTGTGATCGGAATATCCCAGGGTGGCTTAATGAAGATTCAAAGAGCGGAAAAGACTCTCCTTGCAATCGGTCTCACGCTCTTGGCCATATGGGGCGCCTCACGATTTCACAGAACCGTTGCATCGCGGGCAGCCATAACGCGTTTCCAAGCGGAGAATGCGACAAATCCCGCTTCAAATCCTTCTGTCACATTCGATCCCATCTCATCGACTAAAGTTAATTTTAGTCTTTGGTCAATCAAGCGGATCGAAGAATACGAGGACAGTCTTGCCAAGAAAACGGACCTGCCGCTGGCTATTCTTCGCATCCCGAAGATCGAGCTTGAGGTACCGGTTTTCAACGATACAGACGATCTAACGCTAAATCGTGGAGTCGGGCGGATTCTTGGTACGGCTCAAATCGGTCAAGCGGGCAATCTCGGAATAGCCGGGCATCGTGACGGTTTTTTTCGGGGACTTAAGGACATCGAGCTTGGCGACACTATGGAACTCGAGTACCCCGGAGGAGAGGATCGGTATGTCGTTAGCCAAATTCAGATCGTTTTGCCTACAGATACGTACGTCTTAAACGCAACGCCGGTCCCAACGCTGACGCTAGTGACCTGCTTTCCCTTCTATTACGTGGGAAGCGCGCCAAAACGCTACATCGTCACGGCGTCCATGGAAAATTCTAGCAAGCGGAATCGGAGGGCCAGCGAGGTCTCGATTACCACGGGCAAGAACACCAACAACAAGGAGAAGATAAAATGATGTCTATTATTCGGTCAAAGCAACTCTTGAGTGGCCTGCTGGGTGGAAGCGTTGTTTGTCTCGCGCTCTCCCTCTCGGCAACCGCGCAAGTGCAGACGCAAAAAACGGAAGCACATGGTCCAACAGCAAGAGAGGTAAAAGTAGAACGCGGCGAAATTGTGTACATCAACGGGAACAATGTGGTCATCAAGATGGAAGATGGCTCGTTTAGGCACTTTGACAATGTCCCGGATAGCACAACAGTTATGGTTGATGGAAAGCCGGTTAACATCCATTCCGCTAAGGTCGGGATGAAGGTGGAAAAGCAAACAATCATGAGCACTACGCCAAAGGTGATTACTACAGTCGAGACAGTCACCGGAAAGGTTTGGCACGTCACACCGCCAACAACCGTTATCTTGACATTGGAAAATGGCGAGAACCAAAGCTTCAAAATCCCCAACGGCCAGAAATTCATGGTTGACGGACAGGAAAAAGATGCTTGGGGCCTAAAAAAGGGAATGAAGATTCAGGCGCAGAGGGTGACCGAGGTTCCGGAAACAGTGGTCACACAGGAAGTAAGGAGAACTGGAAAGATGCCACCGCCTCCGCCCGAACCAAAGGCCGATATTCCGATTCTTGTTGCCACGGCGACACCTGCCCCAGCACCCGTTGAAACCGCTGCAGCCGAGCCGGCACCCAAGAAGCTGCCGAAGACAGCCAGTGATTTTCCGCTCATCGGATTGCTCGGTGCACTTCTTTGCGCAGTTTCATTGACTGGCATGGCGATTCGGAAAACCGCTGCCCTGTTTTTCAGTGCAAAAGCGTAAGCGGTAAGCTGGAAGAAAGAGCAGGATGGGAGCGTGCCCGGCCGCTCCCGTCTTCCCTTTAGAAATGTGCCCATCGCACACGGCAGATGTTCTAGCTCTTCAACTGAGGACCTGAGAGGAAAGTAAGCATGTGCCACTGACTCTCAACACCAAAGAAGCGAATTGTTGACCTAAACCTGCGCGAGAGATATTCCGATGACTCCAGACGTTGGCATGTTTGAACGAGTTGAACATTCAGAAGCCGAGCAAAGGCACCGGGCGGAAATCTGCGAGTTCGGTCGTCAGATGTATCAACGAGGATATGTCATCGCGTGCGAAGGCAATTTATCAGTGCGGCTCGATGCACACCGGATTCTGCTTACACCTGCGGGCGCTTGTAAAGGAGATTTGGCACCCCAAGATCTCTTGGTTACTGATTTGAACGGTGCGGTTCTTTGCGGGAACGGACATCCTTCCTCAGAAATGCAGATGCACCTCCTCTACTACCGCTCCAGACCCGACGTGCAGGCTGTCTGTCATGGGCATCCGCCAATCGCGACCGGATTTGCCGTAGCGGGACGCGCTTTGGAAGAGGCAATCCTTCCGGAAGTGGTCATCTCGTTGGGGAAAGTTCCCTTGGCGCCGTATGGAACGCCGGGCACCTGGGAACTTTGCGCGGGCCTCGAGCCCCTTGTATCCAAACATGATGCGATCCTGCTGGAGAACCACGGTGTAGTCACGAGCGGGAAGGATCTAACGACGGCCTACTACCACATGGAAACCGTAGAGAAATTCGCCCGCGTCCTGCTGACGGCAGAATCGCTCGGCGGTCCCCGTCTGCTAGCCCGTGTTCAGGTGCAGAAGCTGATCGCTCGAAGATCACGGTATGGTGTTTCGGGCCGGGAAGAGAGCACGGAACTGCCTTTGACAGCCGAATCTGTAGACGACAGCTTCACGCTGAATAGGCAAGAACTAGAGTCTTTTCTAGAAGAAACTCTAGAAAGAAACAATTCCCGTAGAAACCGGAACGGCACATACATCTCCAAGGAACCAGTGACGTCGCGTACCCAGGGTCAAGCCGAAACTGACTGAAGCGATCGTTTCACACTGTTGGATAATCTTGATGGCGTCGGCCTCTTGAGGCCCAATTCCCGAAGACTCTGGCAACGCCATACGGTATTCCAATCAAGGCAGGCCCCAACAACAACGCCGCGCCGGGATGAATCTCGCGAAAGATCAGAAACTGCGCGATCAGATCCACAAGGATCGCGATGGCGACCAAATCACTTACGGATGCGAATGCGCTGCGGAGCATCTCCCGCCGATGCTGTCCGTGGAACGCTAGCGCCCAGAGAAAAGGCGGGATTCCTGCCCGAGCGTCTTTCACGCCGTCGCGCGCACCAAGAAAGATCGCAACGATTGGTTGCAAGATAAACCTTAATCGACCCGGGCCCGACAATCGTGCCAACGCGTCTTCAAAGAAACGCCCGGTAAATAAATACAAATCGCCCGTCTGTATGAGCCGTCGGACTGTGCTAGGCAGCGTCGCGAGAATAATGAAGATGATCGTCGCTCGGAGGATCGAACTACGGGACAGTACAATTTTCATTTTAGGTAACCGCTGAGGTCAAATGTTGCCGCGGCCTGGGGCTCTGAGACAGGAACAGAGAAGCAACGGGAGTTGTAACATTTTCCGCGGAAAGCCTGAATGCAAGTCACACGTTATGAGAATGAGGTGGACTCCTGCCTCACTTAGAAACATCCCGGGTTCGAGCAAACTGAACTAACGACTACAAGCCAACAGAAATGCTTGTACGCTTCGCGAAGCGAACGGACATCTGGCAAAACTTACAGTAGTGTGTATGCACCGCCCTCCGATACCTTCGCTAGTAGACTGCCATGAATACTGCGGTTTCTCCTGAATTCGGACCAGCATCTCCAAAAACCGCCCTTGTGGTTGACGGAGATCCGCAAGTAGAAGCCATTCTTGATGTCGCTCTCGACCCGCGCCATTGGAATATCCAGCGCGCGTCCGACAACATCGCCGCCCTGGCAGTTGCCTTAGCAAGGCCTTGTGCACTCGTTCTTACGAGCGAGAAGACATCCGGAAGAGAGGATGTCGAGTTGCTGCGCAAAATCCGACGTGTTCATCCGCACACGAGGCTGATCATTCTCACCGACGAAACCACGCCGGCCGATGTGCTTGCCTCCATGCGCGAGCACGCGTTCAGCTATTTTTCGCGACCACTCTCCTATGAATCGCTGGCTTTCATGATTCAATTGGCTGCAGAAGGGCCGTGTTGGGACGATGGCATTGAGATCCTGTCGTCAACGCCGGCTTGGATACGCCTCGCCGCACGTTGCGACCTGAGCACTGCTGAACGGTTGGTTCAATTTATCCACGAGGTTGCCGAGCTACCTGATAAGGAAAAAGAAGACGTTGCGACCGCGTTCCGCGAGATACTTTTGAATGCAATTGAGCATGGTGGGCGCTTTGACCCCAGCCAGAATGTTGAGGTCGCCTACCTGCGGGCTCGGCGCATGGTGATTTGTCGTGTCAAAGACCCGGGCCAAGGGTTCTCGCTAGAAGAGATGCGCCACACGGCCATGGCTAATCCCCCCGAGGATCCTATCCGGCACAACGCCGATCGTGAGGTTCAGGGTTTGCGTCCGGGTGGTTATGGCGTTCTGATGGCCCGGCATTTCGTCGACGACCTCATTTACAACGAAAAAGGCAACGATGTAGTGCTCATCAAGTACTTGAAAGCTCTCTCAGAATAGCGGTTATGACCGTTAGCCATCCGCGTATCGAATCCTCGGCATTTCAGCAGGCTCTCCTGAAGAGTGAGCGCCTTCGGATTCTGATCGTTCTGGGAACCATTGCCGTAGCTCTCTTGTTACGAACGATTCGAACGGTCGTCGCCGGGGGCAGCGAAAATATCTCTTCGTGGTTCATCACGTTTGAGTTGCTCGCTCTATTTGCCATATATGAATCCGCGATGTTGATAGCGGTAAACCGCTCCCTTCGAAAAGGAAAAGACCTCAGCAATTCTGTATGGGTTACCAATATTGTTGTTGAAACCTTCCTGCCAGCTCTCGGACTTGTCCTTATCAGAAGTTCCTCTATAGACGTGGCGTATCGGCCGCTGGCGAATCCCGCGGTCCTGGCTTTTTTCCTCTTCATTATTCTTTCGGTGCTGCGCCTGAATCCCGCACTCTGCAGGCTCTCTGGATTGGTTGCGGCAACCAGCTACCTGGTCGGCGCAGCCTATCTCGGTTGGCGACCCCCCTTTGGCGAGGCCTCATCCCTGCTCTCGCCCCAAAAGGCCGTTATTGGATACGCCTTGGCACTTGTTGTCTCTGGATTTGTCGCAGGAGTAGTTGCTGGAGAGGTCAGAAAGCAGGTGGATGCTGCTCTCCGTGAAGCTGAAACGCGGCGTCAAGTGGAGCGTCTAGAACACGACCTGGAGATCGCCCGTTCCATACAGCAGTCTTTGCTTCCGAGCAGCGCGCCGCAGCTCGAAGGTTTTGAAATCGCTGGATGGAACAAGCCTGCGGACCAAACAGGCGGAGACTATTATGACTGGCAATGCCTGCCCGATGGAAAACTTGTCATAGCGCTAGCAGATGTAACCGGACACGGAATTGGCCCCGCCATGCTCGCGGCAGTTTGTCGCGCGTATGCAAGGGCTAGTTTTCGCGGCTGTGGCGCACTGATGGCAACGATGGAGCAAATCAACGCCCTGCTGGCTGGCGACATTGGGGAAGGGCGTTTCGTAACGTTTGTAATGGTAGTCTGCACTCCGCGAAGCTCGCAGGTAGAACTGCTTTCGGCGGGGCATGGCCCGCTATTCCTTTATGCGCTAAAAGAGGATCGTTTCGACGAGATGGGCGCGCAGGGACTGCCGCTTGGCATAGTAGCGGACCTTGTCTCCGAGCCTCCACACGCCCTCAATCTTGGATCCGGCGACCTGCTGGTATTGGCGACGGACGGCTTTTTTGAATGGGCCAATCCTCAAAACGAATTGTTCGGCCCAATGAGATTGGAACAGGCCATCCGCACATCGAGGGCAAAGCACCCGAGTGAAATCATCTCTGATTTGTACCAAGCGGTGATTGAATTCTCCGGCGGCACGAAGCAACAAGATGATTTAACGGCCGTGATTATCAAGCGAAAATAAGACAGTCGAGTCAGTCCTACCTTTGCTATCCACCTCAGATCTCTTCTACGCTACTACTTGAAAACTTCTGTCCGAGAAGAACTGATTCCATGCCAACAACTAGCTCTTTCGCCGCATCCCACTTAAGAATGTAACCGTCCCCACCTGCTCTGAAAGCTTCTCGCACAAATTCAGGTTCCGAATGACCCGTCAAAAAGATTATCTTGATCTTGGGGACGAGTTGTCGGATCCGTTCCGCCGCTTCGATGCCGCTCATATCCGGAAGGTCGATGTCCAATAGAATCAGATCAGGTTGGAGGTCCGCCGCTTTTTGAATGGCTTCCGATCCGTTGGATGCAATACCTAAAATGTGTACGTCCGACCGTTCTTTGAAGCATGTCCGAACGAAATCTTGCCAAAGACTAAAATCATCTACCAACAGAATCCTGACCAATGACATTTCCACTGCCTCTGTATGCATGATCTTCATAACCGGGAACTCTCCGGTCGCCTCGTAACGGGTTCCGCCAAACAGAATCCCATGCCTCGTCTGGACGAGTCATTGTTCACGAGCATCCTTGAACTTGCCGAGGAGCAATCAGGGAAGCACTATCAGTCAAATAAGGAATTGGAAGTCGGACAGGGTCAGACTGAACTCAGCAGCAGTTTTTCCGGAGAGCAGAGAAGGATTTTGCCGCGATGCTTTTGCACCGCCCGTTTGCGCTGCCACTCGCTCAACAAGCGGCTTGCCGTGAATGGTGTGATATTGGCCGCGCTGGCAAGCTCTTCATTTGTGGCGTCAAACTCAAAGCCCCCCGGAACTTTTTGCCCTATGAGCTCGGCCAGGCAAATCACAACGCCGCCGAGCCGCTCGCGAGCTGAATGACTCGTAAGAGCTACGTGGACAGCAACATACCAGGCCAAATAGTCCGAGGCGGTAGCAAGTGCATTCTCCAGAAGTCTTGGGCACCGCGTCGCCAGCCCTCGAATCGTAGAGCGATCCCACACAAGAACGTGGCTATCTTTGATCGTCTCCGTGCTCGCAAGATATGAGGACGGCGTCCCCAACAGGGCTGCAACACCGAATATTTCCCCGGGTGTAAGCCACAGAAGCAGTAGCTTGCGACCGTCTTCCGTCGTGAAGAAGTATCGGGCGCGCCCTTTTGTCAGCAGATACAGATAGTCTGAAGGATTACCCTGGCTCACGATTACGGAATTGGCCTTGAACTGCCGCGGTTTTGCGGCTGCCAGGATGACTTTAAGATCTTGCGGGCCAATCCCTTCCAAAAATCGGGACTTGAGCTCTGCAGCTACGGCGGCGATTCCCAGAGCAGGCATAGATGCCTCACTATCCGTCAATTTTCAGGTCTTCTCACTAGGGGAGACAAAAACACGTCCTGCCAGAGCCTCTTGTATGGCGTGCACCAATTCGGTCGCCATTCGAGGCTTAATGACGTACCCAAGGGCACCGATTGACAGGCAAGCTCGCATGAAGTCAGGGTCCGAATGAATTGACAGAAAAACGATCTTCGACTCGCAGCCCGATTTCCTTAGCTGGGCGGCTGCTTCTATGCCATTAAGAATCGGCATCGAGATATCCGTGACTACGACGTCCGGCTTTAGCTCTATCGCCGTGTCAATCAAAGACCGCCCGTTAGAAACACTCCCGATGATCTCGAATGCAGGCTCCAGCATGCTTTCCACCAGCTTCGGAAAGCCAGGATGGTCATCTGCCAACAGTATTCTGATTCTGTTCAAATGGCCCGCCTACCCTGAGTGCGTGCCCGTCAGATGGGGAAAAACAATTCTTCGGGCCGGAGCTTTGGCGGCCCACAACTACAAATATCCCCCAGGAAAAGAACCTTGAATGCTGTCAATTCTGCCAGTCACGACGAAGTCACCGGTAGGGCACCGCGGAACGGAGAATCCTATGCTAGTATTTGGGCGGGAGGATGGCATCCAGTCGATGTTCTCCCCACAAGAAACCTGCGCTCGAGTGCGGGCAATCTGTTCGGAGCCTAAATGCCATGCAAAATCTGCGCGTCAGCTAACTTGCAACATCTCACGGGAGAGCTGACGGCGAGTCTCCCCGGCGTGAAGAACCTAAACGTTAGTCCAATCTATCTATCTCAGGAGATCCTGGTGTGCCTGGACTGCGGCTTCGCAGAACTTCTAGTACCGCCGGCTGAGCTACAGGAACTCAAAAGAGCCAAGCAGATCGACAAGTAATCTCGTCGCCTGAGCACTTGTGTCACCTGCCAACTGGCAGAGACACGGACTGTTGTAAGCGAAATTCAAGGAGCGTCTCGCTCGGGACGCTGATTTTTCCTCCACATGGGCGCACCAAATGCCAGAGTATGATCCCGCGGCAGCGGAGGTTGACGCGCGACCCATTTATTTAGGATCGTATAGCGCGAGGCCGGAAGATAGAGACTGTCAATACTGCCAGTATGCGGGGTAGCCTCCTTACCCCCAGCATCAAGTTTGCGAGCGAGGTATTCATGGCACTTCCGCGGGTCATGCTGGCCGATGACCATACGATCCTTCTTGAGGCATTTCGTAAGCTCTTGGAGTCTGACTTCGAGGTGGTGGGCACTGTGTCTGATGGGCGCGCCTTACTGGAAGCTGCGCCAAATCTTAAACCCGACGTGATCGTGGTCGATGTCGGTATGCCGCTCATGAATGGCCTGGAAGCTGGCGTCCGATTGAAAGAACAGATGCCCGCTGTGAGGATTATCTTCCTAACGATGAACGAGGATCCCGACTTGGCCGCAGAAGCGATGCGTTCCGGGGCTTCCGCGTATCTCCTAAAAAGCTCCGCAGCATCCGAATTGATCCGCGCAATCCACATGTCGCTAAAAGGAAAGTCCTATGTTACTCCGCAGATTGCGCGCGGAATGCAGAAGGCCTTTATCAATAATCCCAGCCCGAAAGGCCGCGCAAAAACTTTGACGCCACGGCAACGGGAGGTTGTTCAACTATTGGCAGAGGGTAAGTCTATGAAAGAGGTTGCTAGCGTGCTGCACGTAACCGCACGAACCGTTGCTTTTCACAAATATCGGGTCATGGAAGAGTTAAACCTCGAATCGACTGCGGAGCTGATTCAGTTCGCCATCAAATCAAAGATTCTCGTTCCTTGAACTCCGTCGAGGCGCGCTACCTTACTGTTTCCTCTCAGCCTTACTGCTAGCACCATGCGCGGAGCGCGTTCTCTCGTGTTTTCCGCAAAATCTGTCACTTATAACAGTGGTTGGTCGTCCACCTCGAATAAACACTTAAAGAGAATCGGGTCGTTTCTGCGACTCGTGGACTCGAAGATGCGAGTTCTCGCTAACGACGGAGGGCGAAGCAATTGCAGGTAATGAGCAACGCGTCGAGTCATTAGGGACAGTTAGAGGCCGGCAGATCGGACCCTGACAGTCTGAACATAAATCCAAAATGAGATACCACGTAATCAATATTAGAAGTGTAATTCTTCTGGGAATGCTTTTTACGTTCTGCTCCGCCGCATTCGCACAGGATTACCCCAACGTAGAAGTTCCCCTGGTCTACTCCTTCATGCGGTTCAACCCTGAAAACAGCAACATCGTCAGCGGCTTTTGCATGAACGGAGGGGGCGGGGGAGCCATCGTCAATGTCAACCACTTCTTCGGAATCCAAGGTGAATTCGAGGGTTACGGCAGCCTCGCGAAAACCTTTGCTTTTCCGGCAACATCTAACAGTCCGTGCCCGGCGGGATGCATCGTTACGGCTAGTGGCAATCTTTTCACCTACAATGTAGGCCCCGTTTTGAAACACCGCGCGCAGCATTTCGAGCCCTTTGTGGAAGCGATGTTCGGCGGTGCCCATTCCAATACTTTCACAAATTTGGCAAAGGCTTGCCAGAACACGTGCACCACTTCGACGAACCCAAGCAATAATGCCTTCTCTTTCGTCTTGGGCGGAGGCGTTGATATTCCGGTTACCAAATCGATTGCTATCCGGCCCGCACAGTTCGATTTCGTGCTCACCCGCTTCGGCAATGGCTTCACAAGTGGCAACCAGAACCAGAGTAATTTCCGCTACCAGGGCGGCGCCGTTTTCTGGTTCTAGAAGCAAGCATTTTTGACGATTGCCTCAAGCGTGCTGGGAACCGCAGCCTTGTGTGCGCAGGCGTGAAACAGGAGATTTTCCTTGCCACGGACAACACGGCCCACCTTGCAAACAACAAGGTGGGCCGTGTTGCTGATGGGCAGGCCTGAGGTTCGATTGAATCATCAATATATAAACTCTTATCGATGCCGGCGCGAATTGCCGCTTCTCATTACGGGCGTTGACTCTGGCTGCGCCCTCTGCCGGCGGCACTGATCACATTGCCTGAAAGGCACAAGAATGAAAGGACGGTTACTAGGATCAGTATTGTGAGTATCGGCATATTCGCCCACGCAGGAAGGATGGAGGCGGCCTCTTTGGGGGTCCGCAGGGGATGCTCAGGCAGCAGAGAACTCGCCTCCGTTTCCAGCAGCATAGTCTTGGCCGCAAATCCGAAGGAACTGTCAAAAAAGACAGATCGGAAAATCGATCGACGAGCGACAGCCTTAATGGACGACTTCGTGAACTTCTAAGCAAGAACCGCGTGCTCGGGGGCGGAGCGCATACCTGTTAGTTTTAGCAGTGGCTATATCCCGCCTTTCTGGCAGTTTTCTTGTGATGGGATTCCTAAGAGATCTGGAGGATTTATGAGCCACCGCCACCCTATTCTGCTCGCCTGCCTGGTGCTCTGCCTATCAACCAGCACCGCTCGAGCACAGTCGGAACAAAAGGTGCCGACATCCTATCTCGTCAGCAAGTCGGTGACCGCGATTGGATTTCCGGTTGGCGCAGGCACCAAGGTCGACCTGAAGGGCACGGATTTGATACCCCAGGCCAACGGTGAGGCAAAAGTCGAGGCCAAGCAGGGAAAGACAAATATTGAAGTGACCATCAAAGGTCTGGAGCAACCCTCGAAGCTTGGCGCGGAGTTTTTAACGTACGTGATGTGGGTCATCACCCCGGACGGGCGTACTGGAAATCTCGGTGAGCTGCTTGTTAACAAAGATGGCGAAGCAAAATTAAACGCCAGCACACCAGCGCAGACATTTTCAATGATCGTGACAGCCGAACCATATTTTGCGGTTCGTCTGCCTAGTGAGACCGTGGTTCTAGAGAGTGAGGCACGGAAAGACACGAAGGGAAAGCGCTTTCCCGTAAATGAATACAAGCTAATGAAACGAACCCAATACGAAAAACTCGGGAACCCCCTTGCGATGACACCCGATCTCGAACGTGTCCCACTGGAGATGTATGAAGCGCGCAACGCTGTGGATATCGCGAAGTCGCGCGGGGCCGAAGCAGATGCTCAGGAAATCTTCTCAAAAGCAAAGGGAAGCTTGGAAATCGCCGAGAACGCCCTAGCCAGGAAAGCAGACAAAAAGGAAATCATTTCCGCCTCCCGGCAAACTGTGCAGTTTGCGGAGGATGCGCGCGCGCTTGCAGCCCAACGCCAAGAGGAACGGCGTATAGCCTCAGAGCGTGCTGCTGCGGCCGCCCAAGCTAAGGCAGAAGCGGAAGCAAAGGCTGCAGCCGAAGCGGCAGAAGCAAAACGCAAGACAGATCTGGAGGCCCAGCGTCAGGCTGAATTGGCCGCGGCCGCCGCTACGAAGGCCAAAGCGGAGGCAGATGCGCTGAAAGCAAAGGAAGCAGCGGCGGAGGCTGAGGCAGAACGTGCTCGAAAGGCAGCTGCGGACTTGCGCGCCCAACTGCTGGAACAATTCAATCGCGTTTTGGAAACCCGCGATACCCCGCGCGGCCTTGTCGTCAACATGGGAGACGTCCTCTTTGACTTCGGAAAATATGACCTTCGGCCTGAAGCAAGGGAGAAGCTGGCAAAACTATCGGGCATTATCCTGGCTCATTCTGGTCTAAATCTGGCAGTCGAAGGCCATACCGATAACGTTGGCAGCGATGAAGTCAATCAAAAACTCTCTGAACAGCGTGCGGAATCGGTGCGCGGCTACCTTATCGGACAGGGACTCGCTGACAGTACTGTAACTTCACGGGGATTTGGCAAGACTAGCCCGGCCGATGACAACAGTTCCGCTGCAGGCAGGCAAAAGAACCGTCGTGTGGAAATCGTGGTCTCGGGCGAAGTCATTGGCGTAAAAATTGGCACCTAGCTTCCACATTGTGGGCGTTGCATAGCGAGAGCGAATGAAGTCTGGCGCGAATATTCTCGACACTCATCAAAAAGCGTTAGCAATCAATTTGGATCAAACCATATTCGGCTCGTTTGCCGAAATCGGCGCCGGGCAGGAAGTGGCCCGTTGGTTTCTGCGCGTAGGAGCTGCCTCGGGCACCGTCGCCAAGACAGTTTCGGCCTATAGCAAGCCGGTTAGCGACAGTCTGTATGGAGCGGGCTCGCGCTATGTTTCCATGCAGAGGCTTGAGGCCATGATAGAGCAGGAATGGAATTTGCTCGTTGCACAACTACAACAGAGCCTTGACCCACAAACACGTCTTTTCTCCTTCGCCGATACCGTTTCAGCTCAAAACTTCGCCGGCACGAACGAATGTCATGGTTGGATGGGAATCCGCTTTCAGGATCGCCCTGGAGGAATGCCCAATGACCTCCTGCTGCACCTCAATCTGAGGGACCCATCCAATTTGCTGCAGCAGGAGGCGCTTGGCGTTGTCGGCGTCAACTTGATTCATGCCGTCTTTCATCCAGGCCCGAGCAAGCAGGACTCATTGAAGGCTCTTCTGGACGAAGTCACCGCACAACGGATTGAAATCGACTTCATCGAATTGCGAGGCCCCGCGTTTGAGGGATGGAATCGCCAGGAAGCCTTGCTGATGCTTGTCCACGGAGGCATGGCCGAGGCCGTGCTCTTTACAGGCAGAAATCCCCAGACACCGCCTACAGAAACTCTCCGAAAAAGACCGATCGTGTTGGCTCCCTTCGCATCGCAAAGCATTGAATCTTCTCAGCAAGAGATGCTGTCCGCCGCAATGCTCCAACTGAAGACTGAATCAAAGAGCGGGGAACCCCTCAGTCTGTTGGCTCTCAGCACCACGGCTCCGGGTTTGACAAACGCCGCCGTTGACTTTTCCGACCTGTCCCGCCGGGTGGATGCCTTGCGCGCAAGTTGTAGTGATGTTCTTGTCTTTGGCTACAATGAACTCTACCGGATGACGTCCTTCGTCAACCGCTACACGCAAGCTCCGGTCCGCTTTGCAGTTGACGTCTCTGTTCTAATTCGTTTCCTATCCCAAGCGCACGGGACGCTCGAAGGCCGATTGCTCGAAGGCCTTTCCAAATTGTTTGCCCAGAACGTGTGCGTTTACGCTTACCCGGCGAAAGCTTCCGCAATTCAAGATTCGCTCGCATCCGTGTCAGCAACTGGCTGGCAATGGGAAGAAAGGAACGGCATGATCGCTGCGGACGCGCTCCGGCCGGTCCCTCCTTTGGGGCATCTTTACTCCTACCTCATTGCGAGTAAGTTTATCGTCCCCATGCGAAGCGTTTCTTAAAGCGGCAAGTCTGGTATTTCCGTCCTCGGCGCACCTCCAAGACTCCTCTCCTCAAGCGTTTAGCCCGATGTCAGGCATTCTTGCTAATTCTCATCTGGAGGCCAACTACCTGCTAGTTTTGACAGTTCCCCATTGCGCGACCAATTGTTAGCCTCCCGCCCAGTGAACGCACTTTGATGGGCAAATGAGGCCACCCTAGCGTTCGCCTCAAGTGAAATTCTGCAGTTCAGAGGAATCCAGGGTCGCGGCGCGCGCCTCGCGAGTGCGAAAGATACAGGGAGAAGCCATTGCGACTCGAGCGAGCTGGATCCGAAATGCGGAGGCGAAATAAATGAAGATTCATCCGAAATTCCACGCCGCCTTGCGACCGCCTTATGGGACAAAGGTGATTTTGGGCGGGGAATCCTCCCTATGGCCGATCATTTGCCGATTCGCTGCTAAGTTGCTGCACATCGGCGCACTGATGGGTGCGCTGATCATCAGCGCCAGCTGTTCCTCAAACGCCGAGAAGCCTGCACCCGCGCCTCCCGGCGTTACGGTTACACCAGCAATTCAGAAGGACGTGTCTATCCGTCAAGAGTGGGTCGGAACGATGTCCGGCAACGTGGATGCCGACATTCGACCCAAGGTGGACGGATTTTTGCTTAGCCGCCTCTATACGGAGGGTTCATACATAGAGAAGGGCGCGCCCATGTTCCAGCTTGACAAGCGGCAAGCCCAGGCAGCCGTCGAACATGCACAGGGAGAACTCGCGCGAGCCCGCGCTTCACTCGGACAGGCGCAGATTGACGTGCGTCGTTATACACCCCTAGTGGCTCAGAGGGCCGTAAGCCAAGCCGAACTCGATAAGGCGCTGAGTTCAGAAACCGCGGGCAAGGCAGGGGTAGATGCGGGCCAAGCGGTTTTGGACAATGCCAAGCTAAATCTAGCCTGGACGACTGTGACCTCGCCTATTTCCGGAATCGCCGGAGTCTCCAAAGTCCAGATCGGGGACCTTATGACGCCGACAACGGTCATGACCACCATATCGAGCGTCAATCCGATCTATGTTGACGTCAATGTCGCAGAACAGGACTACCTCCGATTTGTCCGCGAAAAAACAGGCCGCACAGCGGGCCAGGATCTCGTGTTGATTCTTGGAGATGGTACGGTTTACCCGCGCCGTGGTCATGCCCTTTTCGTAAATCGCGAAGTAGATTCACGAACCGGAACAATTCAGGTACGTGGAGAGTTTCCCAATCCCGGCAATGTGTTGCGTCCCGGGCAATATGCGCGCATCCGCGCCGTCACCGAGACGCGCAAAAGTGCAGTTCTGATTCCGCAGCAGGCAGTTTCCGAACTCCAAGGTGTCTATCAGGTGGGAGTAGTGGGGTCCGATAACAAGGTCACGATCAAGACCGTAACACTCGGCCCACAATCTGGCGACATGTGGATTGTCGTGTCCGGTCTTCAGGTAGGGGAAAATGTTGTCGTCGATGGACTGCAGCGCATCAAGACCGGCATGACTGTTGCCCCCACGCCATTTAAGGACACACAAGCCGTTTCGCCGAATGGTGGGATGTAGCTATGTCGAAATTCTTCATTGACCGGCCGATCGTTGCAATTGTTATTGCCATTCTTACTGTGGTCATAGGCCTCGTTTCGATGGCGAAGCTGCCCGTAGCTCAGCTCCCAGATATCGTGCCGCCGCAAATGAGCGTGTCTGCCACCTACACCGGTGCGGACGCACTGACGATCGAGCAGTCCGTTGCTACTCCAGTTGAGCAGCAAATGAACGGCGTGGACAACATGCTCTACATGATGTCCACGAACGCCAATGACGGAACGATGACCCTCAAGGTCACCTTCGATGTAGGCACTAACGTAGATATCGACCAGGTGAATACGCAGAACAGAGTCTCCCAAGCCAGTCCGAACTTGCCCACGTCCGTCAATCAGTACGGTGTGACCGTCAAGAAGCTGATGGGACTTCCTCTGCTTGTGCTGTCCGTCTATTCGCCAAAGGCGACCTACGGCGGACAATTTTTGGGAAACTACGCAACAATCAATATTAACGACGCATTGTTGCGCGTTCCCGGAGTTGGGCAAGTAACCAATTTCGGCGCCGCAGACTATGCCATGCGGGTGTGGGTAAAGCCTGATCAGCTAACCAAACTGGGCCTCACTGTTACCGATCTCACCAACGCTGTCCAACAACAGAGTGCCGTAAATCCGGCGGGACAGATCGGCGCTGAACCTGCTCCCAAAGGCCAGCAGTTTACTTACGCAGTGCGAGCTCCGGGTAGGCTCGCCAATGCGGAGGAATTTGGCAAAGTCATCGTTCGCCAAAACCCCGACGGCTCAACAGTTAGGTTGAGTGACGTCTCGCGGATCGAATTGGGATCAATTGTTTATCAGCAAATTGGACGGTACAACGGGAAGCCAGCAGTCGTCATGGCTGTTTATCAAGCCCCGGGTTCCAACGCATTGGCTGTAGCGAAACAAGTCAAAGCCCAAATGGAAGACCTGAAAACCCGGTTTCCGCAAGATCTCGAGTATGTCGTTTCCATGGACACGACACTCCCGATCACCGAGGGGATGAAAGAAATCCTCACGACGCTTTTCGAAGCCATTGTCCTGGTGATCATTGTAGTGTTCCTATTTTTGCAAGGTTGGCGCGCAACTCTCATTCCCCTGATTGCTGTGCCGGTGTCACTGATCGGCACGTTTGCCGTCTTTCCTATGCTCGGTTTTTCAATCAACACACTCTCACTCTTTGGCCTCATCCTTGCCATTGGGCTCGTAGTGGACGACGCAATCGTCGTAGTCGAGGCTGTTGAACACAACATCGAGCACGGAATGACACCCAGAGAGGCAACCATCAAGGCGATGGAAGAAGTTACAACTCCCGTGATTGGCATAGCCCTGGTTTTGTCCTCCGTCTTCATCCCTATGGCGTTCATGGGAGGCATCAAGGGCCTGCTAAACCAACAGTTCGCGATTACCATCGCCATCTCCGTTCTTATCTCGGCCTTTAACGCTCTAACCCTCTCACCGGCACTCTCGGCCCTTTTGCTTCGTCCACGTAAGCAATCCAAGGGACTTGTCGGCAGATTCTTCGCCGGGTTCAATCGGTGGTTCGGAAAAATGACGGGCGGTTACGTCAATTGGAGCCACGTCCTCGTTCGCAGATGGGGCATTGCTCTGATCCTGCTCTTGGGCATTTCGGTCATCGCTGTGAGTATGGGTAAACGTCTTCCTACCAGTTTCCTTCCGGAAGAAGATCAGGGATATGCATTCCTTCAGATCCAGCTTCCGGATGCTGCGTCTTTACAGCGTACTGACGCCGTCATGCGCAAAGTGGATGATATTCTCGCGCACACTCACGGCGTTCAAGGATACGACGCGATCGTCGGCTTCAGCCTTCTTTCCAACACATCTGCCAGCTACACCGGTTTCTATTTTGTTCAACTCGATCCTTGGCACGAACGCCACGGCGCGGAGCTCTCCGCAAATGGCCTTATGCAAACTCTGAACAAGAAAATGCGTGAGGAAATTCCGGAAGCTCTGGGATTTGCCTTCGGCCCGCCCGCCATTCCTGGTCTTGGCACAGCCGGCGGATTCACCTTTATGTTGCAGGATCGGTCCGCCGGAACTGTTCAGCAGCTCTCAGAGACCCTTGAAAAGTTGACCCAGGCAGCGCGGAAGCGCCCGGAAATTGGTGGACTCGTAGCTACCTTCCGCCCGTCGGTGCCACAGCTTTTTGTCGAGATCGACCAGGATCGTGTATTGAAACAGGGCCTACAGTTTACGGACGTCTATCAGACGTTG
The DNA here is from genome assembly GCA_035567915.1 of Candidatus Sulfotelmatobacter sp. Taxonomy (GTDB): domain Bacteria; phylum Acidobacteriota; class Terriglobia; order Acidiferrales; family UBA7541; genus Acidiferrum. The sequence goes on along the minus strand of DATMPA010000022.1, from coordinate 225,181 downwards.
CAGGCGTTTTTGGGAGGCGCGTACGTTAATCAATTTAATCGGTTTGGTCGTCAGTGGAAAGTTTACCTCCAGGCCGAGCCGGAGTACCGCGTCAGCGCAGACAAAATCAATAGCTTTTACGTTAGAAACTCGAAGGGCGATATGACTCCGTTGGCCTCTATGGTCACGGTGAAGCGCGTTTCGGGACCGGAATATACCAATCGCTTCAATCTATTCCGAAGCATCCAGATTAACGGTTCGCCTGCACCGGGATACAGCTCAGGCCAGGCGATGGCCGCGATGGAACAAGTTTCCGCAGAAGTCTTACCCGCTGGTATGGGTTACGCCTGGAGCGATATGTCTTACCAGGAAAAGAAAGCTGAAGGCGGACAAGCGATTGTTTTCGGCATGTCCGTCTTTTGCGTATTCCTGATTCTGGCTGCTCTCTACGAAAGTTGGTCTCTGCCTTTCAGCGTACTCTTGTCGGTCCCTGTGGCCATTCTCGGAGCAAATGCCGGACTGCTGTTGCGCAAACTGGATAACAATGCGTTTGCTCAAATTGGACTCGTTATGTTGATCGGCCTCACGGCCAAGAACGCAATCTTGATCGTCGAGTTCGCCATTTTGGAGAACAAGAAGGGCAAGGGGCTCGTCGAAGCAGCCCTCGAAGGGGCCCGTCTTCGCCTCAGACCTATTTTGATGACCTCGTTTGCTTTCATTCTTGGATGTGTTCCTCTTTGGACTGCTAAAGGCGCTGGCGCGATTGGCCGGAGAGTACTGGGAAGTTCGGTCATCACCGGCATGACCGCAGCGACTGTCCTGGGCGTTTTTCTTGTGCCGGTCCTGTATGTGGTGGTTGAGCGCATTGCCGGTAAAGACAAAAAGGCAGCTGAGGACATTCCGGGATCGGTTGTACTTCAGGGAGGACACGACTGATGCGCAAAATCATCGTCGTCGTGTTTCTCCCACTCCTTTTCGCGGGTTGTACGCTAGGTCCCAAGTATGTGCGTCCGGCAGTCCAGCCACCCGCGAATTTTTACACCGAGCAACAAGCTACGGCCGCTTCCGCTGCGGACATGGCGTGGTGGGATCTGTTTAAAGATCCCGTCCTGCAGGATCTCATCCGCGAGGCCTTGAAAAACAACTATGACCTGCAGTTGGCGCTGGCACGCGTTGAACAGGAAAGGGCGCTCGTCGGTGTCAGCCGTTCGCAATATTACCCGCAGGTGGGATACGGTGCGAGCATTTCGGGACAGCAAGATCCTATAACTCCAAATCACACATACTACTCATACAGTTTCAGCACCCTTTGGGAGATCGACCTCTTCGGACGTATCCGGAAACTAAACGAAGCGCAGCGTGCGGTGTATTTTTCCACTGAGGAAGCACGCAGAGATGTGCGGCTCGTAGTCCTGTCAGACGTGGCGCAAGGGTACTTCCAGTTGCGGGCTCTCGACGAGCAATTGGAAATTGCCCGTCGAACTGTAAAAAGCTTTGGAGAAACGCTTGACCTGTTTCAACGCAAGTTCGAAGGCGGAGCCGCATCGGGACTTGAAGTCGGCCGCGCTCAAGGCGCACTCTCGAACGTCGCGGCTACGATCCCGGATTTCGAACGTCAGATTATTGCTCAAGAGAATGCTCTGAACTTGCTGCTTGGCCGCAATCCCGGTCCGATTGCGCGCGGTGCTGCACTAGCCGACCAATACGACCCACCAGATGTGCCCGCAGGTTTGCCGGCAACGCTATTGGAACGGCGGCCTGACCTTCGCGAATTCGAGCAGAATCTAATTGCAGCCAATGCCAATATCGGCGTCGCCAAGGCCAATTTCTTTCCCACGATTTCGCTGACGGGTTTGTTTGGAGGTGTGAGTCCTCAGCTTTCTGAGCTCACGGCTTCCGGAAAAGCCTGGAGCATTGCCGGCAATTTGGCCGGGCCAATATTCACAGGAGGCCGGTTGAAAAATGAATACCGCGCATCGCTTGCCGTGCGCGACCAGGCCAAGATCTCTTTCGAGAAAGCCGTTACGCAGGCCTTCGGCGAGGTTTCCACATCCCTATCGGCACATCAGCAACTGGGGAAGGCCTACCGTGAGCAACTGAAATCTGTGGAGGCTTACCGCGACTCGGTCCGACTGTCTTTCACTCGTTACGATAGCGGGCTTGCCAGTTATTTCGAGATAGTTGATGCTCAACTTCAGCTGTATCCGGTGGAGAGCTCTTCGGTTTCGTACGACCTCGGGCGCAAATTGGCCATGGTTGACCTCTATCGCGCGCTTGGCGGCGGCTGGAATCTCAGCGATTCCCAGTGGACCACCACGAGTGGGCCACCAAGTTCGACTCCAACTCCGACTCCCTGAGCTCCAACGTACCCCCTTGGTGGAAGCACTTCTATCTCTGGCGGCAAAGCGGGCGATGAATTGCCCTCGCGCAAAGTTTTTCTTGCTCAAAGAAGACATCGTCATCAACATTAGAGATAAGGACAATGACCATGCACTGGCCTAAGAACGCCCCAATTCGGATCTTCATTTGGATGGTGGTGCTCGTAGCCGGGCAGCTGATAGGGCGAGCCGTCGACGGCCATGCAATTCTCAAGGAGAGCTCGCCGCCAGCGAATAGTTCAGTTACCGGGCCTGATGTTCCAATCACTCTGAAGTTCAACGTGCGAATTGATGCGGCTCGCTCCAAGCTGCAACTTGTACACCCAGACAACGCAATGAGGAATTTGGTGCTGGACAAGCAGGCCTCTCCGGACACGCTCACGACGAAGGCTGCGGGCCTGCAACCGGGAGCGTATAAGATCGCGTGGCAGGTACTTGCGCCGGACGGCCATATTACACGTGGCCTTATTCCGTTCACTGTGACAAGTGTTTAGCGACAATCCATGGTGCAACTGATCAGCATTTTCAGCTACTTCGTGGTCTTGCTTCGCGCGGCGATTTTGTGTTTCCAAACCGTCGCCGTCGGGGGGATTCTATTTCTACTCTTGGCAGCGCGAAGGGAAGAGTTGCGATCGGAGGCACTCCTCAATCCCGCCTGGAAACTCATCCGTTGGAGTGCGCTGGGGATCATTTTGTCCCAAGTGTTCTTCGGCGTCAGCAATTCGCTTCTGCTGATCCATTCGGCGGAACTTCCGCTCAGGACGGTTCTCGGAGCGAACTACGTGCTCGCTGGATTGCTGGCCATCCTGGCCGGTGTTGCGATTGAGTTCTGGCCCACAGGCAAACGCAAGAAGATGAGCCTTTGGTTGTTATTGCCGGCAGCGATGACGCTTGCGGCTTCGGTGATGACAAGTCATTCTGCCGCCCGGATGGAAGATCGCGCGTTCTTGTCGTCAATGACGGCCTTGCATTACCTCGCAACAGCTAGCTGGATCGGCGGGCTACCGTATTTGTTACTGGCGTTGAAGCGTGTGCCGGACCAGGCGGTGAAAACGCAGATAGTTCGGAATTTTTCTCGTCAGGCCATGGTGAGTGTAGCCGTCCTCTTTGCCGCTGGCCTCGCGATGAGCCTTGTCTACGTTGGCTCGTGGGACGCGCTCTACGGAACCGCGTACGGCGCGATGGTCACAACCAAGGTGATCCTTTTTGGCTGCATGCTACTCCTCGGCGCGGCGAATTTCCTTATCGTGCGGAAAATTGGTCCAGAGGGGGGAAGTGGCACAGCAAGTCTACCGAGGTTTGCCGAGGTAGAGATCGGCATAGGCTTGAGCGTGATTCTGGCGGCAGCTTCATTGACGTCCCAACCTCCTGCCGTAGATTTGACGCAAGACCGCGTGTCCCTGCAAGAGATAGCCACCCGCTTTGCACCGAGGATGCCACGGTTTTCAAGCCCGAATGTGAAAGAACTCTCCGAATCTACAAACGCCATGCTGAAGCGGGCGATGGCGGAAGGAAAGACCGTGCCAACTTCCTTTGTGCCCGGTCAGTTCGCGGCGGATACGAATAAGCCGGCGGACATTGCCTGGTCGGAATACAACCACAGCTGGGCTGGATTGGTTGTCTTCTTGATGGGAATCCTGGCGCTGCTCGCCCGAAGCCGTTATTTTCCGTGGGCCAATATCTGGCCACTGATGTTCCTTGGTTTGGCATTGTTCTTGTTCTTGCGGGCCGACCCTGAGAACTGGCCGCTGGGGCCAAATGGATTTTGGGAAAGCTTTGCAGTTCCGGATGTTTTGCAACACCGTGCTGCGGTTTTGCTGATCATTGTGTTTGCGATATTCACTTGGAGGGTGGAAACAGGCCGCATGAAATCAATGTCCGCTGCTTTGGTGTTTCCGGGAGTATGCGTTTTGGGCGGGATGGTTCTGCTGACGCACTCACACGCATTAGGGAATGTTAAGGAAGAGTTGCTGGTTGAATTGAGTCACACTTCGTTGGCGATCCTCGGGATTATTGCAGGGTGGTCGCGCTGGCTCGAATTGCGATTGCCGCAGACGAGCAAGGCGCCGAAGTATCTGTCGTGGATCTGGCCGGTGTGTTTCATTCTCGTGGGGCTGGTCCTGATGGATTACCACGAAAGTTGAACGCCAAATACCTGTTCGTGTGAAATCTAACGGCGAATGCAAAGCGTCCCGGCCGGAGGGAACGGCGCGGGACGCTTTTTCTTGATCGTTTTCAGGAAATCGTTATTTCAAAATTCCGCTACTTCACCAAACTCAAGTTGTGGGAACCCGCGGCGATCGAAAAACCTGCGCCTGCCGTTTGCGGAACCCACCAGATCTTTCTCACCCAGGGGCGGCGGTTCGTCATCATCTTGTGGCCCAGATAATCCATCACCGTCGGGCTGACCTGCGTCGCCACATAAATCGCGCCAGAATGCGCGAACGGCCGCAGCAAAGGATTCGATTCCGTGCCATATCCTCCGGAAATCGCCTGGCGCGTCGAGTACGCATCGAACGCCGCTGCACCATGTCCCGCCACCGATAATCCAATCCACGCTACTTTCTGCTTGGGAGTATCGTAGCGGATGCCGCGAATCGCGGCCTTCGGCGGATTCGCCGGCTTAATCGCGGCGCCCGGCAAAATCGCCTCGGCCGAAGAAGATTCAGAATTCTCCGCAGTCAGTTTCGGCGTTGGAGCCGTAGGCAATGCGGCAGAGAGCGTAGTGGAAGAAGTAGAATCCGGTTTTGCCGAGTCCGCTGCGGCGGCAGGAGCATCCGAAATGCTCATTGCGACAGGCATTTGCTGCGGAAGGCTGAAAGCTAAAAGGGCTGCGGCGAGAAACATTCAGTGACCTCAGTTGCCGCGAGCTCCGTCAGACCACCGCCCGCGACGCCAGCAAGTATGCTGTACCAAAGGACAGGTGTCACTGGCCTATTGGTCACATTTTCCTAAGTACGACCGATTACCCCTTTGGTCTAGTACTTGGGCACCTCCTTCCGCCAAGTGGCAAATTGCGGCTTATTTGCTGCTATAATCTCCGGCCAATGGGGAACGACTCCTCCGCCAAACGCGCACCCATCCCCAAACGAGGGCCACAGGCGCCCCGTTTCATAGCCATCGAAGGCCCTCTCCGCGTAGGCAAATCCACTCTGGCCCGCATCCTCGCCGAACGCCTCCACGCCCGCCGCGTTTACGATTGCGAAGACAATCCCTTCCTCACAGATTTCTACAACGAAAAATCCGGCTCCGCTCTCCGCGCCCAAATGTACTTCCTCCTTGAGCGCCAAAAACGTCTTCGCGAAGCCCTTGCCGCCGATGCTCCCGCGCCGCTCCTTTCCGATTTCCTCATGGAAAAAGACCGCATCTTCGCCAACCTCAATCTCGACGACGAAGAGCTGAAACTCTACGAGCGCTATTACGACCTTCTCGCGCGCGACATTCCCGCGCCCGATCTCGTCATCTATCTCCAGGCCAAGCCCGAAACGCTCCGCGCCCGCATCGCCAAAAAAGCCGCGCGCGGCGAATCACAAATCTCCCCCGAATACGTCGAAGAAGTCGCCCGCGCCTACGAGCACTTTTTCTTCCGTTACGAAGCCTCCGACCTCCTCGTCATCAACACGTCCGACATAGATTTCGTCGAGCGCAGCGAAGACCTCCAGCAATTGCTGCGTCGTTTGCAAGAACCCGTCAAAGGCACGCAATACTTTCTCCCGTTGGGCGCTTCTGAATAGTGATATAGACTTCCCCGCATTGCCCTCCCGCACTACCTTTCGAAAGCGCGATCTTTCCGGCGACATCGGCCACGACATCAAGCGCAATTTCAAACTCTCCGGTGACCGCCCAGCGCTTTCCTTCGATACCACCACACAGGATGGCATTCCCATCACACGCACTCTCGTTTGGGAGCGCGTGAAATAGCGGCGTCCCCAAGGTTCGTTTTTTTGAACCTGGGTCTTGGGTTCTCCTCGTCTTCATGCCCGAATCAACCACGTGACAAAATCATCTCTGCCGCGCATCCAACCAGAGCCATGCCATCCACGCCACCCAACTGGGGCGCTCCTCCCTGGACTATCTCCTTCCACCCCAAACAAAAACCTCTACCCGATCGTGTGGACTTCGCCATCGTTGGCGCAGGTTTTTCCGGACTCTCCGCCGCCGTTCACCTCAAACGCCTCGCGCCCAAAAAGTCCGTCATCGTGTTGGAAAGCGGCGCGCTAGGCGCCGGCTCAAGCGGTCACACAGGAGGAATGGCCCTAGCCGAAACCGCCGCCGGACCTCTCCCAGGCCTAGGTGACGTCCTCGCCGGCTACAAAAAAATCCTCCGCGATCTGCACATCTCTGCCGAGCTAAATCTTCCCGGGGTTTGGGAACTAGCTCGTGGAAAGTATTCGATGGAAGGAAAGGAAGTCCATTCACTGCGTAATTCACCGATCGATTGGAGCGATTCCGGCCGCCTTCGCGCGGTCAATAAAGTTCCCGGCGGCACAGTCAACCCCGGAAAAGTAATTTCTGGCCTCGCGCGAGCCGCGGAAAAATTCGGCGCCTCTATCTTTGAACAAACGAACGTCCTCCGCCTTCAATCAGGCACTCCGCTCAAATTGCATTTGAATCACAACGGAAAGAAACGGACCATCGAAGCCCACCGCGTCCTGCTCGCCACCAATGCCGCCTCGCTCGAACTCACCGCGCTCCAGCGCTCCGCCGAAGCCCATCTCACTTTCGCGCTCGCCACTGAGCCGCTAAAAAAGTCGCAGCTTAAAGCCCTCGGCCTGGCGTCCGGAAAGCCATTCTACACCGTGGACTTCCCCTACCTCTGGGGCCGCCTCACCCAAAACAATTCCGTCATCTTCGGCGCGGGCCTCGTCACATCCAAAAACTGGCGTGGCTTGCATCACCTCGACGTTCGCCGAGGCCAGCCCGCCGACCGCCTCCGCTGGCTAGAAAACCGCGTCCAAAATCTCCACCCCGTACTAAAAAACGTCCGCATCACACATCGCTGGGCCGGCCCCATCCTCTTCACCCAAAAAATGCGGCCCGTCTTTCGCCATCACCTCAAATCGCGCAGCGCCATCATCCTCTCCGGCTTCAACGGCCACGGCGTAGCTCTCTCCGTTTACCTCGGCAAATGGGCCGCCCAATCCCTCCTCAACAAACGCTCCCTCCCCAACTGGTCTCCGCGTCAAAAATCCCGCAAGCGCATCGTGCGCTAAATACTCTTTGCCTTTGTGTAGGGGCAGCGATTAATCGCGCTCCCAAGCACTTACCGGAACAAAGACATTGAAACCCCCGTATCTGGATGGCATGCGCCCATATTCCCTCGTGTTGATCCCTTTCTTGGCCGCGGCTTCGCTTTTCCCGTCCGCGGGCAGACAGGAACAACAGACACACCCTGATGACGAAATACTGCAATCCTTCACAAACCATCAATATGACCTCCAGTCTAACGGACGGGACTTTCTGCTGAATGAGTCCAGGAAAAGCGAGTTCTTTCTTTTGGGAGAACTCCACGGAGACAACGAAATTCCGGCCTTCCTTAGGGACGTGTGGCCGGAGCTATGGAAGCAAGGCTATCGTCACATCGCAGCCGAAATTAGCCCTTGGGCCGCTTACCAGCTGGAGTCGGTACCAGTGGGTAAGGGACCGGAAATCCGAGGGCTTTGGACAAAAGATGAAGCAATCAGTGTTCATGGCCTCGCTTCTCCCAACGCCAATGTTCTCTGGGGTTGCGACATTGAAGAAGAACAACCGCAGCTTCTCATTCGACAACTGGCGGCCCTAAATCCAATGGATCACAATCTAGAGCAGATGGTCGCAATCACGGAACATGGCTACGACAGAAAGACATCTCTTGAGTTGCTCCGCCTGGCCAAAAAAAACAAGAAAAGCAGAGATGAGATCGTTAATGATGTGTCGCTTCGTCAAAACCTGCTTGCCACCCTTGAGATTGAAGAGGATCGCCTCAGCGCGGATAGCAAGATGGTTGCTCAGGATGCCCGCGAACTGCTTATGAAGGAACAATTCCTTACACACTACCGCCGCAGTTTAGCCAACGGTACGCCATCAAAAGTGTTGGCTCGCTTCGGACGTAATCATTTGCATCGAGGTTACGACGCCCGTGGCATCTCAACGCTAGGTAATTTCCTCACTGAGTTTGCCGTTGCCCAGGGTCGCACGGCATTTAACGTGGGAGCATTTGGTGCTGGCGGCATGGCAACTCTGATGGGCGACACCTGGGACGCGGACGAACGGCAGGACGAGCTCGCTTTGCTGCGCTCGCAAAGGGCGCAAAGTATCCGGCGACGGTCTTTGATCTGCGTGCTGCCCGACCTATGCTGCATCGCATTCCTCGGGAAAAGCGTTCGGCTCTGGTGAACAATCTCATCTATTGGGCTGACTCCTACGACGCACTCATTTGCTACAAAACCGTGACGCCACGAAAACCCTAGTTCGCGGCGGGTGGCGCATTCGTAAGAAAGCAGGAGCAGCGATTCCTGTGCCCTCCATCTCTCAAATGGAGAATTTCTTAGTTCGAGAAAGTGTGCCATTATGCATACATGGGAAACAAGAACGCACGGAAACGCGAAATCAGAAAGCCCAAAAAGAAGACTCCAAAGCTACCCCCGCCGCGTCGCGACTCCGGTCAAGCAGTCACGGACGCCATCAAGCAACCCACAACCAGCTAGCCCAAACGCCGCAAGGTCGCCCGTTCGCGCTCAAGATCTTCTAGGCTGAGCGCCACGCCCCTTCGCGAGTTTCCTTCGAAACTTGAAACTTACAACCTAGAACTGCTTCCCCAGGTACGAGTTTCGAATCTAGTACCTCTTGAGTTATTCAATTACTAAGTAAAATCCCTGCGTTATTCTTCCGCATGTGTAGCCTGATCTCTTATCGCACTTCCGCCTTTTGTCCTATGGGTGCATTTCTGTATGCAAAACAGACCAATAAGTGGTAGTTTGTGCATATGAAACAGCGCCATGACTCTCTAACCCTTCCTGCTTATGTGGATGGCCTGCAGCAGACTGGTCGATATACCTTTTCCCGAAAGGAAGCTCTGGAAGTCACAAAACTATCGCCTGTCGCCTTACAACACGCGGCAAGACGACTCGCTCAACAAGGCAGACTCGTTTCTCCCAGGCGGGGCTTCTACGTCATTGTGCCCCTCGAATATAAGAGCTCTGGCGCACCCCCTCCATCTTGGTTTATCGACCAATTCATGAATTTCGAAGGCCATTCCTATTACGTTGGTTTACTATCCGCCGCTGCACTTCACGGCGCCGCGCACCAACAACCACAAGAATTTCAGGTCCTGGTGGGCGTACAGCAGCGCCCGACTACAGTCGGACGAACACACATTCGATTTCTACACAAGAAAAAGATAACTAGTACCGCGACCGTTCCAATCAAGACGGAGACCGGAACAATGAAAGTATCATCACCAGAAGCCACCGCACTTGACCTTGTCCGATATGCCACTCAATCGGGGGGCCTGAACAACGTCCTCACGATCCTGTCAGAACTCGCAGAAAAGATCGACGCCGATCGCCTCCTATTGGCAGCTCAACGCGATGACAACATGGCTACTACACAACGACTCGGTTTTTTAATGGATCAGCTTGGTGACAAATCCAAAGCTCAGCCACTGGCGGCTTGGATACAAGCCATCCATCCACGCCCCGTGAAACTACAACAAGGCCGCAGCGTTCGGCGGGCGCGAAAAGCAGTGCCCTGGAATATTCTCGTAAATGATACTCTCGAGTTGCCAGAGTGATTCCACGCGCGCACATAACGGCATGGCGCGGGACAGCCCCGTGGTCAACCGATGCGCAGATCGAGCAGGACCTGGTTCTGTCGCGAACAATCGTGGAACTTTTCTCCAATTCCTTGCTTCGCGCACAGCTCGCATTCCGTGGTGGCACAGCACTTCATAAACTGTTTCTAACGCCAGCACAGCGCTATTCCGAAGATATCGACTTGGTTCAAGTGGAAGCAGGTCCAATTGGACCAATCATGGAAGCGTTGCACAAAACGCTTGACCCGCTCCTTGGCGAACCCCGTCGAAAACAATCCCGAGGAAGAAATACCTTCATCTACCGCTTCGACTCTGAGATTCCCCCAATCACGCCGCTTCGTCTCAAAGTTGAAATCAACGCGCGTGAACACTTTGCCGTGTTGGGATATGAAAAGAAAAACTATGGCGTCACGAACCCCTGGTTCACAGGAAACACTGAACTCGTTACATATCCTATCGAAGAACTGCTAGGAACCAAGCTGCGGGCCCTCTACCAGCGCAAACAGGGCAGGGATTTATTTGACCTTGCGATTGCGCTGCAAAGGTCTCCAGGCTTCGACCCGCAAAAAACCGTCCATTGCTTTCTAAAATACGTGGAGCATGACAGGACGCGGATCACCCGCATCCAGTTCGAAGCAAACCTTCGCGAAAAGTTGTCCGATCCAGTTTTCCGCCAGGATATCTCCCCACTTCTGGTCTCAGGAACGGCGCTATCCCTCTCGCTTCAACCGAAACAAGCGGCTAAAACTGTCCTCGAGACATTCATCAGACTGCTTCCAGATCCACGTGCAAAAAAGAGGAGTAGATAGCACAGATGTGTAGTGGACTTCGAAACGAGAATTCTCAATTCTCCAAGCTTGAATCCAGAATAACGACGATTGCCTTGTTCATTTGAGTCCCTACAGTATCCCCACTGCTTGACGCTTCAAGATTCGATTTTGCTTTCCCGTGGGGTCTCGCCATAGCACAGTCCCACCGCAACTCTTCCCGTTTTGGAACAGACTGTCCCGGCATCCCGTCCTCCTCTTCCCACTTCCTCTCTCGGCCTGTATATTGGCCCGTCCGTTCACAAGAGAGGGGAACACTCATGAATCTCTGGTCACGCCGCAAATTCTTCTTAACTTCACTAGCAGGAACCGCCGCCGCCGGCAGCACAAAGCTTTTCGGGGCGGCTCCATCGTCGCTCGGAGTCTCCTCGCTCCCCGCCGCGCAAGACAAACGCCCGCTCATCATGTCCAGTGCAAACGGCGTGAAGGCGCTGCAAAAGGGCATGGACATTTTGAAAGCCGGCGGAGACACCCTTGACGCGGCAGTCTCCGTTGTCACCGTCGTCGAGGACGATCCCAACGACGATTCTGTCGGCTACGGCGGCCTGCCCAACGAAGAAGGCGAAGTCGAGCTCGACGCAAGCTGCATGCACGGGCCCACCGCGCGCGCAGGTTCGGTCGCCAGTGTGCGCCGCATCAAGAACGTAGCGAAGCTCGCGAAAACCGTGATGGAGCGCACCAATCACGTGATGATCGTCGGCGATGGCGCGCGCCGCTTCGCCGTCGCGGAAGGCTTCGAGGAGCAGAATCTCCTCACCGAACATTCGCGCAAAATCTGGCTCGCGTGGAAAGCCGCCACGTCCTTCAACTGGCGCCCGGGATCGGACAGTCCGGAATGGAAGTCCAAAGCCGCTTTGCGCGAGCATCTCGCGCCGATGTTCGGTGATTCGCCCGAGGAGCAGACGCTTTTGGCGCGCGCCGTCTCGGTAATTCTCGATCCGCCGACCGGGACCATCCCCTGCATGGCGGTGGACGCCAAGGGGGACGTTTCCGCAACCACCACGACCTCGGGGCTCTCGTGGAAAATTCCCGGTCGCGTAGGCGATTCGCCGATCATCGGCGCGGGATGCTGCGTGGATAATGAAGTTGGCGCGGCAGGCTCCACGGGCAAGGGAGAGGAAAATATCAAAATTTCCGGCGGCCACACCATCATTGAAATGATGCGCCAGGGAAAATCGCCGACCGACGCTTGCCTCGAAGCCTGCGCTCGTATCTCGCGTCACTACAAGAACGACAAAAAAAGACTCGGCACCTTCCACATCTATTTCTACGCGCTGAACAAAGACGGAGCGCACGGCGCCGCCTCCCTCTGGCGCAATGGCTACGAAGCGGGCAAGCGCGCCATGTACGCCGTTCACGACGGCACCGAAGCCAAATTAACCGAATGCGCCACCTACTTCGACGAAGTCGGAGGAGATCAATAACTTGTTTCTCGCTGTCAGTCCGAACGGAGCGAAGCGCGGAGAGGAATCTGCTTTTTAAACAATGGACCAGGCCAATCTCCTAATCATCGGCGGTGGCGTCGTCGGCTGCGCTATCGCCCGCGCCGTTTCGCAACGCTGGCAGGACGTTTTTCTCGTCGAGCAATTTCCCAAGCTCGGCATGGCGACCAGCACGCGCAACAGCGGCGTCATTCATTCGGGAATTTATTATCCGAAGAATTCGCTGAAGGCCCGCTACTGCGTCGAAGGCAACCGGCTGACGTACGAATTTTGCGTTAAGCACAACGTTCCTTTCCGCCACTGCGGAAAACTCGTTGTGGCCGCCGACGCACAGGAGGAAGCTGAACTTCTCGTACTCAAGAAACGCGGCGAGGACAACGGAGTCGAAAGCCTGCGCCTGATTGACGCCGGTGAAATTCGCAAGCGCGAGCCGCACATCCGAGGCCACGCCGCGCTGGACGTGCCCTCGACCGGCATCGTCTCCGCCGAAGCGCTCGTCCATGCTTACGCGCGTCTCGCCACCAATCAGGGCGCGCACATTGTTAATCGCGCGAAAGTAACTTCACTTAAGCCGAGCGGCCAAACCATTCGCGTGGCTTTGCGTATCGGTGACGAAGAAGATTCGCAGGCGGAAACAATTGAAGCGCGTTGCGTCATCAACGCCGCGGGACTTTACGCCGACGAAGTCGCGGCCTTGCTAGGGAATCATTCCTGGAAGATTTATCCCGTGCGTGGCGAATACTGCGAGGTGCGCGGCCCGCGCTCGGCGCTCGTCGACAATCTCGTTTACCCGCTGCCGCATGCAGATGGACTCAGTCTCGGCGTGCACTTCACGAAGACTTTATGGGGAACGTTTCTGGTGGGCCCGACGGCAACGTATGTGGATCGCAAGGACAATTACGAAAAAGACCGCTTACCGATTTCTGATTTTGTGCACAGTGCCAAATCTCTCTTGCCGGAAATTGAAGAAAAAGACCTGCAGCTAGGTTATTCCGGGCTGCGGCCGAAGCTGGTTCCTCCGGGCGGTCACGGCATCGCCGATTTTGTAATCACCCGCGACGCCACCGTGCCGCAAGCGATTCATCTCGTCGGCATCGAGTCCCCCGGCCTCACCGCCGCGCCTTCGATCGCGCAACACGTTGCGCAGTTGGTGTCTGAAATTCTGAATTGAGAATTATTCAATGACGATGCGAAGAAATTTCTTCTTGCCCGCACGAATCAGGAATTCACCCGGGTGCGAGAGATCAATCTCTTTACGGAAGTCTTCGACAGGCGTTTCGTTGATCTCAACACCCTTTTGCTTGATGAGCCGTTCCGCCTCGCTCTTGGAAGGAGCCAGATTTAGCTCGACGAGCAGCGCGATTAGTTTCTTGGCAGGTCCGCGCGGAATCTTTTTCACGGGCACTTCCACCGGAGCTTCGCGGTCGCGGAAGACGCGTTGGAAATTCTCGGCGGCTTTCTTGCCGGCGTCCGCGCCGTGGAAGCCGGAGACGACTTCGGTCGCAAGCTTCATCTTCGCGTCCATCGGATGCAGCTTGCCGGAAGAAACCTCGTTCTTCAGCGCCACGATTTCTTCAGGAGTGCGGTCGGTGACGAGTTCGTAGTAGGACCACATGAGATCGTCGGGAATGGACATCATTTTCCCGAAAATCTCCGCTGGTGCTTCGGTGATGCCGACGTAATTGCCGAAGCTCTTGGACATTTTTCGCGAGCCGTCGAGCCCGACGAGAATCGGCATCGTGACGCAGACTTCGCCTTCGAGGCCGTACTCGCGCTGAATTTCGCGGTGCACGAGCAGATTGAATTTCTGCTCTGTCGCCCCGAGTTCGAGGTCGGATTTGAGCGCCACGGCGTCATAGGCGGTGAGCAGAGGATAAAGAAGTTCGTGAACGGAAATTGGCTGCTCGTTTTCGAGGCGCGAACGAAAATCTTCGCGTTCGAGCATGCGGGCCAGTCGGTAGTGGGCGCAAAGTTTTACGACTTCCGCGCTTGAAAGTTTGTCGAGCCATTCGCTGTTGTAGCGGACTTCGGTTTTTTGCGGATCGAGAATTTTGAAAACTTGTTCGAGATACGTTTTCGCGTTGGCGTCCACTTCCTCGCGGGAAAGCGGCGGACGGGTTTCGGAACGGCCCGTGGGATCGCCAATCATGGCGGAGAAATCGCCGATCAGGAAAATGGCGGTGTGGCCCATGTCCTGAAAATGTTTCAGCTTCCGCAAAACGACGGTGTGGCCAAGATGAATGTCCGGCGCGGTTGGATCCACGCCGAGATAAACGCGAAGCGGTTTTCCAGATTGAAAAGATTTTTCGAGCCGCGCGCGTAATTCCTCCTCGCGAATAATTTCCGCCACGCCTTTTTTCAAGTAGGCGAGCTGTTCGGCAACAGGTTTAAAGGATAGAGTCATTGTTTATGATTCATGAGCGTACAACACGCCGCCCGACAATTTTGTATTTCCCTTCGAGCACAAGTTTCACAGCTTCGGAGTATATCCGGTGTTCTTCTTTCAGGATGCGCGCTGAAAGGATTTCTTCCGTGTCGCCGTCTTCCACCGGCACGACAGACTGCAAAATGATCGGCCCCGCGTCCAGATTCTCATCCACAAAGTGCACCGTGCACCCCGCGAATTTCGCTCCGTAGTCCAACGCTTGTTTCTGCGCTTCGAGTCCGGGAAAAGATGGCAACAGGGATGGATGAATATTCAAAATTCTCTGCGGAAATGCAGCAACAAAATACGGCGAAAGCAAGCGCATGTAGCCCGCAAGACAAACCAGATCCACTTTCGCTTCGTTCAGCGCGGCAACAACGAGGCGATCGTACGCTTCGCGTTCGAGTCCTTTGGACGGAATCACGAGTGCGGCAAGTCCACGCGATTTGGCGCGCTCGATTCCTACGACAGCCTCACGATTGCTAATGACAAGCGCAATTCCCGCATTGGGAATGCGGCCTGCCGCAACGGAATCAGCAAGTGCCTCAAAGTTCGAGCCGCGGCCGCTTAAGAGCACGCCTATGCGCTTCTTCATAAACAGAAAACGGTAGCACAGTTGCGAGATGAGCCAAAATCAGAGAAAAGCAGAATCCTTGGGCAAAAACCGCCCTCGGAATGACGATTCGGGTGGAAATTGCGAAGAGTTTGGCTAGGCCCAGGAGTAACCGTGTTTGGAAAGTGGCAGCGAGCGGATACGGTCGCCGGTGGCTGCGAAAATTGCGTTGCAAACCGCGCCGAGAATTGGCGGAAGGGCGGGCTCGCCTAGGCCGGTCGGAGAATTTTCCGTTTTCAGATAATGAACGGAAACTTCAGGCGGCGCTTTGGAAATGCGGACGGGTTCATATTCATTGAAATTGCTTTGCACAGCGCGTCCGCCGTCGATAGTGATTTCTTGGGCCATCAACTGACTTAGCGCTTCGATGACGGCGCCTTGCGTCTGATTTTCCGCGTTGAGCGGATTGATGATCTGACTACCGATGTCGCCAGCGATCCAGACTTTTTCGGCTTTTACTTTTTTCGCGGAATCCACGTGGAGCAAAGCGACTCCGGCAAAATGGCCGCGGTGCGAGAAATGAAATCCCACGCCCATACCAGTGCCTTTGGGTAAAGTGCGCTTGCCCCATTGCGATTCGCGCGCGACGAGTTCGAGTACGCCGCGCATGCGAATCGGATCGAATTCGGGTGTGCCTGCGGGAGAAGCGGTGGAAGCGTTTGTGATACGAGGAGCGCTCAATAGCTGAAGACGGAATTGAACGGGATCCTGACCGGCGGCGTGGGCGAGTTCGTCAAGGAAACACTGAAAAACCCAGGCGTAGCCATTGCTGCCGGGAGCGCGCAAAGCGTATGTGGGAATTCCCGACGGCATGAGCGATGCCGCGAAAGAGAATGAGGGAACGAAGCTGGCGGGAAATTCATTGGGACCGATCCCGGCGGAAGGAGCGAACGTTTTTTCCTGGCCGAGACTCACGAAATGGTTTCGCCATGCGCTGAGTTTGCCGGAGGAATCGACGCCACCTTTCAGATAGTGAAAACCGATGGGGCGATAGTGGTCATGGTGAAAATCGTCTTCGCGTGTCCAGAGAAGCTTAACGGGAACACCGACTTCTTTCGCGATTGCAGCGGCTTCCACCATGTAATCGTTGGTAAGGCGACGACCGAACCCGCCACCGCAGCGGCGAAGATGGACAGTGATATTGGCGGCGGGGATTTTTAGAACGTCGGCGACAAGCTGGCGGCCACGTTCGGGAGTCTGGCTCGGAGACCAGATTTCGAGATTGCCATCTTTGTAATGCGCGAGACAGTTTTGCGGCTCCATGGGAGCGTGCGCAAGAAATGGATAGGCGTAAGCGGCTTCGACAACTTTTGCAGCTGACTTGAACGCAGCATCCGCATCACCATCTTTGCGCAGAAAGAATACCGGTTCCTTTTTGGAAAGTTCATCGGCCTGGCGCGCGAAATTCTGGCTGCTTTGCTGTGTGGTGGGGCTTTCGGTCCAGGTGATGCGCAGCTTTGTGCGCGCATTCTGCGCTTGCCACCAACTGTCCGCGACGATCGCGACGCCGCAATGGAGACCGAGCAAATCCTGCGTGCCGTCAATGACAAATGCGTGACGGATGCCGGGAAGAGCTTTGATTTCGTCCACATTAGCGGAGGCGATTTTGCTGGCGAAGACGGGACACTTTTCGAAAACCGCGTAGAGCATACCGGGAACTTTGAAATCAATGCTGTAGGAAAATTTTCCGGTGACGATCGCGGGATTATCCACACTGCGCGTGGGCTTTCCGATGATTTTGTAGTCCTTGGCATCTTTTGGCTTTACGGACTGCAAGTCAGGAGGAGTGAGGGCGGCGACTTTGGCGGTGAGTTCGCCATAACCAAGGGAGCGATTGGATGCGGCGTGCAGTACACGGCCGGACGCCGTGGAACACTCCGATTCAGGAACGCTCCAAGTTTGCGCGGCGGCGGTGACAAACATTTGGCGCGTAGCGGCACCGACTCGGCGAAGGGGATCCCAATTCGTAGGAGTGGACGTGCTGCCTCCGGCGCGCTGCGGGCCGAATTTCGTTTCGTCTAGGTCGGCTTGCTCGATGCGAACGTTTTTCCAGTCAACATCGAGTTCGTCGGCGAGGATCATTGGCAAGTGAGTTTTGACGCCCTGACCGACTTCGGGATTCTTCGCGAGGATGGTAACGATGCCGTCTGGAGCGATGCGGAAGAAAGCAGAGGCCGCAAAGGCCGGTGCAGGCGCGGCGGCAGCGGCCGGAGCTTGCGCGAGAGCGGTAGCGATGGGGCGCGCGTAACACGAGATAACAATGCCGCCTCCGGCAATGGAGCTGACTTTGAGAAATTCGCGGCGGCCAAGAAGTGCGGTTTGCATGGGACACCTCGCAGACGGCAGGAGTCCCTATTCTAGCGCCACGATATGGGCAAAACGCAAGTGATGGATCGTTAGAAAAATTGCAACGAGTTGTTTAGGGCTCAGTGAGCCACGGATGAGATTTCAAAATCGGCAGTACGGATCACAGTCTGACGGGAAATCTGATCAGTGACTTCGATTTCGAGCGTGTATTTGCCGGGAGCGAACGCAGCTAGCGGAAGGCGACGATTGAGAGTGACTTGTTCGCCGTCGCGGCGGATGGAGCCGGAAGTTTCCGTGGAGCTCCAGATTTCCTTTTTGTCGCGCAGGAGTCGGTACGTGGCGCTTACGCTTGTTTGGTGAAAGATCTCGTCGAGTTTCAGGCTGTAGAGTTGCATGAAAATGCCGAGATTATCAGGGTTGGTGAAAACGTGCGAGAGGCGTGGGCGTACTTTGTACGGACCAAAAACGAATGGACCAAGGCCGACTTGACCGGAAGGGACAGATTCGATTTTGTCGGCGAGAACGAGTGAGCTGGCGTTTAGCACACCTTCTTCATATTGAGGAACGCGGAGTGAAGTTTCGATGACACCGATGTTTCCCGTTTCGACGTCTTTGACTACAACGTCGAGGCGATAGAGGCCAGGATGCAGCGGAACGGATTTTTGATAGATGGAAGATTGATCTAGCGATTTCTGAAAGAGCGATTCGGGAAAATCACGAGCAACAGTGTCTTCGAAGGATTGCACTAGGCGGCCGCCGGGAGTCGTGATGCGCGCATACACGTTGAGCACCGCGGACTGAACCCCGTTCTTTCCGCGGAAGCCCATTTCACGATTGGGAACCTGAAGCGTGATGGGAACGAGAATCGAATCACTGGTGACGCGCAAATACGCAACGTCGTAAGCGACCTGCATCGGGTTGCTAAGCATGCGCGTGGAAACGAGTGTGGTCATGTCCTTCAGATGTTCGGGCGGCTGCATTACGCGGAAATAGAGATCGTTCATCGCAAATTCGCTTTTGTCGGAGGGAACTCCCCCGATGGGAGCAGGCAGCGTGGTGCCGTTGGAATTGGAAAACCGCTGGGCTTTGGAGGCGCCATAGAGCATTTCGCTGAGGCTTGATCCAGCGCCAGGGACGTGGGCAAGCGCGTCTTTTTCGCCAGGATCACGCGTGAGGTGATACTCACCACTGCCGCTCG
The DNA here is from genome assembly GCA_035567915.1 of Candidatus Sulfotelmatobacter sp. Classification (GTDB taxonomy): domain Bacteria; phylum Acidobacteriota; class Terriglobia; order Acidiferrales; family UBA7541; genus Acidiferrum. The sequence continues at coordinate 206,220 of DATMPA010000022.1, read as the reverse complement.
GGTCCACGAATTCGAGTTCGACGTTGTCACTGATTCCTTCGAGGTGGCGGTAGCGCCAGAGTTCCCAGCTGTAAGTCTGCGTCGAACCACCTCCCTGCCACATGGGACGGTCATAAGTGCCGCCGGTCGGATGGGATTCGATTTCGTCAGGAGGTCCCCAAAGAATGTAGATGTGGCCGCGATCGGTTCTCCAGCCAGGAATGCCGGAAGCGAAGTGTTCGTTGGCGTAGGCAATGCGGCGGTAGTGCTCTTCCTTGAAAGAATTGGTGGGGGAATCCGGATCAGGATTACGGCGGCGCCAAAAGTCTTCGATGAATTGTTCGCGTTCTTCATTCGTGCCGAGACGGAGAAAAGCGTCTTTCTCCTCTTTGGTGATGATGATGGGGACTTCCTCGCTCAGCCACTCGCCATACTGATAGGCGAGTTCATCTTTTGCTTTCTTCCGTTGCTTTTTATTTGTGGGGGCGATCTTGGGATTTTGCGAAGGCTGCTGCGAAACGGGCCCATCTTGCGCGTGAAGAGCAGAGCTACCGAAGAAGACGGAAATCGTGAGAGCGACAAAGCTCAGAGAGGGGCGCGGACCGGGATGGCGCATGAGAACACCTCGTAACTTGTAATGGGGCGGGACACACGAAACGACATCGTCGAATTGACGATGAGGACCGCCCGATACCGGACTCAGAACCTGGAGGAAGGCGCAAGGTTGCCTAAGGTGCCGTGCCTCCGGCGCTGAACGGCGTCGATCAGATTGGTACCGAGTCGAGGCACGGGTTTTGTTAGAATGCGCGGCGCAGGTCAACGACTGGGGAATAAACGAAATGAGATTACGGGTGCGGACTAAGAGGGTGTCGAAGGCGTGTTTCGGAATTGCACTGTTTGGGATGACTCTGGGGATGAATGCTGCTCAAGCGCAGCAGAAGGCGTTGCGCGATCCAGCAGAGCCCGCACAAGCGAAAGTGGCTGCGAAGGGGCCGGTGCGGATGGCAAAAGGCATTGCGCGGCAGGGCGTTGATACGAAATCGATGCTGACGTTGATCGACAAGCTGGTGGCTTGCGGGACACGGTTGACGCTTTCTTCTTGGACGGATCCGAAGCGCGGTGTTGGCTGTGGGCGTGACCAAATCGCTGCGCGATTTGAGGAGATTGTGAAAGAGTCCGGCGGAAAATTGCAGGTCGTTGTGGACAAGTTTGAAGCTACCGCTGAGCGGACTTCGGGGAAGCCGGTTCGGCTGGAAAATGTTTATGCGATTTTGCCGGGAACGGACGAAAAGTTGAAGAAAACTGTGTTCCTCGTTTCCGGCCATTTTGATTCGAGGCCATCGGACGTGATGGATCCGCAGGCGGACGCGCCGGGCGCAGATGATGATGCATCTGGTGTGGCGGTGAGCGTGGAGTGCGCACGGCTGTTGAGCAAGCTTGCGGCCAGCGGAAAGAGCGGCTATCGGGCGACGATTTTGTTTGCGGCGGTTTCCGGCGAAGAGCAAGGATTGCTCGGAAGCACGCATCTCGTGGATTGGCTGAAGGAGAAGGGGTACACCGTGGGCGGGATGCTGGATGACGACATTGTGGGCGACGATCTCGCACAAGGAGCGCCGCACCGCGTGCGGCTTTTTTCTGGAACTGGAGAAATCGAGGATTGCGATTCGCCCTCGCGCGAATTGGCTCGCGCGATTGAAGAGATTGACGGGCGCGACGCGATTCGGATGATTTTTCGCGTTGACCGTTATGGGCGAGGCGGGGATCACTATCCTTTTTACAAGGCGGGCTTGCCTGCGGTGCGATTTACGGAGCCGCTGGAGGACTACAACCATCAGCACCAAACGCCGCGCACGGAGAATGGCGTGGAATACGGGGACTTTGCGAAATATCTAAATACGGCCTTTTTAGGAAATGTCGCGCGGGATAATGCCGAAGCACTACGGCAACTGGCGATGGCGCCGGCAGCGCCGACGGAAGTGAGGCTAAAGGGAGCCGTGACGCCTGATGCGAAACTTTCCTGGAAAGCAGAAGAGGATTTGGAGCGCGCTGGCTTTGAGATTTTGTGGCGGGAGACGACGGAAACGCGGTGGCAGGTTTTCGATTTTGTAACGGCAGCGGGTGAGACGATTTTGAAAGGAGTTTCCACGGACAATCATTTTTTTGCAGTGCGCACAGTCGGGAAGAATGGGGCGCGGTCCATTGCGACGGCGAGCCAGCCGGAAGTACGGCCTGCACCGGGGACGAATAAGAAATAGGCGGCGCTAAAGCAGTCAGAGCTCGAGCTTGGTGTAGGCATCCATGTCCGCTTCGATACCGAGGCGCTTGATGATTTCGGCAGGATTGAAGCCTACTTTCTTGTAGTGCTCCTGAACGATTGATTTGGCCGATGAGAAAGCCTGCTCATTTTCCCAGATCGCGATGGTGATGATTTTTGAATCCACCGAGGCGCCTAGTTGCTCGAAAAAACAATCTTCAACGAAGCCGGGGATGGCACGAAGAATTTCGTTTGAGGTCTGGACGCGAGCGAGAAATTCTTCTCTGGCCGCAGCGGGTACCTTGAATTCGTCCACGCGATAGATGTAATTTCCATTTTTCAGATTGTTATTCATTGCGTTTCCTCTTAAGGAAATGTTCAGGCTTTTTGGCCCGCTGCCGACATTTGCGCGAATGTGAGAAAGTGGCCGGCGGGATCGCGGACACCGATTTCGCGCGCGCCGTAGAAAGTGCTGCGCTCCGGCATGTACACGTCGGCGGATTTGAGAGAGGGTTTGATGGCGTCGAGATTTTCTACTTCGATGTAGAGAAACGTGGGGCCTTTGCGGACATCGGCAGCGATGGTGGGCATGTCCTTGTCCACGCTGGCGTAAGTTTGATACATCACTTCCACAGTGCCCTGCTGGAGGATTACGAAGCCTAGATGATTGCCTTCGGGGACTTCGACGGTCTTGACGAAGCCGAGGTGCGTCCAGAACGGGAGAATGGGCTCGATTCTTTCCACGAAGAGGACCGGGGTGAGTTTTTTGATCATGAGAATCTCCTTGCGCGAAGTACTAGTCTAACTTAGATTAGAGTAGTCTACGGAGATTGGATGCCGATGTCAAGGAGGAGGTTATGAAGACGAAAGAGCGGGAGCTGAAGGACCTGATTTCGATTGGGCCGGCAATGCTGCGGGATTTTGAGCTGCTGGGAATTCGCAGCGTTGCGCAACTGGCGAAGCAGGATCCGAAGAAGTTGTACGTACGCTTGGGCCGGATTGCGAAGCAGCATCAGGACATTTGTGTGCTGGATACGTTTGAGTCGGCGGTGGCACAGGCGAGGAATCCGAGATTGGCGGTGGAGAAGTGCCAGTGGTGGTGGTGGAGTGAAAAGAGGAAGAAAAGAAGTAAGGGAGTAAAGAAGTGACGATGAAATCTGACGCCAAGCCCGGGCTTGGCGCAGCGTTGTTTTTAACCTAGGGGTCAGAGAGGGCACAGAGTGAAGAAACGGAAAGAGAAAGACGGCACGAGATTGACGACGGCGGATTTAGTGCTGTTGAGCTTGCTTCGGGAGCGGCCAATGCATGGTTATCAGGCGAATGCGGAACTGGTGCGGAGAGAGGTGCAGGACTGGGCGGGGATTTCGCGGCCGCAGGTGTATTACTCGCTAGAGAAGTTGGCGCGGATGGGGATGTTGCGGACTGCGGCGGATAAAAAAGAGGCGGAAGGGCCGGAGCGGCAAGTGTATGCGGTGACGGCGCGTGGGACGGAGGCGCTGGCGGATGCGCTGGAGCGGGAGGATTGGACGACGCAGCGGGAGAGGCCAGCGTTTCTGACATGGATGGCATTGTCCTGGCAAGCGCGGCGGGGGGTTTTTGCGCGGCAATTGCGCGCGCGGCGGGAGTTTTTGCAGAAGGAAATTGCGAAAGAGAAAGCGACGCTGGAGAGCGTGTTGAAGGAAGTGGGGCACGCGCATCATGAAGCCGTGTGGATGATTACGCTGGTGATTGTGGAGTTTGAGACGGAAATGAAGTGGCTGGGGAAGGTGGAAAAAGAGATGGACAAAAGAGGGAAGGCGAAGAATCCGGAGTGTGCCGAATGATCCCGTGAAAAATGTAGAGGCCGCCCTGAAGGACGGCCTCTACATAAGCTAGGAGTGCTGCTGATTACGCTTTTGCGGGCGGTTCTTTTTGTTTGGGGACCAGCTTGCCCAAGGCGGCTTCCATGTCCGCTGGCAAAGCGGAGATGGGAGCCTTGGATGTGCCACCGTTGCCGCCGCCGTCGAAGAAGCGCATGGCTGTAGCGGCTAGGCCATCGAGTGCGCCGCCTCCGCCACCGGTGACGAGGACATCCGGCACGAACTTCGCTTTGCCGTCCGCGAGAGCGGCGACTACGTTGACGATGGCCGTGGCGTTTGAGCCGAGCGCTTCGACCTGCGCACGATAACCGCGAGCGCGCGCGAGACCGACCGCTTCAACTTCCGCGCCTTTGGCCGTACCGGTCTGGCGAATGTATTCCGCTTCACCGGTGGCTTCGGCAACGCGAGCGTCCGCGTTGTTCTTCTTGATGTTGACGCCGACTTTGGAGCGCGCGAGATCGGCTTGCATGTCCGCGGTGCCCTTTGCTTGCTCCATTTCAATGCGCTGATCCTGCGCGGCGCGCTGCTTCTTGAACGTTTCAATTTCCTGGTTGGCAATTTCACGGTGCGTAAGCACGGTGACCATGTCTTCCGGGAAAATCACGTCCTGGATGTAGACGCCTTTGGTTTCGACCTGATACTGCTCGAGCTGCTGGCGGATGTGCTCGAACGCTTCGATCTGCACCTGCTGGCGCGTTTCGATGAAATTAATCGCCGGCATATTCTGCAGCGAGTTGCGGAAGTGGTTGCCGACCGCGGCCTGGAGAACTTCAGTAACCAGGTTCCTCATGGTGCCGACCATGGAAATGACGCGCGGGGCTTTGGTGTCCGGCACGTGAATCTGGACTTGCAGATCAATTTTGAAGATGAAGCCTTCCTTCGACTTCGCGACGATCTGCTGAAGTTGCGAATCGAGGTTGTGGGCTTCGCTGTTGGCATCCGCCCAGTTCAAGTTGAGGATGGCCGTTGGCACGATTTCCGGTTCGTAGCAGCGCGGGTTGAGCGGATATTTGCCGGTACGCAGAGGCTCTTGCCAGACGCCGCGATGACCTGGACGGACTAGCGAGCCATATTTGAAGTCCGCGCCGCTGGTGTCCTGCGTGGCGAGGCCGACGTAGGCTTTGATGACGCCGACCTGACCCTGCTTGATGATGAGCATCGGGACCATTTCCACGCTGACGAGAAATGGATTGAGCGCATAAGCGCCGTACAGCAGCGGGTCGTGCTGCAAGCCGATGTGGCCACCGTGTTCGAGGAAGGACTGAAAGTCCTGATAGTTGTTGTGCAGATTATTCTTGCTGCCGAGCAGCGCTTCGATGATTTGCGCGTCGTTGGCTTTGTCCGTTTCCATTTTTGCGACGTCCACAAATCCGCCGAGGCGGCTGGCGATGTCACCGGACGGAAGCGGATCGCCTTCGTAGGTGGTGACGATGCCGACCACGTCCAGGGTCGAACCGTCCTTGCCGCGCGGCTGCGGCTCAATGCGAACGAGTTCGAGCTGTTCGGACTTGAGGCCTAACGCGGAGGGCATGAGTTCCCCACCCCGACCCATTTTTGCGCAGAGTTCAGGAGAAATGGGTTCACCGTACACGCGGCTGCGCGTGATGATCAGGAAGCCGACGGGATGCACTGGAACGAGCGAGCCTGGAGGCAAAACCGGGCGTTGTACGCCCTTTTGGCCGCCGAGTTGGATGAAGTTACGGAGATCGGAAAAGTTCGCGAACTCCTTTTTGTAGATGGCGGACTTTGCGCCAATGGGCAAAGGCTGGCCGACCTGTGCGATAACCACGCCGATTTCTCCGGCAGGAACCTGAACCCACGGGTACTTTTCGACCGAGTACACCAGGACGGTTTTCCAGCGCAGGCCGGGCATGAGCAAATCGGCTTGATAGCCTGGTTCGCCGTTAAAGGCCACAGGATTGTCCTTGGTCAGCTTGGCGAAGGAAAAGCGCTTCGTGACCAAGCCGACTTCGGTTGGGCCGATCTTGTGAAGCGACGTGACGACAATGACCGCTGCCAGCACAACGAGCAGAGCTAGCAGCGGATAGGAATAGAAGAGACTAAGAATGAAATTCAAAACCGACATACACACACCTCCGGGGCGCTGGGCGCCGTTTTGTCTTGCCTTGTCTAAGGGGTTTTACATGATTCAGACAGGCATACGCTGCGCGTGTGTTTTGGGGAAGTCAAGTAGAGCACTAGTACGCAACTTAAAGTGGCTTATTTTCAATGATTTATAGGTGAAACAGTGGAAATTCGGTCAAATTGCGCAGAATCTTTTTGCCAGGAGGGGGGTTAAACTAAGCATAACCGCCCAGGACGCCTCAATCTTCAGGAGGGAAGACATGAGGAATCAAATGATTAAAGCGCTGTTTGCCGGGGTTTTGGTGTGCGCCCTGACCAGCGGAATGGCTGTCGCCCAGGGAAATGGCAATGGAAACGGCAAAGGCAAGGGCAAAGGTCACAACAAGCATCAGGACGACCAGGGAGAGAATCAAGGCGAAGTGCGCTATGGATTTGGCGAACACGATCGCGAAGTGATTCGAACCTATTACACGGGACACAAATCGGGGTTGCCGCCAGGTCTGGCGAAGCGCGGGGGAAATCTGCCGCCGGGACTGGAAAAGCAACTACAACGGAATGGCACGCTGCCACCGGGATTGCAGAAAAAGTTGGAGCCGTGCCCAGTGGAGCTCGAACGGAGTTTGCCGCCGATACCGGCGGACTATCGCAGAGCGGTCATTGATGCGCATATCGTGGTCCTGAACCGGCACACGAATGTGATCGTGGATATTTATAAGGATGTGGTGCAGTAGAAAGATCGGACTTGGAAAACGAAGGCAGAAAGGGGCGCGGGAACCGACTGCGCCCCTTTTTTTTGATGCACAGAATCTTTACGAGAGGTTCAGTGCGCCGGAATAGACGACGCGGGCTTTGGCGGTGTCGCCACGCTCGATGCGGCCGATGTTGAAGAATTTTTCGCGGCGACGTTTTAGGTCGGCTTCGACTTTGGCGATGTGCGCGGGCGGGACGACGAGAATCATGCCTACACCCAGATTGAAGGATTCGAGAAGGCCGTCGGTATCCATCTTGCCGAGCTTGGCGAGGTATTTGTAAATTGGCAGAACCGGCCAGGAAGCAAGATCCACGACAGCTTTGACTCCGGCAGGAAGGACTCGCGGAAGATTGCCGGGAATGCCGCCACCGGTGACGTGCGCGAGAGCGGATACCCAGCCTTTGGCGAGAATGTTTTTTAGCGCGGGCGCGTAGCAGAGATGTGGTTTCAAAAGTTCGGGGCCGATTTTGTTACCGACTTCGGCTACGTAAGTTTCCGGTTTGAGTTTGGCGACTTCGAAAACGAGTTTGCGGGCGAGCGAATAGCCGTTGGTATGCAAACCGGCGGAAGGAAGCGCGAGAAGCGTGTCACCGGGCTTGACGCTTTTTCCCGTGAGAAGTTTTTTTCGCTCGACGGCGCCGACGATGAATCCGGCAAGATCATATTCACCGGGCTGATAGAAACTAGGCATCTCCGCGGTTTCTCCGCCGATGAGTGCGCAGCCTGCTTTGCGGCAGGCGCGGCTCATGCCGTCCACCAGCTGCTCAACGACACGCGGATCCATTTTGCCGAGGGCTAGATAATCCAGAAAAAAGAGCGGCTCGGCACCCTGCACGAGAATGTCGTTCACACAATGATTGACAAGATCGCCGCCGACGGTGGAATGAACGTTCATAGCCATGGCGATTTTGAGTTTCGTGCCGACACCATCGGCGCTAGAAACGAGAATCGGCTCCTTAAATTTCTTGGTGTCGAGCGCGAAGAGCGCGCCAAAGCTGCCGATGCCGCCGAGAACACCGTTGGTGAAGGTCCGCGTGGCGAGATGGCGGATGCGCTGCTTGGCTTCATCCGCTACGGCGATGTTGACTCCAGCGTCGGCGTATTTCATGACGTGTGACTCGTTTCTCTGGGACGAGAATTTTGACACAGAGGGCTTCGGCAGGGCGAGGGGGACGGCCGGCTTAGAAGCGGCTCAGAAAATATGGAACAAGCGCCTCCAGCGAATCGTGCTGGGGTGGAGGATGCCGTTTAAGTAGGCGGCGAAACGCGCGCCGATGTTGCCGGGCTGCCAGGCGCTTTCCGGCGCGTCAAGCGACATATAAATGATCACGGGCGTGCCAATAATGTTTTCGCGCGGGACGCAGCCCCAGAATCGCGAGTCCAGAGAGTTCTGGCGGTTATCACCCATCGCAAAATAGCACTTTGGCGGGACCTTGTAGGGGAAGACACTCGTCGTGCGGTTTTGGAATTCGCCTTCGTAGGAGCCAATTGAGGCAGGCTCAGTTGGGCCAAGCGTGTATGGCTCGACGAGACGCATGCCATTGACCCACACGGAGCCTTCGCGAATATCAATTGCGTCTCCGGGAAGACCGATGACGCGTTTAACGAAATCTGGCTGATTGGGAGCAAAGGGCGGCTTGAAGATGATGATTTGCTGACGTTTGGGATTGCGCCAGAGCGGAGCGTGAAGATCCGTGAAAGGGATGCCGGCGTCGTAGCCGATGCGGCTCATGATGAGATGATCGCCTACGAGCAGAGTCTTCTCCATTGATTTGGAAGGAATGACACGCGCCTGGCCGATGGTGCCGTTGATGAGCAGAAATGCGAGGCCGACCCAAAACCACGCAATGATTTCGCGGCGGATTTTCTGCTCAGTAGTCAGCTTTTCTTCGGGTTTCTTTACTTTTTTTTCCTTCACGATTCACCGAAGCCGGTTTACCGGAGAGCGGTTGGCGCAAGCCGGCGAAGATTCCTAAAATAGTCGAAACAATCTGCGCCAGCGAATTTCGCTGGGATGAATCAGCGCATTTGCGTAAGCGGAGATGCGATCGGCAATGGCGCCGGAGCCCCAGGGTTCGGACGGCGTTTCAATGGACATGTAGATCATCACCGGCGTGCCGATGATGTGATCGCGCGGAATACAGCCGACGAAGCGGCTATCGAGTGAGTCTTCGCGGTTATCGCCCATGACGAAAAAACAATTTTCGGGAACCGTATAAGGAAACTTGCCGCGGAAGCCCGCGAGGTAAGCGGAAGGGTCCGCAAGAACGCTGCGGCCGACGGTGTAGTTTTCATGGAGGCGCGTGCCGTTAATCCAGACGCCGCCTTCGTGAACGTCCACGGTTTCGCCGGGCAAGCCGATGACGCGCTTGATGACGTCTGAAGTTTCGCCGGGGATGACGGGACGGAAAATCACGATCTGGCCGCGCTGGGGATTGCGCCAAAGAGCTTTGTGAATATTGGTGAACGGGATGCCGACATCGTAGCCAAGACGGCTCATGATGAGATGATCGCCAACGAGCAGTGTGTTTTGCATCGAAGCGGAAGGAATGACGCGCGCCTGGCCGACGGTTCCATTCACGAGAAGAAAGACGAGGGCGACCCAAAACCAGGCGATGGCTTCGCGGCGAATCCTTTGTTGTGTGGTGAGTTTCTCTTCGACTTTTGCGGGCTGCGCTCGCTTAGTTTTCATGCGTCACCGTGACCGGGCCATCGGATTGAACGGGTGTATTGTCTTCCACGCCGGGATCCTTAAGGAGCTGGCCATTCGAACCGCCTTCGCGAACTTCGAGCTGCACGAGGTCGGTAGGATAAACGCTCGTATAACAAGACGTACAGAAGTCGCCCTGGGTGTCACCGACGGCTTGCTTCAGACCCGCCATGGAAATGTAGCCAAGAGAATCTGCGCCGAGGAATTTGCAAATTTCGGCGGGAGTGTTTGACGAGGCGATGAGCTCTTCGCGCGTGGGCGTGTCTACACCGTAATAGCACGGCGAAATCGTCGGTGGGCAGGAGATGCGCACGTGAACTTCCGTTGCCCCTGCTTCGCGCACCATGCGCACGATCTTGCGCGACGTGGTGCCGCGCACGATGGAATCGTCCACGAGGACGACGCGCTTGCCTTCGATGAGGCCGCGAACGGGATTGAGTTTTAGTTTGACGCCGAAATTGCGGATGGCTTGGGACGGCTCGATGAATGTGCGGCCGATGTAATGATTGCGAATGAGACCCATGCGAAACGGAATGCCGGATTCCATTGCGTAACCCACCGCAGCGGGAACGCCTGAGTCTGGAACCGGCACGATGAGATCGGCTGCTACGGGATGTTCTTTCGCGAGCAGGCGGCCGAGCATTTCGCGGCTGGCATTGACGCTGCGGCCGAAGATGGTGCTGTCCGGGCGCGCGAAATAGACGTGCTCGAAAATGCAATGCTGGTGCGGCTTCGGCGGGGCGAAATGAATGGATTCGACGCCGGACTTGGTAATGCGCACCATTTCGCCGGGTTCGATTTCGCGGACATATTGCGCGTCGAGAAGATCGAAGGCGCAGGTTTCGCTGGCGACGATCCAGACTTCTTCGCCTTTTGGCGAAATGAGCCTGCCGAGATTGAGCGGCCGGAAGCCGCGCGGGTCGCGAACGGCATAAAGTTCATCGGGAGTGAGCACGACGAGCGAGTAGGCGCCTTCGACTTGATTCAGCGCGTCGCCGAGGGCTCCGGAAAGATTGCGCGCGGCAGATTTGGCGACGAGATGTACGACAACTTCGGTGTCGCTGTTTGTCTGGAAAATCGAGCCGCGATGTTCGAGTTTGCGGCGCCACTCGGCGGCGTTGGTGAGATTGCCGTTGTGGCCGAGCGCGATTTTTCCCTTGTTGCAGTCAATCATAATGGGCTGCGCGTTGAGAAGGGCTTTGTCGCCCGCGGTGGAATAGCGCGTGTGACCGATGGATGCGCTACCGGGGAGTTTATTCAGAACGTCAGGCGTGAAAATTTCTTCGACTTCACCCATGGCACGGTGAGCGTGGAGTTCGGTGCCATCGGTGGAGACGATGCCGGCGGATTCCTGGCCGCGATGTTGGAGCGCGTAGAGGCCGAGATAGACGAGCTTTGCCGCTTCGGCGTGGCCGAAGACTCCGACGACACCGCAGTGGTCGTGGAAGTGGTCGTCTTGATATGCGAGTTTCTGCGTCATCGTGTAACTAACGTGCGTTCGAGAGAATTGGCCCAGGCATCGCGCACGACATCGAGGGGGGAGTCGATGGCTGCGTGCCCCTTAAGTTCGATGCGGAGCGCGGCCTCACGAGTGACATTGCCGAGCTCAATTGCGTTCACATTGTATTGTCTCGCAGTTGCGAGAACGGCGGCAAGGTTTGTTGGGGAGGCGGAGACGATGGCGCGGGCGCCGCGTTCGGAGAAGAGCGCGTATTCGGCGGAAGAGTTTTCGTTGAATGCGGCCGAAGCGCCGAGGCCATTCGCGGCGAAGCAGGATTCGGCCAGGGTGACGGCGAGGCCGCCGTCGGAAATGTCATGCGCGGATTGCGCGGAGCCCGCGGCGGCGAGCGCGACGAGGCAATCGATGAGGCGCTTTTCGGCGGCGAGATCGATTGCGGGTGGTTCACCGGCGACGATGCCGCCGATCGTCTTTGAATATTCTGATGACGAAAATTCACGACGCGCGTCGAGCCCGGACGAGGAATCGGCAGCATCCAGCAAGATGATTATGTCGCCAGCATTTCGGAACGCAACTTTGAGCGCCTTCGACGCGTCATCGAGAATGCCGAGAATGCCGATGACGGGAGTGGGATAGATGGATTTGCCGAGAGTTTCGTTGTAGAAGCTCACGTTGCCGCCGGTGATGGGCGTGCCGAGAGCGGTGCAGGCTTCGCCGATGCCGTCAATGGCTTGGGAAAATTGCCACATCACTTCCGGTTTTTCGGGGCTGCCGAAATTCAAGCAATTTGTTGCGGCGATGGGTCGTGCGCCGGACGTGGCGACGTTGCGCGCGGCTTCTGCGACGGCATGCATCGCGCCGACGCGCGGGTTGAGCTGGCACCAGCGGCCGTTGCCGTCGGTGGCGAGCGCTAAGCCTCTCATGACTCCGTTTTTTTCGGATTCCTTGATGCGCACGATTGCGGCGTCGCTGGCGCCGGGTCCGGCGAGTGTGTTGGTGCGCACGCTGGTGTCGTATTGTTCGGTGATCCAGCGTTTGGATGCGATGGTAGGCGACGCGAGGAGTTTTTTGAAATTTTCAGCGAGGTTTGAGCCTTCGGGCGCGAAGCGGAACCAATCTTTTTCGGATTCGGCGCGCGATGCTGGCGCGGCGAGTGGGCGATTGTAAACGGGGCCCTCTTCGGCAAGAGGATGCGCCGGAATCTGCGCAGCGACAGCGCCGTGATTTTTGACGACCGCAAGGCCACCTGCGGTGACGGTGCCAACGACGACGGCGTCGAGTCCCCACTTTTTGAAGACGTCGAGAACTTCGCGCTCGCGGCCTTTTTCGGCGACGAGGAGCATGCGCTCCTGCGATTCGCTGAGCATGATTTCGTACGGCGTCATGCCGGTTTCGCGTTGGGGAACTTTGGCGAGATCAATTTCGATGCCGGTGCCGCCGCGGGAAGCCATTTCCACGGTGGAACAAGTGAGGCCCGCGGCGCCCATATCCTGAATGGCGACGACTGCGCCGGTGCGCATGGCTTCGAGGCAGGCTTCGAGCAAGAGTTTTTCGACGAAAGGATCGCCGACTTGCACGTTCGGACGTTTTTGCTGGGATTCTTCGGTGAATTCGGCGGAGGCGAGAAGCGAAGCGCCGTGAATGCCGTCGCGGCCGGTTTTTGCGCCGACATAGATCACGGGATTGCCAATGCCTTTCGCCTTCGCGAGAAAAATTTCTTCCTTGCGAGCGATGCCGAGCGCGAGCGCGTTGACGAGCGGATTTTGCGAATAGCAAGGCTCGAAACCGACTTCGCCGCCGACGGTCGGGACGCCGAAGCAGTTGCCGTAGTGCCCGACGCCGCGAATGACGCCATCGAGAATGCGGCGATTGGCGGCGATGGTGACGGGATCGGTTTTAGTGGCGTTAGTGAAACGCGCGTCCACGTCGCCTTCTGTGGTGATGGAGCCGAAGCGGAGCGAATCGAGAACGGCGATGGGGCGAGCGCCCATGGTGAAAATGTCGCGGAGGATGCCGCCTACGCCGGTGGTCGCGCCCTGAAAAGGTTCGACGTAGCTTGGGTGATTGTGCGATTCAATTTTGAATGCGGCGACGAGGCCGTCGCCGATGTCCACTACGCCGGCGTTTTCTCCCGGGCCCTGCACGACGAGTTTGCCGCGCGTGGGTAGGCGCTTGAGGTGGACTTTGCTCGACTTATAGGAGCAGTGTTCGCTCCACATGACGGAAAAAATGCCAAGTTCAGTGATATTTGGATCGCGACCGAGAATTTTCTGGATGCGCGCGTACTCTTCGGCGGTGACGCCGTGCTCGGCGGCGATTTCGGGAGTGACTTTGATTTCGGTCGCTGCTGTGGCCATCAAGCGGTCGCTTTCGCGGCGCCAACCAGGGCTTCGACCATGGACTTGAAGATGACGAGGCCGTCGGCGGAATCGAGCGCGGATTCCATGGCGCGTTCAGGATGCGGCATGAGGCCGGCGACATTGCGCTCGCGATTGCAGATGCCGGCGATGTTGTGCATCGAGCCGTTGGGATTTCCCGCTGCATCGTCAGAGCCATTGGGTGTCGTGTAGCGAAAAAGGATTTGATGATTCTTTTCGAGTTCGGCGAGTGTGGCTTCGTCGGCCGTGTAGTTGCCGTCGGAGTGTGCGATGGGGACTTTGAGGACTTGGCCCTTGCGCGCGGCGTTGGTGAACGGCGTGTCAGTTTGTTCGACGCGAATGTTCACGTGGCGGCAGATGAAGCGCAGACCAGAGTTGCGCATCATGGCGCCGGGGAGAAGGCCGGCTTCGCAGAGCGTTTGAAAACCGTTGCAGATGCCTAGGGCCATGCCGCCGGATTTGGCGAATTTTTCAACAGACTTCATGACGGGCGAAAAGCGCGCTATGGCTCCAGTGCGAAGGTAGTCGCCGTAGGAAAAGCCGCCGGGCAGAATAATGGCGTCGCAATTCGCGAGGTCTTGCGACTGGTGCCAGATGAATTCGACTTGCTTGTGCAGGATATTGCCGATGGCGTAAAACGCGTCGTGATCGCAATTCGAGCCGGGAAAGACTACGACTCCGAATTTCATCGTGTTGGGTCTCCCAAGGGCATTCGGGGAAACTATATTTTAGCACAGACGCTGCGTTATTCGCCGTGATACCAGCGGCGGAAGCGATGCAGGAATGTGGAACCGACGTCGGATGCGCCTGAAGCTGTACTGGGCTGCGATTCATGAGGGCGCCGCCAGCGTTCGCGCACGACGAGAATGGAAAGAACAATGACCAGCGTGAGGCGCAGAGTGATGAGTGCTTCGTCTGCCTTTCGCGAATAAGGAGTAGCTGCAAGGCTAAGAAAGAGAACGCATGTGAGAAACAGAGACCATGCAATGATTTTCTTCCTCATGATCGTTCCTCTGGTTCAATCATCTCGCAGACCGAGTGGAAACGTGCGCCTGAGCAATCAGGGATTTTGAAAATCCATTGCGAAGGCGAGACGGAAACCGTAAATGTCCTTCACGACCATTTCGTAGCAGTTGTACACGCGCACGGTTGGAGGCTCGATCACGTTTGCTCCTCGCTCTTTCAGCTCCGCGTACAGAGCGTCCACATCGGTGACCCAGATGTAAGCATCGAGTCCACCGTCGCGCCGGGAAGAATTCGGAGAGAAAGTTGCATCAGGTTCGAGCCTGCCCAAATGAATTTCCACAGAATCGCGTTCCACGATGCAATAAACGGGCGGGTCGAGAAAATAGCCGAGGATTTTGAAGCCGAGCTTGTCGCGATAGTATTCGGCGGCGACGACGACATCGGGAACTGGAAACTGCGGCGAGATTGATTTTAGCCGGGCGGCTGGCTTGGCTTGTGGTTCGGGCATGGAGGTTCCTTGAATCGTTCTCTACGATTTAGTGATATCGTCCGGCGCGTCACCAGGTGGAACCGCTTTTGCGATCGCACGAAAGCTTTGTTCGACACTTGGGATGTTAGCTGGCAGCGGCGGAAACCTATGATAGGCAAATGTGCCGCGGATGCAATTCATGAACGCTAGAACGAAAAGGAAGGAAACGGCTTGATAAGGACCGATGCCGCCCCAAAATAGAATTCGCTGGAAGACGTAAAGGCAAAGCGCACAAATTGCTGCGATTCGGGAGCGGCGACGGATGCCAAAGGCCAGCGCAGCAAAGAGTACTGCGAAGCTTAGCTGATCGACATCGAAGAATCTGGAATCGCGAAGAAAACCGATGAGCGCCCAGACTGCAGCGAAAACAGCGACGAAGGAGGCAGCCCAAAAACCTTCTTCAATGGCGTTCTGCGCCTTGCGGCGAATATCAACTTTCGGCCAAAGCCAATCTTCGGTCCAGCTCATGGCTATTTCGCGGGAGGCTTGGGCGCGACGGCATCGGCGGCGGCTTGGACGGCGCTGTCGAGGCCGAGGACGTTGACGAGGCTGGAGTTGGACGGAACGATGTACTTGGTGTTTTGCGCGAGCGTGTTGTTCAGAACTTCGAGGCGGCGCATTGTTTCCGCGCGCTCTTTGAAATACGTTTCGGCGGCGGTGGAAACCATCTTGATGGCTTCGGCTTCCGCGTTGGCGCGGGTGATGCGGGCTTGCGCGTCACCTTCCGCCTTCAAAATTTCGGATTGCTTCTTGCCTTCGGACTGCAGGATCTGGCTTTGTTTGATGCCTTCCGCTTCGAGAACGGCAGCGCGCTTTTCCCGTTCCGCTTTCATCTGGCGAGACATGGCGTCCGTGATATCGCGCGGCGGCTCGATCTTCTGAACTTCCACTCGCGTGGCTTTGACCCCCCAGTTGTTGGTCGCTTCGTCCAGAACGTGGCGCAGATTGGAATTAATCATGTCGCGCGCGACGAGCGTTTCATCCAGCGTGCGGTCACCGATAAGATTGCGCAGATTGGTTTGCGCGAGCGTGGTGCAAGCGTAGCCGAAATCCTGAACTTCAAACTGGGACTTCATCGGATCAACGACCTTGTAATAGACGACGGCGTCCACTTCCACGGTGACGTTATCTTTGGTGATGAGTTTTTGTGGCGGGACGGTGATGACCTGTTCGCGCATATCCACGCGAATGAGGTCGTCAACAATCGGCATGATGAGGGTCAAACCGGAAGGAGCAAGCGCGTGAAACTTGCCGAGGCGCATGACCAGGCCCTTTTCGTACTGGCGGACGATGCGCGCGGACTTTGCGAGGAGGAACAAACAGAAAACAAGGATAACCAGCAGCGCTACGCCAAAGAATGCTCCTGAGTCCATGCGCCTCACCTCACCTTAAGAGTTACGCCTTCGACGGAGACGATGACCACGTCCGCGCCCATTTCCCGCGCCGAATCGTCCGCTTGCGCAAGTTCGGCGCGCCATTCTTCGCTGCCGACTTTCACGAGGCCGCAATCGCGCGGGGCGATGCGTTTGGTGACGACGCCTGTTTTGCCGACGACCGCGTCCACGTTGCTGGCGCGTTCCTGCACTTGCAGCTTGCTTTTCAGCCAACTGCGAAAGAAAAGAAAATAGGCAAGCGCGAGCACTGCCGCGGAAATCAATCCAATTGTTTCAGAACGGGCGGCGAGGCCAATCACGCCACCGACGGCAAGCGAACCGCCGACGAGGGCGAGATCAAAGCCGGTGATTACGCCGAGGGCGAGCTCGGCGATAACGCTGAGCACACCGATGATGACCAGCAGCCAGTTTGTCCAGTTGCCCACGGACGGGAACTCCCTTGGTCTGAATTCTGAATATGGGCGCTTACGTACCGCGGAAGATAACATCCCGCAGCGGATGGTTCAATGGCACGGGAATTGAGCGCGACGCTCAGCGTTTGCGGTGGGAGGAAGATTTCTTCGCACGCGATTTTCTTTTGGCGGATTTTTTTGGTGGAGAGGATGAAGAAAGTTCGCGGCGTTTTTTTGCAGCCCAGCCGGGTTTCGTGGATTGGCGGCTACGGGCGATGCTGAGCGCGTTCGGCGGAACATTTTCCGTGATAGTGGAACCCGCGGCGATGTACGCCCCATCGCCGATTTTGACGGGAGCGACGAGCACGGAATCGCTGCCGACAAAAACGCGGTTTCCGATTGTCGTGGGATGTTTGTGCGCGCCGTCGTAATTGCACGTGATGGTGCCCGCACCGATATTCGTATGAGAGCCGAGCTTCGCATCGCCGATGTAGCTAAGGTGCGGCACTTTGCTGCCTTCGCCCACAACCGATTTTTTCATTTCGACAAAGTTGCCAACGCGCGCGCCTTTTTTCAGATGCGTGCCCGGGCGGAATCGCGCGAACGGACCAACGATCGCGTTCTCCTCAATGTAACTTTCCGTGATGACGCAATGCGGTTCGACGGTAACACCGTCGCCCAAAATCGTGTTGTGCAGGACGCTGCCAGTGCGGATGGTGCAGCGCTCCCCGATTTTCGTTTTGCCCAATAGCTGAATGCATGGCTCGAGCACGGTGTCTTCGCCGGCGGAAACTTCCGGCCCGACGAGAACCGTTTCTGGAAGCTGGATCGTCACACCGGCAGACATGAGTTCTTCGCGTTTGTGTTCGCGGAAGATGCGGTCTACTTCGGCGAGATCGGCGCGCGTATTGCAACCGAGAACCTCACGTGGGTCGGGCGCGACTTGCGCGAAAACGGTCTCCCCTTTTGAAGCAAGAACTGCGATGACGTCCGTCAGATAAATTTCGCGATGTTTGTTGTGCGTTTTCACTTGCGCGAGCGCGGGCCAGAGCTTATCCACCGAAAAGCAGTAGATGCTGGAATTGATTTCGTTGAGTTCGCGCTGTTCCGCCGTGAGCAGTGAATCTTCGACGATAGCCGCAACATTGTTTTCCGATTTGCGCAGGATACGGCCATAACCGGAAGGATCGGAAACGACAGCAGAAAGAATTGTCGCGGCCGCCTTGCCGGAGCGGTGCGTAACGATGAGGGATCTCAAAGTCTCTGTGCGAATAAGAGGGGCATCGCCTGGAAGTACGACGGCAATTTTGGCATTGCCAATCGCACGCTTCGCAACAAGCACTGCATGGCCGGTCCCGTTTTGTGGCTGCTGCAGAAGGGATTCCGCGCCGAGCGGTTCGACCACGGCTGTGACCTGTTCCGCGTGATGGCCAACAATGGCCACGATTTTCTTCGGCGCAAGCGGCAAGCAAGCGCGCACAACACTCTCCACCAACGAGCGGCCGCCCGCGGGATGCAAAACTTTTGCGAGGGAAGATTTGAGCCGCGTGCCCTTGCCTGCGGCGAGTATCACGATCACAACATCTTTGTTCGGCATGGCTGAGATATTCTCACCTCTCCCCGAAGGTTTGACAATTGGGTGAAGCGCGGCGCTACCGACCAATGTGCCCTAGACGGCATAGTGTTTTTGCCGTAGAGTCCACGCGACAAGTTGCCTGTTCCACGGTCCGTTACTACCTCGAAGGGGTCGCGCCAATGAAGAAGTGCCCGTACTGTGCGGAAGCAATTCAGGACGACGCGGTGGTTTGCCCGCTGTGTCGCATGAACCTCGCTGCCAACGTTTATGCAACGCCACAGGCGCAACATGGGGCCACGCCCGGCCAACCGATGATTTCGGGCGGCGAGCCACAAACCAGCGGAAAAGCCACAGGGAGCCTAATCGCCGGAATTTCAGCATACGTAATCGCGCCATTTGTGGGCGCGATTATTGCGATTGTGCTAGGGCACCTTGGGCTGAGTGAAATCAAGAAGAGCGCGGGCCGGCTTAAGGGCGACGGGATGGCGATTGCAGGGATGGTGCTCGGATACGTGCAGATTGCGGGACTTCCGTTCATTCTCATCATTGCGGCGATTGCGATCCCGAATCTTATTAAGGCGAGGATGGCGGCGAACGAGGCTTCGGCAGTCGGCTCGTTGCGCACGCTGGTGACAGCGGAAATTGGCTATTCGAGTGCCTGCCCCAAGATTGGATTCACAAACTCGCTGTCGGACATCGGGCCAAACGGTTCGACGTGTCCTAACGGAGCAAATGCGATTGACAGCTCGCTGGCAATCGGAAGCAAGAGTGGGTACACGTTCACTCCGCACGCTTCCAGTTTTAGTGGGCGGTCCCCCGAAGCGGCGTTTGGATGGAATGCCGATCCGCAGACTCCATCCACAGGCATACGGCACTTCTTCGTGGACGAAACCGGAGTGATTAGGTATAGCCAGACGGGACCTGCCGACGCGGACAGCCCGGCGCTTCAGTGAGCCGATTGGCATACACATGAGTCGCCCATGAAGAATTGCCCTTTTTGCCTGCAAGCAATTCAGGATGAAGCGATCAAATGCCGCTTCTGCCAGAACTGGCTTGTGCCGCCTCCACCTGCATTTGCGGGCAATCCGACGCTTCCTCCGCAGCTGGCACGACAGACAAGCGGCATGGCAATCGCGAGCCTGGTTCTGGGGATTTTGTGGATATACTGGTTGGGGTCGATTCTGGCTTTGGTTTTCGGCTATTTGGCGAAGCGAGAGATTCAGCGTTCCGAAAAACCGCTCGATGGTAATGGCATGGCGACGGCGGGAATCGTGCTGGGCTGGGTTGGCATAGGCACGATGGTGCTGATGATTGGACTCGTTGTAATAGGCTTGATGACCGAAAAAGACAAGCAGCGAGAAAAGCCGGCAGAAAAGTCCACCTCACAGCACGTGATGCGTGCCGACCCCATTAGAAACGAACTGGGCTGCATGCAAATCCCCTCAGAACTTAGCTGAGGGTATTGCCCTTTTTCCTGCCAGGCGTCTTGTTGAGAGATCTTATCTCCAACAGATCGACTTGACCGCCTCGGGTGACTCGTGCCAAAAATGGTCCCGGTGTTCGTTCCAGAATTCTCAACATCTTGGGCAGCGCTTTCACAAATATCTCTGCCATCTCAGGACCCGTTACGTCACGAGCGGTCAGCACGAATGCCCTGGCTTTACTCGAAATTAGTGCTTGCTTTTCGAGTTCACGGAAACGGATATTCTTATCCTTGGTTAAGACTATCCAGCCGTTTCGCCCAACCTCGCGAAGCCATTCTTCATCAGGCGCGTCCTGTGGAAACAATTCGTCGTGGACTTTAACTTCGCAATGGGCATTGCGTAGAGCTTGCGAAATAACATTTTTGCCAAGCGACCGATCAATGAAAAAAACCGGACGCTCAGGCGGCTTCGAGGAAGAGCTCACAGCGAATGGCTTCTTCTATCTCTAATCTCGCTCGCCCGTAATCGTCCGCAAGCTGATCAACTGTCTCCCCTGCTTTGTACCGCTCGGCCACAATTGCAGTGGGGATTCCAGTACCGACCAGCACGGGACGCCCAAAAGAGCGCCTCGGATCAATCACTATAACCCGAGGCTCATTTGCGTCTCGCTTCCTCGTAAATGGATACAGGCGGGCTGCCTGACCGTCTCTGCTCCATTCCACTCTCCGAAGATGAGCGTCCAAAATCTCTCTCATCGCCAATTGTCCGTCGCGAGTGATAGTAATGAGCTTTCCTAGTTTCTCGACAAACAAGTCCTTTCCGTCGGTTTCAATTCGATGGTCTGCAAGCGGATGCTGGGAATCAAATTCTTTCCGAAGAAATTGGATCGCTTGTCGAACCTTCGAGAACGAAACGTTGTGCTGCCGCCGGATGGCATCCAAAACATGCGCCTCAACCAGATTGACAAAGGAGAGAAGACTTCTTTCTCCTCTGGGGAGAAGAATTGTCGGTTTGAAAAAATGCGATCCAGCCTTTACAGGATAGTTGCGGCCGGCAATCCATGACCGGAGCGTGGGAACTGGCATTCTCAAATATCTTGCAGCTTCAGCCAATGAATACACCGGCAGTTCGCGCGGGTCCTTGGAACCATAAATAGCGGTATTTTGTGCGGTAACCACAGCGACGGTCTCCAACCAGCAGATGTTATCACGTCCGTATCAAAGGGTAAGTAACAGATGAGGGTCGAAATGCGCGGATCGCAATTCAGTCCGCGGCGGGAACTTGTTCCGGCGATGCAGCGCAGTGAGTATGCTCGGCTGGCATTCCGTCTTCCGTCGTAACCGTCCAAAGAGAAGTGTCCTCAAGCAAACGGCTGACAAGCTGCGTGTGTAACGCGTGGCCCGCTCTGTGCGCTTCCACGCGCGCCAACAGAGGCAACCCGACAAGAGCTAAGTCGCCGATCAGGTCCAGCGCTTTGTGGCGGCCAAATTCATCATCGAAGCGGAGCGGGCCGTTCATTACGCCGTCGTTCGTGAGGACGATTGCGTTTTCGAGCGAACCGCCACGGATAAGGCCCATGGCGCGAAGCGGCTCTATTTCGCGCTCGAAACAGAACGTGCGAGCGCGCGCCAGAAGACGGCGAAAACTTTCCTGGCTCACACTCATTTCAATTTCCTGACGTCCGACCAGCGGATGCGGAAAATCCACGAAGCATTTCACCAAGAATTCGTCGGCGGGATAAATGCCGATGCGGCGGCCGTCTTCAACCACCTCGAGCGGCTTAAGAACTTTCAAGTAGCGGCGACGCTTGCGCAAACGCCGGACACCGGCCTGCTCCAACATATGCATGAAGGGATCGGCGGAACCATCCAGAATTGGCACTTCGATGGAATCTATGTTGATGAAGACGTTGTCTATGCCACAGGAATAGATCGCAGCCAGAAGGTGCTCCGTGGTAGAAAGCAAAACGCCCTGCTTCATCAAGCTGGTCGCGTAGCTAACGCGGGCGACGTTTTTGCCGCGTGCTTCGATGATGAAATTGTCGAGGTCCGTACGCCGGAAAACGATACCGGTATCGGCAGGGGCGGGCACCAGGCGCACGTGGCCGAAAACACCGGTGTGAAGGCCTACACCCTCCGTGCTGACTTCGCGCTGGATGGTAGTTTGGAACATACACTCCTATTTTAGCAAATTGATGGCCAGAGTGGAGCCATTTTGTGCTTTGTTTTCAGCTAGTTACATGACTTGTTTTGTGCGCAAAGAGTTCTGGTGTGGTAATCGCGCAACACTTCTCGAATCAGGCGTGGTTCGGATACTGTGCCTCCGCTGCAGTTTGAAACAGGCTTCCTTTGAACGTAGCTTCTGCGTCCAATACTTGGAGTGCTATACTGGGAGAGATTCGCGAAGGATGGTGCGTAAATGAATCGAGCGGCTCGAATTGGGGTCATAGCCATCTCCGTAGTCATCTTCTGTTATGCGGGTTTGGGCCACGTCCTCGGCAGGACGCCGGATGACCGTGCGTACAAGTCTCTGACCGTGTACGGCGAAGTGTTGCAAAAGATTCAGAACGACTATGTGGACGACCCCAATATCCCCTTGGTGACCGCTGGTTCGCTGCATGGATTGCTGGAATCGCTTGATCCGCAATCCAGTTATCTGACTCCGCGCGAGTACGCGGAATACAAACAAAAACTCGCAAGCAACGCTACAGCAGAGACCGGGCTGACGATGAGCAAGCGCTCCGGCTACATCGTTGCGGTTTCCGTCGTGCCCGAGAGTCCCGCGGAAAAAGCGGGTATCCGCAGCGGAGATTTTCTGGAATCGGTTGCCGGGTTCACGACGCGGGAAATGTCGGTAGGGCAGGCGCTGAATCTGCTTCGCGGGCAGCCGGGGACGAGCATAAAGGTTGGCGTGATTCGAAGCGGCAAAGCGGAACCGGAATCTGTGGATCTGGTTCGCGAAAAATTGATGCCGGCGAAACTGCAAGTGCAGAAAGTAGATTCCGATGTTGTCGCGTTTCGAATTCCGACGCTGGAAGCGGGGCGCGCAGAGGAGTTGCGCGCGCGGCTGGCGGAGGCTGAAAAACAGGGCGTTCATAAAATAGTTTTGGATTTGCGGAATTGCGGACGAGGACCAGTATCGGAAGGAATAGCCACGGCGCGCTTGTTTGTAACGAGCGGCCCGCTCGCTACACTGCGCGGCCAAACGGTTTCACCTCAGGTATTTTCCGCAGAGCCAAGCAAGGTCGCCTGGAAAGGGCCTGTTTCGATCTTGATGGATGGGACAACTTCCGGAGCAGCGGAAGTGCTGGCTTCTGCCCTGGAAATGAGCAAGCGCGGCGAGTTGATCGGCGAGCGCACGTTTGGACTAGCCTCCGAGCAAAAACTGATCACGCTCGATGATGGCGCGGCGCTGATTTTGACGGTCGCGAACTATTACAACGCAAGCGGAAAATCGATTCTGGATGAAGGCGTCGTTCCTTCAGAAGTGGTCCGCGCGTCAGCGGCCGATAACAGCGATGGCAGCGATGATGGCGACGCCACAACGACCACGACCGGGCCGCAAACGCAAACTCCGGTTAAGCCGCTATCTCCCGATGATCCGCTGCTGAAGAAGGCCATCGAGCTCTTCAAGACTCCGGCAAAGAAAGCGGCGTAATTCTTTGTGCCGCTGCCGGCGTCTTCTTACTTAAACTGCGGAAATTCTCATAAAAATCCTAGACTGAGCCGGCGAAGAACTGGTTCTTTCTTCTTTTTGGCGCTGCTTTTCCTATGCGCCTGCCAGAAGCCGCGTCCCACCTTGAAGCCTGACGCGGCCGCTATTCACATCATCACACGAGAACTTGCGGCTGCCGCGAGGGAATCCACGCCGGCGGGCACGGTCGTACGGATGAAAATGCAGGCCTCTCAGAAAGAGCCAAATCTACCAGATTGGCTCGAAATAACTCTCTTCACGGAAGCTGCTGCCGCAGACAAAAAAAAGGAATTGGAAAGCGTGGTCGGCGCACTGGAAGGCGTTGCGGTGCGGCACAAGTTGCAAGCCGGAAAAAGAAACGACAAGGAAGAATACACTTCGATTTCCTTTCATTCTGGCTCCCGCACGACGCAGTCCGTGAAGATTCGCTTTGTGCACAAGCCACGGGAGCAGAACGAAGGCTTGAACGAAGATGCGCCGAAGCTGGCGATCATTCTGGATGACTTTGGAAGCGACCGGCCGGCGGCGGAAACGGTTTTCGGAATGCAATGCCCGCTGACTATTTCCATTTTGCCGAATCATGAGCATTCAAAGGAGATCGCGGAAGAAGCGCTGCAACGAGGTTATCAAGTGATGCTGCACCTGCCGATGCAGTCCGTTGCAAACGAATCGCCGGAAAAGGAAGAGTTGAAACCTGGGATGACAAGCCAGCAAGTTCAAACGATGGTTGGAGAAATGATCGAGTCCGTGCCGAACGCGGTCGGAGTGAACAATCATCAAGGATCGCAAGCGACATCCGATCCGGTTCTCATGGGAAAGTTAATGCCCGCGCTGCGAAACTGGAATTTGTTTTACGTGGACAGCCGCACGACAGCAGCGACCGTGGCGTTTGACGCGGCGAAACGGGACGGCGTTCCTGCTGCGTTTCGCAACGTGCCTTTTCTCGATGATGTGCAAGACGCGGCCGCGATTCGCAAACAACTGGAGTTTGCGTTGCGCGGGGCGAAAGAAAAGAAAGCCGCTATCGCCATCGGGCATCCGCATCCGGAGACGCTGAAAGCATTGCGGGAGTTTTTGCCCACGGCGCGCGCGAAGGGAGTACGGCTCGTTTTCGCGTCTGAGCTCGTCGACTGACGGCGAAGACGCGACAAGTCAATTTCGCGTTTTTGGTTCTGCCGGAAACCAAAAATGAACGAAGATGGCTCCGATTGCGAGAGTAACAAAGGCGAGGACGCTTGCTTCCGGGCCTACATCACCGCCTGTGAGCCAAGTGCGACCGTGAGCAATCGTGGCATTCGATAGATGACCTTCGAAAACTCCGCCGCTATTCGGGACGGAGTACAGAAAACTTTCGCCAAAATCGAACGTGGCATGCCACCCAACGGCCAGCCACAGAGAGCCGGTACGCCGCAGCGTGAACGCCCACAATAATCCTGTGAAGACAATGTTGGCAACGCCGAACCAGTTCTCGCCAGGATTTGTCCGGTGTACTAAGCCGAAGAAAAGGGAAAGTATCACCGCCGCGGGCCAGTAGCCGATACCTTGAGCCAACGTATATTGCACATAACCGCGAAAGAGGAACTCTTCAGCCAAAGCGATGAGGATCGAAGCGACAATCCACAACAGCGCCCATTGGACAATTTTTGCGCCGTGAAACGACAAGCTGCCAAAGGAATAGCTGCCGAACAACTTCATTGCGCCCACGAGAAAACTGACTTCGCAGAAACCCAGAAACATTCCCTGGCAAAATTGCTTTCCGGACGCGGAGCGCAGAGGCAAACCGTAGAGTGCGCTTGCCCTGCATTCAAGCCGTGACATGACGAGCGCCCCGCCGAATGCGGCTAGAAACATCATCGATTCGTCGAGAATGATCTTGAAAATCACACTGAGGTTGCGCTGGAGGAAAAACGCGACAGCGACAAACTCCAACGCATAGAGGAAGAAAACCACAGAGAAGTAGGTGAGAATGCGCCAGCCGGAACGAATTTCACCGGTGCTGTTGTAGAGAATGGGATTGGGGGAAACCGGGGGTGGCTGATTTAGGAGTGGAACTTCCTTAGCACTTCCATCTTGCCGCTGTGGCGCCGCTGAAAAATCCATGTCGCTCCCGGTCTGATTCGGAGCGTGGGCTTATTGCACCATGTGCACCGAAGCAGCGCCCAAAATGCGCCGTGATTTTGGATCCTGCACGAACACGACAAATTTCAGATTATCCCGTTTCCAGCCGGTATCGAGCCGTACTTCTTGCTCGGCGGAATACGAAGATTCCTGGCTCGTCTTCGCGTCTCCAACCTTGCGCAGACTACGCACAACTGCGGCATGATGCAAGTCTTCGCCGGCATTTTCCCCGTGCAGCACGTTCGAATGAAGTCCAGATTCCGTAACGGCGAGCCAAACTTGCGCATCACGCGGCGCCGGCGCGGGAAGCATTTTCACGTCAATTTTGATCTGAACTTGCGATGGTGCCGCTACCTTAGCCGAAATCGCAACATCCGCTTTCGGCTGAAGTCCGGCGTCCGCGATGGCAGAACGAGCCTGGCTTTCTGAGCTGCCTACGAATTCGGCGCGGCCGTCCACCACCATTTGCGGCGTGTACACACCATTGTTTTTGAAAGAGGCCGCATAGTCCTCCTGACGCTGGGTCCATTGAGCAGAAGAAAACGGGTCACGCCAGCCGAGTTGGTCCCAGTAGTCCACATGCTCTTCGAGTGCGATGATTTCCGCGTTGCCTAGATGTTGTTGTTGATCAAGCTTGGCCAATAGTGCATCCGCGGGTGGGCAGCTGGAGCAGCCTTCCGACGTAAAGAGCTCGACAATCACAGGGCGAACGGGCTGGTTGGGATTCATTGGTTCGGCAAGCGTGGTTCGGGTATGGTGCAGAACGGCGAAAAGAGCCAAAAGCGATATTGCAAAAACAGCGAGAACGGAAGAAATCAGCTTCATGGTTAGTCACCGATAGTGTTCTTCGATTGGATGCGCAGAAAGGTAAGAAGAAACAGGGCCATGCGGCAAGGAAAAAATGGTTGACGTCGTCTAACCGCTCGAATAGCTTTAACCGGTTAGAGGCGCGTCGCACTAAACTGCAGAAGAAGGCGGACATGCCAGACCTGGTCCTAGGGATTGCGCTGGTTGGCGGGCGGCTCGCCATCGATTTTGCCAATTTGCCTTCACGACCCGCCTCTGGCCCCTCCAATAGTCTGAGTTGGGAAGAGCTAATCGGGTTTTTAAAGGCGACACGGATCGTCTCCCTGGAACGCGCAGAGGAGCTTTTAGTCTTAACCGAAACGGACACACGAGCGGCATTCGACCTGCTCAACCGCGCGAAACGGCTGCGCGACGCTCTACGAGCGACATTCGACGCATTAGCCCGCAAGCAGCGAATTCCGCGCGAATCCGTGGAACCCATCAATGAGGTGCTGCGCGTGACGGAGGGCCACGATGAACTGGTCGAGGCTTCGCGCACCTGGCGAATCGAGTATATTGCGCGAGAAGGCGGCCTCGATTGGCTCCTGGCCGCGGTCGCGAGGTCGGCGGCGGAACTTGTTACGGAGGGAGAAGAGACCCGTTTGCGGCTCTGCGCGAACCCTGCTTGCAGTCTTTTTTTCTACGACAATTCCCGCACGCACCGCAGACGCTGGTGCTCGATGTCGCTCTGCGGCAATCGACACAAAGTGGCGGCATTTGCCCGGCGGCATGGCGCTCGCAAACGCGGCAACTAGTAGCTCACTTCACATAGCGTGGTGATTGACCTTTTGACCAGGGATCGTAGGTGTGCACAAAGACGAGGCGGTCCGCGAGCGGTGGGTGCCCGTAGAGCCAGAAGGTTACAAAGGGCGGCGGGTTGGGATCCGACAAGTCCTCCTGGCCTAACACCTGAAATGCGTGTGCGGCGACTTCGCCCGAGTTCGGAACGATGCCATGGATTACCTCCAGACCAAAAACGTCCGCGTTATGTTCTTGCATTCGGGAAAAAGCCGATTCGACTGGCGTTCCTAGAAAGGCAAACGCTTCAAAGATTAACAGCAGAACGGCGAGGCTCGCCCAGTCTTGCGGACCGTAAATCTTCCAGGCAACGCCCCATTTCTCCAGCAAGATGTGCAACGCCCGGTAACCCACGTATGTCGCGACGAGAAACGTAACGGCAAGAAACAAAAATCCGTTACGAACGTGGCCCAAAACGTAATGCCCGGCTTCGTGACCGAAGATGAAAAGTGTTTCATCCTGTGTGGTTTTGTTGATGGTGTTATCCCAGACCACGACGCGCTTCGAGGCGCCGATGCCAGTCACGTAGGCGTTAATCTGATTTGTTTTTTCGCTTGCGCGCATTAAGAACATTTTGTCCCGCGGAATGGACAAGCCCGCGCGCTGCGTGACTTTTTCGATCGCGGTGACAAGCTCGGGATTTGTTTTGTCTAGCGGCTCGAATTTGTGGAAGAGCGGGTCAATGAACCACGGACTGATGAAAAACACGAAAAACAAGATGGGCAGAGCGCAGAGCCAGAAAAGGAGCCACCAACGCCGCGGGCTTTTACGAATCAGGAAGAAAAGAAGCAATCCAAGTACAAGCGAGACTCCCACGAGTAACGCCTCTTCCTTGAACCAGTCAAGAAACCAAGAGTTCCAGCCTTGAACGGATTGCTGATAACGGAGCGAAAGCGAGTGCCAGTAGAGATGCACGGGCAATTCGAACAAGGCTACCGAAAAAAGCAGGATGGGAAGGAAGACGAGTCCCTGCAGGAAGCGCTTTTCCGTGAGGCGTTCCGCGAAATCGCGGATTTTGGTAGCGATACCAAACCGGAGGAAGAGCCAAACGATACTCAGGCCCAAAACGATTGAAATGAAATACAACGTGTAACCCGCGCGCGAATAGGCAACCGCCTTTTCGTAGCGCTCGTGGGACAGCGTGTACTGTTCCGTTTCCGTTTTTGCCTGGATGACTGGCGGATTGCTGGCAGGCTCAGCGCTCTGTGTGGTTGGCGGATCAACCGTGGGTTTTTCCTGAGCGACGAGAATTTCTTTGCATTTGCTTTCTGAATTTGCGCCCGCAGCCTGCGTTGCCGCTCCGGAAAAAACCAGAGCACATCCAAAAAATACAGATAGAAAGAAACGGCTGGTACAGCCGCCCTCCCTCATACGATCCCCCTCTTCTTTAATTTAATCAGGCCTTGCGGCCAGAGCCGCCAACTCCAGAACGTGCCGCGAGTATGCAGCACATAAGAATGGCCTGCAACTTTAGTGATTCGAGCTGCCAGTGCGAGCTCGAAGGCACGCTCTATTAGATGCGCGAAATCGAGATGGGAAAGCAGCCAGGCAGCGAAGGAAGCTAAGGAGTGGTAGTTGGCGGAGGATGTGCGGTTTTTAACGAGTAGTTGTGTACAACCCCCGCGGTCGTTGCACTGATATGGATGATGGACGTCCAGCGTTCGAGCTTGTGGTGCCCGGTTCGGTGAAAAACGTAAGCGGCGCCCTGATCTGTCTTGGGAGTGGGAGAAACCGTTGTTTCTTGCGCGTAAGTTTGAAGAGGAGAGATAAACGGGAAGTAAAAGAAAAGCGCAAGAGATAGGACAAGCAATCGAGGAAGAACTCGCGTCGGCGATTTTCTCAAAGGCGGATTATCCCGGTTGCAATGGCCCCAAACAAGTATGACCGGAGACTCGGAATCACCAGAAATGGCTCTCGTTGCTCCCCTTAATTCATAAGTAGACCTGACCTTTCGGGTGATTGCGCGCCGCACGCCCGGGGCGTATCCTGCAGTTTCAGCCTAACCAGAGAACAACCATGAAAACACCTAGTTTCTATAACACGCGAACGCTTTGGATTTGCTCGATTGCGGCTCTGCTAGCCATCGGAGCCCTGCCTTCGGCTTTGCGAGCGCAATCGCAGGACAATACGGCGTCCTCCGTTGCGGAAGCCGCCCGAAAAGCAAAAGAGCAAAAGAAAAATTCCGCGAAGGACACCCGCGTAATCACGAACGACACGATTAGTTTGCGTCCAGCGTCTGCAGATACCGGGGCCACACCGCCCGCAGGCACTGTAATCACCTCGGCTCCTGCTAGGTCCACCGAGGCTGCTGCAGCTCTCCCGGCCGCCCCCGCAAAAGCAGCGGATTCAGCTGCCTCCACCAGTGCTCCGGCACAACCTGCTCTTAGCGCTGGAGAGAAGAAAGAACAATCCGCGGAAGCGGCGAAAGCAAAGGAAATGCTCGCGCAGCTGCAAGCCGAACTCGATGTACTGAAGCGCGAGCTGGCGCTCGATTCCGATTCGTACTATTCGAATCCAGATTACACGCGCGACGCAGATGGCAAAGCAAAGCTCGACGAACTGCAAAAAATGATCGGTGACAAACAGGTTTCGCTCGAGGATCTCAAGAAGCAAGTGGCAGAACTACTGCTGAAGGCAGGTATTTCTCCGGACACAGGTAAACCGATCGAACCTCCCAAGAATTAGATTGCACAAGAACCGCCAAAGAGCGGCGCTTCTCTACTTCGGCTCCAGCACCAGCGGCAATCCATTCTTCGTGTTGCCAATGACTACAATCTTTGTATTTGGACTCGCCGCGAGTTTCTCTGTCGCTTCGATTCCCTTCCATTCGAGCAATTGCGGGCTGATCCCCTGTGCCACGATTTTCTGAAAATCGGAGATGCCTTTTGCTTCGATGCTCTTGCGTTCAGCCTCCTGCCTTTCCTTTTGCAGAATGAAGTTCATACGAAGCGCGTCCTGTTCTGCTTGTTGCTTGGCTTCAATGGAGGCTTTCAGCAGAGCAGGCAGTTGCACATCGCGCAGAAGAACGGCTTCGACAATCACACCACGTGGCGTCAATTGCGTGCGCAAATCGCTTTCGATCTGCTGCTGCACGATTTCGCGGCCATTTGTGTAAAGGTCGTTCGAAGAATGCGCAGAGGTAGCTCCCCGGATGGCCGAGCGAAGCTCCGGTTCAACAACCCTTTCCGCGTAATCGCTGCCCACGGTCTGGAATACTTGCGCCGCTTTGTCCTTGTCCAGGCGAAAGAGTAGCGACGTATCGAGCGAAAGGATCAATCCTTCTTTAGATGGCACGTTCGCGCTTTCCTTGCGGGATTGCGTCTGAATGGACATCTTCTCCACGGATTTCAAGGGATTGATGAGGTGGATTCCCTCCGGCAATACGTCGCCGGTAACTCTGCCGAACAGCGTTAAGACGCCGACGTGGCCCGTGGGAATGGACGTAGTGGACGTCAACAACAGAATGAGCAGTACCACCACACCCACAATCGTCAGAAACCTCGATTTCAATGCGCCAAGATTTGGCATGACAGGCTTCCCTCCGCCGAAACTGAATTCCACGTTGGCCATGAATTCCTCCGTGCGTTATTTGGGCTTTGCAGGTGGCGCGTTCCTTGGTCTGCCATCTTACGTCCCGCGCGGTAGGACCGCAACCGCACCCCCATATCTTGTAGCGTTTTCTCTTGACACCACAGACGAGCGGCAGCACAATGCGCGCCATTGAAGTTCATCAAGCCGCCAGGGGACCCCTTGCGGGGAAAGGCGGCAAAATGGAGAACACGCGCATGCAATATCTGCCCGGTTGGACCGTGCAATGCATCAATCCGCAGTGTTCTGCTCGCGGGCACTGGCTCCGCGCTCATCTTTCCGGCCCCAACGCGGGCCTGGAGTTCTGCCCAAGTTGCGGCTGCTCACTGCAAGCCGTGCCGCCGCCGATTGGTCCGCGCCTGCGTATGCGTCCAAGAGCACTCGCCGCCCGACCGCCACTCCGCCCGCGGTCACACTAGCGCCACCACCACGCTTGCCACATTTGTCTCGTGGGAACTTTTCCTGAGCATTCGAAGGGTTGAGCGCCACACTTTCCAGCATCGCCATTGTTTTCGCCACATTGCTGGAGTATGGATTGCCCATCGCCTTTTGGGCTCTGCTTCTCTACTATCCTTCTCGTGTGACTTGGCGAAAAATTCAGCATCTTCGAAGTCGCGGCCAGACCGTCGCCTCTGCCTAACGATTCTCCAGCAGTTGCATTCTTGCCAAACAGTGCAAAAGGCCGGACGAGCATCGCTCCGGCCCTTCAAGTTCGATCGAGAATTGTGTTCTAGGCCTCGACCAGTCCCTTTTCCACCATTTCTTCATCGCTGAGCCACAAATCCGGAATGTTGGCGGAGCCAAAGCGCAGGATATCTTCCAAAGCGCCGCGCACTTGTTCCACGCGGAAGTCCACGCCGATTCTCTCCAGCAGATCAATCAGCGCTTCCGCGCCTTCCGCCAGGACGGGCTTCGGCGCCGCGCCGTGCACGTTTAGCTTGTGATAGGTGATGACGTAGATTGAAGCGGGGCCGGCGCCATGCCGAACGATGCGTAAAAACCCGCGCGTTTTTTGTGCAACGGGAACCGGGGTGGCAGCCAGTGCTGTGCGCGTTGCGTGTGCGCTCATTGAGTCGCTCGCGTCTCCTTTTTCCTCACTGGTTTAACTGCATCCGCTCGTGCTCCCGCAGTTTTCGCATTTGTAGCAAGCGCCGTTTGGCACCATCAACATGCCGCATTCGCTGCAGGTCGGGGCGCCTTCGTGCGCGTTGCTCATCGAATTCGAACTCACGCTTGCCGGCTTGATTGCCGGAGGCATGGTCCTAGCAGTCACACCAAGGGGTGGCGCCATTGCGGTACCCATCGCGCCAGCTTCCACGGGAGCGGAGCCGTTCAGCTTCAAGTAATCCGTGGAAACGAACCGCCCGCCCATCCAGCGTGCGATGTAATCCAGTACGGAGGAAACGAAGCGAATATTTGGGTTGGCGGTGATGCCGCTCGGTTCAAAGCGCGTGTTCACCAGCTTGTCCACGAAAACCTTGATTGGCACGCCATACTGCAGGCCAAGCGAAATGGTCAGCGCCAGGCCATCCATCACGCCGGAAAGCGTGGAGCCTTCCTTGGACATCTTGATGAAGACCTCGCCTGGCCGGCCGTCTTCGTACATGCCAACCGTGATATAGCCCTCGTGGCCGCCCACGCTGAATTTGTGCGTGATGGACGTACGTTCCACCGGCATTTTTTCCCGCTGCATACGCGCAAAGAGTTCGCGCTGCATCGGCAACAATTCCTGCGCCGTCGCAGTTTCCGTCTTCTTTTCTTCCTTTTTCGAGCTGGCGTTCAGCGGCTGCGAACGCTTCGAATTGTCCCGATAGACCGCGACAGCTTTCAGCCCCAGCTTCCACGATTCGATGTACGCGTTCGAAATATCGTCAATCGTCGAATTTTCCGGCATGTTGATGGTCTTGGAGATTGCGCCTGAAAGGAACGGCTGCGCCGCCGCCATCATCTTCACGTGGCCGGTCCAGGAAATCGAACGGCCGCCCGGCTGTGCCAAAGAGCAATCGAACACGGGCAGGTGCTCCGCCTTGAAGTGTGGCGCGCCTTCGACTTTTCCTTCTTTATCAATGTAGGAAACGATTTCGCTCGTCTGTTCCGGCGTGTAGCCAAGCTTCATCAGCGCGGAGGGCACCGTGTTGTTCACGATCTTGATGACGCCGCCGCCGACTAGCTTCTTGTACTTCACGAGCGCCAGATCCGGTTCGATACCGGTGGTATCGCAATCCATCATGAAGCCGATGGTACCGGTTGGAGCGAGCACGGTGACCTGCGAATTTTTGTAGCCGTGCTTTTCGCCGTGCGCCAGCGCGGTGTCCCACGATTCCTGCGCCGCCATGTAGAGATCCGCCTGCACGTGATCCGGCTGAATGCCGCGGATCTCTTCGCGGTGCATGCGAATCACGTCCAGCATCGGCTCGCGATTCGCCGCGTAACCCGGAAATGGACCCATGCGCTCCGCGATACGCGCGGATTGCGCGTACGCTTCGCCGCACATCAGCGCGGTGAGCGCGCCCGCCATGTCGCGACCTTCGTCCGAATCGTACGGCCGCGCCATGGACATCAGCAGCGCGCCAAGATTCGCGTAGCCAAGGCCCAGCGGACGAAAGTCGTGCGAATTCTTCGCAATTTTGTCGGTGGGATAGCTGGCGTTGTCCACCAGGATTTCCTGCGCGGTGATGGTCACGTCCACGGCGTGCCGGAATCCATCCACGTCAAACTGCCCGCTCGTGTTCACATACTTCATCAGGTTCAACGAAGCCAGGTTACACGCGGTGTCGTCCAGGAACATGTACTCGGAGCAGGGATTCGAAGCGTTGATGCGCGCCGTAGTCTTGCAGGTGTGCCAGCGATTGACCGTCGTGTCGTACTGCATGCCCGGGTCACCGCACTGCCAGGTGGATTCAGAAATCTTGTGCATCAGATCGCGCGCGCGCAGCTTTTCGGTCGGCTGCCCGTCGTTGACGTTCTTCGTCCACCAGTCCTTGTCTTCTTCAACTGCGCGCATGAAGTCGTCCGTCACGCGCACCGAATGATTCGCGTTCTGGAAGAAGATCGAGCTGTACGCGTCGCCGTCAATCGCGCTGTCGTAGCCCTGCTCGATCAGCACGTGCGCCTTGCGCTCTTCCTTCATTTTGCATTCGATAAACTCGACGATATCCGGATGATCGATGTTCAGAATCACCATCTTCGCAGCGCGCCGCGTCTTTCCGCCGCTCTTGATGACACCCGCAAATGCGTCAAAGCCCTTCATGAAGCTCACCGGGCCGCTCGCGATGCCGCCGCCGCTCAGCGTCTCCTTGCTGCCGCGTAGCGCCGAAAAGTTCGTGCCCGTGCCCGAGCCCCACTTGAACAGCATCCCTTCTGTTCGCGTCAGGCCCATGATGGATTCCATGCTGTCCTGCACGGAATTGATGAAGCACGCCGAGCACTGCGGCTTCGGCTGCACGCCCACGTTGAACCACACCGGCGAATTGAAGCTCATCTTCTGCTCGACGAGCAGATGCGCCAGCTCATCTTTAAATGCATCGCGCGACGCGCTGTCAGCAAAGTAGCCACCCGCCTCGCCCCAGCGCACAATCGTATTCACCACGCGCCCGATCAATTGGCGCACTGAGCCTTCGCGGTCACTGGTTCCAGGTTTTCCGTGGAAATATTTGCTGGCGACGATGTTGGTCGCCGTCTGCGACCAGCTCTTCGGCACTTCAACGTCATCCTGGCGGAAAATCGTCACGCCCTTTTCATTGCCGATGAGCGCCGGACGCCTTTCCCATTCCATCGCGTCGAACGGCGACATCTTGCCATCGGTAAAGAACCGCTCAAAGACCAGTCCTGTTCGAATGCCTGCCGCGGTTTCCGCGGCCGCCTTGGTCTCGAGCGTCTTTCCATGCAGCGCCGGCTTCACTGTTGCCATCCGTCCCTCCGCGTACCGGGCTCCCGTCACGCGGGGAACCCCTTTATTTTACTCCCCTGCGAGGCGCAGGGAAAATTGCACCCAATCACGTACGTACCGCGTCTAACCTTCCGAGATTCTGGTCTCGCGTGGAAGCCGCCCGCGAAAAAAATGGCGCGACAAATCTTGCCATCCTCAGCGTTCTGGGACGACAAAAGCAATGCCCTGCCATTGGCCGCTTGTCAGCAATCAGCCTCACAGCAGGTCCGCTGCTCCGCAAAAGCCAGTGCGAAGCATCAACTTCGCGCTCGGTTTTTCGTTTAAAAACCCGGGCCGGTTTCGTGGGTTTTATTACACGGACCTGTCACAGCCTCGACTGGGTCCGTCTGGCGCTTCCACGTTCCCCCGAATCTGGATTCGCAGTATCGGCGGATGTAAAAATTCTGTCAAGAGAAAAACGCAAAATGTGGATGACTTTTTCGTACTACGTCTATATCTAGTGGTGCCTTTTCTCTCGTCACCATTCCCGTCTCTGCATATTTTTTTCTCCCGCTTCGCGCGCTAAACTCTTTGCATCCAATCTTCTATGAGATTTTCCCTCTCACCTGCGCTCTTTTTTCTTGTTCTCATCGCCTCTCCGCCGCTCTCCGTGCAAGCCCAAAAAAATTCTTCTCCAACTATTTCTCCTCCCCGCTATGGACAAAAATTAAGACTTCCCGGCGTTCCCAACGCCGGGAAAATAAACGATTCTCTCTTTCGCGGCGCGCAACCGCGTTCCGAAGGCTTTCAACAACTCAAAACTCTCGGCATCACTACCATCGTTGACCTTCGCGGCGAAGATTCCGACAAAATTGCCTGGGAGCGTAAACAAGCCGAAGCGCTCAGCATTCGCTTCGTCAACATTCCCATCAGCGGCTGGGCTCCTCCATCCAACGACCAAGTCGCCCAATTTCTTTCTCTTTTCAAAGATCAACACGAAAAGATTTTTGTCCACTGCCGCTTTGGCCATGATCGAACTGGAATTTTTGTTGCTACCTATCGAATGGCGCATGATGGCTGGCTTTCCGATCAAGCCATCAAGGAAATGTATTTCTTCGGTTTCAACGGCTTTTGGCACCCGGCGATGAAATCATTCATCAACGATTTTCCCGCAAAGCTCAAAACAGCCCCCGCCCTCGCTCCTTTCGGAAACAAAATGTAGCTTTCGGACTCTCTGTTGAATCAAACTTTTCGAGCGCCACCTGGCGCCAAGCATGCTTCTCGCGGAGGTCGCCAGCGTGATTGAAGTATTTTCAAAACCTCGCATTCCGTTTTCCTTGTTTCTTTTGTTGTCCATGATTTTTTTCGGTCTCCCTTCCACAATCTCCTTCGCGCAAAATCCCCCTGCTCACCACGATCACGCCGGCATGTCCATGCCCATGGATGACAACCCGGATCCTGCTGCCCAAGCCAAACTCCTCGCGGACAAAAAGGAAAGCGAATTCA
This sequence comes from Candidatus Sulfotelmatobacter sp., assembly GCA_035567915.1. Lineage (GTDB taxonomy): Bacteria > Acidobacteriota > Terriglobia > Acidiferrales > UBA7541 > Acidiferrum. The sequence goes on along the minus strand of DATMPA010000022.1, from coordinate 170,047 downwards.
ATCATCATCTCGCGGGACTTTTCGTCGTTCTTGCCGGACTCTTCATTCTCACCGAATCGCGCTTCCGCAAACGCTGGCCCGCGGTTCGCTACGCGTGGCCTCTCTGTTTTCTTCTTTCTGGAATTTTCGTTTTCGTCTTCAGCGATACGGAGCTCTGGCCTTTCGGCCCGAAAAACTGGTGGACGGGCGTCACCGGTAATCTCGAAGTCCTGCAACACAAAACTTTTGCGCTCATTCTTCTCGGATTAGGGCTCATCGAATTACGCCGCGCGAAGGGCAGCCTGCGCGCCGCTTGGAGCGCCTGGGTTTTCCCCGTGCTCGCTGTTCTAGGCTCCACGATGTTGCTCTTCCACGTACATGACGCCGGCATGCACGGTAAAGACGCCATGACGGCCATGCATCGTATCCAAATGCAGCATTTCTCTTACGCTGCCATCGGCGCATGTATCGGGATTTCGAAGGGTCTTTCGGACGCTTCCGTCCCCGCCCGGCGCGTTTTCCAACGCATTTGGCCGCTTCTGATGATCGCCCTTGGCGTTCTCCTCATGTTTTATACGGAATAGGAAACTTCGGCCCGCCACCTGTACTAAATCGCCTTTGCAACGCAGCATGCTCGTAACCTTATATTTTTCTTATAGTTACAGGCAACTCCGTCCTAGTACGTCCGTACGTCCAAATTCGGGACTTGCGATTCATTCCTTTCCGACAGCCATTTCTCCAAAATCATCATTGCGGACATCTCTCGCGGAAAGGCCTTGAACGTGAAAGTCGGTCGTTACGAAATTCTCGACACTGTAGGCGCGGGCGCTTTCAGCCGTGTAGTCCGCGCGCATGACCCGCTCATCGGCCGCATCGTCGCCCTCAAGATTTTCCCCAAAGAAATTGCCACCGGCGCGGCGCGCGATCGCTTCTTTCAGGAAGCTCGCGTCATCGGGCAGATTTCTCACCCTTGCATTCTCGCTCTGCACGATATGGGCATTGACGAGCCCTCGCAGACGCCTTATCTCGTCATGGAATTTGTGGACGGTCAGCCGCTCGACCGCGCCCTAGAAAAGGGCACTGTTCCTTTCCCGCGTGCTTGCGCCTGGGTAGGGGACATCGCCGGCGCGCTCAACGTGGCGCATCGTAAGGGCGTAATTCACGGCGACGTAAAGCCCGCGAACATCCTGATCAACGCGGAACACCGCGTGAAGCTTTCAGACTTTGGCATGGCCCGCGTTGCGCACCGCGACTCGGGAGGCGGTCAACTCCTGGGTACTCCGGCATATTGGTGCCCGGAACAGATCATGGGCCGCCCGCAAGATTCGCGCTCCGATATTTTCTCTTTGGGTGGCGTGCTTTACGAAATGCTGACGGGTGAGAGCCCGTTCCACGCCGAATCCATTCAGGCAGTGTGCACGCGTGTTCTTTCTTCTGCGCCGCTGCCACCGTCGCACCGCAATTCCACCGTTCCTCACGCTTTGGATGAAATCGTTATGAAGTGCCTGTCAAAGGATCCCGTTTTGCGCCCGGCGACTGGCGATGCTCTGGCTGAAGCGCTTTATCCACTGGCCCGGCGCCACGTACCCGTACAACAGGCCGCGCCGGTTCAACAGTCTTCTCTACGCGACCGCGCTGCTCGTCTTCTCCGCTCGGCGTAACTAAGCTCCGGACTTCTTCACTTCAATTCCGCCATTTGTAGTCGCCAGTTTCAGATCGCGCCCGCCCGAACCCACCGTGCCGGAAACATTCTTCGTACCGAAAGTTCCCAGCACGGTGATGGGAAAGTCCGTATGAATATTCCCGTTGGTAGTCGCCGCCCTAACCTGAAATTGCGCGGACCCCGGCAGCGATACCGTAATTCCACCATTTGTCGTCGCCAGCTCCAGTTCGCCCTTCCAATCGGCCTTGCCCATCGTGACGTCCACATGCCCATTCGTCGTGCGGCCAGAAGCCCATTCGCTGGTCGAAACATCCACGCTGCCGTTCGTCGTGCTGGCTTCCACCACGCTGTTCAAATCTCTCCCGCGAATGCCGCCGTTTGTCGTTTCCGCCTTCAAAATCACGCCACGCGGCACCTTCACCGAAAACGTTATCTTTGCGCGCGAGTTGTGCCAGAAATTGCCGGACTCGGAGTCCACGCCGCCTCGATGACACCGCCCCGGCGCAACATTCCGCGCGTACACGGCGCAAATCGTGACTCCGTCGGAATATTCCACTACCTCGATAAATGCTTCCTTGGCGTCCTCGCCATGGCTTCGCTTCGTAGCATCCACCTGAGCCGACTCGTCCGCCGCACCATTCGCGTCAATATCTCCATTGCGCCCGATGATCTCCAGCGTCTGCCCGGCCGGCAGTTTCGCTTGCCAGTGAAAATTATCCTCTGTGAACACCGTCCGCTTTTCCTGCGCCTGAACGAAGCCTCCGCACACCAGCAACAACGCCGACCCGGCAAAAGCCATGCGGGACAAATTCCAAACCGACCGTAGATAAGAGTATTTGTTCATGGGATCCACTCCTTATTCGTTCACCAAAAATCGCATTCCATTCTCTCTCGACCAATTTCTCCACAGAAGAGGCATGGCAAGACTTCGCCTGTTCTGACGCTCCCGCTCTTCCCTTCGTCTGATGGTCGCGGGACGCTTCATTTTTGCATGGCGTGGTGATCGTAGCTCAGCACCCGCGTTACCCTCCACGCCCCGTCTTTGTACTGCCACAGATGGACGAATCTTGCTTCTCCCACTGCCTCCGTATCCTCGTGCCCCGGATGATGGAACCGATGCACCCCCATCTCAATCGCTCCGTACCCCTTCATATAGAACACCTCTAAACTTCCGGGTACAAGCTCCCGAGTCACTTTTCCGCAAATATTCTTCTTCACGCTGTCGGTCAACGCCACCTTTCCCAGCGTCACCCCGCCCTGGTCGTGATAGAACTCCACATCTTCCGCAAGTAAGCTCGCGAACTTTTCCAGGTCGCACCTGTTATATGCGTCAAACAGCGCGTTATCCAGCGCCGTAATCGCCTTATCCAACTCCTCCTGCGATTGAATCTTTCCGAGCGATGGCACGCTTTGCGCCCCGCTCGCTAAGCTGAAAACCGTCAATCCCAGCGCCACCAGCCCAGCTCGAAGTGCTGTCGCCATCCTCTTCATTGCACACCCCTTCGTTTGATTCGTCCACCCACCCGAATCTACGCACACCCATACCTAAATGTTCCCGTTCTTTTGCGATCCGCGGGGTTAGAGATGCAAGGAGGTTTCGTCGGTGCCGCAGCTACAGCTTTTGATACAGCTGAATCAAGTTCCCGCAAGTATCCGAAAATACCGCGATGGATACCGGCCCCATTTTCGCCGGTTCGCCCTTGAACACTACTTTCAGCCCCTTCAATCGCGCGTATTCCTTCGCCATGTCCGCCACTTCGAACGCCGCCAGCGGTATCCCCTGCGCAAACATCGCTTCCTGAAACGACTTCCCCGACGGATTCGCATTCGGCTCCAGCGACAGCTCCAGATCGTCCGGTCCTTCCGGCGAAGTCACTGTCAGCCATCGGAACTCGCCCATCGGGATTTCGTGTTTCTTTTGGAAACCCAGCACTTCCGTGTAAAACTTCAGCGCTTTCGTTTGGTCTTCCACCATGATGCTGGTCAGTTTGATTCGCACGGTATCTCCCTCCAAACATCTCTTGGGGTCTGAGGTGGGAATTCTAGGAGAGTTTAGGCCTGTCGCGCTTCTTCAAAATTGCGAAATGCACTCGCTGGCAATTGCCCCATCATGCCCAAGCATCCCGGAAACAGTTTCTCGGGCAGCATTCCGGGCACCACAATCATGGATCTCGCGCGCAGTTGATACGCCGAAGGCGCTACGCCCACGCGCCGTAGGAACAAATCGCTGAAACTCCCCAGACTGGACATCCCTACTTCCATGCAGACTTCCGTCACTGATTTTTCTCCAGCTGCAAGGAGAACCTTGGCGAGGTCGAGCCGCGCTCGAATCCGCATCTGATGCGGCGTCACGCCAAACAACGCCTCAAACTGCCGTATGAAATGAAACGGCGAAATCCCCGCCTCCCGTGCAATCTCCCGCAACGGCCGCGCCTCTTCTCCCAGCTCCACCAGCATCCGCCGCGCCCGGCACAGCCTTTCAAATTCGTTTTGATCCATCGCCTTCGTCCCGCCGCGCCGAATTATACGCCGCTCTCAACCGAACCCGCCTCCCAAATGCTTCATGTGCATCCGCTGCTGTAGGGGCCGCTCTTTACCCCGAGCGGAGTCGAGGGGGTGGGGGTGTTATGGTTTACCCCGAGAGAATTCTCCGGGTAAACCAAAGCCCCGACCGCAGCCGCTTGCACAACGGATTCTTGCAAAGGAGAAAAAAGGGGGACTTCTTACTCGTACCGCAGCGCTTCCACCGGGTCAAGCTTGGACGCCTTCATCGCCGGCCACACGCCGAATATCAATCCAATCGATACACTTACCACGATTCCGGTCGCTGCCGCCCAAATGGGCACAATGCCCGACCAGCCAATCGTCACCCGGATCAGAAACACCAATCCATTTACCAGCACCAGCGCCAGCACTCCGCCCGCCCCAGTCAGGGTCATCGCTTCCAGCAGGAACTGCCAGGTGATGTCTCCGCTACGCGCGCCAATCGCCTTGCGAATTCCTATTTCACGCGTGCGCTCCGTTACGCTCACCAGCATGATGTTCATCACGCCCACGCCGCCGATCAGCAGCCCGATCGCGCTCAGCACCATCGTCGCCACGTACACCATCAACATGATGCTGTGGAACTCTTCCACTTCCTGCGCGGCCGTGCGAATCGAAAAATTATCTTTCCCGCCTTGTGCAACGTTCCGCCGCCGCCGCAAAACTTCTTCCGCCTGGTCCACGGACTGATCCAGCAGTCCGGGATACGCTTGGAACCGCATATTCACTTCATCCGCTGCGGGATAAATCTTCACGAATGTGTTGTAGGGAATCAGCACGCGCCGGTCTTCATCGCCGCCGCCAAATCCGCCTTTCGGCTTTTCCACCACACCCACGACAGTGAATGCCGAGCCGTCAATGAATACGTCTTTCCCGATGGGATGGCCCTCAGGGAAGAGCACCGGAGCTACGTTCTCCCCAAGCATCACCACTTTTTCTCTGTGCTGGTCGTCGCCGTCCGCCAAAAATCTTCCTTCAAGCGTCGCTGCGTTCGCGTACACCTGCCCGAAATTCGGCTGCACGCCGCGAAAATCAATCGCCGTCACTTCGCCGGCCTTCGTGCGCACGGTGTGCGATTGCTGCCAGTTCGTTTGCAGGAAAACGGTCACGTTCTTGACCGCAGGACACAATTCCCGAAGCGCCTTCCCATCTTCAAGCGTCAATGGCTTGCGTTGCCGCTCCTCGAGCGGCCGGTCGCCGCCGTGCATGCCCTGATCCCATTTGGAAACGAACGCCGTGTCCGCGCCGAACTGCTTTACCATCTCCTGCACTTTTACGTCGAAGCCGGTGATGAGCGCAGCGACCAGCATGATCACGCTCACGCCGAGCACGACTCCAAAAACCGTCAGAGAGCTGCGCAGCTTGTGCGAACGCAGCGTATCCATCGCCTGCTTCAGGTTTTCGCCGTGTGCTTGTGCCATTGCGCCCTACCCGTCTGCCCGCAGCGCTTCAATCGGATCCAACTTCGCCGCGCGCATGGCGGGAAAAATTCCAAAGAACAAACCAACCAGCGTGGAAATAACCAGCGATGTAATGACGGCGCCGGTCTGCATCTCCATGGGAATGGAAGTGCTTGCGCGCCCAAGCAACACCAGTCCGTACGCAAAAAGCACTCCGATCATTCCCCCGGTCGCCGCCAATACGGAAGACTCCGTCATGAACTGGAACAAAATGTGTTTCTTGCGCGCGCCCAGCGATCGCCGGATTCCGATCTCGCGCGTGCGCTCTGTCACGCTCGCCAGCATGATGTTCATGATCACGATTCCGCCTACCACCATGAACACGCTCACGAGCCCTACTGCCGCCGCTGCCAGGGTCCCCGTCAGGTCGTGCCACAGCTGCATGATCGAATCAGAACCCAGCAGTGCAAAATTGTCTGGCTTGTCGAAGGGCAAATGACGCCAGGCCCGCATCAGCATGCGCGCTTCATCCTGCGTCGCTTCCATCATCTCCGCGCTCGGCGCCTGCACGAAAATGGCGATCCAGTCACGCTGCCGGTGCAGCTCTTTTTCAAACGTGTGGATCGGCATGATCATGAAGTTGTCTTGCGATTGCCCGAAGGCGCTTCCAATCGGCGAGGCTACACCAATCACCTGGTACTCATGCGTTTCCGCACGGATGGATTTTCCGATGGGATCGACGTTCGGAAAGAATTTCGCTGCGACGTCCGAACCGATGAAAACCACCTCTGCGCGGTGATCGTCGTCCGACTGGGTAGTGAACCGGCCTTGCGCCACGCCGATGCTTCGCACATCCGCGTAATTCGCGGAGACTCCCATCACGTCCGTGCCCGTAAGCCTCTCGTTCCCGCTTCGCACTTCCACCTGGTGGTCGTCGAGCGCCGCCACCGCTCGTGCCGTCTTCATGTTGTCGCGCAGACGCTCGTATTCCTCCATAGTAACCAGGGGGCGCTTCTGCGCCTTCACCCAGGCGTCGTTGCTGGTGATGATGCCGAAGCGGTCCACGATGAAAACGTTGGCGCCCAGATTTGCGATTCTATCCGCGACGTAAAAATTCATTCCCGCCACAACGCTCATGACCACGACCAGTACGGCGACAGCCAAAATCACGCCAAGAAGGGTCAGAAAGCTGCGAAGTTTGTGGGCGCGCAGGGAGTCCAGCGCGAGACGCAGAGTCTCAATAAAGGTGATCAGGGAGCCGCGAATGTGGCCCAGGCGGATTGCCCTCGCCGGAGGCGCTGCTACCCTAGTCAATCCGTCCATCGGAACTACACCCAAAGGCAACCTCCCAGATCATCCTACCTATGATTGTATTACGCGCGGACGTACCTGTTCGTTCCTTTAGACGCCAAATTTTGTTAAGGGCATCGAAAGATTTGTGAAAAATTGGAGAATGAAACTGACTCTAGTGGGCGCCAAAGCATGGAGATATAGCTAACCTATTTGTATTCAATTGTTTACGGAAATAGGGGCTTCTAATTGCATTTGAAGAATATCGGATGGGAAATTTACGAGAGCCCTTGGCGTGTCTGCTTACACTGGCGTTAGAACGCCCGGAAGACCAGCTTCTGGCAATGGAACAGTGCAACAGTCGCAAATCGCGCGGAATCCAATGGGTATCACCTAAACTATCGCCTATGCTGAGACTCGTCATGCGCCTCTCTCAAATGACTTTGATTCTGTCCCTTCTGCCCCTGGCACAGGCGTGGGAAGGAAACGCAGTGACTGAATCAGATGGCGAGCGTGCTGACCCGGCACGTTTCGAGAAGGCCATCGCGGGACTCAAAGAGAGCGAACAGGCCATGTACCTTTTTGAGCGGATTGAACGCGTTGAGGAAAGAAAGTCGTCGGCTGAGACGAGTCAAACGGAAGTTAAGGTGGCGCGACTCTTCCCCGCCGGGACCGGCATTGCGCATATTGCCCTCGGCACGGAGGGAATTCCTACCAATTCCGCCGCATATCGGGGGGAACTGGAGAAGTTGCTCAATTCGTTGACGTGGGCGGCAGCGAGCGGCAAACCACAGCGCGAAGCATATGAGAGGGTCACGAAGAAACAAAAAGAACGAGCAGACCTGATTGATCAAACGCGGTCGGCTTTTGTTTTCACATTCGCGGGACAAGAGAAGCGTGGCGACCGAACGCTCTCCAAATTTCACATGGAGCCAAATCCAAATTACAGACCTACGAGCCGTAGTGCTTCCATTTTCACGAGAGTGAAGGGATTTGTCTGGCTCGACGATGCTTCGGGGCAAATGGCCCGCATTCAAGGGGAAGTCACGGACGATATTTCGTTCGGGATTCTTCTGGGGAAAATCTTCAAGGGCAGCCACTTTGCGCAGGAACGCTACGAATTCGCGCCGGGAGTCTGGCTGCCGACGTATTCGGCATATGACTTCGATGCGCGAAAATTTTTTTCCTCAATTTCCGTGCATCAGAAAACTTTTGCGTCGCACTACAAGCGCGTAGGGCCTCCCGCGGAGGCGATACCGATCGTCCGGTCTGAACTGGAAAAACTTGGAGCGATTACACCAACCAGCACCAATCCCTGATTTTGCACGCCTGGCCATACGTACAGTTCATGGCGAATTAAACAAACCGGAAGTTACACGGAAACAGCAGGCGCATACTGCTTGCGAGAGGCGCCAGTCGTGAAAATCTCGCACAGACTCCTGCTGCTATTTGCCGCGTGCGCCCTGTCGGCCAGCGCAGCCTCGGCTCAGCAACCGGCGGACTCTTCCTCCGCGAATGGTTCGCAGGGTACGCCCACACCCGCCACAGCAAAAGACGGCGCAAATACAGCCGACAAGAAGACAAAGAAAGTATGGACGGAAGATGACGTGCATAACCTGGGAGGAGGCGTCTCCGTCGTCGGCGACGCAAAAGCCGGCTCGAAAACGCGGTCTTCCACGAACACAGGTTCGAAAGACTCCACGGCTGCGTATTACAAGGAGCAGTTAGGCAAATTGCAAGCACAGTTGGACGACACCGACAAGAAGCTAGCTGAACTCCAACATTTTAATGGCGACAATTCTTCGGACACCGCAATCCACATGAACCATCGCTTCAATCGGACTTCCATCGCGGACCAAATCAAACAATTGGAAGACAAGAAAAAGCAGATCAGCGCACAGGTGCAAAATATTTTCGATCAGGCACGCCGAAACGGAATCGAACCGGGCGCTCTTCGCTAAATCACAATTATTGGGCTGCGACGGTTGTCCAGGGATACGCTTTCATGTCGCGAAGTTCCGGCTTCTGCCAGGAAAATTCCGGATGTGCGGCGAGGTGTTTCGCCGCGAGAAAATCCTTGCCGCAGGCGTGTCCCGCAGCCGCGGTGAAAGACATTTTCGCGGCGAGGGCCGCGTCCGTGACTTTATTTTGTACCGCACCGGCCGTGCCATACGGCAGTTGCCAGGCGCCCATGCCGCGCGGCGAATCTTCCACGTGGCCGCAAAGCGTGCGTTCGCTCGCTTCGTTCTTCCCTGTAAACGAATCCACGTGGTCGGCCAGAAACTGCTGCGCCATGGCGACGTCAATTTTCCCCTTATTTTCTTCGAGCAATTGCGTCCAGCGTTTGTGGCGCGCGTTGGCGCTGATCGAAGGATTTTTCAGATCAAAATCCGTTTCTTCCACGGCCAGCTTCGGACTAATCGGAAAATTGGAGCCGGCAAAATAGCCGTCCGTTTTGCGCTCCAACGTAACGTTTTTTAATCCAAGTTCAAGGCTGGCGATTTCATTTTTCTTCGTGTCACCGATGAGCCAGTCGTTGGCGTAACCGCCGTTGTTGCCGTCCTTGAAAATCCGCACAACATCATCAATCGATGCCGAATACTGCATCGCTTTGCGTGCTCGAACGAATTCAGGGATGCCGTTGAAGTCGTAGCCAGAAAAACCGGTGATAGTCGTTTCGGTAATGACGATGCCGGCGGAATTCACGCCGAAATCATCTCCACTGTGGATGTACCCCGGAAGTGTGTCCATCAGGAAGCGATAGCCCTTTGCCGGAACGACATCAAGCACGATCGTCCAGCGGGCGCCGTCCAGGTAGCCGGTCCAATCGTTATGGGCAATGACGATTTTTCCGTCCTTGGTATAGCTGCCGGTAGCGACAAACGCGCTGCAATGATCGGGCGCTACCACGGTCGAAAGTGACGCGATGTGGTGCTGTTTGTCGTACGCTCCGACGTAGTAGCTCCACTCTTCGGCCATGTTCATCGCGACGACGTCCCATAAATCCAGCTTTACCCCGCGCGCGTTTGTGCCGTCCGCGATGCCCTGCAATTCCTCACGATATTCCTGATCAACGTGCGGCCATACAGAATTTTTCGCGGCGTCCCGGAAAAAGTTCCAATCCTTGCCATTGTCGTGCGTGAGTTCGAGGCGGAGGGCTTTCTGCAGATCTTCGATTTCCGCGGACAGAAGATAGCCGTGCTGGTAGCCGATCTGCGCGGGCGTGCCTTGCACGTGAACGAAGGTCCAGCCGTTAACCGAAGGTTTTCGAAACGCACCTTGCAAGCGAGTGTCTATGGCGCCGGAAGTTCCGCCGTGAGTGGCCGCGACTCCCGAAGCCACCGCCGCGATCAATATCACGGCCAGTGCAATTCCTCTGCGCATTTCCGCCTCCACTTCCTGGAAGGAACTTATCCCGCGGGGCGAGTTTTGACAAGGGAGTGATTAAGGTTTGGACGTGTCTCTGAGCAGCGTTTCGAGATTTTCGCGAGCAAGAGCGAGCTGCGGATTCAGTTCCAGGGCGCGGCGCAAATGAACAATTGCTTCCTGTGTTTCGCCGTTTGCCGCAAGCGCGCCGCCGAGATTTGCTTCGGCATCGGCATCTTGCGGCCGGAGTTTGACCGCTGCGCGGAATTGCTCGATTGCTTGCGGAAATTGGCCGCTTGTGGCAAGAGCGAGACCAAGATTGTAGTGCGGATCGAAATAAGAGTCGCGGGCTTGTACGGCGATGGAAAAATGTGCGATGGCCTGCGGCAATTCTCCCGCGGCGAAGAATGCGCTGCCCAAGGAGTTTTCCACGGTGGCGTCCCCGGGCCGGAGCGCGAGCGCGCGTTGATAGTGCGTAATCGATTGCGCGAGCTCACCGCGCGCCTGCAACATGGCGGCGAGATTGTAGTGCGCCTCGAAATCGCTCGGATTATTTTCTACGTGATGACGGGCAATCGCCTCTTGCAGAACGCGACGTGGGTCCTGAGTTTCTCCCGCGGGGGACTGTGGCAAAACCTGAAGCCAAAGATGCGCCATTTCATCGCTTGCGCGATTGCCGGCCAGAACGCGCTTCGGCGGCGTATTCGGATTTGCGGGATTGGCCGCGGAATTGTCATAGCGATAGCGCATGGAAACCATAGTGCCCGCCGGAAGATTGACGGGAGCCACGTAGCGGAATACAGCTTGCCAATTCAAATCCCAGCGGGAAATGTGGAGAAGAGTCTTTGTTTCGCCGCCGGGAAATTTGGCCTGGGCAAGCATGTCCCGGCACAAGTAGTGCGCGTGCGGATAAATCGCGAGAAGAGAAACGTCTTGCGGCAAAATGAATTCATCCGTGACGAGAAAATTTTCGTCACCGGCGGGGATGTCCAGCTTGCGATCGTTTTCAAGTTGCAAAAGAAGTGGAAATTTTGTGGCGGCTTCGGCGGTGAAATAGATGCCAATAGCTGGCCGAATTTTTTCGGCTTTGCCGGAGGGCTGCAGGTGGGCGTTCAGAACGAGGTCGTTGCCAGGATCAAGCCGCAACGCCATGCCCTGTGGCTCCGGTTCCGGAATCGTGCCGGGCTTCCAGAAAAGAAAATGGCCGTCGGGATCAAACGCTTCGGATTCGATCTCCAATTCCATTCCGGGGAAACCGCTGCCGGGTGATTTTTCCTGGCGGCGCGAGGATTGCGAGCGATCCACGATCAAGTTCGCGTGGTGAACCAGGCGCCGCTCTCCGGGGCGAATTTCTATAGCTTTGACCCAGCGCGTTTTTTCGAGCGGCAAGCGGAAAATAAAATTCCAATAAACGTCGCTGCCGCTGGCCGGCACTTCAAACGAAGAATCGGCATGAAGAATCAGGTCGGGCTCCCCGAGATGCCACCCAGGATTGAAGTGCGGGACCGGTGGAAGAATCGCGGGAACACCTTCTGGCATGCCGGCTTCGACCCATTTTTGAAAAAGAGCGATTTCTTCCGGGGTGAGATGCAAATCGTCGGTAAATTTCCATTCGCCGGGTTCAGGAAGCCACGGAGGCATGATGCGCTTTTGCGTAACATCCGCAATCTGCCGCGCGTGCGATTTCACGTCGCCGTAGGTAAGCAGGGAGAACGGGCCAGCTTCTCCGGGATGGTGGCAAGGCGCGCAGGTGCGAATGACAACGGGAGCGATATCGCGATTGAACGTGATGCCGCGCACTTCGACTGAACTTCGATTGGGAGCGGCATGCGTGCGAAGGCGTTCCGAAGCACAAAGCGCGGCAACACTAAGCGCGCCGCAGAAAAATGCGAACCGTGTGTAAGAGCCAATCATTCGAGGTCGGAGATATAACAGCCGACGGCGTTCGCGCTTGCCAGCGGCACCGGCTTACCGCTGATCGCCGCCTCGACTGCGCTCTGGAGTTCGTGTGTTGTGGCAGCAGGGCGCGCGCGACCGGCGTCCTCATACCAATTGTCAATTCGGCCGTGATAGAGCAAGCGCCCTTGCGGATCGAACACGGCTGCTTCCGGGGTGATGGTTGCATTTGCGCGTTTCACAAGGACACGCTCGGAATCGCGCAGAGCAGAAATCTTGTAGTTGTACTGCGCCAGATGCTCACGAATTTCCTGTGCAGTGGTTTTTTTGTCCGGATAGATGAGCCAGAATTTCGCATTGCCTCCATAAGTCTCACTCAACTGCCGAAGCAAAGGGGCGTAGCGGTTGGAGATCGGGCAATCAGTGCGCACAAAAATCAAAACTGTAATTTTTCCCTGAGAGGCTTTAAAAGGATCCGCAGCTTTGCCGTCCAAATCGGTGGCCGACTGCGACGGAAAGGGAAACGCCGGAAAATTCTGACTCGCACCAAGAACGATGAGCGCGACGCCACAAAATATCCGCGAAGTGCGAGCGATTTTGGAAAGCATGGCGGAGAGTGTGCTCCCTTGCGGGCAGCTTGTATCTTACACCTTCGGCGGACTTGCAAATCGGTTCCGGCAAATGATCACCGGACGGTCGATGCGAATGGCAGTATTAACTTGCGAGCCGGATCCCAGATAGCTTCCCGATGGCCGGCATGGATTCCGCCACGGTGAATGTGCGTTCTGGAACTGTCCGGCCTGATTGCAGCGCCTCAGCCAAAAGGCGAATGGCCTGACCCGCGTTGGCCGGGACGACGATGGTTGCTGTAAGCGAGCCGTCGCGCACCCAGCTCTGCCCTGTTTTTGGCAGTCCATCCACTCCGACGTACGGAATTTTCACCCAACGATCACGTTCCTCAAGATTCGTAAGGGTTGCGAAGACTTTTCGTGCTCCCATCGCCATGACGTCGTTCTGGCCGCCAACAAGGTCAATTTGCGTCTTTCCCGTCGCCGCCAGCTTGAGCCACGAATTAACGCATCGCATCGCACTTTCTTCCGTCCATTGCCCCTTCAACATCACCTGTTGAATGTTCGAAGGAAGCGTGGACTGCATTCCGGCGGTCCGATCCCTTGCGGCGATATTGTCGGAAGGACCTTGAATGTAAAGGACGGAGCCTCCCCGCGGCAAAAGCGCGGCAAATTGCCGGCCTTGAATGCGGCCGATTTCCTTGTGATCGGAGCTGACGGAAAAAATCGGAGCGCGCGCGGAGCCTCGAAGCTCGCCGACATAGGAAGGATCGGAATTCAGCACTCCCCAGCCGACGCCTGCGGCAACGGCCGCACGAGCAACTTGCGGAAGGGCTGTGCCGCCGACCGGCTCGAAAATGACGGCCGCTGGGCGAAGGAGCGGGTCCGCCTGAATGGCTTTCAGAATCTGCGTGCTTTGAGTAATCGTGTCGCCGTCGGCGTAAACGATTTCCAAATCCGCGCCGACGTCCTGCGCGGCGGCACGCGCGGATGCAGCTTGTTCCATCTGATAATCGTTGTTCTGCGTAGTCAAAGAAAGAAGGAAGCGGAAATTCTTCATTCTTTTATTTTCCCCAATTGAGAATTGAGCACCTTTTCCTAAAGATACCAACAAAAACGATTTTCTGACGGAAATCGTGGTGCCAGTGTGCGCGATTGAAATGGGGTTACAGTCCATGTAACGTGCGCTGCTCGCAAACGAGAGGGCAAAAAGTGAGGCGCTCGCTGCGTGAAATGCCGACCTGAACCTTGGTACAGTGCCGCACCCAACACAGATGACCACAGGCACTATGGAGGTTAGCGGAGCCGCCAACCACACTGAGTCAAGACACGGAGTTCCAGCCGAAAGTGAGGTCGCTCTGATGCAAGACCTTGTAAAGCGAGCTATGGCCCTGATTATTGCAGCGGTGATTGTGCTGCTTCTGTTGCCGCGTGGCGTGGTGAGCCAAACGCCGTCTGCCAGCAACGCCTCCATAGTCACGGCCAAGGTGACCGCAAATTCTGCACCGGCAGAGACCGCCTCGAAGCCGGACGCCGAAGTTCCAACCTTGAAAGAGATTCTTGACCACGCGCAAAAAGCAGTGGGAGGCGAAGAAGCCTGGAAGTCTGTAAACACGCGGCTGATGAAAGGCCTGTACCAGAGTGAAGACTCATCGGCGTTCGTAGCGATCGAGATCTATCAGAAGTCGCCGGACAAGACGATGTACAAGATGAAGCTGCCGCAGGACATCATTCTGCGCGATGTTTGCGATGGAAAAGCAGCATGGGTGGAAGATCCGCGCGGAGGGTATCACGAGTACACCGGCGCGAGTCTGGCCAGCCGAGTCCGGCGTTCACAATTTTCCGAACAGGCCAACACGATCCTGATTGCAGCTACGGGCAAAGTGCTTGGCATGGAAAAAGTCGGGACACACAATGCGTACGTGGTCGAGTATTCCCCGCAAAAGAACGAGAAGGCGAAACTTTACTTCGACGTGGAAAGTGGACTTGAGATTCGAACCGAGGAAACCTATTCGAGCCCGGAAGGACCATACGTCGTGAAACTGGACATGGACGATTATCGGGACGTGGACGGGATGAAGTTTCCGTTCCGCATGAAACGCACGGAAAAGGGAGCGATCATCAACATTCGCCTGACCCAGGTGAAAAACAATTTTCCGATTGATGACGAGCTGTTTGCCAAGCCGGCATCCGCGCCGAAACACTAGCTAGAGAAACGCGGTTGAGATCGAGAATGAGTTCGGGGCGCGAGAGATCGCGCCCTTTATTTTTGTATCAAGGTTTTGTTGGTTTGGCGGCAGAAGACTCCGGATCGCGGAGCGAATTGTGAAGATTCAGTATGCGCCAATGATCACCGTCTTTGCGGCACATAGACATTCCGTGTCCTTCGATATGTTCGTTGGGCGAATCAATCGTGTAGTCGTAGGAATACCAGAGTGCGTCGCCGAAGAGTTTGACGTCTCGTAGCTCCATTTCGTAGGAAAGTTTCGGCGCGTACCGCAGATAGCGATTCTGAAGATACTGCATCACCTGGGGACGCCCGCGAAACTCACCCTGCGGAGTGTAGAGAACGATCTCGGGGTCGAAGCAGTCTTCCAGAATGGCGACGTTTCCCTCGGTGAACGCCATGTTGCAATGGTGCATGGCGCTTTCCATCTGGTTGTAAAGAGACTTTGCGTCAGCGGGGGCAGGAGCGAGCGAAGCGATGCGGCGCTTAAGGTCAATGGTCACACCCATTTTGTCGAGAAGATCCACGCCGAGGATTCCGTCGATTTTTCCGCCACATGCGTTGCCGATCGGACTCAGGTCAATCGCAGGAAGTTTCAGATCGCGAAGGCGATGACTGCCGAAAGCAAGCTCAGGTAGAGAGACTTCGCGAGCGCTTGTAGCAGCTGTGCCCGTCCACGAGGAGACGCGAATTTCCTTCGAGCGGCCGCTAGAGAAGGACTTCAGATTCAACACCGTTGTCGCCGCAGTGTCCAGGAGGAAGCGCATGTCCGCGCCGTCAATGCGCACTTTGACGACAGGCAAAACGTCGCACCGCTCGATAGGAATTTCCGAGAGATTTTGGGGCTCTTGTGCGAAAGCAGACAAACAAAAGGCGAACGAGCAGAAAACTAGGACAGCGGCGTTCGAGGCACACCGGCGAAACATGGCTGATTGGATGCGCACTTCGGCGAAGCGTTATACGGTGTAGGTGCCAAAAGGAGTCTGGCCCATAATGGCGCGATGAATTCTGGCCCCGTATATCTGACGATTCTGTTTTCTCTAGTCGTAGGCGCAGTGCAAGGAGAACTCACGCGGCGCAGTAAGCCGGTGGGTAGTGCGTTTTTCCTTTGGTTGGTCGTCACAGGCGTATTGAGTTACACGGACAAGCTGCACGATTTCAGTCATACGCCGCCGAGGATGTTGGTGCTGGTGGGATTGGCGTTTGTTGGAGTCTATTTTGGGAGTTACTTTCCTGCGACTTCGAAACTTATATCGAGTCCTGGATTGGCATGGCTGATTGGATTGCAAGTGTTCCGCGTGGCAGTGGAGATTTTTCTTTATCTTGGTCATCGTGCGGGATTCGTTCCCGTGCAAATGACGTTTGAAGGGCGCAATTGGGATGTTCTTACCGGTTTGACGGCCTTGCCGGTGGCGTGGCTCGTTGCGAAAAACAGAGCGCCGAAGTGGCTGATCTACGCATGGAATATTGGCGGACTCGCGCTGCTGTTAAATGTGGCTACGGTTGCTGTGCTGTCCATGCCGACTCCGCTGCGGCATTTTCAAAACGAGCCTGCAAACACGTTCATCTCGTATTTTCCGTACGTGTGGCTGCCAACGTTTCTCGTGCAAGTGGCGTGGCTGAGCCATATTTTGATTTTCCGGGCCGTGGAAGAGCGAAGCTAACCTGCAGGATAGAGTTTGCCGTCGCTTCCTTGCGTTTTCCATTCAATGCGAACGATCCAATCGAAGTGCATATTTTCCGTTTTGAGCCAGGCTTCCAGTGATTCGCGCGATTCGGATTCGAATTCAGCGAACATTTTTCCTTCGAGCATATTCACAAGCACGCGGCCCGCGCGCGCCGTTCCGCCAGACTGCATGCGTCCTGCCAGCGCTTCCGCGCCCTGGCGCGTGAGGCAAGCGAGCGTGTGTTGCGATAGATAGCGCGGCATGGGAACTCCCGGAAAAAGTGGAGTCTAAGTATTTCACACAAGACAAGCGCCATGCACGAAGCCGCGCAAACGTGGGAGAGGCAACAACCGGTGCGGCTTCGTGCGCAAATATTTTTTGCGAGAAAATCGGACAACTCACCATGAGTAACCCGCATCTGGATTGACAAGGCAGTTATCTCGTTCGGAGTGGAGTGTGGCCTATGAAACGGTTCACAGCGGGTGTGTGCGTACTAGCCCTTGTCACCACCCCAATTTCCGCGGAAGAAAATCCAAAAGTAAAACCAAAACCATCGGACGCGCGGGAAGCAAGCGCAGCAAGCGGCAGTGAATCCACCAGGCTGCCAGTACGGCGCGTGGTGCTCTACAAAAACGGCGTCGGCTACTTCGAGCATCTCGGCCACGTGCGTGGAAGTCAGGATGTGCATGTGGATTTTACGAGCGCGCAATTGAATGACGTTTTGAAATCGCTCACGGTGCTCGATCTTTCCGGCGGGCGGATTACCGGCGTTGACTACAACAGCGAAGCGCCGCTGGCGCGGCGGCTTGCCACGTTACGTCTGGCTCTCGGTGAACGGCCAACTGTCGCGGAGTTTCTCGGCGCGTTGCGTGGCGCGCGCGTGGAGATTCGCAGTGGAGCTGGAGTGGCCATTACCGGAAAGCTGCTCAGTGTGGAACGCAAAACGCGGATGGGAACCGCGGGCTCCGTGGAAATGGAGCAGATTTCCGTCATCAGCGATGCCGGAGAAGTGCGCAACGTGGACTTGAACACGAGCACTAGCGTGCGCATCGTCGATCACGACTTGAATACGGAAGTCGGAAAATATCTTGGCCTTGTTGCTTCCGCGCGCGAGCAAGATGTTCGGCGCATGACGATTTCGACGACTGGGAACGGCGAGCGGAATTTGTATGTGAGCTACATCAGCGAAGTGCCGATTTGGAAGACGACGTATCGCATCGTGCTGCCGACGAAAGAGGGCAAGAAGCCTTTGCTGCAAGGCTGGGCCATCGTGGACAACACGGTCGGCGAAGATTGGAACGATGTGGAGCTTTCTCTGGTCGCGGGCGCGCCGCATTCCTTCATTCAGCGGCTTTCAGAACCTTACTATGGCCGTCGCCCAGTCGAACCGCTTCCGGAAAGCGTGCAGCTGTCGCCGCAGACGCATGCTTCGACTCTTTCGGGAGGAAATGGATTGTTGAGCGGAACGGTGAGAGATGTATCCGGCGCGGCCGTTGCGAACGCGAGCGTGGTGGTAAAGGATCAGAACGGAACAATCGTCGCGCAGACGACAACGGATAGCGACGGTGAGTACGAAGTTGAGTCCCTGCCGTCGGGGAATTACCGCGCGGAATTTGGCGCAAATGGTTTTAAGACGATGGCGTTCACGGGCGTGAATGTGTCTCCCGGGGAGAACGCACTTAACTCCACACTACAAGTCGGCACCGTGTCAGAGACAGTTGAGGTCATGGCCAGTGCGGCAAATTCAATAAACGCGGAAACGGCTTTCATCGGAGGAGTTGGCGGCGGAAAAATGGGTGTCGCGAATCGAGCGCACATTCGGAGCATTCCATTGAACGGGAAAAGCTACACCGCAATGGCCATGTTGGCACCTCCAGCACCGCCACCGAATGCGATTGAAGAAGTGCGCGCGATGAGCGAATCCGCCGCCAGCGGCCAGGGGCTTGGCGATCTTTTCGAGTACAAATTGAAGGACCGGGTCACGCTGAAGAAAAATCAGTCCGCGCTCGTTCCCATCGTGCAAACGGAAATTGAAGCGGAGAAAGTTTCGCTTTGGAATGGGACGAGCGGATCCGGGCGGCCCCTGCGCGCCCTGTGGATGAAAAACACCAGCCCGCTCACTCTCGACGGCGGCAGCTTCAACGTGCTGGAGAGCGAAGTCTTCGCAGGCGAGGGACTGACGGACTCGATCAAGCCGGGTGAGAAGCGGCTGCTTTCCTACGCGACGGATTTGGGGCTGCTGGTTGAGGCCAAACAAAATTCATCGCCGCAGCATGTCACGAAAGTGAAAATCGTCAAGGGAGTAATGACACTAATAAGTGAAGAGCAGCAGAAGACGACGTATACGGTGCGGAACCAGGATGAAGCGCCGCGCGTGCTGGTAATTGAGCATCCGGCGCGACCGGGCTGGAACCTGATAAAGAATTCCAAACAGCCCGAAGAACAAGCACCCGGAACGAACCGCTTCCGCCTCGAAGTCGTTTCGAAGGCCACTGCGACTCTTCCCGTAGAAGAAGTTCACCCGCTCTACACGACCTACCAGATTTCCAATTTGTCGGACGAGCAGATCGTTGTCTTCACCAAACAAGGCAGCATTACCGCGGAAATGGCCGATGCGCTCAAGAAAATCACCGCGCAAAAAGCCGAGGTCGCAAAGCTCGAACAGGAGATGGAAAACCGGCAGAAAGATATTGAACGCATCGTGGACGACCAAGGACGGCTACGAGAAAACATGAAGGCGCTACGCGGGAGCGCGGAAGAAAAGGCGCTGCTGCAGCGGTACACAAAGCAGCTCGACGACCAGGAAACGCAACTCGCAACTCTGCGGAAGAGAATTACCGACACGGAAGTTCAGCGCGACGCCGAAAACGACAAGCTGGAAAAAATGATTGGTGATTTGCAACTGGACGCCACGCTCTAGCGCGATTCGGCACCTCAAACAGACCTGCCCTAATTGACAGGTTTGTCCTGCGGCACAATATGCGCTTCCCGAAGCCCCAGAAACTGCAGCGGAACTACACTGGAATCGAAGGCAGGAGACGGAGATGAAGCGCATCCTTGCAATCGTGGTGTTGTCCCTAATGGTTTCGGGCGTGGCGCTCTTTGTTGAGCAGAGCGTGACGGCAGCCCAGCGAAAGGGCGGACCGAGCGGCGTAATTTCCGGGCTCGTGCTCGGCCCGGACGACAAGCCCGCGCCGCATGCCGCGATTACCTATCAATCCTCGGACGGATCCGCTCCCCACGCGGTGCACGCCGATTCACACGGGCGCTTCACCATCATAAAATTGCATACGGACATCTATGACATCCGTGCTTCCGCTGGCGGAATTTTCTCCGAGTGGCAAAAGAATTTTCAGGTGCAGTCCGGACATACCAGCGAAATTACGCTGCACTTGATTTATGCAAGAGAGATGCCGAAATCCGCGGGAAAACCACGTAAGAAAAATTAGCGGCTGAAAAAATCCTTTAAAGCGACGAGATCATCGCGATTTGTATCTGAGACGGCGCAAAGCCGCAATTCTCCCTGGCGCCAGGAAATCCACTGATAGCCATTTCTTGTGCCGGTGTACTGTTCTGCTTCGCCGGCGCGCTCGGGCCAGACAAAAACGCTGATGAAATGTTTGCGGCGTCCGTAAACAAGCGCGGCGACGGTTTGCCCCTGAAGCACGTCCAGCCTCCCGCCGACTAGAGGAAAACCCTCTTCCGCGAGATCGCGCACGGGAGGAGCAAAGGCAATTTTTCCATCAAACCAGGGTTTCACGGTGTGCTGGTCTGTCGAAACGACATCGGTCAAATGCCCCGGCTGCAAGGAACGGATGTGCGCATCCACCAGTTCCGCGGCGAGCGCGGATTCCGCAAGAGAGGTGGAGGTTCCGGAGCGAAACCGGGGAACTATCTTCCACGAGATTCCCACGGCGAGGATCAAAGCGGCTGCGGCGGCCAGGAGCTGCCATGCGAAGACGCGGCGCGATGGCGGAGCGACGGAATCGCGCAACTTGCTTCGAATCTTTGCATGCAAACCAGGAGGAGTCGTTTCGTAGAGCTGCGCACGCTGCAAAGAGGAGCGAAGGGATTCCTGCGATTCGAGTGCACGCACACAAGCAGCGCAACCTTCCAGGTGCCGCTCGAATTCGGCCGCACGTGGCGCATCAAGTTCGCCATCAAGATACGCGTGCAGCAGCTCGCGCGATTCTTCACAAGCCACGGAGGGTCTCCTTTCTTCCCGGTGCCGCGAGGAGCTCCTGCAAACGCTCGCGCGCGCGGGATAGCGTGGACATTACCGTCCCGATGGGAATCGAAGTGATGCTGGCGATCTCCTTGTAAGAGCAGCCTTCCATTTCCCGCAGTACAAGCACTTCGCGCGAACGCGCGGGCAAAGTTTCCAGCGCGCGTGAAAGACGCTCACGCTCGCTGCCTGTTACGGCAAGCGCTTCCGGGCTTGGCCCACTGGATGGAAACTGTTCTTCTGCAAACTCTACTGGTGATTCCATCGCGCGGTTTTTCTCCAGCCACGTGTAACAGGTGTTGCGGACGATCTGCAGGAGCCAGGCACGCGCATCGCCTCCCTGAAATCCTGGGAAAAAACGAAACGCGCGCAAATACGCCTCCTGCGCCACATCTTCCGCATCGGCTCGGCTGCGCAGAAGCCAGCGCGCCAGATTGAATGCCGCTCGCAAATGCGGCATTACGAGCTCCTCAAATCGCTCGCGGTCCTGCGCCGATGCCACGTCCGATCCTCTCTCCCCGTGCTCCTTGTGAGCCCGAGCGTCCATCCGTATAGACCGATTGGATGCCGATTTTATTCCCGGTCTTATCCTAGAGATTTCGCAGCCTCAGTGTACGCGCCGGAAATATATTTTCGTGGAATAAAACGCGACTGTCTCAGGTACTGCCTATTGAAACACAACGTCCGAGAGCGGCGCGCCTCTCTCCTGCACACCCAAGCGCGCCGCTCACTCTTTAGGAGAGGAGTTCATAAATGAAGAAGAAAGATGAGATTCAGTTTGACCACAACGAGGACGGAATTGACCGGCGGGGGTTCTTGAAATGCATGGCGTGGGCGGGAACGGGGACACTGTGCGTAATGAAGGGCGGAGTAATGAGTTCCTTCAGCATGAGCCGGCTCGCGGAACTCGATCCCGCAGCGATCGCGGGCGAGCTGAGTTTTGTGCAGATCAGCGACAGCCATATGGGCTTCAACAAACCCGCCAATCCGGATGTGATTGGAACGCTGAAGGCCGCGATTGAGAAGATCAACGCATTGCCGGGCAATCCGGAATTTCTTTTGCATACCGGGGACATCACGCATCTTTCCAAGCCGGAAGAGTTCGACAACGTACAGCAGATTTTGAAGGACGCGAAAATCAAGGAAGCATTTTACGTTCCCGGCGAACACGACGTGGCGATCGATGAAGGCAAGGAATATCTGCAACGTTACGGCAAAGGAGCGATGGGCGCGGGATGGCACAGCTTTGACAAGAACGGTGTGCACTTTGTCGGGCTGGTGAACGTGGTGAATCTGAAAGCGGGGGGCCTCGGCACGCTCGGGCACGAGCAACTGGAATGGCTCGAAGACGATTTGAAGAGCAAAAAATCGAGCACGCCGATCGTCGTGTTCGCACACATTCCGCTGTGGTCGGTATATCCGGAGTGGGGCTGGGGAACGGAAGACAGTACGCAGGCTCTTGCGTATCTGAAGCGATTTGGTTCCGTAACCGTATTGAACGGCCACATCCACCAGACCATGCAAAAGATTGAAGGGAACGTCACCTTTCACACGGCCGCGAGTACGGCTTTCCCCCAGCCGGCGCCGGGAACAGCGCCATCTCCGGGTCCGATGAAAGTGCCCGCCGAGCAGCTTAAAAGCGTGCTGGGCATCACTAGCGTGAATTTTGTTCGCGGCCAAAAGGCCCTTGCCGTTGTGGATTCAAACCTTGGTTGAGATGGAGAAGAAAGTGAAACGCACATTGCGCGTTCTTGGAATGGGAATTTTGCTGGTGGCAGGATTTGATCAAGCAACCGGATTGTGGAAACAAACGAACGCCACTCCGGTTTCAAAACCGGAGATGACGGTCGAAGTCAAAATCGACAATTTCAGCTTTTCCCCCGCTTCGCTCGAAATCAAAGCGGGAACAAAGGTCACGTGGACAAACGCGGATGACATTCCGCACACAGTAGTGAGCAACGAGCAGGTTTTCAAATCGAAGGCCTTGGACACGGACGAAAAATTCTCGTTCACCTTTGACAAGCCCGGGACTTATCCGTACTTCTGCTCGTTGCATCCGAAAATGACGGCGAAGGTCGTCGTTCAATAGAGCGATGCAATGGTGAACAATCCGTTCGACCCGAGAACTGTGCTGTTCGCGCGCCATGCGCAGCACGTTGTGCTTGTGCACTTTCCGATCGGGCTTTGTCTGACCGCGGTGATCTTTGAAGTCCTTGGAAAGTGGCGAGAAAACGCGGCGTTGATTTCAGCGGCTTACTACAACCAGCTTGCGGCGGCGATTGCATCCTTGCCTGTGATCGTCACGGGATTGCTGGCGTGGCACTATCAGCTCGAAGGCGCACGAATAAAGGGAAATCTGCTGCTGCATCTTTTCTTTGGCTGTGCCTCGAGCATCTTGATGTGGACCGTCGTTGCGCTGTATCGCCGCTCCGATGGCCCCTGGATCAAGTGCAGATACTCAATTCAACTTGTTACCGCAATTACGATTGCAATCACCGGACACCTCGGAGGATTCGTCAGCGGTGTAAATGGCAGCTGATAGTACTTCAGGAATGGCTTGGTAAGACTTCCAAATCCAAGAGAAACAATGAGTTACCAAATCGGGAAAATCCATGTCTGGAACGGTAGTACCACGACCCGGGTACCGCAAAAAGTGGCTCCTCCGGCCCATTGAGCCGCACCACTTCGCCGCGTAACTTAAGACAACGGGTTGGGGGCCGCGCGGGGACAGCGGTCTCGAAAGGGATCGTGTGCGAGCTTCCCAACCCGGTTAAGTTTCTTCCCTCTCATTAGCAATCCGCCACCGCGCAGCGACCCTTGCTCTCCTTGCTGCGCGGCCACCCGAATGCATCAGAATATGAAAGAATCGCGCGTGAATTTTCTCGCGCTGCTGCAGGACAATGAGTTACGCCATCGTTCCGCGGCTGGACCGCGATTCTTGTGCAAGGCTGGTGCGACAGGTGAACGGATTGCCAGACATTCAAAATCAATACAAGAATGCGGCACTGGTCTTTGTCGCGCTCACTTTTTTCGCTGTTCCCTCCGCAAACTCTGCCAGCGGCACCCCCGGCGCCTCCCCCAAGCTGAAGTCGGAAACTGAATCGGCATTCGAACACTACGTTCATCTGACCGACGATCGCAACGCGACGGAACTGAAACAAAGCTCGCCATTCCTATGGATAGACAATTTGCCGGAGAAAGAGCGCGATGCCGTCTATGAAGCTCTGCGTGGCGGCTCAACGAGAATTGATCGGAAACAAACTCGGGATGCAGGCAAAGAAATTCATTGCCCCGGTGGATTGATTCACCACTGGGAGGCGATCGCATTCATCCAAGGAGCGACGGTGGATGAAGTGCTTCGCGTGCTCGAGGATTACGAGCACCATTCCGAATACTACAAGCCCGACGTCGAGCGTTCGAAAACTCTGCAACACGATGGCGACCATTTCCAGGTTTTCCTGCGCTTCCGGCGACACAAAGTAATCACCGTCGTGCTGAACACGACGCACGACGTGAACTATTTCCGCGATTCACCGGTCAGGGCGCACAGCCGTAGCAGCGCCATTCGAATCACAGAAGTGGAAAACGCAGGAAAAACCGACGAGCACGAAAAACCGGTCGGCGACGACAATGGTTTTCTCTGGCGAATGGAAACCTGGTGGCGCATGGAAGAAAAAGACGGAGGCGTTTACATCCAGAGCGAAGTGGTTTCGCTTACGCGTGATATCCCCGCCGGCCTTGGATGGATAGTTGGGCCGTTCATATCGAGTATCCCGAAGGAGACATTGGCGTTCACGATGGAAGCCACGCGCAAAGCGGTTCTGGCGAAGAAATAGTCCGCTTGAATCCTGTTTTGAAAACCGAGCAGGCAAATTTCATCGGCGGAATCTTAGGAACCTTCTTTTATTGGACAAGCAAGAACTCCCGGACTGTTCAGAAGCGGATGGAGCCAGCTACGCACTTTCCCGCCTTCCGTCGGCAGGATGATCAAGCGATCTGCCCAGGAAGCGAGTAGGTCGAAGGAATCGTAAGCGTTGTACGAGTAGGAAACGCCGTCGCCGTCGGTGATTCTGTAACCTTTGCCCTTTGTGCGAAGCCAATCGAAGGCCCTCCAGATCCCCGTCTTATACATCGCTAGCTTCAGAAGACGCTCTAGCGCCCCGCCCTGGCCGAAGCGATTGCTGTCGGAAATGACTACGGCCTTTCTGGCAACGCGCAGCATTTCCTTGACAACAACATCCGGCCGCTGCACGTGATGCAAAATCGTGAACTCGCAAACGACGTCAAAACTTTTGTCGGCGAACGGGAGCGCAAGGCCAGTTCCGCGAATCAAGGCGCTGGAGGAAAGCACGTCATTGCGCCGTGCGAAGCCGAGCAGGGCGTCAACCGGCTCTACCTCACAAAGAAATGCATTCGGCAACGCAGAGCGCAAATCGTGCAAGCGATAGCCGGTCGTTGTTCCGACATCAAGCACGGACTGTGCTCCAAGCATTTGCAGCATGGCTTCGACAAGTTTCTTGTTGAAGGCGTCTCCATTGCCTTCAGGCGCATGCATTTGCTCATATTTCGATGCTGTTTCCGAATAATAGCGTCGCTGAATAGCGACCGCTTCTTCCAGGACGGTGGGCATGCCCCCTCAAATGCGGCGGATCCAGGAAGGGGACTAACCAGTATGGCCGTTGCGCGCAGCTAGTGTAGGTGACTCAAATAACAAACTTCAAGAAGTTCGTGCGATCGCCAACAAAAAATTATCCGAAGGCGTGTTTCAAAACGGGACATGCACGGGCAACGGTTTCGTAGAGGCGCGATTTTAAGCGCTAGGAGTTTTCTTAGGATTGCTGACTATAATTTGAGAAAAATGTTGGTAGCTGCGCTCCGCATGAGCTTCCCACGATTCGCGCCCCGCAGTTTGCTCAGCTGCAGCGCCCAGCGAACGACTCAATTCCGGAGACACGCAAAGTTTTCGCATGAGCTGAGCCAGGGCTTCCGCATCGCGGGGGTTCCGCAGCAGCAGACCATTCTCTCCATCGGAAATAATCTCACTGGCGCCGGCGGCAGTGCTGGCGATGACGGGCAAACCGCAAGCCATGGATTCCAGGATCGGGAGCCCATAAGCGTCTTCGAGGGAAGGACCCACGTAAGCGTCAGTTGCGGCGTAAAACTGCAATACATCAGTGGACGGAGCGAGAAAAGTCACTCGTGCGCCGATCTGCAAGCTTTCACTTTGTTCCAGGTAAGTTTCGCGTGCGTCTTTGCCGACCACGAGAAGTCGAACCGGCAGATCCCGGCAAAGCGCGAGGGCTTCGAGGAGCGCATCCAGTCCCTTCTTTTTCCAGTCATTTCCAATGAGGAGAAAAACAAACTCACCGGGCGCGATACCAAATTGTGGACGTACAGCTCTGCGTCTTGCCAGGCGGGCAGTTGCGTTGAATTGCCTGGTGTCCACTGCGTTGCGAATCAAGTACGCGTCTTCACGTCCGAAAAAGCGGCTCAGTTGTTGTGCAACGAGTTGCGATACGGCTGAAAGAGCGATTTTACGGTTCGAATAGATGCGCCGCTCGAGCGCTATGATCAAGCGGTAGTAGAGAATGCGATGAATGGTTCGCGGCCAGTGCAGAGGAGAAGCGCCGAGAAGCCGCAACTGCGGGCGTACTTGTTCGTAAAACGCTCGAAAAACGATGTGAACAGTGATCGCTTCCGTGTCTGGCGCGTTGATTCCCGGCGAGTAGATCAGATCGGGGACGAGCCCGCGGAATTTTGCATCACGCCAGCGTGCAAACCGATTGGCGAAGTACCACCAGACAAATTGAAAAAGGTGTGGCCCGGGAATCGCAGAAACTTTGTGCCAAATAATTCTTCCGGCCAGGGGAGCCCCAGGTTTGACTTTCAAAGAAGAAGAAGCAACAAGATCGGCCACCCGTTGTGCGAAGAGATGAATCTCGACCCCGTGATTCGCAGCGAGACGCTCTAACAACTCCGCGAGCACACGCTCCGTGCCGTGATGCTTATCTACAAACGGTGAAACGACGGCGATTCGCAAGTTAGAGAATCCAGCGCTGACGCGACTGCGCAAGGGCGCTTTCTGCTGCTGCAATTTCGGTAGAAATTTTTATGTCGGGTAGTCGAAACAGAATTCCGATCAGCAGCCACAAATAAGCATTCAAGATGAAATCCTCGTAAGACTGTATCC
Source organism: Candidatus Sulfotelmatobacter sp. (assembly GCA_035567915.1). Classification (GTDB taxonomy): domain Bacteria; phylum Acidobacteriota; class Terriglobia; order Acidiferrales; family UBA7541; genus Acidiferrum. The sequence continues at coordinate 143,031 of DATMPA010000022.1, read as the reverse complement.
CCCCGATCATGTAAGGAAATAGCATCAGGAAGGAATACCAAAAGATGACCATCCCAATCGGAAACCAGGAAGTACCGCGCAGTTTGTTCACAATCTTCCAGCCACTGATTCCGATCGCCGTGGCCATGATCAGCCAAAGAATGAGTCCGCCGATCCCCATTTCTACTACAATGGAACGGACTCGTCGCCAGTAGATACTTCCGGCTCTCCTTCCCGATTCTTGAGTCGAAGAAAACTCAACATCGTCCATTCGTTGCGAATAGACATGGACCGCATGACCGAAATCCGAGGCCAAGTGCTCGACAAGCTCCGCGATGGCGCGCTCCGTGCCATGTTTCTTGTCGACGAACGGGGAGATTACGCAAAGGTGCAAGTTACACAATCCAACGGCGCTGAGAACTCAGCGAGACAAGTGGCGCTACTTCAACTTCGGCGGCAAGTTTGATACTGGGTAGGCGGAAAAGAACACCCAACAGGAGCCACAGGTAGGCGTTCAAAACAAAATCTTCATATCCCTGAATGCCGGCAAAAGTGGACACGTACAATAAGGTGAACGCATACCAGAAAATGACGAACCCTAATGGAAACCACGCGGTACCTTTTATCTTTTTTACAATCTTATAACTGGTGAACAAAATTGCCGTGCTCATGACGATCCAAAGGAGCAAGCCACCAATCCCCATTTCCACGACCAGGGTGCCGTAGCCGCTTTCCACGCCCACGTTGAGTGGCTTCGCACCAAAAAGCCGGGACACGTACTGTCCGCCGAGCGCCGTTGTCCCAATACCGTAGCCGTATGGCCAGCGTTCATAGTTGAACGCGCCCAGGAAATTTTGGAGCGGGTAGTCCCAAGCCCGGAAGCCCAACTCGCTTTTGGAGCTATCGGGCGAAAGCGTTTCTTGATAAACAGCAGTCCGGGAAAGGATGGCCTCTGGGAAAGTAACGAATAGCAAGACAATGCCTAGCCCCGTGGCAAGGGCAGCGCGCTGCACCGCGCGAAAAGAGCGCAACGCCTCGCCCTTCCGCCAGGGGGCGCCCCAGATAAAGGCAGCGCTGGTTGCGATTCCATTAATCAGCCCCCACATGAATGATCCTCGGGACGCCGTTAAGAACGCACTAACAGCGATCACCGCGATAGCAATAAAGGTCAGCGTTCTCCCTTGCTTGCGCCGGACCAAAACGTAGCCACCGAAACCTAAAACGAGGAGCCAGGCAAGCATGATGAGATCAGCGTATCGGCCCGTACTGACAAAAACCGAAGTGGGCCGGTAAGCGATATGTCCCGTGGCCGGAGACACGCGATAGAGAGTACTTAGCTCGCGGATGTCCTCCGCAGGATTCTCAGGGTTTAGGAAGGAAGGACCAAGGATGGATTGGGCGATGCCGAGCAAAGCGATGATGGACATGAGAGAAAGGTTGACGGCAAAGAAGCGACGCAGTTCAACTTCGGTATTAAGAAGCGCATAGCCTATAAAGATCAACGGAACGTAATAGAAAAATATTTTCACTCCCATCAGCCCATACCAAACGCTAGTGGATCCTGGATTGAAAATTTGCAGAATGCCAAACCAAACGAACAGTAGTAATGGCACTAGAAAAGGAGGGCGGAAGGTCGCCTCTTTCGCGCGCCGGTGGGCCGCGGCAAAGGAAATGAAAACGACAAGCAAAAGGAAATCCTTGGCGAAATACACGACCATGTTGTTGCCCAGGAATTTCCGCGCGAAGTCCTCAAACAGCAGCCAACCCAGGAATAGATAGACGCCGTTTCGCCAGTTATTAAGAATCCCGATCACAACGGAGCCCAGCACCATAGCCATCGCCACAGCGGCTAGAGCTACAAAATCTCCACTAAGAATGTATTCGGCGCACTGATAGGCGGCAAACGCACCCACTACTACGGTGCCGAAGAGAATCAGAGGCTTTCTTCGGAGCTGACCTGAAGCCAAAGGGGTTACAATTCTCATTACGTAGCTCGGTCTCGAGCCTCGTCATTATCACCGAGTCCGGAGTGTTCCGAAAGGGCCATCACATTGGCACCGGAAAAACTACTAACTTGGCGTTTACAGAAAATCTATAGTTGGAGATCACAACGTTTCCTTCTTGAGGCCTCCAATTGAAGAGTGGGGTCCAAATCGACCTAGGGGTACGCCGCCCTTGTACGGCGCGTCCCTAGTGGCATAAGCGCTGGGTTAACCATGAGCGATCAGGAAGGCGGCAAACGCCCCGAAGTACCCGAAGTAGATGTCATCATTCCGGTTTATGGGGAGCGGTCAGAAGCTTTGGCGGCGACCCTCTCTGCGTGCCTAAACCAGACCCTTCCAGTTTCGCGGATATTCGTCGTCGACGATGGTTCTCCTGAACTCGTTTCTATTCCCCCTTGGACGCAATCCTCACCGCAAATTTCCCTGATTCGTCTTTCCCGGAACCAAGGCATTTCTGCGGCCCGAAATGCGGCGATTGCGCGTTCATCCGCAACCCTTCTGGCGTGCGTGAATACGGAAGTTCTCCCTGATCCAGACTGGCTCGCCACTTGCCAGAACTATCTAGCCGCTCATCCGGATGTCGGCGCCTGCTACACCCGCGTCGTTCCGCAATGGCCAGACCGGCTGCTGACGCGCTGGCGCATGCGCTTTCAAGAACCGAAGCACGAAGACCAATCAGGGCCCGTGCTATTTGCTCATGGGCATGCCGTCCTCTTTCGCAAAGAAGCGGTTGACCTCGTAGGCGGATACGACGTCCGTTATCGGCGACATTTTGAGGACTGGGACATCTGCCAGAGAATGAGGAAAGCTGGTTGGGAATCGCACTATGTTGTGCTGAGTCGTTGCGTTTCCATCCAAGAAGACTCCCTGAAGTCACTGGCGGAAAAGCAACTGCGGGACAGCGGTTGGTATTCTCCCGCAGAGAGCTCGCTCGTCCGCCTCTACTTGCACTTGAGCAAATGGACGCTTATCAGAGCAGGTAGAAATATACTCAAGGGGCGCCTCTACTTCCTTCCAGTGGACGCAGCGCTATGGGCCACCACTCTGTGGATCGCTACGGTTCGTACCCTACGGAACGCCGAGAAGGATACCGGCAAGAATGGGCCGTTGTCGCCGAGCCATGGGTCTGCTTCCGCGCATTCGTGAACCTGCGAAGACGCTCCCGCCCAAATCAAGTTGAAATGGAGCTGCCGACCGAAGTTGGCATCAAGGAGCCCACTCCCTCCCTCTCTCCAAGTGCCTCGGTTGAGCGCGAGAACCTATGCTAGTGTGGGACTGACTCTGGATTTAGAGGAGTGCCCAGATGTTCGGCAAGACGATAACGCGCTTCAGAAGGCTTTCTCGCGCTCCCGTGGTCTTGCAGCAGATGCGCACAATTTGGCGCGGCTACGCGAAATGGCGTTTTCGTGCCGAATGGCCCTCCTCCAACGATTCGAAGAGTGAAGCAGAACTGTCAAACCCGTTGCGTGCTTACTTTGCTTCCCATAAAGAGGGTCCCGGAATATGGAAGTGGGATCATTACTTCGACATTTATCACCGACACTTCAGCCGATTTAGAGGTAAAACAGTCCGCGTCTTGGAGATCGGAATCTATAGCGGCGGCAGCCTGGAAATGTGGAGAGATTATTTCGGCCCGCGCTGCCAAATCTTCGGCATTGATATCGAACCAGCCTGCAAAACCTATGAAAGCGACTCGATAAAGGTATTCATCGGCGACCAGGGAGATCGGGGATTCTGGAAACGCTTCAAGCAAGAGGTTTCTGATATTGACATCGTCATCGACGATGGCAGCCACCTTCCCCAGCACCAGATCGTCACTCTTGAGGAACTCCTGCCGTGCTTGCAGCCTGGCGGTGTCTATCTCTGCGAGGATGTCCACGGCACTCTCAATACCTTCGCTTCGTATGTTTACGGCTTTGCCCATAACCTGAATTCGAACGAAGGAATGCAAGAAAACTTGGACAATAATGAGAGACGCCTCGCTTGCGCGACCACCGCGTTACAGTCAGCCGTTCGGTCGATTCATCTTTATCCCTATGTAACCGTGGTCGAGCGCAACGAAACGACGGTTTCTGAACTGATCGGGCCAAAGCACGGCACGCAGTGGCAACCGTTCTTGAAATAGCAATGGGCAATCAGAATAGACCGCCGATCACGTAGTTTCATGGCGCGCCGCCCGACGGTAAACCTCGGCGTGCGCCGCGATCATTGCGTGCAGGCCAAACTGTCTCTCTGCCCGCCGCGCTGCTTGCGCTCCCAAACTCGCCATCACCTCCCGCGACTTCAACAAGTTTGCAATGCACTGTGCCAATTCCCGGGCATCCCCCATCCGAAACGTCTTCCCGGCTTCTCCCAAAACTTCGACGAATGCCCCCAAATCTGACGCAATCACCGGCAGCCCGCGCTGCATGTTTTCGGCAACAACCAAGCCAAACACCTCTCCACCAAGAGAAGGTACGACAACCATGCTGGCGTCCTGCAAAGTTTTTTCCAGTTCTGCCGCACTGAGCCGGCCCACCAATTGCACTCTTCCCAATAGCGATGGCTGCGACGCTATTGCCTCCAGTCTCGCCCGCTCAGGCCCATCACCGATTAAAACAAGTCGAAACTCGTGGCGTTCCGCGCACAAAATTTTTGCGGCTTCGAGCAAAAGCCCCGCTCCTTTGGTCGAAACGAGTCGGCCTTGAAAGGCGATCATGGGAACACCCGATTGCTGCGCGGACGGCGTGTGCATCGCTTGAATCTGCGCCAGTCCATGAAGAATCGTCGTCGCACGCGGCAAAGACAACTGCTCTCCTAGCCAGCTGGTCGGCATGATGTTTGCTGTCACGCGCTTGCTTAGCCAACGGCGAACGAACGTCAGGAGCCACAACTTCCTCGAGCTAAACCACCCAAACGCTGGGTCGCACTTCCAGCACTCGGCGCGGTGGCCAGCCATGAAGTGACCTGGACATGGCTCGCCGCGCGACTCAATGAGAAGTTGCCCTGTCGGGCAAATGACCTGGAACCCATGATGCTCGATAACCACCGGCCTACGCAGGAGCAATGGAAGCGCTGCCGGAAGTAGCGCCGGCCCGGCGACATGCACGACATCCGCGTTTCGTACGAGGCGCAACAATTTCCAGAAGCCCGTGCGACGCACGACAGGGAACGGCAAACTTTCGTCGTCAAATTCTTCCCGGGGTGTTTGCGTGACAAGCGTGATTTCAAATTCGCGCGCACCATCCGCCGTTCGCAATTCCGCGAGTCCGCGGGCGAGCGACATCACGATGCTCTCTACGCCGCCGATGCTGGGTGCGAAATAATGTGAGTAAAAAAGGAGCTTCACGCCCCGTTTTTCCGGAGTACGCCTACGCCGTGGAGAATGCGGGCCTCCGGTGTGCCGACTTTGCGCGCGAAGTCCTCAAACGCTGAATTCCAGAGAGCGTCGTCCGCAAATAGGAGTTCTCCCAGGCGTAGGAAAGGATACGCGATTTCGAACTCCCACAGCATGTGTTCGTACGTATGAAGACTGTCTTGAAGAAAAATGTCTATGCGGCCAAGTTCCGGCAGCAACTTCGGCAGGATTTCCTCCGCGTCGCCCAGATGCACGTGCCAGGGCTTGCGCAGCCATTTCGGCACGAACCAGCCGGCTTCTTTTCCTTCCGGCAGATATGCGGGATCGGAGAGGCCAATCGAATGCAGAACGCCGCGCTGATTCCGGTGCAGCGCCAACAGGATATATGCCGAAGATACTCCGTTCGCGATTCCCGTCTCGACCACACACTCGGGCTTCGGCACGCGTACAGCAGCGTACGGGAACAGAACTTTCTTCGCATAGAGATCGGCGCTCGTAATGGCCAGCTCGCGAAACTTTTGCTCCGCCTCCCGCAGGTGCCTTGAAAAAGGTGACGTGATGGGTTCGTCCAGATACCCACGAATCGCGTCAACCGACGTACCCGTAATCTTGGCGAGGAATTTTTCATCCGCGAGAGTCAGTTCTCGCAACATGGCGCCGAGTGCGTAGCGTGGATTTTTTATCGCGAACGCTGCACGTTGCCTCGTGTTTTGCAGAAGCCACTTCCTGACACTCCGATCTCTACAAATCGCGCAATCTGCTAACGCCGGCCTCAATGGCCCGAATCGTCGCCTCGATATTTCGTTCCGGTGACCACGTTCTGATGTGAGCCTGTGCCGCTTCTCTCAAGCGCCGCAAACGCTCCCGATCCAGAGCAGAGCTAAGTTTTGCTGCGAGCGCATCCACATTCCTTGCGGGGAAAACAAAGTCTGGCGCTACCGGCAGAACGAGGTCTCTTGCCGCGCCCACCTGGTCGCTTGCCATCACCGGGCAGCCGCAGCACATCGCTTCATTCACTACAACGGCAAACGGTTCGTAGGTGGAAGGTAATATCATTAAGTCTACTAATTTGTAAAGTACAGGAAGTCTAGACTGGTTGACGAAACCGAGGAAGCTGGCGTACTCGCCTATGCCCAAATTCCTCGCTTCCGCTTCAAGCTCCCTGCGCAAAGGGCCTTCGCCCGCAAAGATCAACTTTGCGCCCGGGACTTGAGCCTTCGCGAAGGCGCGCAACAAATCCATCGGCCGCTTCCATGGCTGTAATTTTGCGCAAAACAAAATCGCAATTTCATCTTCGCCGAGGCCCAGTTTGTTTCGCTCGGCCGCGCGGTCCACTTTCGCGGCTTGTTCCATCCACCAATCGTTGTCCACGCTGTAGGGCGTGAGCGTGATGCGCTCTTCCGGTATGCCGAGAGAACGCATCAGGTCATGAGTGCCCGAAGAGGGCACAATCACTTGATCGGCCATGCTGAAGATTCGCGGCCAGACAATTTTCTTGAACCATCTTTTCCAGTTTTTTTCGTCGCGCGGCGCAAGCGTCGTCGCATCCGTCCCAAACAAAAACGCCACTCCAGATTTTTTCGCAGCGCCTCGCGCAATCCAGAACGAAGCGCGCACGTAACCCACAAAACAAAGCACCGCGTCGAAATTTCCTTCGCGAATCAGTTTCTTCAAACCCGGATTGTTCAATCCCCAAAAAGATTCTTGGCCGGAACCTTTGTTTGGCACATGCGTCCACTCATATCCATCGAGCAACGGCACGTCCCATTTCACTTCCACGCCAAACTCGGGATCAACGCCGCCTTCCGCGCCGCGCAAGCTGCAATAAGCCACATGGAGATCGAGTCTCGGATGCTTCGCCATTCGGCGAAGTATCGGCGCCATGTATTGCACAGGGTGGGAAGCTATCGCTAGAACGCGAAACTTGCGCTGACTAACTTCACCCACGACGGCGCTCATGAATTGCGAACGATTTCATCGCCCAAAGTATAGCGGGCCAATTGGCGCGCCGCAGACGATTCTGTGGCCAACCTCAAGCAGTCACAGCTGTTATGAATATGTGACTTTGTAGATGTTCCTCTTGTCGTCTTTAGCCACGCCCTTGATTGCCGCTGCTGTTTCCTCTTTGCTCGAATCGGACTTGTACATTTCGAGATTCAAATTTGTTCCCTTGTTTCCCACCAGCGTGGCCTTGGCATGGAGTCGAGCTCCCAGAATGTGAGAAACGTAAAATCCCGATCCATAAACCGTGTCCCATGCATCTCCTCTACCGGGTTCCGCAACGTTTCCGCCTGTGCTAAACTCAAAAAGGTCCTCAATCTGCCGGGCCGGAGCGGCCTGGCGAGTTTGCGGCTCATCGCAGTCTTCCGCAGATAGTCAAGGGATGGCCCGATTTATCGGGGATGCGGCCACGGAATCCGCGCGGCCGCGGGAAATTTCACGCGAGAGAAGAGGAATTGTCATGTCCGGGCACTCAAAATGGGCCACGATTAAACACAAAAAGGCGGCGACGGACGCCAAGCGCGGGCGTGTTTTCACCCGCGTCATTCGCGAAATTACGATTGCTTCCCGTATCGGCGGCGGCGACCCCAACTCCAATCCGCGTCTCCGCACCGCGATTCTGGCCGCCAAAAATGAGAACATGCCGAACGACAACATCGAACGCGCCATTCTCCGCGGCACCGGCCAGCTCGAGGGCGAACAATTCGAAGAGGTAACTTTCGAGGGCTACGGCCCTGGCGGCGTAGGCATGCTGATTCAAGTCGTCACCACCAACCGCAACCGCGCCGTTGGCGAAATGCGGCACATGATGGGCAAGAACGGCGGCAACATGGCGGAAGCTGGAGCTGTCGGATGGATGTTCAGTCGCAAAGGCGAAATCAGTATTCCTAAGGAAGCAGCCAGCGAAGACAAACTCTTGGATCTCGTTCTCGAAGCTGGTGCCGAAGATTTGAAAGACGATGGCTCGGCCTGGTACGTTGTCACTCCTCCTGAATCGCTCGAAGCCGTAAAGGACGCTCTTGCCAAAGCGGGCATCACACCAGCGAGCGCTGAAATCGGAATGGTTCCGCAAAACTACATCAAGCTAACCGGCTCGCAAGCCCAGCAAATGTTGCGCCTCGTCGAAGCACTCGAAGAACACGACGACGTCCAACATGTTTACGCGAACTTCGACATTGACGAAAGCGAAATTCAGGCCGCCGTCGGCGCAAACTGATTGCTTCTGCTTTCTTCGTGGCGCTGGCATCTTGCCGGCGCTTTTGTTTCCGACAAATCCTGCTCTATCTCGATTGCGTCCTCTTGCTGCGCGCTTTAAACTTACGTCCATGCTCGATTCCGGTAATTCGCGTTGCGTTCGTGTACTTGGCGTTGATCCCGCCGCCGCAGGCCCAACTGGATACGGCATTGTGGAAGCAAAAGGACGCAACTGCCGCACGATCCACTATGGCGCCCTTCGCGTAGCCGAAAAACGCAAGGAATCCGCCGGCGCCGCGCTGGAAGCCGTTCACGGCCTGATTTGCGATCTGATTCGTGAGTATTCCCCGCACGTGCTCGCCGTCGAATCCGTCTTCACTGCGCTCAATATGAAAACGGCACTGCGCCTCGCCGAAGTACGCGGCGTTGTCCTTCTCGCTGCCGCTCAGTTTCAGTTGGAAGTTTTCAGTTATGCTCCGCGCGAAATCAAAGCCTCCGTGGCGGGTTATGGCCATGCGGACAAGCGGCAGATGCAACTCATGGTGCGCGCGCTTCTCGCGATGAATGAAACTCCGGAACCTTCTGACGCCGCCGATGCGCTCGCCGTCGCGCTTTGTCACCTGCAAGCGGATGACCTACGCCGCCGTTTCGGCCGGGACTCTTCGCGCAGCACTGCTTCGCGCGCCGGTATCGCGCGTTCGCTTGGCGCAACGCAGGTCACCTCGCCGCGCATCTCACCTTTGCGATGATTTCCCGGCTCAAATTCCTCGTTGCGCTCGCCGTGTTGTTTGTCAGTGGCTCCGCGTGCGTCGTTGCGGCGCCTCAATCGGCAAAACTCACCTTTCGCCGGGTCTTTCCCTCCAGCACGCCGGAATTTATTGAAATTGCCGTACGCGAAGATTCCGACGCCGCAACCTACGAAATTCGACAGTTGGAGGAAGAAGCCGGTTCTTCTCCTTTCCAGGTCAGTGCTGCGCTTCGGGCGAAAATGTTTGCGTACGCAGCGGAGCTGCATCACTTCCAGGGCCTCGATCTAGATGTTCACAGGAAAATTGCTAATCTCGGCGAAAAAACCTTTCGCTGGGAGCAAGGCAGCCAGAAGTTCGAAACGAAGTTCAACTACACTCTGAATTCCGCGGCAACGCAGCTCCTTCAAATCTTTGAAGGCTTGGCGCGGCAGCAGGAACACTTCGTACTTCTCTCACGCCGGATGAGGTACGACCGCCTAGGCATCAACGACGCCTTGCTGCAGTTCGAAACGGACTTGAACCGGGGTCTCCTGCCCGAACCGGGCCGCCTGGTTCCATTACTCGATCAAATCTCCAGCGATAGCAAATTTGTAGAAATTGCCCGCCAAAGGGCCCGCAACCTGGCCGACCGCATCCGCCACAGCGCCTGAACTGATTTGCCGCCGTCCTTATCAAAAATTTATACGGGATTTCGTACAAACTTATGAATAAGTGCATAATCTTTAGCTCCCCCCGAGTTTCTCGTTCATAAATAAAACATAAAAATAGACTTACAAATCGCCCATCTTCTGGCTAGAAGTTTGCATAGATTCAATTCGCCCTACGCGTCATCTGAGCAGGCGGAATAGTGGGTTCTAGCCTGCCTCCATGGTCCTTTTGACGTTGCTGCGGACGGTTCCGGAGGAGGAACCAGCCTATCGCAGTCCGGCGGTCCTGTAGTTCAAATATCTAATTGGAGGCATCATGCCTAGTAGGCAGACGTGTGTCTTTTGCGCACTAGTTGCTGTGGCTCTCTTGCTTGGCGGAAACGCAGTTTTCGTACCGACTGCCCACGCACAAGCCGGCATCTCGACGGGAACAATTCAAGGAACCGTGCTGGATCCTCATGGCGGTGCAGTAGTTGGAGCAAAGATCACGATCACAAGTAGAGCTACGGCGGCGAAAATCGCGTCCGAAGTAACCTCTACGGGAACGTACAACTCGGGCCCGTTAGTTCCCGGCGAATATGTCGTTCGCATCGAAGCAGCGGGATTCAAAGCGGTCGAACAAACCTTGACGGTTCAGACGGGCAATATTACGCCTGGCTCCATTACGCTTGAGCTCGGCTCGGAGAGCACTGTCGTTACCGTTGAAGGCACAAGCGTCGCCGTAAACACGGAACAACCAACGATTCAAGGCGTTGTTACAGCAAACCAGATTGAAAACCTCCCGATTAACGGACGCAACTTCCTCGACCTGGCCCAGCTTGAGCCGGGCGTTCAAATTCAAGATGGCGGCGACTTTGATCCTACGAAAAAGGGCTTTTCTTCCATTTCGTTTGGCGGCCGTTTCGGCAGAACCGCAAGAATTGAAGTAGATGGTTTAGATATTTCCGACGAAACTGTTGGTACCACCACGCAAAACGTACCAGTGAACTCGATTAAGGAGTTCCAAGTAAGTCAATCTAGCCTGGACCTCGCCACCGAACTTACTTCCTCCGGCACGGTCAACATCACCACTATTTCAGGGACGAACACAATCCATGGCGAAGGCTTCTTCAACTACCGCAGCGACGGAACGTCTGCGGCAATCGGCGATCCGGCTTCGGTTTTCAACCGTAAACAGTACGGCGTGAATTTGGGCGGACCAATTATCAAGGACAAACTCTTTGCGTTTGGCTCTTGGGAACGCACAACTCAGGACCTGCTTGCATCTGTCGTTGTTCAGGACCCGTTCAGCTCGCTCAATGGCAATTTCAATAGTCCGTTCCGCGATCAGCAGTATCTGGGCCGCGTAGACTACAACGTAACGTCAAAAATTCGCACCTTCGTAAAATATGGTTTTGAACAGAACCGCAACGTCGCGTCATTCGTGCCTGGGACATATCAACCATTCGCCAACGTGGACTACACGCCCTCAGTTGCCGGCGGTGTTGACTTCAGTACCGGCTCCTGGACTCACAGCTTCCGCGCTGGCTACCTCAAATTCCGCAATGGAATTACCGACGCCGTCGCGGGCACCAACATCATCAATCCGGCGCCGGGCCTTGCGCTTGCAATTGGGAACGTCTCCACGTCCTGCACCACTTCCGGTGACCTTTTCTGTGCCGGAGCGAACATCCTTGCGCCGCAGAAAACCTACCAAACGAACAAACAGTTCAAATACGACGGCAGCAAAATTTTTCACAGCCACATCATTCGTTATGGCACCGGCGTGAACCGTATTCTTGGCGGCGGATTTGCCAGCTTCTTTGGAATCGATCCTGCGGTTCGCGGCGCGTTTACAACGGCTTCACAAGCAGCCGCAGCAACCGGACCCTTTCCGGGAGGTGATTCGAATCCTCTGAACTATGGCGTCACGCGCATCGTTCTCGGCAACGGAGAGGGCTGCTTCACCGAGATTGCGCAATTCGGACAGCCCTGCGGCGGCCAGTATGACACCCGTTTCCAAGCCTATCTTGGCGACAGCTGGAAAATTAAACCGAACCTCACGCTGACCTTCGGTGTGCGCTACAACCGCGATACTGGCAGGTCGGATAGCGATTTGCCGCCAATTCCTTGTTCCGATGCGCCCTCCGTGGGTTGCACAGGCAATCTGTTTGACGCGATCGCGCCTGGCCTCGGCGGCCGTGTAAACCAGCCTGATGCCAACGTCGGTGGAATGATTGGTTTTGCCTGGGACCCGTGGAAAAACGGTAAGACAGCCATCCGCGCGGGAGCCGGTATTTACTACGAAAACGGGGTGTTCAACAACGTTCTCTTTGACCGGCCAGCGCGCTTGAGTCAGGGACTCTTCAACGGAACGGCAAGTCCCTGCCCATCTGGTGTAGTTGCTTTGCCGAATGGCACCAACATGACCTCAATCAACGGCAAGGACATTGCCACGCAAATCTGCAATCAACCGATTGGCAATTCGATCAACGACATCATCGCGCTGCAACAGTCGTTCCAAGCGGCGACCGTCGCGGCCGGCGCGCAGTCGAACGGTCTGTATGCGGCCAATGCTCTTGAAGTAGCCTCCGCCCTTACTGGCACAACGCTCTATGCGCCGAATTATCAGTCTCCACGTTCTTACCAGATGAATGTTGGCATTGAACGTGAGCTCAGGCCCGGAACAACAATCTCGATTGACTACCTCCGGAACGTAGGCGTGCACACTCTCCTTGCGGTTGACGAAAATCATGTTGGCGACGCGAACTTTCTTGACGTTGGCGGCGCCACAAATGCTATCGCAGCAACTTTGGCGCAGTGCGGTGTCACAACGATTAATGCATCTATCGCGGGCTGCCCCTTGCTCGGTGGCCGTCCCGCGACGATTGCTGACTATGCAGCCAATGGCCTAACTTCAGGAACCCTCGGAGGGCCTGGCGGTGGACCATCGGGCACGGGAGCAGTTGCGTTCCCCGGACAAAACTCCGCTTTTGGAGTCATGCAATTCCTGCAACCCGCGGGACGTTCCGTGTACAACGGTATGGATGTCGTACTGAGGTCGGACCTGAAGAGCCCTGTGTCCTTCATTCACCGCTTGAACGCGCAGGTCTCTTATTCACTCTCGCGTCTGAATAGCATGGCGCAGGACGTGGACTTCATCAACGGCGCGCTCGATTACAACAACCCGACGAGATTCTTCGGGCCGGGCAGCCTGGACCGCACGAATCAATTCTCCGCAGGCGTGATTATGGAATTGCCCGCGGGTATCCGGGCGAACTTCATCACTCACTTCTACACGGCGCTGCCGCAGACGTTGGTTTTTCCGACGACCGGCAATCCGGAGGACCTGCTCCAACTAGACACGGTGGGCGACGGGCAGACGGGCATTGCACCTGTACCTGGTTCAAATGTTGGTTCGTTCGGACGCAGCATCAGCCCAGGCGATTTGAACAATTTCCTGAACCAATACAGCTCCCAGTCTGGAAATCAATTGACGCCCGCGGGGCAGGCTTTGGTCAGCAAGGGATTGTTTACGCAGGCGCAGCTTCAGGGACTTTGCGCAATCACTCCGTCGTTAGCTCCGATGGGTAATTGCGCGAGTGAATTCCCGAGTCTCCAGCTTCAGCCAGCGCCTAATGGCCAGGTAGGAAACGGGAACTTCTTTACCTTTGACCTGCGGCTTGGATGGTCCATCAAGCCGATACACGCTTGGGAGCGGTTCCGGATCGAGCCACAGGTTGCGTTCTACAACCTATTCAACCACAAGAATTACAACGGCCCGACCTCTTTGCTGAGCGGTGTTTTGGATGGAGCGGCCGGCTCAGTGAATGGGACCACCAAGGCAAACCTGGCGCCAAATGAGATCGGCTTGGGATCGGGCGTCTTCTCACTCGGCGCACCTCGGTCGATGGAGTTCGGCATCAAGGTCAGCTTCTAAACTTCAACCCTGCGTTTGCAGGCAGGCAAAAGAGGCGGAGAGCTTTGCTCTTCGCCTCTTTCCTTTTGAATCCTTCCGCGCCATGTCCCCTCTGGCAGCCTAAATCCTCGATTTCCGGCGCTTTCTGTGTAATTCCGGCACGTCTCGCTGCGTATGCTAGGATGAGGGACAAGTCTGCCTCTCCCATAAACAAATGGCGCGGCCCACCACAATGAACTTTTCCGAGGCGGTAGCTATCGCCACGTCCAGCCTCTGGGCCCACAAGCTAAGGAGCGTTCTGACATTGATCGGAGTCGTAATCGGCGTTGCCGCGGTCATTGCTGTGGTCAGCCTGATTAACGGAGCCAACCAATACGTCGCCACAAAAGTTTTTAATCTCGGCGCGGATGTTTTCGGCGTGGCGTATCAGCCTTCCATCATTACCAACGTGGACGATTTCCTCGAATTTCAGAAACGCAAGAAATTGCACTGGGACGATTACGAAGCGATCAAGGAGCTTTGCAAATCGTGCAAGGAAGTAGGCGCTTCGCAGGGCGGACGTGTGGAAGTGCGCAGCGGTCTCAACTCACTAAAGGACACAAACCTCCGCGCGTGGACGCCGCAAATGACGGATCTCTACGACGTGGACCTTGTCGAAGGGCGACACATTACGGAGGCTGATCTTACGAGCGCTGCTCCCGTCTGCACGGTGGGAATGGACATCGTTGAAAATCTTCTTCCCGGCGTGGACCCGGTGGGCAAAGAGATTCGCTGGAACAACGTTCCTTGCGAGGTTATCGGCGTCGGCAAAAAAGAAGGTTCTTCGCTCGGAACTTCCCTCGATAACTGGATCATCCTTCCGCTCACCACATATCGCAAGGAATATGGCTCGCAAAACGATTCTCTGCGCATCACCGCCCGCGCCGGTTCCGCTGCAAAAATTCAGGAGAGCGTGGATGAAGTCCGCCAAATCATGCGCGGCCGCCACCACCTTGCGTACGGCACGAAAGATGACTTTGCAGTGGAAACCAGTGACTCCTTTTTGTCTTTGTGGAAAGACATCAGCTCCGGCTTTTTCGTCGTGATGGTCGGCATAGCCTCGATTTCTCTCGTAGTCGGCGGCATCGTCATCATGAACATCATGCTGGTCAGCGTAACGGAGCGAACACGCGAAATCGGCGTGCGCAAAGCGCTCGGCGCGCGCCGCAATGACATCTTGCTGCAATTCTTGATCGAGTCTTCCACGATTGCCGTCATCGGCGGTGCGATCGGTGTGCTGTGCGGAATCATTGCGGCAAAACTGGTTTCCATTGTCACGCCGCTGCCCGCCGCGGTGCAGTTTTGGTCTGTGCTTAGCGGATTGATCGTTGCGCTCAGCGTTGGCTTGTTTTTTGGAACGTATCCGGCGTCGAAAGCGGCGCGGCTCGATCCAGTGGAGGCGCTGCGCTCCGAATAGCATTTGTAGTATTGGTGTCTCTAATCGAATGTTTGGGAATAAATGTCTACAGTCGCGCAAACACTGAGCAATACGCGAACGCAAGGTCTTCGGGGCTTTGTTAAGCCGGCTCGTGCGCTGGAGCTGAAAGACCAGGTCGCGCTTGCGTTGGACACGCTCCGCAAAAACCCGCTGCGTTCCGGGCTCACTATTCTCGGCATCGTGATCGGCATCACGACCGTAATTGCCGTAAGTTCTCTGATCAACGGCCTGAATGAAAACGTTCTCGGCGGCATCCGCGATCTCGGGTCGGACACTATCATTGCCTACCGTTTTCCGTGGGCTTCGCTTTCCCGCCCGCCCAGTGAATGGTTCACGCGCAAGGAACTTCAGCCGGAATGGGCGGATGACATTGCGCGTTTGCCACACGTGAAAGCCGCTTCGCCGTCCATGCGAATATTTCGCCCGCAATTCGGCTCCGGCACGGCCGATGTTCGCCGCGGCGCTTTCCGGGCAAAAAACGTAATCCTGCAGGGAAATCAGCCGTCCATCAGTGAAATCTTCGACATCAAACTAAACAAAGGCCGCATGTTCAACGAAACCGATGCGGAGCATCGCGCGCCGGTTGTTGCTCTGGGCTTTAACACGGTCACCACGCTCTTTCCTGAAGGCGAAGAAGCCGCGATTGGAAAAGAAGTCACCATTGACGGCCAGCTTTTCACCGTCATCGGCACGATGGAAAAACGCCGCCAGGGAATTTCCGGTGGATCGAACCCGGAAGATAACATCGCGTTCATGCCGGTCACGACGCTCCGCAAGCTGTATCCAAACCAGAAGGATTACGTAATCTTCGCGAAAGCGAGCGACCCATCCCAGGTTTCGCAGGCGGTGGAAGAAATCCGGGACTTGCTGCGCCGCAAGCGCCGTCTTTCCAACGACAAGCCGGATGATTTTGCGATTTTCACTTCGGACTATTTTCTCGATCTTTGGAACAAAATCAGCTTCCTGATTTTCTTGCTGATGTTCAGCATTTCCGCGATTGGTTTGCTGGTTGGCGGTATCGGCGTGATGAATATAATGCTCGTCAGCGTTACGGAACGAACCCGCGAAATCGGCGTGCGCAAAGCCATCGGCGCAAAGCGAAGTAATATACTTTTGCAATTTCTGATTGAAGCCGTCACGCTGAGCGCCGTGGGTGGAATCCTTGGCGTTACGTTCGGCGCGATGCTCACAATTCTCATGAAATATGGCGCGCATATGTCCGCGCAGCTTTCCGTCTTCTGGGTCGTCACGGCACTCATTTTGTGCGCCTTCATCGGCATCGGCTTCGGCATTTATCCCGCGTGGAAAGCGGCGCGCCTCGATCCCGTCGAAGCTCTGCGTTACGAGTAGTTGCAGTGTGAAGTACACTTTCCTCCGCCATGACCATGCAGGGTGAATCCTTTCCAGTTACGCGACTTTCCGTTCTTGCTTCAGCGCGCAGCGCGGACGCCACGGAGCGTGGCAGCGCGCTGGATCTTCTCTTCGGCGCTTACTGGAAACCGGTTTACAAATACCTTCGCTTGAAATATTCACAGGCTCCACAAGACGCGCAGGACCTTACCCAAGGATTCTTCGCGGAATTGCTTGAGCGCGATCTCCTTGCGCGATTTGATCCCGCGAAGAGCCGTTTGCGCACGTATCTGCGGCTTTGCGCGGACAGTTTTGCGCTGAACGAAATCAAGGCAGCGTCTCGCAAGAAACGTGGCGGAGAATTCGCCCACGTCGCACTCGATTTTTCCGCCGCAGAGGAAGAACTGCGCAACCAGGCAATTGACCCCGCGAAAATTCCTTCTCCGGAATCGCTTGAGGAATTTTTCGAGAAGGAATGGATTCGAGGCCTTTTTTCTTCCTCCGTCGGCGAATTGCACAAATTATGCGAAACGCGCGGCCGGCAAAAGGCCTTCCAAATCTTTGAAGCGTACGATCTGGACGGCGAAGAGAATATTTCGTACGCCGACCTGGCCAAACGCCACGCGCTTCCCGTGACCGAAGTGAATAATCAGATCGCCTGGGCGCGGCGCGAATTCCGTAGGATTGCGATGGAACAACTGCACGCACTTTGCGGTAGTGAGGAAGAGTTCACGCGCGAAGCAAAATCACTTTTTGGCGAAGCGCAATAATGAAATTCCTGAACGACAAAGCGCTGGAGCGTTTGCGTCGCTCGAGTGTTCCTGATCTTGCCGGGACGCGCTATGAACTTCGCGAACTGATCGCGCGCGGCGGGATGGGCGTGGTGTATGCCGCTGAGGACGAAAAACTTCATCGGCGCGTCGCGCTCAAAGTTTTGGATTCCACGAGCGCCGCCCCCGAGCTTGCGCAAAGGCTTATCCGCGAAGCACGGATACTGGCGCAACTGGAGCACCCGGGCATTGTGCCGGTACATGATGTGGGCACACTTCCGGATGGCCGTGTTTTCTACACGATGAAATTCGTCGAAGGCCTGAGACTCGATCAATACGTCAAGCAACTGGATTCCCTTCCGCAGCGTTTGCGTTTGTTTTTGCGAATCTGCGATGCAGTCGCGTTTGCGCATGCGCGCGGCGTTCTGCACCGAGATTTGAAACCCGCAAACATCATGGTTGGCCCCTTCGGTGAAGTTCTGGTGATGGATTGGGGACTGGCCAAAGTCCTGAAGGAAAATTCCGCGGCTGCAGAGACCGTCTTTGTTTCTTCCAAGAAGGAAAATCCAGAGGCGGAAGAAACGCAGTCCACCGTCGTGACGGGTCATGGAACAGTGATGGGCACGCCGGGATATATGTCTCCCGAACAAGCACGCGGAGAAACGGAAAAAATTGATGCGCGGAGTGACGTATTTTCTCTTGGCGCACTTCTGAAATTTGTCGCTGCAAATTCGCCCGGAGAGAAAAACGCCAAGATCCCTCGCCCCTTGCTAGCAATCTGCGCAAAATCCATGGCGGACCGGCCGGGCGACCGGTACGAGGACGTCTCCGATTTTGCTGCAGATGTCTCGCGCCATCTGGATGGATTGCCGGTTTCGTCGTATTCAGAAAGCCTTTTTGAAAAGGCGGGAAGATTCTACAAACGGCACCAGGTTGCCATCCTATTGATAACAGCGTATTTAGTGATGCGGTTCCTCGTCCTCTACTTTTTTCACCGATAGCCCTAAAGAAATCTCCAACACCGTTGTAAAGAGCAGTAGAGCGGGAGAGAATGCGGCGGCGATTGGGGTCATCTCGAAAGTGGAGGCTATGTCGATGAATAAGATTTTGCTGGGATTGATTTTAGGAGCGGTGCTGGGAGCAATCGACGGTGCGTCGGCTTGGTTCACGCCGGAAGTGCGGCCGGAGATGATGACCATCATTCTCGGCTCGATGTTCAAGGGACTTGTGGGCGGCATATTGATCGGACTGTTTGCCCGGAAGGTGAAATCGGTTCCATTCGGGATTTTGTTCGGGCTGTTCATCGGCGCGCTGCTGGCGTTCGCTATCGCCGTAATGCCGGATGCAATTACCGGGAAGCACTACTACAAAGAGATCATGATTCCCGGAAGCATCGTGGGATTGATCGTGGGATTCGCGACGCAGAAGTATGGTTCCCTGCCGCAGCCGAAGCAGGTCTGAACTCGAGAAAAGTTTCGAGAGGAAGTTGATCCAAAACATCAAAGGAGAAGTGCCATGGCTCGCGTAATTCATTTTGAAATTCCGATGAACGATCCCGATCGCGCGGTGGCGTTCTATCAAAAAGTGTTTGGGTGGAAGATCGAAAAATGGCCTGGACCGATGGAGTACTGGATGGTGAAAACAGGCGATGAAAAAGAGCCTGGAATTAACGGCGGAATGATGAAGCGCGGGAACGTGCAGACGACAACGAACACACTCGGCGTTGAGTCCGTGGACGCTTCCGTTGCCACCGTGACGAAGGCCGGGGGGAAACTGATTATGCCGAAGACCCCGATTCCGGGAGTGGGATATTTTGCGTACTGCGAGGATACGGAAGGAAATCTTTTCGGCCTCATGCAGGCCGACGCGAACGCGAAGTAATTTCTGGAGTGTTTGCAATTTCAGGACGGAAGGAGAAAGAACATGAATGGAATGAAGAAGTTGGCGACGGCTGTTTTGGCTATTCTGGTGATGGGAGCGATTTGCGTACGATCCGCTGCGGCTGGGGGGAACGGCGCGGAAGCGTTTGAAAAGATGAAAGCGCTGGTGGGCGACTGGCAAACGGAGACCTCCGCGAACGGAAAGGCGACACTGCATCTGGAGCTGACGTCCGGCGGAACGGCGTTGCTTGAGAAATTCCACATGGAGGAAGGCGGCAAGCCAGTGGAAATGATCACGCTGTATTACTTGGACGGGGACCAATTGAAACTGACGCACTACTGTATGGCGGGCAATCACCCAACTATGGCCGGGACGTACGATGCAACGGCCAAGACGATTAAGTTCAACTTTGTGAGCATCTCCAACTTGAAAAGCCCTGATACGGGCCACATGCATCACGCAATTTACACTTTTTTGGATAACGACCATTTCAAGACAAACTGGACCTTCCGAAAGGACCAAAAAGACGCGTTCACGGAAGATGCGACCTATGTTCGCGTGAAATAAAGCGATACAATTTCGCGCAGCATCCGTAGTAGGTTCCAGGAGGGGTATCCCATGTTGAAAAGTATGGTACTGGCTATAGCTATGTTCGTACTGGCAGCGCCTGCGACGGAGACGCTGACCAAGGAGGAGCGGGACAAGGCGGTCGCGGAACTTGAAGGCTCGAAGAAGATGTTCCTCGACGCGACCAAGGGACTTTCGCCGGCGCAGTGGAGCTTCAAATCCGCGCCGGACCGGTGGTCCATTGCGGAATGCGCGGATCATATTGCGCTCGCCGAAGCCTTTATTTTCGGCAGAGTTACGGATGGAGTGCTGAAAACACCGCTGACACCGGAGAAGCGTAGTGTGACGGCAGGCAAAGACGAAAAGCTCGTGATCATGCTCCAGGACCGGAGCTTCAAAGCGAAGGCACCGGAACCGCTGGACCCGACGAAGACGGTGCTGACGCCGGAAGAATCCGTGAAGAAGTTCCTGGAAAGCCGGGCGAAGACGGAAGAGTTCATCAAGACGACGCAGGAGGATCTGCGCGACCATATGTTTGACCATCCGGTGCCGGCGATTGGAACGCTAGACGGGTACCAGTGGGTGTTGCTGATTAGCGGGCACACACGGCGGCATACACTGCAAATTCTGGAAGTGAAAGCGGACCCGAACTTTCCAAAGATGTAGTCGATGCGCTGGCAAGAACTCAAGGAAGTTAACGGGTGTTGGTTAACCATAATTGTTATTTAACTTTACCAAGTCCCGCGTTTTCACGGTGCTACCCACTGTCATCCAAATGAATTGGAGCCAAATGGAGCTAAGTTTCGCCAGTTCCCCGTATCCTCAAGCGTCGGGAGGTACACGCGGGTCGCGCGCTTCCATAACGTCTACGGGCCTTGGGGAACGTGGTATGGCGGGGAGAAAGCACCCGCGGTCATCTGTCGTAAAGTGGTGGAAGCAAAAGTAACCGGTAAACACGAGATCGAAATCTGGGGCAGCGAAATCAGACCCGCAGTTTTATGTTCATCGATGACTGTATCAAAGGCATCGATCTCATTATGAACTCGGAAATACTGGACCCATCAATCTGGGGTCCAGCGAAGCCGTGACGATCAATCAGTTGGTGGGCATGGTCGAAAACATTGCAGGCATCAGGTTGAAGCGGAAGTATGATTTGAGCGCCCCCAAGGGCGTCAACGGACGCAACATTGACAACACCTTGATCCAGAAATACCTCCGCGGGAGCCCGACACCCCCTTGCGGGTTGGTCTTGAAAAAACGTATGTCTGAATCTACGATCAGTACCAGGCCCGCGAAAAAGGCGGAGCGGGTGTGGTGCGGGAGTCCATCGTTTCCGTTAACTCAGCGGCTGGCTGATGATACTAACGAGGTATCATCCTACCGGACCGTCTCAAGCCAGCACACGCAAATCTAGCTCTTGATTCTCAACATTTCAGCCAAACACGATCCATGCAGGAAGTGGCATTCGCTTCCCCCCGGAACGGCTCCGTGTGTACACTTGGGGCTCTGTCTCAACAATCAACAACTCATCGACACGAATTTCATCTGCACGGATGCGAACTTGACACCAGACGGTGGCGGGCATATGGTTTTGCGCAAAGATAAAGTTGAAATCGGAAATTCCGGGTACAATACTTTCCGTTCTTGAGGTCAAAAAGAAAATCTCGGATAAGATGTTCGCACGGGCGAAGTCGGCAAGCCTAGCTGACCCAAGCTGGGGTCGCAGGGACACAGGTGATCAGAAAACTCGTTCAGTCAACTCTGAAGCGATTTGGCTATCGCCTGGTTCGAGATGGATACGTCTCTCAGCACGGCGTTCCCTCACCTGGGTATGGCTTGGAACCTTTCTTTTTTTTGCTGAAGCGGTACGGCTTTGATCCAAGACATATCATCGATGTAGGCGCCAACAAGGGCAGCTGGACAAGAAGGGCCATTTCGTTTTTCCCCGATGCCTGCTACACGCTTGTGGAGCCGCAAGACCACCTGAAAGCACACGTTCAGGATCTGGTCGAGCGCGGGTTCAAGATTACGTGGATTAACGCAGGTGTAAGCGATGAATCAGGCACTCTCCCTTTTAACATTTCGCATCGCGACGATAGTAGTTCGTTCGTATCTCTCCCAGGCAACGCCAAAGCACCGCAAATTTCCGTTCCTGTGAAGACCCTCGATGAAATCGTTTCAGCTGCAAACGTATGTCCGGAGATGGTAAAGATCGATGCAGAGGGATTTGACCTCAAGGTCTTGGGCGGCGCCTCCGACCTGTTTGGCAAGACGGACATCTTCTTTGTCGAGGTGGTGATCTGTTCGCGTCCTTACGAAAACAGCATCGCAAACGTAATTCAACGAATGGATGAGGCCGGATATAAGGTCGTAGATATCACCGATATCATTCGAAGTCCCAGGTACGGCGTCCTTTGGCTCTGCGAGCTAGCATTCTTGAGGAACGCTAGCCCACTATTCGACAGCGCAACCACTTACGAGTAAGCGGCCCATCGGCCGCCGTCTTCTCATAGATCATGCGGCGGAGATGATTAAGCTTGACGCGGGCGAGCATGGCCAACTCAATTCCCCGACCTTGCTAATAGGTGGCGAGGAAATTGGGGGGAGGCTTCGAGCCATTCGAAGGTATAACCCCTCTCGTTGAGCCATCGGGTCACGTCTTCTGCCGCATGTCCGTGGTGTACCTCGCAGATCAAAACGGGCTTTGATCGCGCAAAGATCTCTCCGCTGCCGCGGAGAACGTCGGCCTCTGCCCCCTCGACGTCGATCTTGATCAACGTTGGCGCTGGGTGTGCTTGGGCAAAGTCATTGAGGGCAATAGCCTCCACCTCGATGGTGTTCTCGCTTCCAATTAGGGGTCCGGTAGCGATAGCGCCCTGATTTCTGCTTGATTGCGCTGACGCGCGCTCGAACCGTAAGTGGCCTGCGGACGACCAAACGGCGCAAGGCACCACTTGGATCTGATCAAACATGTTTTGGCGCACGTGTTCTTTAATTCGATCGGCGTTGTCAGGGTCGGCCTCGAAGGCAAACACTACTCCTTTCGTGCCCACAAGCCGCGCAGCGAACAAGCTGACTATGCCGATATGCGCACCAACATCATAGAAGACAGAACCCGGCTCCAGATGCTTGGAGAGCGCCTGTTGGATGGGTACCTCGTATATTCCGTTCGCGAAGTCCATCTCGAAGCGCGGGTCGAGATGGGCCCACAGCCCCTTCCCAAGTCCACCGGAGATTCGGAGCCAGACATGCGTCTCTACTGGAACAACTCTCCTTACAAACCGACGTAGGATCCCTCCCAAAATCGGAGTCACGCTCAAAGCCGCGTATACACGACGGGCGTGCTGAGAGCGGCTAATTTTAAGGACGGGTGCTTTCCAGTTCATCGGAGCGCATTCCTTTTGCAAACGCTTTTTGCTACAGGACGCTGAGCCGATCAGAACGAATGGCGCTGCCGCACGTCCTTCACCCACGCTTTTGCCAGCAAGGCAGCCCCTTCGATTGTCTCACGAAGGCCACGTCCAGCGATTTGACGGAACTGCGTTGCAGCACAGTCAAGTTCTCCATGAGAGGCAAAGAAATCAAGGGCCGTCAGGCGAGCACGTGCTTCGAACCACTGGCGCGCGGGCGCAAGCTTCTTTGTACCGCTCAGCTGGAGATGTGCGAGAAGTTGTTCCACGCGAGCATCATAAGTGTGATCCTGCAGAGCTTTCGCGCGCGCGGCTTGTGCGATATGAAAGCGCGATCCTTCGTCCTTCAAATACTTGCTTACCAAAGGGAGGATTTCGCTTTCGTCCCGGTAACCAACGAAATGGACGTCTTCCCGAAAACCGATCTGTGATAGTTCCGTCGGCATGGCTGTGATGAGGAGGGCACCAGAAGCAAGAACTTCAAAGACTCTCAAGTTGGCATCCTGCGGAAAATCATCACGTCCAATATTGACAACAATACGAGAGCGGCGGTAGACGTCAGCCACTTCGCGAAGAGTGTAAGGCCTTGACCAGTCATTCATCCGGAACGCGGATGCAAGTTTAGGAAGCCAATCCCTGCGTTTGCGATAAATAGGGCCGCTGACCTGTCCGACCCAGCCGACTTCGAATTCGCGACGGATCTCGGGCTCATCGAAGAATTCGCGGCGCACCGCGTGCGGAAGCAAGAAGGCACCCGGATGTCCCGCGCGGCGAAACTGGTCGTCGTATCCTGGGTGAAATACCACGACGTGATCGAATAGAGCGTCCCATCGCATGCGTCGATGCGTGTAGGCGTAAGTATCCACATCAAAATAGACAGTCGGAACTTCCGAATGGAGAAGTCCTTCTGGAAGGATGGGGCGGTTACATTCGAACTGGAAGATCCAAGTAGGGGTCTGCGGACAAGCACGCAGAAAGCGTTCGAGTGGCGCGTTCGGCACAATGGGATCCTCAGGGCACACAAATTGGATACCGCGGCGGTTAAGGGCAGCTGCATAGCCAGGAATCAGTTTCCAGTGATGCTCCTCACGACAGAGAGAGAGAATCACCATGGCGAGAGGTGTCTCCCCACGACAGAAGCACGGCTCCGCTGGCTTGCTGGCAGCACGAAGTTCGTCACCGGCTAACTAAACGCCGCAATCGCGCAAATAATGCGTCACGATTCTTCTTTCGCAACCCGAGCGCTTTGCGAATTGGACGGCTCCAATCGAGCGCGCCAAACCTGAGATTCTCCCTAAGGGTACGAAAGAACCGTCTCCCCAGCTGCTTGCGCAGCTCAGGATTGGGCCGCAAACCTGCAGGACTCAGCAGATGCGTAGCATCGTCAATGGTGCATAGGTGCCAGCGACCTCCCGCGAGCTTGTAATTTCGTTTCGACTCCTCACCATCCCAGACGCCCGCTGCGCCTTTCGGATGGTGAGAATAGTCGTGATTCTGATGCACGGCCGTCACTTCCACTGAGAGGTCCACCACTGAGAGACCAATCGAGCGCGCATGCCAAATCAGCCAGTTGTCCCAGCACGTCCGTCCAATAGCAAAAGGGGGCACGCCATCGACAAATTTTTTGCTGAAAACGAAGTAATCAATCCAATTGGCAGGACGCTGACACCCGGCCTTTCTTGCCCTTGTTCGCAGCTCACCCTGCCAATCGGGACTTTCGAAATTCAGCGGGCCCTGCACGTCTAAGTCCCATCGTCTGCCGACCGCAAGGTACTCCATGGGCGACGCGCTAACGCGCGCCAAGGCGGCGGGGAGGTCATCCATCAGGACAATGTCGGTGTTCACATAGCAGAGGGTTTGGTGGCTGGCTTGCTGTTCGGCCTTCTGAAAGAGGTCGTTGAGCAGGGGGGGCCCGAATTCGCTTCGAGCGATCTCCGAAACGTGCAGAACTCCAATGTCCTTGGCGGCTTCTGCCGTGCCTTCGTCATTGCCGAAAAGGATGATCTCCGGCCGAGGATGCAGGAGAGTCCAGCTTGTGATGGCATTTCGCTGGATGATTCCGGTGTGTCCCTTGAACGGCTTCGGCGTGGAAAAAATCGTCAGCATTCCGGCTCCTACCGCGCGCTCGACGTGACTTCCACGCGCCGCTCGGCCGCGCCTCCAAACCCAAGTCGAACATAGCGAACGCCGTCCACACCTTTCAGATGCTCGAGTGCACACCAGCAGTCAATTACTACGCGGGGCACCCCGCGAGTCTGGCTGTTGTGCGCCCAATGCTCGGTTAGAACTTCCCTGAATTCCTGCCATGGTGTGGCCAGCACTACAACGCCTGACTCTCCGATGCACTCCCGCGCTGACCGTACGAAGCTCACGGTCTTGCATTCACACAGCACACGTGCGGCATCAGCGGACGGATCGTACACGACGACAGGAATATTCGCGGAAGAGAGCTCTTGAGCCAATAAGAGTCCGAAGGCTTCTTCGACCACGTCAGTGTTGGGTTTGTACGTCAGGCCGAGAATCCCAATCGAATCTTGTCCCGAATAATGACTCCTCACGATTTCCGCGACGGATTTAATTTGCGCACGGTTAAAGAGATCAGTAGCCTCGGCGAGGCCGGAAGAGGCGCCAACCCGGGCGGCAAGGGCGGCCAGTGCGCGATTATCTCGGGGAAAGCAGGGCCCACCGTAACTCACCGCGCCCTTCAGATATTTCGGGCCAATGCGGGTATCGAGTCCCAGAGCATCGGTGACCACATTCGCGTCTGCTTCCGGCAGCTTCTCGCAGAGGCGTGCAAGCATGTTCGCATAACTGATTTTCGTGGTGATGTACGTATTTACGGCGAGCTTGGTGATTTCCGCGTTGATCCAATTCATGCGCGCGATGGCAGGCGAATTCTTACAATTCTGCTTGTAGATGTCCGAGAGGATTTCGCCGGAGCGCAGGTCCGACTCCCCAATCAACAAAAAATCTGGATTGTAGAAATCTCGGATCACCGTGCCCAGGGCGATAAATTCCGGGCTGTAACAAAGTCCGAAGTCGACCCCGCACCGCTTGCCGCTGGCGCGTTCAAGCGCCGCTTTGATCGCCCCACCGGTAGACCCGGGCATCACCGTGCTCGTCACAACCACCAGATGAAAAGTCTTCTTCGTCGCCAGGGCGCGCCCGATGGCCTCGCACGCAGGCAGAGCGTAGCGCAGCGAGAAGCCGCCGTCGGGTTCGCTCGGGGTAGCCACGACTACGAACGTCGCGTCCGACGCGCGCACCGCGCCTTCGATGTCGCGCGAAGCGGAAATGCGTCCACCGGATTCGCGAAGCAACTCCTCAAGCCCCGGCTCATAGACGGGCGGCACGCCGCGGCCAATCGCATCCACTTTCTGCGGATTGATGTCCACTGCATGAACGGTGAACCCACGCGCGGCAAAGCACACCGCCATCGGCGCGCCGAGTTTGCCCAGACCTATCACCGATAATGCCGAGACCATGCGCCTCCTGAGAGAAACGAGTATTTTAGCGTGTTGCAGCCCGGGAATGAAAGCGTTTCTACTCGTCCAGTAGATTAGTGACACTTTGCGCCGATCTGACCTCGGAATGCTTTGGGAATGGTGAAAGTGTCGGCACTCATCAAGAATAGCGGAAGAAGTGCGAGCGGCAAGAATTTTTAGAGCGCCGCAAGTATGGAAAAGTAATGCTACGCCTGACCCGTGACACAGAGATGCCAGCCCAATCTCGGTTCGAGCGCGCGGAACAACGGCTGAGGCATCCAGCGGAAATACCACTCTTTGACGTACTGATATTTAGTGTAGTCGGCGATGCGGTACGGAAAAATGTGCTCCACGCGCACGTCCGTGACGCGAAATCCGTGGCGCTCCAGCAACTCGCGGCCCTCCCGCCGCGTATACGTATACGTCACCGGGCAGCCCGTTTGCGCTTCGGAGTTTTTGGCCACCAATTCCTGCAGGTTCCAGAATTTCCCCCGGCCTTCGGTCAGCAGAATTTGCGTCACCTTCCACGACCTCCGGTGATACACCATGATCTTGATGGTCGTGCCCGGCCGCGCGTATTGCCGTAACTGCTCGAGCACAACCTCTGGGTGGGGCGTGTGGTGAATCACGCCAAACGAATAAATCAAATCGTATGGCTCCACGGGAACAAAGGTGGACAACTGCTCGGCGTTCCCTGGGCAAAATCGGATGCGCTCCTCCAGTCCAAAAACCGCTGTGCGCTTACGCGCCAGCTCCATCGATTTTTCGGAGAGGTCCACGGTCGTAACTTGCGCGCCCGCCCGCGCAAAATTAATCGTGTCTGTGCCGATGCCGCACCCGATTTCCAGAACTTTCTTCTCGCGCCAGCGTTCGAACTCTGCAAATCCCGGAATGTGATATTCGACGAAGTACTTGCGCGCCTCGACCTGGTCAAAATATTCTCTCGTGCCAATCGGCGCGGTCGAGTGCCGGATGTTGCAAGGACGGCCGTTCCAATAATCCCTGACGCGCGAAATTTCCACATCGCTGAAGTTCATGCTCACAGGTTAGCCAAGAAGAGCGCCGCCTGCAATTGCCCTACAACTCGAAACCAGTCTGATTCACCATTCAATGACCCAGTATCGGCTCGGACTCCTCAGGGCACGCTACAAAGTTGCCGTCAAAGAGTTCCGCGAAAACTTCAAGCGGAGCTAATGAACCGTCCGCGGATATGGAAAACCATCTGTAGCCCTTATCCGAAAGGAAGCTGATGATCTCCTGCGCGCGATAGCCCCATGGCTGGGTGCGAATATCCTGCACCTCCGCCAGAATGACGGGACGCGGACGCCGTTCGAGAATTTTTTCTGCCCCCTGGAGAACCGAAAGCTCGCCCCCCTCCACGTCGAGCTTGATGAAATCCACTGACTCAGGATGGTGCTCGGCCAACCATTGATCCAGAGAAATGACGTGTACCGAGACGATTGAGATTGCATCAGGCAAAGCAGGGGGCTGAAGGCTGTTACATCCAGTTTGGTGATGATTGACTACATAGAGGTTGCCCTCGCCCTCTCTCTCCCCGAGTGCCAGCGCTTGAATAACGACGTTCTTGCGGCGGTTGAGGCCTACGTTCAGGCGCAGAGCTCTACTTTCTCGAGGAGAAGGTTCGAAGGCAATGACCTTTCCACTGGAACCGACAAGCTTGGAGAAAAAAAGCGTGTAGAAGCCATGATGGGCACCGATATCGAGCACGGTCATGCCGGGGCGGATGAATCGGCCAACGAATGCGCTCTCGGCCACCTCGAATCCACCGTAAACCACCGCGGCGCTCATGTAATCGCTTCGCGCAAGAAACCAGGCGCCGGAGGGCAAGCGCATGGGTAGGGGAACGCCGGGAAAAAAGCGGATCCATTGGCTGTAGAAGGACATGGACTTTTCATGCCAGGGCTTTCGCAAAAATCGCCAAGCGCGAGGCCATATTGCCGAGGCTTCGGTCTTCCGAAACGCCATCATGAGGGCCGTTCCACTTCAGACAGAACGCAGAAATCACTGGGTAGATTGAGAAGGCCAGCCCATTCATCCCTGGGGTGTGCGAGCGGCTCCGTTGCAACTAACATTTGCGGCAGGCAATCCCATGCATCGACCAATTCTCCCGCATCGTAAAGACTAACGCGCCAAGAATAAGAACCTGGGCGAAGAGGTAAATAGGGGAAAGTGTAGGAAAACTCGTAATCACACGCTTCCAATCTCATCGAATCTTGGGCGTTACCCCAAATCAACTGGCCTTCGCTGTTGAATAAGGCGACGCCGTGATGGCCCAGTTCGACCGGCCGCTGGATTTGGACCGAAAACCTTACCTCCACTGGTCCGAGCGTGCTAAGCGTTTGAGCATCCTGACAATCGGGCACCACTATACGCCAGCGGATGAACCGGCCTCTCACAGATACATTCCGATCGGCCTCTGAGCCATTGCGATCGCCACGAAGCATCGCCGATTCGTACGCGCTCACCACTTCGTGCGTCGCGCCGTTCTGCCGCACCCCCCCGGCGTCGATCCACACGACCCGATCGCACAGCCGCCGGATCTGGTTGAGCTGGTGGCTCACCAGCACCACCGTACGCCCCGCCCGCGCCACGTCGCCCATCTTTCCCAGGCATTTTTTCTGAAAGTTGATATCCCCCACGGCCAGGACTTCATCCACCAGCAGAATTTCCGACTCAAGATGCGCGGCCACCGCGAACGCCAGCCGCACGAACATCCCGGAAGAATAGTGCTTCACCGGCGTGTCAATAAATTTTTCGACCTCGGCGAACGCCACGATCTCATCGAACTTTCGGGCGATTTCCGCCTTGCCCATGCCAAGGATGGCGCCGGAAAGGAAAGTGTTTTCGCGGCCGGTCAGTTCCGGGTGAAAACCAGTGCCGACTTCGAGCAAGGAGCCGACGCGTCCGTGAATTTCCGCCCAGCCAGCGGTGGGGCGCGTGATGCGCGAAAGGATTTTCAGAAGAGTGGTCTTGCCGGCGCCGTTGCGGCCGATGAGGCCGAGTACTTCGGCTTCATGGACTTCCAGCGACACATCCTTCAAGGCCCAGAACGTTTCGTTCTTCGCGCCCCGGAAGAGAGTCCACGGCGCGCGAAGCGACCGCGCCAGCACATCGCGCAGCGTGCTGTATCGCTCGCGGAGCCCGATGCGGTAGCGCTTGCTCAGTCCTTCCGCGCGTATCGCGATTTCGCTCATTTCAGCTCGCGCACTCCTTTCTAATCCTAGCTGCGATCATTCATCAACTCCGGTTGATCGATGGCCCGCAAAACCGCAATGCCCTTGGTCGCAACGTTCGCGCCTATATGAGCCGACAACTTTAATCATCCTCCATTACACAAGGTCGGCTACCGTCCCTTCCATCCTTTGGAAGAACAATAGCCCGCCCAGCACCAGGAGTAGCACCGCTCCCGCCGAGGCCAGCAGCAGCGCACCGGGCGACTGGCCGTGCCCCGTCAGCGCCCACCGGAACCCTTCGATCACTCCCGCCATCGGGTTCAGCCCGTACAGCCACCGCCACTTTGCCGGCACCAGGCTGCTGGGGTAGGCCACCGGCGATGCCAGCATCCAGAACTGCACGAGGAACGGCGTAACGTAGCGCACGTCACGATAGAGCGCGTTCAACGCCGAAAGCCACAGCCCGATGCCGAGTGCCGTCGCGATGGCCAACAGGAGAAAGACCGGCAGCCACAGCATGGCGGCCCCAGGCGTGAACCGGAAACCGAGAGTCAAGAGCACGAGCACGATGAACGCAATGCTGAAGTCCACAAGCCCGGAGACGACCGAGGACAGAGGCAAGATCAGGCGCGGGAAATAAACTTTGGTGATGACGCGTTGATTTTCCACCACGACATTAGTGGCGTTCTGGAGAGCGGAGGCAAAGTACGTCCAGGGCACGAGCGCGACGAAATAGAAGACGGGATAAGGCAGTCCATCGGAGGGCAGTTTGGCGAGGCGACCGAAGAAGATGGTGAACACGCCCATGCTCAGGAGCGGCTGAAGAACGACCCAGGCGACGCCGACAACGGTCTGTTTGTACCGAATCTTGACGTCGCGCCAGACGAAAAAATAGAGAAGCTCGCGATAGGCCCAGACTTCGCCGAGGCGGAGCTCGAAGAGGCCGCGCGGCGGCTCAATCCGCACGGTTGGGGAGCGGAGAGGCAACGCGACGTTGGCATCCGTGGCGGAAGCCATAGGTATCGAAAAATCTCCGACAACGTAAATTGAACTCTTAATTAGAGTACCAGAGATGTGGGCTGCAGGGAGATGCTAGCGCAAAGGGACTTATCCACCGAAGACCCGGAGAGTCATAAAAAGGGAGAATCAAAAAGACAGCATCAAGGCGGGGGAGGATTTTTCTTAGCTACCTGATGTCGCGGCCCTCGAACTGCGACATGAGGGCTTTGCGCTTGAAGATATAGCGTTGAAGATTAGCGATGAGTTGCGTCACAACCAAAAACTGTTTGTTGACCATTAGTCAGCCCTCTGGACCACTTGGGTTGTTGAATGATGTTTTCGTCTGGAAATGGATCCTGCTAGCATAAACAGCCTGCACTGAGCTATTGAGGAATAAAGTGCTAAATGGTGTTTAGACTTAGCGACAGCGCCAATCGCTGACATGCCCAGAGATTATCAGCGATGGGTTGCTTTGCTCGGTCGCCAGGATGAGCCGACTGACGCGCTGGAGGACTACTGTGACCTTCTGGCGCAGTCGCTTCATAAAAGAGGATACTCGCTGGAAATATCCCGTATTGCGTGGGCTGAACAAGGCTGGCGCCGCGCTCTGAGGGATACGGAAAAACAATTCGCGGCGCGGCCGGGCGGTTGGGCGCTGGTTCAATACACGGCGTTAGCCTGGTCACGGCACGGTTTTCCCCTGCGCTTTGCGCGCATGATCGACGGCCTGAAGGGTGCCGGCATACATGTCTTGATTGTATTTCATGACCCGGAGCCTTTTGGCGGCCGCCGCTGTAGGGACCGGCTACGACGGCGTGTCCAGTTGGCCGCGATGCGCCGTGCGGCGCTGTTGGCTGATAAGGTAAATTCATTTGTCATAACAATCAGCGGCGCTTTTTCCGCTTTTGAATTCCTTTGAGTACCTCTTCTATCGTCATGCCTAGGGCATCCGATATTTTGAGTAGCGTTGCAAGGCGCGGCCAGCGTTTGCCCTGCTCAATCAAACCCATTCCATTTCGGCTAAGACCTGCCTTCGCCGCCAAGTCTTCTTGACTGATTTTCTTGTCGAAGCGTAGCCGCTTAATTCGATTCGCAAGAAACGCAAGCTCTGGTTGCATGCCAGCCAGTTTGTGGGCAGCATATCATGACGTCCACCAACATATTGTATGGCCAACAATTGATTGCATTGTGTGGTACACTTCTGTAGCGGGACGCGCTCGTGCTTGTAACACAGACGCGCCCCTGACCACCGTGCTCGCGTATACGAGGCATCGATGGCTGAGACGCATTTTACAATATGGTCGGCGTGTCCCGCGCATTCCCATGCGAGAGGACAATGCTGATGCTTCAATTTCCTGCGCCGTTTCCATCCGATGAAATTCCTGCGCCCACTTTATTCGAACGGTTGGTGACCTGACTTTTTGTCACCGCGATTGCTGTCTTCCTTTGGTCGATGCTCTTGCCCCGCAAGCTGTTTGTTGGTTTTTTAAAATTGCCCTTCCGTGGATGCTGGACAAACTCCAATAGGAGAAGCGACTCATGGCTTACAAGAGCGGAAAAAGGTATCCGGGAGTCAAAGGCAAAGTCGTGGAGTTGGCTGAGCATAGCTTCGCAGAGGGCAGGCTGTTCATTCGTGTCCGATTCCAAGACAAGACAGAACTTTGTTGGCAGATCGATTGCGCTCTAACGCTGCGTATGGCTGACCTGTCCGATTGGAAGACGGGTAACTGGAAGCATCTCGAGACGTTCGTGAAGAACGACCAGGATGGCGAACTATGACTAAGGGTGAGGACTCGGCTCTCCACGTCCTCTGCTTCGGTCAGGCGGTGGTTCAGATGAGAGAGCTACAGAACATCAGCAGGGAGCGGCTTGCGAAGAAATCGAAGGTCAAATTGCACATGCTCATCCGCATCGAAGAAGGGACCATCGACGGCCGAGGCTTCGGACTCAAAGAGATATGCGGACTTGCCACTGGCATGGGCATCACGCCTTATCGCTTGATGCTGGCCTATGAGTCGAAACTGAAGGATGCGGAGAAAGGGAGGCCGTGAAAAGGCGTGAAGGAATGGTTTGGCGATTTTCGAAATGATTGAGATTGGTAGGGGCGGTGGGGATCGAAACTACCACCCCCTCCGTCAGCTCACTGACGCAAACGGTTTTAGTCGGCACAAACATCCCTGACACTAAGTTCGCTACGTATGGCTCCCCGGAAATTGTCTCACTACCAGGCAGCCGTATCATGCAACTAATGGGCGTGTTTGGGCATATAATTCAGAGAAACCAGCCAACAACCCATGAAGACCCAGCCGGGAGGAAGAAATGCTCTCGGACCCCGGAATTACCTTCGCCGGATACACCATCAGCACGTTTCAACTTTTGCTTGCGGGAGGATTGCTGCTAGGCGCGGCGGCGCTACTGCTTGTTTTTGCGCGCGGCAAACGAATCGCGTTGCAACGTTCCGTGGTGACGGATGAAATCGCAATTCAGTTGGGCAGAATTGCCGATGCAATGGAACGGCAGACGCAGGAACTGGCGTCGAGAAGAATTGCGGAAATACAGCGGCAAACCGAATTGCCGGCTTTAAATTCGAGCGAAGGAGCGCGTCCGATTTCGTATTCGATGTTTGGGCGGTGAGGCACCAGGCAAAGTGTTGGGTGCCCGGCTTCCGTGTAGTACGGGCAGCGCGGACGCGCTAAGGCGTACGCTACAAAAGTCCGGGCTTCCCAGCGAAATAGTACAGGTCTAAGTTGAGGCCCTTCGCGCATCTTCGTGGATGCGCTCAGGATGACAATCCATTCTAGCGAACAGCAACGGAGTGCGGACCCGCGTCAAGCGCGCGGAGGGATTCGGTGTAGGGAGCGCGAGCCACGCCGCGTTCGGTGAAGATGGCGGCGATGTAGCGATGGGGCGTGACGTCAAAGGCGGGATTCGCGGCGTGAACGTCCGGCGCGATTCGCACGCCCTGGATTTGAGTGACTTCGGCGGAGGAGCGCTCTTCGATGGGGATGTGGTCGCCATCGGGGATAGAGAGATCGAAGGTGGAGATGGGCGCGGCAATGTAAAAGGGAACGTTATTTTCTTTTGCGAGTACGGCGATTTGATAAGTGCCGATTTTGTTGGCGGCGTCGCCGTTGGCGGCAACGCGATCCGCTCCGGTGACGATGGCGCTGACTTTGCCGGACTTTAGAAAATGGCCAACCATGTTGTCCGTGATGAGCGTGAGGGGAATGTTGCTGCGATGCAGTTCCCACGCGGTGAGGCGAGCGCCTTGCAGATACGGGCGCGTTTCAGGAACAAAGACGTGGAGTTTTTTTCCTTGTTCGACAGCGACTTGAATAACGCCGAGCGCGGTGCCGATGCCGCCCGTTGCAAGCGCTCCGGCGTTGCACTGCGTCATGACGTGACCCTCGCTCGGCATGAATTCCGCGCCGAAACGACCGATCGCTTCGTCGGTGGCGCGCTTTTCGGCGTGGACGGCTTTGGCTTCCTCGATGAGAGCGAGCTTGATTTGCGCGAGATCGGAAGCGCGGGCGGTGAGCTCCACGAAACGGCGCTTCATGCGTTCCAGTGCCCAGAAAAGGTCCACTGCGGTTGGACGAGTCTGCGCGAGCGTTTCGACGATGACAGGAAATTCTGTGCGAAGGTCAGCGAGAGATTTGGCGGAGGATTTTTGCACGCCGATGGCTACGCCCATCGCTGCTGCGACGCCGATGGCGGGCGCGCCGCGAATAACCATTTCGCGGATGGCTTTGGCGACATCCTGGTAAGAGGTGTAGGTGTGGGAGATTTCCTCTGACGGCAGGCGGCGCTGGTCAAGCATTACGACGCCGCGATCGGTCCATTCGATGGGCTGAGCTACGTACATTCGAGACTATCCTCGCAAACTTCTATTGTAACGAAGGCTGCGGCACACAGGAAATTGAGCTCAGGGATGCGGTGGGGGGAGCTTTGCATATTTTGCGAAGATGAGGCCAATCGTGCCGAGAAACGCGATAACGGAGTTGTAGCCGAGGTGCATGAGAAAACTGGCGAGGGTTGTCTCCGCGCGAGAGCGGACGATGGTCAGAACAATTCCGACTCCAATGAGGGCCGCGACAATCGCCTTAGACCACCCCAGTTGATAGCCGTGCATGAGCCCGAAAAGGACACCAGTAAGAACAATACTGGAAAAGACGCCAGTGTTCGTGGCCTGCGACGCTGCCATTCCGCAGAAGCGGAGGATGGCGGAGATAATGCGGGTGAAAACTGGATAAAGGTAGCCGCGAAAAAGAGTTTCCTCCACGAGCGGGGCGACCAGCACCGCCATCCCCATAAATGCGAATGCCATGGTGCGATTCTTGAGCATGTCCTGAATGGGCGCGTGTTCGGGCGCTTTGACGGTCGCCGTGACCGCCATAACGACAAAGGACATTCCGCACCCAAGAAGGAAATAGATCCAACCTGATCGCGGGACTTTGCGGTTTTCAGGATTGAGTCTGCGCCAACCGAGGGATTCCCAGAATGGCGCATGGTAGTAAGAGGACAGGGTGATGAAGAAAAAAAGGAAAAGGAGCGCGTACCAGACAACCATGCTTCCGACGGCGAAAAAGGGAGTGGAATAGGCGAACTGCTGAAATTCCTTTTGCGCCGGATGTGTCGAAAGGCGCTTCGTCAAGATGTAGTAGGTGATGAAAGCTGATTGCACGAGAACAAAGGACACGACGCCAAACAAGATAAACAGGAGCAGATGCCCCCAGGACCAGGGCACCTCCAAATCGCTTTTGGGAGCAGCGGCAAGTGCGTAGGGCTGCGGGTGAGTCGCGCCGTAGGAAAACGGATCGCCTATTGGGGCGTCGGCGAAAAGTGGCGCGGCTGGTTCAACGGACGCGTGGACGGAGGGTAACTCCGCAGGTTCGGGAGCGCCATCGCCGCCATTGGAGTGGTTTTCGTCGAAGAAGGTCATCGTGCGTATGCGCGCGAAGGAGTAGAACGCCGCGCCCCAGTTAGAACCTTATCATTAAGATTGAGATTTGCCATTGTGGGTGCCGTTGTTCGAAATGCCGAGGACCCGCGCAAGGGCCTGTCCCGTGTAAGACTTTTTGGAGCGAGCGACTTGTTCAGGCGGGCCTTGCGCGACGACGCGGCCGCCGCCTTCTCCACCTTCCGGGCCGAGATCAATGATCCAGTCGGCTTGTTTGATGACGTCGAGGTGGTGCTCAATGATGAGGACGGTGTTGCCGAGCGAGACGAGGCGCTGGAGGACGTCAAGGAGTTTTCGAACGTCGTCAAAATGGAGGCCGGTGGTGGGCTCGTCGAGAATGTAGAGCGTGCGGCCCGTCTGACGCTTGGAAAGTTCGCGCGCGAGTTTGATGCGCTGGGCTTCACCGCCGGAAAGAGTTGTGGCGGACTGGCCGAGCTGCACGTACCCGAGGCCGACTTCGACCAGCGTGGAGAGTTTTTGCTGAATTTGTGGAATGTTTTCGAGGAGTTTTAGCGCTTCGGAAATTGGCAAATTCAGAATGTCGCTGACGGAATGATTCTTGTAACGCACGGCGAGCGTTTCTGAATTGTAGCGGCGGCCGCGGCAGACTTCGCAGGTTACGTAAACATCTGGAAGAAAATTCATCTCGATGCGTCGAAGGCCGTCACCCTGGCAAGCTTCGCAGCGGCCGCCTTTGACGTTGAAACTGAAACGGCCGGGACGATAGCCACGCTCGCGCGATTCGGGAAGCATGGCAAAGAGTTCGCGGATGGGGCCGAAGACACCCGTGTAGGTGGCGGGATTCGAACGCGGGGTGCGGCCGATGGGTGCCTGGTCAATTTCAATGACCTTATCTATGAATTCGGTGCCGGTGATTTCTCGATGCGCGCCGAAGGGTTCGCTGGAGCGATAGAGTCTTTGCGCGAGGGTGCGGTAGAGAATGTCGTTGACCAGCGTGGACTTGCCGGAGCCGGAGACGCCGGTAACGACGGTGAGAAGGCCGAGAGGGATGGTGACGTCAACGTCCTTGAGATTATTGGCGGTGGCGCCGAAGACTTGAATGCTTTTTCCGTTGGCAGCGCGGCGTGAATTCGGGACGGGAATTTTCAGTTCGCCAGAAAGATAACGGCCGGTAAGAGATTCCGTACTGGCGGAAATTTGTTCGGGCTTGCCTTGCGCGACGAGATAGCCTCCGGCGTTACCTGCGCCCGGACCGAGGTCCACGACAAAATCGGCGCGGCGAATGGTGTCTTCGTCGTGCTCAACAACGAGGACAGTGTTGCCGAGATTGCGCAAACGTTCGAGCGAGCCGAGAAGGCGTTCATTGTCGCGCGAGTGAAGGCCGATGCTCGGCTCGTCGAGAACATAAAGAACGCCGCGGAGGCGGGAGCCAATTTGCGTGGCGAGGCGAATGCGCTGTGCTTCTCCGCCGGAGAGTGTGGCCGCGGAGCGATCGAGGCTTAGATAACCGAGGCCGACGGCGAGGAGAAACTCGATGCGCTGGGCGACTTCTTCAAGCGGGCGCGCGGCAATTTCGCGCTGGCGCTCCGTGAGCTGCGAAATGATTTTGTCCACGGCGGGACGAGCGGCGCTAAGTGAGAGCGCGGTGAAATCCGCGATGGAGCACCCTGCGAGTTTGACGGCGAGCGATTCCGGGCGGAGGCGTTTTCCGTGGCAGACGCTGCACTGGGTGGCGGACATGTACTGCGTCATCCACTCGCGGTAGGCGTCGGAGTTTGATTCTTCAAAATTCTTTTCGAGAAATTTCAGGACGCCATTGAAGCGGAAGCCTTTTTCTTTTTTGGTTTTGGACTTCGGAGCTTCGGCGTCTTTACCGTTCGGGCCGCCGGACGGAGGATAGCCGTAAAGAATCAAGTTCTGGATTTTTTGCGGAAATTTGTCGAAGGGCGTATCGAGATCGAAGCCGTGCGCGTAGGCGGCAAGTTCGAGCGTGCGTTTTAGAATTGTGGACGCGGAGCCCGGACCGAGACCGCCATCGAAGAGCGGGCGGCTCCAATCGTGAAAGATTTTCGCGGGATCGAAATCATATTTGGAGCCGAGACCGTTGCACGCAGGGCAGGCGCCATAAGGCGAGTTAAAACTGAAGGAGCGCGGCTCGAGCTGCGGGACACTTATGCCGCAATCGGGGCAGGCGAGTTTTTCGGAGAAGATGTGTTCCTTGCCGCCGACGACCGCGACCGTGACGAGGCCTGCAGCGAGCTTGAGCGCCGTGGCGATGGACTGTTCGAGACGTGAGGCAATGCCCTGCTTGACGAGGAGCCGGTCCACGACAACTTCGATGGTGTGATTCTTGCGTTTATCGAGCGCGGGGAGATCATCCATCGGGTAGAGCTCGCCATTGATGCGGACACGAACGTAGCCGTCCTGCCCTAGCTTTTCGAGTTCCTTGCGGTAGGCGCCTTTGCGGCCACGCACGATGGGCGCGAGGATCATGATGCGGTCGTCCGGCTGGGCGAGTTCGCCCTGGAGGATGGCCTGGACGATGGCTTCGCTGGACTGGCGCGTGATGGGCTTGCCGCAGTTGGGGCAATGTGGAACGCCAACTGTGGCGTAAACGACGCGGAGGTAGTCGTAAATTTCCGTGATGGTGCCTACGGTGGAACGCGGTGAGCGCGAGGTGGTCTTTTGTTCGATGGCGATGGATGGGGAAAGGCCTTCGATAACGTCCACGTCGGGACGCTCCATCTGGTCGAGAAACTGGCGGGCATAGGCGGAGAGGGACTCGACATAGCGGCGCTGGCCTTCGGCGTAAATGGTGTCAAAAGCGAGCGAGGATTTGCCGGAGCCGGAAAGACCGGTGATAACGGTAAGCGTGTTGCGGGGGATTTCGAGACTGATGTTCTTGAGATTGTGTTGCCGCGCGCCCCGCACGACAAGTTTGGTAAGGCCCATGTTGCGAAAGTGCTCCCTCCACAGGAGCTCCGACACACAGTGAAGACACTGAGGCCAGAATAACTTTTCACGATAGCAGGGGGCGACTCAACGGGTCAAGGTGAGGGCGGCGAAAAAGTACCGTGAGAATTTCCGGCGGGTAATTTTGCACAGGGGTACCGCATTTTTACTCAGTTTTCGGTGCGCATTGTGATGAAAATAATGGACTTAAGAATGGCGAGCAGGTTGCAATTCTCTGAGAATGTGGGGGAGGCGAGCCGAGGATCCCTTTAGGGGATTGAGGGCTGGGCCGGTTCGCTTCTCCCCTTTTTGATTTGAGAGTTTGTAAGTACAAAGCCTGAACTCGCACTTTCGCCGGCGGTGACCCGGAAGACCTTCCGGAGAGTCACCATCCTCCACACAACCCGAACAAAAACCGAACACGGCGGAAGTGTGCCTGGATCGTACGTTGAGACCCTTCAGCGCGGAAAGGCATCGCGCTTCAGGATGAACAAGTTTTTCTCGTGTAGCGACCCGGCGGTTGGCTCAGGCGCGATGAATTGAGACTGCGGGAGAAGTGGCCCCGCGGCTTGGCTGGTCGAGGTGGCGCGTAGTGTAGTCGGTTAGCGTGAGACCGAGCATGATGGCGAGCCAGAAGAAGCCAGCCATGATTACGAGCTGCGTACGCTTGGGACTGTACTTGCCGTGCATGAAGAAAAGGATGACGAGCGTCATCTTGATGGTGGCGATAAGCAAGGCGAGGACAATGTTCATGCGGCCAAGATCGATCTTTGCGGCGAGAACCGTAACAACTGTCCCGATCAGCAGGGCGCACAGAATCGTGAAGTAAATCCAAGGTGAGACAACGTGATGATTAGAATTTTCCGACACGCGAATTTCTCCACTCAAGCCAGATGGCGGTTAATCAAATAGAGCAACGGGAACAGGAAAATCCAAACGATATCGACGAAGTGCCAATATAAACCGATGTTTTCGACCGGCGTGTTGTAGTTCGCGTCGAAGCGGCCTTTTCTGGCCTGCAAAATCAGCCACAGAAGAAGACCCGCGCCCACAATCATGTGCAGGGCGTGCAAGCCCGTCATTCCAAAGTAGAGTGAGAAATAAAGCTGCGCGTGAGCGTTAAGCCCAGTCACGCCGCCTTCGGCTTCGATGCCTTCGCGAATTTCCTTCAGTTCATCTTGCAAATCTTTGCCGCTAAGCCCGCACGCGGAAGGATTGTTGCTGCAATAGGTGATGTCAAAACTGTGGCCGGGAATCAGGTGATGGTCGAACTTCTGTTTGTATTCGACGACCTTGACGCCAAGAAATACGCCACCGAGTATGAGCGTAAGAATCAGGAAAATAGTGACGAACTGTTTCTTGCTCGTTTGCGCGGACCAGACGGACATGGCCATGGTGAAGCTACTGGCAATGAGGACGATCGTATTGGCAAATCCAAGATTCAGATCCAGCATGTTGCCGCCGACGCCGAACGCCGTAGGAAATTGGTGGCGGTTGACCGTATAGGTGAGGAACAAGCCGCCGAAGAACAAAATTTCCGTGACCAGGAAAATCCACATGCCGAGAGTGGCGGTTTCCTTCTGCTGGTCGAGCGTCTTGTACTGCCCGTACAGTTCTCCGGTGCGATGCACTCGGTGCTCCTTCAACAAATTGCGGTGGCTAGGCCACCCGAACGCGGGTCTGAAGACCCGCCATTACATAAACCCAAAAAAGATGGCGATATAAAATCGCCCCTACAAAATCTAGTCGTCGCCGTGCGCGGGCGCCAACTTGTTCGGCGCTTTCGCGCCAGCGAGACCCAAATCCGGACGATGAACGAAGTCGTATGGTTCCCAATCCACTTCCGGCGTTTCATCGAAATTTTCGGTAAGCGGAGGCGAAGCCGTCTTCCATTCAAGGCCAGTTGCGGGCCACGGATTCGGTCCGGCGATTTTGCCGTAGCGCATGGACCACGTGAGGTAAACCATCGGCAAGAGATAGCCGAGCGCGAGAATCGAGGCGCCAGCGGTGGACATGACGTTCAAGACCTGAAATTCAGGCGGGTAATTATGATAGCGGCGCGGCATGCCGAGCCCGCCCAGAATGAACTGCGGGAAGAAAGTGAGGTTAAAGCCGATGAAAAGAATGATGGCTGCGGCGCGCGCAAGAAATTCCGGATACAAGCGCCCAGTAATTTTTGGCCACCAGAAGTGTAGTCCGCCGACGTAACCCATTACCGCGCCGCCGACCATGATGTAGTGGAAGTGCGCGATGACGAAATAGGTGTCATGCAGGTGAATATCGAGGCCGAGGCAGGCGAGGAAAAGGCCGGTTAGCCCGCCTATAGTGAAGAGACCGATGAAGCCCAAGGCGTAGAGCATCGGGGTGTCGTAGGAAATGGAGCCCTTATAGAGCGTGGAGGTCCAGTTGAAAACCTTGACGGCGGAAGGAATGGCGACAAGGTAGCTCAAGAAGGAGAAGGCGATCGCGGCATAAGTCGCTTCGCCGGTGAGGAACATGTGATGCGCCCAGACAATGAAGCCGATGACGGCAATGCCGATACTCGATGCCGCGATGAAACTATAACCAAAGATTGGCTTGCGGACGAACGTGGGGATGATTTCGCTGATTACGCCCATTGCGGGAAGAATCATGATGTACACGGCGGGGTGCGAATAAAACCAGAACAGATGCTGGAAGAGAATCGGATCGCCGCCGAGCGCAGGATTGAAAAAGCCAAGGTGGAACATGCGTTCGAGGCCGGCGAGCAACAACGTGATGGCGATGACCGGTGTGCCGAGAATCATGATCAAGCTGGTGGCGTAATGCGCCCAAACGAAGAGCGGCAAACGGAACCAGGTCATGCCCGGCGCACGCATGGTGTGAACCGTGACCAGGAAATTCAGACCGGTGAGAATCGAAGAAAATCCATTGATAAAGATGCCGATGACGGCAGGGGTCACCGCGGAATTGGAGTAGATACTGCTCAGCGGCGTATAGAAGGTCCAGCCGGTATCGAGGCCGCCGGTCGAGAACGAATACAGTACAAATGCGCCGCCGACCAGATAGATGTACCAGCTCAAAAGATTGATCTTGGGAAACGCGAGGTCTTTCGCGCCGATCATGATCGGAATCAGGAAGTTTCCGAGCACGGCGGGAATCGAAGGAATGAGGAAGAAGAAAATCATCGCGACGCCGTGCATGGTGAAGAGCTTGTTGTACGTTTCCGGCGTGACGATAAGCCCGTCGGGCGTTAACAGATGAATGCGAATTAGCGTGGCGAAGATTCCGCCGATGAAAAAGAAAAACGTGACCGAAGCAAGATAGAGCAGCGCGATGCGCTTGTGGTCGGTGGTAAGAAGCCACGAACGAATGCCGTACGTGGCGTTGAGATAATTTTCGCGCGGCAGCTGGTGTTCGCTGAGGTTCGAAGTGGTTGTCGCGCTCATGACTTATTTCTTCCCCGTTGCCGGCTCACCCGCGGCGGGTTTCCCCGGAGCAGGTTGGTCTTTTTGGGCCTTGATGTACGCCGTGATCGCGAGAATCTGGTCTTCGGAAACCAGGCCCTGGAAGCTGGGCATCACCGGCTGAAACCCAGCAACGATTTTCGCGGTCGGCTGAAGGATGGACTCGCGAATGTACGCGTCATCTGCGACGACAGTCGAGCCATCCGCCAGCTTCACCTTCGAACCATAAACTCCGTTGTACGACGGACCACGCCCCTTACCATCAGGCAAGTGACACGTATTGCAGGCCAGGTCGTTGTAAAGCTTGGCGCCCAACGCCACGGGATCGCCCGTCCCTGTATTTCCTGCGAGCCAGGCAGCGTATTCGTCCTGCTCCATCACCGTGACCCAGCCGCCCATGATGGCGTGACTTGTACCGCAATACTGCGAGCAGAAGAAATGATAGCGGCCGGCCTTCGTCGGACGGAACCACATGGTGTTGTAGTGGCCGGGCACGACGTCCATTTTCACGCGGAAAGCGGGCACGGAAAAATCGTGAATCACATCTTCGCTGGCCATGACGAGCCGAACGTTACGGTTCACGGGAACGTGCAGTTCGTTAATTTCGCGGAGGCCGTTAGGCTGTTGCAGTTTCCACATCCATTGTTTGCCAATGACGTAGACATCGAGCGTGTCCGCAGGCGTGTGACGGTAGTCCACGTAAATCACAGCGCCCCAGCCAAACATGGCCATCAAAAGGAAGAAGGGGAGGACAATCCAAGTGATTTCCAAGCGCAAATCGCCGTGAATGGGAGCGCCGATTTCATCGTCCGCCTTGCGCTTATAGCGGAAGAAGAAATAGACGACCGCGACGCTGATGGCGATGGCAAAAAAGACGCACACCGCGACGATAAAGAGCATGAGGCCGTCCACGTCTGGAGCGAAGTTGGACGCCGACTCCGGATACAATGGCAATTGCGACTGCACGGTTCTAGTGTGCTCCTTGGTGGCGCAAATTCGCGCGCGCCGCTGCGTGATCGCGGCGGCGGAAAATCAAAAAGGCGAGGAGCATAGCGGCAATTGTGAGCACGCCGCCCAGGCGGACGATGCCGAGGATCGTGGCACTATAGCGGGCCGTGCTCGGATCATACTGAAAGCAATACAGCAGGACATGATCCACGGGCGTGCCGATTTTTCCGGCGGACGCATCCACCAGCCCCAAACGAATATCGCGGGCCGAAAATTCCACTCCATAAAAATAGCGTGAGATGTGGCCATCAGGCGTCAGCAGGAGCAATCCGCTCGCGTGCGCGAAGAGATTGTTCTTCGCGTCAAAATTGAAATGGAAATTTGCCGCATTCGTGGCAGCGGTGATGGATTCTTTCGAACCGGTGAGGAAATGCCAGCCGGTAGCGGTTTCGGGGCGGCGGAACTTCGACATCGCGGTGGCTTTCTTTTCAGCAGCCATTTGCACGGTGTCGCGTTCGTCAAAGCTGATGAAGACGACTTCGTAATCGCGGGCGGGATTGAAGGAAAGCATGCGCAGTGCACCGACCACGCCCTGTTCGAGCTGAGTGCACATCATCGGGCAGCCGTAGTACACGAACGCAACGAGGACCGGTTTTTGCTGATGAAAATAGTCGCCGAGGCGAACGTCCTTGCCCGCTTCGTCCTTGAACGGCGTATCGAGCGGCATCTGCGCGTTGAGTTCCGGCCGGAAGCCGACGCCTTGCAGAATCGTAGGCATGCCGTTTGCGGACGGGCCAACATTGTCCGGCGCCATTTGCGCGCGCGAAGCCGTTGCCGCCAGAAGCAGTGTTATGGCAAGTCCGAATTTGCAGCTCAAACGCATCTTGCTAGTTTTTCTTTTCCGGAACCTTTTTTTCCGGAGTGGATACAACCACAACCGGTAAACCCTTTTCCGCGATAATTTTCATCGCTTCCTTCACGGGAATCTGTGCAATGCCATTTTTCTCGTCCACCCAGGCATAACTCTCATTCGCCTTGGTGTCTGCCCCAATTTTGTCGCGCAGGTCCTGCTGGGGATCCGTGATGTGGCCGGGAACACCCTGCAAGCGTGGCTCCGGCGGCATGCTCATATTCATTTGGTCTGTGGCGGACATCTGTTGCCGGACCATGGGGCGCGGCGCCTCCTGGCTCGCGACAAATTTCGTGCTGTATTTCAGAAAATAGACGCAAAGAACAAGGGAAACCACGATGGTGATGGCAAGGTACACCAACGACCAGAGCACCGACGGAATGCTGATGTCGCGCGGCTCGAATGAGACGGTATCGTGCTCGGGCAGATTGCCGCTGGCTGAGCTGTGAGGATCAGTGCTCATCGTTCGCAATC
The DNA here is from genome assembly GCA_035567915.1 of Candidatus Sulfotelmatobacter sp. GTDB lineage: Bacteria > Acidobacteriota > Terriglobia > Acidiferrales > UBA7541 > Acidiferrum. Next base: position 98,439 of record DATMPA010000022.1, on the reverse strand, counting down.
GCCTCCTCAAGTTCCGGCTCACCAAGCGGGAGCAGCGGCCGCTGCTTCAACTGCGCGGCAAAAAACCAGAGCCACAAACCACCGAGTCCGATAATCGTGGCAAAATCCCACAAACTGGGCAACGCCTGACTGGTGAACTCCGGACGAGTGAGCCAGTAAACGTCCAGAATGCGCATAAGGATCATCCAACACGCCACGACCGGCAACAAGCGCCTGTTGCGCTTCAAATCGTGCGACAGCAGCACCAGGAAGGGCAGGAAGAAATGAAGCACGAGAACTCCGACTGCGACGAAACCCCACGCGCCCTGAAGCCGCTGGTGATAGAACGTGATTTCTTCCGGTATGTTGCCGGACCAGATGATCAACAATTGTGAGAAAGAGAAGTAGGCCCAAAGCATATTGAACGCAAACAAGAGCTTGCCAAGGTCGTGCAAGTGGCGCTCCTGGACGAAGTGGGCGAATGGCTCGCTGTACGACAGCATAACGATGACGACAATCATGAGCGCCATTGCGGAAATGGCCTGGCCGGCGACGAACATGAAACCATAAATGGTGGAAGCCCAATGCGGCGAGAGAGACATTACCCAATCGATTGCGGCGAACGTCATGCCGAAAACATAAAGAATGATGCCGGGGCCAGCGTAGAACTTGATGCGCCGGCGCAGATTTCGATCTTCCTTGTTGACGTCCTGCTGCGCGGAGAGGGCGTTGAAGAGCAGCATCAGCCCGATCCAAACTACGAAATAGATGACTGCACGGATGAGAAATCCGTTGTGGGTCAGCCACGATTGCTGCATATCCGAAAGCGCGTGTTCGCCCGTCTTCGGCGCATCCAACCAACCTATGCGCTCTTCGTCGCCGACTTTGTGGGTGGAGTAGAGATACTTCATGCCAAAGACCAGCGGTACAAAAAATGCGGCGACCAGCCAGAGCACGCGTGAAGCAGCTTCGAGCGGGCGGCGAATCAATGTGCCCCAGTGGCCGCCGGTGAGGTGCTGCAACATGAGCAAACCGAGCGACCCGAGCGAAAGGCCGAGCACAATCAGAAACGCGACAAGATAGGAATGAAAAAACTGCTCTGGCGCAATAACCCATCCGATAACAGAGCCGATCAGGCCGAGAACGCCAACAACAAGCGCGCGCTTTTCCAGCCGGTTTACGCTTTCCGGCGCTTTGTATTCCTGCGCGGTCATTCCTTCTCTCCCTGAGGCTTCGCGCTTCCTGCATCCGCGGCACTCGGAATCTTTGCGCGCAGCGATTCCGGCAATTCGCCGACTTTCACGTTACGGCTCAGCTCCAGCGCACGAATGTAGGCGATGATGGCCCAGCGGTCCTTCGGTGGAATCTGCGCGGAATAGCCATACATCGAACCAAAACCGTTCGTTATCACGTCGAAATAGTAGCCGTTTGGCGACTGCCGCAAACGGTCAATGTGATAACTCGGCGGGTGCTTCATGCCACGCATGACGATGAAGCCGTTGCCGTCGCCCTGCAAACCGTGACATGGCGCGCAAAAGATTTTGTAACGGGCTTCGCCGCGGTTAAGCAGCGCCGCGTTTACGCGCAGTGGAAATGCGTTCGAATCCTTGGGCACAATCAATTCATCGTCAGCGATTGATCCGCGAGCGACCGTATTTTCAATCAAAGGACGTCCGGAACGGCCATCGGCAAAAAAGTCGCTGGGCGCGAGCGGCTTGGCTTTGGGCTGATTGGCCATGTCCTGGCGAAGTACCTCCGGATTGCAGCCGGCCATGAGGACGCCGCAAGAAGCGAGCATAAATCCGCGAAGGAACGAGGCGCTAATCTTCATCGCGCACCTCGGTTACAAATTTTGCTCCGATGCCTTCGAGAAATTTTGTGGCATCAGCCAACTTAAATTTCGCGTCCATGGCCTCGATGCAAAGGAAGAAGCCATCGCTCGTGGCGCGCTTGAAGCGCGGCACGGTAAAGAGAGGACAATGCGGCTGCGGGAGTTTGTTTAGCGCGAGCATTCCCAATACGGCAAACGTGGAAGCCCCGAGCACCGTTAGCTCAAACGTGACAGGAATGAATGCAGGCCAGCTGTTCAGTGGACGTCCGGCGATATTGAGCGGATAGGCAAGGACGTTCACCCAGTATTGAAAGAAAAAGCCAGTCAAGCCGCCACCGAGTCCACCGAGTAGCGCAAGCTGCGGAACGAAATTGTGTTTCCAGCCCTTGAGGCCGTAGTGCAAGCCAACTGCTTCGGAAAGTCCAGGGATGGGGAACGGAGCAAACGCGTCAAAGTGCTCGTAGCCCGCTTCACGCACCTTGCGTGCGGCAGCCATGAGCGCCTTCGGCGAATCAAATTCGCCGAGGACGCCGTAAAGGGTTTGGCGCTGCTCGCTCATTCGTGATCCTCAGACTTATGCGCAACAAGTTCGCGCATTTCGGCGATGGAAATCGCAGGCAATCCCCGGACAAAGAGGAAGAGCAACGAAACGAACAAACCCATGGTGCCGATGAAGGTGCTGTAATCCCAGAACGTAGGTTGATAACGACCCCACGCGCCGGGAACGAAATCGCGCGTCAAGCTGATGACGACGATGACGAAGCGCTCGAGCCACATGCCAAGATTGATGACCAGCGACATGATGAAAAGCGCCGCGACGTTCATGCGCACTTTCTGAATCCAAAGAAGCTGCGGCGTGAGGATGTTGCAGAGAATCAGCGCGAAATAGTAGTGGTTGTACGGGCCGTGCAGGCGCTGCTGAACTAGGAATACGTCAAACTTATTGCCGCTGTAGGACGCAAGGAAGAATTCCATGAAGTAGCCGTACGCAACGATCAAGCCCGTGGCGAGCATGACCTTCGCCATATTCTCGAGGTGACGCATGGTGATGAAATCTTCGAGGCCATATGCTTTGCGCAGCGGAATGGCGATGGTGAGCACCATCGCGAAACCGGAATAGATGGCCCCCGCCACGAAGTACGGTGGAAAAATTGTGGTGTGCCAGCCGGGAACGATGGCGACTGCGAAATCGAAGCTCACAACAGTATGAACCGAGAGAACGAGCGGGGTCGCGAGGCCGGCGAGCAAGATATACGCCGACTGATACCGGTGCCAATGCCGCGCGGAGCCGCGCCAGCCCATCGCCAGCATGCCGTAAATAATTTGCGCTGCCTTATTCGTTGCGCGATCACGCAGCGTGGCCAAGTCCGGAATCAGGCCAACGAACCAGAAAAGAGCGGAAACTGTTCCATACGTTGAGACTGCGAAGACGTCCCAAATAAGCGGGCTGCGGAACTGGGGCCAGATGCCCATCGTGCTCGGATAGGGGAACATGTAAAACGCCATCCAAGGGCGGCCAACGTGGATGCCTGGAAAAATGGCGGCGCAGGCAACAGCGAAGAGCGTCATCGCCTCGGCAAATCGGTTGATGGAAGTGCGCCACTGCTGATTCAGTAGGAAAAGGATCGCGGAAATAAGCGTGCCCGCGTGACCGATACCGATCCACCAGACGAAATTAACGATCGCGAATCCCCAGCCGACGGGGATGTTGATGCCCCAAATTCCTACGCCCTTGACAATGAGCCAGGCAATGGAGCCGAGCAGCACCATCACGATGATGAAGGAGATACTGAAACCCGCAAGCCAGCCGAGCGATACTGGCCGCGTCAAAACGATGGTCGCAATCTTGTCCGTGACCGAGGCGTAGTTGTACCCCGGCTCCAGCACTCGCGGCAGGCGGCGAATTTCTGGCGAGTTTGTCGGGCCCTCGCTCATGCTTTCTCCAGATCGGGATTCAAGTTACGCACGGCGCCCAAATACGTTGTGCGGGGGCGCGCGTTCAATTCGCCGAGCATGTTGTAATTCCGCTGTTGCGCGCGCAGTTTCGAAACGCGGCTGCTCTTATCATTGGCATCGCCGAAAACGATCGCATCGGACGGGCAAGCCTGCTCGCAAGCGGTGACGATTTCGCCGTCGGTGATAGGCCGGCCCTTTCCATCGTTTTCCTTTTCCGAGGTGATACGCGCATCGTTGATGCGCTGCACGCAGTAGGTGCACTTTTCCATCACTCCTCGGCTGCGGACGGTAACTTCCGGATTGCGCATCAATTTCAGCGAAGGCGTTTCCCAATCCTGGAAGCGCAGGAAGTTGAATCGCCGCACCTTGTACGGGCAGTTGTTCGAACAATACCGCGTGCCGATGCAGCGGTTATAGACCATGTCATTCAGGCCTTCCGCGCTGTGAGCCGTGGCACCGACTGGGCAAACCTGTTCGCATGGCGCGTCTTCACACTGCTGGCAAGGAACCGGCTGGAAATAGGTTGGGGGATTGGCCAGCGCTGGAATTTCGGAATCGTCGTCCTTCTGTGTTTCCAAGCCCGACTTGTAGTAGCGGTCAATACGAATCCAGTGCATTTCCCGGCCGCGCATCACCTGATCTTTGCCGACGACGGGGATATTGTTTTCCGATTGGCAGGCGATGACGCACGCGTTGCAGCCATTGCACTTTGTCAGATCAATGGCCATCGCCCACTTGTGGTCTTTGTAATAGCCGAGTTCTTCGTAGTTTTGATAGAGGGTCAGAGGCGAAGTTTCGTCATGTTCATGCGCAAAATTCGGATTCTTTTTGTATTCCTCAAGTGAGGCAGAGGTGACGATGGTCCGGCCTTCCACGTTGTGGTGATACTGCGTGCAGGCGACACGGTAGTCGTCGTCGGTAACCGTGATTTTTCCACCGGTTGTGGCCCAAAGCGCGTTGGAAGCGCGAACCGCATAAGCGTTGAAACCTTTATTGGTGCCCGTGGAGCCTGCGTTCTTCCGGCCATAGCCGAGAGGAAGAACGACAACTCCGTCCGCTTGCCCGGGCACAACCCAGGCTGCCGCCGACACTTTGCTGTTCGAAAGTTCAATGTCAACGATGGGAGAACTGACTTGTCCGTGCTCTCCGCCGCGGGATCTAATCTTGATATTACGGGAGTGGCTGATGCCAAGCTTCAGCGCCGTGGCTGGACTGACGAGCGCCGCGTTATCCCAAGTGATTTTGGTAATGGGCTTGGCCAATTCCTGCAGCCAGCCGTTATTAGCAAAACGGCCGTCGTAAATCGTCGGGTCAGGGCGGAAAATGAATTCGAACTCGTCTGGGCTGTACGTTTTTGCAGGCGGCAGGCTTGCGGGGCTGAATTTAGCGGAGATCGCGAGCGGCGCGAAGGCCGTGCCGGCGACGACTCCATCATTCAACGATTTGCGCCAATTCTTTTCGGCATCGCCCGCGCCCAAAACTGTCTTCAGATGCTCGCGAACCATGTCGTAGGACTTTACGCCCGGCTTGTCCGTGAAGGCGGCCAGCACTTCGAACGCGGAGTGCGATTGATAGAGCGGCGCGATCAGCGGCTGAATCACACTGTAAGTGCCATCAAAGGCGCGCGCATCGCCCCAAGTTTCGAGGAAATGGGTTTCGGGAATGTGCCAGCGCGAAAATTCGCTCGTCTCGTTGTAATGGGAGCTCAGATGCACTACGGTGTGCACCTTCTTCAGCTTTTGCTCGAATTCCGAAAAAGCCCAATCGCGCGGCGCGTCGTAAACCGGATTTCCGCCGAGGATCACTAGAAGGTCCACTTTGCCCTTGTGAATGTCCGCGGCAAGCACGCGGAGCGATTCGGCCTGATTGACGGGATTCGCCTCGACGGGCTCCGTGTAATAAACCGTTGCGCCGACGTTGCCCAGTGCGGCGTTGATCGCGTGCGCCAACGCGTGAACTTCCGCGGTTTGCTGTTCGCCTGCAACGACTAGCGATGCGCCGCGATTTTTTTGCAAGTCGTTCGCTAAGGCTTCTGCGAATTTTTCGTCGGCAGGAGAAAGCGTCGCGGAACCCCCGAGGCCGAGCTTTGAGGCGACCGCTCGCGCAAAAAGTTCAATTTCCGAAGCACGCAGCGGCAAACGATGATCCGCCGCCGAACCCGTCACGCTCGGCGTAGGCTCCACGACGTACAGCCGGTTCATTTCGTCGTTCGTACCGGTAAGGTTGCGCCGCTTGTAAAAATCCTTCATGTAGCGCGTATGGCCAGGTCCGCTCGTCATGAAATCCGCATCGAGCGACAAAATCACGTTCGCCTTTTCAATCCGGCAAACGGTGTTGACGTAACGGCCAAACGCAAGCTTCGCGCCTTCGCGCGCGCCGTCACTGATGGCCGGTTCCCATTGATGCCACTTGGCCTGAGGGAAAAGCTTCAATACATATTCGATTTGCGCGGCAAGAACGGGCGAAGTAATCGTCCCTGTCAGAATCCGCATTCCCGCACCATTCACCGCTTTTTGCGAAGTCGCCAAGTCCGCAGCCGACGACTGGAACCTTTCCCAAGTGCGAATATCGCCGGCAAACGTCGGCGCCTTGGCCCGGTCGGGATCGTACAAATCCAGAATCGCCGCTTGTGCAAACGCATCGGTCTTGCCAAGGCTTGAGGGATGATCCGGGTTGCCTTCAATTTTTGTCGGACGCCCTTCGTGGCTTTCCACGAGAATACCTATCGCGTCAGCGCCAAAGGGCATGACAGTGGCATATTGCTGCGGTCTACCAAGGATCAAGCCATCAGGCTGCTTCACGTACGGAACAATGTGCTGCTCGGGGGCGCGTTCGCATCCGGCCATGCCGGCCAGCGCCATGGAAGCGCCCATCAATTTCAGAAAATCGCGGCGGTCAACCGATTCATCCCATTCGGCAGCAGCGCGAGGAAATTCGCGGTGGAGCAAATCTTCAAAATGCGGATCGCCTGCAAGCTCTTCGATCGACCGCCAATACTGCTTGCCCGTGCCGCTTTGCGCTTTCGCGTTTGCGGCCACAATGTCCAGTGGATACTCACGCAATTCGCGCTCTTCCGCTGTCGGCGGGTGATTATCTTGGTCGTGTTTGTGCTCGTGATCGCTCATGCCGTCCATTTAATGGTGACACGTTGAGCAACTGGTCAGCTCAACAGTCGTCCGAATTTTTCTCTCGATTGCGAAATCATGCCCAATTCTTGCCTGATCGACCGGCGCTTTCCAATCCATGTTGTAAACCTGATCGAGGGGCCGCAAGACTGCTTCCGGATTGCGATGGCAATCGAGGCACCACTGCATCAGCAATGTGTTCGCCTGAAAAATCAGGGGCATCTGGTTCACGGGGCCGTGGCAAGTAGAGCAGCCAACGCCTTTGCTCACGTGAATGCTGTGATTGAAGTATGCGAAATCTCCGAGCCGATGTACCTTAACCCACTGGATAGATTTATCCGCACGGTAACTTTCGCGCACGGGTTCCAGGTAGTCCGAATCTTTGAACAAGACTGAATGGCAATTCATGCAGGTTTTGGTGGGAGGGATTCCGGCGGTCGCGGAGTTTTCCACTGAGGTGTGACAATACCTGCAATCTATTCCGTCATCGCCCACGTGATGTTTGTGACTGAATTGCACGGGCTGTTCGCGGGAAATGTTTTGCCGCGTGAAATAAGACGAGCGCGCCAGCGCCAATATTCCAGTTAGCGCTAATCCCGCCAGGAAAATCGCGGAGAAGAGACTGAACCGAGCGATGAAATTCGTACTGCGGTGAAAAATCTGCGTCATGTTTGCGTTGCACTGTGGCGGGGGCCCCCCAACGAAGGGAGCGGAGACGTGGAGGCTCCGCCATCAATCACCGGGCAGCGCAAGCCCCGGATCGTAAATGACGCGCTAGTTTCTATCAAAACTTTTTGAAAAGCAACTCTCCCGGGGAAAATCTTTTTGACGGGTCTCTTTCTAGCTGGCGAAATGGACGCGACGGAGTTTTTGAACAGTTCGAATCGAAATTGCTCATCGTTTCTCCCCAAAACTGCCTTTATGCAAATCTAAAGCGAAATTTATGAAAAATATCATTTCACTTCGTTTGGACTTATTCTGGCTCGTGCTATCTTAGAAGAATCCCTCCGTCGCTCCTTTACGGCGGAGTCTTCCTTATGGATGCTGCACAAGCGGCCGCCCTGCGGCCGAGCCCGCTGGGGCGTGGTCCAACTGGTAGGACACCTCACTGTTAATGAGGACGGTGAAGGTTCGAATCCTTCCGCCCCAGCCAAATTTTCCGCCCAACTCTTCTGAAAACTTGTCCGTTAAGGCCCGCATCGCGGAGGCTTGCTGTCGATCTCCTGAAGCAACTCTTTTGCGGCCCCCATAGCTAGATTGAACCGCAGTACACGAAGTACATAGCCGCGCGCGCAGCCAAATTGGGATTCTTCGCAAAGAACCCGAGCCAGGTTCATTCCGAGCGCGCTGCGCTCCAGTGCGCGCTCGAATGCTTGCTGCCAGAGTTTTACGGCCTCTGCCAGGCGGCCCTGTTGTGCATCGAGCACTCCCAAATCCGTCGCGGCATCCACGGAAGTGGGGTCCGCTTTGAGGAGAGACGATCATTTCCTGAAGGCGAATCAAAAACCCTACACCCTAACCTTTTGCCACAGGCAAGCCGGCGGACACCCAGCCCTTCCAGCCGCCGTCCATGGATTCGATGTTGGTGTAGCCCATTTTTTGCAGGTTATCCGCGACGAGGGCCGAGCGGAATCCGCCACCGCAATACAGGATCATTTTTGTGTTTGTATCTGGGACCGACGTTTCGATATCGCGCTCGATAATTCCGCGGCCCATGTGCACGGCTCCAGGAAGGTGCCCGTTGGCCCATTCATTATCTTCCCGCACATCCACGAGAAGAAATTTTTCGCCGGCTTCGATGCGGCCCTTAACGTCAGCGATGTTTGTTTCCTTGACGCGCGTTTTCGCGTCATTTACGAGTTTCAAGAATTGCGGGGAGTGTGCCATGAGCGACTCCTTGGGATTTCACCAAAAAGGCTAGCACACCAGGCGCGAGGAGGTGAATGGAGGGAACGGCTCCGAGTAAAATCTACTGCTTGGGCGGGGCGTCGGGACTTTTTGCGGCGCTCTCCTTCTTCGCGAGCGCACGCACGTAATTAACCATGTGCCAAACCTTGTCTGCGGCCAACCGATCGCCTTCCCCTACCATTTTCCCTTTGCCCTTTGTGATGATTTCGTAGATTTCGCCGTCGGAAATCCCACTCAGTGCGCCGGGATCGCGCCAGTCCTTCAACGTCAGACTCATCGAACCGGCCAGATCGCCTTTTCCATCGCCGCTTGCCCCGTGACACATGGCGCAATCATATCCATACATCTTTTTCGCTCCGGCCAAACCTTCCGGCGTTGGCGCCACGGGATTTTTTTTCTCCGCACTGGCGGGCTTGGCTGAGTCAGCGGAAGGCGGCGGATTGTCCTTCGGCTTTTCTTGCGATTTCTCCTGCTTGGCGTATCCGAGGGAAGCTCCTGCAAGAAAAACCGCGCCCAGACATGCAAGTACAAGCCGCATCGCATCCTCCTAACGGAATGAAGTGGCTCACCCCTATTTCGTTGTCGCGGAAGGCAACTGGAATACGGGACTAACTGAGGCGGATTCTACACCCGTGGGAGTGAAGGGAAGCAAAAACATTTTGCATGTGCTGAATTTTTGCAACGCGGCTTCTTGTGGTGAACGTTAATCCATATCGCGCCAGTTTGGTCCGACGCCCACTTCGACGACCAGCGGAACGGCTAACTTGTACACGCCTTCCATTTCCTCTTGGACGAGTTTTTCGAGTTTATCTTTTTCTTTTGTGGGTGCTTCGAAAAGCAATTCATCGTGCACCTGCAAAATCATCTTTGCTTCATATTTTTCTTCGGCAAGCCTGCGGCCAATGGAAATCATGGCGAGCTTGATCAAATCGGCCGCGGTTCCTTGCAACGGCGAATTGAGCGCGGTGCGTTCCGCGAAATTCCGCAATTGAATTTGCGGTGAAGCGATTTCAGGAATGGGACGGATTCTGCCGAAGAGCGTTTTTGCGACGCCCGTCTTCCGCGTCTCGGCAAGCACATTGTCCAGATAGCTCTTCACGCCTTTGTACCGCGCGAAATATGCATTGATGAATTGCGCAGCTTCGCGCTGTTCGATGCCAAGTTGCTGAGCCAGCCCGAATGGAGAGAGTCCATAAATAATTCCGAAATTGATGGCTTTCGCGGCGCGGCGGTGTTCGGCGGTTTGCGCGAGCGGTCCGACGCCAAAAACTTCCTGCGCGGTGCGCGCGTGAATGTCTTCGCCGTTTCGAAAGGCTTCCGTGAGCACAGGATCTTTGGAAATATGGGCCATCACGCGCAATTCAATCTGTGAATAGTCCGCCGAGAGGAGGATTTTTCCTTTTTCGGCGACGAACGCGGCGCGAATCTCACGGCCGAGCTCAGTGCGAATGGGGATGTTTTGCAGATTGGGATCGCTGGAGCTGAGGCGTCCGGTAGCAGTACCCGTTTGCGACATGCTCGTGTGCAAACGCCCCGTCTCGGGATGGATCAGTTTCGGCAGCGCATCAACATAGGTGGATTTGAGTTTTGCGATTTCGCGGTACTCAATTATTTTTCCGGGAAGCGGATGCGTCGCGCCAAGTTCTTCCAGAACGTCCGCAGCTGTCGAACGGGATTTTGCCTTACCGCGTTTCGCGGCAGGCGCGAGATTCAGCTTGTCGAATAAAACTTCCGCGAGCTGTGTCGGCGAATTTACGTTGAACTCCGAACCGGCCAATTCCCAAATCTCTTTTTCGAGACGGCGAACCTCTTTTTCCATAGACTGCGACATCTTTTCGAGCGTTTTTGGGTCCACTCGAACGCCAATTCGCTCCATGTCCGCCAGAACCGGAGCGAGCGGCAAATCAATCTTTTCGTAAACGCTTTCGAGCTCCTGCTCTTTCACCTGTGCGCGCAGAACGGGCGCAAGCTGTTGCAGAAAATCCGCCCGCTCGCCGGGACCGCCGCCGATCGCCACGTTGAATTGGCGAAAAATCACGTCGGCAAAATCGTGCTTGGCTGTTGTCGGCCGCAAAAGATACGAATAAAGCTGCGTGGCGTCCTGAATATTTTCCACGCGGCCCATCAATAGCTGAAAAAGCTTTGCATCGTGGACAATTTTCGCGCGCTTTGAATTGGAGAGAATGGGCGCAAGCGCGCGAATCGCATCGCCCTTTTCGTCGGCCCAGACGGCACGCCCCTCACCGGCTTTACCGGAAACCTCGATGCCGGCAATACGCGTGCCGAAGCCTTCTTCTTCGCGGTCACCGGCTTCCAACTGCAGCCACACGGCTAGCGGCGCTTTGGCCGGAAGCTTTTCCAGCCACGCTCGGAATTCTTTCGCTTCCGCGAATTGAGCGTAGTCCTTTGCGGAAGGAGCTTCGCTTTCCGTGGCAGCTGGAGCGCTCGCTGCCGTTCCCAGTTCCCGGAGCAAGGAATTGAACCCAAGTTCGCGATATAACGCGGCCAGAGCCGTTCCGTTCGGCGGTCGCACTTCCAACTCTTTAACTTTTATTTCCACCGGCGCGTCAATGGCAATTGCAGCAAGCTGCTTGGACATCATCACTTGCTCGCGCTGTTGCTGAAGGGCTTCGCGGTAGCGTTTGTTCGGGACTTCATCAGCGTGGTCTAGCGCATTTTCCACGCTCCCGTATTTTTTGATGAGTTCGGCGGCACCCTTTTCGCCGATGCCTTTTGCCCCGGGAATGTTATCAATCGTGTCGCCGAGCAGCGCCATGTAGTCCACAACTTTGTCCGGCGGCACGCCCAAGATTTCCTCGACCTTTTTTTCGTCAACGATGATGTCGCCCTTTGCTCCGCCGGAACCGGTGCGCAGCGTGCGCACATTTTTGCCAACGAGCTGCATCATGTCTTTGTCGTTCGAAACAATCAGCACCTCGAAGCCCTGCTTCCCAGCCTGGACGGCCATGGTTCCGATGACGTCGTCGGCTTCATAGCCCTTCACTTCGAGAATCGGCAACTGCATCGCTTCGCACAAACGGCGCACAAAGGGGAGTTGCACGCGCATCTCATCGGGCATGGGCTGACGCTGTGCTTTGTATTTTTCGAAAAGTTTGTCGCGGAACGTTGCGCCGGGTGGGTCGAAAACGATTCCGATGTAATCCGGCTGATAATCCTTGATCAGGCGCCGCAGGATATTTCCGAACAAAAAAGGAACGTTCGTAGGCACGCCATCGGGGCCGGTAAGGCGCATCGGCATTGGCGCGAAAAAGGCGCGATAGACGTGCGCCATGGCATCAACAAGGAAGAGTTTCTTGCGCTCTGCGGGCATCGGGCGAGTATAGCAAAGCTAGGTATGGCACCCCGCAGCCGGGATGACTCAATGCCAAAACAAAAGGGCCGCTCGAGTGCGTTCTTCGAGCGGCCCTGCGTCGCTGCTCTCGCTGATTATTGGTTGTTTGATTTATCTGAACTCATCTTTTTTGGCTCAGGCTTCGAGGCCGCTTGAGGCGATGTGCCTGCCTCTCCAGCCTGCGCTCCGGAAACGACGAGCAAGCGCGTGCCACTATCCAGATGCACGTTCTTGCCAGTCGAAGTGATTACCGAGCCTTGTGTGGCGTTCGAGCCCGCTGCGTTTAGGTTCAGTCCGTTCAGCCCGAAAACACCGCGGCTGTTCGAAGCAAGCTGCCCCGCAGCGTTCAAGCCGCCCACTGCACTGTTCGCTGAGCCCGCCGCTCTGGTCGTCGTACGCGCGGTCGCGTCAACCGCTCCGCCCGCCGTGCTTCCGACGTTGCCCGCCGTGTTGGTCACCGCTCCTACCGTGCCGCCTGCGGCAGACGTCGCTCCGCCAACAACACCTCGGCCACCTGCACCGGCGCTGCCGCCTCCGTAAGCGCCTGCGCCGCCCACTGCGTCCATATCAGACCCTGCAACGCTCGCGGCGGATTGCGCGGCTGCCAAAGCCTGAATGTTGCCGCTCAGCGGGACTTCTTCTCCGCCTTTCAAAATTGCCTTATCGAACGCAATCCCGAGCGCAGATTCAGGGTCGCCTTTGCCGCGTGCCGATGCCCGCGTCACGTGACCGACAAGTTTTGTTCCCTTCGGCAACACCGTCTTCCCTTGCGCCTTCACTGCTTCGGTGGTTTTCGCGTTTACTTCATCGCCTTCTTTCGCTTTCTTCGAATCTACCGGCGAGCTGAGCGACGCGTTGATCGCAGTTCCATTGGCGATCGCGGCGCTCGAACCCTTGCTTTGTGCGGCACCGGACGATGACGCCGATGCGCCTCCCGAAGCCTGATTCTTGTTCGCACTGGCGTCGGCTTGTGCCTCAGCCTGAACGCCGGCTTGCGTTTGCGCGTTTGCCGTCATCGCAAGTAAAGCCGCGGCAAAAAGCGTAAGGAATTTGCGGTCCATGATGGTGTGTCCTCCTAATGGATTCCCGTGTCACGCCGAACTAAACCCGCCCCCAGTGAATAGGGGTATCCGTCTGGAGATTTGATTGCGCAAAATGGGTGCCAATGCGTAAGAGCTTTATTTATATATATTTACATTGTCCGCAAAGGGGCAATGGGACCGGCTGGTGGCGCGAAACTACGCGGTACCAGAGAGGAATTACAAGCTAGAGGCTTAACGGACTAAGACTAAATAATCCCCAAAGGTTTGGCTACTTGCTCCAAAGTTTCGGCAGCCTTTAGCAGTTGGTCGCGCTTGTGCCCGGCGCTAACGATGGCGCGAAGGCGCGCTTTTCCCTCCGCCACAGTGGGATAGCCCACGGCCGGAGCGAAGACGCCCGCGTCAAACAGCTTGCGCGAAAATTCGAATGCCTTCGCCGCGTCGCCCACGTGAATCGGAATAATCGGCGTCTCGCTCACCTTAAATTGGAAACCGCGCTTTTTCAGTTCGCGTTTGAAGAACTTTGTGTTCGCCCACAATTTTTTCACCAGCTTTTCTCCATCGGGTGAATCGAGCAGTGTGAACGCCGCTTGGCACGCCGCCGCGGTAGCCGGTGGGTGCGAAGTCGAAAAAAGAAACGGCCGCGCGCGCAGGTAAAGAAAGTCAATCAAATCGCGCGAACCGCAAACATATCCGCCCATCGAACCGATTGCCTTGCTTAGGGTGCCGACTTGAATGTGCACGCGCCCGTGACAATTGAAATGATCGATGGTGCCGCGTCCGCCGCGCCCCAGCACGCCGCTCGAGTGCGCGTCGTCCACCATCATGATGCAGTTGTATTTCTCGGCCAGGTCGCAAAGCTCCAGGAGCGGTGCGATGTCCCCATCCATGGAAAAAACGCCGTCGGTGATGATGAGTTTCTTTCCAGGAAAACTGGCATGCTCCTGCAGGATTCGTTCGCAATCGCTGACGTCCTTATGCTTGAACACTTTGATCGCCGCTTTCGAAAGCCGCGCGCCGTCAATGATCGAAGCATGATTCAATTCATCGGAGATGATCAGGTCTTCCTTGCCAAGCACCGCGGAAACCGTCCCCGCGTTCGCCGTGAAGCCGGATTGAAACACCACGCAGGCCTCGACGTTCTTGAACTTGGCAATCTGCTCTTCCAGTTGCATGTGTAGTTGCATCGTACCCGCAATCGTACGCACCGCTCCCGCTCCGACGCCCAGCTTCTTCACGGCTTCGAGTGAAGCCTTGCGCAGCCGCTTGTCCGTCGCAAGACCCAGATAATTGTTCGACGCAAGATTGATGACTTCTTTTCCGTCGAACCTACAGACCGCTTTTTGTTCGCCTTCGAGGACGCGCAGCTTCGGCGCAACTCCCTTCGCCCGCAATTCATTCAACTGGTCCGAAACGTACTGCAAGGGGTTTGCTTTGACGGCCTGCATCGCTGTTTCTGACATGGCTAGCTCCTGAATTTTCTTTGAGGGTGGAAAAACCATTGTGCGCCAGCCGAGCCTCCTGGGGCAAACCGCTCGCTGGGCTAGAAACGCTAAGGTTCAACGAGCTCAGAGTCGTGCTTCTTAAAAACTTCTTCAAGAGCAGACTTCGAACGATCCTTCAGCGCGTGAATATCCTGAATCAAACTATAGATGTTCGGCGACATAATCAGCAGGTAGCGCGTTGGTCCCGGTCCGGGATTCCAGTACGTATGCGCTGTGCCGCGCGGAACAAACACGCTGGAACCGGCATCGACCGCTGCTTCATCTGGCCCAACTCGAACACGCAACTGGCCTTCCAGCACATACCAGGCTTCGTCATCTTTATGATGAACGTGCCATGGCGCGATGAGACGCGG
Organism: Candidatus Sulfotelmatobacter sp.; assembly: GCA_035567915.1. Taxonomy (GTDB): domain Bacteria; phylum Acidobacteriota; class Terriglobia; order Acidiferrales; family UBA7541; genus Acidiferrum. Next base: position 83,390 of record DATMPA010000022.1, on the reverse strand, counting down.
CGTCTCTGTTGTTCCTCCGGCATCGCGCCACTCGGCGACCACAAACGAGCTATTTACGGATCCAAGCGTATTGCCGGCCAGCGGCGGTGCAACAATCAGCGGAGTCATTCGCGGGCACTCCCAGCGTGGCAGATATGACGAGCGGGATCAGTGCGGCATTCCATTGGGATACAAAAGAATTTTTCCGGCGAGACCACTTTGCAGTTTTGCGAATGCATCTTCGAATTTTTCGAGGCCAATGCGTTCGCCAAACAAGGGATCAAGATTAAGGCGGCCTGCTTTGAGCAGCGCCGTCATTTGTTCCCATGTTTCGTACATGCGCCGGCCATAAATGCCCTGGACAGTCGCGCCTTTGAAAATCACGTCGTTCACCAAATCGAGTGGCACGCTTTCGGTAGGAATCCCGAGCAGAGAGGCGCGCCCTCCGGCTCTCAACGCCTTAAAACCCTGCTGAATCGCGGTTGGATTGCCGCTCATTTCGAGAAGCACGTCCACGCCAGTGCCGGAGGTTTCACTCAGAATCTTTGCGACGGCGTTTTCCGTCGCCGGATTAATTACGACGTCCGCACCCATCTTCTTCGCCATCGCGCGCCGATGTTCATTCGTTTCCGTGGCAAATACAGTGGAACTACCACACGCCTTTGCAACCACGATAGACATCAATCCAATCGGGCCGCAGCCCGTCACCAAAACGCTTTGCCCCGCGACCGCTCCCGCAAGTACCGTGTGCACCGCGTTACCGAGCGGATCCAGAATCGCTCCGTAGTGTTCCGGAATTCCCGGATCGAGCTTGATGATGTTTGCCGCAGGAATTTTCACGAAGTCCGCGAACGCGCCGTCCTGATCAATTCCGATAATTTTTACGTTCGGGCAGATATGCGCCTCGCCGACGCGGCACTGATGGCAATGCCCACAGTTGACGTGCATCTCCGCGCTTACGAAATCGCCCGGCTTCAGCATGATCACTTCATCGCCCACGCGCTCGATAACGCCGCAGAATTCGTGGCCGAGCGTAACCGGCGGTTTGATGCGCCCTTGCGACCAGCGATCCCATCCGTAAATGTGCAAATCCGTGCCGCAGATGGAGGCAGCTTTCACGCGCACGAGAACGTCCGTCGAGCCAATCGCTGGCACCTGCGCCGGTTCCATGGAGAGGCCGCGAACCGGTTGCATCTTTCGCAAGGCTTTCATTTTGGTCGTCATCGTGTCCGCTGCCGCGCCGTGCTACCCACACGGGCAATTTTTGATGCTAACACACGCGCCTTGGAGAAGTATGGAGCACGCCTTCTGTTGGGAAGTCGTGTAGTCCTTTCACCAAACCAAAAGCGGTTCACGCCGTATGGCGTGGGCCGCTTTTGAAAACCCTGCTATCCAGTTGAACGAAATCGCTCTGTTCTAGGCGTTTCCACCACTCAAGACCGCGGGAGTCGCCATTTTCTTCACCGCCAGACCTAACAACAAGAAAGCCGAGATTCCCTCGCACCCATTCTTTACCGCAGAGATATATCCCGGACAGCTATTGTTACCTATCGAGTTATTGCCAAGAGATCAATCTTCTCAAGGGCCTTTAGATAGTCCACCACCAGCTCCAACGGTACGGGTCCGTATTCTGCTGAAACTGCGTCACGAATTTCCTGGGCATTTCGCTTTCCGTCCGCAAAGTTCAGGGTCTCGTAGGCATATTCCTCTCCAGCTCCCCACAATCCTTCATAGCTCAAGAGCTTGGGCGTGGCGATCCCGGTCGCTTTTGCATGCTCCGAAAAATAGTCATACCCAAATACAACGGGCGGCCCTTTTGGTTGCGGCTTGCGTGCAAAAATCAGACGACCATCGCCTGCGGCCGTACCTGCCTTTAGTTGTCCTTTCTCCCATGGGAGGAATCGAGGCACATCTACGTTTCCACCTGCTTGAACGGCCACTGCACCGTGAACGAAATCAATGTAGGAATCTTCCATGCGCCGATTGTATTTCGCCTCCGCGCGAAAGAGGCTCTCCGCTTCCTCCTCTGGCAATCCTCGCGCGCGATGCCTGGTTTCAGCGTGCCGCAAGAGGCCTGCAATTCCCTGGGCCTGTGTCACTTCTCTTACATCGAACGCAATCTCTCTTGCCAGAAAATACCCGCTCGCCGCTCCAATAAACGCCGCCCGCTTCAATTTCGTCGGATCGATGTTCGCCGCAGAATCGAAATTGGTGTGAATGTACCGGTCCGGCCAATCATTCATATAAATCGCCGGAATCCCAAACGACGAATCCTGATACACATCGTGGTCGCTGCCCATCGTGAACGCCGAATATTCCGCCCGCAGCGGGTCTTTCCCTCCCTCGGGCGCGACCATCGGATAGTCCGCTTTGCCAGTCGCAGCGAATTTGTACGACTCCTCGTTCACCCAATCCGCAAACGCCCACGCCACGTCATGCACAAAACTCGGCAAGCTCATCGGCCCGCGTGTCACGTGAAAGACCGCTTTCGTCTCCGGCCCGCCTCCCACCATGTCCATGTGAATCACGGCCTTGATCTTTTTAGGAAATTTGAGCAATAGAAGAATCGGTGTGGGAATCTTGTCCGCGTCCGGGATAATTTGTCCCTCGCTGTCAACTGGACTCAGTTCCGCGATGGCTTGTGCCCGCCCGGTCAGCAGCGCCAGCGTCCCTTCAATTTCTGGCGGAAAAACAAATCGAATCGTCCGCGCCGACCGCTCAAGCTTTTTCTCATCAATCAGTCGCTGTAGCGTCCGCGCCACTTCCAGAATCGTCGCGCACCCGCTTGCATTGTCATTCGCACCCGGCCGCTGATGATCCAAATGGCAACTGAACGCAATCTCTTCCTCCTTCAGTTTTGGATCGGCCCCCGGAATCGTCGCCGTCACAACCTCATAATTCCCCGCATGCTGCCCGGCCTTGACAATGGCGTGCACGAGGATAGGGTCGTCATTTGCTAGGCGCTGTTTGAGGTCTCTGCCGCTTTTCAGCGAGACCATGAAGGCGAGGGTCTTGTTGAGAGAAAAGGTTTCGAGATGTCCCCAGCGAATCAGATTTTCGTCTTCGCCCCACCAAGCCGTTTTTTGATTCTGCGCATAGCTAATAATTCCGACTGCGCCGTATCTTGCGATAGCCAAATCCTGCACGGCGCCGGGTTGCGCCCCTACCAAGACGAATGCACCTTTGACATCTTTGTCAGTGTAATCGCTGTCTTTGGTTCCTTCGCCGACGTCCACGAGCCGGGCAATCTTGTCTCCGCTTTCACTGTCTTCAGCGAGCACAACGGGTTCCGCGTTGTAACTCTCATGCAAAATCACGGGGCCGCCGACACAATTCATGAGTACCGACGGATTCAAATTATTTTTCCCGCAAGGCATGTCAAACCTTGCATCAATCACGCGAAGCTCCCCAATTTCTGCATCCCAAGCCGGTCGTGACCGTTGCGTTCCATAGAGAATCTTTCCGTCAGCAGGAAATTGCAGAATCGCGACATCGCTCAGTCCATACGCCCGCAATCGCTCCGCCACCAATTCCGCCGCCTCATGAAATCCTATCGACCCGCGCTGCCGGTGAAATCGCGCAATTCCTTCCAGATTCCTCTTCGCCGTTTCCCCGCTCAATTCGTTCGCCAGCGCCGCCACATCTTTCTCCGGCAGCAGCGGCGGCTTCTGCGTCCGCCCCCGCGCGACGGCAAAAAGCTCCACGCATCCCGCGAGCACCACCAAAATTGTCATTCTCCTCACAGAACCCTCCAATTCCCGCTTGACTCTATTAATAAATATGACAGTATACCCTTCAGGAAAGATTGTAGTCGTCCTACTTCAGTCCGCTCGATTGTAACTCCTTCAAAATCAACACTTACAAAAGTGTCGCAAAACAAAGGTCTTAAAGTCCCTTTAGAATCAACACTTACGCAAAATAGAGGGGAGGGGTGCCGTCCCGACATTTCTGGCTCCGCCAAACGTAGTAGTCTGTGAGCGCGCATCCAACTTCGACATGACCCCGACCCCCGTCGCCACCGGCCCCCTCGCCATACAACTCGATCATGTTTCCCGCCACTATACCCTCGGCGCCACAGCTATCCGCGCCGTCGATGACGTCTCCTTCTCAATCGTTGGCGGCGAATTCGTCGCCCTCCTCGGCAGTTCCGGCTCCGGCAAATCCACGTTGCTGAACCTCATGGCAGGCCTTGACCGCCCCACTTCCGGCGCGATTCATGCCGGTAGCCGCAATCTGGCCGAACTTTCTTCTCTCGAACTTGCGCGGTACCGCCGCAATACCGTCGGCATGGTTTTTCAATCCTTTAATCTTCTGCCCCGCATGACGCTCCAGGAAAACGTAGAGCTCCCTTTGCGGCTCGCGGAAGTGGATCGCGATGAGCGCGCCACGCGCGTCGCGGAAGCACTACAGCGCGTAAAACTCGACAAAAGGACGGCACACCGTCCCAGCGAACTTTCCGGCGGCGAACAGCAGCGTACCGCCATCGCACGCGCTCTCGTCAACCGCCCAAAGATTCTGTTTGCCGATGAGCCGACCGGCAACCTTGATTCCGCCACGGGCGAATCCATCCTGAACCTTCTCATTGAAATCAAAGAGACCCTCGGCATGACCATCATCATGGTTACGCACGAGCGTCATCTCGCTGAGCGCTTCGCCACGCGGCTCGCCATCATGGGTGACGGTAAACTTTTGAGCGACGGAGCAATGCCCAGAGGCAACCAATGAAGCTCCGTGACATGACCGAACTCGCCGTCCGCAATCTTCGCGAATCCATTCTGCGCAATTCGCTCACGACGCTGGGTGTCGCGGTCGGCGTGGCTTCCCTCGTCGCGATGCTTTCGCTCGGCGTCGGCCTGCAGCAACTTGCGAGCAGCCGCTTGACGAAAAGCGGCCTCTTCGATTCTGTCTTCGTCACGCCGAAGCTAAACATGCGTGGTGGCCCGCCATCCATGGCTTCGCAGCAAGGCGAAACCCGTCTCTTGGACGAAGATGCGCGCCAGGAAATTTCCAAGCTGCCGAATGTAATTGAAGTTTTTCCGCAGGTCCGCTTTTTCAGCGAAGTCCGCTTCAATGACAAGCCCTTTGCCACGATGGTTGCGGGCATGCCGCAATCGGCGAAAGCCAGCGGCGCGTTTGACGGCATGCAAGGCAATTTTTTCTCCGGCGAATCCGCGGATGAAGCCATCCTGCAAATCGACTTCGCCAAGGAACTCTCGACGGATACTGCTTCGCTCGTCGGCAAAACTCTTTCCATCCGCTACGCTGAGCGCCACCAGCTTGAAGACGGTTCCGGCGGTTTCAGCATCGTGCCGAAAGAAAAAGAGCTACACATCATTGGAGTGGTGGAAACCGAACCTGCTGCAGGCTTCGGCGGCTACGGCAACGGACGCCTGCTCATTCCTCTTGGCGCCGCGTTGTCCCTTCGAGCCACACAAGTGAACGACCTGCGCGACGCTGTTCGCGGCGGCCCAGCGAAGCCGACGTTTGCCAGCCTCACTGTCCGCGCGAAATCTCCCTCCAACGTGGATGCCATCGAGGTTGCTGTCAAAAAGATGGGCTTCGGCGCTTTCTCTCTTCTCGACGCGTCGAAAAGCCTGCGCATCTTTTTCTCAGTGTTCGATCTTTTGCTCGGAATTTTCGGCAGTCTTGCTCTTGCGGTCGCGACGCTCGGCATCGTGAATACGCTGGTCATGGCCATTCTCGAGCGCCGCCGCGAAATCGGCGTGCTCAAAGCGCTCGGCGCCGCCGATAGCGATGTCAAACGCCTGTTCTTCATCGAAGCAGGTGTAATGGGCTTGATGGGCGGATTCGGTGGCGTGCTTTTCGGATGGCTCATTGGCCGCACACTCACGCTGGCCACAAACATCTACCTGAAGCGCCAGCAGCTCCCAAGCGTGGAAATCTCCTCCGTGCCCTGGTGGCTCGTGCTCGGCGCAATTTCGTTCGCCGTTCTCGTCAGCCTCATCGCCGGACTCTACCCGGCATCCCGCGCCGCGAAACTCAACCCCGTCGAGGCCCTCCGCTACGAGTAAACTGTCAAGGAGATGAATATTTTCGCTGCGCGTCGCTCATTTGTAGTCGCTTTGCTCATTTTACTCTGCCCAATCTTTTCGTTTGCCGCTTCCGGCCGCGTCGAATGTAATTCTCTTCCCACCAAAATCCTCGCGCACCCTGTTCCCTATTGCGTCCTTCTCCCTCCAGGCTACGACTCGGACAAATCCCGCCGCTTTCCCATTCTTTATTTCTTTCACGGCCTCGGCGACGACGAACAAATGTTCGTCCACACCGGCGGTTGGAATCTCGTCGAAGACCTTTGGGAAAGACGGCAACTCAGTGAATTCCTGATCGTCACTCCGGCCGCGGGAGCGACCTTCTATATCAATTCGCATGACGGAAAAGTTCGCTACGAAGATTTCCTTGTGCAGGAATTTTTGCCCGGCATTGAAAAACGCTTCCGCGTCCGGCCTGGCCGCGCAAGCCGCGCCGTTTCTGGAGCCTCCATGGGCGGTTATGGAGCGTTGCATCTCGCGTTTCGCCATCCGGAACTTTTTTCTTCCGTCAGCGCGCATAGCGCGGCGTTGATCGAAAAACTGCCGTCGTTTCTCGCCGGCGTTGCGCCGAACTCCGGCCGTGCCCGCGTTTTAGGCAGCACGTTCGGTGTCCCATCGGATCCCGCGTTCTGGGAACGCAACTCTCCCATCTTCGTCGCGAAGACCGCTCCGCTCGCGGGCCTGAAAATCTATTTCGATTGTGGGGATCAGGACGACTTTGGCTTCGAGGCCGGCGCAACAGCGCTCGACCGCGTGCTCACTTCACGAAAAATCACGCACGAATTCCATCTTTATCCTGGCCGCCACGATTGGCAGTACTTCGCTACGCATCTTCCGGCTTCTCTGCAATTTCATTCGCGGATTTTTGCAAAATAGAAGTTCCTACTGTTGTTGCTGCTGTTCCATCGGGGCTGAGGCGGCAGAATCCGACCGCTTTGAACGCAGCACCATCGCGGGTGGCAACTCTTCCGGTTGTGGCGCATCCACCGGCTGCACGATCACGCGCACGCTCAACTCGCTATCGGCTTCGCCCTTGTAAACGCCGCGCGTCGGCGGCACATCCGAATAGTCACGTCCGACGGCAACGCAAACGTGCCGCTCGCTTCCCAATAAATTATTTGTCGGATCGAACGCAACCCAGCCCGCTTCGCCAAGATACGCTTCCACCCATGCGTGCGTCGCGCCTGCCGGCGAACGATCCTTGTCTTCTGACCCGTGATAGAGATATCCGCTCACGTACCGGCACGGAATTTTCAATTGGCGCACCAAAGCAATCATGATGTGAGCAAAATCCTGGCACACGCCTTGCCGTGTGCGTAACGCGTCGTCAATCGGCGAATCCACGTTGGTCGAATTCGGAACGTAGTCGAATTTGTCGTACAGCGCCTCGTTCAATTCTCGCAATAGCGCCAGCGGTTCGCCGCTTCGCTTCAAATTTAATTCCGCGGCAAGTTTTTCCAGTAGCTCCGTAGGTTTCGCAAATTGGCTCGGCAGCAGCATCTCCCAGTAGTCGCCTTCTTGAACACGCGTCTCCAGTTCGTCCCACGCGCTGCTCTTTCTTTGCTTCAGATCAAGCGGTGGCGTCACTTCCACAATCGCCTGCGCGGAAATCTCAATCGTCTGGTGCCTTCCCGGAATGTCAAAGTGGTGCACCGCATTGCCGAAAAAATCGCGATAAGACATCACGTTCGCGCGCGGATGTACTTCCAGCGCGAATGTCAGGCACCGCTGCCGTAAGTCGCTCCGCGGCTGCATACGCACTTCCATAATGCTTTCGCCAACCGCGGGCTTGTAGCGAAACGTCGTCACATGCCGGATCGCGTAAGCCATCTCAATTCACTCGCCGTTTCACGATGCCAGCTCCGCTTCGACTGGATAGTCGAAATAGATCTGATGAATTGCCGCGTGAATCTCCGCGCATTCGCTACGCACACTTTCCAGATACGCGCGCACGCCTCCGGTCATAATCTCTTCAATCTGGCTGAAGCTGAGTTGTGCGCGCAAACGGCCTGCAATGCGAGCCGGAGTTTTCGCTTTACGCTCCGTCAGGTCGCCAATCACGTGCAGTGCCGCGTTTATCCGGTCCACGGAAAACCGCACGGAGTGCGGAAAATCTGGATTGAGCAACAGGAACTCCGCGACGCGCAGCGGCCGGATTTCCGCCGTTTGCGCCTTGCAATACGCTTCAAACGCTACGCATCCCCGGAGCAGTCCCACCCAATCGAGGTATTCCGTGCTTTCCACCGCCTGGTCCGTCGGCGGTGCCATGCGTTTGAAATGCCTCTCCATCAGCGTGGCCAGTGTATGCGTGCGCTCGACGTATCGCCCCAGCTGGATGTATTGCCACCCCTCGCCGTGGCTCATAGTCGCGTCAGTAATTCCTTGAAAGAGGTGCGCGCCATCCTGCACCGCGCGGAAAAAATCGTGCGAGTTGAGGATCCATCCTTCTTCGGGCCGGCGTTCGATCACGTCAAGATACAGCCGATTCAATTGCTCCCACATCTCCGAGCTGCACTGCTCGCGCACATGCCGCAGATTTTCCCGAGCCGTAGCAATGCAGGACACAATCGAAGACGCATTCGTGCGACTGAATACCAGCGTATTGACGAGCCGTGTCGGGTCCAGCGCGCCTTGTATTCCAGGCGCGAGCAACGCTTCCAGCAAAAACCTCCAGCGGCCCGCGCCTTCTTCCGGCGATTGATCGAGCCACAACTGAAGCTCAACATCCACCAGCCGCGCGCTATGCTCCGCGCGTTCCAGGTAGCGGCTCATCCAATAGAGACTGTCCGCCACGCGCGAAAGCATTCCCGCTTCGCGCTGAAACGTTTTCACGTAAAAATTTCGCGGAGGCCTCATGGATTACACAGGCCTCCCCTCTGCGCTCTTCGGAACGCCCATGCGCGTCACCGTCCCGCCAAGCTCTTCTCCTTCGGGTGCGCGCAAAACCCAGGTGTCCTTGCTTCCGCCTCCTTGTGAGGAATTCACGACGAGCGAACCTTTGCGCAGCGCTACGCGCGTCAACCCGCCCGGAACCAACGTCACCTTTTCGCCCATCAATATATAAGGACGCAAATCAATGTGGCGCGACTCCACTTCGCCATCAATCAAGCACGGCGCGCAGGAAAGTGACAGCGTTGGCTGCGCGATGTAGTTCCTCGGCTCAGCCAGCACCTGCGCGCGAAACTCTTCCCGCTGCTGCGCCGTACTTTGCGGACCAATCAACATTCCATATCCGCCGGACTCGCCCACAGCTTTTACGACCATCTTTTCCAGGTTTTCGAGGACGTGTTGCCGGTGCGTCTCGTTCGTCATCAGAAACGTAGGCACATTCGGCAAAATCGGATCTTCGTTTAGGTAATAGCGAATGATTTCCGGGACGTACGCATACACCGCCTTGTCGTCTGCCACGCCCGTCCCAATCGCATTCGCCAGCGAAACATTTCCAGCGCGGTACGCATTGAAAAGCCCTGGCACTCCCAAAATCGAATCCGTGCGAAAACAGAGAGGGTCCAGAAAGTCGTCGTCCACGCGCCGATAGATTACTTCCACGCGCCGCAGACCCGCCGTCGTCCGCATATAGACGATGTTGTCGTGTACCAGCAGGTCGCGACCTTCGACGAGTTCAATGCCCATTTGCTGCGCCAGAAACGTGTGCTCGAAATACGCCGAATTCGAAACTCCCGGCGTGAGCAGAATTGTGGTTGGGTCTTGTGGATACGAGCAATTCTCGGGAGCGAGTGTTCGCAAAGTCGCGAGCAGCGCCTGCGGATAATGATCCACGGGCCAAACGCCGTAGTCGCGGAACATTGAGGGGAACACGCGCTTCAGCACTTTGCGATTTGCCAGCATGTAGCTGACACCGCTCGGCACGCGCAAATTGTCTTCCAGCACGGTAAAGCTGCCATCCGGCAGCCGCACCAGATCTGTGCCGCAGATGCTGACGTAAATGTCGCGCGGAACATTCAGCCCGCGCATCTCTCTGCGGAAATGCTTGCAACTGTAAACCAGCTCCCGCGGCACAATCCCTTCCGCCAGGATTCGCCCTTCGTGATAAATGTCCCGTAGGAAATGGTTCAGGGCGGTCAGACGCTGGGTCAGTCCTTTTTCAATTTTCTGCCATTCGTCGGCAGGAATGATGCGCGGCAGCAGGTCGTTTGGAAAAATCTTCTCCGTGCCCTCTTTGCTTCCGTAAACCGTGAACGTGATTCCTTCGTGCAGGAAAGTCAGGTCCGCCGCTTGCTGGCTCTTGCGCAGCTCTTCCGGCGGCAGGCCAAGCAAAGTTTGATGCAGGGCGCGGTAGTGCTCGCGGGGCAGGCTGAGCCCTTCGAACATCTCGTCGTATGATGCATCGAGCTGATAGTTCACGAACGAGGAGGGTACCTTAATTGGCGTTGGTCTCGCCGCAGCTGTCATCTTTCTTCCCGCAAGTTCTTCCAGCGATCGGGCCGCGAGGGATTCCTGGCTTCCCTATGTGCATACGCAGCCCCCAGAAGCTGCGCACGGGCTTGTAGCCCAGATTGGCACTCTAGGCGCGTGTTCTGCGCGCGTCCAATCGAAATTCTTCATTCATTCCATAGTTCTTTTGTCTTGATTGTTGCGCCAGGCGCTCGCTAGGGGGCTGTATATCGAGGTTATTTTCGCGTCTTTTCGATGGTGATTGCACCGTCGGTCCGCACTCTATAGGTAAAATGCGCCGTCCCAACTATTTCCGGCATGCGAGGGTCCTGCGTCAGCACATGAAAAACGTCGGTATCTTCCGGAAGATCGCTGAGGACGTGACTGTGAAAGCCGGCGGCCAGCTTTTTGCCCTTGTCCGGCGGTGGAGTTTCCAAAATCGTCTTGTGCATCTGCCTCTTTTCTAGAATCTTTGTCCCGTCCGAGGAAATCAGGTACCGCACATCTCCGCCGAGCGGATAGACACGCGCTTTGGTTTGCGCCGGATAGACATAGACAAAAAGCTGATCCTTGGGCGCCGGTAAGACTGCCTCGTTGTAAGGACGTTTTTCTCCTCGAAAATCTCCCAGGGCCACTTCGATGGCCCTCGCGGCAACAAGATAAAAGCCGTTGTCCGCTCGCTCTGGCGTTTCTTCCTTCACCTTGAATTCCTGCGGCTTGATTTGTTGCGCGACCTCATAGTAAATCTGAAAAAGGCTCTTATCTGCGCTCAATTTCCCGAACACCACGGTCCATCTTCCATTTTCTTTTTTCGCAATGTACCGCTGCCCCTCGACGGTCTTCGGATTCGCCGTCTGCACTGCATCCGTTGCGTGCCACGCCGCCTGGTCATATTCATTCAACGCAATTCCGCGTTCCGTAATGGCCATCAATTCCTGCGCTGCAGGTAGTGTAACTTTTTGTCCCCGTGTTCCCACGGCGCTGACGGCTGTGAGCGCGCCAATTGTGAGAATGACTAGGTATGTTTTTCCGGCACTCTTCACTACACTCTCCTCGATGGGCTCCATCGTCATCTCCCAATGCGTTTTTACTCCCCTCAATTCTCACTCGGAGTAATATCCTTTTGACCTCTACGAAGGAGCGTTGGGTTATGACCGCACGTGTTAGCCGTCGTCAATTTGTTTCTGCTGCTGCCTCCTCAGCATTCCTTTCGAATCTTCCAACGAGCGTCAGCTCGTTTTTCGCGACCAACGCCGGCCCACTTTCCACAAATCCACCGTGGAACGAACAAGGCATTCTAAACCTCGCCCACTCACCTTACGCCAAGCTAAGAAATGTTCCTGTCCACGCCGTGCGCATTGATTCGGGCTTCTGGGCCGCCCGTCGCGCGGCGAACGTAGAAACCAGTATTCCGTCGATGGGCAAACTCCTCGAAGCCAACGGTCGCATGGATAACTTCCGGCGCCTGATTGGCAAGAGCAATGCTCCGCAACGCGGTCCAGTCTATTCCGATTCTGATATTTATAAATGGTGGGAAGCGATTGGCTTCGCCTTGCAGTCTGGCGATAACCCGGCGCTGCGCTCTTTGGTCGAAACCACCGGGAAAGACGTCATCGCTGCACAACAACCCGACGGCTACCTGAATACCTACTATGTTGGCGAACATGCACCTCAGCGGATGGAGCCAAGAACTCAGCAGTGGGGCCATGAGCTCTACAACATGGGACACTTCTTGCAAGGTGCGACGGCTTATTACCGAGCAACGGGCGATCGCGCTCTGCTCGATACCGGCATCCGCTTCGTAAACGACTTCCTTCTCTCTTCCTTTGGTCCCGGCACAGACAAAAAGCCACTCATGTCGGGCCATCCGGAAATGGAGCTTGCCCTCGTTGAGCTCTACCGGATGACCGGCGACAAACGTCAACTTCAGCTTGCCGAATATCTTCTACGTGGAGATGCGCGCATTCCGCTCAAACCGGAAAATTATGTCTATCACTTTTGCGGCAAACCATTTACTTCGCGCACAAAACTCGAAGGCCACGCCGTGCGCGCCATGTATGCATGCTGCGGTGCGACGGACTACTATCTCGAGACCGGCGACGAAACTTATTGGAAAACGGTCCAGACTCTCTGGACTGATATGGTGTCATCAAAGATGTACATTACAGGTGGAGTCGGCGCTCGAAGCGACGGGGAGGCGTTCGGCGACGCGTATGAACTTCCGAACGCGCAAGCCTATGGAGAAAGCTGCGCGGCTATCGGCAACATGATGTGGAATTGGCGCATGCTCGCCGCAACAGGCGATCGAAAATACGCCGATGTAATCGAACGCGCGCTTTACAACGGAATTAATTCGGGAATGTCGCTCAGTGGAACTCTTTATTGCTATCGCAATCCGCTCTCATTCGACCCGGGCACCGGCGACGTGATTCGAAACGAATGGTATGACACCACCTGCTGTCCCCCGAACCTCGAGCGAACGTTCGCTTCGCTGCCAGGTTATTTTTACAGTACGAGCAAAGACGGCATTTTCGTTCATCTATTCCATAATTCGGAACTGAATTGGCATCTGGAAGATGGAACGCCAATCAAAATTACGCAGAAAACGAATTATCCGTGGGATGACACGGTACATTTTGAAATCAGCCCCGGGATGCCGAAGGAGTTCACACTCTACTTGCGCAGGCCCGAATGGAGCAGGCGCGTTCAACTCACGTCAGATTTCGAGGAATCGTTAACGGATCACGAAAACGGATACTTCCGCATTCGGCGGCGCTGGTCTCCGGGCGACAAGATCAGTTTAATTCTTGACATGACGCCACAGCTGCTTGAATCCAATTCCCGCGTCACTGAAAACAACGGTCGAGTCGCGGTGCAACGTGGGCCGTTAGTATATTGTCTGGAAGAACTGGATCAACCCGCGGGAACTTCGCTGGCGGACGTTTCCTTCCGCGCAGCAAGCGGGGGCGGGAGCGGCGGTTTTTCAGAGTCGTTCGAGAAAGATTTGCTGGGCGGGGTGATGGTGTTGCGTCATGAGGGCGCTGTAAGCAAGAGTTCTTCAGCGCGGAGTTCGCTCTATTTTTCGGCAGACGTAGCGACAAGCCCATCGTCGAAGGTGGCTCTGACATTCATTCCTTACTACGCCTGGGCAAACCGGAGGCCAACGCCGATGCTCGTCTGGACGCCTCTGCTCAAATCCTGAAGTTGCAATCGGCCGTCTTCATGGCACAAAAACAAACAGGGCCGGCGATACGCTGGCCCTGTTTCATTCACGTCCTTTAACAGCTCCTACGCGCCTTCCGCCTTGCTGCAGCAATCGTGCATTTTCGCGGGAGGTTCGTAGCCGCGCTTCGTGTCCACCACGTCGCGGCCGGTGTATTTGTCGTGGTGCTTGACCCAAGCCATGCTGAAGGCGAGACCTTCTTCGTCGCGTCCTTTCGGAACGACATCGAGGAAGTTATACGCACCGACGTTTATGTCCAGCCCGCGCGCGAAAGCAGAGTAGGTGTGAAAGACGCTTCCACCTTCGTCTTTGTAAAACGCGCTGAGACCGGGACATTCTTCGAGGGGAAGCGGAATCGTATCGTAGTTGTAGTTCGGCGCGGCTTTCTCGAGATCGGCGGGCGTGAAGGAAACTTTGTAGTCGAAATTAAAGTCGGTTCCATTCGAAGAAACCCACTTGAATTTCCAGCCCATGCGTTTCTGGAATGACTGAATCTGTGAAAGAGGGGCACGCGAAATCGCGAGGAAAGTGACGTCGCGAGCGTTCAAGTGCGGAATGGCGCCGTCAAAATGATCGGCAAGCAGAGAACAGCTTGCGCAACCTTCGACCCAGTCCGGGCCGAGCATGAAGTGATAGACAAGCAATTGGCTGCGGCCGGCGAAGAGGTCGGCGAGCGACTCCTTTCCGTTCGGACCGTCGAAGATGTACTTCTTTTCGACTTTTTCCCAAGGAAGTTCGCGCCGTTGCCTGCTCAGTTCATCGCGCAGACGCGTGAACTCTTTTTCTTTCTGCAAAAATGCTTTTCTCGCCCTGAGCCATTCTGTGTGCGATACGACTTTGCGATTTATAACTGCGCTTGTTGCCATTTTCTTTTTCTCCTGAATTTTTTGAGTCGAGAGTTATGCCGCTTTCGCCTTCGCGGATTGCTTGGCCTGATACATTTGCTCGATGACCTTGCGGATGGCTGCGTTCGAGCCGGGGCTGGTCTTTTCGCGCCACGCTTCGAGCCGCGCACAGTGCGCTTCAAGGTTGCCAAGGAATTTCTGGCTGGCGAACATTTCACGCCACGCAGCGAGGACCGGCTTCACTTGCTGGAACGCTGCCCACTCTTCGCCACCGTTTTCGAAGAGAAGGTCTTCGCTGACGAGGCCGCGGTTCGACATGCTCGCAACCATCTCCCAGTAAGTGAGCACCTGGCGCATGTTGGCGTTTTCCTTGCTGCCCGGGGGACAGATTCTCATCACGTCGTCCAGCGTTTGCGGATGGAAATGGTCGGAAAACCATTCCCGCGCTTCGCGCAACCGCGGCTCTCGCCGTAGATCGTACAGCTTCAGTTGCAGATTTGCTTGTTCGAACGTTGCTTCACTCATGTTTCCTCCTTGAAATTAACCGCCGGAAAGTTTTTTGGCGTTGCGCCTGAACCGCAGCTTTGTCAGGAGAGCTGCCACGCCCCCGGTTGATAGAAATCCACGTAAGAGCAAAGCCGTTGTTGAAATGCATGCGGGGCACATAAGTTTCTCCTTAACTAGACAGCTATGCCGACTGCGCCTTTTGCATGAAAAGTGGTGGCTCATCCGCGCTGGGGCCCCAACTCGCCGGCACAGGCACATTGAGTATTCGCAAATAGACGCTGAACTGGCCGCGATGCTGGTACCAATGGTTGAGCATGATGTCGCGGATAAACTGCGCGCGGGGCAATGCCAACAATTCCTTGTCTCCCTGGACCAAACGCCAGGTTTCCTGAATTTTTTTGTCGTCGAGTGCAGGCAGCAAGCTTCGGACGGTGGCAATACTGTCTTCAAAGGTTTTCAAAATTTCTGCCTTCGTAGCTGGTTGTGGAAAGTTGAAATCCGGCGCTTGCGCAGGACTATTCTGAACAAACTGAATTACCCCTCCGGGGACGAAGGCTAGGTGATAGGCAAGTTGTCCGGCAGTCATGGATTTTTCGTGCGGCTTCCAGGTCAAGCGGTCTTCGGGCAGACGGTCCAGAAATTTTCGAGTGACAGCCGCTTGTTCTTCGAATTCCTTCAAAATAGTCTGTGCAATCGGCATCGTGATTCTCCTTATCTATCCAAGTAAATTCACTGCTACTGAACTGGAGCGGACTTCGAACGGCCGCTTTCGGCAAACGCCTTCACACGAGCGTGGATACTGCTCCATCCAACGACAACTCCTTTGCGATGGTCTTCTTCAATCAAGCCGAGGGCTAGATGGCGAAATTTGATCAGCGTTCCTCCGGCTTCTTCGCTCAATCGGTATTGCAGATTGGAGGAAACTGGGTATGACATGAATAGGGGCCCGCAAAACTCGAGCAGGGTGGGGCGCTTGATAGCCTGCACGTGCGCCCAGAAGTGGCCGTCTTCTTTTCCAAGGTCGCGATACCACCTGCCGCCGGGCCACGCTTCCAGTTTCATCGGCATTGGCCCTTTCTCCGGCACTTCATTCAGCGGCCCGAGTTGCGCCAGCAGCGATTCGAACGTTTTTTCAATAGACGCGCGCACGTGAATCTCTTCCGTGATGCTCAGCGTCAGGTCCTCGATGGTTATTTGACTTGCTTGTTTTGCGATCGGCATTGCTCTCTCCCCTCCTCGTATTAGAAAAATTGACGCGGCAGATTACAGATTGGCTTTCTTCTCCGCGTTTTCCTTCACCTTTGCTAGTTGATGCCGCCAGAGCCGTTCAAAGGTGCTTGTCCACTCGTACAGCGGCCGAATTGCCATTGCATTCACCCGGTATAGCATTTGCCGGCCCTCCCTTCGAGAATCCACAAGCCCCACGTCCTTCAGCACCTTCAGGTGCTTCGAAACTGACGGCTGCCCCAGCTCCAACGCATCGACAATCTCGCTGACGGACTTCTCCTGCAGCGCCAAAAAGTTCAGGATGTCCCGCCGCCGTGGTTCTGCTACCGCGTTGAATGCGTCGGAAGTTGTCGCCGCCCTTGCCATGTTTTTAATATATTCCCATACGGGAATATGTCAAGTCCTTTTTTTACGCCTTTGGCCCAGACGGCCGGCTACACTTCCCCACCCGGGCCGTCAAACCTAGCTATACTGTCCCGAAAATTCATGGTCCCCGATCCCTGGTCCGCTTCTGCACTTTCCTATTCCTATGTCTTGCGTGCTCCGCAATCTCCCGGGCCGCAAACTCCTGGGTTGGCATCCTCGCCGACTCTTCCGGCAAGCCCGTGGCAAACGCAACTGTTCATTTGCGTGCTGTTAGCGGCAGCCACGACTACGAATCCGCGACTTCCGCTAGTGGCCAATTCCACTTCGAAGCCATCGAACCCGGCGCGTATCTCGTTTCGGCAACTTCCGCGGGCAGAATCTGGTCGCTCTCGGCTCCTTTTTCCGTCACGGACGGTTCGCCCCTAAACGCATCCCTCGTCCTCTCATCACAGGATCAAACTCTCTTCCTTCGTATAGGTGGCGCCTCGCAAGCCAGCGGTGGCGAACACCTCTCGAGCGGCGAAGTTTCCAGTCTTCCGCTCAACGAGCGAGACTTCAGCAAATTGCTTCTTCTCGCCGCAGGCACCATGACCGACACCAACGGCGCCGCCAATTTCACACAACAGTTCGCCGTCAACGGCCAGCGCGGCACCGCTTCCGTGTTCGCGCTCGATGGAGCGGACACCAGCGATCCCGAACTTGGCGGCGCTACTTTTTCAAATTTCAACGTGGACGCAATTCAGGAAGTGCAATCCAGTTCAGGAGTAATACCCGCGGAGATCGGCCACGGCGCGGCGGGCTTCACCAACGTTGTCACAAAATCCGGCACCAATCTTATTCACGGCAGCGCGTTCGAATTTCTGCGCAACGCCGCGCTCGATGCGCGCAATTTCTTCGACCACGCTACGCCGGTGAATCCCCGCCGCATCCCGCCCTTTACGCGCAACGAGTTTGGCGTCACCATTGGCGGTCCCGTCGTCATCCCGCATATTTATGACGGACGCGACAAGACTTTTTTCTTCGGCGAATATCAGGGCTTCCGTCAGGTTCTTGGCACCACGCAAGTCATCCCAGTACCCACTGCTGAAGAGCGCCAGGGCATTGATACGTTGAAGTTTCCGGATAGCACGACTGATACGCTTACGGTTCCGGTCAGCTCCGCTATCGCGCCGCTCGTCGCGCGCTACCCGCTGCCCAATCTTTCTACTGGAGCTTACGGCGCACGCACCTACGCCACTTCCTCCAAAGTCGTTACGAACACGGATCAATTCTCAGTTCGCGTGGACCACCGCATTTCAGACAAGGCCACGCTCTTCACGCGGTTCAGCCTCAACCAAGTCAAAGGCCCGACGACCAATCCGGATCAAACGGCCATCGATCCCAGCTTCGGCGTGAATTTTTTCGATCATCAACGCAGTGCCGGGGTTCGCTACACGCGAACTGTCACTCCCAATCTCAGTTTTGCCACTGCGTTCGGTTTCATCCGGAGCACGCCGGTTTTCCCGGCAACGAATCACACGGACGTCGCTCTTGGATTCGGCGATAGCTTTTTTCAAACCTTCAACTCTGCCGATGGCTCGATCTTCGGCTCCTATGGAAACGTTTACCAAATCAAGCACGACATGACTTACTCGCACGGCGCTCACACATTCAAGTGGGGCGCGGAGATTCGCCTCAACAAGGACTCCACTGTCTTCGGGACAAATCCAAGCGGCCTCTATACATTCGGCGGCGGCACTGCTTTTTCACCCGTCTTCATTCCCTCCGCCAGCGGCACGCACGACATTCAGCCCGGCGATCCCCTGCCCGATTCACTCACCGGCTTGCTCACCGCAACGCCGTACTCATACACGATTACTGCCCTCTATCGGCTTACGCCGGGTGGCGACAAATTTGACATCGCAGCGGTCCGCCGTGAAGCCTACAACTTTTATTTTCAAGACATGTGGAAAGTCACGCCGCGCCTCAGTATCAACTATGGTTTGCGTTACGAACTGAACAGCCGCATCAAAGAGGCGAAAAATCGCACGTCTGTCACGCAACCCGTTGACGCCAGTGGCAATCCGACGTCCTATCTCACGCCCAGTGCAACCATTTCTTTTCTCTACAATCCGCAGCCTATCTATCCACTGGACAAAAATGGCTGGGGCCCGCGCCTCGCGGCAGATTACGCGCTTACGCCACGCACCACGCTGCATGCGGGCGGCGCCATCACTACGATTCTCCCGAATCTCTGGCAGGACAATTTCGTCACGGGCGCAATTCCATTCGTCTTCCAACCCTTCGTCACGGCGCTTCCCGGTGTTCCCGTTCCATTCTCAAATTCCATCACACCCATCTCGCTGCCGGAGCCGTACACAACTTCTGGTCAGCTTCTTTTCGCGTCGGGCGATACTTCCAAAGTCGCAGCAAACACTCCCGTTGACCTGCAACGATTTCAAAACGATCTTGCCGCGCTGACTCCCGGCAATCAGATTCAGTTATTTTCGACTGCGGCCATTGATCGTCATTTCCGTAACGGCTACATCGGCACTTGGACCGCCGGTTTCGATCACGACTTCCGCATCTTCAAACTGACCGCGTCCTACGTCGGCACTGCGGGGGTTCATCTTCCTGCCGTCTTTTCCCCAAATGCGTACGGCGGCGCCGATCCCGCATTTGCGCCTTTCACTCAATTTGATTCTTCCGGCCACGCGACGGGCGGCTTTAGTACGCTCTCGATCATGACCAACAGTTCGCACTCGAGTTATCACGCTCTGCAAACGAGCGTCACGCAAAACAATGGGCGGATTGGCCTGAACTTTCAGGCCAGTTATACGTATTCCAAATCGCTCGATGACACCAGCACGGTTCTAGGCGGTATTCCCCCCAACGCGGGGGTGATTCTCCAGGCGCCGCCGCAGAACCCATTCAATCCTGAAGCCGATAAAGGTCCTTCAACCTTTGACGTCAGGCACGTATTTTCCCTGAGCCTCTTTCAAGCTCTGCCGTTTGACCACGTGCGTTTCCTTGAGCCGCTTGGCAAACGTGTTACTTCCGGCTGGCAACTCCTCAACATCACAACCATCGCCAGCGGTTCGCCCTTCACTGTTTTTTCTGGAATTCAACAAACGGGCGCTGGCGCTGGCGGCACGGATCGCCCCGATCTCGTCTCCATGCCCGATTTTTCAACAAGCCGCACCGTTCGCGAGGATTACTTCGGCCGTGGCAAGGACAACAATTCTTTCTTCTTTGTTCCTATCAACGTGCCGGGAGGCACCGGCCCGAACGAGGGCCGCTTCGGAGCACTCGGCCGCAACACCTTCCGCGGACCAGCTTTTCATCAATTCGATTTCGCACTGATTAAAGACACATCGTTCGGCCGTCGCGGCAAAAACGAGCTCGGCATTCTTGAAATCCGCGCCGAATTCTTCAACCTCTTCAACATCGTCAATTTCGGATTGCCTTCGAACACCGTCCGCGGCAGCGGCTTTGGCTTGATCAGCCGAACGGCCGGCACCTCGCGCCAGATTCAATTTTCGTTAAAATTGATCTACTGATGCGCGAAACAACTCTTTCTTCGGGAAGCAGCGCGAATTACCATTGGGCCGAACGGCGGGTTCTTGTAACCGGAGGCGCTGGCTTCATCGGTAGCGCTCTCGTCTGGGCATTGAATCAGCGCAATTGCAAAAATATTGTCATCGCCGACTTCGCCACGAACGAAACCAAGCGCCGCAATCTGGCTCCTCTAGAATTTCAGGAGTATTTGGAGCCGGAAGATTTGCTCCAGAAAGCAAAAGCCGGCTACCTTGCATCGTTCGATTACATTTTTCATCTGGGCGCTTGTTCTTCGACCACAGAAACGGACGCGGCATACCTGCGCCGGAATAATTTCGAATACACGAAAATTCTCGCCGAAAACTCTCTTCGCGCCGGCAAACGTTTTGTCTATGCCTCTTCTGCCGCTACCTATGGCGACGGCAGCGCCGGCATGGATGATTTTCCTTACGAAGGACTGGAAAAACTTCGCCCGCTCAATCTGTATGCCGAATCAAAACACCTCTTCGATCTTGAAGCATGGAGACAAGGCTGGCTAGATCGCATCGTGGGACTGAAATACTTCAATGTTTTTGGCCCAAACGAAAACCACAAGGGCGACATGCGGAGTCTAATAAACAAGAGTTACGAACAAATTCGCGAAACCGGGACGATCCAGCTTTTCAAAAGCTATCGCGCGGAATTCGCTGACGGAGAACAAAAGCGGGATTTTCTCTATGTGAAGGACGCTGTGGAGATGACGCTGCACCTGGCCGACACTTCTTCGGCAAATGGCCTTTTCAATATTGGTTCGGGCCAAGCTCATAGCTGGAACAAGCTTGCTGACGCTGTTTTTTCTGCATTGGGCAAGGCACCTAGCATCGAATACGTCGAAATGCCACTGCAGATCCGTGAGAAATATCAATACTTCACAGAGGCGAATACTCGCAGGCTGCTGGCGTCAGGTTATTCGCGCCCGATCACAACGCTGCGCGATGCAATCCAAGACTACGTTGTGAATTACCTCGTTCCCGGTCGCGTCCTTGGCGAATAGCCTTTCACTCTCTTCCGCGCTTCCCCTTTCGAATCTAATCTCCTCTAACGCAGTTCTTCCGATACAATCCCTGTCCGACGTTCCGGAGTGAGCATGAGCTTCAGCCAGCGCTTCGAGGAAATTCGCACCGGCTTTGAGCGTCCCTTCTGGGTCGCCAACATTTCGGAAATTTTCGAGCGCCTGGCCTACTACGGTGCATTCGCTTCGCTCGCGAACTACCTTCGCGAGACCTTGAACTTTCCCACAGAGCAAACCGGGACGCTGACAGGTTTTTTTGGCGGCATGGTTTGGTTCCTGGCGATTTTCGGCGGGGCCGTTGCCGATCGTCTCGGATTTCGGAGAGCCCTTTCGTTTGCGTATTTGATGCTGTCGGGAGCGTACTTTCTGCTAGGCTCCATCGGCGCCTCCTGGATTGGGCCGGTACGCAACGCCGTGCCGATGACGCTTTTCGTTGGGTGCATTCTCCTTCTGCCGGCGCTGGGAATTTCCCTGGTGAAACCGAGCGTCGTCGGAACTACCGCGCGTGCATCGCGCGAGAACGTGCGTTCGCTCGGCTACTCCATTTACTACACGATGGTAAACATCGGCGGATTGCTTGGACCGTTTGCGGGGTCGCTGGCGAGACGCTACCTGGGCGCGGGCAAGATTTTCTTAATCGCCGCCGCGGCTGTCTTTTTGATGTTCTTCTTCGTGCTCGCCTTTTTCCGCGAGCCGAAGCGCGTTGATGATGCCCCTCTGCCGACGATAGGAGAGACCCTTCGCAACTTCGCGACGGTGCTGGGCAACCCGAAGTTTATGATTTTTCTTCTGATCTTTACCGGCTATTGGATCGTTTTCTGGCAACAGTGGATTGTGATGCCGGTCTATCTGCACCAGTTCGTTAACAAGGACATCGACGTCGAACGCATCTTGATGACCGACAGCATTATCGTCATTACATGCACGATCTTACTGAACCAACTGACTAAAAAACTTCCCGCGTTCAGCGCGATCATTCTCGGTACATTCATCACGGGCATTTCCTGGCTGATCCTCGCGTTTTACCCGTCGGCCTGGGGAGCAGTCGCCACGATCGGGGTCTTGGCCATCGGCGAAATTGTTCACCAGCCGCGTTATTACGAATATGTTTCGCGGCTCGCTCCGGAGGGACAACAAGGAACATACATGGGGTTCGCATTTGTCCCGCTTGGGATTGGCTCGCTGGTGGGAGGATGGTTCGGCGGCAAGACATTGCATTATTTCGGCGAAGTAATGAACCGTCCACGCTGGACGTGGCTCGTGATCGTCGGCGTCGGTGTTATGACTACCCTCTTATTGTGGATTTACGACCGGATCGTCAAACCGGGCAGAGCCGTGGCTGCCTAAACAGGGCTGTTCCCTAATTCACCATACGCCGCAGGGACTCCAGCGCCTGCCGCGCCAGAGCATACCGCGGCTCAATCTCCAGCGAATCCTTAAAACACCGGATCGCTTCCGTGTACATCTCTTTCGCCAGGTACGCCCGTCCTAAATTGTAGTGCGGAAAATGTCTCGGTTCGTATCGCCGCGCATCAATTGCCTGCAGCAGCCATGGAATCGCTTCATCGAAGCGGCCCAATTCAATCAGGTACGCGCCAATGTCGTTATAGGGATTGCCAAAATCGGGGTCCAGCCCGATCGCCAGCTTGCATTCACCAATCGCTTCTTCAAGCCGACCCTGGAAATGATACGTCCAGCCCAAAAACGTGTGCGCTTCGGCCGTCGGGTGCAAATCGAGCGACGATTGATACAGTTCCACGGCCCGGTCGTAGTCCCCTTCCATCTGCGCTTGATAAGCGTCCTGTAATACTTCCCAAGCCTGCGTAATGGTCTCCTGATTCATGACCCATTCTTATCACCGTACGCGCAAGTCTCATACGGTACGGAAGTCCCATTCGTGCCTGAGCGGAACCTGTACTTTTTGACGGGCCAAAACTGGCATTTTCGGCTGCAAACAGGGAAAATAATGGAGGAATGATCCAGCTTCTTCAGGGGGAAACGTGAAACGGACTCTTGCTCTCTTGGGAATCGCTTCGCTGGCTTGTGCCGGCGCGCTCTTTGCGCAGTCCAGCCCGACGAAACAGCCGACGACAAAGAAGCCCGCAGCCGGCGCGGCGAAGGATACCGCGGCTGTTACTCGCGGCAAGGACGTGTTTCAGCAGAAGTGCAGCATTTGCCACTTTGATACCAGCGAAGCCAAAAAGATTGGTCCTGGTTTGAAGGGCCTCAACAAGCGCGGCACATTCACCGTCAACGGAAACAAAGTTACCGACGAAAACTTGAAGACCTGGATTGAAAACGGCGACTCCCTAATGCCGCCATTCAAAGACGCGATCGAGGAAAACCAGATTAAGGACGTCATCGCCTACGTAAAGACCCTCTAGTCGGCTGAGGGTGGCTGACACCAGCCGAAATTGCACCTTGAAAGAGAAAAGCCCCCGCTCGCCGGAACAGTCCGGCCGCGGGGGCCTCTAATCTTCAAAATAAAAACTACTTCAGGATTGCATCCTTCAGCGCCTTGGCTGGACGCAGGCGCACGACAGTCTTGGCCTTGATCTTGATCGCTTCACCGGTTTGCGGGTTGCGGCCCATGCGCGCCTTGCGGTGCGCCTTCACAACGCGGCCGATACCCGGAATAACGAACTTGCCTGCTCCGCCCTTCGCTTCTTTCACCGCGAGCTTGTGCAACTCTTCAAAGAAAAGAGCCGCCTGCTTCTTCGCAGTGCCGAGTTTCTCCGCGATATGCGCAACAATCTTCGTCTTGCTCAGTGGCTTAGCTGCCATCTATTTTGCCTATCCTCCTGAATTTTCTTTCCATCCCGGCGCAGCCAGGACCAGCCGCAGAATTTCTTCGACTACCCCATTTTTATAGCGAAAAAACTCGGGCCGTTCGGGACTATAGCCAAGTCGCCAGAGGAACGCAAGCCGAAATGCGCAAAAATCTGGGAAAAATGAAGATTTTTCCGTCAGATTGTGGAATTTTCGGCCAAAAACAGTGGTTTTTCTCGCTGTGCTATGCTGGCCCACGCCGTTCGGGAGCGAAACACGATGACTGTAGGACCGTCTGCAAACTGGAAAAATTTAGAGCAGAGAATTGGCGGCTCTGTGAAATTTGGCCGCCGTCCGGTAGCGGTCGCGTTTCTCGAAGCGCCGCCGGATAGCGTCTCCCGCTTTCACGGAACCGAACCGTCTGGCTGCAGTTTCTTGCGACTGGCCGCGGCAGGAAGGGTTTTCTATACCGTCCCTGAAAATCATTTCAACTGCGCGGTCGGTGCCTACACCCACAACATCCCGCTCTCCCCGGAACGCGAGAAAGAAACCGAGCAGACCTTGAAAATGATGTTTGACCTCGGATACGTGAAGCCGGAAGAAGTCCCGCAAATCCCCAGGCTTGCGAAAACTCCAAAGGCAATTGTTTACGCCCCGCTTGGGGACGCGCCAGTAAATCCGGATGTCGTTTTATTCGCCTGCAAACCGGCAGCAGCAATGCTCCTTAACGAAACCGCTGCGCGCGCCGGAGTTTCGAGCGGCGCTCGCGCGCTGGGACGCCCAACGTGCATGGCCTTGCCCGCGTCGCTCGCCCATGGCTCGATTCTCAGCCTCGGCTGCATCGGCAATCGCGTTTACACCGGACTCGGCGAAGACGAAATGTACATTATCCTCCGGGGCAAGGACCTCGCTGCCGTCGCGGACGCGCTAGCCGTGATCACAGAAGCAAACACAGCGCTCGAGACCTACGCGCAGGACCGACGCTCCGAACTCGCGACGCTCTAAAGAGTTTGACGCACTAAGACGGATAGATCGCAAAGCACGTTTCTTGCCAGAATCACTTCGCACGATAAGAAGTCTATGCGAGGTGCTTGATGAGCTCTTTTCACGCTGTTGCCATTCCGACCGAAGTTGCCGATTCCGTTCGCGCCACGATGAAATCGCCAAAATATGGCTTCCCCGCACACAGGGAAGTCGCGGCGGGAAGAGCGCCGTGCAGACATTGCCTGGAGATTATTAGGCTGCAGGAAGAGGAATTGATCCTCTTCACCATGGACGCATTTCATGGACAAAACGTACCGCCCTCGCCTGGTCCTGTATACATCCATGCAAAGGAATGCGCGCGCTTTGACGAATCAAGCGGAATCCCCGATGCATATCTCGGCAGACTACTTACGCTCGAAGCGTTCGGCGCCGACAGAAAGTTGATCGCGGAAGTTCGCGCGACCAATTCACAAGAAAAAAACCTCGCGGAAGAATTGTTCAATGATTCAGACGTTAAATATATTCAAGTGCGCAGCACGGAAGCAGGCTGCTATTTGTTCCGACTGGAGCGCAACTAAAGTGTTGCCAAATCCGCGTAGAAGTGCGCGATGGCTTTGATCCCGCTGAAGTAATTTTCCAGATAAATGTGCTCGTCGGGAGCGTGCGCATTTTCGTCCGGCAATCCAAATCCGATCAGGACACACGGCACCTTAAACGTGTCGTACATCTGCGTGACAAACGGGATCGAGCCGCCTTCACGAATGAAAACCGCTTTTTTGCCGAATCCCTTTTCAAGAGCGGCCTGCGCCTTTTTGAAAATCGGCGCCTGATACGGAGCAGCCCATGGCTTGCCCGCGCTCAGCACTTCGAATTTGCACTTCACCGTCTTCGGAAGCAGCTTGCGAATATATTTTTCAACCTGCTTCGCGATCTGATGCGGATTCTGGTTGGGCACCAACCGCGTCGAAAATTTTGCGCACGCCTTCGAAGGAATCACGGTTTTCGCGCCTTCTCCGGCGTAGCCGCCCCAAATTCCGTTTAGCTCGAGGGTTGGCCGCGTCCAAAGCTGCTCGACAATCGAGAATCCCTTTTCGCCGGAGTATCCCGGCGCACCCACCGCGGTCTGGAACGCCTTCTTGCTCCACGGAAGCGCGTTCAGCGCCTTGCGTTCCGTTTTTGAAAGCTTCGCGACCTTGTCGTAGAACCCCGGAACCGTGACGTGAAAATTCTTGTCGTGCAGCTTCGCAAAAAGCTCCGTAAGAATCGTCAGCGGATTCGGCACCGCGCCGCCGTACACGCCGGAATGCAGATCGCGTTCCGGCCCGGTCAATTCAATCTGATAATAATTCAACCCGCGCAGCCCATACGTAATGGACGGAACGCCCTTGCCCAGCATGGACGTATCGGAAACGAGCAACGCATCGGCCTTAAGTTTTTCCTTGTTCTTCTGAACAAAATCCCAAAGGCTCACGCTTCCCACTTCTTCTTCGCCCTCGATCAGTACCTTGATGTTGATTGGAAATTTCCCATTCAGCTCGCGCAACGATTGCAGCGCTTTCAGGTGAATGTGTACCTGCCCTTTGTCGTCCGCGGTTCCGCGGCCAAAAAGATTTCCGTTGCGCGACGCCGGCTCGAACGCAGGCGTCGTCCAAAGCTCCAGCGGTTCCGCCGGCTGAACGTCGTAATGCCCATAAAAAAGAATCGTCGGCCTGCCCGGTGCCTCCAGCGATTCGGCATAGACAAGCGGGTGCAACGCCGTTGGAACAATTTCAACCGATTTAAACCCAGCCAGACGCAAGTTATCCGCCACCCATTTCGCGGCGAGCTCCACGTCCGGCTTGTGCTCGCTTTTCGCGCTGACGCTGGGAATGCGGAGGAATTCTTTCAGCTCGGTTAGATGTTGCTCTTGGCGGCTATCGATAAATTCAGCAAGGTTCATAAAAAGTGGACGTAGGAATCCTTTCCGAATGGAATACGTATTATGTTGTACGAATGTTGCGGCAAAGAGACAACTTCGGAGAGCGTCAAGAGACCTCGGCCGCTACCAATTCAATGATAGACCGCCTCCAAAAGTGGCACAAGACGACCGCGCCGAAAACAGTTGCGAATGCGATACAGCCAAATTGCCTCCTGATTGACGTACAAGTGTCCCGACTCGAAGATGGAGGTATGTCTGAAGCGACCTTCACTTCCCCGCGTAGAAGCGCCAGAGTCTTCCGGCGAATGCCCGTCAAAGCGTCCGGAAAAGACCACAATGGAAAGAAATTTCGCGAAGCGTGCGAAACCGTGGTCGTCAACGTGCACGGCGGACTGCTACTGCTAAAGCACGAAATCAACGACGGCGAAATGCTTGTCCTGGAAAATCCAGCCACTCAGGAAGAACAGGAATGCCGCGTTGTTTTCCTGGGGGAGCCCAGCGATCGAGGGCAGCGTGTTGGCGTGGAATTCTTGACGCCTTCGCCGCATTTTTGGGGCGTCGATTTTGAAGGTCCTTCCGTGAACGCAACAACCCACTAAATATATTCCGGAAAAATCTTATCCTGCAGCGGAAACTCCAGTCTGCACCGGCGCAGGAGCGCTTCCTTTTCCGCGAAAATATGCGTCCCAGACTCGCCACAGCAGCAATATCCCTACAAAAAACGCATAGATGAGCGGCTTGCGAACGTCTGATTTCACCAGCCAGTAGTAATGAATCACACCCAGCATCGCGCACACATAAATCAGGCGGTGCAAAGCTTGCCAGCGTTTCCCGCCCAGCCGCCGGATCCAGCCCGTCGTCGAAGTCAGCGCCAGTGGAATCAGCAAAACGAAGGCGGCAAAACCCACCGTGATGAATTTTCTTTTCGCAACGTCATCCCACATGCCGGAAAAATTGAAGCTCTGGTCCGGCCCAAGGTACGTAATGAAGTGAAGCGTGACGTAGAAAAAGGCAAACAACCCAAGCATCCGCCGAAAGCGAATTAGTTCCGGCAGCTTGAAAGTTTTCCGCAGCGGTGTGATCGCAAGTGTGAAAATTAAGAAGCGCAGCGTCCAATCGCCGGTCGTGTGTTGCAGCGTCTCCACTGGATTGATGCCGAGGTCAGACCGCAGCAACCCCACGCAAAGCAGTACAAACGGAATCGAGGACACAAGAAAGACAACGGCCTTCGTCCATTTGCTGGTAAGTAGTTTTCGCACGAGTGGGTGAGCCTTAGTGATACTTCTTCAGATCCATGCCGTTGTAAAGAGAAGCGACCTGATCCCCGTAGCCGTTGAACATCACCGTTTTGCGCGTGAAGATTTCGCCGAGCCGGCGTTCCGTCGCCTGGCTCCAACGAGGATGATCCACATTGGGATTCACATTTGAATAAAATCCGTATTCATTTGAAGCAGTCAAATTCCACGTTGTGGGCGGTTCTTTTTCCTGAAATTTGATCTTCACGATGGACTTGATGCTCTTGTACCCGTACTTCCACGGCACAATAATCCGCACCGGTGCGCCATCCTGATTCGGCAGCGTTTCTCCGTACATTCCCACGCAAAGCAGCGCCAACGGATGCATCGCCTCATCCATACGCAGCCCTTCCACATAGGGATAATCCAGCCCCGTGTACTTTGCTTTCGGCATCTGGTCCTTATCGTAGTAACTCTGGAAGGCAACGTATTTCGCTTTCGGCGTCGGCTCGAACATTTTCAGAATTGTGCTCAGCGAATACCCAATCCACGGCACAACAATGGACCACCGCTCCACGCAACGATGCCGGTAAATTCGCTCTTCGAGCGGCGCCAGCTTCAATATCTCATCCATTGAAAATTTACGCGCTGTCTTAACTTCCCCTTCCACGGAGACTGTCCACGGAGTCGTCCGGAAATTCTGCGCGTTCTTCGCAGGATCGCCTTTGTCTGTCCCAAATTCGTAGAAATTGTTGTAGTGAGTCACATCGTTAATCGGCGTGATCTTCTCATCCGTACTGAACGGGCCCTTCACGAAATTCAGCTTCGAAGTGGCGTAAGCAGTAAGGTTCGGCGAAGCCAGCGATAGGATTTTTTCGCCGGCAACCGCTGCAGCCGCCCCGGCAATCCCAATATCACGCAAAAACTTGCGGCGGTTCACATAGACGTCTTTCGGCGTGACGTCCTCGTACGTTAGGTCTGGTTTTCTTCCGATGCGCATTCCGGCCTTCCAATTTCGGCTTCGCTCTAAGGGCTTGGCTCCGTACTTAGCCCTACATGATTAAGGATACGCGCCGCCGCCAACATTGGATGCACGGATGCCAAAAAAGATGCAGGAGAGGCACCGCCTGCCGGTCAGGGCCTCAGCTTCGGCCTGCTCACTTGATCCGCCGTGCTTTTTGATTTGCGCAGAAATACTTTCTGTGAACGACCTGCCCTTACATCGGATGATGGGGCATCGAGCTGTCCCATGCGCTCCAGAACGCACGCATATCCTCTGGCATGCCCAGCGAAACGCGAATGTGTTTCTCAAAGCCGGGATAGTCTGCTTTCGCGAGCACACCCTTTGCACGCAACGCTTCCGCCGTTTCCTTGCCGCTCGAAAACGTTCTCAACAAGACAAAATTGGTTTCCGAATCGAGACATCGCAGCATGCGCGCGTTCGCCTGATTGAAGAACTCCTGACGATCGTTGGTGTTCAGCATGATCATTTTCTTCACGTGGGCCGTATCTGATAGTGCCGCAAGCGCCACACGAGCCGCGACGGCGTTGATTCCTCCGGGCAGCCGCCGCTCCGCCAATCGCTTGGCCGTCTCTTCTGACGAAATGGCATAACCCACCCGTAGCCCCGCCAGTCCATAGACCTTTGAAAACGTCCGCGTCACTATCAGCCGCGGATCGGCCGCCGCTCGCGCCGCCCACGAAACATATGCGCCGGTTGGCGCAACATAGTCGTGATACGCCTCATCAATCAGGACCGATGCCCATGCCGGAACCTTGGGGAGATACGCTTCCATCGCCGGTTTCGGCGTCAGCGTGCCCGTCGGGTTGTTGGGGTTGCATATATAGAGGATGCCGGTCGCAGAGTCCGTTCGCGCGACCATCGCCGCAAGATCGTGGGCATACTCGTGCGTCAACTCGGTGCTGCGTACCTCCGCTCCAACGAGCTTCGCGGCCCGTGCAATTGAGTCAAACGCCGGCGAAGCCATCACCAGATTTTTTCCTGGGGCGAGGCACGCGTCCGCCACCATCCGTAACAGTTCCGTCGAGCCACAGCCCAGGGTGATGTTTTCCGCCTTCACTCCATGCGACACGGCAATTGCAGTGCGAAGTTTCTCAACCTCTGCGTCCGGGTATCGGTTCGCTTCAGCCAAAGCTTCGCGAAACGCAGCCTTCGCCTTTTCGCCGGGACCGTAGGCATTTTCATTGCGATCGAGCCGCACGAAATGCGTGGAAGAATCCACCGGCGCTGCGGCCGCTTCCGTGAAGCTCGGCAAAAACGCCGAAACAGCTGCCGCGCTTCCGAACTGCCGAAACAATTCTCTTCGATCGATGCGCATTTTTCATTTCCCCTTTCGTGCAGCGGCACTCGCCGGGCACAAAGGATTTGCGTTTGCACGCGCAACTTCCTCAGAAAGAAGTAAGCGCGCGGGGTCGAAGCCGTCCTATTGTCGAAGCTTACTGCACCACGAGCGTCAGCGGTATCGAGTGGCTTAGGTTGCCGGAAATACCGGCAATCACTAGGTTGTACGTGCCGCTTCGCGCCGGCTTATTCGCGCGAATGGTCATCACAGAAGAGCCAGAACCTGTCACCGTGGTCGTACTCCACGTCGCGGAGACGCGCGACGGCACGCTGCTAACGGTGAGTGAGACCGCACCTGTAAAGCCTTGCAGAGCCGACACCGAGACGGTGTCCGCGCCACTGCCGCCGCGCGAAATCCGCACTGTAGTTGGCGATGCGGAAAGCGCAAAGTCTGCGGCGGATGTGACGCTTAGCATAACGTTGACTGAATGACTTAGCGTCGCTGTCGCGCCCGTGATTTGCAGCGCGTACGTGCCAACCGGCGTGCCAGTCGCTGTCGTAACGGTCAGCGTCGAAGAGCCCGATCCCGTGACCGATGCGGGTGCAAAACCGGCCGTCGCGCCGGAAGGCAACCCGCTAACCGAAAAATTGACTATGTCCGTAAATCCATTCAACGCGTTCACGGTCACCGCGTACGGAACATTCCCGCCCTGCACCACAGACCGTGAAGTCGGCGAAGTAGAAATCGAAAAGTCTGGAGCGGGATTGACGGTAATCTTCCTTGTTGGCGGATTGGGATCCGTCAAGTTGGCATTGTCCGTAACCGTCAGCGTCGCGGTGAATGTTCCCGCCGCTGAATAAATCACATTTCCAGGGGAAGCCAGCGCGCTCGTGCTCGGGCTGCCTCCCGGGAATGTCCACGAGTAAGCGGAAATTGTTCCATCAGGATCGCTGCCCGATCCCGAAAAGAACACGGCTTGTCCCGCAGTGATCATCATGTCCGTCGCGGGGCTGGAAATCGTACCGGTGGGAGGAATGTCCGCGGGCGCGGGAGTCAACTGCACAAACTGCGCAATCGAAGGAACGCCGGCGGAATTCAGCAAAAAGAGCATGTAGTAACCTGGAGGCGCGATCTTGCTATTCGGGGGTGCAGTCACGTTCAGCACACCGCTTCCCGCCGAAAACGTCATCCCCACCATCCGCTGCTCCATGTCGAATGCATGTGTCGGCGCGCCCGGCCGCATCAGCACCGCCGAAGAAATATTCGCCGCGTCAGGCGTTTGCACCTGAAATACGGATCCGTAACCAATCCCGCTGGTGGGCACGCTTGTGATGGACGGCCGCGTCGCGGCGCTTCCATCTGAATTAAACAGATACGCCGGTGAATAGACTTCAATGTGCGGCTCGTACGTTCCTCGCGCCGGATTTCCCCCGATGAAAAGCACCGTCGCATCGGGGAGCAAAAGCGAGTTCGAGTGATAGAGCCGCGCGTATCCATTCTGCCCTGCAGAACTGAACGTGTTCGACGCTGGATCGTACAAATCGGCATTCAGGCTCGCCGTCCCGGTGTCTTCATCGTTCAGCGATCCGCCTACCGCGATCACTTTCCCGTTCGGAAGAATCGTCGCATTCATCTCGATGCGCGGCTGCGACATGTTCGGCCCGAAAGCCCACCTCGGTGTCGCTGCGGAAAGGTCGATGAGTTCCGTCGTATTCGTCGAAGGATTGCCGCCGCCCAAGATCATCACCACGGGCTTGTAATTGTTGGCAGGAGTTAAAGGAAGCAGCACCGAAGTGCCGTATGTCCGCGTACCGTTGTAATTCGTTGTCGCCACCACCGAGGACCATGTGTGCGCTACTGGATCGAAATAACGCGAGCCCGTAGTCGCTCCCGAGTAAAAAACTTTTCCGCTCGGCAGCAAATGCATCCGCGGATAAAGTGGCGGTGTGAACGGAGACCCGTACGTTGGACTCCAGCCCGAACCGACCGTATAAATTTCCACTGTCGAGTTTGTGTTCCCGTTCTCGTCGAGTCCCGAGAACGTCATGAGCGTTCCGTCCGAAAGATTCGTCACCGTCGGATACCATCGTCCGTGCGCCATGTTTTGTACGTCCGTGAATTGCCCGGTCGTTGGATCGTAAATCGCGCTTCGCAATTCACCATGAAACGGGTCGTATTGCAGTGTTCCGGAATTTACGAACGCGCGCCCGTCCGGAAGCACTACCATGCCGTTGCAAAACATGTCCCAATTGACCGGCTGCGATGTCACCGTTCCGGTCGCAGGATCGAAAATGGCTGCCTGCAAATTCCTGTTCGTGGGAAGATTTCCCGAACCAGAAACAATCAGTACTTTTCCGTTATGCAGAAGCGCCGCGTGAACCGGATTGATTGGCATCGTGTTCGCTAGCGTCTGCCATTGGCCTTGCCCGCTCGCTTGAGCCATGGCGGTCGGCACCTGGCTCAAAGCAAGCATCGCCAACAAGCCTGCAACAAGGGCGAACTGGGGCGTGCTACGGCGGGAAACGAAGGGGGGCATGGGATTCCTCCTGCGCAAAGGCGCGAAAACCAATCACTTTCCTGCGACCTGGGATAGGGGACGAGTGGCCGGAAAGCGCCGGAACCACACCCGGCGAGGAACACACTTCTCCGCCGAATCTGATTCAGGTAGTTGAAGGGCATTCAATCAACCAACTTCGATTTCAAATAAGGTTTCTGTTTTCAATCCACTAGAGAGACGAGTTCGCCATGAAGTGAAAAACTTATGCAAAACACTTCCTGTTATTTGCAAAGTTCTCGCTAAACTAGTGCTCTTTAGTTAGCAAAAAAGCGGCAGAGTTTCGATTGTCTAAAGCGGCTGCTTTAGAACCGCGCCGCTTGCGCAGAGCGACGACCATGTGAATTGGGTGGACTGGACGCGCTGCTTACACCGTGGCCGCTGCCGAGGCGCGGGAAGACGAACGGACGGCTCCATTTCCTTTGGACCAGTTCTTGCGAAGCTCCTCCGCGCGCCGGATGATTCGGTCCGTCACATCCTGCGAGATTCTCTCCTCGTGTTTGATGTCTGGAGAATCGCCTGCGGGAGGGATCTCCAGCAGTTGCAGTTTTTCAAAGACAGGTTTCATCGCGCGCACCGGATTACGAAGAAAATCCGAGCTGCGGATGCGTGCAAAGATCCAGCCCATGCGCTCAAGCACCGACTGCCGGTCCATGTCCTCGGAGAGTTTCTCGAGCGCGTAGTAGCGATCGCCGTCGCACTCAATGGCAAGACGCTTGCCTCCGCCCTCTACAACCAGGTCAATGCGGAACGTTCCAATCTTCCAGTGCGGCGTGACGCGATACCCTGCGCTGGCAAGGCGCTTCATGACTTCTCGTTCGAAGCCTGATTGCGCGCGCTTTTCTTTTTCTTCCAGAGGCCGCATGAGCAGCGCAGGGTCTTCCGCGTGCTCGATCAACTGCCGGCGAAGATCGTCCGGCTTCAAATCGCTGTTCGGGCTCAGGGAATGAACGATCCACATCTGGTCCCGCGCGCGGCTGGCCGCGACATTGAAGCGCTGCTTGAAAAGTTCCTGGTCGCGCAGCGAAAGCGCTCCGCGCTCGGCGGTATCCACCAGAGAAATGAACACCACGTCGCGTTCGTCTCCCTGGAACTGCGCGGCGTTTCCGCAAAGCACGCGGTGAAGCTCGTAGCGGTCGGGCGAAACGTGCGCGCGGATCAGATTGTCGATTTCGATCGCCTGTTCGTCTCCCACCAGCGACACCACGCCGAAGCTCAGCGGCTGGCCCGCGTCATTCTTCTTGTATTCGGGCTGCTCAATCGCTGCCGCCACAAGCGATGCGACCGTCAGGGCCTCCTGCCGATTGATTTTGCCGTCTCGGCTCGAACCGGAAACACGGTGAGCGACGGTATGCGGCCGCAAATGCACTCGACTCGCATCACGCAGCGGCTTGATGCGCCCGTCGTAGGAAACCATGTTGCTGAACTGGATGATTTCCGGAACGCACCGGAAATGTTCGACAAGGCAGGTGGTACCCCCAAACGACTGGCGCGCCAGATCATAGATGGAAATCTGACCGTCATACAGATCGGAGTTCGGAATTCCCCGAAGGTATTGGTAGATGAGGTTTTGAATCACGCCCAAATCCTGACCGACGGCCGATGGACTGACCTGCTCGTGATCGCCGACAACCAGGACCGTCTTGCCGAGGTAAAGCGCGACGAGAGCCAGGACATCGCTCTGGCTTGCTTCGTCAATGATCACGACATCAAAGCGCGTGATGCGCGGGTCAAAATTTTCCACCACGCGCGAAAGCGGCATGACCCAGACCGGCACGGCCCCGCGGCACTCGCTCATCTTTCTTGCTGCTTCGGCGCGCAGCAGAGAGACCCGGATGCCGTGGCCTTTGCCGATGCGGCGAATCGTATCGAGCCAGCCGACCAGCGCCTGCCGTTGGCGCGACGAGGTGCGCCGCGCCTGCGAGGCCCAGGAACGCTTGTCGATGAGTTCGACGGTGGCGCGGCGAAGCTGCTCCCTCAATTTTTCATTTTTGGTTTGTAGAGCTTCAAGCGAAACGCTCGAACGGCGGTCGAGTTCGTCGTTGAGCTGCCGCCACGTCCATGCCGAGGCAGCGTCGCGCGGCGGCTCCCCGCGTCCGTGCACGCCGGTCCGATTGCGGATCGCGCCTGCCCAGGCAGGTGCCGCAGTCTCAAGTTTTGCAAGCAACACTCGCCGCAGATCAAGGTCCGCTTGTTTGCTCTTCAGCTCCAGCAAGCGGTCATACGCTTCGCGATAGCGACTGGAATCCTCATCGTTCACCGCTCCGAGCAGCTGGCTGATGACCTTCGAAGCTTTAGCTACGCGCGCAGCTAACTTCAGTCTTCCCTTCAGGTCGCGGCGTTCCTCTTCCAGTTGAAGCAGTCTCAGCCGCTTGAAGCGCGAATCAAGAATCGGAAGAAGCGCTCCCGTCACTGCTGTGCCGATGCGCGCCAGTTCACCTTCCGGACCGAGAACAGCGGGTTGCTCCGCGAGAAATTTGTCCCACCGAAATCCGAGGTCCTGGAGTTTCTGTTGCAAAGGAATCCATGTGCGTTCTTGCCAGCCCAGGCAGTCCTCGATTGCGTCGCAATACTGCATCAACGTCTTTTCAACTTCCTCGCCCATTTCGCCCGAACGGGGAGCGCCGAGAGTCGCCACCTGACGGTCCCAACGCGCGCTGAGTTCTTCGCGAAGCCCCGCGAGCCGCAAGAGCCGGCGCAGCGCATGAAAGTGTTCCGCAAGACGAGGACGAGCATTGTTGACCGTGGTCTGTTCGATGAATTTGCTCCAGGACTTGTGCGTGAAAAGCGCAAAGGAACCGAGCTTGCCGCCTTCCTCGAGGTGCGTCAGGATTTCACCCACGATGCGTTCCTGCTCTTCGCGCGCGATGTCGGCGGAAATCTCCGGCCCGTACTTGACGAAAGATTCCTGCCCGTTTGCCGCCTCGCGATGAACCAGCCGCACGAAACTGACCAGTTGGTCCCACGACTGGCGATGCACATCGCCATATCTGCCCGCATACACGGCGGCGAGCTTCCACTTATCCTTGCCGGAAAGGGGCTCCACTGCTTGGACCAAAGCTGCAGTCAGCGCTTCGATTTCTTCCGGTGAATTTTGCGCAGCGCCGGAGTCCCACAAATCCGGCCGCAGATCAAGCTCCTCCATCCCAAGCCGGTTGCGTTCACTCACACTGGCTTCGAACTCTTCCGCTCTTGGAAGATCGTGCAGCTCGGGAAGATGTCCCGAGAGTTCTGTTTCGTCTTCGCGCGAGACGGAAACGCCCGTGCGGTATAGGTCCGCCAATTCACCCGGAGAAAGCGGCAGTGGCGCAACGGCGGCCACCGGGCCCGGAATCCAGCCATGCGCATCCTTTTCTTGCACGACCTGGCGCGCGGCGTCGGCTGGGGCCCAGGATTTTCCAGCGATGGCAATATCCCGGTATTCGTCGGCGCGCGCTTCCATCAATTGCTTTCGAATTTCGTCGAGTTTCTTAAGCAGTTCGCGCCGTTCGGACTCCAGCTTCTTTGCCTCCATTTCAAGCGAACCCGCGTCGGCCCGCGACAACCGTTCCGCAATTGACCCTACCGCGCTTTCCAACTGCTTCCGGCTTTCGAGATCGCTCTCCAGCACGCTGACGCACAAAGGACGCAACTCGGGCACGATGTGATGCCGCACCATGCGCAACGCTTTGGTCGTATGGCTCGTGACCAGAACGCTTTTTCCTTGCGCTAACAAGTGGCCAACCAGGTTGCCGATGGTATGCGTCTTTCCAGTTCCCGGAGGACCCTGCACCAGAACGCCTCCGTGTTCTTCAAGCTGCTTGGCAATGCGAATCTGCTCGGGATTCGCAGGCTTGCTTAGCAGAACTTCTCCATCTGCTTCCATGGAATCGGCGGAGGACTCTTCCGCGACTTCAGCATCCGAAATCGGCGATTCCTCTCCAACAATGTTCAATAGGGACCAGGGCAAATCCTCTCGTGTGCGGAGATCCGCCAGAATTCCCTCGATCGCGGCGGCGAATCCCAAGGTGCGCGCACGAAGGAAGAGAACCGGCTCGCGGCCTATGCGCGGGTCGTTTGCTCCCGCTTCCGGTGCGCTGTCTTCCAGAAACTCTCCGCGAGGCGAAAGCTGGATGACCAGCCGCTTCAAAAAGGCGGAAGTGGATCCGTTCATCAGGGGATGAAAGCCTTCTTGCTCCAATTCCTCACGACAACGTCCAATCGCTCGGCCATCAACGTCGTTCATGGATTGGAACAAGGCGGAATAGAGTTCAACGGGATGGTCCGCTTCCGACAGCGTAAATTCGGGTACGGATGCATCGAACTGCAACTGCAGGCGCTGGAGAAGGACCGGATGATAAATGTCGCCTTCGGCGTGGCGCCAGCTCAGAATGCCGTCTCCGAGAATAAGTTCGACGCGCTCTCCTTCACGATCGATTCTGCCGTGCAGGGCGTAGAACGTCTCAAAAAGCTTCATCGCCGCGCGCGCGGGCCATTCTTTTTGCGCCCATTCCTCGCGCAGCATCTTCCAACTCTCAAGGCTCGCCAGTCTCCGTGGTTCATCCGCGAACCTGACGATTCCGGACCCGGTGGTTTCTTCCGGTTCTTCCCGCGTCTCTTCGACCGAAAGCTCGCTCGAAGGATCGTCCCAGCCGGCTCCAAGCCACGCCACAATTTCTTCCGGCGGCTCCGGCGCGCGGGTCAAGCGCGGACGCTGCACTTTCAGCACGTAGCTCGCGCTCCCGTTGTTTGTCGTTTCCTCATTCGACTTCTTGGCTTTCGCGGAATTCGCCTTGGCCTCGCCTCGCTGGATGGAAGTGTGCACAGGCAGGTCGCGCAGCCGCAAACTCCAAAGCTGTTCGCGAATCTGTCGTTTTGCCGGATTCCGGTGCTGGTTCAGTGCTTCCAGGTAGCGAAATACGCGCGTGAGTTTTTCGCGTGAGACGCGAACTTTCTCGGCATCCATGATGTCCTGCCTCTTCAGAGACACTTCTCCGGGTCTGAGGGTCGGGTGGAGACTTCAGAATATCAACGTTGCGCGCGGGTCCTCAATGGTACCTCGCTAGTACCGCCTGCGTGACGCCGACTGCATTCGCGAGTCTAATTGGCTCGCTAGACGCAGATAGTGGAAAACATCCCGCGAGATGGGACTCATGTAAAAGGCGTTACCCGGGAGAGCAAATAGGATTGCCAGGAAAAGGTGGCGGGCTTTTTAGCAGTTTGTGCGGAGTACCGGAGACTCGGGGGGGAGGGCTTCCAAAGACAGGCGGCGTAAGGGGGTTTTACTCTGAGGCGCGTTTTGCCGCGACACTTTCGGAAACGAAACAACTCTGCAGTTGATCACGCCAGTCTGGCAGTGTCACACCGAAAGTCTCATTCAATCGCGAGTTGGAAAGAACCGAATAGGCGGGGCGGGGAGTGAGAGACCCAAATTCCTTTGTGGAGATGGGGACAACGCGCCGTGCCACGAATCGGTGTCCCTCGGTAGCCGCAGCGAGCCACTCGAGACTTTGTGAAGTGGTTTCCGCTTTCTCGAGGATTGTTTTGGCGAAGCCGTACCAGGTTGTTTGACCAGCTGCGCTCATATGGTAGGTTGCGCTGGTCTCAGAAAAAACGAAGCCACCGTTATGCCTCGCGCGCATTCTGGCTAAGATCCTGGTCGTGGCAGCCGCCACTTCCGACGCACAGGTTGGAGCTCCAATCTGATCGCTCACAATTGTCAGTTCGTCTCGATCGGTCGCGAGACGCAAAATCGTCAGCAGAAAGTTGCGACCTCGCGTGGCGTAAATCCAGGAAGTTCGGAATATCAAGTGGTCCGAACCTGAATCGCGAATAGCCTGCTCACCAGCTAGTTTGGTTTTCCCATATACGTTGATTGGATTTACTGGATCCGTTTCATCGTAGGGTGTTTGCTTCGCCCCATCAAATACATAATCGGTCGAGTAATGTATCAAGGCCGCGCCGATTTTCTTGGCTTCTTCGGCAATCAGCCCAGGGGCTTCTGCATTTACAGCTCGAGCCATCGCTTCGTCTGTTTCTGCGCGATCTACAGCAGTATAGGCCGCTGCGTTGACGATAAGATGCGGCCGAACTTCTCGTATTGACCGGCGGATGTCTGCCGGATTCGAAAGATCCAATTGATCATGGCCGAACGCAACCACTTCGCCCACTTGAGGCAGGAGACGCAGAAGTTCTCCACCAAGTTGACCATCTTTTCCGGTCAGCAGGATTACTGGTTTCATTTCCCCGGATATCTCGGTAGAAGTTCTGGCGGAACTTTGGCTAGGGTTGGGTAGTTCGCGTCCTTCTCGGAAACCATCGGCGCGCTCACGCCCCAGGATATTTTTAGATTAGGATCATTCCAAGCGATACCATGCTCATCCGCTGCTTCATAGTAGTCGCTGCATTTGTACAGGAATTGAACTGTATCCGTGAGAGCCAAAAAGGCGTGCGCAAACCCGCTCGGAACATAAATCTGATTCTGTTCTTTCGCAGAAAGAAGCACGCTTGTCCATTTTCCGAAGGTTGGTGAACCGACCCGAATGTCAATTGCAACGTCCAGCGCTTCACCTTCTACCACGCGGCAAAGCTTTGCTTGCGCGTGACGTAGTTGGTAGTGAAGGCCGC
Organism: Candidatus Sulfotelmatobacter sp.; assembly: GCA_035567915.1. Taxonomy (GTDB): domain Bacteria; phylum Acidobacteriota; class Terriglobia; order Acidiferrales; family UBA7541; genus Acidiferrum. Next base: position 43,841 of record DATMPA010000022.1, on the reverse strand, counting down.
GAAGCGTCCCCTTAATGGAATACGAATGGTTGTCTTGAACAAAGGCATCCGCGATCCCGAGGTCAGAGAATTTCTTTTCCTGATACGTTTCGAGGAAGAATCCGCGAGTGTCGCGATGAATTACTGGCCGCAGCTCAAATACACCGGGAAGAGATGTCTCGATTCGTTGCATTTTCTCCGATGCTTGCCTGTTCGTGCGTTTGCAGTAGAGTCCGAAAGCTAACCGTTCGACAGGTCAATCAGAAGCCATTGATCCAGATCCGGCAATCGCACGAAGAGAACTCTCGCGGTTTTCGTAGTACTTTTCGTAATACGAAAGGTACTCGCGACTGCGCACACCGGCAAGCCAATCTCCATGATTCTTGTACCAGTCAATGGTTCGGCGGAGGCCATCCTCCAAAGAGATGGCGGGGCGCCAGTCCAGTTCCGTTTCTATTTTTTTGCAGTTTAGAGCATAACGACGGTCGTGACCCGGGCGGTCCTGCACATGGGACACCAAGCTCTCGGATTTTTCAGTCAGTTTGAGGATGCGCCGGACTAATGCGAGGTTTTCCTCGAGATCTAGCCCGCCGATGTTGTACACCTGCCCAATTCGACCTTTCTCCAAGACTGAAAGAATTCCCCGGCAGTTGTCCTCCACGTGCAGCCAATCGCGTTGCTGCTTCCCGTCTCCATAAACAGGGAGAGCCTGATCGTTGTAAGCAGTCGTGATCATAAGCGGCACAAGTTTTTCGGGGAACTGATAAGGGCCGTAGTTATTTGACGACCTCGTGATCACCGCGGGAAATTTGTAAGTGCGCACGTATGATTGAACCAAGAGATCGGAGGCCGCTTTCGATGCGGAGTACGGACTGCTCGGCCGCAGCGGAAAACTCTCATCGGCGAAAACCCCTGGCGGAATATCGCCATACACTTCGTCAGTGGAAACATGCACAAACAGAGACACAGAGGTTTTGCGTGCCATTTCGATCAGCGTGAAAGTGCCGGTTACGTTGGTCTGAATTACCGGGGCTGGCTCGTAGATACTTCTGTCAACATGCGACTCTGCGGCGAAATGAATCACCGCATCACAACCGCTCATGGCCGTTTCCACAGCAGTCGCGTCACAAATGTCGCCTTTCACAAATTCATAATTCGGATGGTCTGCCACCGATTCAAGATTTGCGAGATTTCCCGCGTAGGTGAGCTTGTCGTAGTTGACGATCGAAAAGTCCTTTCGCTCCTTAAGGGTATATCGGATAAAGTTTGAGCCAATAAATCCGGCGCCGCCCGTGACTAGAATCTTCATCGGGCTGCCTCCTGAACCATGGCAGCTGCAGCCAGCCTTTGCTCCTCGGCAATCAGCACTTTTTCGCGCACCATCTTCGTGGCGCGCCAGAGCGATTCGAAAGTTCCGGCATCCGTCCACCCGCCGTCGATTGTCTCGTAACTGAGCTGTCCTTGAACAATATAAGAATTATTGACGTCAGTGATTTCGAACTCCCCTCGTCCGGAAGGCCTTAGCTTGTGTACTCGATCGAACACAGTTCCGTCGTAGAAATACACGCCAATGACCGCGTAGGGCGAACAGGGAACCTTGGGCTTTTCCTCGATCCGCACGATTCGCTTGCCATCGAACACTGGCACGCCGAAGCGCTCAGGGTCCCTCACCTCTTTTAACAGGATCAGCGCCCCTTCCGCTTGCCGTTCAAACTTTTCACGTGCCGCCCGGATGCCGTTTTCAAGGATGTTGTCGCCGAGAATCACGCAGACCTTTTCGCCCGCAGCGAAATGTTCGGCCAATCGCAACGCATCCGCGATTCCCGCCTCACCCTCCTGATAGGCGAAGTTGAGTTGCTTCAGGCCAAAGTCCTTCCCATTGCGCAACAATCGAAGAAAGTCTCCGGCATTGTTACCCCCCGTGACGATCAGGATGTCCTGGATTCCCGCTTCAACCAACGTCTCCAGCGGGTAATAGATCATGGGTTTGTCGTAGATTGGCAGAAGATGTTTATTGGTCACCCGCGTGAGTGGACTGAGCCGGCTCCCCGTGCCCCCTGCAAGCACAATGCCTTTCATCTGGACCTCCTGAAATTATTCAAATGCTTTTCCCGGAAAAAAGTGTTGCATGAACAGATTTTCTGTGTCGGGAATTTGGAAATGTGATGAATGGACGAAACTCTGAATTCCAAATCACTGCGCTGGAAGGAAAAATCACAAGAGTGCAGGTCGCTTCCAGCAAAGATTCTAATCGTGGCCCGTCGCTGTCCGGAATTGTTCCCCCGACAAAGACTCGTCGCGCGTCTGACTTGACTTGTCAGGTTGAAGGGAATACTCGGGTACTATCTCCTTCATTTTGGCGCGGACGGGCGCTGCCCCATCTACGCTCATGGATGCCCGAAGCTCCTCCAGCTGACGGCACAATTCTGACCAGTCTTTTAGCGGTCCTTTTGTCCGTTTGATTTTTTCACACGACGTGGGAATGACTTCTTCGTATTCATAAAAAAGTTCCTCGCTGAGTTTTTCTCCCTCGCGCAAGCCTGTGAACCGGATCTCCACATCGCGTTCAGCTTGACCGGAAAGCCGGATAAGAGTACGCGCTAAGTCTACAATCCTTATTTGCTCACCCATGTCCAACACAAGAATGTCACCGTGCTTTCCGATCGCGAAAGCTTGCAACACCAACGCCACGGCCTCCCGCGTTGTCATGAAAAAGCGTTTGATTTCCGGATGTGTGACCGTCAACGGCTCATGGTTATGCAGCTGCTGCGTCAGCACGGGGACCACACTCCCGTTCGATCCCAGCACATTTCCGAACCTCACTGAAACACAGCGCATTCCATTTCGCGGCCGAGAGGACAGGATCAACTCGCATGCTCGTTTAGTCGCGCCCATTATGTTCGACGGGTTGACTGCTTTGTCGGAGGAAATCAGTACAAAATTCTTGCAACCTGCCTCATCGGCTAGTCCCAGCAAAGACAAGAGGCCAAGGACGTTGTTTTTGACCGCCTCTTGAACGTTGGATTCCATTAGTGGCACATGCTTATACGCCGCGGCATGAAAAATAATCTCCGGTCGGAATTCCGAAAGGAGACTGCAGACGCGCTCGCCGTCAGTTACGTCGGCAACCCGGAAGACGACTTGAGTGCCGTTCCGGTGATTGTCCAACTCCAAACGAAGTAGGAAAAGGCCCGTTTCGCTTTGATCCAAACAGATAATTCGAGCAGGGCCATAATCCAGGATCTGACGGCACAGTTCGGACCCGATTGATCCGGCCGCCCCTGTCACGATAATGGTCCTCGCGGCGATCTGATTGCGGACGGCCTCAAGATCGATTTGAACAGTCTCTCTCCCAAGCAAATCTTCAAGGCGTACTTCGCGGAATTGATTAATTCTCGCTTCACCACGAATTATGTCGCTCAACGTAGGCACGGTCTTGAAGGGCAGTTTCGCCTTTTGGCAGGCATCCGCAATACGTCGCATCTGTTTGCCAGAGGCGGAGGGAATGGCAATTAGGATTTCTTCAGCAGGATTATCCTCGACGAGAAATTCCAGTTCGTCGATAGTGCCCAGGACTGGCACACCCTGAATGTTGACCCCGATCTTGGATCGATCATCATCTACGCAACCGATTGCCGCATAGCCGCTGTTGGGCCGGGCAAGTTCCCGGATGACCATCTGAGCGGCAAATCCTGCTCCGACCACAATTACCCGCTTAGAGCGGGATGAGTCGCGTCGAATGGACTCTACTAGAACGCGCGAACCAAGGCGCGCACCTGCGAGAAAGCACGCTGTAAGAACTGCTTCCAGGAAGTAAATGGAGCGTGGAAAGGCAACCACATCAAAGACATAAAGGTTTAGCGCAAAGAAGCCGATAGATCCAACAGCTACGGCCTTCAGGATATTTATCGCATCACTCACACTCGCGAAGTGCCACCAACCGTGATTAAGGTTGAATAGCCGCAGCGTGATCAGCCGGACGACTAGAAGCAGCAGGCCAGAGGTTAGCAAGATACGGCGATAGGGTAACGAAAAATCAAAACGCAGCAACCATGCCATAACGAGGGACCCTGTCACAAGCAACGATTGGACGACGGAAATGAATACTGGTCGCTGTCGGAACAGCACTTTCGGCAGTCTGATAAGGTACTTGCGTATTCTGGAACTCAAAGATTCTCCCTTAACCACAGAAAGCTACGCGTATTTGCCACCGGCTCTGCTGGTTGCAGGCTCCCCGCCGGAATGTGTCTTCGATTGATTTGTTAGGGTTGCTCAGAACGCGCGTCGAGTTTGCGTTTTGATCCAACAAAAAGGAAAACGAGAGATGGTCTTCTCAATTACGCAAATGTCCTGTTAAGCACCAATTTTTCGGGCAAGGTTGTCAGAAGGTGGCAAGGGATGCCGCGTCGATTTTCGCCGGATTAGTGTGCCACTCCATCTCCTCGAATGACCCTCAAAAAGGTTAAGCAAAGGATCTTTAAGTCGAAGAGAATCGTTCTCTTTTGTAAGTATTCGATGTCGTACTGTACCTTTGCTGGAATGGGAAGTTCGTCTCGGCCGTTGACTTGGGCCCAGCCGGTGAGACCTGGAACGAGTTCATGAACTCCTCGCTCCGTCCTGAGAGCCACCAAATCATGCTGGTTGTGCAGTGCAGGGCGCGGTCCCACAAAACTGAGGTCGCCCTTGAGGATGCTATAGATCTGTGGCAACTCGTCCAGGCTTGTCTTTCTGAGGAACGGACCGATGACTGTCAGGTGTGCCTCTGGATCACCTAGAAGGTGAGTAGCCACTTCAGGAGTATTCATGTTCATAGTGCGAAACTTCGGCATCCGGAAAATTCTGTTCGCGCGACCGACACGATCGGACCAATACAAAGCGGGACCTCTGGAAGTCAGCTTAAGGGCAATTGTGATGGCGACCATCGGAATAGCGAGTAGCGGCAATAGCAAAAGACCGGCAACGAGGTCGAACGCCCGCTTGACGTAAGAAGCTGCGCGAGTTCCGTTCGGCTTCAGAATGTGTGGAATAATAGTGGGTCCTGTGATCTTCACAAGCAATTACGCTAACTGTTGGAACATCGCGCCCTCCTCCGAATCGAATCTCAACACAGAAGAAGGTACCCTTGTCCTAACTTTTCAGCAGATCGGACTAGAAAGTCCCAAAATGTAGCTGGAAATTCCGTTGTTTCGGAGAAAATCCGAGACGTAGTAAATGCCTGTACCTAACCAGCCCAAAGTGGTTCAACTGTCCCGGTTAGCCAAAAAATGCCGCGCCGTTTGCTTCAACGTATCATCCACACTCACAGGCGGTGTCCAGCCCAGCAGATTTCGTGTTTTACTGATATCCACTTGCAGGGAACCACATAGCTGCTGCGCGAAGTTCGCTCTGCCCAACAAGCGCGCCACCGCCCGGAACACCAGCACCGGCACCGGAATCAAACGTGCCGGTCTACCCAGAGCTGCCGCCGTGCGTCGCAACAGTTCTGTGGTGGAAAGATCGTCCCCATCGCTTACTAAAAAGGTCTGGTTGGCAGCCGCCGGGTGATTGAGGCAGGTCACGATCAGATCCACCAGATTATTCAACGCCACCAGGCTGCGCCGGTTGTGTATCGCGCCTAGCGGTAGAGGAATGCCCCGATACACAAACACCAGCAACTTATTGAAATTCCCTGGTGCAGCTGGCCCGAACACGAGTGGGGGGCGAATGATCACCACTTCCAGTCCAGTTTCTTGTGCAAGCTGCCGCAGACCCAATTCCGCTTCGTATTTGGAGATCGCATAGGGCAAATGTGGGGCTGCCTTATCCTCAGCGGTAAAAGGCACCTCAAACGTTTCCGCACCATTTACGCCAATCGAACTGACAAAGATAAACCGCCGCACCCCCGCGTCGACCGCCTGGCGCGCTAGCGTCAGGGTGCCCGCGACATTGACGCGGCGGAATTCGGTCAGAGGATCAGCTGCGGAATCACGCAGAACATGTACGCGGGCGGCGGTATGCACGATCACATTCACTCCGGGCAGTGCGCTTGACCAATCGGTAGCGCCGTCCACAGATGGAATATGGATTTTCTCGACCCCCTCCGGCACCCGCGACTGCGAACTCGTCGATCGATAGGACCCTCTGACTTTCATCCCGAGATTCAGCACACGCTCGCAAACAGTGTGCCCCACAAAACCACTCGCACCAGTCACGAAGATAGAAGTCAATGAAGGATCTCCACATAGTTCATAACTATTTCTTCGAGATTCATGCAGGAGAACTCACCCGGTGCAAGATGACGCGATGCGTCTAATTCCAGGCACTTCACTCTGGAAAGCCGGCCAGCGGGCTCCCGCAGTTTCCTTAAATACCGAAAGCATTTGCGCAATCACGATCCTCTCGTCGAACTCGCGGATAACAATCTCTCTTCCCCGGGCTCCCATACGGGCCCGCAGTTCACGGTCACTGATAAGGATTTCAATGGCCCGAGCCAAAGCATCAGGATTGCGGATCGGAACAAGAAGTCCATTTTCCCCTTGGCGCACTATGTCATGGCATCCGGGAATATCAGACGTTACAATCGGACGGCCGCAAGAAGCAGCTTCGACCAAAACTCTCGGTAACCCCTCCGCGTATGATGGCAAGCAAACTATGTTTGCCCGCGTAAGGACTTTGGCCATGTCATCCTGGTGTCCCCACCATTCAATGAGGCTAGAATCTACCCATTCATGAATCCGCGCCTCAGAAATTGAAGCCGGATTTTCAGGGTCAGGCTTTCCGACAAGAACAAATCGTGCGTTTATGCTGCGCGTACGCAGCTGTCGAGCTGCTTCCACAAACTCGCCTATACCCTTCTCCCATAGCAGACGCGAAGCCAACAAGACGACAGGCGTCCCAACGGGTTCAGGGCGTGGAACAAACTGGTCCACGTTCACGCCAGTGCCTCGGATAACAGTCGTCCTCGAGAGTGGCACAACGCCCTCTTTGATCAGGAGTGCCCGATTCTCATCATTCTGAAGAACAACCTTCGTGTTCTTCCCTCCAAGCGCGAGGCGAAGAAGCGTTAAGAGCACCTGCCGCAGTAATTGCATTCGACGATTAGAGCTCGTGAATGCATGACCCATGCCCGCAATCGCATTCACCGAGGCCGTTCGGTCGCAAAGTCGTGCTGCCAAACCACCATAAGCGACTGGTTTCAATCCGACATGGAATAAGAGATCCGGCCGTACTCGCCTATACGCCCTTATCACCTGAAGAAATGCGCTGACTTCACGAAATGGATTTATACTACTTCTTGATATTTCCCAAGGGATAATCGTAAATCCCTCCCTCTCGAGCTCGAAGCGCAAGTCGCTGAGATGAGTCATCACGAACATCTCAGCCCCAGCGTCCCGTGCCGCACGAGCAAGAGGAAGGCGATGAGAAACAAAAGCCCAGTCTTCAGTTAACAAGAATAGAAGTTTCAATGAAGTGTTCCTCGAAGCCCGAAAGGCCTAATTCATCTGGGACACGCTCGAAAAAAGTCCCGCCCAGTTTTACACGCGAATTCGGGAGTTTCGGCGATTGGTCAACGTGATCAAGCCTGGCAACGGCGTTTACGGGCGATTCCCCCGCAGACGATACTCAGAGGAAAGCTTTTTGGCCGGCGAAATCAGATCGAAGCTATACGTGTCGAAGATGCTTTTCTCCCACATAATTGTTCACAATTTCCTGGTCAGAAGTTCCTCCGTTCGCATTCTTGGTGCCCAGGAAATACGTACAAGAAGCTCCATCGATCGCTGCCGGTTTGTCCTTGAGAAAATAATCGAAATACTTGATCCAAAACAGGAACAGCCTAACGACAGCCTTCGACACTGATCTGATCCGCCGCCCGCTCATGAAACTCAACACGAAGTTTTCCACCGCCCAGACTAGTGCGGTGCCCGGTCCCGCTACCACGCCCGCAGAAATCTCCCGAAACTCCTTCAGTAAGAGTCGATGTCCAGACAAGCTATACCTCGTGTAGTCGTACGCTCCCTCGCACACCTGCTGCATGAATGCAACTTCCGAGTAGATGACACCCCCGATGGCCAAGACACGCAACATTTCCTGCGCTACTCGTTCAGGGTGCAGCACATGTTGAAGCACCGCTGTGGTGATCACCCCTTGAAAAACCCCTTCGTGGAAAGGGAGTTCATGAGCGTCGCAGAACACATCGATGTCTGCATTGAGGTCGACATCGCAACATATCAGGGTGATTCCTTCAGATGCAGGGAAAAAGCGCTCAAGCTTTTTCCGCTGCTTCCCGCTTCCGACCACGAGCACGTAACTTTGCTGGCATTTGCCTAACGCTTTCCTAAATGCATACAAGCTGCGCTCGATGCTCAAATTCACGGAAGGGCTAGGAATGAGTCGAGAGAATGTCTTACCTCGCCCTGTTTGCAGGTGACCAGAGAACGATTGCGGCGGAAATACTTGGTTGTCGTGCCGGAGGAGCACAGCACTTCCTTTTAGGACGGGGAATTCTGCTCGACAACGCCTGCAGCTCACTTTTGTCTGCTCGAAGATCAGTGCTCCCGCATGGCAGTCTGGACATCGCACGAAGGATGCCAAGCCGTCTACTCTCGAAATCGTTCCGCTGAAATGTGTCATCGTCGCGCGTTCTATTTGTGGCGTGTCAGGCATTTCAGACCTTCCGGCAACGCTCACGCCCTGGTTATCAGGGTGGCGTCTGCATTCTCTTGTTCACCCCCTGCCAAAAGCGATGAAAACAGGACATCCCACTGTTCCAGTATTCTCTCCTCGCCGAAGTATTTCTCGGCAAAACTTTTGCCTTTTTGACCTGCTTGCCTTCTGGCCTCCTCGTTTCCCAGTAAAGCCAGAAGCGCTTTTTCCCACTCTGTGGCGGTTCGGCAATCCATTGCCAGCCCGCATTTGCGCATGGCTCGGGAATATGCGGGCGTCGCGGAGACCACGGTCGGCATTCCCAGCCGCCAGAACAGTAGCAACTTGTTCTCAGGCTTGCCCGCCTCGAAGCCGTCGCCAAGCGGGATCGGAATCAATGCCAAGTCGCACGCGGTAATGATTGAGCTGCACGTATCCTCGTTCCACTCATAGAGGTAAACGTTGTCCAGGAATCCACGGGCTACTTCGAGTGCGCGCCGCTTTCTGACCCTGCGCCCTAGGTACTGGCCATACTCCAGGTTTGTAACGATATGGAACGCCAGCTTTCGACTCTTTTGAACCCGCTTCAACACGTCGCGAATTTCTGCAAAAAATCTTATATTTTCCGGAAATCCCTGCCACACCAAATTAGCGATCTCGCTTCCGGAGTAGTCCAATTTTGAGGAGCGCACCAGCGGTTCATAGGAATCCAGAATCAAGTGAGTGTTGGTGCAGAATTCGGAAACGTCCCGCTGCTGTTCAAGCGTTGTGCACACCACCGCATCGGCAAGCTGGCACATCTCGCGGATACCGCTGCAGTGGTCCACCAGCAAGTAGCGGTTTTGCCTTACCAGGAATTTTGCCAAGCCACGGAACACTCGTTTCGGGCTGCCGAATGCCTCGGAGAGATAAGAATTGATGTATTGAAAGACGATCTTCGTATCTTTCTTGGGATACCGCCGCCACGTACTCAAGTCTGCGCCCGCGCTGAGCACGAGTAAGTCGTACCGCTCAGAAGGGTCGGCGATCTCGAATGCAATGTTTCTCATCTTCGCGTAATAACAAAACCTGTATCTGTCACCGGGCAGCCGTAGCGTGTTGTCGTAGGGAACGTACCCGATTCGCATGGAGCTGAAATCCATTTCAGTTTTTCCTTGAGGCCAGCTATACAGCTGCGCAAACCATCTTCGTCGCCGGCTCATGGGAAGTCCTGTATCTCTGAGCAGTCTCCCCCATCGTGGCAACGCACAGGTCACCCCGATCACGGAGAAGACTTACCCGATAGAAACACTCTTCTAAGAGTTCGAATATCGCTTGCTGCTGGTAGTAAAGATTGATGGGATGTAGCCACAGGTGGAAGATGGCGCCTTCTCGGATGCATCGATCTATGCCCTTCATGATGCGGGCGCGACGCGAACGGAGCGGAATAAGACGTCGCCATCCATCCATTGCACGGAGCATCAATGAACCTGGAAGCCCAACAAGCCCATGGTCCAAGTGAGGGGCGACAGGCAATGGCGTGAAACCAAAGAAATCCGCAAGGACGCCCAGTGCCTTGTTGATTTTGTCGTGGCGAGTGCGAAATCGTGCCACATCCGGTGAACGATACGCGCGGAACTCCGCCTCCCGTAGCTCGTTCAAGAAACCCACCCGGTTGCGGGGAAATACGAAGACATCCCCTCGAATCCCAAATTCCTGGGCAATTTCCCGGCATTTGGCAAATTCTTGCTTCGCCCGTCGGCGTGACGTGCCGGGATGCCCAAAGATGACGTGCGAAAAAGAATGAAAGGCGATTTCTTGAGGATATGGCGCACGTAACACCTTCAAAAAGCAACTCCGAGCGTACCACTCCGGGTGTCGAGATTCTTCGGAAGCAGGATCATGTTGAAACCAGTCGCCTGAATACCACTCGTAATTCACTGGCTCCAACTCCGGATGGCCGGAACAGTGGTCCAGCGTGGCGTGACCAACGAATGCCCACGTTGCCGAGAGACGGTAGCGGCAGAGCACCTCAAGCAACCTTGGGATTCCTTCGCGATTTTCCCATTCAGCCGCGCGCACGAGTTCCGGGCCTAGTCTCTTGTCGAAAGAGCCCCAGGCCAACTCGGTGTCAAGCGATAACACAAACGTGCCCGGCATCGTTCGTCTCTTCTCCCTTAAAGTGCATCAGCAGCTCAATGTTCTACTTTGGCTTCTACGGGCTGTACGTTGACCGTCTAATGTCAGCTCGAGTTCTGTGGCGGCACGTGCTGCGAGGCACGAAAAAGGCAGGTCAGGAATCGGTATCGGGAACGGAACCGCCCATTGCATATGCCTTCTCTCGTCTTTTTCGATTCCAAAGCAAACCTGGTATCGTGCGCCAAAGCCGCGCATAAGCTTGCAACGTTTCGATTATTTCCGTGACCGATCCCCGCCATGCGGCCCACGCCAGCCGAGTAAAGGGCTCAAGCAAAACAGTTCCCGCTAACAGGCCTGTCGCCGATGGCCATCCGAAGTGCTTATAACCGTAGAGAATTCGACTGCGAAGCAAGTAAAACAATCGGGCCGCTCTCACCTGCTCCGTGCAGCCTTCTCCTTTGTGAAACGCCTGAGCAGTAGTGAGATAGTATGAGCTCCAACCAACTTGGCTACTCCGGTACGAGAAATCTACATCCTCGAAGTAGACGAAGAACCGATGGTCGAACCCATTTAGCTCCTCAAAAACGCTTCGGCGTACCAAGAAGAAAGCACCCATAACTTGATCCACCTGACAGCTCTTGCTATGGTCCCGTTCTGGAAGATAGTGTCCGTCAAAACAGTTGGGAAGAAACCGATCCAGACCAAGAATCTTCGAATACGAACGCCCGACTGTCGGGAAACGTGCGCAGCTGCGAATGACTCGGCGTTCTGCATCAACAAGCTGTATGCCGCAAATCCCGACGCTGGCGTTCTCCGACCCTTGCATGAATTCGAGCGACGCCGCAAGAGAGTTCCCGAACACGCATACATCTGGATTCAGAAACAGCAAATAATCCGCACGACTGCCTTTCGCGCCTTGGTTACAAGCGGCTGCGAATCCGTGGTTTTTCGCATTGCGGATAATCGTGACTGGGAGCGCGATCTCTTCTAGTCGTTCCACCGAGCCATCCGACGAAGCATTGTCCACCACGATCACTCGAGCGAGATCAAATGCCTTTCTTTTACTGGCCGCGATAGACGCGACGCAATCCATTAGCTGCTTCCCTGCATTCCAATTCACAATAACGATGTCAAGGCAGCGGACCATCAAGATTGTTCACGGAGCTGGCGGATGTGCCCCCCGGAATCGTTACGTGCTTGATCGCGTGAGAGCAACCAGTAATTTATGAACGCCAGCGGCAGAAAAATCGCCCAAATTCCGTCGAATCTAGCGAGATAGGGATTTGTCGCGTTCGCTATCAGATAACAGGACATTCCGACTAGAAGAGGCACAATCTCTGCTCCCCCCGGGCCACCTTCTCGGATCATTTTTGTCCCTGTCCAATAGATCCAAACCACACCTGCAGCGTAGACGAGAAAACCGAGGATGCCCGTTTGAAAAAGCAACGCCAAATATGACAACTCGTATTCCCAAGGTCTTGTTTCGGAGCGGATCGAACCGTAGGCACTTGCACCATGACCAGCTCCAAGTATTGGATTTTCGTACCAGCCCCGAACTAGAGCAGTGTATTGATCGGATCGGGCTGCCGCGCCCTCGTCGATCGTGGTGGGGGTGAAGTCAAAACCTGAAGAAAGTCTATCGAAGATACCCATCGCGCTGCCCTCAAAGATCGAGTTCATCGGAATGGGCAGAATCAGGAGGGTCAGAACTAACGCTGCTGTCAATCGGGCGAGGGATTTCCTGGATAAGTGCCTTGAACCACTGGGCAGAAGGGAGGTGAAGGCCAATATCAGAATCGGCGCAACAGCAGTAACAAGCATGACCGCACGACGGCCCGATGTTAGTACCAAGGTTAGACCCAGAAACAGGCTTATCCAGAGAGCGAACCGTGGAACGATCCTGAACTTAGTCTTCGGGAATTGAGTGACCAAAGCCGCCATAATGAAAGGCAAGAGAAAGGGCAGAGAATTGAGACCTGGGAACTGCATTCCTATGTATCCTTCGTGGAAGCCAATTGACTGGTCTTCCCATCCAAGAGAAAGCGAACTCGTGTATCTATTTTCGGGCAAGATATTCACTTGTGTGAGTAAGTAGACCCCTCCTTGAATTGCTATACACAGAGTCGCAGCGACAAGGGTTCGTTGCAGTCCGACGAGTATGCCCCTGCTCGCTACCCCCGCAAGCACAACTACGTAAATAATAGGCCAGATCACATATAGTTGTGCCGCGTGAGCTGCCCCAGGAGTTCCGGCAAGAAGACCTCTCAGCACGAAAAAAAAACCCACGATGGAAAAGAAGTACGTCCACAATACGACGATTGGGTGCAGGGTGAACCTGCCCGTCAGTCCCCCGACCATAACAACTATCATTAGGAATCCAAATAGGAATGCCTTGACGTAGAGGACTTGCAGCACCATCGGAAAAACCAGCATTAGAAAAAGAAGGACGTAGCCGGGTAAGACCAGCCAGCCCGCGGGATCACCCGATTGCCTTTTAGGTGTGACCTGCTGAGGTTTGCTTGAAGAGTTCATGAACTCCGGAGGATCGAACACTCTCTTTCAGCTTAACCGCCTGCCGCAGTTAGAAGCTAGTCCGTCGAACAGTCCCATCGCTGAACACTTGAGCTTCAGAATTCTATTCTGCTCAAAGAGCAAGAAAAGAATACCGGACTTGAGAAGTGAATAAACCATTCTGAGCACCCATAGCGGCTCCCTGAATATGTATTCCCGCATGAGCACGACGTGATTTCGTGCCATGTAGTATCGCCGCACTGGCAAATGATTGGAAGTTCCGGTTCTTTTCCAAAGAAGCCTATGCATGGTGGTGGCACCGAGGGCATGGTCCATCAGAGGCTTTCGAGTCACAATAATTCTAAATCCGTGTGACCGTGCACGGAGACAGTACTCGAGGTCAACACAATCCATGAAAAACTCCTCCCGAAATGGCCCAAGCGCGGAATAGGCTGCAAGGGAAACCAAGCTTCCCGACGTGATTACCGTCTTTACTTCTTGCCACGAACGTTGATCGCCCCGGTCTGCGGATATAAACAGCTTTCCGCCATTCGAATCTCTGTAGTTTGAGCCGATGATAGCCAGATTTTCCTTTTCGGGTAACTCTTCATAGACAGATGCCAGCGTCGAAACCATGTCATTGGCAACAACACTGTCCTGATCGAGTGTCAAAACCCAGGTGTAACCCTCTTCTGCGGCCCAACACACACCTTGATTCAAGGCAGCTCCGATACCGAGATTCTCGCTGTTGAAAATGAGATGAACTCCATGTTCCGACGAAAGTTGCCTCAAGGCGCCCCGTTCTGCGCTTCCTGAATTGTTGTCCACCACGACTAGTCCGCCTACCTGATCTCGAAGGTGCATTATGCGATTTGAGAAGCCAGCATCCGGATGGTACGTGACTATGACCGAGCAAATGTCTGTTTTTCGGGCTGTGGCAGACTTCATTTTGTGGCGTGTAGAACGCACTCTTCGCCAGAATTCTTGTCCTTGAGGTGTACAAGCATCATCCAGAATTGATAGCCCGCGAGCAAAATGCTGCGGCTGAATTCGGACAGCCGGCTCTTATATTGCTTTGGACTTGAGCGCGTTTGCAAACTGGCCTTCACAATCACGTGTGCATTCGCGGGTGTTGTCCACGTGTCAACCCTTTTGAAGCCCGCCCTCCTCGCGGCGTCACGGAGCGTTTCCTGAGAGAACAAGAATAGGTGCCTTGGCGGCTCCAATCCTCTCCACGATGGCCCAAAGGACCTGTGCCCATAACTCTGCGCGTTGGGGGTTACAGCTACGAAAGTACCGCCTGGTTTCAAAAGTCGATTGCATTCCCTGAGTAAACGCACAGGGTCATGGATGTGCTCAATAACGTGGTTCATGATGATGGCATCGAACCCCGCATCAGGTAACTGTGCTTCTTCCAAGGCGCCTAAGTGTACTGGAACAGCGTAAGCGTCTCTCGCGTGACACGCGGCATGCGGATCCGTTTCCTGGCCATAGACCTCCCAGCCGAGATCTCGTAGTCTCGCGAGCCGGGTTCCATCACCGCAACCTACGTCCAATAATTTTCCTTTCAAAGTCTCTCTGAGGTACATACAAGCAAGTTGCTTCTGTTCGCGATGTACTGGAGTCAACCGGAGTAAGAAATCGTAGGCTGCAACGAGGCCCAGCTTCAAGAACCTACCTGCTGTCCCCGATCTGCCCGGGAGTTGCTGCCGGTGGGTATAATATTTTGCGTAGGCGTACGCAATGTCTTCTTCCAACGGCATCGGGTCGAGCCATACAAGCCCACACGTACGATTCGGACAGCGGCTGAGGTTCCATGTCCCGGGGGCTCCGAAGAGGTTATCCTTCAAGCCCTCATAGAGAGGCTCGCCTTCCGTCCCGCACATGTAGCAAGTCGGGCACGGGAGAGACCGAATCTGGTCTCCGCGCGACGGATCATTGACCGCTGCTTGAACGGTTGCCATGACTTTGCTAGAGGTAGTCTTGCGCGAGAGTTCGTTCTTCTGGCGTGAGAATCAAAAACCAAGTCGCAAATACAAAAGTGAGAATAGTCACCAGAAGGAAGACTCCCTTCAGGACAAGACCCAGCGCGAGACTTGCCAATGCTAGCGTTACCAAGGCGAGGGCAAGCAGAAACACAGTCCTCGGAGCGACAGAAGTGCTGGTTGGCAAGAATCGCCTCCCTAGACAAAATAGAACCAAGGCGTCGACAGCCACGCGCCCCGTCCACGCAATGGCAGCGCCTTCAATGCCGTATGCAGAGATCAGCAACCACAATGCCAGCAGGTAAAAGGGCAGCTCGATCAGGTGCAGCCTTGCCGTCAGGTCGGGCCTGCCAACACCCTGCACCAGAGCAAAAGGCACCTGTGCCAAACTGTTAAGGAACACACCCACAGCAAGCCACTGGAGCACACGGACGCTGTGCTGCGCGAATTCAGCGCCCAGCCAAAGCGTAAGACCGTTCTGCGCCAAGCCAACGGTTACGAGAACGACCGGGAAGAGAATCAGAAAGACGTACCTAACGCACCGGCTGTAAAGGAGCGCGGTGCGCTTGGGGTCTAGTGCAAAACTCATCGAGAAGGCCGGAAACATCACACCGACCAACGCGCCAGGTACGAGCCAAAGTCTTGTTACCACCTCATAGGGAGTGGCGTAGTAGGTGACTGCGGCCATGGAGACCATCGCGCCGATCAAGAATCGGTCGAGGGTTACCATGAGCGGCCCCACAACATTTGTGACGGTCATCCAGCCGCCGAAGCGCAGCAAAGGACCTGCGGCGGCGCGCTGCCAAGCGATGCGATGTCCCAGTTCCGGTTCGATCCGGAAGCACACAAGCAGGTGAGCCGCCCACCCGATTAGCCGCCCGAAAACGAGTATGCCCACGACGGGGAACACGCTCTTGGAAAGAGGAAGCACCAGCATCGGACCAGCAAACGTGAATACTCCCATCGGTATGCGCAGAGCATTGATCAGGCCGAATCGCTGGTGCGCTTCCAGCAAGCCGCGCAGACCGGCCGTGCTGATGACCACCGGAATGGAAAGCCCGAGCAAATAGAAGGATTGCAGCGTCTCGCGCTGCAGCGCGCCGGGCACATTTAAGGCGCGATGGACAAGCCACGGTGAAAGCAGACCCACGACGGCGGTGCCCACCACACCCAAGAGCAACATGAGCAGCAGGGAAGTCCAGACCAGCGTGGGAATCTCACGATCCTCCCCGGCACCGAGTTTTTTTGCGACCAATTGAGTTAGCGCGCGGCCCAGTCCGAGGTCGAACAGGCTGGCGTAGCCTATAAGCGCCCAGGCTAGAGTCAGCACGCCGAAGCGGTCCTTACCCAATCCTCGAATGAGAATCGGAATGCAGAAAACCGCCACCACCATCGGCGCGCCGCTGCCTATCAGATTCCATAGGGTATTTCTTGCCAGCAGGCGTCCGCTGGTCAGGTGCCCGTTACGCCCCTTATCCCCATTAATAAGGTTGTCTCCCGTTTCAGCCATTTCCGCTGTTCGCACTAGGGTCGCGGACTTCGACGAGGCGAAACCTTCGCCGGATTGCGAAGCCTTCATGTTCTTGATTTCGGACATGTTAAGTTTTTATAACTAGTACCGTACCTATGTGCTAACATAAGTTAAGTTCACCAGCCGCAGCCATCCTCAAACCCCGCTATCCTTTTCGACCCTTCCGTCTCGCTCCCCTATACTCCGCCGCATCAATATTTTTGCCGACCCCCATCCCCTAACCACAATGGGATCTGCATCTTTCAAATCAGGCGGAGAAGGGGGAGGGTGGCACGTCGGAACCTCATCCACTATGTATCCCTACTCGCTGTTTTCTATTCCCTCTCTTTTTATGTACTTACGAATTGCAAATCTCGCAACCCTTTTGTTTTGATAATGATCCATGGAACCGGTGGCGCGCTCGCAGGAAAAATTCTCCTCCGTTCCGATGACGCCGGTCCGGCATTACACCGTGGCAGGTCGCACATCCGCGATGTCAACGTCCACCGCGACGGATCGCTGGATCAACCCCAGGGACACGATCACTCGCATGCCGCTCTTCTTGCGTCTCAGCACGCCGTCGAGTCCTGCGAGTGGCCCTCCGATTATCCGCACGTGCCGCCCAACCGTCAGGAATGGATGCGGTTCCGCGCGTGAGCTCTGCGACAGGCCTGCCCGCATGATTTCCATTTCAGTGTCGGGAAGCGCTGTCGGTTGTCCGTTAAAGCCGACCAGCCGCACCACGCTCGGAATTTCCAGCACGCGCAGCCGCTCGCGCAGCGCCAGCCGCACAAACACGTACCCGGGAAACAAGGGCGACTCCAATTGCACGCGCCGGTCTTTCCAGCGTCGCACGGAACTGTATAGCGGAAGAAAGTGCTCCAACTCGCGCATCCCGAGTTCCGCGACGACGCGCTTTTCATGGTTCGCACACGTGTATGCCGCATACCAGTGGGGTTCCAGAAAGGAATCCGGCAGGTGCATCGCGTCGAACTCGCTTCGTTGCTGCCTTGCCCCTACAGTCAAGTGGGATAGACCCATGCGTTACTCCGCATACAGCTTCGCCCCGTCAGCCACAGGGCTGATTCTCAAGTAAGCAGCTTGTTTACTGCACGTTACAGACGATTCAAGGCTACTTGTCGTTCAAATCGCTGTCCCGCTGAAAATCTTCTTCCGCCCGGCCCGCTGCTTCTCTGTCTGCACGCGATCCTGCCCCGTTGGAACTTACCCCATTCGATAGCGCCCACGGAATCCGTGCCTTCAGCGTGCCAGCCACCTCATGCAGCAAGACTCTCCGCGGGTCGAGTGGATCGGTTGCTTCCCACTGCGCGGAACCCATCACCCAAACAACAGACAACGCAAGAGCCAGAAACGTGCCCAGAAATACGATTGTCAGGCGCGGCGGAAACGATTTCTTCTCCGGAATTTTGGCTAGATCGAGCACTTTGACACTGGGCGTCTCTTTTGCCTCTTGCACTTTCGCAAGCTCGTATTGTTGGGTCAGCAATTCAAAGACGGTTTCCTGGATCTTCGCGCGGCGGTAATAGTCTCCGTATTTCGCTCCGAGCAACGGCAGGCTCTTAATTGTGGGAAAAGGAAGTCCGCCGCCTGCCTTCGCAGTGGATGGATCAGCGGCCTGACTGACGGGGGGATCGCCGGCCTGGTTTTTTGTCAAAGCCGATGCTTGAGAAATATTCTCTTCATTGCCGCCTTGCGTCCCACTGAGCTTCTGAAGTTGCCGGCGAAGCTCCGCAACGCGCCCATTCAAAGCGCGCACGCGGGAATTGCTATCCGTATAGATCTGCCGAAGTCCCTCGAGCTGTGATTGCGCGGCGATCAGTTCGCCGGCGATCGTTCCGGCTGCGTCCAACATGGCTTTGCCTTCCTGCTGGATGTCGAGCGTGTTGTTCTTGCTGGAAAACTGGGCGAGCTGGTTGACGGCATCGTCCAGATCTACCTTCGCGACCTTAAGGCGATCCTCCAGAAACACGCGTTCGCGGTGTGCGGAAGAAGTTGAGAGCTCGGAAACGAGCGTATTCAATTGGTCGACGTAAGCGTTGGCCAGCGCCGCGGCTCGCTGCGGACTATGATCCGTTACACTGATGGTGATGATGCCGCTCTTGCGATCTTCAGAAATAGACGTATTCTCATCAAGCTTGATTCGCGCGTCGACAGTCAGCTGTTTGCCATAAACTTTCTTCAAATCAAATTGCTGGATAAGCCGATCCTCAGAACTTTCACTTCTCAAGACTCCGATGAACAAGGCTCCCGAACTTTTCAGCCCGAGTAGGTCGCCCGCTACGCCAGCCAATCCTCCCCCAGTCTTAGCTGCCATCGCCGCCATCATGGCCATCCCGGAAGTGGATTGCTGATCCGGAGGCATAAGTTGTGTGGTTGACGTGTATGACTTTGGAATGAGGAACGCAACCAAAGTCGAGATCAGAAGACCAGTCACTCCAGCCCGGAAAAAGAATCGGCGGCGTCCCCAAAGCAGACGCAATTGCTCCGCTTGCCGGTCACGTGAATCCTCGAGCGGTATTTCCGGCAGAGAAACCTCTCCCGCAACCGGCACAAGCGCGGTTTCAGGCTGCTGTTTAGTAGCTGTCTGCGTCACTTCTCTTTTGCTCCGTCACTAGTTCCTATGCTGAAACTTCGCCCGATCATTTCCAGGCTTTGGGCCAGAAAGTGAACCCTGCGCTCGTCGTCCAGTTGGATTTTTTCTCAACTGAAAGAAGCGGAAAATTCCAGTTTTCGTACTGCAATGATCCTGAAAACGTAATTTGGGGGCGAAGTTGAAATTCCACTCCTACGCCTCCGTCGTTCAGCGTGCCCCCTCGTTGCAGGTAATCTCCGTTCACCTTCAGATGGCGATATTGAAACTGGATCTTGTCGCGAGGCGAGAACCAGTAGGTGCTCCAAGCTCGTTCACCCTGTCCAGCGCGTCCTAACGAGCTCCCAACAAGATTGCCGTAATTGATGTAAGAACCATCTGGATACCGACCGTTCACGTAGAAACATCCTTGGCACGTGGGAAAATCCACTGGCGCCGTGCTTCCACCCTCCACGCGAAGATCAAGCTTGGGAATACCTGGAATTCGAGCAAGGTAGAGTCCGCCCTGAAAAGCCGATTTGCGCGGATACCCTAAGGGAGAAATCTCGTCTTCCGTCATAGCGTCGCCGTAAAAGGTGAGCCAATTCCGCAATCCAGGAACTTTGTAACTGAAATCCACGCCCGAGCGACCGTCTCCTTCGTCGCCAATGACGGGCCCTTTGGAATGGGGCAGACCAGAATAGCTCTGGAGTAAGAAATGCCAAGTAAGGGGAGTCGGTCCACCCGAAAAAATCACGGTGAGGGAAACGCTGAACTCAAGGTTTGAAGTAGGTTTGAAACTGAATTTCTGCCCTTGCAAAAATGGCTGTCGACTGATGGATTGTCCAAATTGCCCCAGAAGACCAGTATCGGTTCGGAAGACAAATTCGTGGCCAGCAAGCTGCCCGAGGAACCACTCGGCGCGAATGGGCCCCAACCAACCCAAAATGCTGGGAAGCTTGAACGGTGAGACGCGGCTGATTCGGAACATATTGATTGGCTCCGCGTTGTCGCTAAACATCAACGGCCCGCCTTGCATAGGACTCCACCATAGGCTTTGCTTGCCGTAAGACATCTGCCAATTATTGAAAGTCAGCCCTACATAGGTATCTAACAGCCGCGCGCGGTTTACCGTGGAGAATGGCGTCGCGGGCGGAATTCCCGTGCCATCGACAGAGCCGATGAATTGCCGAGTCGTCTCTGAATCTGCCGGCGCTGAAGGAGCGTGTTGGTATTCGCCTCGTATATAGCCCACCCAGTGCCCGCTGGTGGTCCAGGCCGAAAAGCCCTCTACAGAATTGACCCCTTCCTGATAAAGCCTGCCGAAATCATTCGTGATCGTTTGACCAAAATGGTTCCCATCCGTGAGCGGTTGGCCAGAGACATTGGTTACGCGGGCATATACAGATTCCACTTTGGCGTGGACGCGGTCTTCGCCACCGGCATTTTCAAGTTCGTTGCTGAATTCTGTTTCGAGCAGTTGGTAGATTTTTTCGGCTTCCGGTCCACCCATTCCTGCGTTGACGCGCTCGCCAGCCTCACCCAGCAGGCGAATACACTCATTGCGCGTCCAAGGCTTCATCCCTTCGAATGCACTCTTGATCAGGCCCATGCCGGCTAACCGGTCGAGGGCGGGATAGATCCAGCTATCGAGCGGAACGTACGGCGAACCCTGGTTGGCCGGAGAGGAGTTTCCATCGCTGCGAAAGATTTGGCTGAGGGATCTCCATTCACCGCCTCCAAGTTTAGGATCGTGCCGGCGGCTGTAAATATTCTGGGCGATGAGATTGCCCATGATGCTGCCCACGAAAACATCGGACGGAAAATGCTGGCGGCCTCGAATTCGTGAGTAGTCCACAAGAGACGCCAGACCGTAAGCCATGATTCTGGTGAGTGGTCCTGGATACTCGTGCGCAATTACTCCCGCCACGGACCATGCCGCAGCGGCGTGTTCAGAAGGAAACGATGTGCCGCCATGAAAGAACGGTCCGCTCCCATCACCCTGGAACGGGCGCTGGCGTCCGAGGGAGTACTTCATAGCCTCTACTGCCACGAGGCTATTGATCGCGGCTTCGCCTGCAAGGAATCCCGTCTCGCTCCAGTGTTCGTTGTGCTTGACGTGACCCAACAACCACATCCCGCCGGCTCCTCCGATGAGGGCTCCGACACTGGCGTTTGACAGCGTCTTGTAGTGGCTGATGGTCGAAGGATTTTGGGAAAGATGCCTGCTGTAACTGACGTCGGTTACGAATAATCCCGCGGTGATTCCGCTGAGTGGTACGAGCCACTGAGTATCGGAAAAGCGAACCTTCGCCGGACTTGTCCAGATCTGTTTTTGGTCGTCTAAAAAGCGCTTACCTAGTCCGGAAAAGCCTGGCTGAGAATTCTCAAAAGGTTCGGTCTCCAGATCGATTGTGATTTTTTTCTTCGGCGTCATTTCTGCTTTGGTATCTGAACTGTTCTCTTTCGAATCCGCCACGCGTTGTTCCTGCTCTTGCGGAGGTGCAGACATAGAGAACGGCGCTGTCAGCGTCAGACTTGACGCCGCATAGCTAAACGCCAGCACGATAACCCTCATCTGCATCGTGAGTGCCTTTCGTCATGGGTGGATGTACGCTACTGCCAGCGCTACCGATGAAGCCAATTGCGCTGATTGCATGATCAAAGCCCAGTTACGACCGCCGATTTTTGGCGCCTTTTCGGGCACAACGATCATGTCTCCAGCGCGCAAGGTCGTGCTCATCGGATCGCCACCCCACCAACCACTGTTATTGTTTTTTGCGGCGATCACAGAACCGTCGGCGCGGATCACAAACACAGCCTTCTTGTCCGCGAGCTGCGTTACCCCACCGGCCTGGCTCAGGTACCACCTCGCGCTTTGTCCCGGCCGGTAACTCACGGCAGTCGGATTGAAGACTTGGCCGTTCACCATCACGTAGCCCGCTCTTTTGGGAACAAAAAGTACATCGCCATCGCGAATTTGCACATCCGCAGCCGTGTTCTGCCAATTCTTTGTATCAGGCGGGATATGGATCACCACACGACCGATGGGGGCGCTCGCCTGCAGTTGAGCGAGTGTCGCTTCTGTTTGACCAATGGCAGTCAACTTTGCATTTTTCTGGTCGGCATCATTTTCCGGCAATGCTTTGAGGATCACCTGCTGTGCTTTTACCCGTTCCACGAGTTCCATGTGCGACTTCAACTCTAGCTCGCGCACTTCGCGCCTCATTAACACTGCACCGTACGCATAGGCTTCCGGACCAAGCCCGCCACTTCGCGCCAAGACAGAACTCAGACGCTCTCCTGGCCCAATGCCATAGGTGCCCGGATGCAAAACTTCTCCCCGCACGGTTATGGAGGCACCAATGTCGGCCCAGCGCGGGAGTTGTCGAATCGTCAGGATGTCTCCGTCGCGCAGTGGTAGATCGGTCTTCGGGTCACCTTTCATTGCCGCGTCGAGGTCAAGTTCCTGCCGATCACCGGGGCTCTTCTCGGTGCCATTCGTTTCGAAACGTGTGAGATCGGCGCTTTCCGTGTAGGCGCTTCTTTTTAGACCGCCAGCCACGCGAACCAGATCCTCCACGCGCATATTGGTTGTGAGGGGATAGCGTCCGGGTTTGGCTACTTCGCCCTTAATGAAAACCGTTGGCGGATCAACGCGGCTCGAATTGCGGTGAATCAGCAAGCGGTCGCGCGGCTGTATCACCACGTTGTCCATGGGATTCCCCGCAAGGGCCTCGCGGAGATCAACACTGAGAATTTTCATCGTGCCGTCGGGCTGTGTACGGAATAGTTGCGCAGAGTCCAGCGAAGCATCCTGTGTAACCCCGCCTGCGAGATAGACTGCATCCCTCAAGTGCGCTTGACCCGAAGTGCGATATTTCCCCGGTTCTCGAACCTCTCCGCCAATCCAGACTTCCGGCGCCGGCTCAAAATCGTAGCGGCTAAAAACGCGAACAGTGTCAAGCGGCTGCAGCTTTGGCCCTGAGGCCGGATTCGCCAGAGCCGCTGTCAGATCGAAACTCTCAACGCTGGGATGAAAGTCCGGCGGATTTAATCTGACGATTTCCGCGTAGTGGGGCGCAGGTTCGGGCAATAGATCTTTATATGACCCAATCAGGTCAGACAGGTTCATCCCTTGCTTATAGGAATACCGCCCAGGCCGCAGCACATGTCCTTGAATATAGATGGCGTCTTCGTTATAGGGAGCGATTGGAAAAATGTGCACTTCGTCGCCGTCGCTAATCTTGAACGCATCAAGCTGCTTCTTAGCGGAATCCGGGTCCCCAGTAGGGGTCAGGTCGAGCGTCAGCATGGTGCGTTTTTCGTGTGCTTCGACGCGTTGAACTTCAACGTGCCGTAGCGTGGCCGTCGGCAGGATTCCGCCAGCCAGCTCAAGCACGTCCGCAAGGGAGCTTTCGCCGCGCAGCTCGTAGATTGCTGGCCGCCGCACCATTCCGTCCACGGTTACTTGCGGTCCCAAAGAAGGAACGAGCAGCGTGTCTCCATTCTCCAACCGGCGCATATCGGACCGTACGCCGTGGAGCAACAAATCGTAGGCATCCACTTCTTCCACGAGCTGCTTGCCACGATAGTGCTTCAGAGCTCGAAGCGAGCCACGGGGCGTTATACCTCCCGCGGCGAACAACGCATTCAAAGGTGTGGAGAGCGAACTGATGTCGTAAGCGCCAGGTTCGGCAACGTCTCCCACGACGTACACGCGAACCGTTCGAAGTTTCGATACAGACACATCTGCGGAAATATCGCGAAACTGTGTTCTTAGCACCTGCTGCACTGCCTGTTGGGTGTCGGCCAGATTCCGTCCGCTGACAAGCAACGGTCCAGTTTCGGGCAAAGACACGCGCCCCTCGCGATCAACTACCCTAAACAACCGCTGCGATACACCACCCCAGAGATCGATTTCCAGAGTGTCGCCGGGACCGATCACGTAGTCGGGCCCGACGGGAAGGTCCATCGGAATTGCTTGCGGGTCACTCGAAATGCTGCGGAAGACCTCCAGGCCAAAACGCTCATTGGGGGTTTGGTGTGCTGATGCTTGCACATACATGTCGTAAAGAGAGGGGATGTCAGCGTAGGGATTTGCGCGGTGGACCATCTTCACCGGCGTCACATCTTGCTCCCTGGTTCTTCCCCGCGGGTAATCGGTGCGAGAAGGCACTTCCATCCCGTTTTTATCCAGGTAGGCCTGCATGGAAGAACGAGGCTCAAGTGGCGCGGAAGGTGTATTCCTTGTGAGCGACAAACCATCGAGCGCGCCCTGCCCTAGAGGTTGCGACCCTGCCGAGGGATTCGAATCGTGCTTGGCCAAACCCGAAGTTAATTGAAAGTTCGGAGACGAATCAGCGCTGTTGCCACCGTCCAATGGATCCGGAGCCTGTGGTAATCCGTCCGCTCGCAGAATACGCGAAGGACTCTGTGATGGTTGCTGTTCAGGGACTGCTTGTGGGTTCGTTTCAGGTGACGACGTTCCGCCAGGCGTGCGCGTATTTTGGCGACGGTTCGACGGCAACTGCTGCGGGCAGTCTTCGTCGCGCCGCGGATCGCATGTTGCGGTGCGTTCGAGATCGTGATCGTTTCTCTGCGGACGAAGCGACTCCGTATCTTCCTGTGACTCAATCTGAACCAGACGTCGCGCTCGTTCCTTGAGCACTAATTCTTTTTCTTTTGCAAGGTCCGAATTTGGATTTGGTGTTGGCGTCAAGTAGCCGTAACGTTGCAGGAGACGAGTTGCCACGGATCGAAATGCGATGTCCTGTTCCAGCCGTTCGAAGATGGCTTGGTCTGTCAGATTTGAATCCTCGACAATCTGGCCGCTATCGCTCGCCTCCTTCGCTACCCAACGCTTCAATTCCACCATCAGTCCTTCGTCCTTGACCAGCACGCTTCGAATCTGAATCGCAGAAGCCGCCACACGGCCCAGGTTTTCCTGGGCCAAGTCGGGAGGTTGTTCAACGCCATGCTCGTTCCGGCCTTGTGCACTCGTCCTCCGCGCCTGTCCACCTTGCTGCTGGGAGAAAGCTGGCGCGCAAAACAAAAAAGCCAGAACCAGGCAGTAAATATTTTTTTTCATTTCGTTTTGGTTAAACATGGATTCACCAGGGGGCCGGGGCACGGAATTCTCTAGTCGCACCTTTTGCGACAAGATTCCTTCGCATAGCATTCAACATTCCTTCTTCGGACGCCTCGATGTTGTTTGAATGAATCTCGAACGAAGCCCAATAGTAGACGGCGTAGTTTTTCTCCGGCGCCACGGCGATTACGCGAACCTCCGGATGTTCACGCAGCAATTCGTCGCAGATACGCGGCCGTATTCCCGGCTGGTCGAGCGCAATGACCACGACATTCGGCAAAGTCTTCTTCACACTCTCACTGATCTCTGATTCGTCAGCGACTTCACCAACAATTTCTATGTCAGGTTGATCAGCAAACGTCGTAAGGACACTCTCTCGCATGAGGCGAGGATGATTAGCCACGAGGACACGAATCGATTTTTCCATGGCACACTCCGAGTGCCACAAGTCTCGGGCCTCAAGCGAATCGAAGTAAGACTCAAAAAGCACCCATCGGTCGGACTAGTACAATGAGACGGTATGTACCACGGATTTTTGGGCATGTACCTCTTTTGACCCCTGTCGAAGAGAAGGCATGGAATGTTCATATCTGTCGCTAAAAGGCGACACGTCTCTTCAACATTAAATGTTTCTTCATCTGAGAGGCGGTCCATGTAGATTAGCTACTAGGTACTCTAATTTTTGTGGTTATATGAATCTATACTATTCACGATTGACATTTAGTTAGGATGAGGATTACTCTCCGGACCAAGGTCGATGGCCAGGATTTCGCTTCGTTGGCTATTCCTTGCTATTTTGTGGAATTTTTCACTCTGCGGCTAGGCGGGTTATGAGCGAGGCTGTCCCCGGTTCGTCCATACGCGTATTCTTACTGATTGAGAATCGACTCTTGCGCGAAGCCTTGGTTCGCCTCTTCCGCAAGCGGTCCGATCTAATTGTCGCGGGTCAAGCTTCCCCTACTGACGAAACACCCCTTGGCATCCCTCAGAGTCAGTGCAATGTACTGGTGGGCGATTCTTTCTTGCCCGACCGTTTGCCGGCAAGCTTTGTGCCAGACAAAGGGACGTCAACTGCATTCAAAACTGTTCTCATCGGTATGGAAAGTGACGAAACGCAATTCATTGCCGCTGTCCGTTGGGGAGTGACCGGCTATTTGTTACAGGATGCGTCTGCATCGGACGTTGTTGCCGCTGTCCGTGCTGTAGTTCGGGGAGAAGCCGTCTGCCCACCCCGGCTTTGCTCTGCGCTATTCCGTTGCGTCTCGCAGACGCCTGGCGAAATGCCGCTCCGGAATTCAGCTTCAAAACCCGATCTAACCTTGCGCCAGCAGCAATTGGTGACTCTCGTTGCTAAAGGTCTCACAAACAAGGAAATCGCTTCCCAGTTGAATCTTTCTGAATTTACCGTGAGGAACCACATCCACAAGATTTTGAAACAAGTGGACGCCGAAAGCCGGAGCGAGGCTGTGCAAACAATTCGCGCATACGGCTATTCGATAAGCGCATGAGCATCCTCGGCCCTATTTCATTAAGAGCCGACACGGGCGGATGATAAGTTAGTATCACTTGGCCGATACCCCGAATGAAATCTGAGGGTCCGATTTGAGGATCGTAGATTCGCTCACGTCACCTTAATCTTTTTGCTGGGTGATTGGCTATTTCCGAGCGCGAAACGCTCATCAATAGGAGTTTCTTTCACTCCGCTTGTGAGCATCGTAGAACCCGTGCGAGGCAAGACATTCCGTCATTAGTTTTCGCGAATGCGCCTGTTACCCAAGGAATACGCTAGAATCAAAAGCGGGATCGGACTTCCCCCCAGGACACACCGAAGTGGGAATCGACCGGCCTTAGGAGGATCATACATTTCTATCCGCCCTGCTGGTGTTCCAAGGTAAATCGGAATGCCCTTAACCTGTAGGAAGTGCTCCTTCCGCCGGCTTCTTCTTGTTCAATCACACCTGCAGCGATCAGCAATTTGGCTTGCGCCGGCCGTTGTTGCAGACATCTTGAAGAAAGCTCGGGAGGCTAACCGATGAAAAAGGAACAAATGGTGGGAACGAGGCTGCCTGACACAGTGGTTCGGGACCTCGAAGCAATCGAGCAAGTCGAGCAAGCCGACCGCTCGACAACTGTAAGAAAACTCCTCTCTCGGGCAATACAGGACTGGAAGCTGGACCACTATTCGCGTCTATATGGCAGCGGCAAGCTCACGCTGGCACGTGCTGCTCGTGAGGCGCGAGTCTCACTCTGGGAAATGATGGATTATGTGAAAACCAAGAAAATCACCGCACAATATGACCTTGAGGATTTCCAGCGAGATCTGAAAACCGTCGCGGCCGGTGAAAGGCGGTAGGCGCGAAAAACTGCTTGGACGCCGCTGGCCAATAGGCTCCAAATGACCTGCTTAGCTAAGTTATCTGACTGCGTGACAGTCACAATTGCGATCAAACGCCGGATCATTGAACTCGAACAATGGCTCTGCGGAATTGGGCAATCGGACGAAACATGGAGTGTGGTTTGAAGAGACTCAGAGCATCTTCCGCGCGCTTCTTCCAGAATCCAAAACTTTTGGTAAGAGTTTTAGTGACACCTTGCACCAAAATGCAGCAATCGAAGTCAAAAGTGTCACCAATCGCCCCACTAAATGCAGTTGTTCGTTATAACTAGAAACGGAGGGGTGGGTGAGGTCCTGGAGTTTCTGTTGCAAAGGAATCCATGTGCGTTCTTGCCAGCCCAGGCAGTCCTCGATTGCGTCAGAGACACTTCTACGGGTCTGAGGGTGGGGTGGAGACTTCGGAATATCAACGTTGCGCGGGTCCTCAATGGTACCTCGCTAGTACCGCCTGCGTGGATCCAGAACAGTCATACCTTTATGAACTCCTTAGGATTCCCTCAGACGTTCTTTATCGTTCCTTCCCTACCATGAGAGCGCTATGTCAGGGACGCGTGCCCTGCTCCCGCATTCTTGCGGAGTCCTACAAGAGGCGCCACATCCGTGAACGACACAACCATCCTCGTGGTCGACGACGAGCCACAAATCCGTCGCGTCTTGCGGTCTACTCTTTCGAGTGAAGGCTACGACGTGATCGAGGCAAAGGACGGCCAGGAAGCCGTCGACATGGCGGTCCGCGAGCGCCCTGCTTTGATTCTCTTGGATGTGAATATGCCCGGCATGAGCGGGCTTGAAGCCTGCAGCAAGATTCGATTGTCTTTCGACGGGCCGATCATCATGGTCACGGTCCGCAATTCGGAACACGACAAGATTCTCGCGCTCGATTCGGGCGCCGATGACTACGTCGTAAAACCATTCACGATGGGCGAGCTGCTGGCGCGCATCCGCGCGGCCTTGCGACGATCTGCTACCGACGAGCCGCTTCCGAAGATCGAGACTCGCGATTTGAACGTCGATCTTGAGAAACGCAAGGTCGAAGTCCGTGGCGAGAGAATTCACTTAAGTCCGAAAGAATTCGATGTGTTGCGCCTTCTGATAATTCAGAAAGGAAAGCCACTCACGCATAGGAAGATATTGCAGACCGTCTGGGGACCGGATCACGGCGAGGAAACTGAAAACCTTCGCGTGGTGATAAATCAATTGCGCAATAAGATCGAGAAGGATGCAGCGCGCCCACGGTATGTTTTGACGGAACCTTGGTTGGGATACCGCTTCCAATTTCCAATCGTTGCCCCCGAACGGCCGTCACGACGCAAGTCCTAAGCTTCATCGCAGGGGATGGACGGAATCGAGATCGAGATTCAATTCCAGAACGTTCACGCGTGGTTCTCCAAGAAATCCCAAGTCCCGCCCCTTTGTATGTTTCTGCACAAGGGCGCGTACGTCTTCTTCTTTCATGCCGCGTTCGCGCGTCACACGCATTATCTGGAACTCAGCGGCGGCGGGTGAAATCTCGGGGTCCAGGCCGGAGCCTGACGCCGTTACCAAATCCACGGGAATCGGCGCCTTCGGATTTTCAACACGGACGTTTTCAACATCGCCCTTCACCCGGTCAAGCAAATTCTTGTTTGTGGGTCCGAGGTTCGAACCGCTGCTCGCGGTGGCGTCATATCCGGCGCCGGCACTGGATGGCCGCGAATGGAAATAGCCCGGTCTTGTGAAGGACTGTCCGATAATTCTTGAGCCCACGATTTTTCCGTTCTTTTGTATGAGCTGTCCGTTTGCCCGATCAGGAAAGAACACTTGAGCGATGCCCGTCACGGCGAGCGGGTACAACACTCCAAACATCACTGTCGTAACCAGAGTGAACCACAGGGCAATCAGAAAATTCTTTTTCATAAGTTCCTCAAACAACCCGAAGGTAGGTCAACGCTACGTCGATAAGCTTGATTCCGAAAAATGGGGCGATGATTCCACCAACTCCGTAGATCAGCAGGTTGCGCTGCAGCAGAGCCGCCGCACCCAGCGGCCGATAGCGCACGCCGCGGAGGGCGAGCGGAATCAGAGCGACGATGATCAACGCGTTGAAAATCACGGCGGACAAAATTGCTGATTGCGGCGTGCGAAGATGCATCACGTTCAGCACATTCAATACTGGAAACGCCCCCGCGAACATCGCGGGAATGATGGCGAAGTATTTCGCCACATCGTTCGCGACGGAGAACGTTGTCAGCGCGCCACGTGTAATCAGGAGCTGCTTGCCGATTTCGACGATCTCGATTAGCTTCGTCGGGTTGGAATCGAGATCCACCATGTTGCCGGCTTCTTTTGCGGCTTGCGTGCCGGTGTTCATGGCGACGCCAACGTCCGCCTGTGCAAGAGCTGGAGCGTCGTTCGTGCCATCGCCGGTCATGGCTACAAGCTTGCCTTTCGATTGCTCCCGCTTGATCAGCGCCATCTTGTCTTCGGGCGTCGCTTCGGCGAGGAAATCGTCGACTCCGGCTTGACGGGCGATAGCCGCCGCGGTCAGCGGGTTGTCGCCGGTGATCATCATCGTGCGAATGCCCATCGCGCGAAGATGGTCGAAACGCTCCTTCATACCTCCTTTGACGATGTCGGTAAGGGCGATCGCGCCTAGCACGCGGCCGTTTTCCGTAACCAGCAGCGGCGTTCCACCCGCATTCGAAATCTCCCGCACACACACCTGGACGTCGGTCGGAACGCCGTTACCGCGGCCGTTGGTCAGGCGACTGATTGCGTCCAGAGCGCCTTTGCGAATTTCGCGGCCGTCGATGTCCACGCCGGACATTCTGGTTTGTGCCGTGAAGGGAATGAAAATCGTGCTGTGCGAGGAAAGATCGCGTCCGCGGAGCTTGTAGCGTTCCTTAGCTAGTACAACGATGGACCGTCCCTCCGGAGTTTCGTCGGCTAGCGAGGAAAGTTGCGCAGCATCGGCGAGATACGCTTCTTCGATGCCGGGAGCCGGGAAAAATTGCGTCGCGGCGCGGTTCCCGAGCGTGATCGTTCCGGTTTTGTCCAGCAGCAACACGTCTACGTCGCCGGATGCTTCGACGGCTCGACCGGACATCGCAATGACGTTCCGCTGAATCATGCGGTCCATACCGGCAATGCCGATGGCGGAGAGTAGTCCCCCAATCGTCGTGGGAATGAGACAGACAAGGAGTGAGACTAAGACAAAGATGTTCTGCGGAGCGCCGGAATAGATAGCAAACGGCTGCAACGTCACAACAGCGAGCAGAAAGATGATCGTGAGACCTGCCAACAAGATATTCAGTGCGATCTCGTTTGGTGTTTTTTGACGTGAGGCTCCCTCGACGAGCTTAATCATCCGGTCGAGAAAGGTCTCACCCGGATTCGAAGTGATGCGCACTTTGATTTCATCGGAGAGAACGCGCGTTCCCCCCGTCACGGCCGAACGATCTCCGCCGGATTCGCGGATGACCGGCGCGGACTCACCGGTGATTGCGGATTCGTCGACCGAGGCTACACCTTCGATCACCTCGCCGTCTCCAGGGATGAACTCGCCCGCAACGACAACAATGATGTCTCCGGACCGCAGTTTCGAACTGACCACGACTTCTACGCTGCCGTCACTGCGCAAGCGATGCGCTTGCGTTTCCGCCCGCGCTTTGCGCAACGTGTCTGCCTGTGCCTTGCCGCGGCCTTCGGCCATGGCTTCCGCGAAGTTGGCAAAGAGAACCGTAAACCACAGCCAAAGCGTGATCTGCAACCCAAAACCAAGCTGCCCGGTGTGATGAAGAGCGTTCCATGCCAGTTGAATTGTCGTCAGTACCGCACCCACTTCCACGACAAACATCACGGGATTTTTCACCATCGTCCGTGGATCAAGCTTGCGAAAAGAATCTAGGATTGCTCGCGAAAGAATGGCGCTGTCAGCGAGTGATTTTTTTCTGATTTGAGCGACTGGGTCCATGGATACCTCAAAAAGCCTTTCCTGCGTTCATCAGCAGGTGTTCGAGAATAGGCCCGAGACTCAGAGCCGGGAAAAATGTGAGAGCGCCAACGATCAAAATGGTTGAGACCAGCAATCCAGAAAACAGTCCACCGGTTACCGGGAATGTGCCGACGGACTCTGGAACCGGCTTCTTCTTCGCCAGGCTCCCGGCAATGGCGAGCACCGGAATAATCATGAAGAACCGACCGAGGAGTTGAGCCGCCGCTGTGGTCGTGTTGTACCACATGGTGTTTGCACTGATCCCACCGAATGCCGAGCCATTGTTCCCCGTCGACGAAACGTACGCATAGAGCACCTGCGATAATCCATGGGGCCCGGGGTTGGTTATGCCCGCAGTTCCGTAGGGCTTAACCACTGAGATGGCGGAGAAGATCAGGATCGTGCAAGTCAGAACCAGGACCGCGAGCATGGCCATCTTGACGTCGTAGGATTCAATTTTCTTGCCGAGGTACTCGGGAGTTCTGCCAACCATCAGGCCGGCAATAAATACGGCAAGAACCACGAAAACGAAAATTCCATAGAGGCCTGCGCCGACACCTCCAAACACAACTTCACCGAGCATGATGTTGATCAGAGGAACCATTCCCCCGAGCGGCGTGAACGAGTCATGCATGCCGTTCACCGCGCCACAGCTCGCGTCGGTCGTGACCGTGGCAAACAATGTGGAGTTTGCGATGCCGAATCTCACTTCTTTGCCTTCCATATTCCCGCCGGATTGTAATTCACTGGATCGCTGGTCGGTGCCGGCCATAAGCGGATTGCCTTTGGCTTCCGCCCAATAGGTGGCCGTCACACCGGCGAAAAATAAGAACGCCATGGCCGCCCAAACCGCCCAACCATGACGTTGCGATCCGGTCATCCGGCCGAGCGTGTACGTGAGGCCAGACGGAATCGCGAAAATCAGCACCATTTCAAAAAAGTTCGACAGCGGCGTGGGATTTTCGAAAGGATGGGCGCTGTTGGCGTTAAAGAATCCACCGCCGTTCGTGCCGAATTCCTTGATCACTTCCTGCGAGGCCACCGGACCTTGCGCGATTACCTGTTGCGCGATCGTTTGCGTGGTGGTCTTGCCGTCAGGCCCCGTGACTTGCGCGGTGTACGGCTGAATTAGCTCGACGGTCGTATACGGCTTCAAATTTTGGACGACACCTTCGGACACCAGAAATAGCGAACCAATCAGGCACACGGGCAGCAGTACCCACAGAAGGCAACGGGTCGTATCCACCCAGAAGTTTCCAAGCTTGTCCGTTTCTTTTCGTGCGATGCCACGAATCACTACGATCGCCAGAACGATGCCGACAGCAGCGGACACAAAGTTGTGATAAGCCAAGCCCGCCATCTGCGTGAGATAGCTCATCGTGGATTCACCGGAGTAAACCTGCCAGTTGGTGTTTGTGGTGAACGACGCCGCTGTGCCGAAAGCCAAGCCCGGTTCGACGTTTGGAAATTTCTGTGGATTGAACGGAAGCCATTTCTGCGTGCGTTCGATCAGGTAGAGCAGGGCCATCGACACGCCGCTGAACAGGAGCATGGCAACGGCGTATTCCGTCCAGCGCATCTCGCGCTTCTCGTCGACGCCGGTCAACCGATAGACGAGCTTTTCGATGGGCCGAAAGATGGGATCGAGAAATGTCTTTTCCCGGTTGAACACGCGTGTCATAAACACGCCGATGGGTCTCGTTACCAGGAAGATCACCAGCAAGAAAAAACTGATTTGAAACCATCCATTCTGGGTCATGAACTAGAACTCCTCCGCCTTCAACAGGGCGTACAGCAAATACCCAAAAAGGAGCGCACAAATCACCAGCAAGGCCGCATTACCTAACGTCATAGGCTCACTCCTATTTCAAGCGTTCGCATCCGCGAACGTAGAAGATTCCGACTGTGAAAAACAACGCCGTCGCTGCGATAAAAATGACGTCCAGCATGATTCTTTTCCTCTCCCCTCTCAGGGCTTTGGCTGCGGTATTCGCCACCAATTGAAAAAATTCGAAATACCGCAGCCGATGGTTTTAGAACTTCACGAGAATGGCGATGGTCGCTCGGTTTTCAGTCTTACGAAGATCCGGGAACCATGTGTTTGTCGGCGATCCGTTGCAGGTCGTAAAACCGCTCAAGCACACCAGCCCGCCGGGTGTTCCCGTATTACCGCCCGGAGGCGTCACGCCACCGGATCCTGAGAAGTAAGGAACATTCGCCGCTCGATGGTTGTATTCCCACCGGAAAGTAATGTACTGGCTTGGCATCCAATCGAAAGTGCCGGATATATCCCAGGCTTTGTATGGATCTCCGGGATTCTCCGTGAAATAGGGGGTTCCCGAGGTGGCAGTCGCACCGTTGATCGGCGGCAGCAAGACAAGGTAGCGTCCAGGATTGTTGATCTGTCCACCGCCAATGGTCAGCCCATACTTATCGTTATCGAACCATAGACGGTTGTAGAGCATGTAGCCCAAAAAGCTCTGCTTCGGACCTTTCGCGGAATTACCGGCGCAGCTCACGCCGCCGCCATGTTCACATCCCATATCGCCGGTGAGCGAGAACGCGGCTTTGTCCAGAAATTTTTCGGGGTTGTCGTAGTATTTGATCTGAATGCTGTCGTCCGTGTGATAGCGCACGCGGCCGGGCGTGTTCAGCGCGTCCTCTCCCAACAGGTACTGATTGCCCAGAACCGATAGCCATCCGTTCGGCCGCCATAGAATTTGCATTCCAAAACCGGGCCGGTTGTTGAAACGCCCGTAAGACTGCCAGCCATTTACAAACCAAGGCTCGATCTTCAAATGCTCCGTGGGAAATATTTGGACACGAACTCCATTGAAGAACCAAGGAGTGTTGGAGGAAACGTACGACGGCTGATACGCCCAGTTGTCAAATTGGTAGTAGCTGAACAAACCAACGTACGACATGAAGATGCCTGCATCCACATTCACTCCGTGCAGCACGTTGAAGTGATAGCCACCATAGGCTTCCGAGAGATAGCGATAGGCATTGTCAAGATTCCATTGGCCGCGGGAAGGGCTGGCATCATTGCGCGGCGTCGTCTGCGAGTACAACCCGAATTGCGTCATCACCCTCGCGCGAACATTGTCGTAATGGAAATCACCGCCGACACCGAATTGGGTCACGTGCACTTCATTGGATCTGAAAATCTCGCTCGAACCGCCAATCGTGTCGTCTTTGGGATGGGCGAAGTCGTAGACGTAGTCAACGTCGGCCCTGATTTCCGGCGTGAAGAACTTTGTGTCCATCGGCACCTCTTTGGTGCGCGGATTGCCGTTGAGCCACGTGAAGTCGGCGAAAGCAAACGGTTGTGATTTCTCGGGTTTCACCGTACCCGTTGCATTCTTTTCCATCGCTTGTGGCTGGACGCGGACAGTGGTTGCAACATTGGTGACCCTTGAGGACGCAGGCTCCGCTGAGACCGCGTTCGGAGCGGCAGCGGGACCGGCACCTGCGGTTCCTGCGGGGGCCGGTCGGGAATCAGAGCTCGCTGGAGTGGACGTGGAGACGCCAGCAGTCGGTTGTGCCTTGCCTTCAAGCTCGGCCATGCGCTTTTCGAGTTGCTCCACACGATCCAAGAGCTGTCGCTCGCGCTCCGTCAACGGAGCCGGCGCATCGATCTTTACCGCCGCCGGTTTGGCGGGAGGCTGGTCCTTGCCGTCGTCATCCGCAAACGCAGAAGAGCCAACCGCACTTCCGCAGAACACTCCGACCATCATCAGTGACGCAAGTTTCTTCCACTTGAAAATGTCCATTCCTCTCTCCTAGACCCTCTTGCTGGTGTTGAACGATCTGGTAATCCGCTCGTAGGCGATTTGCTCGCGCTCGTCGTGCCAAGACTCGCGACCGCCCGACCGCTCTGTGATGGTAGACACCCGGCGTGCCCCAACCTTAAAGCGATAGCGCCCTTCCGCAGTCCTCCGGGAACCAGCTGTATGTGGGCGTTTCTCCTCGCGCGTCTCACCCGCTTTGCTATCAACCTCGGGACGAGCTGTCGTCTTGCGCTTCGTATCTCGCATCCATTGAGCTAGGACGAAAAGAAGGAACACGCAAGCGAGAAGACAAATCGTGACTAAGACAATGAGAGTCATGGCCCGGAGAACGGAGCGCGCGACGTACGCCCCACTCCTGAATGCGGCGAATACGACGAACTGACCTTCCCTACTCCGGAGACCAACATAGCGGAGTGTGCGTCAGGAAGTCCTGAGCGACCCATAAAGAATTCATAAGTAAACCCTAGTAATTTCGCTAGAACTCAACCACTTAGCGCGTCGAGATCGCGAGCAGGGTTTTTCCGATCGATTCAATAAACGCATTTGGGCTAGCTGTTCTTTGGTGAAAGTGCTCACGACTTTCTTAGGTGCGATTTTGTATTTTCCGTTCACTACCGGGCGCGCACTGCGCGCAACGCACTAGGGGGCCTCGTGATGAAGCTGGGCAAATTGCTTTACAAAATATCCGTAGTCTTACTGGCAATTGTGTCGACGGCGCCGTGGGCCATCGGCCAATCGACTTTCGGCGGCATCGTCGGCGTCGTGAAAGACCCGAGTCAAGGCGTTGTAGTGGCCGCCGAACTCACACTCACAAACCTGGACGATCATTCGGAGCGTAAAGCCAGCGCCGATGGCAACGGGGGATTTGAGTTTATCAATCTGAGCCGGACGCTACGAACTGGCGGTGCATGCGGACGGTTTTGCTGACTTCCCTCGGGTCCGGTTGGAAACTGCGGTGTGGGTATTCTGGAAGGTCCCGGGACAACTGCGATCGCTGCCGGACTGTGGAAGACGTTTCATCTCACTGAGCGCATGCGTCTCCGCTTTGAAAGCACTTTCACCAATTTACTCAACCATCCGAATTTCGCCACGCCTCCGACGAATGTGACTTCCTCGTCCTTTGGCATTGTCCAAAGCGTTCAATCCGCGGAGAACAGCGGAAATCGAACGGGCCAAGTGTCCCTACGTTTCGACTTTTAGAGACTTAACATATCATTCCGCCACAAGGAAATCGTGGCTAGATTCCTTGCTAGGCGGATTGCGCCCGGTGGAGCATCCGGCTGCTGATCTCCTCAAACTCGGAAACGAGCGCATTCGTATTTCTCCCGGCAAACGTCGCCGCATCTATTTCCGTAATCAACAAATCGACCGTTGCCAAGTCCCCGCTGCACCCAAGACAAGACTTGTCGGGCTTTCCCGGAAGTCCGACCAGCTCGGTCTCGCGACCGCACACACTACAGTGGCCTACCGATCCCTCGGCGCTCTCCAAATTGTCCATCATCGCGATGCCTTTCCCGGCGGGCCGCGGTGCCTTGTTTGAACCTCGGCAGAGTATGGAGGTCGAAAATACGCTCCGTCCGCAAGATTTGCCGCCTAACCACTAAATCCTAAGAAATGGAACGTCATAAAGTCCTGAGCGGATGATTAGGGATCTATAAGCTCGCGAGGGGGACCCCGGACGGCGCACAGACGAAACCTTCAGCTGTTGCCGGCGACTGGTATTGCGAATCGGCGATAGAAGATATTGAAATTTTGCGTTTGCCTTGGCGCGGGCGGAAGCTTCAGGATGCTCGCCAAGGACAAGGTCGTTCCGAGACCGTGTCCTTTTCAAGGGAGTTCCCCGAATCCTCTTTCCAGAGGAGGAGAGCAACATGAAAAAGCCAGCGTTGCTTTCAGTAATCGCATTCCTGACGTTTTTGCCGCTTGGAGTCCATGCACAAAACGCAAACTCGGCCTCCTATCACGACTCCGACGCACGCAAGAGTTCCAGGAAGGCGACGAGCCTGTCGGGCGAGGTTGGCAGCAACGGCAAGACTCTCACGGCGGACAGGGACCGCAGGATTTGGAAGGTCGTCAACCCAGAGATTCTCGACGGTATCGACGCTCATCACGTACGCGTCAGAGCACATGTGGATGCGACACACGGACAAATTCACATCCTGTCCGTTAACGCGATTGCGGACGAACGCGCTGGCATAAAGCTCGACGACGCGGCTTTCCGCAGGTGATTCAGCGTGTGAGGACTCGGAGCGCTTGTTCATAGTTCCTCGGCTCGTCGTGCGCACGCATTCTTCTCGCTCGCCCTCCGGCTACTCGCAAATCCTTTGTTTGCATAGAAACTTACCAATTTCGTTTTGAAAAAATATGCACTCCCGGCACAATACCAGCGACACTTCAGCTACACTCTGCACCAAAATGCGCAGTTCAATTCGCCAGTGTCGCAAATTGGCCGCTAACTCCCAGAATACGTGAATTAAAAACGGAGGGGTGGGTGAGCGGTTGAAACCGGCGGTCTTGAAAATTAAATCGCCGATTCGCTATCTGATAGAAAATTCAGCTAATCCCTTTGCCGGCCGCAAGATGGCGACACTTTCAATTTTCTGGAATTACTTTGTTCTTGTCCGTTCTGCGCGAACTTTGGCTACTCTGCTGTATTCCCCAACCGAAACGCCTTGCACGCATGAGTGTCACACACTCAACTATGTTTCAAATATAACGCCCGCGCCCGAACTTATCTCGCTCTTGGCCTGCTACTTTCCGGGAGCGCTTAGTTGTACCCTTCAACCACTCGGCGGGCTGGCTTCGGCTTTTGCCAAAGAATTTCGGAATCCGCCGTTTGGTTTGGATAGAACCGCACGGACTCGGCGTTGGTTGGAATGAGGACGATATCAACGCGGCGATTGTAAGCGAGCCAGGTTGCTTGGGAATTGCGCACTCGCTTTTCAGGATCTTGGTTCGGATTTTGATTTTGCAAGTCGCTAAGCGTAGCTTTGTCCAGCGGTTTCTGGTCGCCAAAAGCTGCGGTGTCGATCTTTTCCGGTGCAATTCCCTGCGAGACCAGGAAATCCTTGACTCGTTGTACCCGCAGCTCCGATAGAGACTGGTTGTAATCATTCCCTCCGCGCTTGTCCGTGTATCCGCCAAGCGAGAGCTTCGCGTCAGGCTCATACTCGAGATACTGCTTGAATCCGGCCGCAAGGCTTGTCAGGACTTCCTGCTGACTGCGAACGAGTCCCAGCGTCGGGTCCTCCTTGGTAGGATAGGCGGTCGGGAAGAAAACGCTGCGGAGAAGCACGGTCGGAATGGGCTCGACTGATCCTTTCAGGTGCACCGCTACCGTTTTGGTGTCCGTGCCACCGCATACATTCGTCGACTTCAGAGTGTATTTGAACTCTTCGTCTAGTGGGCCGGTGCCGCTTTGCGTTGGGCTGAGAGTGATGGATTTCGTGCCGCTGGCCTCAACGGGGCCACCCGGATCCAGCGAAGTCGCGTCAGAGTTGTACGACGACCAAGTCAGAGTGGTGGTCCCTTGCTCCATGATCTTGTCGCCAATGCGGCGGTACTGAACTTCCAACGGCGAAGCGCTCAGCGACAATTGCACCACCGGGTTGACTTCGACCGTCGTGCTCGGCGTTGTCACACCACCTGGTCCTGAAGCTGTGAGCTGATACACGGTGGTTTGCCGAGGCGAAATGGTTTTCTCGCCTGACGTCGGGACCGGGCTCATTCCGCTCATGTCGGCTTCGACAGTTTCTTTCGAAACCCAGGCTAGCTGCGTATTTTGGTTACAATCGATTTTCGACGGATTGGCAGAGACCGACCCGCTGACAGGCGCCACAACGACGGTGGCGCTTGCAATGCCGGCCTTAAAGCGTGGCGCCAACCAAGGCAGCTCAGTCATGTCGCAATCCGCTTTGCAAGACTGGCCGCGTGTCCACGTCGTGGTCTTTTCTTTTCCATTCGAGATATTAACAATCACGCGCTGGCCCTCCGCGACCGTAATCGGGCCGGACCACACTTCCTTGCCATCCCGGGTGACCGTCACTTGGTGCGTTCCTGGTGGCACAATCAATTCCTGGTGAACACCAAAAAGGTCGTGATTGAACTCATCCACGTGGCCTACGAAGTACAGGGGCTTCTTACCGTTCAGGAGAACGGCGGCGGTTTTCGCCCCGTGGGCGCTTCCTGCTTCAATCTGGATGCGACCACGAGGGGGTGACACGGTTGCGCCAACCGGTTCCAGCTTTATGTCCACAGGAACCGTCTTATCGGAATCAATCGAGACCTCTTTCTCGACAAAGTTGTACCCATAGTTGGCGACAAGCACATGGTGTGTACCGGCGTCGAGCTTGATCGTCCGATTTCCGGGACCAACGGCTTTGCCGTCAACAAACGTGTAGGCCTGCTTGGGGATCACCGACATTTTCAGTTTCCCTGGCTTCGGGTTTTGCGCAAAAGCAACCGAGCCGGTTAAAACCGTGGCACCTACCATTAGGCCTAAGGCCTTGATGCTGTGAGCGCTCATCGAACTACCTCCTGCACACCTCTTCGCGCGGTCA
The DNA here is from genome assembly GCA_035567915.1 of Candidatus Sulfotelmatobacter sp. Lineage (GTDB taxonomy): Bacteria > Acidobacteriota > Terriglobia > Acidiferrales > UBA7541 > Acidiferrum. Next base: position 3,717 of record DATMPA010000022.1, on the reverse strand, counting down.
GGCAAATTGAGCTGAGGGAATGACAGCCTGGACGACCGACGGTAGCCGCGCAACTGTTGATTCTGACGGTGGCAAAGCAGTTACCCTCGGTACTGACCGCGCAGTCCTCGTTTGCGGCAACGACAAAATCCTCGACAGTGTTAATCGACAATGCAACTTCTTTGGAATTGTGCTGTAAAAGGCGCAAGGTACACTGATATACGTAGTTCTAGGAGTTCTAGAACTATGTCAAAACTTAGGACCTGGCTTCTCTATCCCATCGCCGGGCTCTTAGCCTTAGCCTTCTCTACGCCTCTGATGGCCCGAGGGCGGGTTTGGGATTTCTTGGGTTACGCCAACGTAGACGGCAGTCAAGATCATGGCAGGATCCAAATCACACGTCGCAATGGCCTTTTTCACACGATTCAGTTGCGGGTCAGGGGTAACGCGATTTTCTTTGATCGCTTGATCGTTCATTACGCTAACGGTGCTTCTGAGGAGTTCGTGGTTAGCGACCGGATTTCACCGGAAGGAAAAAACTACGTTATCGACCTGCGCAGTGAAGGTCGCGTCCTCGAAAGCGTCGAGCTTTGGTACTACAAAGAGGCTTGGGGGCACAATCCGCGAGTGAGTCTGTATGGTGTCCGTTCGCCAGAGAGCGACGGTCAAAATGTCGCGCAAAAACAGTAAAGGTCGTGGTCCAGAACGGTCGAACCTATCTCACTAAAAAGTCAACTAATCCCTTTGCAGGCGTCAGATAACGAGAATTGTTGTTTTCTGGATTTGTTCTGATTTCTTTGGTTTTGCGCCAGTATTAGTGACAATTTGGTGACAGTCGAAGTTTTCAGCCTCTTGCACACATGAGTGTCACACCGCGGATGCTCTCGCAGCCGAACCGAAGGCGATACGCTACTTTGGTTCGATGATGCTGAGCCCTCTGATTTGAGAAAAATGGCGTTTGTTGAACGTGGCTACGTCGCTTCCGCGCTCCAGAGCTGTTGCCCCGACAATCAGGTCATAGTAGCCAATCATCTTGCCTGACGCCTCTAGTTCGGCCAAAATGCGCGCATGTTCATACGCCGTCTGTTCCGTGTACGGGATGACTGGCACGGATCCCAAAACGGTACTCAGGTACTTCTTCCGGATTTCCCTGCGCGCTCCAGTCGCCCGTTCGACTCCGTGCCAGAGTTCAGCAACCGTTATCGCAGCAATCTCGAACTGGTCATGGCGACGGGACGCAACCCACTTCTCCAGGTCGAAAGCGCTCTTCTCTCCCCGAATTATTAGGTCCGCGTCAAGAATTATCGCCATGAATCAGCCGGGGCCTTGAGGACTTTGCGGGCAGCTTTCAGATCACGATGCCACGCGCGTGCTTCGCTCTCGTTCAGTTTGGCTTTGGCCAGAACCTCAGCTAAATCGCGGCCGACACAAACTTTCTCATTGTCCGGCACAAGGCGCGCGAACGGTTCACCGTTCTTCAGAAGCACAAACGTAACGTGTTGGTAGTGGGCCCGGTTAACGCAGTCGGCAAAATTGCGCGCAGCCTCGGTGACGGTTATACTCGTTTTCTTCATAAAACCTCATTATCAGATTATCTGATTTTATGTACTCTGTCAAAAGTCGTCCACGGTTGGAAGAGCCTAGTCACAATTGCGATCAAACGCGGGATCATTGAACTCGAACAATGGCTCTGCGGAATTGGGCAATCGGACGAAACATGGAGTGTGGTTTGAAGAGACTCAGAGCATCTTCCGCGATCCGAATGCGCGCCTCTTACAGAATCCAAAACTTTTGGTAAGAGTTTTAGTGACACATTGCACCAAAATGCAGCAATCGAAGTCAAAAGTGTCACCAATCGCCCCACTAAATGCAGTTGTTCGTTATAATTAAAAACGGAGGAGTGGGTGAGTGGTTGAAACCGGCGGTCTTGAAAAACTAAATCGCCGGTTCGCTATCTAGTAGAAAAATCAACTAAATCCCTATGCCGAGAATTTCTGTTTTCTGAATTTGCTCAGTTTTTGCTCGTGTCGCGCCATTTATAGTGACAATTTGGTGACGCTCGAGGCTTTAAACCTTCGCGCACGTTTCGTGTCACACTCTCAAATTTGGAAAGCTAATGATCCCGCATCCTTGGCGATGTCGCTAGGAGGGCACTTTCTGCTAGAGAACACTCAGCCCAGGACCTCATTCGGCGGATTCCGGACTTGGCCGTTGGTAACGGCTGCTATCAGGTAGAAAATTCAACTAAATCCGTCGCTGAGAAGCAGTCATTTCTGTCGTGGACTAGCTCGATTTTCGTTTGTTTTGCGCCACTTTTGGTGACAACATAATGACCGTCTCAGATTTTGACTTCTCGTGCAGGTGAATGTCTGCCTGCGAGGGGAAATACCTTCGATTTCCTGCCCGAGCCACAATGCTTTCCTCACAAACATTACTTGGCAAAATCCTGCGGTTGCCACTTTCTCTGATCCCGCCCGAGACCGAAGTTCGCATCTTGCGTGGCCCGCTCCGACGGAAGAAGTGGATCAAGGGCGCAGGTCCCAATGCCTACTGGGTCGGCACGTATGAAGTATCCCGCGTCCGTGCTTTCGCAGAAGCCATTACTCAGGGCGCTGTGATCTACGATGTCGGAGCAAACGTCGGCATTTACTCCCTAATCGCCAGCTTACGCGTAGGGATTACTGGAAGGGTATACGCGTTCGAGCCCCTAGACCGCAACCTGCGATACCTTCGAAGACATATTATGCTGAATAAGGTGCTAAATTGTACGATTATTGAAAGTGCGATAAGCAACGAAGACGGGACGCGGCGATTCTCGGCCGCCGCTTGGGAATCTTCCATGGCGAAGCTTTCCCCTGACGGCGAGATATTGGTTCCCTCAGCAACACTGGACAGCTGCATCTACGGAGAAAGACACCTCCGACCGCCGGACATCCTAAAGATCGATGTGGAAGGTGCCGAACTTGAAGTCTTAGAAGGCTCCACTAAGGCCCTCAGTGAATTCCACCCGAAGGTTTTTCTCGAAATCCACGGGACGCAACTACATGCCGAGTGTCGTGCCTTTCTCTTAGCAAAGGGTTATGAAGTTGAGGAGGGATACGGCCAGTTGGTGGCCACTTGGAAAATGCAGGCAAGAGATCCTGGATTCTTGCGCACTTGAATGTCACAGCTCCAGAGATTCGCCAATTGCCGTAGCAAGGAAGGAACAACGTTATCACTCTCGGGAGTGGCCACGCACATTGAGTGTAGCAATCGAAGTCAAAAGTGTCACCAATCACCCCAATAAGTGCTGTTGCTGGTTATAATTAGAAACGGAGGAGTGGGTGAGCGGTTGAAACCGGCGGTCTTGAAAACCGTTAGACTCGAAAGGGTCTCGGGGGTTCGAATCCCTCCTCCTCCGCCACCTCTCATATGCAGTAAATATGCGGCTATTTGTGGTCTTGCTACTACTTTTTGCCAGGTTTTAAGCTAATATAAATTATCGCTATCGTAAACAACACCTGAATCGATCATTCTGCAGGACGTAGGACGTAGCAAACACGCTCCAATCTTGTCCTCTTGGACGCGGTATTATCGCAAGGCGAACTCCCTCAGTTTTTATCCAGTAAGGATTCACAAGAGATCGTCCCACAAAATGCCGCTATTGCAGCAACCTCGTTTCGGCGCCTCATTAGATCGCCAAATGCAGAGCCACTATGGATTATCGCGAACGTGACGAGACGCTTTTGCGCTGCCCGG
>DATMPA010000021.1:0-2745 GCA_035567915.1 Candidatus Sulfotelmatobacter sp. | reverse complement strand
TATGGATGTCGACACGTCGACCGCTCCGAAATCGGCTTATAGAGGCAAGACCTACTACTTCTGTTCGCGCGACCACAAAGAACAGTTTGATGCAACTCCTGAAAAGTTCGCAGGAGCCCTTGATCAATGAAGGAAGTACGGATCGTCCGAGTTCGCTACCGGTTCCAATTCCTCCTGGGGCGGGTTTCGGTGCAAACGACCGAACGCTACCTTGGCTCGAAACAGCGGATTCGATCAGCCGTCAATGATCGCATTGGCATCGAGCCGTTGTGGAAGGGTTGCCGACAATCCATTCACAATTTAAAGCCACAAAGGCAGAGTTTCCATTAACGCTCCATGCAAGACAAATTCGTAATTGGAGGGAGATGACACGTGACACGAGATGAGATTCGACAAATGGCCGAGGATTGGGTTGCAGCTTGGAATGCTCATGATTTGGAAGCGATCATCAGCCACTATGATGAACGAGTCGAACTGACCTCGCCGGTTGCCGAGCAGCTTCTGGGTATCCCTAATGGGAAGGTAAGTGGAAAAGCCTCCCTGAGAGAATACTTTCAGCGCGGGCTGGAAGCCTATCCCGAACTGCACTTCGATCTGAAGGATGTCCTGGCAGGTCTGAACAGCTTGGTGCTGTATTACACGAATCAAAAAGGGACGCGCACGGGTGAGTTTATGGACTTCGGCGCTAGTGGCAAGGTGACGCGGGTTGTTGCCCACTACAGCATTTAGCACAGCGAACCTGTATGGACTGAGCAGTTGGCCCCGATTCCGGGCGGTTCACGGGCTACCCGGAAATTGAGACGGATGGACGGGGTGGAGCGGCTCATCAAAAAGGACAAAGTCAAATTCATGGCCGAGGTTCGCAAGCGCTGGAAGCCGCCTGCGAAGTGAAATTGTCCTTTCAAGCTGACAACTGTATACAATGTCCGGTTGCGCTAATGGAAAAAAACTCTGGCTCCGCTCGCATCCAGTCTGTTGACGCTCTTCGCGGCGCAATCATCATTATTATGGCGCTCGATCATGTGCGGGATTTTACGAACATTTCGGCAATGTCTTTTTTGCCGACGGACCTGACGCGCACGACGCTCGCCCTCTTTTTTACACGCTGGACCACGCATTTTTGCGCGCCGGTTTTCGCGTTTACCGCGGGGATTGGCGCGTTTTTCTGGTACCGCCACGGCCGCACGCTGCCGCAGCTGTCTCGATTCTTGCTGACACGCGGGTTATGGCTGATATTTCTGGAGGTGACCGTACTCCGCTTTGTCCTTTTCTTTCAGTGGAACTGGAAGGGCGGGCTGATCATTCTAACGGTGTTCTGGATGCTCGGCCTCTCGATGGTCGCGCTGGCGGCGCTTGTGCATTTGCCGACAAAAATTCTTGCGCCGCTCAGCCTGCTGGTGATTGCCGCGCACAACCTGCTGGATCCAATCGTGCCGGAGCGTTTTGGCCGCTTTGCGTGGCTGTGGAAAATTCTGCATCAGCAAGGGGTCTTTCCGTTTCATGACGCGCTCTTTGCAGTGGCGTACCCACTCGTGCCCTGGGTTGCGGTGATGGCTGCGGGCTTTTGCTTAGGGACTGTTCTGATGTGGGAGCCGGAGCGTCGGCGTCGTTTTTTGCTTCGCGCCGGGTTGGCGCTCAGTCTTGCTTTCGTCGTGCTGCGCGCTTGGAACCACTATGGGGATCCAGACAAGTGGTCGCACCAGCCGACCGCGCTTTTCACGGTGCTTTCCTTTCTAAACACGACGAAATATCCGCCTTCGTTAATCTTGCTTCTGATGACCCTTGGCCCCGCCCTGCTTGCCCTGGCCTTTCTGGACCGCAGGACTTTTTCCTTTTCGAACCCGCTCATAATCTTCGGGCGCGTGCCGTTCTTCTTTTTTCTATTTCATCTCCTTTTCGCGCATGTGCTCGCGATCATCCTCAGTGCCTTTCGCTACGGCCCGCACCGGTTTCTGTTGCTTCCTCCGCCATCCTTGGGCGGCTCGCGCGACATTTTTCCGGCGGACTACGGCTTCAGCCTTCTCGTTGTGTATGTGATTTGGGTCGGGGTGGTCGCCATCAGCTATCCCATATGCCGCTGGTACGCCGATCTGAAAAACCGGCGCCGGGATTTGTGGTGGCTGTCTTACGTCTAGCTTTCGTCTCGATCCGTTTTTCCCGCACAAATTCGCGAGTGGGCCGCTGGGAAATTTCATTGCTGCTTTTATGGTCAAATCACTTACCAGGTCCGGATTTCGCGCTACACCAACTGGATTGATAGCGTGATCTCAGGCAAATAACCGCCAATGAGTTTTTCCCTCGCGCTACGCACTAAGACTTAATGACTCGGGATAACTTCCTGTTAGCCCGTCATTCGAGGAACAAGCTCGCTACACCCAGAACGCATGTCACACCTCAACCGCACGAACGCAGCACTTTGACTCAGCCAGTGTGCATCGAGATCAGAAATCGCCGACGCTCGCGTCTTCGGCGGCATCCACTTCCGCACTTCTTGTGACGTCGGCAACACGCTGGGCCGGAACGTAGCGAATTTCGTCGCGAGGCACGCCATACGCCCGCAAGTGACGATCAAGACGATCAGTAGGTCTTTATTGAACAATCCGAGAGTCATGCTTCGCGTTGGTCGCTAGGGCAGAGCAAAAGCCACCAACGCGTCATTCAGTGATTCTTCCGTGATTTTCGGATGGCCGCCTGCAGCGATGACAAGGTATTGGTTGCCATTCACACTATAGGTCATCGGCGTAG
>DATMPA010000020.1:0-2670 GCA_035567915.1 Candidatus Sulfotelmatobacter sp. | reverse complement strand
CTATAATTTCAACCGAAAATGTCATTGACCATGGGCAGCGCAAGGTCACTGGACGACGCTAGAGAGTTAGAGGAGACCGAACGGTCTCGGACAGCTAGCACGGACATGCATGCCGAAACAGGCGGCAGGATCGTGAGCACTGACTCGGAGGTCGTAACAGCACCGACCCTTGCGGTGCGGTACGAAACGCTCGTTCGCGTGTCCCAGGCGATCGCAGTGCACGGCGACCCTAAAGAGCTTTTCGGGGTACTAGTCAACGAACTGCATCGAGTAGTGCAATTTGACTTTATCGGCGTGTCTCTTCGCGACAAGAACTCCGATACCTTTCACAATTATTTCATCGACATGGCCAGTCGATCAGAATTGGTTCCCGACGAGAAGCTGGCGGCCGAGGAGACGCTCGCGTCATGGGTTTACGAGCGGCAAGAACCTCTGCTGAGGTCGACGCACGAAATGGAGCCGTGCTATGGCCGGCTGCAGGCGATGTTGAAAAGGCTCCATATTCGCTCGATTTGCGCATTACCATTGACGACAGCGCACCGCAAACTCGGGGCAATCACTTTCGGCAGCAAGCAGGTCGATGCCTACTCTCCAGGCGAATGGCGATTCGTGTCCCAGGTGGCGGATTATATTGCGCTGGCGTTCGACGACGCGTTGAATGTCGCGGCGTTGCGGCGGGCGTCTGAGGAACTACAGAGTAAGAACGGCCGGCTGGAGCTGCTCCTAGACGTCACCAATCAGGTTGTTTCAAATTTGGAGCTTCGCGATCTGCTGCGTGCCGTTTCGCAGGACGTCCGGCGCGTGATGCAGAGCGATTACGCCGGCTTGACGCTCCCGGATGCGGAAAAGAAGCAGCTGCGACTTTACGCGGTTGACTTTCCCGAGTCAAAAGGGTTTCTGCAGGAAGACTTGGTCTATCCGATCGAGGGATCGCCCTCCGGCGCGGCATTTCGAACCATGAAGCCTCTGACGCTCCAGAGCCCCTTCGCCGGTTGGCTCCATTACCCAATCGTTCAGGTCGCGGTTCGTGAAGGCTTGAAGTCCTTCTGCTTTTTACCCTTGCTCAGCCGCAATCGCGCGATTGGCACCTTGGTTCTCGCCCGGCTCCGAGATGATGCGTTCAGTCAAGCTGATATCGATTTCCTTACGCAGGTTGCGAACCAGGTTGCCCTCGCCGTCGAGAATGCGCTTGCCTACCGCGAGATTCGGGAACTGAAGGAGCAGCTCTCGAAGGAAAAACTCTATTTGGAAGATGAAATCCGCACGGAAATGAATTTCGCTCAGATCATCGGGCGTAGCGCTTCTTTGCGCAGAGCCTTGAAGCGGGTGGAAACCGTTGCGCCGACCGATTCGACGGTGCTGATCTACGGCGAGACAGGAACGGGCAAGGAGCTGATTGCGCGCGGCATTCACGATTTGAGTCCGCGGCGGTCGAAGCCCTTCGTCAAGCTCAACTGCGCGGCCATTCCGACCGGTTTGCTGGAGAGCGAGCTGTTTGGACACGAAAAAGGCGCGTTTACAGGAGCGATCGCGCAACGCATTGGCCGCTTCGAAGTGGCGGACGGCGGCACGATTTTCCTGGACGAAATAGGAGAAATTCCTCTCGAATTGCAGACCAAATTGCTCCGCGTGTTGCAAGAGCGGGAGTTCGAGCGGCTGGGAAGCTCGCGCACGATTCGGACGGATGCCCGTTTGATTGCCGCGACGAACCGCGATTTAGAAGCCATGGTGAGTGAGCAGAAATTCCGATCGGATCTCTTCTTTCGCTTGGATGTTTTTCCTGTCCACGTTCCGTCCTTGCGGGAACGCGATGGGGATATTCCGCTCCTGGTGCGGCACTTCACACAGCAGTTCTCCAGACGCATGAAAAAGGTCATAGAAACGATTCCCTCAGCGGCAATGGATGCGCTGTGCCGCTATCACTGGCCGGGGAACATACGAGAACTCCAGAATGTGATCGAACGCGCCGTAATTATCTCGACCGGTCCGGCCCTGAGTATCGATGTTAGCGATCTAAAATTTCCCAAGGCTGGCCCTCCGTCAGAAAAACCCGCTTCGCCGAAATCAACAAATGGGGCGCTTCACGGCGTTTTGGAGGAAACGGAACGTCAACAGATTCTTGAAGCTCTCAAACAGTCCAATTGGATTGTGGCAGGTCCCCACGGGGCGGCGGTACATCTTGGAATGAAGCGGTCCACCCTCCAGTTGAGAATGCATAAGCTCGGAATTGCGCGCGGCTCTGCGTAGTTGGGTCACCCATTTTCGTTACACCTCTGAAAAGTCCCTCCAAAACCACAGCTATTTTTGTGCCAGGAAACTGGCAGCGTACCACGCGGCTGGCAGTGCCACTCTGGCAGCTTGAGTAGCCGCGTCATCCCTCGGCTCCTCATCTCACGCCAAATCAACAACTTCGGGTCGTTTCAGGAACGCGTGGCGTTTTGGCAGCAGCAATGCATTTTCCTAAGCGTGAGGCATTTGCGATGGCCCGAATACAAACCGCGAACGAACCGTCAGATTTGCGGCCGCGGTTTGCCGGGAGACACGCAGATTGCTTCTTCCAGATCGAGGCCTGGATCCCGAGCGAAATCAAAGCTATCTCCCCACTGGTGGACCGCTTGATGCGACTGATCGAAGGATCCCACTGCGTTGCCGGTGAAGAACCCGCCGTCG
>DATMPA010000019.1:0-3157 GCA_035567915.1 Candidatus Sulfotelmatobacter sp. | reverse complement strand
GCGCAACGCTTGCGCGCGGGCACGGTGATGGTGAACGACCTTATCAGCGGATTTGCGATTGCCGAGGCGCCTCACGGCGGTTGCGGTTTGAGCGGCTGGGGGCGCACGCACGGCAGAGCGGGCTTCCAGGAAATGGTGCATGTAAAATACATTGATGTGGACCGGCTGCCGCGGATGGAGAAGCCGTGGTGGTATCGGTACGGCGGCGATTTGGAAAAGGCTGCGGACGCGTTTTTGAATTTTGAGTTTGCTGGGGGCGTATTTGCGCGGTTGCGGCACGCGCGCGCGGCGTTGAAAACGATGTTTCGTGACCACGGATTGAAGTAGAGGTAGAGGAGAGAAGGTTGGCAGAAGAAACGCCAGAAGTCGCGCAAGCAAGCGGCGTGCCGAAGATCAAGACGCGCAAGCCCAAGCAGCGGGCGTGCGACGAGCGCAACGAAAAGGGCAAGCTTTGCGCGGGGCATTTGAAGCGCTGGTATGACCTGACGCCGGAAGTCGAAGCGATTGTGGGCAAGGGCGCGGAGATCTATCGCTGCGAGTTCTGCAAAATCCTGTTTCGGCCCGACCCGAAGCAGCAGCCAAACAGCTACACCCTACGATATTAAGCAGTGCAGGGAGACTCTTTACCCGTGAACCACAGCGAATGGATCCATGATTGGAATTCGGTTGGGCCGATGAGCATTCCTCCCGGCACGCGGGTGCTGCTGAACGATGAAACTTTGCGCGACGGGCTGCAGAATCCCTCAATTCAAGATCCGACCATTGAAGAGAAAATTGAAATCCTGCATCTGATGGAATCGCTGCAGATTGATTCCGTTAACATCGGGCTGCCGGGCGCTGGGCCGCGCGCGCTGCAGCATACGGAAGCGTTGGCGCGCGAGATTGCCACGAATCGCATGCGTATCAAGCCAAACTGCGCGGCGCGGACGATTGAGGCGGACATCCGGCCGATTGCGGAAATTTCCCAACGCGTGGGAATTGCGATCGAGGCGGCTACGTTTCTCGGCTCCAGCCCGATTCGCCGCCTGGTGGAGGATTGGACCGTGGATCATCTGGAACGCACCACGGAGATGGCGGTGAAATTTGCCGTCGCGCAAGGGCTGCCTTGCATGTACGTCACCGAAGACACTGTGCGCACCGATCCCGCGACCGTGAAGCAGTTGTACACGACGGCGATCCGCTGTGGCGCTCGCGCCATCGTGCTTTGTGACACGGTTGGCCACGCGACGCCGCAAGGTGCGTACAACCTGGTGAAATTTGTGATGGAGAATGTGGTGAAGCCCTGCGGCGAAAAAATTCGCCTCGACTGGCACGGGCATCGCGACCGCGGCCTCGACATCGCGAATTCGCTGGCGGCCGTGGCGGCGGGCGCGGATCAGGTTCACGGAGTGGCGCTGTCGCTCGGCGAACGCGTCGGCAACACGCCGATGGAACTTTTGCTGGTGAATCTCCGCCTGATGGGCTTGATCGAAAACGATTTGAGTTCGCTGCGGGCGTATTGCGAAAAGGTTGCGAAGGCAACGCACACCGTCATTCCGCCGAACTATCCCGTTTTCGGCAAAGATGCCTTTCGCACGGCCACGGGAGTTCACGCCGCCGCAATCATCAAGGCACTGCGCACCGGCGACCGCGATCTGGCAGACGCGGTCTATAGCGGCGTCCCGGCGCATCTTTTCGGCCTCGAACAGGTCGTCGAGATCGGCCCGCTGAGCGGCAAGTCCAACGTGCTCTACTGGCTCTCGCGCCACAACATCCCGGCCACCGACGAAGTGGTCAATCGCATCTTCGACGCCGCCAAGCAGTCCTCACGCGTGCTGACCGAGCAGGAATTGCTGGCCCTCTGCCCTTCGTCCAGCACGCCGGCATAATCCGCATCCGCTCCCAATTATCTGAAATCTGGCTTTGAGTTATTTTATAGTCGGCTAAATTACCGGGCACTAACCTTGAAGACGCGAATTGTGATTTGGTCACTCAGGCAAATTGCGCCCTCACTTGACACTGCATTTTGGCCTAAGCTGAGGACATGAAAGCCAATGCATTTTGGTACTTGGTTGTCTGTTTCTTCTTCTTCCTTTCCGCGGATGCACTGCGCGTCTCCGCAAAACAGAAGCCCTGCACAACGGCGGAAGAGAAACAGGCACTTGATGAAGCCGACCAATTGAAGGACTGGGACGCACTTCACCGCTCTTTCATTCGCTTTGCTCATTGCGACGACGGAGCGATTGCGGAGGGCTACAGTGATACAGTTGGTCGCTTGTTGGCACACGATTGGGGGCACGTCGGTATTCTCGCCAAGTTTGTCGCGTCGGACAAGAAGTTCGAGAGCTTCGTGCTCCGCCACATCGACGAGACGCTACCAACCGATACGCTCAAAGCTATTGTCAACCACGCAAAGAAAAGCTGTCCCGTAGGCAAGACGGCTTTGTGCGGGAAGATACTGCAAAGGACACAAGAGGGAACAGCGCCTTGAACTTGTGAACCTATGGCCAAGAACACCTTCCTCGGAAAAGTTTGGGTTGCGTTCCGTTTCGTCACGTTTGGTGTTTTCGGATTTACTGTGATGTTCTTTGCTTTCATAGAGCTAATAGACCGACTAACTTCTATCCATCACGAAAAGGGATTCGTCGTCCCCATTGGATTGATTGTGGTGTGCGGTCTGGGTGCAGTGATGATGCTTTTTGGTGTTGGAGAGTGGGGCCGGTGGGGTTACTTGTTCGTTTTTCTCTCGATACCCGTTTCTCTGCTGCTCCTCTTCTTGATGCCTCATGCCGGAAAAGATGTTGGTGTCATTGTGCCGACACTCGCGTCAGTTGGTACTTACATCGTCGTTCGAGCCTATTACGCACGCCGAAAAAGACGGGAATTGTCTCAACACGCCTGATGAGCGCAAGTCGGAAACAGACCTGCTACCGAGAGTCCGCTACCGAAAGTCTTCACGAGTCGCGCCGCTTCACGCTAAAATGTCGGCGTGAATCATCCCGCGTCCCCGAATTTCTACTGCAAGTTGAGGTGGCGTGCGCGACTGCCAATTGGTACGGTGAAACGCGTTGCTGTTTGCGCTATTCTTCTGGTCATGCCGATTCGTTCCGCCCTGTCGCAGGCCGCACGGCCGATTACTTCGTTTTCTCCCGCGGAGCAGCCACAGGTGCGCGCGGCG
>DATMPA010000018.1:0-191996 GCA_035567915.1 Candidatus Sulfotelmatobacter sp. | reverse complement strand
CAAACTAGGGGTCGAACGCGCGGGCTGGAAACCGCTTGAAGCTGCCTCGGAATTTCACGTGGACGCACAAGGTCACGCCGTCCTGCAATTGACCTCGGGCGATACGACCAAGAACCTTGGCGCAACCCGCTCAAATATTCTCGCCTCGGCGGATTCTCAGCAGCAGGCCCGCCTGCTCCTCGTCGCTCGTCTTCATGAAGAACTGCGCGGCGGCCGCACCAAAAAAGCCTCCAACCGCCTCATCCGCTCGGACTTTTCCTTACTCCAGCAATCGCGCACGGACGCGCCTGCTCTCGTAGCCTCCTCCGGCGGCAATTAACTCTTGGCTTCTAGTAACTCCTATGTTGTTTTACTCTATGGGCGCTCCTGCCTCTAGCCGCCTTGGGTGTAAAACTCTGAAATTGGGACACTTTTATGAAATCCAGCAAAGCTCTTGCTGTTCTCTGTCAATTTCCCTTCGCCGACGGCCGTTCGTGCCGTTGCCTCGCTCCAACGCTCACGACTACCTCTGTGTCTTCCACGCCGATCGCGAACGCCACCTCCTCGACCAGCAAGCTCTAGACGCGAACGACCTCTCCGATCGCTTCGGCGTCAATGGTGAACTCCGTACCTACGCAGACCTGAACGCCTACTTCACCCGCGTTGCCAAACATGCCGTCGTCAGCCGCATCTCTCCGGAAATCCTTTCGAGCCTCGTGTACGCAGCACTCCAGATCCAAAACCTCCCTCATTTGCAAGGCGAAGCCTTCTCCGCCATCGGCGTGGACGCCTGGAAAGCCGAACTCCGCCGCCTCTACTCTTCACGCTCCGGGCCCCTTCTCTCACTCCCGTCGTCTCCGCCCACCACTTCGTAGCGGTACGGTACCCGGTTAGAGATGCGCGGAGGGCCGCGATCATTTGGAAGCGCTATCTTCTAGCCCAAGAGGTCCACGGTTGACAATAGTCGGTGAGACGTTGACAATGCTGAAGGACAAGGTTTCTAAATGACGAGGGTGCGTACGCGCGGAGAAGAGATAAGGCACTTCATCTTGCAGAACCTAGAGAAGCATGCGGCAGACGTAAGCAAAACTACAGCCAATAAGTTTGGCATTTCCCGTCAGGCGGTCAATAAGCATCTCCAAAAACTACGAGCTGAGCACGCCCTTGTCGAATCCGGGAAAACGAGAAATCGGTCTTACAAACTAGCCCCCTTGGTCGAGTGGAAAAAAACATTTCCACTCACGAAGGAATTGGCTGAGGACGTTGTCTGGACAAATGATGTATCTCCGGCAATTGGGAAAATGCCAGAGAACGTAACAGACATTTGGTTTTATGGTTTTTCTGAAATATTTAACAACGCGATTGATCATTCCGGCGCCAGCAATATTACCGTTCATATCAAGAAAACAGCGGCTACGACCGAGATGGCCATATACGACGACGGTGTTGGAATTTTCAAGAAGATTCAGAGTGCCCTAAGTCTCTTGGATGAACGCCATGCGGTTCTCGAACTGTCGAAAGGCAAGCTGACTACCGATCCCGACAGGCATACCGGGGAGGGGATCTTTTTCTCATCGAGGATGTTCGATTCCTTCGATATTCTTTCTGGAGGCGTATTTTTCAGTCACTCCATTGAAAATTCAGAAGATTGGATTCTACAAGCTAAACAGTATTCTCATGGTACGGCGGTTTGGATGAAATTGGACAATCACACCGCGCGGAGCATGAAAAAAATATTCGATAAGTACAGTTCTGGGGATGATTATGGATTCAATAAGACAGTCGTTCCTGTGAGGCTGGCGCAATATGGAGAAGACAAACTGGTTTCGCGATCTCAGGCCAAGCGCGTTTTAGCAAGAGTAGAACTGTTTAAGACGGTAATTTTCAATTTCGAGGGAGTTGAAACTATCGGACAAGCCTTTGCGGACGAGATTTTCAGGGTATTTCCTCAGCAGCATCCGGGTACCGAGGTCTACAGCTCACATGCAAATTCGGAAGTGAAGCGAATGATCTCGAGGGCTAAGGGCAGCAGCGAAAAATTGGGAGCCATGGGCGAAATTAGCGATTCTAGTTCCGAATAATCTCGTTGGCCACCCATAGGCATTCCATTTGCTAACTGTCCTAACGGTGAACACTTACAAAATGCCCGCCCGTAACCGCCTTTAGAATGAACACTTATGGACATAAGGACTTAAAGTCCCCCTTATTTTCAACACGTACAAAAAATAGGGGGAGGGGGGAGGGAGTAACCAATCTATAAATTCGACGAATCAAACGGCTTCGGGAACAGTGCCTTCATCGGAATGATTTCCGTCTTCCCTTTCAGGTTAGAAAGAATCACCGGCACATCGCCGCAAAACTCCCAAATCAGTTGCCGACACGCGCCACACGGTGATGTCAGCGAATCCGTATCCGTCACGACTGCGATGGCGTCAAACCCGCGTTCGCCTTCACTGATCGCCTTGAAAATCGCAACGCGCTCGGCGCAGACAGTCAGCCCATACGTCGCATTCTCCACGTTGCAGCCGCCAAAAATTCTGCCGGATGTCGCGCGCAGCGCCGCTCCCACGCGGAAATTGGAGTACGCCGCATGCGCGTTCTCCCGCGACTGTTTCGCTGCGGCAATCAACGCATCATATTCGCTCACGCAATCGCCTCCGCAATTCTGGGTATCACCGCTTTCAGCAACGCGATGAAATCGTTCTTCACGCGCGCTCCGGTTTCAAACACTTCTTCGGCCGTGAGCGCTTCTCCGGTAACTCCGGCCGCCATGTTCGTCACGCAGGAAATCCCCAGCACACGAATCCCCGCGTGCCGCGCCGCCAGAACTTCCGGCACCGTGGACATTCCCACGACGTCCGCTCCTAGCGTGCGGAACGAATGAATTTCCGCTGGCGTTTCGTAATTCGGCCCGGACAGCGCCAGATATACACCTTCGTGCAGCGCGAGTTTCAGCTTCTTTCCTGCGTCCGAAACAAACCGCCGGAATTCGGGATCATACGCCTGCGTCATGTCCGGAAACCGCTTTCCGAAGCGTTCGCGATCCGCGCCGCTTGCGACGAACCGCTCGTCATTCGGCCCGATTAAAGGATTCGCTCCTTGAAGGTTGATGTGATCCCGAATCGCGACCAACGCGCCTTCTGAGAAATGGAGATTGATGCCGCCTGCGGCGTTTGTAAGGATGACCGCTTTCACACCCATTCGGGTAAATACGCGAATCGGAAACGCCACTTCCTTTGCGGAATATCCTTCATAAAGGTGAACGCGCCCTTGCATCCCCGCAACTTCCACGCCGTCCACTTTGCCTAGCACCAGTTGCCCTGCGTGCCCGATGGCCGTGGACCGCGGAAAATGCGGAATCTTGGCATAAGGAATTTTCTTCGCGCCGGAAAATTCATCGGCAAACGCGCCAAGCCCCGACCCAAGCACTAGCGCGATCTTGGGCCGCAGCTTCGTCTGCTTGTGAATGAATTTCGCCGCGGCTTCAGCGCGCTCAAATTCACCGGATGTCTTAACTTTTCTTGCGCTCACGTCAAAAGTCCCACGATCGAAGCGGACATCAAATTCGCCATCGTTCCTGCCATCATCGCGCGAATTCCAAGCCGGGCCAGATCTCCTCGACGCTCCGGAGCCAGCGCGCCGATGCCGCCAATCTGAATTCCGATGGAACTGAAATTCGCAAATCCGCAAAGCGCAAACGTTGCAATCGTAAACGTGCGCGGATCAAGCTGAGCTTTCCATGCTCCTAGCTGCTGAAACGCAACTACTTCGTTGACAACCATGCGTGTCCCAAGCAAATTCCCCATCGCTGCGCAGTCCTGCCACGGAACGCCAATAACCCACGCAATGGGCGCAAAAACCCAGCCAAAAATTTGTTGCAAGCTCGAGGGAAACCATGCCATGTGCAAGCGCGGATGCACGGAGAGCCAATCATGCGTGCCGCCCATGATGGCGTTCGCCAGGCCTAGCAACGCAATGAACGTGATAAGCATCGCTCCGACGTTGAGCGCGAGATGCAACCCCTCGACCGTGCCGCGCGAAATTGCGCCAAGAAAATTCGCCTCTTTCTCCATCGGCGGCATTTCCACTTTTCCCGCCGTGAGCGCCTGCTCGGTTTCCGGCACGAGCATCTTGGCCATCAGCAGCGTCCCGGGCGCCGTCATAATCACCGCCGTAAGCAAATGTTTCGCCTCAATTCCATAAGCGATATAAATGGCCATGATGCCGCCGGAAACGTGCGCCATCCCGCTCGTCATCACGGTCATCAATTCGGATTTCGTCATCTTCGGGAGAAAAGGGCGAATTGTCAGAGGAGCTTCCGTTTGCCCCATAAAGATACTGGCGGCAACGTTCAGCGATTCCGCGCCGCTCGCGCCCATCACGCGCTGCATCAACCACGCCGCTCCTCGAATGATGATTTGCATGACGCCGATGTGATAGAGCAGCGCGAACAACGCCGCGATGAAAATAATTGTCGGCAAAATCTGGAACGCAAAAATCACGCCATAGTTGGACGATTTTTTGCCAAGTTCGCCAAAAATAAATTGCGAACCGAGGTAGGAGAAATCGAGCAGACGATTCACCTTCGCGCCGAGAAAAGCAAACAGTATCCTTCCCTTTTCAAATTTCAGCACGAAAAAGGCGAACGTCAGTTGCAGGCCGACGCCCCATAATATCGTTTTCAATTTGATTGCTTTTCGATCCGTCGAGAAGAGATACGCGAGGCCCAGCATGGTGAGTAGCCCAAGCACTCCAACGTATTTGCCCATGCAGGCTCCTTCAAAGAAAAAATTAAGTGCCGATCAGACCCCAATCAAACGACGAACTAACGGCTTTTCCTGCGGCTTCGTTTCGCTAAAAACAAAAGCCCCTTCAATCCTCGATTTCGCTTCCGCTAGCTTTGCGTCCGCATTGTAATGGATTGTGACTAGCGGTTCGCCTTTTTCCACGTGGTCGCCGACGCGCTTGTGAAATTCCAACCCGACCCCGTGGTCAATCTTGTCTTCCTTGGTTTCCCGCCCGCCGCCAAGCGTCGCCAGCGCAATTCCGAATTCTGTGGTGTCCATCGCCCCAAGAAAACCGGAAGTCGAACTCACCACATCAATTCTTGAATGCGCCCCGGGCAAGATACTGTAATCGTTCACAACGAGTTCGTCGCCGCCCTGTAAACGAATTCCTTGTTTGAATTTCTCCAGCGCCTGTCCGCCCGCCACCATCGTCTCCGCCAACCGCCGGCCTTCCTCCACCGACTCGGTGCGTTCTCCCAAATAAAACATCCACGCCGAAAGTTCCAAACTTAAATCGCGCAAATCCTTTGGCCCTCTCCCTTTCAGCACCTCGATACTTTCTATAACTTCATTGGAATGCCCCGCCATACGCCCCAGTGGTTGGTCCATATCGGTAATCAGCGCCACCGCTTTTTTCCCCATGCGCTTCGCGGTCTCCACCATCACCTCGGCGAGCATCACCGAATCTTCTTCCCTCTTCATGAATGCGCCCGACCCGGTCTTCACGTCGAGCACCAGCGCGTCAATTCCTTCCGCGAGCTTCTTGCTCATGATGGATGCGCAAATCAGGCCAATGTTTTCCACGGTGGAGGTGGCGTCGCGCAGCGCATAAATCTTTTTATCCGCCGGCGCAATTTCCGCGGTTTGGCCGATCAAACCCATTCCGCATTCGCGAAGCACTCGGCGAAATTCCTTCAGCGACAACGCGGTATTGAATCCTGGAATGGATTCGAGTTTATCCAGTGTGCCGCCGGTGTGGCCGAGCCCGCGGCCGCTGATCATCGGCACGGTGAGCCCTCCCGCGGCAACAATGGGCGCAAGAATTAAAGAAGTTTTGTCGCCGACGCCACCAGTGGAATGTTTATCCACTTTTTTTCCGGGGAGATCGGAGAGATTCACAACTTCGCCGGAATAAAGCATCGCTTCGGTGAGTGAAGCGAGTTCGGAGCGATTGAGTCCGCGAATCCACGCGGCCATGAGCCATGCCGACATTTGGTAATCGGGAATTTCTCCGCGCGTGTAGCCAGAGATGAGGAAATTAATCTCCTCTCGCGAGTGTTCCCCGGAGTCGCGTTTTTTTCGGATCAGGTCAACGGCGCGCATGCGTGGGTGAGCGAAAAGGAGCGTAACATTCGCTTAAAGAAGCGTCAACGAAGAGGCACGATAAAGTCTAGACCGCGTACCGTTGAACGGATTAGCGGATGTACAATGCTCCCAATTCTCCCAAGAGCGTCCGCGTTAAACCGAATGGCCGGAGACCGGAATGTCCGAATCGAAATCGGAGCAGCAAAAACCTGCGCACCGGTATGACGCGAACTATGGAAATTTTCAAACGGAACTCTATGCGCAAATCCGCCGGGAAGCGTATGGCGAAGATATCGGGCAGAACAGCTGGACCACTGCGCATGAACAGGACAAATTTCTCGGCTGGCTGGAGCTAACTCCCGACAAAACTCTCCTGGATGTCGCCTGCGGCGCGGGAGGTCTATCGCTGCGTGCGGCTGCAGTGCGCGGCTGCTCTATCACTGGAGTTGACATCCACGAACGGGCAATTGTGACGGCGAATTCATTCGCCGCTGAACGAGGACTCGCGAAGCACGCCAGTTTTCAGATTGCAAACGCAGGAGAGCCACTTCCCTTTCCCGGTGCCAGTTTTGACGCAGTTATGTGTATCGACGCGATCAATCATATTCCGGACCGCCGCCGTACGCTCACGGATTGGGTGCGCGTGCTAAAGCCATGCGGAAAACTCTTGTTTACTGACCCAATCACAGTAACTGGGCCGCTTACGGACAATGAAATCAAAAGTCGCAGTTTGGGCGGTTTCTATTTATTTGTTCCGGAAGGATTCGATGAACGAGTGCTTGGTGAATGTGGATTGCGATTGCTGAAGCGCGAGAACGCCACGCGAAACATGGCTGAAATTGCCGAGAGGCGTTGGACTGCCCGTGAGGCAAGAAAAAACGCGCTGCAAGAAATTGAAGGCAAAGAGGAATTTGACGAGCAGCAGGAATTTCTGGCGACGGCTGCGAAAATAGCGAAAGAGAATCGCCTTTCCCGGTTTGCTTATCTTGCGGAGAAAAATTCTTGAAGGGCGTTCCCGGAAACGCGGGAACACCAAAAATGGAAACGGATCGACTGGAAATCGGAAAAAGTACGCGGCGCAAGGCGGCGATGCGATTGCTTCCCTTTGTGTTCCTGTTGTACGTCATTTGTTACATCGACCGGGTCAATGTTTCCTTCGCGAATCTTCGCATGAGCGCCGATCTTGGTTTCAGCGACCGAATTTTCGGTTTGGGTGCGGGAATATTTTTTGTGGGGTATCTGTTGCTCGAAGTGCCGGGCGCACTGATTGTTGAACGATGGAGCGCACGAAAGTGGATGGCGCGGATCATGATCAGCTGGGGTGCCGTGACGATAGGCACTGGCTTCGTACACACAGCGTCACAGTTTTATGCGGCGCGGTTGCTGCTGGGTGTGGCGGAAGCGGGATTTTTTCCGGGGATGATTGTTTATTTGACGCATTGGTTTGTCGCGTCTGATCGTGCCAAGGCTATTAGTTCTCTGTACGCCGGTCTTCCGGCCGCGTCGGTTGTTGGTTCCCTGATGGCCGGTTGGTTGTTGGGACTTCATTGGTTAGGAATGGCGGGTTGGCGATGGCTCTTTGTCGTGGAGGGAATTCCGCCGATGCTTCTTGGTGCAATTACGCTTTTTTATTTGACCGACCGTCCGCGGGAGGCGAAGTGGCTTACGGAAAAAGAGCGGGAGTGGCTCTCGGAGGAGTTGGCGGCAGAAGCAGTAGCGAAGAAAAAGGCGAGGAATTATACGACATGGCAGGCATTCGGCGACAAGAAAGTGTGGATGCTGATTCTTCCATATTTCATCGCGCATGTCGGGGCGCAGGCAAGTATTTATTGGATACCCACTTTTATTAAGCGGCTGACGGGGCTTCCGAGCGCAAAAGTGGCGCTGATCGCGGCGATCCCGGGTGTGGTCGGAATTGCGGGAATGCTTTGGAATGGCTGGCATTCCGACAAAATGGGAGAGCGGCGTTGGCACGCAGCTGTTCCGCTAATTTGCGCGGCGCTCGCGTATTTGATGCTGGCGAACACACACAATTTAGCGGCAGCAATGACGTTGCTGGTTCTCGGCGGGGGAATCGTTTATTCGTATTACCCGGTGTACTGGTCCATGCCAACATTGCTCTTGAGCGAATCTGCTGCCGCGGCGAGTTTTGGATTGATCAATTCGATCGGCCACACGGGCGGATTTTTCGGGCCCACTGCGGTGGGTTATTTAAACGACCGGACCGGAAAGGCAACCGCCGCGTTTTGGTTGATTGGAATGTGTTACTTAATAGCAGGAGGATTGCTGTCACGGATCAGAGTGCAAAATCCGCAACAAAACGCAGCGACGGAGTTACGAGCTGACGCTGGATTCGCCACAGAAAATTAGAACCGAACATTCTTTCGTCTATTTATCCACCCGTCCGCGCAAAACGGTAACGGAGGCTTTGGGTAGAGCGAAGATGGCTTGCGGGGTGGCGTCGATTGTCATTGCTGCGGGAGGGCGATTGGGATCGGGGTGGCTGTTGGGGCCGTCGTTGACCCAGACATATTGATCGCTACCGAAGCTGATCCAGGAAACATTTCCTGAAAAGGTGGCGGCGCGCTTTTCTTTTGCATTTTCGAAAGAGACGCGGACGGTGTGGGCGTTGTTTTCATCGCGATTTACTAGCATTAGGGACCAATTTCCGTCGGGGCGATGCACGGCGTACGTGGTGACGAGAAGATTTCCACTGGCGTCCTTGATGTCGGTTGATGATGGAAACATTTGATGTACGCCGGAGCGGTGCTGGACCCATTCTAGATTGATCATGCGGGCTGCGTAGTAGGGTGAAGTGTAGCCTTTGATTTCGTAGTTCTCGTTGGACACAAAATTCGACCAGGAGGACCAGCCGAGACAGCTGTTATTTACACCTTGCGGTTGAATGGGCGAGTGATAAAACGCGGCGCCACCACCTTCAAAGAAGGAGCCGACGTTGTCGGCGAGCCAGAGCGCGGCGAAAATCGTCGTCATTGGACCGGTGAGCGACCAGGAAAGATGATTTTCCGTGACCATTAGAGGGATATCTTTGGAAACGCCGTCGTCGCGCCAGATTTGCATGATGCCTTTGATCAGCTGAGGTTCGCGGTAGAGATCTTTCCAAGTGATTGTGCAGGGCTCGAAGGGATAATGCTCGAAGGAAACAAACGACAGATCGGAAAGATGGTTGTGATCCTTCAGGTACGCGACGAATCGGCCCATCCAGGAGACGCGGCCTTTTGCGTCGGGCCAGAGCGTGATGTCTTTGTTCACGCCTTCGAAGATAGGTCCGCCGAGTTTTAGCTTTGGATCTACTTTGTGAATCGCGTTGGCCCATTGAATGTAGAGCGCGGCGTAATCTTCGGGCACAGCGTGCTTGCCGTCGGGTTCTTCTCCCATTTCGACGTAGCTGATGGGATAGCCGCGTTTTTCGATGTAGGCGATTTGCGCGGCCGCGTCGTCGGGCGTTCCGTACAGCATGGTGACGGGAATCATCGCAGGCAAATTGTTGGTAAGGCCGCTAGTGAAAAAGAGATCGAATCCGGTGTGCTGATAATCGCCGCCGTCGCGGACATCTTCTGACGAGTGCCAGGGATCAATCGAAGAAGCGGTGTAGGTCGTGGCGCGTTCGACCGCTTCTTTTGTTAACGCAACGAACCTGCCGTTGGCGTCGGTAGTTCCGAGTTCGATTTGCTGAATGGCGTAGCCGACGCAATTGCGAACGTCGCTCGGATCGTGCTCGTCGCAGGTGTTTGAGGATTCGGACATCAAGACCCGGATGTAACGCGAAGAAACAGGTGCGTTGGCCAGAGCGTGCGTAACCGTTCCACCTTGAGCGTTTGCGATTTTTCCTGAATCGAAAGTTTTCCATTCGCCTTTGGGACCGCCGTCGAAATCGAGCGCATTGGTGCCGACCCAATATTCGAGTTGATAAACTCTTGCGTAGGGAGAGACCCACTGGATGCGCGCGGCGCTGATTTGTTTCTCGGATTGCAGATCCACGATGATCCATTGTGGATGAAGGGCGTCTGACTCTCCCGTGAACTTACTCGTGAGATATGGATTGCTTTTCCAGTAGAGAAGATTTGGTCCTTGGACAGGGCGATCGCCGCTGGTGGCCAAGCCTCGGTGCGGAAGAGCGTAAGAAAGAATATAGCGAATCGGCGCCTTGAGCTCGGTGCTGGCGGTGAAGTAGCCGCTTTGGTGGGAGACGTCGCTCCAGGTGCCCTCGGCGTTCCAGTGCCAGGCGGCCATACGGAGTTCACTGTTGTTGCGATAGGTGATGGGACCCCAGCCAGCGGAAAGAGATTCCTGAACTATGTGTGGGGTGTGGACGCGGTCAATGTCGCGACGGGACAGAACGTCGAGTGAGGTGCCGAGGGCGGAATCCGGATCAAAGGAGTTGATGGCGTGGCCGGGGGTGATGTCGACGTGAACGACGACAGGGGAGGAGGAGTCTGTAGAGGTTTGGGCAAGAAGAATTCCTGGATTTAGAAAAGGGCAGAAAAACAGCGCAGAAGATCTAATGTTGAGCATGGCGTCTCCCAATCGAGGCGAATCTTACATTATTCATTCGATTTAAATAAGGGCGAATAGCGATGCGCAAGAGGCCAACTCCCATCTGCAATCGAAGAGAGATTTCTCCTTCCCCACTCGAAATGACGTGTGCGGTGGAGCACTCGACGGGAAGGATCATCAGGGGGCGAGCCAAGAATCGAGGTGCTCGCGAACAAAATCGTCGTCGTTGAGATGAGGATAGGCCGCGCAGACACGAGAAATTTCTTCGGACTGGCCGGGACTGAGCGCTTCTTTGGGATCGAGGCACCAAATCCCTTCTAGCAAACCTTGGCGGCGTAGAACTTCGTGCAGGCCTGCAATGCAGCCGAAAAAATGATTTGCCACGTCAAAAAATGCTGCGTTTGAATCCGTGACTTCGACACTTTTCTGAATCAATTCTGCGGGAATCGGATCGCCGGAGCGAACTGCACCGCATTCCTTCTGCAGTTCAACTGCGTGTCGCGTCCACACGGACCAATGGCCGAGGAGGCCACCGACAATACGGAGTGTTGGATTTTGGCCGTTCGCTTGAAACACAAAAGGCGTGAGCAGGTCCATAACGATGTTGTCGTCATTGCCGGTGTAGAGAGCGATGTCGCGGCCAGATTCAACGACGGCGCGCACGACATCGAGGGTTTGATAGCGATTGAAGGGGGCGATTTTGATGGCGACGACGTTTTCGATTTCTGAGAATTCGCGCCAGAATTTGTAGGAGAGAACGCGACCGCCGACCGCCGGCTGAAGATAAAATCCGATGATGGGAAGAACTTGAGCCACGGTACGGCAGTGCGTGAGGAGAGCGGCGTCATTCGCGTTCTTCATGGCGGCGAGGCTGAGGAGGCCAGCGTGGTAGCGCAAGTCAAAAAGGAGACGCGCTTCCTTGATAGCCTGCGATGTTTCGCCGCAGATACCGCCGATACGGAGCAAAGGCTCGGAGCGATCGCGGTCGGCGCGATCCATTTCTTCGGCGGCGAGTCTCAGTACGGGCTCAAACAAACCAATTTGCGTGTCGCGAATAGCGAATTGCGTGGTGTGAACTCCTACGGCAAGTCCGCCTGAGCCTGCGGCTAGGTAATATCGCGTGAGGGCACGCTGACGGCGTTCGTCGAGCTGACGATTCGCATTCAAGGCAAGCGGGTGTGCGGGAATTACAGTTCCCTGTCTGAGAATGTGTTTGAGTTTCGGATCGAGTTTCGGAGTCATTTTCGTCGATTCACTTTTTCAACTAAAAGCGGCCTGCGCGATCTTCAAAATGAGTGGGCTTGGCGAGAGTTTCGCCTCCGCGAATGGTCCAGTCCGCGATCCAATCGAGCATTTGTTTGAGTGAAATACGCGGGGGACCGAAATGCTGAAGAGACTCTTGAGAATTACTCAAAAGCGCATCCGGTGCTTCCACTCCTTCGAACTGGACGGGTTTCTGAAATCGATCGGCAAATTCCTGCGAGATTTTTCGCACGCTCAAAAGCTCTGGACCGGCGATATTGATTACAAAAGGCGGTGAAGCGGCATGAGCTAGCGATTGTAAGCTCATGGCGTTGGCATCGCCCTGCCAGATGGCGTTGAGATAGCCCATGGAAATGGCCACCGGCTTTCCGGAGAAGACGCGCTGGGCAATGTCCACGAGAACACCGTAACGAAGTTCGGTGGCGTAGTTGAGGCGAATGATGGAAACAGGAATCGACAGAGTGCGGCTGAAGTGCTCGAACATGCGTTCGCGGCCGAGGCAGCTCATGGCGTATTCGCCGACAGGGTTGGGCGAATCCGTTTCGCGGGAACCGGCTTGCGAAACGGGGCTGAGGCCATAGACATTGCCCGTTGAGAACGCGGCGATACGGCTCTTGCAAAATCTTTCGCAGACAAGGCCAGGAAGATAGCTGTTCATCGCCCAGGTGAGAGATTCCTGTCCAGTTGAGCCAAACTTCATGCCCGCCATGTAAACGATATTGGGTGCATCAGGAAGAGCCGGAAGAGAGTTTCGGTCGAGCAAGTCGCAGCGAATTGTTTCCACGCCCCAAGAGTTGAGCTGCTTTTCCAAGTTAGGGGCAGAAAAACGGGCTACGCCGATTACGCGGCGCGAAATACCGGCTGCATCAGACGCGCGTTTGGCCATGCGCGCGAGAGTGGGGCCCATTTTTCCGCCGACGCCAAGAACAAGAATGTCGCCGCTGAGGGTTGCAAGGGAACGAAGCGTTCGTTCGTGCGGTTCACTGAGGAAGGCGTCGAGTTCGGCGACGTCACAGATTGATTTTTCATTCTGTGAAAACATGAGAACAATTCCATACGCAAAGGTTGACGCGTGATTGTACTTGAAGACGGTTAGAATTGACGGCGGAGATTTTGGTTGGAATTGCTGCAGCGGGCATTCCGTTTGCGAGGGAATTTTTTCGATGGAAATGCGAACGATGACCACGGCGGACATTCCTGGCGGAATGCATTTGAAGGACTTGGCGGGGTGGAATCAGACCAGCGCGGATTGGGAACGATTTCTTGAGAGCCCGGAGGGATCCTTTGTCATAGAACTTGACGGAGCCGTTCGCGGAACGGCGGCAACGATCAATTATCAAGGACGATTTGCATGGGTGGGGATGGTGCTGGTTGATCCGGATTATCGCGGGCGAGGCATGGGAACAAGGCTACTGGAAAGATGTATTGAGTATCTCGATTCGATTCGGATGCCGTGCATCAAGCTAGATGCAACGCCGCTTGGGAAGCCGATCTATGAAAAGCGCGGTTTTGAGACGGAATACGAGATTGAGAGATGGACGCTGAAAAGGGCGGGTGATGCCTTGTCCGAGCGAAGACCGACGGATTCGAGCGAATCGATGCCTGCGCCACTTTTGGAACATGTATTGAAGGCGGATCGCGAAGTGTTTGGGGCGGATCGAAGTTCCTTGCTGCGATCCGTGCATCGAGAGGCGCCGCTATTTACTGATGGCGTGTGGAATGCGGGAGGGATGGAAGGCTACGCGTTTGGGAGAAACGGCTCGTTCGCGGATCATCTTGGACCGTGGATTGCCAAAGATGCGGAGACGGCGCGAAGAATGCTTGAAGGATTTTTGTCGCGTTCTTCGCGGGAGACTGTGGTGACGGATTGCGTGAAAACAAATTCTTTCGTGAAAGACTTGCTGGAGTCTTATGGGTTTGAGTATTCTCGGCCGCTCACCAGAATGTTTCGCGGGAAAAATGATTTTCCCGGCAGGCCGGAGCTGGCCTGCTCGATTCTGGGGCCGGAATTTGGATAGGAGACTGGATGAACTCATTGCCGATTCTTCGGCTGGGGACCGTTAAGGACGTAACGCGGTTTCAGGAGCATGTTCGCTCGCTGGGATTGACTATTCCGTGCGATCGCGAGCTGCTTGCTGGGACAGACTCGCCGCTGCGCGCGCCGCTGTCCCGCGGAGGAATCAAAATTGGCAATCGAATCGCGGTTCAGCCGATGGAAGGGTGGGACGGTACTTCCGATGGAAATCCGGGCGAACACACTATCCAAAGATGGAAGAAATTTGGGCGGAGCGGCGCGAAGCTGATTTGGGGAGGCGAGGCTGTCGCGGTTTCGCACGAGGGACGCGCGAATCCGAATCAACTCGTGATTGCAGAACATACGAAAGAAGGATTAGCGGAACTGCGAAAGACCCTGATTGAAGAACATATTCGAACGACGGGCTCGGACAAAGGGCTGCTCATCGGATTGCAACTGACGCATTCCGGGCGATACTGCCGGCCGAATCGGCACGACAAACCTGAGCCGAAGATTCTTTACCATCATCCAATTCTGGACCGGAAATTGGGATTGCCGGGCGACTATCCGGTGCTGACGGACGGGGAGATAGAAGGAATCCAGGAACAATTTCACGACGCGGCAAAAATCGCAGAAGAGTTGGGATTCGATTTTGTTGACATCAAGCATTGCCACGGATATCTAGGACACGAATTTCTTAGCGCGCACACGCGAGAAGGAAAGTTCGGCGGGACTCTGGACAATCGCACGCGGTTTTTGCGAGAGATCGTGCACACGATCCGCATGAATGCGCCTAAGCTGGCGATTGGCGTGCGGCTTTCCGCGTTCGATACGGTGGGCTATCGCCCGGATCCGGCCCTGTCGGTCAACGGCAAATTGGGACCGGGAATTCCTGAAGAATATGTGCATCTGATTCCTTATCGCTGGGGATTTGGCGTGAACCCTGAGGATCCGACACAACCGGATTTGACAGAAACCATTCAGTTTCTCGTTCTGCTGGAGGACCTGAGGATTTCGCTTGTGAATCTGACGGCGGGGAGTCCTTATTATAATCCGCACATTCAGCGGCCAGCTTTGTATCCGCCGTCGGACGGATACCAGCCTGCGGAGGATCCGCTCGTCAGCGTGGCGTTGCAGATGAACGTGACGCGCGAATTGAAGGGGCGATTTCCGAAGCTCATTTTTGTCGGTACGGCATACAGCTATTTGCAGGATTTTTTGCCGCACGTGGCGCAAGCGGCGGTGAACGAAGGATGGGTGGATGCTGTTGCGATGGGGAGAATGGTTTTGACTTATCCAGAGCTGCTTTACGATGCGAGCGAAGGAAAAGCCGTGGAACACAAACGGATTTGCAGAACGTTCAGCGATTGCACGACGGCCCCGAGGAAAGGGTTGCCCTCGGGATGTTATCCTCTGGACCCCTACTACAGGAATTTGGAATTTGCCGAACAGTTAAAGATTGTAAAGGCGAAGCGATGAAACTCGGCGAGATTGTTCAGCGGCAGACAATTGGGCGGAAGGTAGAAGGAATTGCGGCGGCGCTGTTGCCTTTTGAGGTTAACGGGCGAGTTGCCGTGGAGAGTTTTCAAAATCATTTGCGCGCCACGCAGCGGGCCGGATTGATGAACGCCGTCAACATGGACACGGGTTATGTGAATTATCTGAGCGAAAACGAAAAACTGGACATGTTGCGCTGGACGCGGGAGGCGCTTGGAAATGGTGTGCCGTTTGTGGCGGGAGCTTATATCGAGGGACAAGAAGGCGAAATCGTTTCACTGTACCGGAAACAGATGGATGCCATCGCGGCGCACGGTGGAATTCCGATTTTGTTCCAGAGTAGCCGATTGCACGGAAAAACTTCTGCGGAGAAGGCAGCTGTGTACCGGGAAGCGAGCGGCGGTTATTCGCATGTGCTGGCGTTTGAGCTGGGAGCAATGTTCGCGGCGAATGGAGAAATTTTTGACGAAGAGACGGTTCGGCGGTTAATGGAGATCCCGGAAATCAAAGGGATGAAACATTCTTCGCTAGACCGACTGGTTGAACTTGGGCGTCTGGCGCTGCGAGACGCGTGCCGGCCGGATTTCCACATTTATACGGGCAACGATTTGGGAATCAACATGATTGAATATGGCTCCGATTATTTGCTGGGGCTTGCGACGTTCGCGCCGGAGAAATTTGCGGAGCGTGACCGGCTTTGGGAGACGGGCGACCCTGCCTACTACGCGCTTTCCGATGCATTGCAATATTTGGGAAACGTGGCGTTTCGCGAGCCTGTTCCTGCGTACAAACACTCCGCCGCGGTATTTTTACATCTAACGGGAAAAACTCCCAGCAACCTCACCCATCCAAGAAATGCCAAACGCCCGGATTGGGAAGAAGAGATTCTTCAAGATTGCGCCCTGCGCTTGGGGATCAGGTCAAGTCCACGCTCGAATCGGACGGCTCATTCGTGACAAACGGCAATTCGGGACGGATATTTTACGGCTGGTGGGTCGTCGCGGCGGCATTCCTGAATCTTTTCTTCGTGGTGGGAATTATTTTTTATGGATTCCCGGTGTTTTACGCTTCGTTCGTGGAATCGCTGGGATTTGCTCGCGCGCAGGTGACGCAGGGATTCTTTCTAGGATTTTTGATCATCGGATTGCCATCAGGGCTGCTGGCTGGCGCAATCATCGACCGCATTGGGGCGCGCTGGGTCATCTTGACGGGCGCCGGACTAGTGGGCATTTCTCTGCTATTGATGGGACGAATGACGAAGTTGTGGCAGTACGAAGCGTTGTGCGCACTGGAAGTGCTGGGATATGTGTTCGCGGGCCCTCTTGCGAATCAGGTGCTGGTGGCGCGATGGTTTCGCGCGCGCCGCGGGCAAGCAATGGGGATTGCATATCTAGGACTCGGGGCTGGGGGAGTGGTAGCGCCGCTGCTGGTGAATTACTTGATACGGACGTACGGTTGGAGGAACGCGCTGGAGGTTGTTGCGGTGCTGCTGATGGCGGTGTTGTTTCCGGTGGGGATCTGGATTACGCGCTCGACACCGGAAGAGTCCGGACTGGCGCCGGATGGTTTGGCGATGGAGTCCGGCGGAGCGGTGACTGCAGCGGCGGCAGATTCCAGCGGAGTTGCCGAGGCGGTGCAAGCGAAAAACTTCTGGCTGATTTTGCTTGGGTCAACTCTGGCGATCGGAGCGATCGGCGCGGTGATTCAACATTTGATTCTGTATTTGAAAGATCTAGGTTATTCGGCAACAGTGGCGTCGCGTTTTTCGACTGGATTGCTAGCGGCAAGCCTAGCAGGGAGAGTTCTGGTTGGATATGCGGTGGATCATGTGCGCAAGAAAAACGCGATGGCACTTTTCTATTTCTTGTTAGGCGCGTCGGTGCTGTTGCTTGGAATGGCGAAGCAGCCTGCGGCGGCGTGGGCGTTTGCCGTTGTTTTTGGTTTTTCGATGGGCGCGGATTACATGCTGGTTCCGCTGGTGACCGCGGAGAGCTTTGGAACTGCGTCACTGGGTAAGCTTCTGGCGTTGATCATCATGGGATATTCACTGGGACAGTGGGGATTTCCCTGGATTGTGGGAAAGATTTTTGATGCGAGGCACAGTTACGATCTGGCGTGGAGGCTGACTGCACTTGCGGGAATGCTGGGCGGACTGGTAATTTATGCGATTTCGCCACGAAGAGAAAAAGCTGGGCACCTTCGGTCGGAATGACACATGTGGTGGGCGCCTGGAATGGGAAATCATGGCGGGCCTTACAACGAAGATGCCGCCCTAAGGGACGGCGCTAGAAGAGCCAAGATCCCATGACACAAACAGAGTCAGTGGGGAGGAGTGTCGTCGGCGTCGAAGGAGGCGAGTTGTTCTTCCCAGGCGAGGGTCGGCGACTGGAGGAGGCGGACGCAGCGGTTCCAGCGGAGGATGGCGTCGTCGTTTCCGGCGGGGCGGATTTTTTCTGCTTCGCCGAAACAGTTTAACGCGCGCTCGAAAAGCGGAAGAAGGGTATGCGGAGACTGGCCGGCGCAGAGTTGGGCTTTGGCACGGCGCTCGTAGAGGATACCGGTGTAGTAGAAGCGTTCGTAGGCGTCGGTAAGTCTTTGGAAGGTTTCTTCCGCTTCGCGGTAGCGATCGGAAACTCCGCCCATAAATTGATCCGTAATGGAGAGGCCGAGTAGGCGCAGAGCGAGATGCTGCTTTGGCTCAATGGCAAGAATGTCGCGACAAATGGATTCGGATTCTTCCGGTTCGTTGAGATAGCGATAGAGTTCGGCTTTGGCAAGGGCTTCGGCGATTCCGGCGTGGGAGATGGATTTGAGTTGGTAGTTCATAAGGACCTCCGGCACGGACCGATCTAAAGACCGGCCACTACAAAAAACCAAAAAACTAGTCGAGCTGCTTTGCCAAGCTCAACGGGGCTGAAGCCCTCCGCTACACAACCCAAAAACTACGGTGCTCCTTGGATTTTGCGGACTAGCATTGTTATCGGGTCGTAGAATTCGTCAACGACGCGCTCTTTCAACGGGATGATGGCGTTGTCTGTGATGTGGATTTCTTCGGGGCAGACTTCGGTGCAGCATTTGGTAATGTTGCAGTAGCCGAGGCCGAGTTCGTTTTTCAGCAGGGCCGTGCGCGAAACACCGTCGAGCGGATGCATTTCGAGGCCTGCGGTGCGGACGAAGAAACGCGGGCCACCGAAATTTTCGTGTTTTGCGTGATCGCGGAGGACGTGGCAGACGTCCTGGCAGAGAAAACACTCGATACATTTGCGGAATTCCTGGACGCGGTCCACGTCGCGCTGATCCATTTTCCATTCGACGCCTTCGCGCGGCTGGAAGGCCGGAATTTTGCGATTGACCTTGTAGTTCCAGGAAACGTCTGTGACGAGGTCTTTGATAACCGGGAACGCTTTGAGTGGGGAGACTGTGATTGGCTCTTCGAGCGGAAGAGAATCGAGGCGCGTTTTGCAGGTTAGGCGCGGGCGGCCATTAACTTCGGCGGAGCAGGAGCCGCATTTTGCGGCTTTGCAATTCCAGCGGACGGCTAGATCGGGAGATTGGTGGGCCTGGATGGAGTGGAGGGCGTCGAGGACGACCATGCCGGGGGCTAGGGGGACGCGGTAGTCCACGGGTTTGCCGCCGGATGGGTCGCCTCGGAAGACGCGGAGAAGCGCTTCGGCCATGAAGTCTCCTTGTAATCAACGGGGCTAAAGCCCCTCAGCTACAAAATTCAAGAGAACCGATCTAAAGATCGGCCACTACACGAACCAAAACCGAAAACCAAGCAAAGCAGCTACAAACTATTTCTTTTCTTCCAGCAACTGTTTTAGTTCCGACGGCATTTCGGGAACTGGACGCTCTTGCACGGTCATGGTATCGCCTTGACTGACTACTACGTTGTTTTTCTTTTCCCAAACGGGATCGTAATTCGGGTAGTCGAGGCGGCTGTGAGCGCCTCGGCTTTCTTTGCGTGCGAGGGCGCAACGCGTGACGGCTTCAGAGATGAGGAGCATGTTTTTCAGGTCGCGCGTGAGGTGCCAGCCGGGATTGAACAAGCGCGAGCCGTCTATGCGAACTTTTGCGAGGCGTGGTTTGAGTTTGTCTAATTCGCTGAGGGCCTTTTTGAGATCTTCTTCGTTGCGGAAAATGCCAACGAGGTTTCCCATCGTTTCCTGCAAGTCGCGATGGATGGGGTACGGAAATTCGCCTTCGGTGCGCTCGAAAGGGGCGAGCATTTCGCGTTCGGCTTGTTCAAGTTGAGAAGAATCGAAAGTTGCGGGGGACGAATGATTGGCAAATTCGGCCGCGGCTTTTCCGGCGCGGCGGCCGAAGACGAGGAGATCGGAGAGCGAGTTGCCGCCGAGGCGATTGGAGCCGTGCAAACCGGCTGCGGCTTCGCCTGCGGCATAGAGACCTGGAACGGTGGACGCGGCGGTTTCGGCTTCGACGCGAATGCCGCCCATCATGTAATGGCACGTGGGGCCGACTTCCATGGGGCCTTTGGTGATGTCCACGTCAGCGAGTTCCTTGAACTGGTGATACATACTGGGGAGTTTTTTCTTCACGTACTCGGCAGGTTTGTGGGAGATGTCGAGGAACGCGCCGCCGTGTTCGGAGCCGCGGCCATCTTTGACTTCAGTATAGATAGAGCGCGCGACGACGTCGCGCGTGGAGAGTTCCATGCGCTTGGGGTCGTATTTTTCCATGAAGCGTTCGCCGAGTTTATTGCGAAGGATTCCGCCTTCGCCGCGAACCGCTTCGGTGACGAGAATTCCCTGTACTCCTGGCGGCCAGACCATTCCGGTGGGATGGAACTGGACGAATTCCATGTCCATGAGTTCGGCGCCTGCTTCGTAGGCGAGGGCCATGCCGTCGGCGGTGTATTCCCAGGAATTGGAAGTGACGCGCCAGGCTTTGCCGATGCCGCCGGTGGCAATGACGATGGATTTCGCTTTGAAGGCGGCGAAGCGGCCTTGCTCGCGCCAATAGCCAAAGGCACCGGCTACGCGATCGCCGTCTTTGAGAAGCCGCGTAACCGTGGATTCCATAAAGACATCTATTCCGAGTTGGACTCCGCGATCCTGCAGAGTGCGAATGAGTTCGAGACCGGTGCGATCGCCGACGTGGCAAAGACGTTTGAAGGTGTGGCCGCCGAAGGCGCGCTGGAGAATGTCACCGGCGGGAGTGCGATCGAAGAGCGCGCCCCATTGTTCCAGTTCGCGAACGCGGTCGGGGGCTTCCTGCGCGTGAAGCTGTGCCATGCGCCAATTGTTGAGAAATTTACCGCCGCGCATGGTGTCGCAGAAATGTGTGCGCCAATCGTCGGCTTTATCCACATTGGCCATGGCTGCGGCGATGCCGCCCTCGGCCATGACGGTGTGGGCTTTGCCGAGAAGCGATTTGCAGACAAGGCCGACTCGCGCGCCTTGTGCGAGAGCTTCGAGCGCAGCACGAAGACCAGCGCCGCCTGCTCCGATGATGAGTACATCGTGTTCGTGGGTTTCGTAATTTGGGGTCACAGGATTCGGAGGTCCTTGAAGACGCCGGCCTTGAGCATCCGGATGTAAAAATCGGTGAAGCCGACGGAGATGAGGCTGGCCCAAGCCCAGAGCATGTGGCGCTCGTTCAAAATGGTGAGAAAACTCCAGGCCGAATGGCGGGGCTTCCCGAAGGTAGAACAGGAGAAGCAGTCCAGTTTGCCGCCGACGATGTGGCGCAATGAGTGGCAGGAAAATGTGTACAGAGTGAGCAAGCAAACGTTGACGAGCATGATCAATGTACCGAGGCCAACGCCAAATTTGCCTTCGAAAGAAAAAGCTTTGAACACGTCGTACCAAAGGAAGCAGATAAAGATGATGGCGAGATAGAGAAAGTAGCGATGAACATTTTGCAAGATAAATGGGAAAGCGGTTTCGCCGCGATATTTGCGGCTGCTGCTTTCACTGACGGCACAGGCGGGCGGATCTAGAAAAAAAGCGCGGTAGTACGCCTTGCGATAGTAGTAGCAGGTGGTGCGAAAGCCGAGTGGAGCCGCGAGGATTAACAGTGCGGGAGAAAGGCTCCACCAATGGTGCTGGGGATCAATCAGAGGAGAATAAAACGGAGAGAGATATGGCCCCCAATCATAGTACCTGCCTTCGAAGGCGCGGAGTGTGGCGTAGATACCGAAGCCTCCGAAGAGAATGATGACGGGAAGAAGCTCGAGCCACCAAGCGTCGCGTCGCTGCGTTTCGCCAAGTTGCGTCGTATGACTGGGGACAGGAGAGGAAGCCATGAGTTCACCGTACTACCGCGCACTAGGTTAATGAGGAAACTGTAATTTGCAATAGAGAATTTAGATGGGCCAATGGCATTGCAAGCGTATAAGAAACAGCGTGGTAATAGGTGCAGTGATATACTCTCGCGGCAAGCAGGGTAACGGCGAGGCCGCGCCCTTAAACGCCTGATGGAAACCTACGACCTACTCGTAATTGGCTCCGGCCCAGCGGGCCAGCGGGCCGCAATTCAATCGGCAAAATTCGGGAAACGTGTTGCGTTAATCGAGAAGATGGAAGTGGTCGGCGGCGTGGCGATCAATACCGGCACGATTCCCAGCAAGACGATACGCGAAGCGGTGCTGCATCTCTCCGGCTTCTACTACCAAAGTTTTTATGGCGTGAATTACCGCGTGAAAGACCAGATCACGATGGCGGATTTGTCTTTCCGGGCGCAGCACGTGATCAAGACGGAGATTGACGTAACGCGGGCGCAGCTTTCGCGCAATGGGATTGAAGTGCTGAACGGTGTGGCGAGTTTCCTGGACCCAAACCGTTTGAAAGTTGTGAGCACGCGCGGCCAGGCGGAATATCGAGCGGAAAACATTGTGATTGCGACGGGAACGAAGCCGGCGATGTCGTCGCTGGTGCCATTCAACAACACAACCATCATTAACAGCGATCAGGTGCTGCAAATGCCGGACATTCCGAAGACGCTGATCGTGGTGGGGGGCGGCGTGATTGGAGTGGAGTACACGTGCATGTTCGCAACGCTGGGCGTGCGCGTGGCACTGATTGAAAAGAGGCCACGGCTGCTGGAATTCGCCGATGCCGAAATGGTGGAAGCGCTTTCGTATAGTTTGCGAGACCGGCGCGTGACAATGCGGCTGAATGAGGAAGTGGAAAGCGTTGAGGAATTACCGGACAAAACGGTTGTCGCCAACTTGAAGAGCAAGAAAAAAGTCAATGGTGACGCGTTGCTTTACGCGGTTGGGCGGCAAGGAAATGTGGATGAGCTGAATCTGGCAGCGGCGGGACTAGAAGCGGATTCGCGTGGAAGAATCAAGGTGGATGCGGAATATCGCACTTCGCAGTCGCATATTTTTGCGGTTGGCGATGTGATTGGATTTCCCAGCCTTGGTTCGGTTTCGATGGAACAGGGCAGAATCGCGGCGGCTACGGCAGCGGGAGTAAAGATTCATTCCAACCCAGCTCATTATCCCTACGGAATTTATACGATCCCTGAAATTTCTTTCATCGGACAGACGGAAGACCAACTGACCGATGCGGGCGTGCCGTACGAAATCGGGATTGCTTACTTTCGCGAAATTGCGCGTGGGCAAATTCGCGGGGATACGACGGGACGCCTGAAACTGATTTTCAGCCCGGACACGAAAGAGCTGCTGGGGGTGCACATCATCGGCGAAGGCGCGTCGGAGCTGCTGCACATTGGTCAAGCGGTTCTGGCGCTGAAAGGCACGGTGGAGTATTTCGTGGACACCGTGTTCAATTATCCGACGCTGGCTGAATGTTATAAGGCGGCGGCGTTTAACGGGCTCAATAAACTGGCGAACGTCTAGCAATGGACGTCGGTGCTGGGCAGGAAACGGAAGGCGAATGATGGGCAAGCTAGCCGGTGTCCATGTAGTGCAAAGAATTTCGGCCGGGTTGGTGGAAAACAACCGGGTTGTGGGCGGGGTGCGCTCGTTTCCTGAAAAAAGTGCGACGCATGACGCGCTGCTCGCGATGCCTGCGGACGATATTGCGGTGGCGATCGCGGAGCAGGTGAAGGCGGTTGCCAAGGGCGAAAAATTGGACGCGGTGGGCATCGGATTCCCGGGAATTATCCGCAACGGCGTGGCGGAAGAGTCGCCCAATTTGGGGCAGATGAAGGGCTTTCGTCTGCAAAACGCGGTGGAACTTGCACTGGCAAAAGAGGGAGCGAAACTCCCTGTGCGTGCTTTCAACGACGCGGATGCAACCGCGGCGGGAATTGCGGCGACGCGCGGTGTGCTGCACAAGTTGAATCGCGTTTGGGCAATTGGAAATGGCGTGGGCTACGGCAGATTTCCTTGGAGCGAAGGCGTGTGGGAAGGCGGACATTCCGTGGTCACGCTGGACCCGAAAGAAAGATTTTGCGGATGTGGCGGCGTGGGACACCTGGAGGGAATTCTTGGCTACCGCGCGATGAGAATGCGGTTCCTCGACATGGAACCCGAGGAAGTGTTTGCGAATGCGAAAGCGGGAGACGCACGTTGCGCGGAGTTCGTCATGCAGTGTCACCGCGCGCTCGCGGCGGCGTCGGCGACTTCCATTCACATGGCGGGGCCGGGACCATTTTATTTGACGGGGCCGAACGCGGGATTTATTGACCCGGCGCTGCTCGATCGTCTGGTTCACGAGATGGTGAAAATGAGTCCGCTGCAAGGGAGCCGGTTCGAATTCATTCCGGAAAATGACGAGTTGGGAGTGATTGGCGCGGCGGTGAACGCCGAACGAGCCGTGCGAGGATCCTGATTGCGCTTCGCGATATTTTGACAGAAAAAACAACGGAGAAACCAGCGGCTTATTTGCCAGGGAGCTGCGTTTCCTGTTGCGCGATGACGCGCCAGCCGCGCGGAGTATTGATGTAAACGCGGAGGACGCGGAATTGTCGGCTGAATTGGCGGCCCTGCATGGAGCCTCGCTCTGTGCGCATGCTGGAGACAGAAGCGACATCGCGGTAAATCTTCACCTGGACATCGGAGCAGTGAACGAAGCTGTATGTATTGGGAGAAGTTTGAATGAGTTGGATCTGCTTGGCCTTGTTGATGACCTCGCCAAAGTAGGTGACGCCGGAAAAATCATCAGAGAAAACGGTGTTAAAGATAGTGGAATTGTTGAGCTGGATGGCGTGGGCGAAGCCTTGTTCGAGATTGATGATTGCCTGGCGGTCAGCTTCCTGATTTGGTTTTAGTTCGTCCTCTTGTGCTACGGAGGAGGAGGACACCACAAGGAATAGGAAAGCAAGCCAGAAAAGTTTTTTCATCGCGGCCACCAATTGAGTTTCAGATTACGGGAAGGTTACTTCCCCATTGCTACAGAATAGAGCGTTCCAGGCAGATTTTTCATCGTAATGCGATGGAATTGGCGGAAACGCAAACCCCGAAAAGATCTGCTAGACTCGTGGACTTCCGGCCCTCTGCTTTGTTGAGGCGAACTTTACAACTGAGGGCGCTGCGGAGGGGAGGTGGGGTCACGGCGAGAGAGTTCGAGTGCGATGGCGCGCATCTCTTCATGGATAAGGCCGTTGGTGGCGAGGACGATAGGACCACCTAGCGCATAAGGCTGGTCGTGAAAATCGGTGATTTTTCCACCTGCTTCCTGAACGAGAAGCACGCCCGCGGCGGTGTCCCAACGCTTCAAACCAAATTCCCAAAAACCGTCGAAGCGCCCTGCGGCGACACTGGCGAGGTCGAGAGCTGCGGACCCATCGCGCCGCACGCCGTGCGAACGCAGGGTGAAGTCATAGTAGTAGTGAATATTCGGGCTGGATTGACGTTTGTGCACGGGGAATCCGGTGCAGAGAAGGCTCGTAGAGAGCGTCGGAACTTTGGAAACCTGGATCTTCTTTCCATTAAGCGAAGCGCCTTCGCCGCGGGCTGCCGCGAAAAGTTCCTCGTAAATTGGATTGTAGACCACGCCGACGAGAACTTCATCCCTGTGAGCTAACGCAATCGAAACACTGAAGCAGGGATAGCCGTGCGCGAAATTCGTCGTCCCGTCGAGCGGGTCTACGTGCCAGCGAAATTCGGCGTCGTGATCTTTGCCGAGGCCTTCCTCGGCGGCAATCGCGTGCGTTGGGAAATATTTTGTGAGGCGGTCCACGATTGCTTGTTCGCTGCGTTTGTCCGCTTGCGTGACGAGGTCAACGTCGCCTTTGTATTTGATTTCCGGCGGTTGCGCGTATTCTTCGCGGAGAATTTTGCCGGCTTCACGGGCGGTTTCGAGCGCTACTTCGAGATAGGTTTTCAGGTTTTGCGGCAGACACAGCTCCCAAGAAAAGAATTGTGAACAACTAGTTTAACATTCGGCAGCCCCGGGAACAGTTGCGAGAAAGCGCGGGTACAGGAAACGTGTTTCGAGTCAACGGGGCTAAAGCCCCAACGCTACACAACACCCGCCAAACTTTGGTTTTCATCGGAATGATATAGTACGCAGCCGATTGGCGATTGAGAATGTTGGAGGATGAGGATGCTGGACCGGCGAGATTTTATGAGGGCGTGCTCGGGATTAGGACTGGGAGGAACACTGTTTCCCGGAGTGCTCTGGGCTCAAGCGCAGGCTCGGGACGCGAAGAAAATCACGAAAGAGATGATTGAGAACGCCGCATTGATTGCGGATGTGCCCATTTCCGATGAGCACAAAGAGATGATGCTCGAAAACCTTAACGATCAAGCAAAGGGGTACGAAGAGATTTACAAGCTGCGCATGCCGAATTCGGTGGAGCCTGCGCTGATTTTCGATCCCGTTACGTCCTGGACAAAGTTCGAGACGGAAAAACAGCCGATGCGGATGTCCGCGGCAAAACTGCCCGAAGAGTACCTGCAGTTTGGCAAGGCGGGATTGAGGCCAAACTATGAAATTCTGGCGTTTGCGAGCGTGCGACAACTGGCGGAACTGATGCGTACGAGGAGAATTTCGTCGGTGGCGCTGACACAAATGTATTTGCAACGATTGAAGAAGTACGACCCAACGCTGAAGTTTGTGGTGACGCTGACAGAGGAACGCGCAATCGCGCAGGCGAAAAAAGCGGACGCGGAGATTGCGGCGGGAAAATATCGTGGACCACTGCATGGGATTCCGTGGGGCGCGAAGGATTTGCTTGCAACAAGGGGATACAAAACGACCTGGGGCGCGGGCGGATTCGAAGACCAGATGGTTGACGAAGACGCGACTGTGGTAAAGCGACTGGACAAAGCAGGCGCGGTGCTGGTGGCGAAATTGACACTCGGAGCGCTGGCGCAGGGCGATGTGTGGTTCGGCGGAGTCACACGGAATCCATGGAACACCAAACAGGGATCGAGCGGATCGTCGGCGGGTCCGGCGTCGGCAACGGCTGCGGGATGCGTCGCGTTCAGCATTGGCTCGGAGACACTTGGTTCGATCTCGTCGCCCTCAACGCGGTGCGGGTGTACTGGATTGCGGCCGACGTTTGGACTCGTTCCGCGTACTGGGGCGATGGCGCTTTCCTGGAGCATGGACAAGCTGGGGCCTATTTGCAGGGCCGTGGAAGATTGCGCTCTGGTGTTGGACGCGATCTACGGGAAGGACGGCAAGGATCGCTCGGTACAGCCAGCGGTATTCAATTGGGATGCGAATCTTGATTGGCGGAAGTTGCGAGTTGGTTATTTGAAGGCGGCGTTCGAGCCTCTGTCGGAAACAG
The DNA here is from genome assembly GCA_035567915.1 of Candidatus Sulfotelmatobacter sp. GTDB lineage: Bacteria > Acidobacteriota > Terriglobia > Acidiferrales > UBA7541 > Acidiferrum. Next base: position 164,960 of record DATMPA010000018.1, on the reverse strand, counting down.
CTCAGGATGCGGCGAAAGAAGAGCCACCAAAAACTCCAGAAGAACAGAAAAAACGCGAGGAGCAGAAGAAACGTCGCGAGGCAGCCCAGACGCGGATGAAGTACGACCGAAAATACCTGGATGCATCGTTGACGAAGTTACGGGGAATGGGTGTGAAATTGATTCCGGTGGAGTTGCCGAAATTTCCTTACGACGCGATTACGGTGATGCTGACGGCGGAATCCGGAGCGGCATTCGACGAATTAACACGGACGGGACGAGACAAACTGCTGACTTCACAAAAGGATTACGACTGGCCGAACACCTTTCGCACGGCGCGGTTTATTCCGGCGGTGGAATACATTCAAGCGGCGCGAGCGAGAAGAATGTTGATGGATGCGGTGGCAAAGGTTTTTTACGACGTTGACGTGATTGTGACGCCGTCGAACGGGCAGCAGTTGGTCTGTACGAATTTGACTGGGCATCCTGCGGTGATTTTGCCGAATGGATTTCGCGGCGACGATGCGCCAAAACCGATATCGGAAGACCCGAGCGATTTTGCGAATTCGGGCGGGCCGGGCACACCGACTAGCCTGACATTTCTGGGGAAACTTTACGGAGAAGCGGAGCTGCTGGCTTTTGCGAGATCCTACCAGGAGGAGACTAGGTTTCATCTGGAACGGCCGAATTTGACGGTGGCATAGAGGCCGTGGCGACATTGAAGGAAGGAAAGAAGAAAAACCCGCACATCTTAAAGACAACACGCAGTCTTCTTCGATTCAACGGGGCTAAAGGCCCTCCGCTACATAAGGCCACAAAAACCTAAAAGCAAGATGGCGATTTAAAATCGCCGCTACACGATTCAAGAGCCAAAACCGGAGGGAGCTACTGCGGCCACATGTAATAGTTCTTGCGGTGGCGCACTTTGTAATCGCCGAGGACGGTGATTTCTATGTTGCGCAGAGAATCCGAGGGGCCTCGGGGATTTGGATAATAGGCGAGGCGGTATTGCGTGCGAAGTTCGCGGTCGATTTGATCGAAGATGATGCCGAGGTCAGCCGCACTGTCCGGAAAAAACATGGCGCCGCCGGTTGTTTCCGTGATGGTTTGCAGGGCGTGCTCGCCGGCGGTGTTGCGCCCACCTTCGCCCTTGATGGAGCGAATCAACACCGTGTAGAGAAGCGTATCGGAACGAACGGCGGCTCTTCGCGCAGCTTCGAAGTCGGAGTGACTCGTGGTTTCGCCTCCGTCGGTGACGAGGATGATCACGTGGCGGCGCTCGCTCTTTTGACTGGACAGGCTGCGCGAGCCAAGCACGATGGCATCGTAAATCGAAGTTCCCGCGCCCGGTGGAATCTTGCGCACGGCTTCCTGAAGCATGGGGATCTTGTCTGAAAAGTCCGCAACGCGCGTGACGTTTTCGTCAAAACCGAACACGGCCAGGCGGTCTCCCGGCCGGATCACCTGCTGAATAAAATGAGCCGCGGCTGCGCGCTCCGTGGGCATTTGGATTTGTGCGCTGAGGCTTGCGTCAATCATCAGGGCCAGGTCGAGTGGCTGTTGAGTTTCCTTTTCGAAGACTTCGATCTTTTGCGGATTGCCTTCTTCGGAAAGCTGGAATGCCTCGACCGGTAAATCCGGCGCGGGGCGATTGTTCTCATCAAGCACACTGACCAGCACGTTTACCAGATTCACTTTTACTTTGATGGTTGTGCGGCTTTGTGCGGCATCGTCCGGGGTTGTGGAAGCTTCGTCAGGCTTTTCTGTTTTGCTGGAGCCGGTTTTGTTTTTCTGCGCCCAGGGAGGACGGTTCGGGTTCTCTTGCGGAATCGCGAGCAACGGCAGACTGGCGAGCAGAAGGCATAGTCCGGAAGCGGCACGCAAGGGTGTGGGCGTCATTGATGATTAGGATGCAGGTTTCGCCGCCGGAGTCGCCGCAGGAACGGGAGGCAGTTCGCCATCGGCCCATACGGCACCGTCTTCGAAGTATTCCTTCTTCCAAATAGGCACGGTTTTCTTGAGCGTGTCAATCGCGTGGCGGCAGGCTTCGAAAGCGGCTTTGCGGTGCGGAGCGCTGACGGAAATGAAAACGCTGGTTTCGCCAATTTCGAGGCGGCCGAGGCGATGCGCAATAGCAACGCCGTCAATCGCGAAGAGTGTGTGGAGCGAAGTGGCGATCTCCTTCATTTTTTCGAGGGCCATGGATTCGTAGGCTTCGTATTCGAGATAGAGCGTTTTGCGGCCGTGGGATTGGTTGCGGACGCAGCCGTCGAAGGTGACGACCGCGCCATCGTCGGCTTGGCGGACGTGGTGAATGAGCGTGTCTGCGGCGATGGGATCGCGGACTAGAAGGACGAGATCGTCGTGGGGCGTGAGGGTCATCGGACCTGTTAGCCGCCGCTCACAGGCGGAAGGAAGGCCACTTCATCGCCGGGTTCGAGGACCGTGGTCCACGGAGCGAATTCCTGGTTGCGTGATGCTACGACGGAGGAGCGGAACGAAGCGAGCTCGGGCTTCTGATTTGCGAACCGTTCGAAAAGCTCGGCGATGGTCGCTCCGGAGCGGAGCTCGACGGATTGCTCGGCACCGACGAGTTCCTTCAACTTCCCGAAAAATAGGACGCGTGTTTGCATGGTGTGCCGCTGCCTTATTCTACAGCGAAGCGAGGCGAAAGGGTCGCGCTGGGATAGTGGTCAGTTTCCGATCAGCGCGCATGTGAGGACTTGCTAAGCGGTGTCATTTCATTGTGGTGTCGCACTTCTCCGCGAACATGCGAACATTACCTCACTTGGATGTGAGATGCAGGAGACTCTATGAAGTATCTGTGCCTTGTCTATGGTGAAGAGAAGAAAATCGGGGCCATGACCGACGATGAGTGTATGGCTTACGACCAGGGCCTGCGAGACGCGGGGCGGTGCCTTGCCTCGGAGGCGCTTCAGCCCGTCCATACCGCTACCAGCGTGCGGGTTCGCGACGGAAAGGTGTCCATCAGGGACGGTCCTTTCGCCGAGACCAAGGAGGTTCTGGCTGGGTTCTATTTGATTGACGCCGCCGACCTGAAGGATGCGATCCAAGTCGCCTCGCAAATGCCGCCTGCTCGAGTCGGTACGATCGAGGTGCGGCCGGTCCGGGAGCTAATAAGCACAAGTGGCGACCGAAGGTGGCTGTAGTGGACCGAAACTGGCCCACCGCCCGGGCGAGCTTGACCGATGGGTGCGTCTGCCCGTAGCGTTTGAGCATGAAAATACTGGTGACGGGCTCGACGGGGCTTGTTGGAAAGGCGCTCGTTTCGGCGCTGGCGAAGGAGGGCCATTCGGTTTGCCGATTAGTGCGGCCCGGGACGAATGCGAATGACGATGCGGGCGGATTCAATGTGGCGTGGAATCCGGAAACAGGCGAACTGGGGGGCGCGGCGGTTGGTCCGGATGTTGTCGTTCACCTTTCAGGGGCGTCCATCGCGGATGGGCGGTGGACGCAAAAACGGAAAGCGGTGATACGCTCGAGCCGCGTGGACGTAACACGCGCGCTGGTTGAAGCGCTTGGGAAAATGAGTGTGAAGCCTTCGGTGTTTGTCTCGGCGTCGGCGATCGGATTTTACGGAAATCGAGGAGATGAAATTGTGACAGAGGAGAGCGGGCCTGGAGGTGACTTTCTTGCGGACATTGCGAAGTCTTGGGAAGCGGAAGCGTTGAAGGCGGAGGTGTGGAAAACGCGAGTTGTTATGGCGCGGTTTGGAATTATTTTGGCTGAGCAGGGTGGAGCGCTGCCGAAAATGGCGGCGCCGTTTCGTTTTGGACTTGGGGGACGGCTGGGCGATGGAAAACAGTGGATGTCGTGGATTGCGTTGGAGGATGTGGTGGGGATTCTGAAAATGGCGATTACGAATTCCGCGGTGTTCGGCGCGTTGAATGTAGTTTCGCCACAGCCGGTGACGAATGCTGAGTTTACGAGAGAGCTGGCGAGAGCGTTGCATCGGCCTGCTATTTTTCCGGCTCCGGTTTTTGCGCTGCGCCTCGCGCTTGGCCGGGAAATGGCGGACGCGCTGCTCACGTCGAGCCAGCGCGTCGTACCGGCGAAATTAAAGAAGCTCGGGTATGTTTTTCGCTATGCGAGCCTGAATTTTGCGCTCACTTCCCTTTTTGAAAAATGAACCTCCGCATCACTTGATTGTCGAAACGGAAACCTCAACTTTCATTGTTCTGCCGCTGAGCGGGTCCGTGGCGAGATTGGTCTCAAATGACTGCCCGTCCCTTAGGATGGGGGAGAGATCCGCTCTGTACTGCCGAATAATCGGCTGGTGGAACTGAGGAGTGTGTGATTCTCCCCCTGTCTGGCTCGCCGCTACTCCTTGAATGGGAACTGAGACATCTCCGTCAACCCAGGAGCGTTCGAGATTTAGAAAAATCTGATATTCATTTGCGGAAACCGTCATCGCGCGGCAATCAATATTTGTGCCCACATCAAGGTACGTGACGTTCTGGCCGCCGCCGGTGTAGATAGGCACGCGTGAGCCGACTCTCACTTTGGCTTCTCCAGTGGCGTCTCGCGTATGAGTTGTGACCAGAAAGGTGTACGGCAGGCTTTTGAGTTTCTTGTCGCCTTCGAATTCTGTGAACACGACCTGTACTTTGAGCGAAGCCCGCATAAAGCGATACTCGTCATTGCGCTGTTCCGCGGTTTGCGGCTTGTCCGGCGATTTAGTCGCAGGCTTGTCCTGAGCCGTTAGATTTGGAACACAAACAGCGAGACATAGCGCCGCAAGTCCGGTCAGCCATTGTTTTTTCATTGCGTCTCCTTCGAGAATGCATTTCGCGTACAAGAAATTCTAGAACTCACCCTGGCCGTCCTCTCCGCCATTCAGCGGAAGAACTTTAAGGCTTGCGATTTCTACTGCCGGCAGTGGGCCAAGTTCTTTGGGAGCTTCTGGGACAAGCAAAACTGCGGCAGAAGAATTCGCAGACGGTGCCTTTTCGCGAGCCAGGAATTTTTCAAATGCGGCGCGCTCTTCGTTGGGAACTAGGACTTCGGCGGTGAGCGGGGCGGCTGCACCAGTCGGAATGGGTCGAGTTGCTTCCGCTTTCTTCGATTGTTGAATGGAATTCTCAGCCGCCAGCGCGGATGGATGCAGTTCATTGAGCCGAGGCGAAGGCAGCGCGGGAGTTTCCGCCGTCACCGTTGTGGCTAGAGCTTCGCGATGTCTCAGTTCGAAAATTACCGTGAAGACGAACGCGCCCGCAAAAACGGCGCTGACAAATACCCACTTTTGAAAACTGGCGTGAGGAAGTGGCTCGTTGTTCAGCGCGACGCGAACGCGCGGCAAAAGAGTCGAAGGTATTTCAGGGTTTGCAGCGGCACGCAAACCTGTGTCAATGGCCGCGTAAAGAGATTGCTCCTGGGCGAACGCGGAGTGGCATGATTCGCATTCCGCGAGATGCCCGCGCAGCTTCGGCGACAATTCGCTGCTCGCGGCAGCGTCCATTAACGATCGATTGTAGGCTTCACAAAACATCTGAGTTTCTCCGCAAGCTGTTTCCGTGCAAAAAACATTCGGGACTTCACCGTGCCAACTGGCACCGAAAGTAAGGTACTGACTTCTTCGAGCGTGTGTCCTTCCATGGCCGACAGCAGAAGCACGAGACGCAATTTTCCCGGCAATTCATCCATAGCGCTTTCGAGCTGCTTTTGAAATTCGTTCGAACTTTGCTGGCTCCCAGCCTGGCCGCGTTTTCTCTCGCGCATCCATTCCGCTTCGCGCAATTCGCGACGCTTCGCCGAACGGAGGCGATCCAGCGCGATGCGGAAGCTGATGCGCACAAGCCACGCGCGAAACCGGGTGCGGTCGCGCAGCCGCGCGAATTTCCGGAAGGCGCGAAGCAGAGCTTCCTGTGCGACGTCTTCGGCGTCGGCGTCATTTCGCAGAACGCCGCAGGCCACTCGATAGGCGAGCGCGCCCGAATCGGCCATGCGCTCTTCAAATTCTCTGCGGATGGCGGAGCGTTCCGCTTCGCGCGTCCACTCCGCTTTGGCCGTGCTGCCCGGCTCGATCAGGACGAACTCCTGCATCCGTTGCCTTCTGCGGGCGGCCCGTGCAAGCGATAGCCCGCGAACCTTGTACATCTGCCAGACGCCGTCGGGGGCGACAAGGTTCAAGAGAATGGAAGAAGTAATGAAATAAGGACGCAGTGAAGTAAAGGGAAAACGAAGGGCGAGGGTTTCTCTTTGAAACTTGGCGAGGGCACAGTCATCCCGATTCGGAACTGAGGGTAGGAGACTTGCTGGTAATTCGACGCAGCTTCTTTAGGCGTGGCAGCTCTCCAAACCGCATGTAAATAGTTATAAATAAATGACTTAAGCGAGGCTCGCGCCCGCCAGCATTCTTGCACAATTGAGGGCTGTTCGCGTGGCCATTCGCCTGTTTTTCGCCATGTCATGCGGCCCTTTGGAGCAACATGCACGAAAGCTCTCCGGTTGCTGGGGCGTCGGATTTTTCTTTGCGGCAGGCGTTTGCTGCGAAGGCTGCGACTCGACCGCACGACCCAGGGACTCGGCCGCGACTCCCCTCTTTGATCCGGCAATTCCGGCACGGGGCGTTCGCAACCTGCCGCTGACGGTTTTTCAGTTGAAGCTCAAATGTGCGCTCGAAAAAGAAAATCGTTGAAACAAGGGAGGAAATCATGAAAGAACTGATCCGCACGGCGCTTCCTTTTTTTCTTGCCGGAACGTTGCTCTTTGCGAGCGCGCGAAATGCTTCTGGCTATGCCTTCAACGAAATCGTGCCGGACGTGCGTATGCCGGCGCAACTCTCCGGCGGCTCGGCTTGCCCCATTCCATCACGGCAGCCGCGGCTGGCGCGGGCAGCATTCAACTCCGCTGGAGCACATCGCTTTCCGCAAACCCGTTGACCATCCTCACGCAAGACCAAGCGGCAAATGGCCGCCTGAATGAAATTGAGCAGGTGATCCAGCAATCGCTCGCTGTGTGGACGAGTGTGAGCGGCGTAATCTTGAAACCTGCTTCTTTTGCTCCACTCGCGCGGGTCGCGCCCGCGACATCGTAAGAATCCACGAGAATACCGTTGCGAAAAAACAAGCGCCTCGGTAAGAACCGGGGCGCTTGTGGTCTAAGTTTGTCTGCCGCGTCTTACTGCTGGTTCGGCAATAGAAGCTGGGTGAAGCCAGTCGTGTTGACGTCGCGCAAAAGCGGCGTGCGCGGTGGCAAGTACAATGGATCGAGGAACTCAACGTCGAAGTTGTAACCGCGCGACGGCGGGCTGTACACCGTGGTGCAGCACTTGAAGATGCTGTCCGCCTGGCGGCTGTAGTACATGCTGATGACAGAACCTTTGTAGTTCAGTGTTTGTCCGCCCCAGTTTTCAATGTAGCGGAGGAAGTTGTGGACACCGCCATCGGTACCGAAGTCCTGGCTGGTCGCGTATCCGGATGGCTGCGCGAACGAGATGTTCTTTCCGCCCATGATGGCAGTGCGATAGTAGGTGGTAAGGGCGGCGCGGTAGCCTTGATTAAAGCTGCTAGAGAATGAATTGACGTCGTTCCAGTTGTTAGAGAGAAGCGTTACTGCATCGCCCAAGACGGACGACGCGACGTGTGGATCGTTCCACACACCCCCGGTGCACGAGCCGGGGCAATTGTAATCGCCTTGGATATAAACAGGATTCTCGGCGGCAACGCTGATTCCGCAGGCGACCCCGCTGGGGCAGGTCCCAAGGGCGCTAAGGTCTCTGCCGTTCACGAGCTTGACGGCACGGCGGAAAAAGGGGTTCGGATTCTGGCGGGCTTCGTTCGCATGGACCACGTAAGCCATGGGCCAGATCGCGTTGGCAGTAGGCGCGGCACAGGTCGAGTACTGGGCAAAGACAAACGTGGCGTTGGCGCCGTACAGGCTGGCCTGCGTCACTGTTCCGTACTGTCCAAGAGACAACAACGTTGGATTCGTTGTTCCGGCAGCCATGGCATGAGTCGGGTCCTGGCCGTAGGTGTAGGGGTTGCCACCGAGGCCATCAATGTCCTCACCGCCATCCATGGTGCCGTTCAAGCAACCCAGGGAACTGGAAGCGTTGACCACGTCCTGGAAGCCGTATTCGCCGGTTTCTGTTTGCATAGGCGAGTTCGGAGGCCAGGCGGCGGTAATCGGCGAAGAAATGTAATTGCCACGCCTGTCGGAAATATAAGCGGTGTAGTCATTGGGAGCGGTAGAGGCATCGTAAGCAAAATGACCTGAACCGGGCAAACTGCCGGCCAGATAGCGCGTGAGGTTTTTCATGTCAACTTCGACATAGTTCATGACGCCGCCAGGGGTGACCATGGAGCTGTAGTTCACGGCATTGTAGGTAGTGCCGCTGACTGTGGCGCTGGCTAAAGATCCAGCCGGATTGACATCGCGGAGCGTGCCTTCGCGTGTGTCAAAGAGCGCGTTGGGCCAATAATCTGTTGGATGCGTCGGATAGACTTGGGAGCCCGGAATCGCGTTGTTCGTGACGCCGCAGGGATTCCCGGCGGACCAATTTGACGGATTATCGCGGACACGCTCAAGGCGAATGATGGCGTTCGGGTGAACGTCCTGGCAATTGGAGGGCGCGATCTGCGCCGTGGGCAAAGCGAGAAGTGGCGGATTCTGCCCATTCAAGGAATAACCCGGGTTGACTTGGGATGATGCCGTAGTGCTGGCCGGATAGGCATCGTTAACGGCACCAGCCAGGCCACCGTAAGTGTTGATGTTTCTTCCAGCATAGCCATAGCCCAGAACTTCCTGAGTGACATCCTGCCATGTACCGCAAGCCGTGGTGCCATAAGCCGTCTGAATTTCAATTTTTATATAGCCCTTGATGAGCGGAAATCCGGAATCGGCCGAAAAACTGTTGCCGAGCGTGGACGGATTTGCCGTACCGACGGTCGGATTGAAAACCCAGTAGCCATTGTGGTCGTTGATGGTATACACGGTGCGATTTGGAACAGCGCCGGAAGCGGCGAGCGGAACAGGCGGCGTGTTGTAACCGGCAGTGTTATTGTTGTTCATCTTTGTACGGAGCGCTGTTGCAGCAGGGGAAGTCCAATTTCCGACCGGAGCGGCAATCGTAGATAGGTCGAACGGAGCGCCAGCGGAAACGCAGGGAAGCCCAGTGATTTCCAGCGGATTGTCTGAAAGCAGGACGCGGAAACTCGATTGGAAATAGTAGCGTTCGGCTGTGACGCCAATGCTTTCCGGGGATACAGGACGACGGATCAAATCCACAGGTTGCGTGGAGCCGCTGCCGAGCAGCACGATGCCAAGATTCAATGCCGACGCGCCAGTTGAACCGCTGCGCAAATTGCCGGCGTAGTTGGTGGAGCCAAGAGAGATAGAGGACCAAAGTGGATTCGGCGAAGAGCCAATTGTACCGACCAGGCTCCCTTCCGAGTAGGCCAGCGGTCTATAGGAAGAAGTACCCGGAGATGTCGTGATGTTGACGGTGCCGTTATAGCTGCCTGTCGTTGTGGGAAATCCATTGGAAAGATTCGTGCGGACCACGTTCTTCACGGCTGTCACGCGGTCGGACATTGTCAGAGTGTTTCCGGATGCCAGGAACAAATTACCGTTGGTGTGTGTGCGACCGCCAAAGCTGAAGGGCGGACCAGGAAAGAAGCTAAGGTCCGCATCGGAGAAGATGCCGAACTGAAAGATCGGAATGCCGACCGTCTGTGTCGTTCTTTGCAGTTTTACTTCGGCACCATTTACGGTCCGCGCCGTCACGGTCAATGTGTAAGGCGTGGCGAGCGCGGTCATGCCCTGGTACGGACCAGACTTAATGGTCGCGTTCGTGGCCGTCGGATTTCCCGGATAACCAGGATAAATGATGGTATAGCCGCTGGTCCCATCACCTTTGACATAGTTGATGCCGGAGAGGGCAGGGGGAGACGCTTGCAAAGCCTGAATTTGGGTGCCCGACGGCGCGTAGTTCGTCTCGAACAGATTGCCGAGATCGGCCGTCATTTTTTCCATGCCGGCTTCGGCACCGTAGAAGGAGCGCCCGTAATCATTGTTGGCGCCATTCAGCTTTTGGCTGGAATTAATCAGCACGATAAAGCCGACGAGCATGCTAGACATCAGCAAGAGCAAAAGTACTGTCGTCAACAAAGCGATGCCGCTCTGTTTGCGCGAACGTGTAGTAGTAGAGGCTTTCATTGTCTCAGCTCCTCTTAGTTATACCGATTGCGATAGGCCATGCTGCGGAGGCTGACCTGAGTCTGCAAATTCACACGGGTGTACCGCTTGCGCTGCGGGTCGAAGTAATTCGAGCGGGCACCAAGAAAGACGTTTACGGAACGAATCTGGTTTTCCGAAAGACCGGTCGGGACTCCAACTTGATTCGAGGGATTGGTTACGCCATCCACATAGTTATACGTGAACTGCATATTTTCGAGCGTTTCTCCGACGGCCAGTTGCGCAAGGGGCGTGGGATCGAAGTTGACGCGGCGCACTAGACGTATGTGAGCAGGGTCCGTAATGTTGTCCAGATAATAGCTGACCATCCAGATGCGGGTAGCAGTGGTCGGCGGATAGGTACCGTTCGGATTGCCGCTTGAATCCGTATTCTGAAGCTGCTTGATGGTGCCCTGCGGAGCCGTGCGTCCATTCAGATTGAAGGCATCGGCCGCGAGCATCTTCACCGTCTGGCTGGACACAGAGGTGACCGTCTGGATCGCATTTCCCTTGGCATTGCTGAACATGATCAAGTCGCCCGCATTGATCGTTACGCCGTTTGTACCGGTCAAAGGCTGGCACGTACTATCAAAAACAACGGTATCGCCCGACGCAGAAATGCTGCCTCCCGGACAAGCCGCGGAATTAATGGTGTCGTTATCAAGTGCCAACGCGTTGTCCGCATAGAGCACCGTAATGAGGTCCGTGAAGCTGTTCGGATTCGAAGGGTTTCCTGACGTAGCGTCCGGAGCGGTAATGAGCGGCCCGAGCGCGGAACCCGGCTCAATCGCAGGCAGCACGAAATTGCAGGTGGGAAAGGTCAGCGTGCCCGTGAGGGTTGGCCGGTTTGGAGCGGCGGTTGTATTGCACGTTCCGGCCGAGTCCGGTGTATTGGGAATTGGAATGCCGCCGGTAGGAATACCAGTGCCGGCAAGAATCAAATCCTGTTGAATCAGGTTCAATGCAGCGCGAAGGTTATCGTTCATGTCCGAGGTGTAGCCAACGCCACGCTGTGTGTTCGCCGCATCTTTGAAAGCAAGCAGCGTCGCTCCAAGAATCACTACGGTGACTCCGATGGAGACAAGAAGTTCGAGGAGTGAAAAACCAGCCTGTTTTGATTTCTTTTGTGTATTCATTTTTGCCTCAGGCAAATGCTGAGATGTAGCAAACAAGAACAAATGTCCGAGCCTTGTTGACCACGGTGTAATTGATGGTCACCGTAACCTGTCGCAAGTTTGGTTCGCCGGTCACGTCCTGGAATTGAATCGTTCTTGTCATCCAGGGATTCAAATTAATTTTGGCGTCGTCTGCCGTACCAAGAATGTTGTCCGCTCCCGGGCCAGTAATCACACTGTCCGGATTGCTGGCATCGTCGTCGGCTGTGCCAAGGAGGCCGTCCGGGCCCGGAGCGAGCAGCGGCTGTGCACCGGGGAGGAATACGCCGGTCGTGCTGCCGTTTGTGTTGTTGATTTGGGACCACGTCAGTAGCTGCGTATCACGCGCCGTGAATATCGTTTCGATTGCTGCTTCCGCTTTCTTTTCGGCGATATAGTCAATTTGCGTTGTGTTCGCGTAAAACAGACCCTGCGAGTAAACTGCGGCGAGCGAAAGCACACCGAAGGAAAGGATGGCAATCGAAATCATCGCTTCGATGAGTGTGAAGCCGCGCTGACTGGAAGTTTTGCGACGCCGTGTCATTTTCCTCTCCTTATTCACGCCAGCCAGTTGGCGCTGTCGAACCTACGCCAACCCAGTAATAGGTGCGGACGCGGCCCGTGCTGCCCAAAACTGTGACCCCGCGTTCACTACTCGGGGTATTTGCAATACCTACAAAAACCGTTCCGTTGATCGGGGCACCTGACGCAAGGAATGCGCCCGTGGTGGTGAAATACATCGTGGGAGGCCCGCCGCTTACACCGCCGATGTAAACTGCCGAGCCGTTTCCGAAGCCCATCGGTGTATCGCCCTGTCCGGTCTGCAGCATGAAATTTGTATTTGGCGGCAATGGTATGGAGATCGCCGCAGGCAATGCTTCCGTTACTCCGGTGATCGCCATTTCCTGATAGCGGACGTGTGGAGCGAAGTCTGGTGCGGCGACAGCGGTGTCAAACCAAACCTGAACGTTGTGGCGCCGTGTGATGGCAAGTTGCCGCGCCGCGCGCAATTGCGAAGTGACAACGTTCGCGGCAGCATCAGCCCTGGTACCGGCCATCAGACGCTGTATTGAAATAACTGATGTGGTAACCAGGATACCGACGATCGCAATGACTAGGAGCGCCTCCAACAGGGTGAAACCGCGCTGGTTATTTCTCGTTCGCCTCTTCATGCAGGACTCCATCATGGGAAGATCCATATCCGGGCAGAGAAAAGTGCAACTGGGACGCCAAGCGTTCCCTCTCCGTAATATGCTTGTTTTCAGTTGTTTAGCAAATTATAAAAGGCTTAGGACTAGAACTAGTCCGAGGAAATGTAACAAAAAGTTACAATTCGCGTGCTTGCGAGCACCTTATGAGGGATCTCAAAAGTGTAAGGCCATCGTCGCCGACAGCTTTGATGGTGTACTTTTGTTCGCAGCCCGGGGATTTGGTGACTGCGGCCTGACGTCCTATTCAGTCAGAAATGGACTACAGCGACGGGAACTCGTGCGTACACGCATCACAATTTTCTGCCTAGTGTTTTCCCTGGTTTGCGTGCGCGCTGTGCTTGCGCAACGCGCACGAGGCGAACTCCGCATTGAAGTTCACGATGCTCAAGGCATCGCAGTCGCGAGCGCGGGCGAACTGGTCAGCGAACTCAATCAGGTTCATCGCGAATTCAAGGTCAGCACGGATGGGCGCAGCGTCGTACAGAGTCTCCCCTTCGGTCGCTACCGCTTGAGCCTCAAAGCAGAAGGCTTCGCGGAATGGTCCGGCCTGGTGGAGATTCGTTCGGAGGTTCCGCTGGCGCTCGCAATCACGGTGGGTGTCGCGCCGGTGAGCACGCAGATTCAAGTCTCCGACTCCGCCACGCTGGTGGATCCTTCCCGCGCGGGCGTAAGCTACGCAATCGGCAAGTCTGCGATCGATGAACATATCTCCGCGCAGGCCGGCAGAACCCTTACTGATCTTGTGAATGACCAGCCTGGCTGGATTTACGAGGCAAACGGTGTCCTTCACCCGCGCGGCTCCGAATACGATGTCCAATACGTTTTTGACGGACTTCCGCTCACGCAGAATCATTCGCCTGCGTTTGCGCCTTCGCTGCATCCGGATGATGTGGAATCCGTGCGCATTCTTACCGGGGGCTTCCCCGCTGAATATGGCCGGAAGCTCGGGGGCGTCATCGAAGTGACTACGGAAAGGAACTTGCCCTCTGGTTTCCACGGCGATTTCAATTTGGATGGCGGCAGCTTTTCATCTATCAACGGATCGGCACAAGTTTCCTATGCGCGCGACAAAGACGGCTTCACGTTTACCGGCCGGGGATTTCACACGGATCGCTATCTTGATCCTCCCGTTCTGCAAAACTTCACGAACCAGGCAAATGCAAACGGATTCTCTGCGTCGTATGAACGCGATTTTTCCGACCGCGATCGCCTGCGCTTGAGCGTTTCACACAATATGGTGCGTTATCTTGTTCCGAATGAGCTTGTCCAGCAGGATGCTTTGCAACGGCAGGACGTAGCAAACACAGAGACTTCGGGCCAAGTCTATTTCCAGCACATCGTTTCACCCAACCTGCTCTTCAGCATTTCCGGCAACATTCGTGATTCGAGCGCGACGCTCGCTTCAAATTCGCTTTCCACTCCCGTCATCGTTGCGCAGGAGCGCGGCTATCGCGAAGGATACGTGCGCGCCGACGTTGCAGGTCATCACGGCCACCACGATTGGAAAGTGGGCGCGGACAACGTCGTAAATCCAGTCCACGAAGCGCTCATCTATCACATCACTGATCCGACGCAGTTCGATGACGGCACGCTTCTGGATTTCACGTTTCCTTATCAGCGCAAATGGGACATCGAGCAATCCTTTTACGTCCAGGACTCATATCACCGGGGCAATTGGAACGTGAACGTGGGCCTTCGTTTCGATCACTACAAATTGGCAGTGAACGAAAACGCGGCATGCCCGCGCCTTGGCGTTTCACGTTTCTTTCCCTCCTGGAATCTTCTTCTGCATATTTCGTATGACCGAGTTTTCCAAACGCCTGCAGTGGAAAATCTTCTCATCGCCAGTTCACCTCAAGTGGACGTAGTGAACGACAACGTGCTACGTCTCCCCGTGCGTCCCGCGCGTGCGAACTATTATGAATTTGGACTTACCAAAGCGATCGCGGGAAAATTGCGCATGGAGGCCAATGTGTTTCGCCGTGACTTTCGCAACTACTCGGACGATGACGTTCTGTTGGATACGGGCGTGAGTTTTCCCATCGCTTTTGAAAAGGCCCGCATTTTCGGCGAAGAGTTGAGTTTGCAGGTGCCACACTGGTGGCGTTTTTCTGGATTTGTGAGTTATTCGAATCAGGCGGGATATGGAGAAGGCCCAGTCACGGGCGGGCTCTTTTTTGGTGATGACGCTTCGAGCGCACTGACCGACACTTCGCGCTTTGCAGTCTCGCAAGATCAGCGAAATACTCTGCGCGCTCGCGCGCGTTTCCAATCTTCAAAGCGCACGTGGCTTGCGATCAGTGGAGATTACGGAAGCGGCCTGCCGGTGGAATTCGACGAAGGCAGCATTGATAAGGACTTTCTTCTCGCGCAATACGGTCCGGCCATTGTCAGCCAGGTGAATTTCAGCAAAGGCCGCGTCGAACCGAATTTCTCGTTGGGTGCCGCGGCGGGATGGGAAGTGTACCGGAAGGAACAGCGATCCATCGCGCTTCAAGTACAGGGCGCAAATCTTACTGGCCGCGTGAACGTTCTCAATTTTGCCAGCTTATTTTCTGGAACGGCCGTCGCTGCTCCGCGCAGTGCATCCGCTAGGCTGCGGCTCTCTTTCTAGTAGGTGTACGAGTGCCGCGTTGCTATCGGCGGCGGACTTTGCTCAGTAGGCGCAAGATTTCCAGATAGAGCCAGATCAGCGTGACCATCAGGCCAAAGGCGCCGTACCACTCCATATATTTCGGAGCGCCGACGCGCGTGGCGTTTTCGATCATGTCGAAGTCAATGATCAGATTCAGCGCGGCGATAATAACAACGAAAACGCTGATTCCAATTCCGAGTGGAGTAGCGCTGTTGAGAATGGAGATTCCAGAGTGTGAAAACATCACCATGAACATATTGACTGCATAGACCAGGGCAATTCCGCCCGTCGCTGCGATGACTCCGAGTTTGAATCCGCGAGTTGCCTGAATGATGCGGAACTTGTAAGCCAGGAGCATCACGAACATGACCCCGAATGTCAGGCTGATGGCCTGCATGGCAATGCCGGGATAATTTTTCTCGAAAAGCGCAGAGATGCCACCAAGGAAGAGCCCCTCGAGCAACGCGTAAATAGGTGAAGTCAGCGGCGACCAGTTTTTCTTGAAGATAGTCACTAGCGCCATGACCAATCCGCCGATTGCTCCGCCGAACGTCCACGGCAGCGCGGCTTCGGGCTCCAGAGAATGGCTTAGCCCCCAGGTCCACGCGGCGCCGATGACAACGCAGAGAAGCAGAATTCCCGCCTTGTTGACGGTGCCCTGGATGGTCATCGTTTGGCCGGTTGCGATTTCTCCGCGGAACGCGTTTTCCCGCAGGACCGGATTATTCGTGCGAAACAGATTTGCCATCGCGACTACCTCTCACTCTCCCAAACCTGATAATTCAAAGATACCATTAAACGAAATACCCCGCTCACGTCGCAGGCCATATCGAAAAACTGTTGAACGAGGAAATCTGGTACCGCTAACGGGAATCGAACCCGTATTTTAGCCTTGAAAGGGCTACGTGCTAACCGTTGCACCATAGCGGCACTTTTGTGAGGAACTGCTACTTCTCTAGAATACGGGAAATTTCTCGAAGCGACAAGCCGCCGCGCAGCAAAGCTCAGGCTCCGAATTGGCGGAAATGATGGTCGGCGTGCAAATAACCCAGTCTCATCCACTGCGAATACGAAAGCGTCCCGAGCCCAGGGTGGGGCTTCCAATCGTAGTTGTCAGGAAGCTGGGTGAACCGATCGAGCATTTCACGCAGGGTTTGCACATCCTTGGCAAACTCCTGTGGCTTTGTACCGCTGCCCGCTTTCTGATCGAGTTCGCGCAGCGTCGGTATTTTCCCGCGGCCAAGGCATGGGAGCCCACAAAGTGATAGTGCGCAAAATCCATCGAGGAATGGGAATGGGATGCAGCGGGGCTTTGATCTCTCCCATGTACAGCCTGTAGCCGTCCGAGAGATGGCAAATCATCTGATGAGAGGACATCGAACCCCAAGGCGCTCGCTGGACGGCCCGACTCGCTGTAATCGGAGAAGCAGTTCTTTCTTTTGCTTGGGGTTGCGCAGCGATTTCATAAAACGTTAACCCTGGCGGTCTTCAAACTCTTCGTGCCAGGCCATCTGAATCGCTTCAAGTTTCGCTTCGTTGGACTTCGCCGGATCGCCAGCGAAGCCGTCAAGTTCCGTAATCCACTTGTGCATGTCCGTGAAGCGTACCGTTAACGGATCCGTATCCGGATACTTGTCCGTTAGCGCGATCGCGATGTCTTCAAAATTGTCCCAATCGAATGTTGGCGGCATATTTTTCTCGAAGTTCTTTAGTGATCCAATTCCTTCGCGTAGTTCTTGTTCCAGTCTGGAATTTCGACGACGATGTCCGTCGTCCCGTCCGGCACAGTCTGGCAACCGAGCCGCGACTTCGGGGTGATGCCGGGCGCTTCGTCTAGCTCATCGAGCTCGGCGTCAGTCGCTTCGTTGCAGGATTCGAGCCCCTCGCGCACGATCACGTGGCATGTCGAGCAAGCGCAAACGCCGCCGCATGCGTGGTCGAGCCCTGCCTTAATACCTTCGGAAAAATCCAGAATGCTGCCCGGCAGGCCGTTGTGGCCGTATGGAATCTGCGCCGGATCCACTTCGATCGTTTTGCCGCTCGGCAAAAAGGTGACTTTGAACTTCTTCGTCGCCGGCGTGTACTTCACTTCATCTATATAAGGATTGCTTCCGCCCATGCTTCGCCTCTCTGTTTCCGCAAAAAACTAAACTTCTCCGACGCTTTTTCCCTTGAGTGCCGCGGAAATCGCGCTGTTCATCACTATTTCTGCAAGATTCTGCGTTGCCTGATTTAATTCGTCAATTCGTTTGCGAATCAGTTTGTAATCATTGCCCACGACAGATTCTTTCAAGGCTGCGACCGCGCCGTCAATCTTAACGCGCTCTTCCACCGGAATCGCCTTCGCCTGGCCGCCCGCAAGCGCCTTGTCCGTCGCGACCAGAATGCTCTCTGCTTCCGTGCGTGCTTCGATCGCTTGCCGCTCGGCAAAGTCCTGCTCCGCATACTCGATGGACTCTTCCAGCATGCGTTCGATTTCCGCGTCATTCAGTCCGTAGCTCGGCCGCACTTCCATCTGCTGCTGCTCGCCCGTGCGTACGTCTCTTGCTGCGACCTGCAAAATGCCGTTCGCATCAATCAGAAACTTCACTTCAATGCGCGGTAATCCCGCGGGAGCAGGCGGTACCTTCAATGTGAACCGCGCAAGCGACCGGCAATCTTTCACCAGTTCGCGCTCGCCCTGCAATACGTGAATGTCAATTCCCGTCTGATTGTCCACGCCAGTCGTGTACATTTCCTGCGCGCTCGCGGGAATCGGTGAATTGCGCGGAATGATTTTGCCCACCGCGCCGCCGTACGTTTCAATTCCGAGCGAAAGCGGCGTCACGTCCAGCAGGAGCATATTACTCACGCCACGGTCCAGAATATTCGCTTGCACCGCCGCGCCAAGCGCCACAACTTCGTCCGGATTCAATTCCGTGTGCGGCTCGCGACCGAAAAATTCCCGCACCGTGCGGCGAATCAGCGGCGTGCGCGTCACTCCGCCGACCAGTACCACCTCATCTATCTGCTCAGGCTTTAGCTGAGCATCGGCAAGGGCGCGTTTCACGGGAGTCATCGTGCGCTCCACCACTGGACGGATCAGGGCGTCCAGCATCCCGCGAGTGAATTCAAACTCGAACACTTTGCCGCCCGGCAGCGGAAACCGCAGCGTCGCGGACTCTTTTCCAGAAAGTTCATGCTTCAGCGCAATCAGCGCCTTGCGCAATTCCTGTGCAATTTCGCCGTGCGGTGAAAAATCAATCTGATTGTGCTGCAGAATCTGTTCGTCGATGAACGCCTGCAGCAGGTTATCAATGTCATCGCCGCCGAGGTGTGTGTCGCCGTTCGAAGAAAGCACCTGATAGATATCGCCGTCGCTCGTCGAGATCAGTTTCAGCACGGAAATATCGAACGTTCCGCCGCCGAGATCGTACACGGCAACCAGCCCACGCTGTTTTTCGTGCAAGCCGTACGCCAACGACGCAGCCGTAGGCTCATTTACAAGCCGCAGCACATCGAGCCCCGCCAGCTTGCCCGCGTCTTTCGTCGCTTGTCGCTGCGCATCGTTGAAATACGCGGGCACGGTAATCACCGCGCGGTCCACCGGCTCGCTGAAATGAGCCTCCGCCCAATTTTTCAGCTCCCGCAAAATAAAAGAGGAAATTTCCGGCGGCGTGAAACTCTTTTCGCCGAGCCGCACGCGAATCACGTTTCCGCTCGCCGCATCCACGCGAAATGGAAAGAGCTTTAGTTCATCCTTAATGTCCCCGACGCCGCGCCCCATCAGCCGTTTCACCGAATAAATCGTCCGCTCGGGCTGCGTCAGCAAGCGCTTTTGCGCCGGCTCACCCACAATGATATTTCCATCAGGGTCAAGACTCACGACCGACGGGCAAAGCGTGCTGCCGTATGGTCCCGGAATGCACTCCGGCTTTCCCGTTTGCGCGTCCAGATACGCAACCAGACTGTTAGTCGTCCCAAGATCAATTCCAACTATGCGTCCCATGTTCCGCTTACGCCTCTGCCAATTCTTTCGCCACGCTCACAACCAAATTTCGTATGTACGACCTGCGATTTAAATGCTCGTTCAGTCGCGCCATAATTTTCTTGCGCGTCGCGTCGTCGGCTCCCGCGTCAAGGGCCGCGTCCCAGTCTTTCGCAGTCGCCTGCATCTGCGCATCCACTTCGGAGAGCTTCTCGCCAAAGTTTATTTCCGCCGCCTGCAATCGAGCTTTCAACCCCGCCACATCCGCGCCCGCTGATCTTGCTTCGCGTAACTCATCCAGCGATTCGTTCAGCTCAAAAACTTCTTCGAGCAGTTCCGGCGGTGCCTGCTGCTTTTTCTCGCCTTCCTTGCGCTCGCCTTCAATCTCCAGCAAATACTCCACGCGCGCGACCGGATCTTTCATCGTGCGGTACGCGTCATTCAATTCCGAGCTGCGCTTCAACGAAAGTTCCTGCTCTTCTTCCGTTGCGTTCACAAAATTGTCCGGATGCAGCTTCCAGCTCAACTGCAAGAACTTCTGCTCCAGCGCGCTCATTTCCACCCAAAGCTTGCGCGGCAAACCAAACACGGAAAAACAATCCGTGGCAGGTGCGCTGCCTTTTGTAGGTGCCGTCATCATCCCCGTCTAAGTCAGCTTCGAACTAAAACAAAAATGGCTGGCGCATTCAGCGGCCAGCCATTCAAACCAGCAATCGTGGCATTTATGCCGTAAACGAGCTGCCGCAACCGCAGTTCCGCGCCGCATTCGGATTCTGAAAGACGAATCCCTGCCGCATCAGCGTCTCTTCGTACTCGAGCGTCGTTCCGCTCAAGTACAAGAGGCTCTTGGGGTCCACAAAAACGCGCGCACCAAATTCCTCAAAAACCTTGTCGCGGTCGCGCGCCTGCGTATCCAGCCGCATAGCGTAGGAAAGCCCAGAGCAACCGCCGCCCTGCACGCCCACGCGCAATCCGCCAATTTCGGGAGACACGCCATCCTTTTCGAGCAGCTGGCGGATCTTCTGCGCCGCGCGCTCGGTCAGGTGAATCTTCGTCGTTGCTGGAGTTGCGATTTCCGTGGACATATTTCCGCGCCCTTCTCGAAAAATTCTCTCGCCGTTTAGTGCGAGGCTTTTTCCGAAACCGGCACTTCCACGCCGTGCTTCTTCTTCCAATCGCCGATGGCTGCCTTGATGGCGTCCTCGGCAAGCACGGAGCAATGGATTTTCACCGGCGGCAGCGAAAGTTCGCGAACGATGTCCGTGTTCTTGATCGCCAGCGCCTCATCCACCGTCTTGCCCTTCACCCATTCGGTCGCCAGCGAAGAGCTTGCGATCGCGGAGCCGCAGCCAAAGGTTTTGAACTTCGCTTCTTCGATCACCCGGGTGTCCGGATTGATCTTCATCTGCAGTTTCATCACGTCGCCGCACTCCGGCGCGCCCACCAGGCCGGTCCCGACATTGGGATCTTCCTTGGGCATGCTTCCGACGTTGCGGGGATTGTTGTAGTGATCTACAACCTTGTCGCTATATGCCATGACTGCTCCTCAGCGGCTGCATCGCAGTCGCATTGAACTCCAACTAATTGCTTCGCGCCAGGTTCCCGATGCTGACGAAACCCGCGTTGCGCAATACCTTCTCCGAGATGGAAACGTTCGGCACCCACGCCGACCGGCCCATCGTCAGTTGCCGCAGTACATCCTTGATGTACTCCGCGCCCACGCCCAAGACTTTCAGGAACGCACGCACTTCCTGCAGGTGATTGAACGCACGCTCACCCGCCGGCTTGGAATCGTCACCTTCGGCATAGGGCACAAACGCAACGCGAAACGCCGCGCCTGTTCCCCCGATGGAACGATGAACTCGAATTGTCCCCTCATTCACGCTTGCCATTGCTCTTTTTTACCTTTCTGCTGGGAATCTCTTTCCCGTTGTTAGATGCAAGACCTGCTTACGCGGTCTGCCACTTCACCTTGGAAATATCTATGCCTTCTTTTGCCATCTCGTACAGAGGAGAAAGCTCCCTCAGCTTGCTAACGACCTGGACCATCTTGTCAATCACGTAGTCCACTTCTTCTTCTGTATTGAACCGTCCCAAACCGAAGCGGATGGAGGTATGCGCCAAATCCTCGCCAACTCCAAGAGCCTTAAGGACATAACTTGGTTCGAGCGTCGCAGAAGTACAGGCCGAACCGCTCGAAACCGCGATGTCGTTGATACCCATGAGCAGCGATTCGCCCTCGACATAGGCGAAGCTCATGTTCAGGTTGTTCGGCAACCGGTGCTCCATTGAGCCGTTGATGAAGACTTCATCCAGCTTGGCTTCGAGCCCTTTGCGGAGCCGCTCGCGCAACGCCAAAAGTCTCGCCGATTCCGCGGCCATCTCTTGCTGCGCCACTTCGCAAGCCTTACCTAGGCCCACGATGCCAGGCACATTCAGCGTGCCAGAACGCATCCCCCGTTCGTGTCCACCACCGTCAATCACGGCCGAAAGCTGTACGCGAGGGTTGCGACGCCGTACGTACAACGCCCCCACCCCCTTTGGCCCGTAAATCTTGTGACCGCTGATCGCCAGCAGGTCAATATTGTCTTTCTGCACGTCCACGGGAATCTTGCCAACCGCCTGCACGCCGTCCACGGCAAAGATGATTCCGTGCTCCTTGGCAATCTTGCCGATTTCCTGAATCGGATTGACCACGCCAATCTCATTATTGGCGTACATGATCGTGATCAAAATCGTCTTCGGCGTGATGGCCTTGCGTACGTCTTCCGGATCAACGCGGCCGTCCCTCCGCACCGGCAGATAGGTCACTTCGTAGCCGTATTTTTCCAGGCGCTTGCAGGTGTCCAACACGGCTTTGTGCTCGATGGCCTGCGTAATGATGTGATTGCCCTTTTCGCGGTACATTTCCGCGACGCCCTTGATCATCAGGTTGTCGCTTTCCGTCGCCCCGCTCGTGAAAATGATCTCTTTGGGCGTCGCGCCGATCAGCGAAGCCACTTGGCCGCGCGCGTTTTCCACCGCTTCTTCGCCGGCCCAGCCGAACGAGTGGTTGCGGCTCGCCGCATTGCCAAATTTGTCGCCAAAATACGGCAGCATCGCGTCCAGAACGCGAGGGTCCACCGGCGTCGTCGCATGATTATCAAAATAAATTGGCAGCTTCACGCTCATGATTCCTTCTCCCTAAGCCTTCAATGCCACCAGCGCCTGCTCTTGCGGCTCTTCGCTCATCTGCGCAATCGTCACGGTACCCAGCACGTTCAAAATACTGTCGTTCACCCGGCGCAGCGGCTCTCGTACCGAACATTTGGATGTCGCGTCGCAGTTTCCGTGACTTGTAACGCAGGACGTAATCAATACCGGCCCGTCAATCGCCGTAATCACTTCGAGCGCGCTGATCTGATCCGGCATTTTGGATAGTTGGTATCCGCCGCTCGAACCGTGCTTCGCCGCCACCAAATTCTGCCGCGCCAGCTTTTGCAAAACCTTCGCCATCAAGGTCGTGGAAATTCCGTACTCGTCCGCGATTTCGTTCGCGCTGCATGCATGTTCGTTGCGGTGCATGGCCAAATGTTTTACTGCAATGAGGCCGTAATCTGCCTTCTTAGAAAGCTTGAACATCTACTTGCTTTCCCCCAGTACAAAACCCATATACGACTGATTCAGTCGCGTATGAAAGTGTACCCCTAAACTTCGCTTGTGTCAAACGGAAACAGGGCTATTGCAAGGACAAATCCAATGTTTCCAATAGCTTATATTGATGTGCAACAACCAAAGTTCTCCAGACAATTTCATTGAGCGGCCCTAAATTGCATGGAATGGACATTGGCGTAATTCAGTGGATGACGCTAATCGCAGCCTTGACGGTGGCGACCCGCAAGCTGGAGACTAGTGCTGGGGAGAACGACTTGACGAACAAGTTGCGCACCATAGGAAGTTTGCAGTCTTGGATTCGCGTGACCCTCATAGTTTTCCTGACAGCTAGCGCAGCAAAGAGTCAACAAGCGGTTCCCGTTTCGCCTCCCCCGACCAGCACACCAAAATCGGCGCAGCCTGCTGAGCCAAAACCGTACATTTTCGTTGGCGCCGGCGACATCGCGAGCTGCAAAGTGATCGAAGGGGCGGAAGAAACCGCGAAGCTCATTGAACAAACCCCTGGCGAAGTCTTTGCGGCCGGCGACCTGGCATACGAAAACGGCACGGCCGAGGAATTCGCGAATTGCTACGGCAAGACCTGGGGCAAGTTCAAGAACCGCACGCACCCTGTGCCCGGCAATCATGAATTTAACCGGTCCAAATTGGGCTCGGCCTATTTCGACTACTGGGGAGCGCAGGCTGGGCCGCGCGGTAAGGGCTATTACAGTTTCGATTTAGGTGTCTGGCACATCATCGCGCTCAACACGAACTGCGCCGCGCTCGGTCCTGACGGTTGCGATGCTGATTCAGCAGAAGAAATCTGGCTGAAGCAGGATCTTGCCGCTCATCCCAGTTCTTGCATCATCGCTTTAGGGCATCACGCTTTGTATAGCAGCGGTGTCTTCAAGAATCACGCACTTCATCCGGAGCTTCGTCCGTTCTGGCAGGACCTTTATGAGGCGCATGCGGATTTGATGCTTGTCGGTCATGAACATTCCTACGAACGCTTTGCCCCGCAAGACCCTAACGGCAACGCTGACCCGAAAAATGGCATTCGCCAAATTGTCGTCGGAACCGGCGGGCGAAGCCACGACCCGCTTGGCTTTCCTATTCCCAATAGCGAAACACGCAATGCGGACTCTTTCGGCGTCCTAAAACTCACGCTCTGGCCGGGAAGATATTCTTGGGAATTTATTCCCGTGGACGCCGCGCACGGCTTCCGCGATTCAGGTGAAGGCGTCTGCCACAACGTTCAACCCACAAACTAGGGCTTGGCCGGGCACACCCCGCCGCCCGCCGCAGCGTCCACGAGCTTCTGCATCGTTGAAGCCGGAATCAGAAGCAACTGCGCTCTGCCTTTGCTCGCTGCAGCAATCGTCGCGGTGAATTGTGCTTTCGCATCATCCGCAAGCGGCGCACCCTTCGCGATCGCCTCCAGCGCCGCGAGTCCAGCGTTTGCCACCGCCGCCAAGTCCTGTGAATTGGGTGCAACTTCTTTCACGAACGACGATTTCAGCGCCAACGATTGCAACGCGGCATCGTTGTCCCGCCACTTCGTCAACTGCGCACGCAAACGAGCCGCCAGATTCGCATCCTTGCATGACCCGCTCACAAACGCATTCACGGCTTCATCAAAATGCCGCGCGACATCACTTTCCGGCGGAACTGCGTCTACGACGCGGTTCAAAGGCGTCGTTGTTATCGCTTGATAGGGCGCTGTTTCCCCGCGCGTGTAATCTTTCACCGGTTCCACCACGGCCGCGAGTGTCTTTAGTGCTGCAAACTCTTCAGGCGTCGCCGGTCCTGCAATTCGCTGCAGCATCTTCAAGGAGCCACTTCGATGCGTTAGTCCCAGCCATTCAAGTCTTTTGCTGGCGACATCCAGCCGCGTGTACATCGAACCTACATCCGTCACCGACTGTGCCGACCAGTAGCGCTCCGCAATCGCCGCTGTTCGTGGCCATATTCGCGAATCAATATTTTCCCAATTAACGTACTCCGACCACATGGTCGCTTCGCCACCGAGCACCAATTGCTTTTGCTCGGGCGTCAAATCCGCGGCAGCTCCGCCTAGCGGATCCACAGCATAGTGCCGTGCCGCGCTCCACATCAAATCAATGTAATACCCGTTCGAAAGAATTCCCCGATAGCCCTGCTTCGCGGCCGTGGCAAGTGCCTGCGGCCCGCGCCAGGAGTGAATCACGATGTCCTTCGGCGCGCCGGGCACAAAAATCTCGTCCCATCCAATGGCGGCTTTCCCATGTTTGTTTACAAGCTTCTGCACGCGCTGGCTGAAGTAGGTTTGCAGTTCTTCGTTCGTCTTGTAATTGTGTTCTTTCTTGAATTCCTGAATTTTCGGGTTCGCGTCCCACGCTTTTCCGTTCACTTCGTCTCCGCCAATGTGAAAATAGTGGTCGGGGAAAAGTTTTGTCATTTCTCCAATGAACGTATCGAGGAACTTGTAAGTTTTCTCGTTCATCGGATCCATCGCTGGATCCATCACGCCCCATTCTTCTTCGATCTTGAACGGCCCCGGCGTACTGGCTATCTCGGGATACCCGGCAAACCACGAACTGCTGTGTCCAGGCATATCAAATTCCGGCACAACACGAATCCCCCGGTCGCGCGCGTACTCAATCACGCCGCGAATTTCATCTTGCGTGTAATAAGCGCCACCCGAGCCTAGGGTATGCAACTTCGGCAGCTTCTTGCTCTCCGCGCGAAATCCTTGATTGTCGGAAATATGCCAGTGGAAGACATTCAGTTTCACGGCTTCCATCCCGTCGAGATTTCTCTTGAGAACGTCCAGAGGGGTAAAATGCCGGCTCGAATCAATCAGCAGTCCGCGCCACGGAAATCGCGGCTGATCTTTGATACTTAGCGCCGGCACTGCGAAGCCATCAGGCGAAACATCCACGAGCTGCAGAAAAGTTTGCAGCCCGCGCAACACTCCTAGAGGATTTGCAGCATTCAGTTTCGCCACACTCGCCGTCACTTCCAGCGTGTACGCTTCGTCCTCACCCAATTCTTGAATCTCTTTGCTCGCATGATCCGTGTGCACCTCGAGCGGTGCTTTGGCTGGATCACCCGCCTTGCCCGAAATGAGAAGTCCTGTCTGGCGGCGAAGTTGCTCCAGAAATCTCTGGCTGGCCCGATCGAGGCGGGCTTCTTTGTAGCCCGTGAACGTCACATTGAACGAAGAATCAATCTTCAGCGCGCCGCTTCCGCTCTGTACGCTGGCCGGCCATGGCATCAGGTTCAAGGCCGGCGCGGCCTGTGGCCGCGCGTTCGAAGCGCCGAGCAAACCAACCATCAAAAGCATGAATACTCTTCTCCGGCCGATGCGCAATCGCATGATGAATCTAAACCTCCGTGAGTTGGCTCGCAAAACTGTTCAATTCTACTGCTATGTAGCGGCAAGCCCGTGGATAATGTCACAATTGGGACGCGTTGCGAAGGGTTTTCCGCGGCCATCCATTTCGGACTGTTTCGCGAGCCAAGTCCGGCCAAGTTTGCGGCACGCTTCCGGAGCGCCCTGAGTTAAAATCGGAACGTCGCCGTCACACAATGAAAACTTCCATCGCCATCTATCCAGGGTCGTTCGACCCTGTCACCAACGGCCACCTCGACCTGATCGAGCGCGGCGAAAAAATGTTTGATCTGTTGATCGTCGCTGTTCTGCAAAACGTCGAAAAAAAGCCGCTCTTCAGCGTCAAGGAACGCGTCGAGATGCTGCGCGAAGTCACCAAGCAATGGTCGGGCGTGGAAGTGGACGTCTTCGACGGCCTCCTCGTGGACTACGCACGCAAACGCGGCGCGGGAGTCATCCTGCGCGGCATTCGCGCCGTCAGCGACTATGAATACGAATTACAGATGGCGCTCATGAATCGCAAACTCGAAGGGCGCCTCGAAACCGTTTTCATGCTGCCGGGCTTGACCTACAGCTATCTTAGCTCGAAGCTCGTGCGAGAAATCGCGCAGCTTGGCGCGCCGCTGACAGGTTTGGTGCCTCCCATCGTCGAGGAGCGCCTGAAAGCAAAGGTCTCTTGAATTGCAGGACAAGTGTTCGTGAATGAATTTACTGGAAACTGATAACTGAGAACTCCCAATTCGATTTTCATATTTTCCAAGGAGAAACCGTGCAACTCACGGACCGTATCAACCGCATACAAATCTCGCCAACCGCCGCCGTCATTGCCGCCGCGGATCAGTTCAAGGCCAAGGGCGTGGACATCGCCGACTTCGGCCCGGGTGAGCCGGACTTCCCGACTCCGGATCACATCAAGCAAGCCGCAATTAAAGCGATCAACGAGAACAAGACGAAGTACACCGCTACGCCCGGCGTAATGGCGCTGCGCGAAGCAATCTGCGCGTGGCACAAGCGCGAACTTGGTTCCAGCTACGAAGCGAAAGAATGCGTCACCAACGTCGGCGGCAAGCATTCCATTTTTAACGTTATCAGCGTGCTC
This sequence comes from Candidatus Sulfotelmatobacter sp., assembly GCA_035567915.1. Classification (GTDB taxonomy): domain Bacteria; phylum Acidobacteriota; class Terriglobia; order Acidiferrales; family UBA7541; genus Acidiferrum. The sequence goes on along the minus strand of DATMPA010000018.1, from coordinate 137,712 downwards.
GCGCAGGCCGGCGACGAAGTCATCATTCCCGCGCCATATTGGGTCAGCTATCCGGACATCGTGAAGTACACCGGCGCGACTCCCGTGTACGTGGAGACGCGCGCTAGAGACGGCTTTGCCGTTCGCGCCGCGGACGTTGCCAAAGCCATCACATCGAGAACGAAACTGCTTATTCTCGATTCTCCCAGCAATCCCACCGGTGGCGTTACTCCGCCGGACGAGTGCGCGAAACTTCTCGATCTCTGCAAGCAACAGAATGTGTGGCTCATGGGCGATGAATGCTATTCGCATTTCACTTACGGTGAGAACAAGCCGTTCTCTGTGGCAAGCCTGCCTGATTCGAAAAATCACGTCATCATCATCGGCTCGATGTCCAAAACATTTGCCATGACCGGCTGGCGCCTCGGCTACACGCTCGCGCCTGCGGAAATCATCACCGCCACTGTAAAGCTGCAGAGCCAGTCCACGTCGAATCCGACTTCGATCGCTCAATACGCTGCGCTTGCCGCGATGACCGGTCCGATGGACAGCGTGCCCGTTATGCTCGCGGAGTACGCGCGCCGTCGCCGTCGCATCGTGGACGGCCTCAACGCCATTCCCGGCATCACCTGCGGCGAACCCGGCGGCGCGTTCTACGCGTTTCCGAATGTTTCCGCGCGCCTCGGCGACGGGCCAAACGCCCTGGCCAAAAACAGCGCTGAATTGGCCACTCTGCTTCTAGAAAAGGCGCACGTCGCGCTGGTCCCCGGTGAAGCCTTCGGCGCGCCCGGCTATTTGCGCCTTTCTTACGCCACTTCCATCGAGCGTATCGAAGAAGGCCTGCGCCGCATCGAAAAATTCTTCAGCCGCGCCGAAGCAGCCGCGTAGTCGCTTGTTATCGTTCTTGTCATCCTGAAGCTACCCGGCGAGGGTAGCTGAAGGATCTCAGCATAAGATTAAGTATTCGGCATTCCCTGACGGTCGCCGTCAACCCACATGAATCCAGAGCCATTTCGCATCGAGCCCACCTTTAGCCCGCGCATCTGGGGCTCGCGTTCCCTCGCTCCGCTCTATCCTGAAAAATCAAATCTCGCTGAACCCATCGGCGAAGCATGGCTCACCGACGTAAATTGCCGTGTCGCCACCGGCTCTTTCACGGGAATATCACTCGTCGACGCCTGGCGCGAAATGCCCGCCGACTGGCGCGGCACGATGTTCGCCACACCTGGCGACTTCCCACTGCTTGTAAAATTCATCTTCCCCACAGACAAACTATCCATCCAGGTTCATCCCGACGACGTTTACGCTTCCGTCCACGAAAAGGCCGCCGGCGGCCGCGGCAAAACGGAAATGTGGCACGTCATCTCCGCAAATCAGGGCGCTTCTCTTTTGCTCGGCTTGAAGCCCGGCGTGACGAAGGAGTCCTTTCTCGCGGCGCTTGAAAAGCACACCGTCGAAGATCTTTTCCAGCGCCATCCCGTCGCGGCAGGCGACACATTTTTCGTTCCCGCGCGCATGCCGCACACCATCGGCCCAAACATGGTCATCTGTGAAGTGCAGGAATATTCCGATCTAACCTATCGCGTCTATGACTACGACCGCCGCGATCCTTCCGGCAAGCCGCGCGAACTCCATATCGAAAGAGCCCTGGCCGTCACAGATTTTAGTGGCAAACCAATTGGAAAGGTTCCGCGAGTCGCTCTTCCAACGCAACGCGGTACACGCTCGCTTCTCGCTGCCTGCCCTTATTTCGCAGTAGAACGCGCCGAATACTCCGGCCTCTGCGACTGCTCCACAAATAAAACGCGCTTCGAACTCATGGTCGTGCTCTACGGTACCGGACAAATTCGCTGGACCGGTGGCGAAGCCAACTACACCGCAGGCGAATGCTGGCTCATCCCCGCCAACCTCGACGTCTTCGTCATCCAGCCACTTCACGAATCCTCCATCATCCGCACCTACGTCCCCGACCTCTCTACTTCGCTGAGGCAATGGCAAGCCGCTGGACTTTCGCCGTCCGCCATCTCCCAAACACTCTTTCCTTAATCTCTTTCAGAATCCGCGCTCCTCCTGTCTCTGTGTCCTCTGTGCGCTCTGTGTTAAATTCTTCCTTCTCTCATGTCCGCCGAAAAACTCCCAATTCACGCCGTGATTCTCGCCGGCGGCCGCGGCACACGCTTTTGGCCGCGCAGCCGCACTCGCACGCCGAAGCAACTCCTTAACATTGCCGGCAAGCAAACCATGCTCGAGCAGACCGTCGCGCGCCTTCGCCCACTCATCTCACCGGATCGCATCTGGAGCGTCACCAACGCCGAACAAGCTACTGCCCTCAAAAAGCAGTTGCCCGCCGCTTCCCGCAATCGTGTTCTCACAGAACCCATCGGCCGCAACACCGCCGCCGCCATCGCTCTCGCGACAATTCATATCCGCCATGCCGCAAAAGGCGATGCACTCATGGCCGTTCTCCCCGCCGATCACTTCATCGCACAACCGGAAAAATATCGCCGCATCGTCGCCGCTGCGCTCGGTGTCGCACGAGAACCCGGCCGCATGGTCGTCCTCGGCATTCCGCCCACCCGCCCGGAAACCGGTTTCGGTTACATAGAGCGTATGGGCGAAGCCCTCGACACAAAAGGCTTCCCCGTATTCGCCGTTCGCCGCTTCACGGAAAAGCCCGCCCTCCTCGTAGCCCAGGAATACGTCGCGAGCGGCAACTACCACTGGAATGCGGGCATGTTTTTCTGGCGCGTCTCCACGTTCCTCGAAAATCTGAAGCGTCATCTTCCGCAAACGCACGCCGCACTCGAAAAACTCGCCTCAACCATCGGCACGCGCGCATACGAAAAAAAACTCCGCGCCATCTATCCCAAACTAGAAAATATCTCTGTGGATTACGCCATCCTCGAACGCGCCACCCAGCAACCCGCCCCGCCACAGGTCTTCGTCATCCCCGCAGAAATCGGCTGGAGCGATATCGGCTCCTGGGCCGCCGTGTATGAACTCCTCGCCAAGCAGCCCGGAGAAAATATTTTCGTCGGCCCCGGCCACACGCTCGACGCGTCCGGCAATTTCCTCTACAGCCCCTCGAAATTCATCGCCGCCATCGGTGTCAACGACCTCGTCGTCATCGAAACCCCCGACGCGCTCCTCATCGTCCCCCGCGACCGCGCCCAGGACGTCGCCAAACTCGTTAAATTCCTGGAGTCTCAGAAGCTCAAGAATCTTTTGTAGTGGCCGATCTAGATCGGCCTTTTGCTGAATCCATTTTGACTTCCAGCCAATCCGGCTGTTTCCCTCCCCGCCGCTTCGCTTATACTGATTTTTCATGTCTTCGATTAAATTTGGCACCGACGGCTGGCGCGGCATCATCGCCGACGATTTTACCTTTGCGAATGCGCGCATCGTTGCGCAGGCCATTTCGCGCTACGTCGTTCGCGGAGAAGACGCTCGCAAAGGCGTCATCGTCGGCTACGATCATCGCTACGCCTCGGATCACGTCGCCCGCATCGTCGCGGAAGTCGTCAGCTCCAGCGGCACTCCCGTTTCGCTCTGCGACAAACCATGCCCTACTCCTGCCGTTTCGCAACTCGTCCGCCAGCGCAGCGCGGCAGGCGGGATCGTCATCACCGCCAGCCACAATCCCTACAATTGGAACGGAATCAAATATAAAGCCAGTTACGGCAGCAGTGCGCTCCCTTCTATCGTTGCGCAAATCGAAACCGAACTCGCCTTCGTCCAGTCCAGCGGCATCCCTCCACTTCCGGCGCAAGAAAACTTAATCAAGCCGCTAGAACCGCGCGCTCCCTATCTCGATACTCTCGAAAAACTCGTGGACTTGGATCGCATCCGCAAAGCCAACTTTCGCTTCGTCTCCGATGCCATGTTCGGCTCCGCCGCCGGCTTTCTTCCTGAACTTTTCCGCCGCAATAAAATCCCTTGCGATGAAATTCGCGGCGTGCGCGATCCGCGCTTCGGCGGAATTCACCCCGAGCCCATCGAACCACACATCGCCGCTCTCCGCGAAGTCGTCGTCACCGGGAAATACGACGCCGGTTTCGCCGCCGACGGTGACGGAGACCGCATCGGCGCCGTGGACCGTGACGGCTCCTTCATCAATCCTCACCAAATTTTTTCGCTTCTCGTCTGGCACCTCGCTGGCACGCGCAATCTTCCCGGCGACATCGCCAAAACTTTTTCCGTCACCAAACTCATTGATAAGCTCGCCGCAAAACTCAATCGCAAGCTCCACGAAGTTCCCATCGGCTTCAAATACATCTGCGAGCTCATGCTCGAACAGAATATTCTCATCGGCGGCGAAGAGAGCGGAGGCATCGGCTTTAGTCTCTATCTTCCTGAACGCGATGCCACAGTCTCGGCGCTTTTCCTAGCCGAACTCATGGCCTGGCACGGCAAATCCCTAGGTGAACTCCTCGCCGCTCTCCATTCTGAATTCGGCGAACATCACTACGGCCGTGTTGACCTGGACGTAAAGCCCGGCCAAAAAGAAAAAGCCATCGCTTATTTTTCCAACGGCAAATCTGGGGAATTGCTCAATCTCCCCATCACACGCCGCGAAAGTCTCGATGGCATCAAACTCTACCTCGGCGATATCGGCTGGGTCATGGTTCGCGCATCCGGCACGGAAAATCTCCTTCGCGTGTATTCAGAAACCCGTAATTCGCAAACCACGCGCAACGTTCTTGCTGCTGTAACCGAACTCGTTCACAATCTCTGAGGAGTTGTCATGAGTACCATCAATCTCGAACAAAAATTTGCCAGCTTTACTGATCACTGGAGTCCCAAAATCCTTGGTGAAATCAACAATTTCCAAGTCAAGGCCGCAAAGCTCAAGGGGGAATTTGTCTGGCATCACCATGATCTCGAGGATGAGCTTTTCCTGGTCGTTAAAGGCGCGCTGCGCATGAAGTTTCGCGATCGCGAAGAGATCGTCCGCCCTGGCGAATTCATCATTGTTCCTCACGGCGTCGAGCACCTGCCTGTCGCCGACGAGGAGACTCACATCCTCTTGCTCGAACCGAAATCAACTCTGAATACTGGCAACATCACTAACGAAAGGACTGTCGCCCAGCTCGAGCACATTTGACCCGTCAAAAATTTGCGGGGTTCGAGTATTTTTCATTCGAAGCGCAGCGAGAAATCTGCTTTCTCGGGCGCCAGGCTCGAACGGAAGGTTCAGCTCAGCTTGGATCAGGAATCGCAATGGAGCATCGCTACTTCACACTCGACGTGTTCACCACCAACCGCTTCGAAGGCAATCCGCTCGCGGTTTTCACCGATGGCGACGGCCTCTCGAACGATCAAATGCAGGCCATCGCGCGCGAAATGAGTCTTGCCGAAACCGTTTTCGTGCAAAAGCCCACCGACGACCGAGCGCTCGCCCGCCTCCGCATCTTTACCACCAACCAGGAATTAAAGCTCGCCGGTCATCCGGTCGTCGGCACCTGGTTTCTCCTCGCCGAACTCGGCGTCGTCCCCGCTCAAGAAGGTGGCGTTCACGTCTTGCAACAAACCGGCGCCGGGATTCTACCCGTCGAAATTCGTTTCAAGGACGGCCGCCCTAATCGCGTCACCACTACACAGACCGAAGCCGCCTTTAAGCCGGTCAAGATCAAAAAAGCTGCGCTCGCAAAAGCGCTTGGTCTCTCTCCGAAAGACTTCGATTCGCATCTCGAGCCGGAGTGCGTTTCCACGGGTCTTTTTAATCTGATGGTGCCGCTCAAAAATCGTGCCGCTCTTTCCAAAATTCAAATGAATATGAGCGAACTCCGCCGCCTCACCGGAAAAAACGCCACAATGGCCTACTGTTTCGCACTAGGCAGCAACGGCAAAGCGTTTACACGCGGCATGCTTCCTTGGGGCCTCTACGAGGACGCCGCCACTGGCTCCGCTGCCGGCTCTCTCGGCGCATATCTCGTCAAACACGGCAAGCTTGTCGCGGGCCACACGCTCAACATTCTTCAGGGTGTCGAGATGGGCCGTCCTAGCTACATCGAAGTCGAAATCTCCACCAAAGGAAAAAAGCTCGTCCCGCGTGTCAGCGGCGCTGCGGTCCGCGTCTTCGAAGGCACCTTTCTTTTGTAAGTATTCCCGTGGTCCCACGCTCTAAAGCAAAGAGCCGCCCGAAATTTCAGGCGGCTTCGTGCTAATTGCTGTTGAGTTTTCTTAGTTGTGGCGCCGATCGCGGTGCAAATCGACACGATCTTTGTGCAAATCCTTCTTGTCCTTGTTGATGTCCTTCTGGTCTTTGTTCCGGTCCTTGCGGTCGTTATGTAAATCTTTTTTGTCGTTGTGCAAGTCTTTCACGTCCTGATTCCTATCCTTCCGGTCCTGATTCAGGTCGCGGACATCTTTGTTTCTATCCGTGCGGTCTTGATTCAAATCGCGCTTGTCGTGATTGATGTCCCGTTGATCGTGGTTGCGGTCCACACGGTCCTGATGCAAATCCTTGCGGTCCGTCTGCGCTTGCGCACTGTTCGCACCATGCTTTGCGTCGTCGCGGGCTAGATCTCTCTTGTCGTAGTTGATGTCCCGCTGGTCCTTATTGCGGTCTGCCCGATCTTGATTCAAATCCTTCTTGTCGGTTCGGATGTCACGATTATCTTGGTGAATGTCCTGTTTGTCGTTGCGAATATCGCGATTGTCCTGCCGGAGGTCCTTCTTATCACTCCGAACGTCGCGCTTATCCTTGTTGATATCGCGCTGATCCGCATTGCGATCCGCACGGTCTCGATTCAAATCCTTCTTGTCATTCCGAATGTCTTTCTTATCTTTCTGGATATCCTGCTGCTGAGGCGTAGGATCCTGGGCCTGAGCCCACGCACCGCCCGAAACCACTCCGGCAAGGACAATGCCCAGAGTGATTCGTCGAAACACACTTATCCTGTTCATGTTTGTCTCTCCTGAAGACCACATTTCCGTGACCTGTTTCGGATTGTCAGGAAATGTAACCCGTCGAAAGAGACGAAGTTTCGCTGCAAACCGCAAATTTTTGGGGGGCTAGCTTGGAGCGATCAGCGACTTCCGCACTGTATCCAGGATTCCGTTCACAAATCCTGAAGCTTCTTCCGACGAGAACTTTTTCGCCAGCTCCACGGACTCATTGATCACCACTTTGTGCGGCGTTTCGCCTTGCCGCAATTCATAAATTCCCAATCGCAGAATCGCTCGGTCAATCGCCGCCAGCCGGTCGAGTCGCCAGTTGTCCGCATGCTTTGCGATGACTTCGTCCAGTCCCGCAACGTCTTTCGACGCTCCTTCAAACAGCGCATTCGCAAACTCGCGCGTCGTATCCGCCGCTTTCGCGCTCTTCCAGAATTTTGCTTCGAGTCTCTTCGCGTCCTGCGGACTCATCTCCACCTGGAACAGCATCTGCATCGCGTACTCGCGCGCTTTGGTTCGCAGTGACAAGTTAAGACCGCCGCGCTTTCTTCTTTGGTGCCGCGCTCGAACTCGTGCCGTGAAGTTTCTTCGAAAGCCGCCCCATCTCAATCGCCGCCAATCCCGCCTCGAATCCTTTGTTGCCGCCCTTCAGTCCTGCGCGATCAATCGCCTGCTCCAGCGTATCCACGGTCAGCACGCAAAAAATCAACGGCACTCCCGTATCCATCTGAGCCAATTGCAATCCGCGCGAAGTCTCCGAACAAACATAGTCATAGTGCGCCGTCTCCCCGCGAATCACGCATCCAATCGCAATCAACGCATCGTACTTCCCCGTCAGCGCCAGCTTCTTGCTCGTCAATGGCAATTCGAACGCCCCCGGCACGCGCACGACATCCACATCTTTGCTCGCCGCTCCTGCGCGCTCCAAAGCATCCAGCGCCGACGTCAGCAGCCGCTCCGTAACAAAACTATTAAACCGGCTCACAGCAATCGCGAATCGCAATCCTGTCGCGCTCAACTCCCCGCTGACCTGTGTTGGCTCAATCTTTCCCATCTCGCGTCTTTTTTCTTCCCTCTTCTTCTATTCTCTTTATTCTCTCTGTGTTCCTCAGCGTACTCTGCGCCTCTGCGTTGTCTTTTCTTCTCCGCGCTCTCTGTGTCCTCTGTGTTAAGAAAAACTGTCAACCCCTGCGCGATCTGTCCTCAACCCACTCACCGTCCCTTAAACTGCGCCGGCCTCTTCTCCAAAAACGCTTTGGTCCCTTCCCGCATGTCCTCGGTGGCGCACGCCACGCCAAATAGCGTCGCCTCCAAAAACAATCCTTCTTCCAGCGGCATCTCCATCCCGCGCTCAATCGCTTCCATCGTGTACTTCACGGCCAGCGGCCCATTCGCAATAATCTTTTTCGCCATCGCTTCCGCCGCGGGCAAGAGCTCCGCCGGCTCACAAATGTGATTCACCAATCCAATTCTCAACGCCTCTTCCGCGCCAATCATCTCACCGGTCAGGCAAAGTTCGTGCGCCACGCCTTTTCCACAAAGCCGCGCCAACCGCTGCGAGCCACCATATCCAGGCAAGATTCCCAATTTCACTTCCGGCTGCCCCATCCTCGCCGTCTTACTCGCAATTCGAATCGAGCACGTCAGCGCCAGCTCGCACCCCCCGCCCAACGTGAATCCATTAATCGCGCAAATCGAAGGCTTGCCCATCGTCTCCAGCAAATGAAATACGCCCTGCCCAAACAACGAAAACTCTTTTCCGTTCACAGGAGTCTGCTGCGAAAGTTCGCCAATATCCGCGCCAGCCACAAACGCTTTCTCCCCCGCTCCCGTCAAAATCAATACGCGCACATTCTCGTCGTTCCGCGCATCCGTCAACGCATCGCGCAGCTCTTCCACCGTCTTCCGGTTCAGCGCATTCAACACCTTCGGCCGGTTAAACGTAACCCAAGCGATCCCATCTCTCTTCTCGTAAATCAGATTCTCGTATCCCATCTTTATCTCTGCGCTCCTCAGCGTTCTCAGCGTCTCTGCGCTATCATTTTCCTAGTCTTTATCTGTTTGCGATTAGAATTTCATCGCCACCGGTTTCGCCGGATCCGCATAGTCATAAAATCCCTTCCCCGCTTTCCTGCCATTCCATCCCGCGAGCACCATCCTCTTTAGCAACGGCGGCGCCGCAAATCTCCGCTCCTTGAATTCTTCATACATAATCTGCGAAATGTAATACGTCGTATCCAGCCCCACAAAATCCAACAGCGTCAGCGGCCCCATAGGATGCCCGCATCCCAGCTTCATCGAATTATCAATGTCCTCGATCGAGCCCACGCCCTCTTCCAACGCGCGAATCGCATCCAGCAAATAAGGCACCAGCAGCCGGTTCACGATAAATCCCGTTGAATCGTGCGCGCGCACCGGCGTCTTCCCCAGCTTCGCGCCAAACGCTACCATCTCGTCGTACACCGTCGCGTCCGTCGCAATCGTCCGCACCACTTCCACCAATTTCATCACCGGCACTGGATTGAAAAAGTGCAGCCCCACAAACCGTTCCGGCCGCTTTGTCGAAGTCGCAATCTCCGTAATCGTCAGCGACGATGTGTTACTCGCAAAAACCGTACTCGCTGGACAAAGTGCATCCAGCGAATGAAACAACTCCCGCTTCGCCGGCAATTGTTCGATAATCGCCTCAATCACCAAATCGCAATCCTTTAAGTCTTCAATAACGGTCGTGCCCTTCAACCGCCCCCGAATCTCGCCCTTCACCGCTTCTGTAATCGTTCCCTTCTCCACCAGCCGCCCCAAATTCCTCTCAATCCCTTTCAATCCTTTTTCCACCAACTCCGGCGCCACTTCCCGCACCACAGTCGTAAATCCTGCCGCCGCGCACACCTGCGCGATGCCCGACCCCATCAGCCCACACCCCACGACTCCCACTTTTTGAATCCCCATGATTTCCTCGCTGAATCCGCGGTCGAACGCCTTCGCCCGGGCTCCGAAAGTCTACCAGAAACGACATGCACAGGACTCTTCTCCGCGCTCGCTCTGCGCCCTCTGCGCCTCTGCGTTATCTTTATTCCTCTCTTCTAATTCGCCGCTTCCACCACCATCGCAATTCCCTGCCCGCCGCCAATGCAAGCCGTCGCCAGCCCATATCGCAATCCATTCCGCCGCAGCTCATTCAAAATCGTAATCACCAGCCGCGTCCCGCTCGCCCCCAGCGGATGCCCCAGCGCAATCGCTCCGCCATTAACATTCGTCTTATCGCGATTCAACCCCAGCGCCTTTTCCACCGCCAAATATTGCGCCGCAAACGCTTCATTCACTTCCACACGATCCAGCTGCTCCACCGTCAATCCCGCCGCCTTCAAAGCCTTCTGCGACGATGGCACCGGCCCAATTCCCATGATGCTCGGATCCACGCCCGTCACAGCCCAGGAAACAATTCGCCCAATCGGTTTCAACCCACGCTCTTTCGCAATCTTCTCCCGCGTAACCACAACCGCCGCCGCGCCATCCACAATCCCGCTCGCATTCCCCGCCGTCACAATCCCATCCTTCTTAAACGACGGCGGCAACTTTTCCAAAATCTCCATCGTCGTTTCCGGCCGACGGTGATCGTCTTCACTCACCAAAATCGTTTTCTTTCCCTGCTTCACTTCAATCGGCGCAAGCTCTTCCTTCATCCGGCAAGCCTTGTAAGCCGCCTCCGCCAACTGCTGGCTCCGCAGCGCATAAGCATCCGTGTTCTTCCGCGTAATTCCGTATAGCTCCGCCAATTTTTCCGCCGTCAGCGCCATAGGCAACCCGCAATACGTGTCCGTCAGCCCCTCCATCAACGTGTCTTCCAACGCCCCGCCGCCCAGCTTCAATCCGCCGCGCAATCCGCGAATCACGAACGGCGCCTGCGTCATGTTTTCCATGCCACCTGCCAAAACCATTTCCGCTTCACCGAGCAACAACCTCTGCGCCGCCTGCGCAATCGCCTCAATGCCCGATCCACATAAACGATTCACCGTCACCGCGGGCGTCTCCGTCTTCAGTCCCGCCTTCAACGCTACGTGCCGCGCGCCATAAAGCGCGTCCGCGCTCGTCTGCATCACGTTCCCAAAGATCGCGTGATCAAACTCCTCCGGATTTGCCCCCGACCGCTTCACCGCCTCCCGCGAAGCGTGCGCCGCCAAATCAATAGCGCTCACATCCGAAAACGCGCCCGTATACCGCGCCATAGGCGTCCGCGCCCCCGCCAAAATCACCACATCCGTTGGAAACATAAGATCCTCGCTCTCCAGAATTACTGCGATCATTCAACCTTGAATCCGCTAATCCTTGTTCCAGCTGGAAGGCCTTGCACCTGCCGGCAAATTTTACTCATTAAAGAAACGTACACATATAGTGGCGCAATTTCCATGTTAGATAACTCGATCCTGCCTCCCAGCGCAGGTGGTTTCTTCAAACCGAAACACTCTCCGCTCGCGATTTGCATTCCTGCTCGTTCTAGCTCAGTTAGCAATCCAAGCAGGAACCAACGCTCCTGATTGCTTACGTCACTGCTAAGCCGCTGAAATTCAACTATCCTTTCTGCCACTCTGGTGCGCTTCCCGCAGCAAGTTCCAAAAAGCAGATCTTTCCTCTCTCATCTTGAAGAAACATGTCCGCAAAACTGTTTAGGGCAACCAATGAGTATGGTTTCTTTAGAAGCCAGATCCAATCTTCAAGGAGTTTGTCAGCGGATAGATTCTCAATTGGGATATTGGCGCGCATAGCTCGGCCCAATCGGTGCGGGACTTCAAATCTTCGGGCTCTCCAACACCACCACCGTATCCCCCTTCTTCCGCGCCTCTTCGAGCGAAAACTCCGCCCGATTAATCAGATCCGTCACAATATCTTCGCTGTCGTACTCTGGCTTCGCCACCGCTTCCACAATCCCCGCGCTCAGTGTAATCGCCGTAGCATCCCACGGCGGCCGCAGACCATTCGCCGCGCGCCGCAATTTATCCGCCAGATTTTGTGCGCCCGCCAAAGTCGTATCCGGCAAAATAAACGCCAGCGACCACGCCGTATATTTCACCGCCACGTCGTTCTGCCGAACAATCGGCTGCAACGACCGCGAAAGCTGCTCCAGAAATTTCTCCATCGGCGATTCGCCCTGCGACCGCAGCAATTCTGCGCCGCGGTCAATTTGCAAAATCGTCAGTGAAAGCGGCGTCCCCTGCGACCGCGCGCGATCCGCCTCCGTAAGCAAACAGCTCAAGTACGAGCTCCGGCTCAGCAATCCGCTGCGCTCGTCCGAAACTCCAATGCGCCGCACCAGAGACCGCAACCGCGTGTGGCTCACGCTCATAAGCATCTGATCGCCGATTGCCTGCAAAAAATAAACTTCGTTTGGCCGCCACTTATGCGGCTCCGTGTGCCCGCAAATCACCATCGCCGACGGCTGCTGCGTCTCTTTGTCCGTAATCATCACGCCCATCGCCGTCGCAAGTCCCAATTCTTTCAGCACCGAACCGCCGTCTGACTCCACAACCAACCCGCCCAACTCATCCGGCTCCGCTTTTTCCATTTGCGCCAGTAAAAACACGACTTGCGCGCCAGGTGCGGGCTTCGCTGTGGACGCGCAAAACTCCGCGGCCAATTCCGGCGGCCGCCCAGGCGCGCCAATCACCGCAATCGCCCGCGTCGCCCGCAAATGCGCGCCAATTTCGTTCACCGTCGTATTCAACATCGCGCGCGGCGTCTGTTGCCGGAAAATTTTCTGGCTAATCTCGGAAATCTTCGAAAGATCCCGCATCGTGTCCGCGGAATACATTCCCGTCTTGCTGGCGTTCGTACCAGGAACGGGCTCTGCCTCTACAATCGCCGCCGCAGGCGCAATCGGCTTCGGTTTTGGGCTTCCTTGCGGCCACCAATTCGCCGTCTCGTACAAATTCCGCAGCCGCGCGTTCTTTTCTTCTTCGCCCGGAAACATCGAAGCAATCTTCTGCAATCGCTCCTGCGCCTTCGATTGCAGCGAATACTGCAGAAAAATTTCCGTCTGCACGATTAAATCTTCCAGCGCCTGCGCCTGCGTCTGTTTCACTTCCTCCGTTGCGCCGCCGGCTTGTGGGCTCGAGTTTGCGCCGGACGCCTGGTGCCGCCCTTGCGGCGCCGCTCCCACGTTTGTGGATTTCGCCATGCGCCCGGAAATGCGCTGCAAAAACGCGTCATCCGCTTTCCCGCGCAGCAATTCAAATCGTTGTTGGTTGCGATAATCGTACGCATCAATGTCCACAAGCCGTTCCAGCGTATCGCACGCCTTTTGCATGTTCCCGCTTTCCAGGTTCACGTCGAAAAGCTTCAGTAAAATCTCAAAATACTGCGCTTCACGGTTCAGCTCATTGTAAAGCGCGGCCCAGAACTCCAGAATCACCTGCGACTTCGGATGTTTCCCTGCGACATTGTCTACTTCAGCCACAAATTCGTTCTGGCGTTTGTCCGCATACATCCGGCGTTTCAGCGTGTGCAACACTTCGAGGGACTTTGCTTCTTGCTTCGCAGTCGCGTACGCATCCGCCAATTCAAAAAGTCGCAGCGTCCCCGCGTTTTTCTCCCGCAATAATTTTTCCAACACATCTTTTGCGCGATCGAGCTTTCCGGAACGCGTCAGCGCGTCGCTGAACGTTTCCAGAAACGCCGTATCGTTTTCCGTCATCGCGAACGGCTCCAGCAGCGCCGCCGCATCCGCCGCCCCTCCCGAGCGCAACTTCGCCTCCGCATAAAGCAACGCCACACTGCGCTCCTGTGGAGCAAGCTCGTGTGCACGGCCCAGCAATTTCAGCGCATTATCATGAGAACCGCCCGCCGTCGCCAGTTGCCCCGCGCGCAAGTACGCCCGCGCCGCGATCAAATTCCTTCCCGCCTGCTCCGCCGCCTCCGCCAGCTTCAGTTGCCGCGCCAAATTTTCCGGATCGAGCTGCGCGATCCGCTCCCAGCAAAAAAGCGCATCTTCTGCGCGGCCCGCCGCCGCAAAAAGTTCCGCCGCTTTGTTGTACTGTTCTGCCGCTTCATCTCCCCGATTCTGCTTTTGCTGCAAAAATGCGTAACGCGCGATGCGTTCGGGAGGTTGCTGCGTAGTGGAATTTTTCAGGAAACGGTTGTAAATCGCCAGAGCCTTGGTTTCGTCCTTCGGCTCAACAAGCAAATCGAAAAACATTCCGTAATAAACCGCCGCGCGCTCCATCTGATCCATGCGCGAATACAAATCCCCCAGCGCTTGCGTCGCTTCCTGGTGTCCTGGCGCTTCGTCCAACACGGATAGATAAGCCTCAATCGCCTCCTCAACGCGATTTTTCTCGAGGAAGCGTTTGGCGCGATCCAGATTTTTGCTGACGTCTGCGGCCATCCGTCTGGGTAGCCTCTGTGGAATTTAGTAGTGGGTCAGTTTGAATTTATGAATCGTGACACAAGGGGTCAAAATTCAAACTGACCCACTACCGGAATTTTTCAAGCAACGGCTGGGTCGGAACGCAAGTGGCAAGCGTTTCTGTCCCTCATTACTATATACCTCGCCCGCAATCCCTTCCAAAACTCGCGTTCTAACCTATGCGGAATACGGCACTGTAGCTCCTAGCCCGCTCCCGCTTGCCATTCCACTCTTCTCCCCGTTTTCGCCTTGTCTAACTCTACGTTACGCGCCAGACTTCTCCTTCATGGCCACTATTTCAACCGCCAAGCCTCTCCAACTTTCCACGGTGCGCTTGTGGTTCCTTCTTTTTTTGCTCTTTACGCTGATCGCTCTCCTCACCTTTGGCTACGTCTATCTCGACGATCTAACGCGCCAGCATCCCGGAACTCTCTCGCGACGCCTCCTCGAACAAATCACGGGTGCCTATTCTGCTTTTCTTTTGTTGCCGTTCATCCTCCGTTACACGCGTTTCTTTCTCTTCGCGCCGCATCCGTGGTTTGTTCGCTTGAGCCTGCACTTGCTTGGTGCAACTGCCTACTCCCTCATTCACACTTCGATGATGGCCGTCAGCCGCTGGACTATTTCCCCCATCCTGGGCCTGGGGACGTACGACTACGGAATCATGCGCTTCCGTTATCCGATGGAGTATTCGAACGATCTCGTCGGCTACACGCTCATCGTTGTTATCTACTATTTCTTTGAGCGCCTTCGTCTTGCCCAAGCGCAACAACTCGCTGCAGCCGAACTGCAAACCAAACTCGCCCAGGCGCAGCTCGAAAACCTCCGCCTCCAGGTGCAGCCTCATTTTCTTTTCAACACCCTGAACACCATCTCCGCCGTAATGTACGAGGACCTTCACGCAGCCGACGCCATGCTCTCTCAACTCAGCGATCTCCTGCGCCTCACTCTCCGCGCGTCTCGCTCGCATGAAATCCCGCTTGAGGAAGAATTACAGATCACTCGTCTCTATCTCGACCTCATGCAGAAACGCTTCGAGGGCAAACTCTCCGTCTCTTATTCCATCGATTCTTCCCTGCTTCGTTCTTTTGTTCCGCAGCTTATCCTCCAGCCTCTCGTCGAGAATTCCTTGCGGCACGGCATGAAGCCGGGCGCCGAAGTCATGGCCCTCTCCATCTCCGCGCAGCGAAACAACGGGAGCGTGATTCTCAAAGTTTCAGACACGGGTGCAGGCCTCCCTGCCCACGATTCCGAACGGCCCACGAATGGGATTGGCCTTGCAAACATTCGCGGCCGTTTGTCTCAGCTTTATGGACCAAAAGCCAATCTCATCCTCGAAAATCAGCCTACGGGTGGCGTAGAAGCTTCATTGCTTCTCCCGCTGAATCTCTCCTCACAACCGGCATTCTCTCCGGAATGAAGCGTTCCTCTACCATGAGAATTCTAGTCGTGGACGACGAAGCCCCCGCTCGGCGCAAGGTCCTGCGTTTTCTTCGCCAGGAGTCAGACGTGCAAGTTGTCGGTGAAGCAGATAGCGGAGAAACCGCCGTTGCCGCAATCCACAAGATTCGCCCAGACCTTGTCTTCCTCGATGTTCAAATGCCTGTGCACGACGGCTTCTCCGTGATCGAGTCCATCGGCCCGGAGAAAATGCCCCCTGTTGTCTTCATCACCGCCCATGACCAATACGCCCTTCGCGCGTTTGAGGTCCACGCGTTCGATTATCTTTTGAAGCCATTCTCGGAAGATCGCTTCAAACAAGCGCTGCACCGCGCTCGCGAACATCATGCTTTGGCTGGCGGTTCGCTTGCTTCTCGCCTCGCGGAAATGTTGCTCGCCTTGCAAAAGCAACGCAATTACCCTGATCGCGTTTTGGTGGAAGACAACGCACGCGCTTACTTCGTTTCCGTTCGCGGAATCTCATGGATAGAAGCTGACGGCAACTACATTCTGCTGCATTGCGATTCCAAAACGCACACGCTTCGCAGTACGATGGAAAATCTGCAAAATTCTCTCGACCCTAAACTTTTTGTGCGCATCAATCGCTCCTCTATTCTTCGATTGGATGCTATCCAGGAACTCCTCCCCTGGTTTCACGGCGAGTACAAAGTCATCCTCAAAGACAAAACGGAACTTCGATGGACCCGCCGCTATATCGGCCAGCGCCCCGAACTTCTTAAGCTTCCTTGAATTTCACGCACAGCCCGTTCGTCACCTTCTCGGGCCCGTTCGTCCCGTTCTAGTTGCCTCCAGAGTAGGTTCAAGCGTATGAACTTTCGTATGAACACCGTCAAACTGGATCTCGGCCACGTTCATCTCCACTGGATTCCCAAAATTGTCTTCGCACTGTGCTCACTGCTATGTCCGTCGCAAGGCTACGCTCAAGCGGCTCCTGACGCCGGATGGCCAGCCTACGGTGGCGATTCAGGCGGTTCGCGTCACTCCGCTGCCACGCAAATCAATCGCGAAAACGTTTCTCAGCTGCGCGTTACATGGACTTTTCATACGGGCGCGCTCCCTCATGATCCCGACCTCGACAAAAAAGCCGCCTTCGAGGCAACTCCGGTACTGGCCGAAGGCAAACTTTTCTTCACCACTCCCTATGACCATGTCTTCGCACTCAATCCGCAAACCGGAAAAAAACTCTGGGAATTCGATCCGCAACTGGAGCTCCCCTACGGCGCTTCCGAAGTCACTTCTCGCGGTGTTTCCGCCTGGCGCGATCCAAAGGCAAATCCCAAGCAACCCTGTGCTCTCCGTATTTTCTTTGGAACACTGGACGCGCGTTTGATCGCCCTCGACGGCGCAACAGGAAAACCCTGCACGGACTTCGGTTCCAATGGCGAAATCGACCTCACTAACGGCGTAAAGCTGCGCGATGCCGGCGACTATCAAGTCACTTCTGCCCCCGCTATCTCTGGCGATCTCGTCATCACTGGCTCTTCGATGGGGGACAATCGCGCCATAACTGTGGAACGCGGTATCGTTCGGGCCTTCGACGTTCGCTCGGGCACGCTCCGTTGGTCCTGGGATCCGATTCCTTGGGCCTTGAAATCCACTCCCCGCACCGGCGCCGGCAACGCCTGGTCAACTCTCTCTGTCGATCCCGAACGCAATCTCGTCTTCATCCCAACCGGCAGCGCCAGTCCTGACTATTTCGGCGGATATCGCAAAGGCGACAACAAGTGGGCCAACTCCGTCGTTGCATTGAAAGCGTCCACCGGCGAATTTGTTTGGGGATTTCAGGTCGTTCATCACGATCTTTGGGATTACGACGTCGCCTCACAGCCGACTCTGTTCACTTGGAAGGACAAAATTCCCGCCATCGCTATCACCACAAAAATGGGCCGCGTTTTTGTCTTGAACCGCTTGACAGGCGCTCCGCTTTTTCCCGTAGAAGAAATCCCTGTTGATAGAAGTGATATCGCCGGCGAAGAATCATGGCCCACGCAGCCTTCCGGCATTTCCACCGTGCCGGAAACTCTATCGCCCGATGACGCCTGGGGACCCACTCCCGAGCTCAAACAGTGGTGTGCTGAAAAAATGAAATCCGCTCGTACCGGCTCCATTTTCACTCCGCCAAGTTTACAGGGCACTCTCGTTTATCCCAGCAACGTCGGCGGCGTGAATTGGGGAAGCTCCGCGTACGATCCCGCAAATCACCTGCTGATCATGAATACCAATCGCTTGCCCATCTTCGTCAAACTCATTCCCCGCGAAGAACTGGATGCCGCGCGCAAAGGCGCATCCGACTTGGATCGGCTCCACGGCGAATTCGCGCGCCAGACAGGCGCTCCGTTCGCAATGTTCCGAACGCCGCTGCTCTCTTCGAGCGGGCTGCCTTGCAACGCCCCACCGTGGGGCAATGTCACAGCTGTGGATCTCTTCACCGGGAAAAAATCCTGGGACGCTCCGCTGGGCAGCTATCTTCCCAACGCCTCCACGGGAACCGTCAATCTGGGCGGCCCCATCGTGACTGCCGGCGGTCTCGTCTTCACGGCTTCCGCAATGGACAATTTCATTCGTGCATTCGATTCCGAATCCGGCAAGGAATTGTGGAAGTTCGAACTCCCCGCGGGCGGCCAATCGACTCCCATGACGTACACGCTCAACGGCAAGCAATATCTAGTCATCGCCGCCGGTGGCCACGGCAAACTCGGCACCAAACAAGGCGATTCGGTCCTAGCGTTTGCGCTCCCGTAGTCAGTCCGCGCTGATTGCTTCGCTTTTTTCTTCGCTCCGCGACGCGATACGGTAGCGCACGTTCGCGGCAATTTCAAAGGAGCGTAGCCGTGCTTTGTGATCGTAAATATGCGCGGCAAGAATGAGCTCGTCGGCTTGCGTCAGATCAATGACTTTGCGCAGGCCGCGTTCGACGGTTTCCGCGGAGCCCACGACGGAAAACAAAAGAATGCCCTCGGCCATCGCTTTTTCTGCCGGGCTCCAGAATGAATTAATATCGTCAATCGGCGGCGGAACTTTTCCCGGCGCTCCTCGCCGCAGCAGCGTAAACGATTGCTGCAGCGAAGAAAATTGGCACTGCGCTTCTTTGTCCGTGTCTGCGGCGATCACGTTTACGCCAACCATTGCATAGGGTTTTTCCAATTGCGCGGACGGCTTGAACAAGTTTCGATAAAGTCGCAGCGCCGGCATCAAATCCGCCGGAGCAAAATGCGAAGCAAACGCGAACGGCAATCCCAACGCTGCTGCAAGCTGCGCGCTAAACAAACTTGAACCCAGCAGCCAAATCGGCACGTGCGTTCCTGCACCGGGAATCGCCCGCAAACGCTGTCCCGGTTCAATCTCGCCCAAATATCTCTGCAATTCCTGCACGTCTTCCGGGAAATTCTCGGAGCTCGCCGCGGATTCGCGCCGCAACGCGCGCATCGTAAACGGATCCGTTCCCGGTG
The DNA here is from genome assembly GCA_035567915.1 of Candidatus Sulfotelmatobacter sp. GTDB lineage: Bacteria > Acidobacteriota > Terriglobia > Acidiferrales > UBA7541 > Acidiferrum. The sequence goes on along the minus strand of DATMPA010000018.1, from coordinate 118,524 downwards.
CGCGGCCCAATCCCAAATCAATTCGTCCCGGATACAACGAGGCAAGAGTGCCGAACTGTTCCGCAATCACTAGTGGCGAATGATTCGGCAACATGATCCCGCCCGAACCCACGCGAATCGTTTTCGTCCCGCCCGCAACGTAGCCAATCACAACCGCCGTCGCTGCACTCGCAATTCCCGGCATGTTGTGGTGCTCCGCAAGCCAAAATCGCTTGTAGCCCAGTTTTTCCGCGTGTTGCGCCAGCTCCAGCGAATTCCGCAGCGCGTCCGAGGCCGTGCTGCCCTCCGCAATCGGACTCAAATCCAAAACCGAAAAAGGAATCATCGCTAGCTCCCCGCATGAACCGCCTTTCACTTTGATGCCTGCTTCCAAGCTTCGTCACGCGCCGCGTCTCTGGTATCTCTTAATGCGACACAACCGCCACCCGAATACATCCTGGGCGAAAAACACAAAATATTGGTTTGGCGACAGCCCGTACTGACGACCGTTGTGATTTGTGGCAGACTGGTTGTTTACACGGTGTGTTTTGCTACGCGCACGCGCGGCGCAAGAGCCCGCCGAATCCGCCGGCAGGCGCTGATTTTCCGTCCTGCCGCAAACTAGAAAAACTGCATGGACCCAAAGTTCGAGCGAAATTTCTGCATCATCGCGCACATTGACCACGGCAAATCCACGCTGGCGGACCGTCTGATCGAAATGACGGGTGGACTTTCCGAGCGCGAAATGTCCGCGCAAGTGCTCGATTCGATGGATCTCGAACGCGAGCGCGGCATCACCATCAAAGCAAAAAGCATTCGCCTCCACTACAAAGCGAAAGACGGAAATACTTACCGTCTGAATTTGATTGATACGCCGGGTCACGTCGATTTTTCCTATGAAGTTTCGCGCGCGCTTTCCGCATGCGAAGGCGCGTTGCTCGTCGTGGATTCTTCGCAGGGTGTCGAAGCGCAGACGGTTGCAAATACTTTTCTCGCCGCGGCAAGCAATCTGACGATCGTTCCCGTCATCAACAAAATTGATTTGCCCGCGGCGCAACCCGATTTCGTAAAAGAGCAAATCGAAAACGTTCTCGCGATTCCTGCGCATGACGCGCTTTTGATCAGCGCGAAAAGCGGCCTCGGCGTCGAAGACGTTCTCGAAGCCGTTGTGCAGCGCATTCCTCCGCCGAAAGGCAGCGCGCAGAATCCCTTGCAGGCGCTGATTTTCGATTCGTGGTTCGACGCGTATCGCGGCGCCGTCGTTCTCGTTCGCGTGATGGAAGGGCGCATCGCGAACCACACGAAAATTCGTTTGTGCGCCGGCAACGAAATTTACGAAGTCGAACAGCTCGGCGCGCTCACTCCAAAACCCATCGCGCTCGATGAACTTGAAGCCGGCGACGTCGGCTTCGTCGTTGCGAACATCAAGCAAGTTGCGGACGCGCGCATGGGCGACACGATTGTTGAAGCCGGCAGTTCCGCGACGCCGCTTCCCGGCTTTGAAGCGACGAAGCCAATGGTTTTCGCCGGACTTTTTCCCGTGCTCGCCGACGACTACGCGCCGCTTCGCGACGCGCTGGGGAAATTAAAACTGAACGATGCATCGCTCGGTTACGAGCCGGAAAATTCCGTCGCGCTCGGCTTCGGATTCCGCTGCGGCTTTCTCGGCCTTCTGCACATGGAGATTGTGCAGGAGCGGCTCGAGCGCGAATTCGGCCTGAACCTGATCACCACGGCGCCGAGCGTGCGCTACCGCATCACAAGCGTTGGCGGAGACTTGATCGAAGTCGAGAGTCCCGCGAAATTTCCGAACCCGAGCGACATCGCCAAAATCGAAGAGCCGATTATTAAGGCGATGATTATTACCGACAGCCAATCCGTCGGCGGAATTCTCCAGCTCTGCCAGGACAAGCGCGGCACGCAAAAAAATCTTGAATATCTTTCACCGACGCGCGTCATGCTCACCTACGAATTGCCGCTCAACGAAATCGTACTCGACTTTTACGACCGTCTGAAATCCGTTTCGCGCGGCTACGCTTCGCTCGACTACCAGCTAGCCGGTTACAAGGAAGCCGACCTCGTGAAGCTCGACGTGCTCGTCGGTGGCGAACCCGTGGACGCGCTGGCGATGATTTGCCACCGCGAACAATCTTACGAACGCGGCCGCGAACTCGTTTCACGCTTGCGGAAACTAATTCCGCGGCAAATGTTTGAGGTGCCGATCCAGGCGGCGATTGGCAGCCGCGTGATTGCCCGCGAAACCGTTGCGGCGATGCGCAAAAACGTTTTGGCCAAGTGCTACGGCGGTGACATTTCCCGCAAGCGCAAACTTCTCGAAAAACAAAAAGAAGGCAAGCGCCGCATGAAGCGCGTCGGCCAAGTGGATATCCCACAAGAAGCGTTCCTCGCGGTGCTGAAAGTTTCGTCCACCGAGGAAGAAGACTAGCGAGCTTGCGAGTCGTCAGTTTTCAGTCATCAGTCGTCAGTTAAACCTCCTTCTTTTTCACCTCGGTCGTAAGTTTTCCTTTGTGCAACTGAATCGAAACATTGTCTCCAAGGAAGACGGCGTTGGCGTCGCGGAGGACGATGCCGGTGGCGTCTGTGACGATGGAGTAGCCGCGTTCGAGAACTTTTAGAGGGCCGCGTTCTTCTAGTTGCACGCGTAATTTTTCGAGGCGCTCGCGCTTGATACGCAGCAACCGCTCCATGCGCTTGCCGAGTTCAGTGGCTTGGCGTTCGAGACGAATGCGCAGCGTGGAAATTCTGGCGCGAAAATCAAAACGGAAAATGCGGAGATGCGCGGCGGAGTAACGTTTGCGTGATTGTTCGAGGCGCGCGCGGAGGCCGAGGGCGAGGCGCGACGTCATTTCATCAGCGCGCTGGCGCTGCTGGCGCAGGAGATCGAGCGGGCGGCGGAAACCGCGGCGTGCGCTGAGTTCGTGGACACGGCGGCTGAGAACCAGAATCCGGTAGCGAATTTGTTCGACTAGCGCGTTGCGCAGGTCGGCAATGTGCTTATCGAATTCGCGGCGCGTGTTCACGACGAGTTCGGCAGCGGCGGAAGGCGTGGAAGCGCGGACGTCCGCAACGAAATCGGCGATAGTGAAATCGGTTTCGTGACCGACGCCGGAGATAACGGGAATTTCCGAATCGAAGATGGCGCGCGCGACGATCTCTTCGTTGAACGACCAGAGATCCTCGATGGAACCGCCACCGCGCGCGAGAATCAAAACGTCCACCAGTTTTCTTTGATTGAAGAATTTCAGCGCGCGAACGATTTCCTGGGCGGAGCCTTCTCCCTGCACGCGCACGGGAAAAACGGTGAGGTGCACGTTGTGAAAACGGCGGCGCAGAATGCGGACGACATCGCGCACTGCTGCGCCTTTGGGCGAAGTGATAAGTCCGATGCGACTGGGGAGAAGTGGAAGCGGTTTCTTGTGTTTGGCGTCGAAAAGACCTTCCGCTTCGAGGCGTTTCTTCAATTGCTCGAAGGCAAGTTGCAACGAGCCAAGGCCAACCGGCTCCATGCTTTCGACATAAATTTGATATTCGCCGCGCTGTTCATAAACGCTGATGCTGCCGCGCAGAGCGACCTTGAGGCCATCTTCCACGCGGAATTTCAGGCCGCGGCGATCCTGTTTAAACCAGACGCAACGAATTTGGGCCTTTTCGTCCTTGAGAGTGAAGTAGAGATGGCCGGACTGAGCTTCTCGGCAATTGGAGATTTCGCCTATGACGCTCAGGTCCGTGAAATTTTTGGCGAGGAGATCGCGGATGCGCGCGGTTAGCTCGCTAACGGTGAGTGAGCGTCGATCAGGCTGGAGGTTGAATTGAAGTTGGGTGGTCATGGGTTGCACCCCTCACCCCCCGGGGGTTTTGCATGAATATCAAAAGAAAGGAGTTGGGGACCGAGGGTTTTGCGTGGGTATGAAAGTAGATGGCTTAGGAAGCGGCGAAATTTTGAACGGCCAAGTTGTAAAGAGAGAGCTCCAAATTGGGAATAGTTTGGGTACACCCCGGCTGTTTTCGTAAGAGTGGCAAATGCGGAAGCTAACGACGAGATACTCGGAGAATTATTCCCAATTTGGGAAACAGAACGAAGCATCCAGGGCTTTCCGGTAAAGCTGGAGAGGCGAGCTGGTTGGAGCCGGGTGGTCAAGCGCCGGTCCTTTCGTAGTTTGCAATCGCGAAGCAAAAGCTCCGCGGAAGCTAAAACACTATTTTATCATTGCGTGCAAGTCATGAAATTCGAATCGTTGTAAGGGGCGTTTGTGAGGATGATAGAGATGTCAGCGACTTTAGGCGCCGTGATTTTCGTCGGGCCGCCGCCCAGGATGACAGCCAAATTTGAGAGCTTGAAACGAGAGCGCATGTGACGCAACACAGAGCCGAGGTCGTAAGAGCACAGGCCCTTTCAGGGGAAACAAGAGTGCCTATGCTACTGGTGCGCGATGTGGGCGACGGTTTTGTCCACGAGAAGCAGGAAAGCGCGGATGGAGGGTTCGAGATGTTCGATGGGAGTGTCTTCTTCTTTGCAGTGGGAGAGGCCGCGGGCGGAATAGGCGAACATCATGACGGTGGGCGTGTGGAGCGCCATTTGGGCGGCGTCGTGAAGCGGGCCTGAGGGAAGTTTGGGCGCGTCGCCGGTGATTTCGCGGACGGATTCCTCGCAAAGTTGGAGCAGTTCCGGATCGAAGGGGCGCGGCTCGATGGAGAAGAGTGGCGTCCATTCGACGGTGACATTGTTTTCTGCGGCGAAGCGGCGGGAGGCTTCCTGCGCTTCGCGAACCATGACGGCAAGGACGTTTGCGTCGAGGGCGCGCTGATCCACGGAGATTTCCGCGACTCCGGGAACTGCGGTGACAATTCCGGGTTCGACTTTGACGACACCGGTAGTGCAGACGACTCCGGCGCCGGGCTTTGAATGGCGGCGGGCGATTTCGCGGCACTCGAGCACGGTGGACGCGGCAGCGAGAAACGCGTCGCGGCGTAGATGAATGGGTGTAGCGCCAGAGTGAGCGGCCTGGCCGACAAAACGGAGCATGTGACGCTGGAGGCCGAATGTGCCGAGAACGACTCCGGTGGATTTATTTTGCGACTCGAGAACGCCGCCCTGCTCGATGTGAAATTCCAAATAGGCTTTAGCGTTGACGCGTTTGAGATGAGCGTGAGCGTCAAGCATGGAATCGAGTTCGACGCCGTTTTCGCGAAGTGCGTCGACCAGGAGAGTTCCCTGTTTGTCCTTGAGCGAGCGGACCTCTTCGAGATTCAACGTACCTGCCGCGGCGCCGGAGCCGAGAAGACTGTGGCCGAAGCGCGCGCCCTCTTCGTCAGCCCAATCGACGAGTTTTAGAGTGACAGGCGGTTGCGGCGCACCGGCGTAACGGCGCATGGCCTCTAGCGCGGTGACGACGCCGAGCGCGCCATCGAGCCAGCCGCCGTTGGGGACGGAGTCCACGTGACTGCCGACGATTACGGTTTTGTCTGATGCACCGGAAAGGGTGGCAAACAGATTTCCTGCGGAATCGATTTCACGGGTGAGGCCGATGGCGTTAAGTTTTTCGAGAAGCCATTTACGCGCGGTGCGCCAGACAGGGCCCCACGCGACGCGTTGCGCACCATCGGGAGTGGATGTGAGCACAGCGAGTTCGCGGAGATCGGCGATGACGCGTTGAGCGCTGGGAGACGAAGGGAGTGAAGAGTCCGAGTGCGATCTGCCAGGAAGAGAGGTCACAATGGCCAACATTCTAGCAGCCCACGCAAGAGGTACTAAATTCGAAACTGGGAGTGGCTAGTTATTGGACCTTGGGATTCATCGTGACGGATGAGCCGGGCTTGATTTCCAGAGGCTGGCCGTTGGGAAGATAGCGGAAAAGTACGGCAAGGTTAGCCCACTCGAGGTCCCAGCCATTTTCGATGGCGAGTAGCGTGTAGCGACCCGGCAAAACATTGGCCAGACTGAAGGAACCATCGGAATCGCTTTGATCGCGGTGGAAGAGCGAAGCGTTTTGCGCAGAATCAACTGGAATGAGAAGAATCATTGCCCCGGATATGGGTTTTCCCTCTTTCATCGCGAATCCGGCCACGGAGCAGTTTGGGATGGTCAGTTGAACTTCCAGTTTGACCGGTTTTCCGGGGAGCAGGTTTATTATGTGACCCGAAACAATGGCGTCAGGCGACTTGATGGAGTCGATCTGCGAATCGCCGTATCCGGAAATACTCACTTCATATTGGCCAGCGGGAAGCGAGAGTGAGAATGAGCCTTTCTCGCCAATCTTTGTTCCGACGGAATTTTCAGTTCCGCGAGGCAAGAGATAAAGCATCGGCGACGGCCCTTCACCATCGTCTTCCGGTGTAAGTTTCAAGCGTGAATTCGACTGTACCATGCCAGAAACGGAGGCGAGCGGCCCCGGCAATTCCATATCAATCCGGCTTTCGGCTGAAACCTGCGCAGTCTTTGACTGTTCTGTGTACGGACCGCTGTTCTTCAGCCACGACGCGGTGAGTTTGAGCTCACCTGGTGGTGCGTCGAAAATCTCATAGTAACCAGGCTCTCCAGTCACAGGGTGCGCGGAAAGGTTCTCCAGTTCCTCGCCAGACACCTGGATGGCGGCAGCGAACGTTGTGGTCGAATCACCGGCGGTCTCACCCATTGGCGGGCTATGAGTGAAATTCTCAGAAGCGTCGACTGGCAACTTCACGCGCAGGCGAAGCGCTGGCACGGCGTGAAGGGTGAAATCGGCGGAAAAGCTGCCGCCGGGAACGAGGGAAAGCGGCGTGGCGGTGTCCAGAGTTCCGGCGTTGGAATAGAACGAAACTGGATAGACGACATCCAAAATAGGATTTGCCGCAGATTCGGGGACAGGAGGCGCATGTTGCACAGCTGAATCTGGAAAGCCAACCTGCCGAATTCCGATTCCCTCGCCGAAACGTAGCCCGGCACCCTGACTGCTTGCGTACCAAGGCTTGGCGTAAACGGCGACCGTGTAAACGCCTGCAGCCAAATGTGCAAACCGGTAGTTACCTTTGTCATCTGTAGCGGCGCGACTTACAAGATTCGTGGTGTGGGCTCCCGAAAAAATCTTTCTTTGAAAGAGAAACACCCGAGCATCGCGAACCGGATCACCAAAATCATTCGAGACATTGCCGGCCAGTACCGCTTCAGGAAAAAGGCGAAAGCGGATGTGCTCAGAATCGAGTCCCTGGCCGACCGCGATGGCGGTCATGTAGGTTTCATGTTGATCGAGTCCCTGGAATGTGTAGCCGCGACGACCAGCGGTAAGACGATATTTTCCGGCGGCAAGCCCTGCAAAGAGAAACTGACCGTTGCTGGAAGTCAGAACGGTAACGGTGTCATCGAGAGAGGTTACTGGAGCAATTGTCACTGCGGCGCGGTCGATTGGTGCGCCGGAAACGGAATCCACAACGACTCCCGCGAGGCGGAATCCTCCCGGCGTAGTAGCCGCCAAGGGAGTATGCACCGCGAAGAGAAGGAGGACAGCGCAATGGATCAACCAGCGAGGCATGATCTATTCCTCCACCGCGTTTACATCGAGCGCAAGCGAGACGGATTGTCCCTCGGCGAGAGACACTTCCTTCGATATTGAGGAGAGTTTTTTCATCAATTCCTGGTTGCCAGGATCGGGATCTATGAGCGCGTCCACGACGGCGATGCGATAGGTCCCAGGTGACAAATTCAAAAACTGAAAGGAGCCGTCGTTCTCCGCAATTTGAAAGAGTGGAAATTTGCGCGGGCTTGGAGGGATCAGGCAGACGAGCGCGCCATGGGAACTATTTGCGATGTTGACGGTGCCAGAAAGAATGGCCGCACCTTTACGGAAGACGACTTCGATAGGCGAAATAGAGGCGGAAGAACCTACCACGAGGTCATTCGCCAGGAGATCCATGGAACCGCTGCTGATTGATTCGACGTAAAAGGCGTGGTTTGGACCGTAATCGGAGGCCTCAATCCAGTAAGTGCCCGAAAGCACGCAGACAAAATGCATATCGCCCGGAGGCATCCCGGCCTTGTCCTGGGCACGCAGCCTCATGGCTTGTCGACCTGCACCCTGTCCCCGAGCGTGCATAAAAATCATGACTCTTTCGGTCTCCTCTTCCGAGGACAGTCCGTGAATGTTTACGGAAATATTCACGCAGGGGCGCAGGACCAAGCGCAGGCCAGACACATTGGAATCGGCTTTGACGAGTTGCGAGGCCGTACGCGTTGCCGTCGAGACATCCAAGGATTGTGAATCGGTCGCCGCCGCCGAAAGATTGTAGGAACCCGGCGGGAGCAAGCGGGTTTGGAAGAGACCAGTTTGCTGATCAAGATGGACATCCGCAGTCTCGGCTGGTTTGAATGTTTCCGCCACCGAAAGACCGACCTGAGATCCTGGCGAATATCCAACGATACTGCCCGCGATATAGACAAGCGGTTTGGCATTCAGAACAAAGTTGGCTTGCGTCTCGCGCCCTGCAAAGACTTTAAGTGGGGAAGCTGATGCCAAATCCGTGACCCCGGGATAGAAAACGCGGGAATAGCCAAGGGGGACCGACGTGTCCTGCGATCGGTAAGTCTCCCGTCCGGCTGGGCCGAGCAGGACGAAGTAGGCGGCGGGCGGCAAATCCGGGATGCGAAAATTGCCGCGGTCATCGGTGACGAAGGGCTGATGCGCGCCGAGGAGCTGCGTGAGGAGGAAAGGAGTGCCGTCGCTGGGAGCCCGGCGAACCAACTGGACTTCGAAATTCTCGAGAGGGTCGCCGTGATCGTCAACTACACGGCCGTAGATAACGCCTGTGGGAGTGAGTTTGATGAGCGCGGGAGGAACGGCCGGACCGACCTGAAACGTACTGAATTTCTTTAGATATGGAACCGGAGAAGATGTTAGGAAACCGGGCTTCGTAGCCATAAGAGAAACTGAGCCGGCAGGAAGGCCCTCGAATTGAAATGCGCCCTGAGAATCCGTCAGCGTGCCTCGGGCACTGCCAGTGTCATTGGAAGATTCGACCAAGGCGCCGCGCACTGGTGCACCGGAAATAGAATCGACCACCGTGCCTTGCAAAGTGCAGGGGCAAGAAGAGCCAGGAGATTCCTGAGCGCGAACGAGCGACGAGAGAATAGCGAGTAGGAAGAATGGAATCGGAATAAGTCTGGTCATTGGGACCGCACCAAAACTGCGGAAGCCGCAGACAGTTTAGACGGATAAAGCATTTGAGAAGTGCCTGGTCGAATAGGATGCAGCGAGTCAGGAAACAGATTTCTGAAGCGGGCGCATTGAGAATTGCGCGCACAAGAAACCGGCGTTGAAATAAATTCGACGGTACTCCGGCGATATATGCTATAGTGGTCTTGCGCTTATTACTTTCGGTTGTGTTGTGCGGTCCCTTCGATGCAAGACTTGGTCTGAGATTACCCGCCTCCAGTATCCTCCGCACGTTTTCAGCGTAATTCAAAAATAGACTGGCAAAGCAGATTGCCGTGTCTCCGCGGGATTACCGCGCCGATACCACTGCAAAGACCAGCAAGAAAAGACAAATGCAGAATTTAACTACTCAAGGTGTGGAAACTCCTCAACAGAAGGGGTACACACTGTTTTCAGAAATGCCGCTCTCTCCTTATATGAAGGAACGAGTGGCTGCGGCGAAGTTTACCGTGCCGACCCCGGTGCAGGGCGCAGCCATTCCGCGAATCCTCGAAGGAAAGGACGTGCTGGCGACGGCGCAAACGGGAACGGGCAAAACGCTCGCGTTCCTGATTCCTGTGATCGAAGATTTGCTGAAACACGACGTGGCTGCTGCCGGGAATTCAGGAATCGCGGCACTTGTGCTTGTACCTACACGCGAGCTGGCGATGCAGGTGCTTGACCAATTCAATGTGCTGCGCGGGAAGAAACTGATGCCGGCGGCGCTGGTGACTGGTGGACTGTCGGAACAGGCTCAGCTCCAGGCGATCCGGAAAGGCGCGCGGCTTGTGGTGGCGACGCCGGGACGGCTCGAGGATTATCTCGACCGCAGACTCGTGCAGTTGAACAACCTGCGCACGCTTGTGCTGGACGAAGCCGACCGCATGCTGGACATGGGATTTCTTCCCGCGATCCGGCGCATCGTTTCGATTTTGCCGAAGCAGCACCAGACGGTTTGTTTTTCCGCGACGCTGGAAGCGTCCGTAGCTCACCTGGTGAAGGATTATCTGAAGAGCCCAATGAGGTTGACGTTTGGCTCGACATTGAAGCCGTCGGAGAACGTGCGGCTGCAGGCGTTTGAAGTTCCCGCGGACCGGAAGATTGAAATGCTGAAGAAGCTGCTTTCGAAAGAGTCCGGGCGAGTGCTTGTTTTTTCGCGCACGAAGCGCGGGACGCAGCGCATCGCGGCCAACTTGAGCGACGATGGATTTGCGGCAGCGCAGATTCACGGCGACCGTTCACAATCGCAGCGCAATTCGGCGCTGGCGGGATTTCAACAGGGGCGTTACCAAATTTTGGTAGCGACAGACGTTGCGTCGCGCGGGATTCACGTGAACGACGTGGCTCACGTGATCAATTACGATTTGCCCGAAATTGCGGAAAACTTCATTCACCGCGTCGGGCGAACTGGACGCGCGGACAAAAAAGGCGTGGCGAGCACGCTGATTTCAAGAGATCAGCGCGGCGAACTTTTCCAGATGGAACGGACGCTGGCGCTCAAGATCGAACGCGTGCCGGCAGAACTTGGAGAGCAGCCCGTTTCCTACCGGAAAGCGGGAGCGCGGCCGCACCAGGAAGATCGCGAGAACGAACAGCGGCCGAGACATGGCGCGCGGCATGGTCATGGGCGGCGGGGAGCGCAGCGCGAACATCGTGTGAGCAGGGAGTTTTCCCGTTCGACGGCACCGGCGAGTCCGGCAGGACCGCGCGTCGTGCTTCCGGGCGAATTTTTGCAGATGCGGGCGGAATCGTAGTCAGCTATTCCGCCCTGGATCGCGTGGCAATGATGGGGCGATAGAAGATGAGTCAAAGCCGCGGCGCCTGCGGCTTGTGTAGCACGGCTAAGGTTTCTCCGCCTTGGCTGATGCATTCTGCGGTTCGGATTCAGTTGGCTTCATCGCCACCACCTCATAGTTCCGCGTCTTCTTGTCGCCTTCCGGGCACTTGACAGACATGTGGTCCTTCTTGATCTTGAACACAACTTCCTGGCCAACCGGCAAAATTGCAGGGTGTTTTTTTTCCGTTGGCTGGATTTCATATTCCATTTCGTCGGTGCGTAACAAATAACGCGGGCACATCTTCTCATCGGAGTTTATGTGAGTAATGCCCACGGACGCCCAGATGCTGCCCAAGCCTGTCACGCCCTTTTGCTTCGCGCCGCGAGGCACCGCATCCATTTTCTCTAGCATGGCTCTATCAGGTTGCTTTTTGTTTTTCTCACCAGAGCTGGCAGGAACCGCAGCCGCAAGGACAAGCGATACAACAAGAAAAATCTTGAGTCTCATAATGCCTCCTTGAGGGCTCTCAGCCCAGACAACCTCGCGACCGAACCGGCTGCTGGCTGAAGCGACAGCCGGGTCCGGTCACGAAAAATCAAAATCACCGCCGAAGGGGAGAGCCGGTAAGTCTTCACAAATTCCTTGTCGTTTACGAGCGAAGGAATCTTGCGAAGTTGTTCGGCGATTTCGCGGTGCTGGTCGAGGAAGTTGTCGAAACTTAGCAGTTCTCCGCGGGTGGTGTCGCGGTCCTGAGCAGGTCTAGTACCTTGGGCGGGAGTGGATTGCGCACTAGCGGGCTGATTGACGCAGAAGAAAATGGTCAGCGTCAACAGCGTAAGCCCGCTTTTGAGTTGCAACGGTATTTTTTTCATACAGCACTCCTGCGGGTGAATGTGTCACCCAAGATAAGGTCGCAACGGCCGTGCCACACGCCTCCAGAAAAACGGAAGTGGCGAGGGCTCAGAAGGTTGGAGGAAACGCGAAAATTCTGGAGCGGAAGACCGCGTGCAAATTCCACATGCTCTGGAAAAATCGTTATACGAGAAAAGCCTTAGCGGAAATGCTGTAGTAGGTCGAATGGTGTAGGGCGCCCGCGAAATTGCGATGTGTCTAGTTGTGATTTACTTGTGCTGAGTTTAATTTGAGCTGAGCTGATCAGCGGCGGAATTGGTTGATGAGCCAGACGATCAGGCTTAGAGCGACGCTGAGAACAAGGCACGTGACGATCGGAAAGTAGAAGGTGGTATGTTCGCCGCGATGGACGATGTCACCGGGGAGACGGCCGAGACGAAGCGGGAGTTTGCCGCCGAAATAGAAAAATGCTCCGAGCAAGACGAGCACGCCTCCGAAAAAAAGCAGCGTGCGGCCGAGGTCGCGAAGGTCCATATGCGGAGTTTAAGAGGGAACGAGCGCTAGCGTCAAAGCGCCGTTAAGAAAGCGCGGAGATGCGCCGGAGGAGGTCGGTTTGTTCGGCGATGGATTCGGCGCCGATGGTGAAAGCGTCGAGCAGGTTGAGGCCGAGGGCGTAGCGAAGGGCTTCGTCCTGGCGGCTGCGTAGGTCCCCCTGGCCGAGGATTTTCATGCCGATGATTCCCTTCCCCGCAGATTTCATTTCGCGGAGGACGCTGACAACCGTTTCGGGATCGGCATCCATGTGCGAACCGACGGGATTGATTCGGACAAGATCCACGTCCACCCAGGGAGATTTTGCTGCCGCGCGAAGCGCTTCGATGGAATGGCAGGAGCAGCCGTGCGCGCGAATGATGCCTTTGTGCTTGGCTTCCTCAAGGACGTCCATGACAGGGCGATAGCGCGTGGTCCAATCCGCTTCGGTGAGACAGTGCATCAAGAAAACGTCGATGTATTCGGTATTAAGTTCGCGGCGGAAACGTTCGAGGTCGGCGCGCATTTCGTTTGGCTCGCGCGCCCAGGATTTGGAGAGCACGGTGACTTTGCCGCGGTCCACGTGCTTGAGCGCTTCGGCGACGTGCGGATGGCTACCGTAGGAATCGGCGGAATCAAAAAAGCGGAGGCCGTTGTCGTAGCCGTTGAGGAGAAGCTTCGAAAGACCGTCGACGCCCAAAGCCGTTTGATGGGAGTGATGGCCGGAGCCGACCGTGCCCGTGCCCATGGCGAGGAGCGACGTTTGAATTCCTGTACGGCCGAGGGTAACCGGATCGGACGCGGCGAATTTTCTGGTGAGAACGGGAAGAGCGAGAAGCCGCTTGGCGAGGGCGTGCGAAGCGAGGAACGCGGCGGCGACTCCGCGGGCGGCGTGGTGAAGGAAAGCTCGGCGGCGCATAGGGCCTCCGTCAATCGAGAGGATTCTACACCGTAATAGACGCGCGCGGGGGCGCAACGGTTATCCGAGCCCAGAGAGAACAGACCTAAAAATCGGCTACAAAACCGCAGCTTATCAGATCAGTTCGAGGCCGGAGAAAAAGTAGCCGATTTCGAAGGCGGCGGTTTCGGGGGCGTCGGAACCGTGTGTGACGTTGGCCCCGATGCTGGTGCCGAGGTCGTGGCGAATCGTGCCGGGCGCGGCTTTTTTCGGATCTGTTGCGCCCATGGCGTCGCGCCATTTGGAGATGGAGCCTTCGGCTTCGAGAACCATGGCGATGATTTTGCCGGAGCTCATGAAATCAGTAAGTTCACCGAAGAAGGGGCGCGCTTTGTGAACGGCATAAAAACCGCCCGCCTCTTCTTTCGTCAGGCGCATGGATTTGATGGCGACGATGGTGAAGCCGGCCTTGTGAATGCGTGAGAGAATTTCGCCCTGAATGCCGCGATAGACGGCGTCGGGTTTGATGATTGCAAAAGTACGTTCGAGAGACACTGAGCGATTCCTCCATGAAGTTTAAATCGAAGATGCCGTGCTAAGCGACGGCCCTACAAAAAACCAAAGAGGGCCGCTTCGGAAAGCGGCCCCTACAATTACTTTATTGCGGCGGCGAGGGTGCTGCCGAGGTCCGCGGGTGTTTCTACGGTTTTGATTCCTGCTGCGGCCATGGCGGCGTATTTGTCTTTCGCAGTGCCCTGTCCGCCGGAAATGATTGCGCCGGCGTGACCCATACGTCGGCCCGGCGGCGCGGTTTGTCCTGCGATGAAGCCGATGACGGGTTTCTTTACGTTAACTTTGATCCAGGCAGCGGCAACTTCTTCCGCGTTGCCGCCAATTTCGCCGATGAGAATGATGGCGTGCGTTTCCGGATCGTCGTTGAAGAGCTTGATGGAATCGAGGAACGAAGTGCCGATGATAGGATCGCCGCCGATGCCAATGCAAGTGGACTGGCCGATGCCGAGACGCGTGAGTTGATCCACGGCTTCGTAAGTAAGCGTGCCGCTGCGGCTTACGACACCAACATGGCCAGGCTTGTGAATGCGTCCAGGCATAATGCCGATTTTGCATTTGCCGGGAGAAATGACGCCGGGACAGTTCGGTCCGATGAGGCGCGTCTTATCGCGATCAATTGTCAGGGAAACGCGAACCATATCGAGGACGGGAATGCCTTCGGTGATGCAAATGACGAGAGGCAATGTTGCGTCAGCAGCTTCCAGAATGGCGTCCGCTGCATAAGGGGGCGGAACGAAAATTACGGATGCGTTTGCGCCCGTAGTTTTGACGGCCTCCGCCACGGTATCGAAAACGGGGCGTTCGAGATGCTTTGTGCCACCCTTGCCAGGCGTAACGCCGCCAACTACGTTGGTTCCGTACTCAATCATTTGCTGCGCGTGGAAGGTGCCTTCGCGCCCCGTGAAGCCTTGCACAAGGAGGCGCGTTTTTTCGTTTATAAGAACGCTCATTGTGCACCTCCCGCGAGCTGCACAACTTTTTGCGCGCCGTCCTTCATGCCGGCGGCGATGGTGAAATTCAGGCCGGAATCGCGAAGGATTTGTTGGCCTAGTTCAACGTTGGTGCCTTCCATGCGAACGACGACGGGAACTTTCAATTGAAGATCCTTTGCGGCAGCGACAACGCCTGTAGCGAGAACATCGCAACGCAAGATGCCGCCGAAAATATTGATGAAGACGGCTTTCACTGCTGTGTCGCTCATCAGGATGCGGAATGCGTTTTTCACCTGATCCGCGGAAGCGCCGCCGCCGACGTCGAGGAAATTCGCGGGCGAACCGCCAGCGTACTTGATGATGTCCATGGTGGCCATGGCAAGACCGGCGCCGTTGACCATGCAACCGACGCTGCCATCGAGCTTGATGTAGTTGAGGCCGTACTTGGAGGCTTCAACTTCGAGAGGATCTTCTTCATCGAGATCACGCAAGCCGCGCAAATCCTTGTGACGGAAGAGGCCGTTGTCGTCGAAAGTCATTTTCGCGTCGAGCGCGACGAGTTTTCCATCGCCCGTAAGGACGCAAGGATTGATTTCCAGCATCGAAGCGTCTGTATCCACAAACGCGCGATGCAGCGCCTGGAAAAATGGCGCGGCATTATTTGCCACTTCTCCTGTTAGACCGAGGCCGAAGGCAAGCTTGCGCGCCTGGTAGGGTTGAAGTCCGACAGCGGGATGGACGACTTCCTTGATGATGGCGGAAGGATTCTCTCTTGCGACTTCTTCGATTTCCATGCCGCCCGCGGCGCTCGCCATGAAAACGACGCGGCCGACGCTGCGGTCCACGAGAAGACTGAGGTAAAGTTCGCGCTTAATGACCAGGCCTTCTTCGATGAGCAGGCGCTTGACGATACGGCCGCTGGGGCCGGTTTGAATCGTCACGAGATTCATGCCGAGCATGCGGCTGGCGACTTCAGCGGCTTCATCCGGCGAATGAATGAGCTTGACGCCTCCCGCCTTACCGCGGCCACCCGCATGAATCTGCGCCTTGACGACGATGACGCTGGATTTGAGGCGCTGCGCACCTTCACGCGCTTCTTCCTTGGTGAACGCGACTTCGCTGCGCGGAGTGGTAACGCCATAGCGAGCGAGAATCGCCTTAGCCTGATATTCGTGAATCTTCATTCGTGAGGTTCCGTATTCGGTGTGACCGCAGAACGGTCAACTGTTAAGCTTTTGGACAGTCGCAAAACATAGAAGTTTACCTGCAACGCCGCGACGGAGCAAGAACGGGAGCAAAAGGCCGCGTAGATGAGTGTTTTTCTGATCGAAAAAGTAGAAACAGGCGCGGCGCTGGAACGCGCGGAAGCCGAAGCCTTGATGGAAGAGTTGCTCGGCGGGCGGCTGGAGACGCCGGCAATTGTCCGTTTGCTAACGGCGCTGAATGCGAAACCTTATCGCGCGGTGGAACTTGCGGCATTCGCTCGAGTGATGCGGCGGCGCGCAGCGCGCGTGTTTGCCGAAGGCGAAATCGCGCCGACAAACATGGTGGATACGTGCGGAACGGGGGGCGATGGCGCGCAGACGTTCAATATTTCGACGGCCGCGGCGATTGTTGCGGCGGCCGCTGGTGCCCGCGTGGCAAAACACGGGAATCGCGCGGCAAGTTCACTGAGCGGATCGGCGGATGTGCTGGAAGCGTTGGGAGTGCGAATCGATTTGCCTTTTTTGGAAACGGGAAAAGCGATACGGGAAATCGGGATTGGGTTTTTGTTCGCGCAGGCGGCTCATACCGCAACTCGCCATGCAATGCCTGCGCGCAAACAGATTGGTGCGCGGACGGCATTTAATTTACTGGGTCCGCTGACGAATCCAGCCGGGGCACAAGCTCAGGTGCTGGGAGTTTTTTCCGCGGATGTGATGGAACTTATGGCTGAGACGTTGCTGGAATTAGGGACGGAGCGCGCGATTGTGATGCATGGAGCCGGAGGGCTTGATGAGATCTCGCTCGCGGGAATGACTGAGGTTGTGGAGTTGAAAGAAGGAAAAATTCGCCGTTATGAAGTAACGCCGGAAGAGTTTGGCGTGGAACGCGCGTCATTGGGAGCAATTCGCGGAGGAACGGCGACGGAAAATGCAGCACTGATTCGACGGATTTTTGAAGGAGAGCGAGGAGCCTGCATGGATATTGTGGCGGTGAATGCGGCGGCGGTGTTGTTCGTGACCGGAGTGGCAAAGAAGCTACGAGAAGGGGCAGAAATTGTCGGCGAGACTCTTCGAAGCGGAGCGGCAAAGAAAAAATTGGAAGAAATGGTGAAATTCGGAGCAGAAAGTCGCTAGAGCAAACAGCGGTCAGGGTTTGTCTGGCGATTCCAAAGCTTCATGGATTATCAAGGGAAGCAAGAACCCGGCGATGCCAGTCCAAAAGATGATAAAGGCCTTCCTGCGTTTTCGGCCCTTGCGTGGTCCCTTTTCATCCGGAAAAGCGGGCGTGGCTGCTAACGAGGATATTTCCTCATCCGTCGGGTCTAGGAGAATCCGATAGTTGGAGCCCTCCGGGATTGACTCCGTTTCATCCTTGTACGAAAACTGAAGAGCTCCGCGCCTTGCATGAACTTCGAGGATCCTAGTAGTAATAACTGAAATTTGCGCGACGGTCGGTTGATCTGCGGCTGGACGAACGTGCGCTTGCGCGATTTCGATATCCATTGCAGCTGCTTTTGCGGAGGAAAAGACAAGCGTGCCGCCGGTAAGCTGGGCGAGCGTGCCTCCTGATATGGAGTGGAATTTGACGCTGCTTTGTCCCGGTAGATAAAGCTGCGCCGCCCCAGCGCGTACGCGCAAGATTCCGTCGGAGGCGGTTGTTAAGGAATCGCCATCGTAAACACTAGCACCCGCGGAAACGTTGGCACTGGCAAGATTTGCCCGGGAGGCTTGCGTAACAACACCCAACGCGGAAACACCCGCTGCATAGAGAGGAATTTCACCTGCCGCCATCGCGAAAACCAAAAACGATGCCAAGACACGCTGGAACATAAGCGGACGAATCCTCCGATTACTGCAACTTAAAGTCTAGGAAGGGGAAAGGCGGCGGAGGATAGTACTTTGCCGAAGAGGTTGTTAGCGATTACTGCACAGAGAAGCCTGTACGAAGGGACAGGCGCTGTGATTGGTTCGCTCTGAGGGAAGGACCAAAATTGGAATTTCCTATAAAATCAAAAATCGCCTTAAGTGCTGGGGAAGAGGAAACTTGAGAAACATTGCGATTACTTTGCTGGTTGCGCTTTTACCGTCTCAGGCGCTGGCGCAAAAGGTCACCTCGCCACAAGGCGTGGTAAAAGCTGTACGCGAATACCGGCAGGCGAACGAAGACAGGATTATGCGCGAGCTGAGGGAGTTCTTGGCGATTCCGAACGTGGCGAGCGACACGGCGAATATTCAGAAAAACGCGGAGCGGCTGCGGGGAATGCTCGAGGCGCGCGGGATTGAAACGCATTTGCTGACGATCGAGGGGCGAGGGCCGGTAGTGTTCGGAAAATTAGAAGTGCCGAATGCAAAGCGCACAGTGATTTTCTACGCGCATTACGACGGGCAGCCGGTGGACGCCACAGCGTGGACGGACCATGCCCCGTTTGAACCGATTTTGTACGACGGCCCGATTGAAGCCGGCGGAAAGCGGATTCCCTTCCCCGCGACGGCGGAAACGCCGCATTACAAGGATGACTGGAGGATTTACGCGCGTTCGGCGTCGGACGATAAGTCCCCGATTGTGGCGCTATTGGCGACGCTGGACGCACTCAACGAAAACAAGATTCCGCTGGCGGTGAATTTGAAAGTGATTTTTGAGGGCGAAGAGGAGGCAGGCTCAGAACATTTGCAGCAGACGCTGGAATTGCACAAGAACTTGCTGGCAGCGGATGTTTTGCTGACGGGAGATGGGCCGGTGCATCAGAACGGGCGGCCGCTGATCTTTTTTGGAAATCGCGGAGAGATTGGGTTCGACGTGACCGTGTACGGGCCAGTGCGCGCCTTGCACAGCGGCCATTATGGAAATTGGGCGCCGAATCCGGCGCTGGAGCTTTCGCGATTGCTTGCAGCGATGAAGGATGAGAACGGACGCGTGAAAATTCCGGGCTATTACGATGACGTTGCGCCTCTCGGAGATGCGGAAAAGCGTGCTCTGGCAGAGCTTCCGGACTACGACGCGGAACTGGAGAAGCAGCTGGGGATTGCTAAACCGGATGGTGGAGGGAAAAAGCTAGCGGAATTGTTGATGGAGCCGTCACTGAACATTCGTGGGATGCGAAGCGCGTATGTTGGTGAGCAGGCACAGAACGTTGTGCCGGATCGCGCGGAGGCTTCACTGGATGCGCGGCTGGTGAAAGGCGAGGACCCGAAAGAGAAATCGCGGCAGATTGTGGACTTTATCCGGAAGCAGGGATTTTTTGTGGTAGATCGCGAGCCGACGATTGAGGAACGACGGGCGCATACAAAAGTGGCGAAAGTGATCGAGCAGGGCGGGTATCGCGCGTCGCGGACGCGGATGAATTTGCCGGTGTCGAAGGCCATCGCGCGCGTGATGCAGGATGCGGAAAACGGCGAAGTCGTGGTGACGCCGACGCTGGGCGGGAGCGTACCGATGTATGTATTTGAAGATTTGGGATTACCGTGGGTCGGCGTACCGATTGTGAATTACGACAATCATCAGCACAGTTCGGATGAGAATTTGCGGCTAGGGCATTTTTGGCGAGGAATGGAAATTTATGGGGCGCTGCTGGCTGGGTTGGATTGGTGAAGGAAAAAAATCTAACGCAGAGGCGCAAAGAACGCAGAGATGCGCGGAGTGAAGAACTAGAGAGCGAGAAAATTCTTGAGAAGTTGTTTGCCGGAGGCGGTGAGGACGGATTCGGGGTGGAACTGGACGCCTTCGAGTTTGTAGCGCCGATGGCGAAGGCCCATGATGATGCCGTCGTCCGTTTCCGCGGTGATAGAGAGTTCGCGCGGGAGCGATTTGCGCTCAACGATGAGCGAGTGATAGCGCGTGGCGGTGAAGGGTTTCGGTAATTTGCGAAAGACGCCTTTGCCATCGTGAAGAATTTCGCTGGTCTTGCCGTGAAATAGCTTCGGCGCGCGAATGATTTTCCCGCCAAACGCCGCGCCGATAGCTTGATGTCCCAAACAAACACCGAGAATGGGAAATTTGCCTGCGAGTTTCTGAACAAGCTCGACGGAGATGCCCGCTTCCTGCGGCGTGCAAGGGCCGGGCGAAATAATGATGGCTTCGGGTTTCCGTTCAGCGATATGTTCGACGGAAATTTTGTCGTTGCGATGGACCTCGACGTTACAACCGAATTCGCCGAGATATTGGGCGAGGTTGTAGGTGAAGGAGTCGTAGTTGTCGAGGAGGAGGATCATTTTCTTGCCTGCCGACACTTCTATTCTATGCCAGCTGCGGATTAGTTGCTCGAAGCTAACTGAGGTCCTTCGCTCGGCTCAGGATGACAACGCTAGACCAAATCAGCGTTTGGAGTGGGCGCCTTCGAGGGCGCGGACGAGGGCTTTCGACTTGTTGACACTTTCGTCGAATTCGCCGATGGGAGTGGAGTCCGCGACGATGCCGCCGCCGGCTTGAATGTGCGCGACGCCGTTCTTGATAACCATAGTACGCAGCGCGATGCAGGAATCGAGATTGCCCGCGAAATCGAGATAGAGAATCCCGCCGGCGTAAATGCCGCGGCGCGTTTTTTCCAGCTCCTCGATGATTTCCATCGCGCGGACTTTGGGCGCTCCCGAAACAGTTCCCGCGGGAAAACAGGCCATCAACGCGTCGAAGCAATCCACATCTTCACGCAACGTGCCGCGCAAACTGGAAACCAGGTGCATGACGTGCGAATAGCGCTCGACGGTCATGAGCTTTTCGACGCGGATGCTGCCGTATTCGCAAACGCGGCCGAGGTCGTTGCGGCCTAGGTCCACGAGCATGATGTGCTCGGCGCGCTCTTTTTCGTCGGCGAGCATTTCGCGCTCAAGGCGCTGATCTTCGGTTTCGTCCCTGCCACGCCAACGAGTGCCGGCGATGGGGCGATAGAAGACGTCGCGGCCCTGCACTTTGACCAGCATTTCCGGCGAGCTGCCGACGACAGCGACATCGTTCATTTGCAGATAAAAAAGATATGGCGAAGGATTCAGTGCGCGGAGCTGGCGATAGATTTCGAAGGGAGGCGCCTTCGTTTTGGCGGAGAAACGCTGGCTAATGACGACCTGGAAAATGTCTCCGGCGCGGATGTATTCCTTGGCTTTACGAACGGCGGCGAGATATCCGGCCTTCGCGAAGTTGGAAGAGATTTTTACGTTCCCGGCGCCCGATTTTGAAGACTTCTTCGGTTTTTCTTCCGCGACCGGCTGTTCGAGCAGTTTGCGCGTGCGCTGAATTTCCTTGATGGCGGCGTCATATTTCGAACGCAAACTGCCATGGCCTTCCGTGAACACGTTGCGCACGATCCACAGGCGGTGTTGCACGTGATCGAAGGCGATCAGGCCGTGGTAGAACATGAGCATCGCATCGAAAAGGCCAATTTCATCGCGCAGGCGCTTGGGCAGGCGTTCGATCAGGCGAACCATGTCGTAACTGAAATAGCCGATGGCGCCGGCGACGAGTGGCGGCAAACCGGGCAGGCGAACGGGGCGAAATCGTTCGATACGCGCGCGGAGGAAAGTGACGGGATCTTTTTCTTCCCAAACGATGCGATCGCGGCTTTCGAGAACACACGCTCCGTTGGCGTAACGAAAAACTTCCTCGGGATTGGCGCCCGCAAACGTATAGCGCGCGATTTTTTCGCCGCCTTCAACGCTTTCGAGCAAGAAAGAGTGACGCGCACCCTGCGCGATGCGGAGGTAGGCACTGACGGGCGTCAGCAGGTCCGCGGAAAAAACATCGTACACAGGGATGAGGTTGCCCTGCTTCGCGAGTTGCTGAAATTCCTGGAACGAAGGTTGAATCATAGCCGAATGGTGTGGACCCGAGAACAAAGGTGACAGTTTACACGAGAAGAGGACGAAGGGTCTGCGGCCAAGCGTTTAACGAGAAGTTTCTTCGGCCCGCAGTTTGGAAAAAATGGCGCGGCCCATGGCAGCTTCCGGTGGACGCGTCTTCGTCCAAATTTCCCATTGCGCAAAGCCCTGCGCGAGAAACATGTCGAAGCCCGAAACGGTGGTGATGCCCTTTTGTTTTGCGAGCTTCAGGAGCTGGGTTTCGAGCGGACGGTAGATGAGGTCCATCACCAGGCCGCAGTGCAATTCCTGCGCGGAAAGCGGAGAGACCCCTTCCTGGGGATGCATGCCGACGGGCGTTGTGTTGAGGATCACGTCGAAAAATTCCGAGCGCAGAGCGCGGCGCGGGACTGCTTCGCCGTTCACAGCGCGCGCGAGTTCTTTTGCAGCGGAATTACGGCGAGCACAAATGCAAACTCGAGAACCGGCGCGTGCGAGGGCGAAGGCCGCGGCGCGAGCGGAACCGCCTGCGCCGAAAATCAAAATGCGGCTGCCGCGCAGTTTCAGTTCTCGTTCGAGAGAACGTAACACGCCAACGTAGTCCGTATTGCAGCCGTAAAGCGAGCCATTGCGCCGCACAACGACCGTGTTCACTGCACCGATTTCCGCAGCGAGCGGTTCACAGTCGGAAAGATGTTTGAGAATGGTTTGCTTGTGCGGAATCGTGACGCTGAAGCCGCGAACACCGAACTCCGGCACGGCACGGAGAAAATCCTTCAAATCATCAACAAGGAACGGGAGATAAACGGCGTCGCGTTTGCGGGCAACATAGCCAGTGTTATGCAGCAACGGCGAAAGCGAATGGCGGATGGGATTGCCGATAACGCCATAGACTTCCGTTTTGCGGGTAAGCAGGTGGGCGCGATAAAGATGTTTCAATTCGCGCAGGCTGATTTGCCCAGGTGCTGTAGCTTCTGCAATGGGCGCATAGGCCAGTGCGCTGCCTTCGCGCAACGCGAGGATGCGGCCAGCGAGACCGATCTCACCCATGGGAACGGCAACGAAGCAACGCGAACGGCGCGCGAGTTGAAGCAAACGCAAACTATCCGCTATCGTTTTCGCGTTTGTGGCGATTTTGACGGCGTCCACTTCGCCGCGCGAAGGACAGGAAACGCTCGCCGGCAGTTTCGGCGTGCGATCGAAATCGTGCATGGAAAGGAGAACGCGAGGCGGCACGGCGTACTCGCGAATGGATTGGTCCGGCAGCTCGCGCTCGGTTTCGACTTCGACGTCACACCAAATGCAGCCTGCTCGGCGCGCTTCCATCAACCAGAAAAGTTCGGCTTGCGCGTCACCGGCGAGTTTGCCACCGGCAACTTTCCGCCTGCAGGTCGCGACAAATGTGGCGCGGCGGAAGCGTTGTCTGCCCAGCCAGCCTAGAAGCCTACGGCGCTCGGCGTCACTCTTGAGCCAATCCAGGCGCAGCTCGATGGTGCAGGTTTCCTTCAGGCCGTTATGGACTTGACGGGCCATTTCCGCGGCTGTGCGGGAGGCGGCCACGGCGCAGATGCGGCTTTCGCGTCGGCCGAAGGGGCTCAAACTCTGTTTAGTTTGCGGCATATTATTGAAAACACGAGGTGTAGCATGAGGTAGCAAAAGTGTAAAGCGTCCAACTCCAATTTCTTGACCAGTGTGCCGGGGATTGTTACCTTCGCTCAGTAGAGTCCCCGCATGCCCTTGAGGGCGTGTTCTAAGGAGTTTGCGATGCTCGCAAAGTCAGCAAAATTGTGTCTCGTCCTGCTCTTGGACGCAGGAATTTCCGCCGCGCAAAGGTCCGAGGCGGTGGTGAAAGCCAATCAGCCGGACGCAACGCAGATCAATTGCGCAGGATTTTTTACCGATCAGAAAGTCGGTGGTGACATCTATATCGCATCTGGCGAAGAATCTCTGAACAAGCTGACTTTCAGCCATGGCGATTACGTCCATCTTAGTCACGGTATGAACCAAGGAGTGAAAGAAGGTGACTTGTTTACGGTGACTCGGCCGGATAGCGATACTGACAAGGTTTCCTGGTTTAAATGGCAGCCAAAACTGGTGAAGGCAATGGGAACGGCGTATGTAGATCTTGGACAGTTAAGAGTTGTGAAAGTACATCCAAAAACCTCGATCGCGCTGATCACATTTTCCTGCGGACCGATGCAGCGGGGAGACATTGTGCTGCCATTCCAGCCGCGTCCAATTGGCCCGTTCAAAGATCCGGTTAAGTTCGATCATTTTGCTCCGGTTAGCGGTAAGCCGGTGGCGATGATTGTCGTAGCCAAGGATTGGGTGCAATCGTCCGGCCAACGCGATACGGTTTACGTAAATTTGGGAACGGCGCAGGGAGTGAAACTGGGCGATTACTTCCGTATCTTCCGGTACCAAGGAACACGAGCGGAAATGGCGCCGACGGAAAAGGACTACCAATTCAAGTTGTTCGGTTATGGCAGCGCGCCTCAACACTATGAGTGGAACGACCTACCGCGGGAAATTCTTGGCGAGGGGATCGTCCTGAACGCGAGCAAGAACTCTTCGACAGTCCTAATTACGTACGCAACTTCCGAGGTGTACTCAGGAGATTACGTAGAAGTAGAGTAGGCCAGAAATATGAGCTGGATTTAAGATAGGCCCGCTTCGCAAGAAGCGGGCTTTTTGTTTGTCTTGAGATCAGGCAAACGCGCCGGATTCTGTGCGGTCTGAGAAAACTTCACAAGTAAAACCGAAGATTTCGAGGGAGCCGGATTTCCAGGCGTCTCGCGGGAGGCCCGCCTTGCGGCAGGTTTCCGCGAGAAAGCTTTCGCGATCCAGATGATGTTCCAGGGCGACTTGCGGAAGCAACAGGCCCCGCTGGCGATCTTTGACGACGAGCAAGCCGTGGCGGCCGAGTTCGATATCCTCAGGATGGATGGGCGCAGGCTGTGATAGCAAAGATATCTCGATTTGCAGGTGATCAAGCTCTTCCGCACGAACGGGAGAAAAACGAGGGTCGTGCAGAGCGGCGCTGGCGGCACAATGCGCAACGCTTTCGCCCAGCGTTTCATGCGCTTCAACTACGCCGATACACCCGCGAAGTCTTTCACGAACATATATGGTGACGAAGACACCGCAGCTACGAACAAAAATACTTTCTTTGGTCGCGGGATGGCTTGAGGTGGAGCGTGTCACCGCGTTTCGAACGGATTCGCGAGCGAACTGAAGAAGCGTCTGACGATCTTCTTGGGAGAGAACGGAATCAGGAAGGGACGGCATCCTTTGCTTTTTCTTGAGATGCCTCAAGCGCCTGGTTCATGCGCAGCTTGCGGCGCTGCTTGATACGGTCGTCGAGCTGTCCCCAAAAACGGTGAAAATACTGCGCAGCGGAGACAAGCGCGCTGATGACAACAAGCCAGAGCAGAACTTTCGCGAGAGGCTTCAGCGAGGGATGGCGAGCCGCGCCAATCAGGACAGCGACGGCACAAACTTGCAGAACCATCTTTGTCTTGCCCAGCGCCGACGCGGCGATCGTGAAGCCTTCCGCGGAGGCGATGTTGCGCAAACCGAGGACCGTGAATTCCCTGCCGATGATGATCACCACCATCCAGCCCGGAACGAGGTGCATGTCCACCAAGGACACGAACGCGGCGGAGATGAGCAGCTTGTCTGCAATCGGATCAAGGAGAATGCCTAGCGTTGTGACCTGAAGGCGGCGGCGCGCGAAATAGCCATCGGCCCAATCAGTGGCAGCGGCAGTCAACAGGATGAGAACACCCCAGAATTCAAAGTGCATTGTGAAGCCCCAAAGCTCGACGTTGGGGCTGCGGGTGAGCAGCACCACAATGAGCAACGGCACGAAGAATATCCGGAGCACCGTAAGCGAGTTGGGGAGATTCATAGAGACGCGGCAGCAGGGACGCCGCCCAGTGGCTTCGGCTACCGCCGCGATTCACTATAGACGGCGAGTTGGCAGGCGTCAACGGCTGGTGAGTAGCGGCAAGCGCCTGAAAAACGAGGGAATTAGGGTACTTCCAAAGTAGCGGCTGGCGAAACCGGAACTGCCAAATGAGGATACTGATGCGTAACAGATTCGGTGCACGGCTGTGCAAAATTAGGACGGGTGCATGGACGGCTGGAAACAGGCGTTCGAGTATGTTACTAAGCTTATATACAATGTAACTTGCTCATTCGCAAGAACATGCTGCTCATTTTAGCTAACGCTTGTTGGTGAGCTCTATCGTGTCCATGACTTTCACGCTTTTGGGCCTCGCGCGGTTTCCACAGTGTTTTCCACAGGCAGGAGGCTAGATTGAGGACCGTACCTCGCTGAAAAGACGCGATTTTCCAGACGAAAAAGACAAGATCCGAACCCAGTAATTCCAAAGTTACCGAAGTGAGGAGAGGGCATTCCCTAGACCGCGCGAGGACCTCGCAGCAAACGCGCCGGCAGGTAGAGGATCGCGCTCAACAGGCGAAACACGCCGTTAACGGCGATGCCAACAATGCGCAACGGAAGCGTGAGCAACCAGACAATCGGATACAGGACCAGCGCGAGAAGCGCCAAGGGCCAGCAGAGAACCAAAAGAATGCACCACAAGAGAAATCCGGCCATGGCTCCACCTCCATTGCTAATTACGTTCACGAGCGGCGGGAAGTTCCGCGCGCAGCAAAATTGTTGAGCCGCAGCTTCTGGACGACGGAGGCGGGAACCTCAGCATCGAGATGCATGTGCGAATCGTCCACTTCCGAGTGGAGCACTTTGCCAAGAGCGTGAAGAAGTGCAAGTGTTTTGCCCTCGGCAAGCGGAAGCCGAAGCGAGAGCGTCACGGTGGGATCGACGGGGAGAGATGCGTCAATTTGACGAATCAGAGCGTCCAGGCCTTCTCCAGTTAAAGCCGAGACGAGCGCCACGGGCGAATCGTGGTGGCCGTTCAAGGATTGCGAGATGGCAAGCTTTTCTTCTGCGGAAAGGCGGTCCACTTTGTTCAGGACACGAATTACAGGGCGATCCGAAACGCCCAATTCCGCGAGGATTTTCTTCACTTCGGCGTCAAGCTGCTCGTGGTGTGGATTCGAAACGTCGCTCACATGAAGAATCAACGCGGATTCCTGAACTTCTTCCAGAGTGGCGCGGAATGCGGTCATCAGCGGTTTTGGCAAATCGCGAATGAAGCCGACCGTGTCTGAGAGCAACGCACGGCGGGCAGACGGAAGCCGGATGGCGCGCACGGTAGGATCCAGCGTCGCGAACATTCGCGAGGACACGAGAACTTCGGCTTTGCTCAGCGCATTGAAGAGCGTGGACTTTCCGGCGTTTGTATAGCCAACAAGAGCGATGGTGCCGAGCGGCACGGCGTTGCGCGCTTCGCGCCGAAGGGCGCGCTGTTTGCGCACTTCCTCGATGCCGGCTTGAATTTTTCGCATGCGGTCGCGGATGCGGCGGCGGTCGGTTTCCAGTTTCTTTTCACCAGGGCCGCGAACGCCGATGCGCCCGGCTCCTCCTCCCGCACCGCCTGCGCCACCACCGCCGCTTTTTCCGCCAAGGCGGGACATTGCAGCGCCCTTGCCCGTGAGGCGCGGGAGCATGTAGTTGAGCTGAGCGAGTTCAACTTGCAACTGACCTTCGCGGCTGCGGGCGTGTTTCGCAAAAATATCCAGAATAAGTTGCGTGCGATCGATGACGCGACTTTCAGTAAACTCCTCGATATTGCGCTGCTGCATGGGCGAGAGATTGCAATCGAAGATGATGAGCGGGGCTTTGCGGGCGTTCGCTTCCGCGGCGATTTCTTCCAGTTTACCGCGGCCAACAAGCGTGGCGGGATCGGCGGCAGCGCGCAATTGAAAAACAGTGCCCGCAACGTCAGCTCCCGCGCTGCGGGCGAGTTCGACAAGTTCCGCGAGCGATTCGCGCTCGGGCACACCTGCGGGCTGGCCGGGAAAGCGAGGAGAGCGCTTCCAGGCGACGCCAACAAGAAGGGCGCGTTCAGTTACGGTGATCTGTTGAGTGGATTTCATCGAGCCGACGGACCAGGCGCTTTTCCAAAACGAAGAGTGGCCGGTTGGATCTTCCCCATTGTTATGATTATACGCCTACGGGTTGCCAGC
Source organism: Candidatus Sulfotelmatobacter sp. (assembly GCA_035567915.1). Taxonomy (GTDB): domain Bacteria; phylum Acidobacteriota; class Terriglobia; order Acidiferrales; family UBA7541; genus Acidiferrum. The sequence continues at coordinate 90,693 of DATMPA010000018.1, read as the reverse complement.
CGCGAGCGGTACGAAACCGACGCCGGCAAGGAATTCCGCAGCGGCTCGCTGGATTTTTTGGTCGTCGCCGAACCCTGCTAGCCAGTGAACGCCGTGTTCACGCCGGAACCAGGTGAGCTGGCGTTTTGCATATTGACCCGTGGATTGCTGAATTGCGGCGCGGGCTTGCTCCAAAGTGATTTTTTTTTGCAAGACATTGCGCAGCTCACGGTAGCCGATGAAGTCAAATGGCTTGGCTTCTTCCGGATAGCCCTGGTCAAGTAGAAGACGCACTTCGCCAAGCCAGCCACCCGTGAGCATAGCGTCCGTGCGCGTGCGGATGCGATCACGCAGAGCGTCGCGCGGCGGCTGCAAACCAATTTTGGTTGGTGTCCAGCCCAGCAGTGGTTTTCGCGCGGTTCGATGCACTTCGGAGAGCGGTCTGCGAGCAAGAAGGCATACTTCGATGGCGCGAATGATTTTTTGCTTATCGGCGGGCGCAATTTTTCCGGCGGTTTCCGCGTCGAGCTTTTTCAGAATTGCATGGAGATGACCCGGGGTATGCGCCGCGGCACTCTCGCGGAGTCTTTCACGGATTTCTTCAGAGCGCTGCGGCAATTCTGCCAGCCCTTCGAGCAACGCGCGCAAATAGAGTCCGGTACCAACGGTGAAGATAGGCAACTTGGCGCGCAGTTTCAAATCGGCGAGGACGCGTTCCGCACGTTCGCGATACTCGCCCGCCGTGGAGGATTCCCTCGGCTCCAATACGTCCAGTAGATGATGTGGAATCCCGGCGCGTTCAGCGAGCGAAGGCTTTGCCGTGCCGATGTCGAATCCACGATAGAGCTGCGTGGAATCGCATGCGACAATTTCAGCGCCAAATTTTTTCGCGAGCGCGACTCCCAGGGCGGACTTGCCGGATGCCGTAGGGCCCACAATCACGACGAGTGGCAATACAGGTACAGCGGAATTCATCGAAACAGAATATGCCATCCGCGGAAAAGAAGGATGCCAAGCACTACGATAGCTAACAGGATGCTACCGAGCACTTGTTGGCGCGAGGGCTTCAAGGCTGATTCAGAATCTCCGGCGGCAGATTGTAAAGATAGATCGCCCGCAATTCGATATACGGGCCGGTGAACGCGGGCGGAAGCGGCTCAAACGGATTCGATGCACGAATGGACGAAATCGCCGCGCGATCCAGCGGTTCCTTGCTGGAAGAACGCACGAGAATCGGATAGCCTTGCGGCACGCTGCCATCGCGCATGATGCGGAATTGCAATTCAACCCATCCCTTTTCGCCGAGCATGACGGATTCCGGAATCACAGCTTGCCAGTTGCGATCCACGCTGGCCTGCACGCGTGCCAGATAAGTGCTGAAGTCCACGCCTTGATCCGGCGTGAGCATCGCCATGCCGCCGTAAGCCTGGCCGGAACGACCACCGCCACCACCCATGGAGCGCGGGACGGGCACACTTTGAATCGTCGCGTGCGGGCCGGAAATTCCCGGCGATTCGCGGTGAGGTGCTGCATCAACTGGGCGGTTGTTGCCATACTTCGGCAAAATCAAACCTTGTTGTGGCTTCGGCGTATCCGGCTTCTCCAGCTTTAAAGGCATGTTCGAGGCAACTTCCGTTTTTTGCTCAGGTGGAGGTTGAGTGGCATTGTTTTGCGGAGTGGGCGCACTGGGCAGATCCCGCGGCGCCGTTTTCGGCTGTTCCGGTTGCGGAACCGGGGCGGGCAGTGCAGGCGGCGCAACTTTTCTGATCACGTTTGGATTCACTTGAATGCGCGGCTGCGGCGGACGCACCGGCGCGGGAATATCGAGCGGGCCGGGCGGCAAAAGAAGCGTAATGTTCTTGCGTGCGATTTCGTCGTTTTCCGGAGCTTTGCGCTTATGGAAAAAGCTCGGCGGAAAAAAGAGCGCAAGAATAATGATTGCCTGAAGCACCGCCGAAGTGACGCGATTGATCAGTTGTTCGCGCGTCTTTTGAGCCTGGTCAACCGGGGTAAGGAGAAGCTGGACTTCGCCCGTGGTGAAAATGTCGCCTTCGACTAGATCCACTGGGCGCGCAAAAGAATCCAAAAAATTTTCCGGTGGCGCCGCACCAATGGGAATCGCAACACGTTCATCAAGCGCGCTCGGCTGTCCACCGACTTCAGAAGGATCGGGCGCATGGTACGGGAAAATCTTTGCATCGCGCGGAACGACGACGCGCGCGGAAATCGATTCGAGCGGAAGACCCGCCGGAATCTGCGTCTTTTCCTCGAGCGGACCCGTCGTCATGTAGCCCGGGATAAGCGTGCGCTCATCGAGCGCAGTGGGGCGTCCAGGAGTGGCAATCAAAGTTGTCGGCCGGGCATCCGGCGGCACAAGAGTCCGGGGGATCATTTGTCTTCTTTTTGGAACGAGGCGGCCGGTCGAGGGGCGCGGCGGCTGTCCGTCAATTGGACGCGTTCCGAATGCTCCTGGATGCTTGCCATTACGCGGACGGCAAGCTCCAGAGCGGCGCGGCCGGATTCTCCATTGGTTTTTGGCTGTTTCCGCGTTCGAATCGAATCGAGGAATGCTTCGAGCTCCGCGCGCAGCGGCTCAACGGCAGGCGATTCCAACTTTTCAAAACCGAATTGGGGTTCGGGACCAGGACGATCCACGCGGACGCGCAAGGCATCGCGGCGCGCGTAATCCAGCGAAATATATTCATGCTGTTGGAAAAAGCGCACTTTGCGAACGCGTTCGGTGGAAACGCGGCTGGCAGTAACGTTGGCGACGGCGCCTCCTGCAAATTCAAGGCGCGCGTGCGCGATGTCAACTTTGTCCGTGAGCACGGGAATGCCGACAGCTTTGACTTCGGTGACCGGTTCGCCGACGAGCGCCAGCAAAATATCCAGATCGTGAATCATCAGATCGTAGATGACGTCAACATCGAGGCTACGCGGAGTGAAAACGCCGAGGCGATGCACTTCGAAAAAGAGCGGACGATTGAGAATCGGTTCAACGGCGAGCACGGCGGGATTGAACCTTTCAACGTGTCCCACTTGCAAAATTCGGCTATTGCGGCGCGCGGATTCGACAAGTGCATCTGCTTCCGCAAGATTCGCAGCCATTGGTTTTTCAACAAGTACGTCAATTCCCTTCTCCATCAGGCCGCAGCCGACCTCGGCGTGCGCAATCGTGGGAACAGCAACGCTCGCGGCATCCACGGCCCCGCGCAGGGCGTCGAGCGAAGCGAACGTCTGCGTGCCAAATTCCGCGGAGAATGCGGTAGCGCGTGACGCATCCGAATCAAACACACCCACGAGATTCGCGCCTTCGATTTCCTTGTAAACGCGCGCGTGATTGCGGCCAAACTCACCGCAGCCGACAACGGCCACACGAATAGCATTCTTTTGTCCGGCCGCCGTCATTCCTTGTTCATTCCCTTTGCAGCGTCGTTTGGTTCCGCAGCAACCGGAAACGCCTGAATGGCGATTCCTGCCTGGTTGGCCAACTCGATGAGTTTTTCGCGGTCAAAAAAAAGTGTCCGGCCCGCGTCCACGGCGAGCGCCGTGGCGCCGCAGGCCCGCATTTGTTGGATGGTGGGCAGGCCAACGACAGGTACATCGAAGCGCATGTCCTGTTTCGGTTTACTTACTTTCACAACAACCAATTGATTGCCGGAAGCGAGACGCGAGGCGCGCAAGATGGTTTCGTCAGTCCCTTCCATTGCCTCAACGGCAACGCAAGCCTTGTCCGAAACGACGACGGTTTGACCAATGTCCATGCCCGCGATTTGGCGCGCGATGACGAGACCATAGGCCATGTCGGCGGATTCGTTTTCGTTTGGAGTGCGTTGCGTTAGCACGCCTGCTTCGGGGACCAGCGGTTTCAGGAAAAGTGTCGAGTCCACAAGTTGGATACCTTCATCTTCCAAAACTTTTGCGACGGCTCCGATGAGTGCATCGGTATTTTTTCGCGGAAGTGCGAAAAGCAGCTTCGCAAGTTTCCAGTCCGGGCGAATCGAACTGAAAATTTTCATATGTTTCACTTGTCCAGCCATCACGGCTTGTTTGACGCCTTCCTTATGCAGCAAGTCAATCGTTTTGCTGAGCTCGCCGAGGCTAACCCAATGCAGCCGATTGACTCGTCCTTCCAGATCCGGATCCGCTTCTTCCTTGATGGCGATTACGGCCATTTCAATTCCCTGGCTGCGCGCACCTTCCAAAACGAGAAACGGAAAGCGGCCGTTGCCGGCGATGAGTCCCCATCCGGAAGCGTTAGTTATAGAAGTGGACATGGAATGGTTGCTGCGCAATCTATTTCACGATGCCGCGCTCGGCAGTCTCAATGAATTGGACAAGTTCAATCACATCCGCCGAAGCGCCAAATTGCTGGCGCATTTTCGCCAGAGCCTGCGAAGTATTCAGCTTCGAGCGCAGCAGTAAGCGAAAAGCTCGTTGAAGCGTTTTTCGGCGGTCCTCGTTGAAGCCCTTGCGTTCAAGGCCAATCGAGTTGATACCGAAACTCTTCGTCTCGCGCTCCGTGACGACGCGGGAAAACGGCGGCACATCTTGCGTAATGACGGTGCATGCGCCGATATACGCGTAGCGGCCAACGCGGCAAAATTGATGCACCGGAGAAAGAGCGCCGACGGTGACGTGATCGTCAATCGTGACATGGCCGGCCAAGGTCGCAGCATTCGCAAAAATCGCATGGCTGCCGATCACCGTGTCGTGGCCGATGTGCGTGTAGACCATGAAGAGATTATCGTCGCCAATTTTTGTTACACCGCCGCCTTTTTTCGTTCCACGGCTTACGGTGACGCATTCGCGAAACGTGTTCCCTTCACCCACAACAAGTTCCGTGCGTTCGCCGTGAAACGTAAGATCCTGCGGGTCCCCGCCAACAGTGCTGAAGGAATGAAAAATATTCTTCGGGCCAAATTTCGAAGGCCCTTGAATCACGGCATGGCTGTGCACAACGCAGCCGTCGCCAAGATGGACGTGCGGTCCAATCACCGCAAACGCGCCGATGGATACACCCGCTCCCAGCTTCGCTTCCGGCGAGACCGAGGCTTGCGGGTGAATTTCCGGCTTGCTCATTTCTTCGAATCTTTGGGCGCGGGCTCGCGATCAATCATCTTGCACATCAAGGTCGCCTCTGCGACAAGCTGTCCGTCAACCAATCCCTTACCTTCAATCTTGCAAAAGTCTCCGCGCCAAGACAGCACGGTCACTTCGATTTTCAGCTGATGCCCCGGCAATACCGGCCGGCGGAATCGCACTCCATCCACCGCAGCCAGAAACAGCAGTTTATTTTCGCGGTTGGGAATTTCGTGCAGCAAAAGTAGTCCACCTGCCTGCGCCATTCCTTCGATGATCAAAACACCTGGCATTACCGGCTTGCCCGGAAAATGTCCCTGAAAATGCGCCTCGTTAATCGTCACATTCTTTATGGCGACGATCCTCTTCAGCCGCTCCATCTCCAAAACCCCGTCGATCATCAAAAACGGGTAGCGATGCGGTAGATATTTTTGAATTTCCGTCACGTCGTAGATCATTCCGTCTCTCCGCTGCGCAGACAAACCCTATCGGCCTGGGGTGCCTCCGCCAAAACTACCATTATAAAGGAAGCGTGGGCACCCGAAACGCGCAATCTACGACTTCCGGGCCCTTGGAACATTGCCGAAGCGCTGCGCGATTGTTAGCATGACCGGGTGAAACAGGCCCCCTCAGCGCCTCAGCAACTCCGCAAAATACTTGTTCCGCAGCTTCCAAAGATGCTGGGAGTGCTGCGCCAGTTTGCGCTGGCCGAATCGCCGAGCACGGAAAAAGCAGCCGCGGACCGGTGCGCGGAAATTGTAGCGGCGGAGTGGAGCAAGCGTGATGCCAGCGTCAGTCTGATTCCGCAAAAAACGCGGGGAAATCACATTCGGATTCTGTGGCCCCCGGTGGGAACAAGAACAGCAGGGCAACTACTGGTGTTGGGGCACTACGACACGGTTTATGCGACGGGAACACTTGCAAAAATGCCGTTTCGCTTGAGCGGTGGAAAAGCTTACGGGCCGGGCGTTTTTGACATGAAAGCAGGGATCGTTCAGGCGCTTTTTGCGCTGGACGCGCTGCTGCAAACAAAAACGCATGTGAACAAACAGATTGTCTTTTTGTGGACGTCCGACGAGGAGATCGGCTCGGAGTCTTCGCGGAAACTATTGGAATCCGAGGCGAAGCGAAGCGACGCAGTGTTCGTGCTGGAGCCTTCGTTGGGACCGAAAGGCCTCTTGAAAACGGCGCGTAAGGGTGTGGGCGAGGCGGAGTTGATCGTCCACGGCAAGGCTTCGCACGCAGGCCTTGCTCCGGAAAAAGGTGTGAACGCCGTGCACGAGCTGGCCCTGCAAATCGCAAAAATTCTTAAATGGAACGAACCGTGGCGCGGGGTAAGTGTTAACGCCGACGTAATCAAAGGTGGCACGCGAGTGAACGTGATTGCAGAACAGGCGCGCGCGATCGTTGACCTGCGCGCTCTGCGCATTTCCGATATGCGTGGCATCGAGAGAAAATTGGGTTCTTTAAAGCCGATTCTGCATGGCGCGAGACTCGAAGTGCGAGGCGGATTCAGCCGCGCACCAATGGAACGCAAAGTGAGCGCTGCGCTCTTCTCACGCGCGAAAAGTTTGGCGGCGCAAATGGGAATTGAATTGGGCGAAGCTACTGCCGGCGGCGGTTCCGACGGAAATCTCACCGCAGCGCTCGGCGTTCCCACGATCGATGGCCTTGGCGCAGTCGGCGATGGCGCGCATTCCGCTCTGGAACACATTTTTGTAGAGAAAATGCCCGAACGTGCGGCGGTTCTTGCCGCGCTGCTCGCAAATTCCTAAAATGCTGGAATTTTCCTTCGAAGATTAGCGAACGTAATTCTTCCGAAGATAATCGGCGGTGGCTTGTGTCAAGTCGTTGTAATCGCTGTGAAGGACATTGCGGAAAGCGCTTTCCGAGGGTTCACCGGCGGCAATCCGTTCCAGAACGCGCTCGATATCACCCATGCCGCCTGTCCGCACGATGGCTTCGACGTTTGCAAGCGCCCAAGCGTAGGCATAGCTCGCGGTATTGCCTGGGAAGTGCATCCACGAACCTTCGAGCTGGCCAAGCGGCGCGCCCTGTTTGGCATCGTAAATTTGCACGAGCGCCGCGGCGTTGTCGCCGCTGCGTTTTCCTTCCATCCACTGAGCCAAACCTTCCTGCAGCCAGGTCGGCGCATGGCCGTGCGTTTTCTGCTGCACGAAGCTGTGCGTAAGTTCGTGCCTGAGCACGCGGGACAACTCAGCCGTCATGCTCGTAAGTCCGTGCACGGGAACACGAATGCGCCCGTCGTTCAACGCCCCCACCCAATTGGGCGCGTTGGTGATGTCCGCGAACGCTTGCTGCGTGTAGAGAATCACGCCGATGGAATCGGGGGTGGAGAAATTCAATTCAGATTCAATTGCGTTGTAGTGCGCTTCCAAGGTACGGAGCACATCGCGCGCCAGCGCCGGTTCCGCAGAGCCACTGTATTTTAGATTGAAGTGTGGGCTTTCGTTTTCCTTGTAGCTTTCTTCTTCCTGTTTGTCCTTCTGTGCTTTATCGAGAGCCGCTTCGACTTCGGGATCGGCCCGAAGCGCCAGGGCGCGCTTCCATTCGGCGACGGCCTGCTCCATCTTGTTCAAGCCGTAGTACGCCCAGCCCGCGAGTTTCGCGACATCCGGATTTTCTGGCGCAACACGGCGAGCACGCTCGAGATATTCGAGCGATTGTTTGAACTCGCTCCGCTTGAGATGAAGATAAGCGACATTCATCAGCAGGACAGGCTGCTCGGGCGCGAAATTCAACGCAGTGCGTTCGTCGGTGAGCGCGTAGTCCATGTCGCCATGCGCTAATTCATACTGCGCGGCCACGTGATGCGCGAGCGCCGCGCTCTCTCCCGCGGCGCGGCCGCCTGTTCGCGCATCGCCTTCGAGTTTTGCGATGAAGGCGCGGTCAATCGAGCCGTCATGAATGGCGCCCGACTCAATCTGGTTCCCCGCGCTGGCAATTCCAAGCGATTCGAGCGCAGGTGGTGTGATGGCAAGATCCGCTGCAGCGTGCGCAGGAGATCCGGGTAGATAACCACCGCCCTTTTCAATGTGGTCCACGATAGATTTCGGAAGGGTCAGCGTGCCTGAAGAGGTCTCGTAGTGAATCTTGTCGCCTTCTTCGGTGACCGTGAGGGCAACGATTTTGCGGCCATTCTTGAGAACAATCGTATCCGCGCAGGCAAGCGCCGTGGCGAAGAGAAGCGCAGCACCGCACGCAATAAAACGCGCGAAGGGTTTCTGGAGCCGCATCTCTAAATCTTAGAACGATACACGGGGCGAAGCCTCAGGTCCCTTGTCGCGCCATGCCGTAAATGACTACACTGCCTGTATGCGGTCCCGGGCCATTGCCATAGCTGTTTTGCTTTTTCTGTTTCCGGCTTTCCTTTCCGCTGACGAATCCAAATCTTCCCGTGAGCATTACAACGCGCTGAACAATCTGCGGCTGGACGCGTCCGCGGTCTATGCGCTGCCGCCCAATAGCCGCATCGAAGTGCACCGCGGTGACGCCCAACTTAGTTTTGAAGAAGGGCGGATGGGCTTTTTCTCTGCACCGGATGGCCGCGTGACTGGCCTGGTTTTCTCCGGGCGCGGGCACATTCTGGCTGCGCCGCGCGATCCCGTAGAAAAGCAGCAGCTCGCGCTTTTTACTGGCTCGCCTCTACTCGATCAGAGCATTTCGTCCGCATACGTCCGATTTACTGACGAAACCTCCGCGGAATTGCTTCATCAACTGCAAACCGCGGGCATTTCCGCAAAAGATGATTTAGATTTCGCCGCACGGTGGGATGCCCTGCTACCTTCGTTCAACGCGCTTCATTCCCTGCGAATTCTGTCTGAAACGCTGACGGAGAGTCCACGCCCCTATTTCTACGCGGCGATCGAGGGCCTCGCCACCGGACCTTTCGATTTTGTTTTCGACGCCGAGCGGGACGAACCGATGTTTCTGGGCCAATCGCGCAGAAGTGGAGGAGCCTCGCACTACGACACGTGGACCTCCTACCGCGTGCCGGATATTACGCCGCGGGCAGCGACGTTTCGCTCGATCGATTACGCTCTGGACACAACGATTCACCAGGACACGACGCTCTCCGGTACGGCCACAATTCGATTGCGCGCGGAGAGTGGCGGCGAACGCTTCCTCACATTCCAGCTTTCGCGAAGCCTTCGACTGAAATCCGTTGCCGCAGAAAACGGCCAATCGCTCGACTTTTTCCAAAACGAAGGCATGAGCGCGCAGCAAAGCGAATCGCGAGGGAACGATCTACTCTTCGTAATTCTTCCCGCGGCCCCGAAGCGCGGTGAAGAGTTCCGCTTGACGTTTCACTATTCGGGCCAGGTTATTCGTGATTCGGGAAATGGAGTTTTCTTCGTCGGCGCGCGGGAGAATTGGTATCCACATCTTGGCGACGCGGCCGATTTCGCCACCTACGAAATGACCATGCGGTGGCCGCGCAAATTGCGTCTCGCGGCAACCGGAACAAAACTTGATGAAAAAGAAGACGGCGACTCTCGCGTCGGCCACTGGAAGACAGAAAAACCCGTAGCCGTGGCCGGTTTCAATCTTGGTGAGTACGCCTTTGCGTCGTTAGCGGCAAACAACTACTCCGTGGACCTTTACGCCAACCGGCAATTGGAATTGAAGCTACAACAACGGCTAAGCACACAGGACAATGACATTGCCTCCCGTTTGTCCACGTCTCGTCTCCAAGGGCCGGGCGCGCGGATGCAGTTTCCTTCCACGGACCCAAGTCCCGCCGATGCGCTGAAGCAGCTCGCCAAGGAAATTGATTCGTCCATTCGTTTTTATGAAGGATTCTCTGGTCCATTTCCGTTTCGACAGCTCGCCGTTTCGCAGATTCCCGGAACGTTCGGACAGGGGTGGCCGGGCTTGCTTTATCTTTCGACATTTTCTTTTTTGCCGGCCGCGGCCCAACAACGTGCGGGATTGTCCGCTGCGGGCCAGGAGCATTTCACCGAATTGGTGCCCTTTCATGAAGTGGCCCATCAGTGGTGGGGAAATGTGGTCGGCTGGTCGAGCTACCGCGATCAGTGGGTGGACGAAGCCCTTGCAAACTACATGGCGCTATTGTTTGCGGACAGTCAAAAAACGCCTGACCGCAAAATGCGCGTGTGGCTCGAACGATACCGCGCCAAGCTCGAAGAGAAATTGCCCAACTCGGACTTGATCGTGGCGGACGTCGGCCCGCTTTCGCTTGGCAGCCGGCTGAGTTCTTCAAAGGCTCCTGACGGATTTGAAATGGTGATTTATCCGAAGGGCTCGTGGATCATTCACATGATTCGCGAAATGCTGCGGCAGCCGGGAACGAAAAATCCGGATGCGCGGTTTCTGGCATTCCTGCAGAAGATTTACGCGAAATACAGTTTTCGCGCTCTCTCGACAACCGATCTTCAACATGAGTTGGACGCGGTGATGACGCCCGCGATGGACATTGATGGCAATCACTCGATGGAGTGGTTCATCGAGGATTGGGTGCGAGGAACGGGCGTGCCGCATTATCGAGCGGAGTACACCACTCGGCGCACGGAAAAAGGTTTTCTAGTGAAAGGGAAACTCCTCCAAACGCGCGTCCCGCGAGGATTCGTGGCGCCTGTACCAATTTATTCATCCGGCGGAGTGCTATTGGGTAGAGTTATCGCCGGCGGCAGCGAAACACCGTTTCACTTCACGACGGCGAATGATCCAGGGAAACTTCAGATTGATCCACAAATGACGCTGCTTTGCGTTGTCGAACACCAAAAAGAAACCAGGTGAATCACAGCTAGAACCTTCGATAGAGCGGTTCTTTCTCGGCAAGCGAGCTTTTCGGATTCAGTTCTGCTTCTCCGGACTTTCCGAGGACGTAAGGATACCCCACAGGGTCCACTGGAATTCCCTGCAACATGCCTGCCTGTACTAAATCGCGAAGGCTTTCTGCACGGCGCCCCGTTTTCTTCGTGAATTCCACTAGCAGGAGATTGAGCTCTTCTTTGTCGTCATCTGTCTTGAGCAAGAGAAGGTGCGTCTTCGCGTTTTCTTTTATCGTCGCGTCTTGCGTGGATTGGTAAATGTCGCTCCACAAAAAGCGGGAGATTTGGCGCGTATCACCGCGTTCCACAATTCTTGCCGCCATAATTTTCATCCAGGGCGGCGCCGCGGGATTTTTGCTCCCCTCGAGAAATGCGTCCGACGCTTTTTTATAATCGTGCAACGTAAGGTAGTACGTATTGCCGAGGTCCTGATAGAGCCGCCAATAGTCAGGATTCTCACGAATGCCTCGTTGTATCAACTCGATGGCCAGATCGGGACGCCCAGCGCCGACGGGGCGCGCTTCTGCAAGAAATGTCGAGCCGAAACGATACGCGGGAAGCAGACTTGGATCGAGGGTTGTTGCAAGATCGAGTAGCGGCCAAAGGCTATCGAGATTCTGTTCGCGCCTCTCGCCCTTGCTTCCGTAATACTGAACGACGCGCGTCCAGTAAACGTCGGCCATCAGCGGAGCGTATTCGAGGCTCAGAATTTTCACCATCTTTCCCGAGTGCAGAAGAACTTCGTCCTGTTCTTCGTGAAGAATGGCGAGCCGCGCGTCGATGGAATGTTGCAGCCGCCAGATACCCGCGAATCCGGCGGACAAAACGAGCAAGAGCAAGACCACAATGGATTTCTTTTTCATTTCAGATTTCGACGTGAGAAAACAGCGGAAGCCGCGGCAAGCACGATCCCGCAGTAAAGGATGGCGTAGGCCGTGTTGTGCAGGATCAACATGCCGGGCACGGCCTTTCCGTGCGCGGCGGCAGCCATGACATTAAAGTTTTCGAAATTCGGCAGCAGATAGGAAATCCAGGAAAAAAATACCTGCATGAGCGGGCCAACGCGGCTGCCGCTCAAATTACGCATTTCGGAGATGAACAATCCGGCCACGTACAATCCCACCGTGTAAAGAATTGCGAGAAGCTGGGAAGTAAAACAGGAAAAGAGCAAGGCCAGCGCAACAACAATCGCGAGCTTCAACAAAATGAAATAGATTGCGATAAGCGTGGCCATATCGCCACGTTCCAGCGAATGCTTTACAAAAAGTAGCGCCAGAAAAAGCGCGACGGCCATGGCCGCGGTGTTTACCGTAAGCGTGAGGACGAGTCCGCAAAACTTGCCGACCAGAAATTCCCAGCGCCGTATCGGTTTCGCGAGCAATGCGTAGAGCGTTCGCTTGTCCATTTCTTTGGAGACAAGTCCCACGCCCGTGAAAACCGCAATCAGCAAACCGATGACGGAAACTGCGCTCAGGCCCAGGCTGACAATCACGATCGTTTCAATGCCAATCGAAATCTGCCCCACCAGAATTGCGGCGGCGATCATTAATAACGCGAAGAAAACAAGGTTGTAGAGCACGCGATCGCGCACCGCTTCGCGAAACGTGTTCCACGCGACTGCCACGATGCGAGTCATTTGTCGCTGACCTCGATGGCCGCGGCCTGCGCGCGGTCCTTTTCCACCAGGTGAAGAAAATATTCTTCCAGCGTCGGCTTGATTTGCGTGACGGAGGTGATCTTTGCGCCGCCGGCTCGCAGTTCGTCCAATGCGGCGTAGAGTGAGTCTTCCGGCACGCGCACCGCGTAGCGGCTTCCGGATTTACTCGCTTTTGCGCGAACCGCGGCGCTGCGCGCGTCCACAGCATCGGCCTCAAACAAAATTTCCATTCCCTGCGATTTCACGCCGACGATTTCGTCCGGCCGCCCGACGCCCTGCAGTTTCCCGCCAACGATGACACCCACACTGTCGCAAAGCGTTTCCGCGTCAGTCAGAATGTGCGTGGAAAAAAGAACCGTCTTCCCTTCTCGCTTCAATTCCAAAATGATGTCGCGCACTTCCCGTCGGCCAATCGGATCGAGGCCGGACATCGGCTCATCCAGAATCACAACTTTTGGATCGTGCAGGATCGCTTGCGCTAGCCCGACGCGCTGCAGCATGCCCTTTGAATATTTTCTCAGTTGAATTTTCCCCGCAGTCTCGAGGCCGACTTTCTTCAGCATCCGCGCAACGCGCTCTTTCCGCTCCGCCGCGCTGAAGCCATAAAATCGCGCAAAATAATCCAGCAGCTCTCTGGCAGTAAGGTAATCGTAAAAATAAGGCTGCTCGGGAAGATAGCCAATGTCCTGGTGCATGGCCAGGTCGCGAATCGGCCGCCCAAGAATTTTCGCGCTGCCCGACGTGGGGAAAATAATCCCCATCAACAATTTGATCGTCGTGGATTTTCCCGCGCCGTTCGGTCCAAGCAATCCAAACGCTTCGCTCTGCTCGACTTGCAGAGTCAAGCCGTGCAGCGACCGTTTTGTTTTCATGTGCAGAAAGCCGGTGGGGTAGTCCTTCGTCAGGCTTTGCGTCTCGATGGCAGGTCCGGGCATGCAGCTATTTTTTCTAAGCAATCGCGGCACGTCAATCGCGGTGATGGGTTCTGTGCGTGGAGTGAAACTTTCCGGAACGACGTCGCCACCCGCGCGGCGTCAATTTGCGTTGCGATTGGAGCCAATCTGCACCAAATCGCCTGATACCGGCGGAGGTGGCATGGGCATCGGCTTCTTCGTTTGTGGGTCGCGCCAATTGTCCAGCATCGCCACCTGCTGCACGCAGGAAATCGTGCAGCGCGGTCCGCAATATTTGTCCGTCAGGTATTCGCGCTCGCGCATCTCCGGCGTGTATTGCGCCAGAGGAATTCCCGGATACCCGCGCTGCTGCGAGCACCAGTGCACCAAGCCGTCTTCGCAAATGTACAAATAGCGCGCTCCGGAACGGCAGCGCCAGGTGTGTTCCTTCGCGCGAGCCACATTGTGCTGAAAATCATTGAAGCGCGAAAACGAGCGCTTCCCTAGCTCCATAATCTCTTCAAAAATTTGAATCTGCCGCGGCTCGAGCGCCTTCAACTGCCCGTTGTGGTCGTGAATGATCCCGACCGTGCTCGTAAATCCCAATTCCACTGCGCGATGCGCAATCGTCAACGCATCTTCCGGAGTTTTCACGCCGCTACCCAGCACCGAATTAATATTCACCTGGAACACCGCGTGCTCCGCCAGCCATTCCAGCCGCGAATCGAGCGTCTTCAGGCTTTTCTTCGAGACTTCGTCCGGCGTCACATTATCAATCGAAATCTGCAAATGCTCGAGTCCCGCTTCGCTCAAACTCTGAATTCTTTTCACGCTCAGCAAAAATCCGTTCGTAATCATTCCCGCAATCATTCCGCGCTTGCGGATCTGCCGGATCACTTCTTCGAGCTCAGGATGCAGCAACGGCTCGCCGCCGCTGATCGTAATGATGGACGTCCCCATGTCCGCCAATAAATCCAGCCGTCGTTTCATTTCATCGAGCGGCACCGGCTTAGAGAAGTCGTCGTACTCGTTGCAGTAGCCGCAATCCAGATTGCACCGCCGCATCGGAATGATGTGCACCAACACCGGATGCTTCGTCGAAAGCAGCGCCTTTCCAATCATGCGCAGTTCGCGCGCGCGCGTCCGCAAGAAGCGCAAACTACGCCGCAGGCGCACTCCCGCGCTTGCTCTGGCAACTTTTACCTTTTCTGCCATGAATTCCGGAATTTCCCCTGTCTTTAAGTATACATGAGCCCAAACTTCACGCTCTCCTCCGAGCCTTCCTTGCTAACATGCAACTAGTCTCTGCGGCAAAAGAGGCACATCCAATGAAACGATTGGCACTGGCAATCTTGGTGGCGTCCATATTTTCGGCGGCTCCATTCGCCCAGGACAAGCCCGGCTCCACCGACGAAATTCAAATCAGGCAACTCGAACGCGCATGGAATCAAGCCGAAGCCAAGCAGGAAGTTGGCGCCCTCACCACGCTGCTTGCTGACTCGCTTGCCTACACCGACTACGACGGCTCCTTCATGAACAAATCCGAATACATGAAATGGGCCGTTGAGCCGGCGCAAAAGGCCGATCATCTTTTCGATGAGGGCATGACCGTTCAGCTTTACGGCAACGCCGCCGTCGTAACCGGCATTTATCGCGAATCCGGCACCAACAAAGGCAAACCGTACCTCATCCGCTCGCGCTACACCGATACCTGGATCCGCCGCGCCGGCGTCTGGCAGTGTGTCGCCAGCCACAGCACCCTCATCCCAGCGAAATAGGTTCTAAGTTTTAGGTTTTGAGTTTTCAATCGTCAGTCCTCAGTTTCAGTTTTGCTTCGCCGCGCTCACTGTGCCCTTTACGTGCTCTGCGCTAAGCTGTTCTCTTCTCTGCGCTCCACTGCCAAATCCGCGCCTCTGCGTTATGCTTAATCTCTCCTCACAGGAGCGCCCATGAAATTCGCCAAAATCCTCTTCTACATCGCCGCCATCTGGGGCATCCTTGTCATCACGCCGCTGTTTTTCATCTTCGACAAAATTGGCGTGCAAGATCCTCCGGCTATCACACATCCTCTTTTCTTTTACGGTTTCGCTGGAGTCACGCTCGCCTGGCAATTTGTCTTTCTCGTTATCGCCAGAAATCCCGCGCGCTATCGGCCGCTTATGCTCGTCAGCATTCTCGAAAAACTCGGCTACTTCCTTCCCGCCCTTATCCTTTACTCCCAACACCGCATCCATCCCGCCGATCTCTTCCTCTCCTCCGGCGACGCCCTCCTCGCCATCCTCTTCCTCATCGCCTACCTAAATACCCCTTCATCACATGACTCGTAACGGGCTTTCTACGCTTCCCAGCTCAAATGCAACAATAGAACCCAGTTACATCCAATGCCACTAACGATCACCACATCACACCGTCCTGCGACGGACCTTGGCCATTTGCTGCGAAAGAATCCGGCAAAATGTGCACGACTTCGATCTCTCCTTCGGCTCCGCGCACGTTTTTTTCCCCGGAAGCGAACGACTCGCGTTGCACCGCTGCCCTTCTCTTCAAGGTGGTTCCCTGTCGGCCTCGTCCGCAACTCGCGCGGTCCCTCAGGTGAAGGTGGCGTTCGACCAATACGTTAACGACCGCCCGTATGGTTAACCAGACATACGGCGGAGCATGCCTGTCTCGACTTGCCACGGGAAGGAGAGGAACCTCTCCGCACTTCATTACCTCATTAACTCTACCCTGCGACACCTCATCCCTTCTCTCCTGCTACACTGCTCCCTTACCCGCAAGGAGGGCCCCATGACGGAAGCTGTGATTGTTTCTGCTGTACGAACACCTGTGGGACGGGCTTATAAAGGATCGCTGCGCGCTACCCGTCCCGATGATTTGGCGGCGCTCGTGATCAAGGAAGCGATTGCGCGCGTGCCTGGGCTCGATGCCAAGGAAATTGACGACGTGATTCTGGGCTGCGCTATGCCGGAAGGGGAACAGGGTATGAACGTGGCGCGCATCGCGGCGTTGCGGGCGGGACTTCCCGTGGAAACGTCCGCGATGACCATCAATCGTTTTTGCTCTTCGGGATTGCAGGCAATTGCGCTTGGCGCGGAGCGCATCCGCGCGGGCGGCGCCGAAGTGATCGTCGCGGGCGGCACGGAATCCATGTCCATGGTGCCGATGGGCGGGAACAAGATTTCGCCGAATCCCTGGCTCGTGGACAACTATCCGGACGCGTACATCAACATGGGCCTCGGCACGGAAAACATCGCGCGGAAATTCGGCATCACACGCGAAGCGGCGGACAAGTTCGCCGCGGAATCCCACAGGAAAGCGATCGCCGCGATTGCCGCGGGCGCGTTCAAGGACGAAACGATTCCCGTGGAAGTAAAGAACACTTCTTTGCCGACAAACGGCAACGGTGCTTCCACAAAAGGAAAACCAGTTAAACCGACGACGCAAACTTTTTCTTTCGCAACCGATGAATTGCCGCGCGCGGACACGAGTCTGGAAGTACTGGCCACTCTCAAACCTGCATTTCATATCAAAGGTTCCGTCACAGCAGGCAACAGTTCGCCGATGAGCGACGGCGCCGCGGCGACAGTCATCATGAGCGACGCGCGCGCGAAAGCGCTCGGCCTGAAACCGCTCGGCCGATTCGTCGCATACGCGACAGCGGGATGCCCCCCGGAAGAGTTCGGCATCGGCCCGGTATTCGCAATTCCAAAAGCTTTGAAGCTTGCCGGGCTGAAGCTCGAAGATATTTCCGTGATTGAACTGAATGAAGCGTTCGCGGCGCAATCGCTCGCGGTGATTCAGCAGGCGGGGCTCGATGCGTCGAAGGTGAATCCCAACGGCGGCGCCATCGCGCTCGGGCATCCACTCGGCTGCACGGGCGCGAAATTGACTGCGACGATTTTGCGTGATTTGGCCAGGAAAAATGCACGGTACGGCATGGTGACCATGTGTATTGGCGGCGGCATGGGGGCCGCAGGAATTATCGAGAGGCTGTAGAGAATATCCATAGTCCGTTTGGCAAGCCTCGTGCAAATTTCTCCTCTGATGTTCGAGGAGATTCGATGAAAGTAGCGAATTTGAGGGATTTTTTCGCCTTTTCCATTTCTTTGTTCGTTTGCGCTGCCGTCTTCGACGGACAGAAAACTCCCAAACCCGCCACCCAAGAGCAGGAGTCTTTCATGCTCGGCAGAATCCTCGGGGCTGTCGAAGATGTTGGAGGCGGCTACACCAAAGAAGCCTTGGGTAAGTTATCTTCCATCAACAAAGATTTGGAAAAGCGTCGATACGCTCTGCGCACTAACTGGCTTTGCCATCGCTATTACGGAGAAGCCCTGCTCAAAGATGGAAAGCGGGAAGACGCCATACGGCTCCTTGAAATTGCGCAAAGAGAAGCAAACGCGCTAACCGAGACGGAGCAAAAGGAAACGGCGGAACTGCTGAAACGAGCCGGGGCAGCAACCCAATAATTGAAATCAGCCGTCCGGCCTGTCATTTTTTAACGGCGGCGACGTGGACGAAGAGGGTTTCGGCGGCGCCGTTGACGCTGGTGAATTCCTCGCTGGTGAGTTTGCCGTCGGGCAGAAATTTTGTGACGTTGCGAAGCGCGATTTTTGTTGGGCCCATGGCAAGTTCGAAGCGATAAACGAGCGCATCATTTTCCCACTGGCCGGTTTCGACAACCGCAGACGGAAACGAATCTCCGAAAACATAGGCCTTGTAGAGTTTTTCCTTGGGGTCCCAGGTCATGACGATGGTGCCGTCAAATTCGCCGACGGGACCCTTGGAATGGAAATGGTTGAAGATGGAATTGCCGCCCGGGCCGAGTTCGCTGGTGTAGAAGCCGGTGTTTTCGCCGCCATTGGGAAACATGGGCGACTTCGGATAGGTTTCGGTGTAGGTCCAGGTACCCGCATAGAGCCTGGAAAGCTTCTGCATTTCGGGAAGCGGGAGGGCGGGCGGCTTGCCTTCCTGCGCGCCGGAATTTCGTGCGAAGAAAATTGCAGCAATGGATGAGAGTAAAAAGATCGCAGCGAGAATTTTGAATCGTGTCGCGTGAAGCATTTTTCCTCCGTCGAAATCAATTAGCGAAAATTTCTTGCAGGCGATTTTGCCAGATGCTTTCAAATTGTTTGACCTGCGATTCGGGCAAAGAAAAGGCGGAAAGCCAGATTTGCGCTTCGATTTGTCCGGGAGTGCCTTCGATAGTGAGCCAGAAAAGCGCGTCATTCAGCTCCTTGATGGAAAGACAGAAGCGGCGATCTTCGCGGAGGAATTCCACATTGCCTGTCCACTTTTCTCCCTGAGTTGTGGTAAGCGAAAAAGAATTCCCGGCGCGAAGATTGGACGCTCCGCCTCCGTCATGGTGAGCCTCCTTCGTTCTACGTTAAAGCTATGCCGCTACGGGCGATTGCGCCGGTTGCGATTGCGGTTTTTTTCTCAGGACCGCCGCAGAGATCAGCGTGATGACGAGGCCGACGGGGAACGGTTCGATGAAGGTCATGGCCATATTGAAGAACGGATTTTTGTACAGCACTTTGAGTTTGTTGATTTCTTCGGATTTTTGTTGGATAGCGGCAGCCGTGGCTCCAGAAGCTTGCATCTTCTGGAGCACGTGGGCGCCATACTTGTCCATAAAGTCCGGCATGAAATTGTTGTAGATAATTTCCCAGGTCGCGACATAACAAAGGCAGGAGATCACCGTGATGGCGAGGCCGACGAGGAAGGCTTTCCCGAAGGTAATCTGGCCTTTTGCCACGTTGTCGCGGTAGGAACGAACTCCAAAGAAAACGAGCAGCAAGGAGAGGATGATCGTCGTATAGCCGATCACGTAGCCGTGGTCAGAGCCGATTCGGTCCATGAATGGGACGGTGGCGATCATCATGAGGGATGAAATGACGCCGGAAATGAGGCCGAAGATGAGAATGGTCTTTTTCAACGGTTGCTCCCGGATGACAGATTGCGATTGCGGACGCACTATAACGCTGCTGGCGGGGGATTTGTCGTCATTCTTTTGAGTGATTTTGGCGTGGCGGGCGAAAAATCATTCGTTTTGGGGACGGATTCAGGGTAGCAGGCGAAATTCCTTGCCAAGTTGGACCGCCTGGGTTCGCCGTTTGGCGCCCAATTTGTTGAAAACGCGGCTGGAATGGGTCTTGACGGTGTTTTCGCTCACGAACAGCTTCTCGGCGATCTCGCGGTTGCTCATGCCCTGGGTGATTAGTTCGAGTATCTCCAGCTCACGAGGGGTGATACCGAGCTCTTCGCGCTTTCGCTGGTCCGGGACGAAGGGTTCTCGGGCCGGCGCAGGAACTTCCCTAATAACGACCCGTTCCTGTCTGCCGGTCAGCTTGAGCCCTAGCCAGATGCCCAGGACGGCAAATGTGGCAGCGATGAGGCCGCCGTAGATTTCGACGGAGTGCTCGATGACGAGGAAGCGGTATTCCATCCACTTGAGAGCGGCAATGAGGATTCCAGCGATTAACCCGTAAAGGAGTACGTGGCGCTTCATAGTTCCGTTTGGAAGGAATTCTACTAAAGCCTATCCCGGCCCGCTCGTCTCCAGCAAGTGCCCCACAGCAAAGGTCAAATACAAGGATGAAGGAAAGGTTGGAATAGGACTGAAGTCACATTGGCGACGGTTCCGCGGCAGGAGTACAATTCGTGCGTAACAGTGTTAAGTGACCGTCTGCTGCTTCGAGCAGGCGCAAATCCTCTCAACGCATCGAATCGACCGGAGGCACCATGGCCACGAGCTTCGCAACGAAAACGGCAGCGAAAGGCGGCAGCTTTTTGCTGGAGTCCCCTGCCCCGCAGGACGTTTTTACGCCGGCGGATTTGACGGACGATCAAAAACTGATCGGGCAGACGGCGGAAGAGTTCGTGTTGAAGGAAGTTTTTCCGCTGATTAAGGATTTGGAAAATAAAAAGCCCGGACTGATGGCAGAACTCGTGCGCAAGGGCGGCGAAGTTGGCTTGATGGGCGGTGGCGTGCCGGAGCAGTACGGCGGCGCGGGACTCGACAAAATTTCGACGACGGTGCTGACGGAAAAACTTTCGATTTATGGCGGATTTGCGGTGACGCATGGAGCGCACGCCGGAATTGGAACGCTGCCGATCGTTTATTTTGGAACAGAAGAACAGAAGAAAAAGTATTTGCCGAAGCTGGCGACGGGCGAATTGATTGGCGCGTATTGTTTGAGTGAGCCTCAGGCAGGTTCGGACGCGCAGAATTCGCTGACGCGCGCGGAATTGAATGCTGAAGGAACGCACTACGTCCTGAACGGCCAGAAGATGTGGATTACGAACGGCGGCTTCGCGGATTTGTACATCGTGTTTGCGAAGATTGATGGAGAGAAATTTACGGCGTTTATCGTGGAGCGGAATTTTGCGGGATGCAAGCCGGGCAACGAAGAACACAAGATGGGGATTCACGGAAGTTCGACGACTCCGGTATTCCTGGAGAATTGCAAGGTGCCGAAGGAGAATTTGCTGCATGAAATTGGGCGCGGGCACATTGTGGCGTTCAATATTTTGAACGCTGGGCGATTCACTTTGGGAGCTTCGTGTGTGGGCGGGTCGAAGCACGTGTTGATGACGGCTTCGAAGTACGCGAAAGAGCGCAAAGCGTTTGGAAAGCAGATTGGCGATTTCGGATTAATGAAGGAAAAATTGGCCGAGATGGCGATTCAAATTTTTGCCGTCGAGTCCATGGTGTACCGCAGCGCGGGGAATATTGAAACGGCGATGTCCGCCGCGACGGGGGATAAAGTGGCGCACTCGATGAAGGTGCTGGAGGAGTACGCCATCGAAAGTTCGATTGCGAAAGTGTACGGAAGCGAAATGCTGGATTACGTGGTGGATGAAGGCGTGCAGATTTTCGGCGGATATGGTTTCCACGAGGAATACCCGGTGTGCCGCGCGTACCGAGATTCGCGCATCAACCGGATTTTCGAAGGCACGAATGAAATCAACCGGATGCTGATCATACAAATGCTGATGAAGCGCGCGACGGGCGGCCAGTTGCCGCTGATTCCAGCGGCGATGAAGCTGGCCGACGAAATTCTTGCCGGGCCGTCGTTTGAAGAAGCGCCCGAAGGTGTGCTGGCCGAGGAAGCGCGCGTCGTGGCGAACACCAAGAAAATGTTCCTGCAAGCAGCAGGCGGTGCGGTGCAGAAATTCCGCGAGAAGCTGGCGGACGAGCAGGAATTGATCGGCGCTCTTTCGAATATGGTGATGGAGATTTATGCGATGGAGTCTTGCCTGTTGCGGGCGCAGAAAGCCTCGGCGGCACGGGGCGAAGCGGCGACTGCCGTCATGCAAGATGCGGCGCGAGTGTTTATCGCGGATGCGGCGGAACGCGTGGAGCACGATGCAAAGCGCGCAATTGCGGCTGTCAATGAAGGCGATATGCTCACCACGCAGATGGCGGTGCTGAAGCGGTTCGGCAAGCGCGCGGCCGTGAATACGATTGCCTTGCGGCGCAACGTTGCTGCTGCGGTGCAGGCGCAAGACCGGTACCCTTTTGAATCGAAGTGAAGAGAGTTTTTGCATGGGCTTACGCCGTAAAAGCGGCGTCGTGCCACCGCACTCTAAATAGGGCAAATTCAAACTCGCAGTGAAAATTTGGGCGTGGTATTCTCCTGCGCCGATGAGGAGAATCATGCGAACACATTTCGCCAAGCTCACACTTCTTTTTCTTGCTAGTGCATCTTTTGTGTTCGCGCAGAAGAGCGTGCCGTTGAAGGTGAAAACGGAAACAGGAATAGTTGAAGGCAAGACGGAAGGTTCAGCGCGGGCGTTTCTCGGAATTCCCTACGCAGCGCCTCCCGTCGGCGAACTTCGCTGGAAAGCCCCCGCGCCTGCCGTCGCATGGACCGGCGTGCGGAAAGCGACCGAGTTTGGCGCGCGTTGCATGCAGGGCAACGTGTATGGCGATATGGTGTTCCGGGACGCGGGGCCAAGCGAAGACTGCCTGACGCTCAACGTGTGGACTCCCGCAAAAGATGCAAAGGCGAAGCTGCCGGTGATGGTTTGGATTTACGGCGGAGGGTTCGCTGCGGGAGGAACTTCGGAACCGCGGCAGGATGGCGCGACCTTGACGCGGGAAGGCGTCGCGGTCGTTTCGATGAACTACCGTCTTGGAATTTTTGGATTTTTTGCGCTGCCGGAGCTGATCGCGGAGTCGGGGAAGAATTCCGCGGGCAACTATGGCTTGCTGGATCAACTGGCTGCGTTGCAGTGGGTGAAGCGGAACATTGCGGCTTTCGGAGGCGATTCGGGCAACGTAACGATTTTTGGAGAAAGCGCGGGGTCTTTTTCGGTGAGCCAACTGATGGCTTCGCCGTTGGCAAAAGGATTCTTTCACAAAGCCATTGGGGAAAGCGGTGCGAATTTTTCCAACAAATCGGTGGCCTTCGTGACGCTTGCCGATAGCGCCAGGGAAAACGCGGAGTATGCCAAAAAGAATCTGGGCACTGACTTGCTGAAGGAACTGCGGGCGATTCCCGCAGACAAGTTGCTGGCAGAAGTGAGCAAGCCTGAGGCGCGGCGGCAAGGGCTTGGCGTGAACGTGGATGGATATTTTCTTCCTAAACCTGTGCCCGAGATTTTCGCCGCCGGTCAACAGAACGACGTTCCGCTACTAGCTGGATGGAATCATGACGAAGGAAGTTTCTCGATTGCGTTTGCAAAACCTCCGGTTACGGCAGCGACCGTGAAGGAGTCGGTCGAGAAGGAGTTTGGAGCCAAGTCCACGGAATTTTTCAAACTTTATCCGGCGGACAACGAGACGACCGCCGTTCGCTCGTGGGAAGATTTCGTGAGCGACCGGTTTATCTCCTTTGGCACATGGAAGTGGCTGGAAGCGCAAGCGACAAAGAGCAAGCAGCCTGTCTATCGCTATCGTTTTGATTTGGCGCCGCCACGCGATCCGAAAGGCCCCGAAGGAATGGGCGCGTACCACTCGGCAGAGATTGAATATGTGTTCGGGACGCTTGAGTGGCGAATTCCTGCGTTGTGGAGAAGCGAAGACCGCGCGCTGAGCGAATTGATGCGGAAATATTGGTCCAACTTCGCGCGCAGCGGTGATCCAAACGGGCCGGGACTTCCAAACTGGCCGAAGTACAAGCCGCGAGCCGATGCGCAGGTGATGTACTTGAACACGCAATCCAAAGCCGAAAAGGACGTACAGCGCGAGCGGTACTTATTCATGCAAAGCTCGTGGGAAAAGTAAGGAGTCGGGTGAAAGTCGGCCCTATTCTCGTTTGGGAACAGATCGCTCACGAAACGCACATTTTGTAGGCAATTTCGCCTAATCTGAATGCAGTCCTAGTACCACGCTCAGCGATGCCAGAGGCGTTTTGGGCCGGAAACTCTACATTTTGGCGTTCGGCGTTGTCGCGCTCCACGTCCTGGTCGCGCTGACACTGGGTGGCACCACGGCTGGTTCTTTCTGCGGCAACATGCTGCAAATTACGGCGAGCGGAATTGCGGCCGCCATGGCGATTGCGGCAGCGCGCCGGGGGCGTGGGCTGAGCCGATCCTTGTGGCTGCTGGTCGGCTTCGGGTGGGCAACGTGGGGAATCGCAAATCTGGGCTGGATGTTCTATGAAGTTGCTCTGGGAATAGAACCGCCCGCACTTTCGTTCGTACGATTCCTGTTCGACCTCCAGGGCGCATTCTTCGCAATGGCGCTTTTCCTGGATGACGAGCGAGATTCGACGCGCCTGGATCTGGCAACCGTTCTGGATTTCCTGCAAATCGCAATCATCTACTTCCTGATCTACGTGGGGATGTATTACGTGCCCTCGCTTTCGATGGATCACCACGGGGCGATGTTGCGCGTGCAAATCATCATGTTGTTTCAGGACGGGACGCTGATCGCGCTGAGCGTCGTGCGCGCGGGGATTTCGCGATCGCCTGAAACGCGAGAACTATATAAAAGATTTTCCGTTTTTCTGTTTGCTTATTTCGGCCTAGCCCAAGTGACGGAATATGTGCAGTACCTGCGCGAGACTCCCTCGGGAACATTTCTGGATTTGGCGTGGAGTCTGCCGCTGCTGGGAGGCGCGTTCTGGGCGGCAAGCTGGAAACCGGCAACAATGCAAACGGGCGCTCAGAGTCTGCGGGCCAAATCCACTGGCGGAATGATTTTCCGCAACGCGATGTTCGCGCTGGGTCCGCTCATTGTGATGTTTCTTTCTTCGCAACTCGGGCCCGGATGGAAACCGGTGCGGCTCACGGTTCTGGCGATTTCGATCCTCTGCTACGCGATGCGCATGGTCATCAACGAACACCGTCAAACGAAGAATGCCGAGTTGGTGCAACGGCAAATGCAGGCCATGAATTCTTCCGTGGACGGAATGGCGATTGTGGACGCCGCAGGAAAGTATGCTTACGTGAATTCGGAATACGCGAGAATGTGCGGACGAGTCAACGCGGAAGAAATGCTGGGAAGGCCTTGGAGAGACGTGGCGAACACTGAGGACGCAAGCCGCGTTGAAGCAGAAATTCGCGAAGGGCTACGCAGGCGCGGCAAATGGTTTGGCGAATTGACGCTTCACGACAGTAATGGAAGAGGATTACCTGTCGAGATGGCCGTTACAGCGATGATTGATGGAGGAGTGGTTCTGGTCGGCCGCGATTTGACGGAGCGCATGCGAGCCGAGCGGGCGCAGGCGGAAGCCGAGTCCAAGTATCAGATGATCGTGGAACGAGTGGCGGCGATCAGCTACATCGCCGAACTTGGAATGGAAGGGCGGTGGCGCTACGTAAGCCCGCAAATTGAAAGCATTCTGGGATACACGCAGGAAGAGTGGCTCGCTGATTCGAAAAATTGGGTCCGCTTTGTACATCCAGACGATCACGCGGCAGTGCAGGATGCAGAAGACGCGTGCATCAAGGGACTAGCGTTTCAAGCGGAGTACCGCATCACGCGAAAAGATGGGCGAGTGATCTGGGTGAGCGACAGCGCCGTCGTGGTGCAAGGAGCTGAAGGCTACCCGGTGATGGAAGGAATTATCGTTGACATTACAGAGCGTAAACAACTGGAGGGACAGTTACAGCAATCGCGGCGCATGGAGGCAGTGGGCCGTCTGGCCGGAGGAATCGCGCACGACTTCAACAATTTGCTGACGATCATCAAGGGATACACCGAGCTGGCAGTGCAAAGAAAAGAGGTGCCGGCACCTGTGCGCGCGGATATTGAGCATATCGAAGATGCATCCGAGCGCGCGGCTGGGCTTGTGCGGCAGTTACTGGCGTTCAGCCGGAAACAGGTTTTGCAACCGAAAAATTTGGACTTGAACGGGGTCGTGCTGGGACTTGAAAAGCTTTTGCGACGGCTGATTGGCGAAGACATTGAAATGAAGACCGTGGTGTCCGCGGGACTTGGAACAATCAAGGCGGACCCGGCGCAGGTCGAGCAGGTGCTGATGAATCTGGTGGTGAACGCGCGCGACGCGATGCCTAAGGGTGGCCGGATGATTGTTGAGACTTCGAACGTGGATCTCGACAGAACCTACGCGAGCGAACACATTTCCGTGAAACCGGGAAGCTACGTGATGCTGGCGGTTTCCGATTCGGGCACGGGCATGAGTCCGGAGACGATCGCGCACATCTTTGAGCCGTTTTTTACGACGAAGGGTGGAACAAAAGGCACGGGGCTGGGGCTGGCAACCGTGTACGGCATCGTGAAGCAGAGCGGCGGCTACATTTGGGTATACAGCGAGCCGGACAAAGGCTCGACATTCAAGGTTTATTTTCCGCGCGTGGATGAACTTGCAGATAGGGATTCGCGGAAAGCGCACGATCCGAGAGCGAAACGAGGAACGGAAACGATTCTACTTGTGGAAGACGATGACGCGGTGAGGGAGCTGGCGGAAGTAATTTTGGCATCGCAGGGATATAAAGTGATTTGCGCAAACGGGCCGAAACGCGCGGAGGAAATCGCAGCGGAGCGGTCGCAAGAGATTGCCCTCGTGTTGACCGACGTGATCATGCCAACGATGAGTGGACGCGAGCTGGTGAAGAAATTAGGCACACGGAATCCGAAGATGCGCGTTTTGTACATGTCCGGCTATACGGACAACGTGATCGCACAAGGTGGAGTTTTGGAAGAAGGCCTTGCGTTCTTGCAAAAACCGTTCACCCCGCGGGCACTGGCGCAAAAAGTACGGGAAGTACTGGATGCGGGCGTGCCTGCTCGATAGACGAGAGGCAGGAACGTGAATTAGGGAAATCAGGGTACAATCGCGGCACGAGGTGCATTGATGCTAGGAACCTCCGACAACGAGGAAGCGTCCGACCGGGCATGCCAGGGAGTTTCGGCAAGAGAACCAGCGTGCAATCTTGCCGCTACCGTTCACTGCATTCAATGTGATTTGTGGTTCTGTGACATTCACGCCGAAGACGAACAGTGGCATGCCTGCATGAAAGCTGCGAACTAACGTAAGATTTTGCCGCGGATACTGCGTGAGTCCGCCTTCGTTCTAAAATTCCAAATCAGCAAAACACAGTAAGAACCCGAACCTATTGTGGATCGGCTGGTTTGTCCGCGTCTTTTGGCTTTGAGATTGTGTTGAGGGTTTCCACATTGAACTTCTTGTAGTCGGAGTAGCGGGTAACTGCATTCACCTTGATACCTTTGACGAGGAGAAATCGCGCGCCGATGTGCGCTTCCGTATAGGTTGGCAGCCAAACCTCGTTGTTCACAAACGCCTGCTCATCAATGAAGCTCGAGCCCTTTTGCAGATTCACGAGAAGGCCGCCGCCGATTTTTGCGTCACCGACAAAATAGCCCTCGATTCGCACAACTTGGTGGGCTTTTTCATCCACCCAGACAACGCCGGCCAGTTTCTGGACAATGCCTTCGACGAGAGAATGAGCTTTATATTCCGGGTTCGGTTCGAAATCAAAAACGAGGACGTCCTGACCCCGAAAGCGTTCGCGCCGCGGATTCACGAACTGGCAAACGCGCAGAAAGATCTCGATGCCTGGGTCGTCCTCGTCCTTCCCTTTCGCGCCTTCTTCTTTTTTCTTTTCTTCTTTTGCTTCCTTTTTCGCCTGTTGTTTCTGAATTTCCTCAATGCGTTTCTTCGTGTGTTCGTTTTCCCTGTCCTGTTCCTGTTGCGTCAAGGGCTTGTTGTCTTTGGCGATGAGCGTGGAGACTTCCTCGCCATTCAAATAGAAGAAGGTGTAATCGTGGAGCTCGCGCTTCTTAACGCTGCCGTTCTTGTCCATTTCCATTTCTTCTTCGGAACGGCGGCCGGAGTAATTTTCGCGGATTTTGTCGATTGCCTTCTGATTGGCGTCAATTTCTTCGAATAGTTTCTTCAAATCCGGTAGTTGTACTTGCGACTTTTTGGGAAAATCGAACGTGCGCTCGCCGATGGGTTGATTGACGACAACGCGAGTGATCGTTACCTGATAGGTTTCGGAGCCGCGGTGTATTTGCAGTTTGTGAGCGATTTGGACGCCGCTCTCAGGGCTGTAGTCTTCGTAAATCGTCTCCTGAGGCTGGCCGCCGAGATTGCCCGACTCTTTTAGTAGCAGATGGGTTTGCGCGTCAAAGAATAGCGAGCGCTTGACTCCGGTCTGGGAGGTCAGTTGCACTTCCAACGCATCGCGGCCATTGATTTGCGAATTCCCTGCCAGAGCGGCGGCAACTTTGTTCTTTTTGCGGTCGAGCAGGTGCGAATTGTAGAGTTGAGCGGCAGCTTCCATCTCGATGGCTTCTGGGCCGAGGAGCGTGCCGATTTCGCCCGATGAAGTCTCGCGCCAGGCCGATTTGCCGTTATACGCAAGGATTTCCGGTTGGCCGGCGAAGGTAAACTCCGCGTAGTAGCGATTGGGCGATTTCAGGTTGAGCGTATATGTGCCGGACTTGGAGTCGCTTTGGCGACCAAGTGTGCCTTCTAGTGAAAGCGTTAGAACCTTGCGCAGTTTGCCGGAGCCGCCGGAAGCTTTGACGGCGGCGTCCAGGACCTTGTCGGCGTCTTGAGCGGGCGCGGAGGTAGTCAGCGCGGATAGCGCCACTAGAGCGAGCAGAAAATTGCGGAAGAGAGGGGTCATCTGCGTTCCTTATAGAAACGCAGGTGCAGGCGAAAAGTTTCACGTCCTCGTTAATTATTAGGGCTAAGTATTCAGTTTGGCTTTGGGTTGGGAGAGAGCAGTCCTGAAGGCTTTGTATTGTCCTTTATCATCTTCGGCATTTCCGGCACCGCGCATTCGCAGGCTTCGGACTTCGGGCGATTCAGATACTTTTCATATAACCGGTGATGGCGATCTTCGGTGGACGTTAGCTGTCCGCGAATGAAGAGGTATTTGACGTCGGTGGTGAGTTCGAGTGGATCACCATTGGTGACGATGATGTTCGCGACTTTTCCGACTTGCAACGATCCGAGCTGTTCGGAAAGGCCCAAAATTTGCGCGGGATAGAGCGTGACGGCTTTGAGGCCTTCCTCCGGGGAAAGCCCGTGGGCGATGGCATTCGCTGCGTTCTGACCAAGGCGGCGCGCGAAGGAATTATCAAAGCTGCCGATGGCGATTTTCACCCCGGCCGCGGTGAGCTCGGCGGGCTGTGAGAGCAAGCGGTCGTAGGCCTCGTCTTCTTCGTCAACTTCGCTGAGCATCGGGCGAAGAATCACGGGAACGTCTTTCGAACGCAATAGATCCTTTACTTTGTAGGCTTCTTCGCCGCCGGCGAGAATCATGCGCAACTTTCGTTTTTCGCAATACTCGACCGCGTTGCGAATGTCACGCGCCTTGTCCGCGAAGACAAGCACGGGAAGCTGCCCGCGAACGACGGGCACGAGCGCCTCGAGTTTTACGTCACGTTCGAAATCGGAGGGCCCGCCGTGTCCCATCGCCTGTGCATAATGACGCGCGCTGTCGAGCACGTCGGTAAGTTGAGTGACCTGTTTTTCGTAGTCCTGCTTCGCTTCCGCGAAAGGCTTTTGTTTGCGGGAGAACGTGGCGAAATCAAATGAGGACGTGTTGATCGTCGGCCAGTTGATGACCATTGCAACGCTTTTCTTGATTTGCATTTCGTCCATGGTCCAGCCCGCGAGATGAAAGGCGGAAGCCTGGCCCGCGAGCATTCCGCGGTTGCCGCCGGAGTCGAAGCCACCGCTGCCAGGAACGGCAAGAACTTCCGTGATGCCCGAGGCGCGCGTGACCGGGATGTGTTCGCTGGAAGGAAATACGGCTGTGGCGGCGACGACATCAGGATTGATTGGGCCGGTTTCCGTGGTGTCCACGGTTGAGCCGACGGCGCCGATTTCGCTGAGGCCCATTTGCGTGATGGGATCGAAAAGTCCGGGATATGCCTGCAGACCCTTCGCGTCAATGACCTGTGCGCCGGCGGGAACTTCCACGCCTACGCCGATGGCGGCGATTTTGCCGTCCTTGATCACGACGGTGCCATCCTCAACGGGAGCGCCAGCGAGCGTGATGAGCTTGGCGTGCGTGATCGCGTATACGGGCGGCGTTGTAGCCGCAGGAGCTTGCGCAGATGCCGCGATCGTAAAAGCAAGGCATCCGAAAATGAAGACCAGAAGACGTTGAGCGGTCATTGCGATTGCTCGGTTCACTGGGCACCTCCCGCGACCGCAGATGCATTCGTTGCATCGTTTGTGCCTGACGGTGGTTTGGGCTTGTCGTCCGGTTTCTTCTCTTCTGGCTTTTTCTCTTCGGGTTTCTTTTCTTCCGGTTTCTTTACATCGCTCGGCTTTTCAGTTTTCTTTTCTTCGGGCTTTTTCTCTTCAGGCTTTTTCCCGGCAGCTTTCTCTTTATCGAGGAGTGCTTTCTTTTCTTTGGCCAAATCGGCGCGCGCAGCGATATCTTTTTGCCGGTCGAAGAGAACGCGACCATCAATCAGCGTTTTCTGAACGACGGCGTACGCGCTCAACGGATCGTGATTGTAAATGACGAGGTCGGCGTCTTTCCCTACTTCGATGGAGCCAACGCGCTTATCAATGCCAAGCTGGATCGCCGGATTAATCGTGACCAACTTGAGAGCCTCGTCATGCGAAAGGCCGCCATATTTCATGCTCTTGGCCGCTTCTTGATTCAAGTGCGTGGCCTCTTCGGCGTCATCGGAGTTGATGGAGACGATCACACCGCGCTTCGTCATCAGGGCCGCGTTGTAAGGGATCGCGTCGTAAGCTTCGACTTTGTAGGCCCACCAATCGGAAAACGTGGATGCTCCGACACCGGCCGCGGCGATTTCGTCGGCGACTTTGTAGCCTTCGAGAACGTGCTGGAACGTGCGCACCTTGAATCCGAATTCCTTAGCCACGCGCAGCAGCATCAGGATTTCATCTTCGCGGTAGCAATGTGAGTGGACGTAGCGCTTGCCTTCGAGAACTTCAACGAGTGGATCGAGCCGCAAATCGCGACGTGGCGGGATCAGATTCTTCTCTCCGGCGGCAACCTTCTTGTTGTAGCTGTCCCACGCGTTCTTGTAATCACGCGCTTCGGTGAACGCAGCGCGAATTGTTTCTTCAACTCCCATTCGGGAGGCGGGATAGCGACGCTCGCGCCCGGGAATGGAAAAATTGGAACGCTTGGGATTTTCGCCCAAGGCGAACTTGATGCCCGGGAGCGCGCCTTCGAACGGAAGCTTCGCAGCGGGTTGTCCCCAGCGCAGCTTAATCACGATGGTTTGGCCGCCGATGGAATTGGCGCTGCCGTGAAGAATGTTCGCGGTGGTAACGCCGCCGGCGAGGTCGCGATAGATAGAAATGTCATCGGAATCGAGAACTTCAGCTATATTCGCGATGGAAGAAACGGAGATGCTGCCTTCGTTGACGCTGCCATCCACGGCGATGTGCGAGTGGCAATCAATGATGCCGGGCGTGACGAACATTCCGGTGCCGTCAATGATTTGCGCTCCGCTGGGTGCCTTGACGTTTGGGCCCACTTCGGAAATCTTGCCATCCTTGATCAACACCGAACCGTGCTCGATGGTGCCCTTCGTCACGGTCAGGACAGTAGCGTTCTGAATCAGGATGACGGGCGGCGCGTCCGGCGAGGTTCCGGCGGAGGCACCGAAGCAAACTGCGCCCAACAAAATTGAGGAACATACGAACAAGCGCAAAGTCGAAAGAGCCTTCACTGGAAACCTCCCATGGAAATGGACGAAGACACAGCACCCGGGCGCGTGCCGGTGAAATCAATCGAGAGGGACAAGACGGAAATCGTGCCTTTCATGGTGTCTTTTTCAAACGTGCCGGAGAAAGTTACGTCGGTAGGGCTTCCCTGGATGGGCATGTTGATAGTGAAACTGAATTTGTCCGCGCTGGCATAGCCGCTGATGATGGTGGCCGTTCCGCGCGTGCTGGTTGTGGTTCCGGAGAGCGTGCCGTCTGTGGACATCGTCAGGTCCACGGTGCTTTCCTCATCGCCTTCTGGAGTGGTGTATTTCAGTTTCCACTTTCCGGTCATGTCTCCCTTGGGCGGATCTTTGGGCCGGTCCGGCTCCCGTATTTCGAATCTTTTTCCATCCACAAAAATCATTTTGATTTTTGTTTTTTCGGCGAAGAAGTCGCCGTCGGTCACGACGAGATTTGCGATTTTCCCCTTCTCGATGGACCCAGTACGATCGGCGACGCCAAAAATTTCCGCGGGCGAAAGAGTAAGCGCGCGAATGGCGGCGTCAGGTGCGAGTCCAGCATCCACGGATTTCTTGACTGCTTTCACGATGTCCGCGGGAGAGGAAATGCCCTCCGAGGTGAAGGCGAATTTCACTCCGGCTTTTGACAGAGCCGCCGGCGAGGAGGGCGCGCGATCGCGGAAGCGAAGCGTGCGCAGACTGGGCACGTTTTCGGGATCGCCGTCTTTTTCCGCTTCGGGCCATTTGAGATTGACGAGAACGGGCAGTTTTCTTGCTGCAAGTTCATCCGGCATGTCGTATGCCATCTGCGCTCCGACGATGGCGCCGGAGATTTTCCAACGGTCCATGAGAACCAAAGCGCGGCGCAGTTCGAGACTGCTATTCGCGGGAATCAGAACGAAAGCGTGGTCTTCCAGCGCCTCGGCAAGTGCGGCTTCGACGCGGTCATAACGCGGACGCGCGACGCCACGCGGATTTTTTGTATAAACGGCTTCGGTTTTTGTGCTCCAATCCACATCCAGCCAAACCTGATGCACGTAGCCGAGAACACCCATTTTCGAATCGGGGAATCCGCTGCCGAATCCGCCAGCCGGATTCAGCGAAATGGGAATCGCTACCGGCGACTTCACCACGAGGTCGCCGTTGCGTTCGCCTGCGAGATCGAGAACTGCTGCTTGCCCAGGAAAAAATCCGCCCTTGGGAGCAGAAACGACGGTCGTGAATCCCGCGTTGCGCCAGGTCTCGACGCGTTTGTCGCTTAGGCTCACTTCGTTGGCAGCGGTGCGCCACGGCGTGGAGCCAGGACGGTCTTCCGGTCCGCGGGCCGCGGGCTGACCTCCGCCTCCTCCACGCGGGCCGCCTTCCGTCGGCGCCGAAGGCGCGGGAGTTATGCCAACATCGGTCAGAGCATCGAAAAGTCCGGGATAGACTGTCAGTCCCTTGCCCTCGATCACCCAGGCGTCTGCCGGAATCGGCACGCCTTTTCCGCCAACAGCCAGAATCACGCCGCGTGCAACGACCACCGTTGCGTCTTCTATCACCGGTCCGGAAACCGGGACCACCTTTGCGCCCCGAATGGCGAAATACTGCGGTTCGCCACCTTGCGCCGCGGCTCGCGGCGAAGTTGTGCCCTGCACAAGCAGGAAGAGCGCAACCACAAGTGAAGAAACACACCAGTGAGAAAGTTTGAAATTCATGCGGACCACCTCGGATGGGAAACTGGCAGGACTTGTACCTTCAGGAGCGTAAACATGAACGCATGAGGCTACTGGGAAGTTCCAAAAGAGTCAAGAATCACGATGGAATCACGATGGAATCACGATGGAAATCGAGGCAGCCCTGTTGAAATTGTGCGCGGCTCTGGCGCGGCTCAATTCGCTCGTGTAGCTTTAGACGTGAAATCGGAGGTCACGATGCTTGCGAAATCGAAGCTGATCGGATTTGTTCAAACAACAGATTACGAAAAGGCGCGTGCGTTTTACGAAGGCAAGCTCGGCTTTACGTTCGTAAGCCTGGATCAGTTCGCGCTCGTGATGCGCGCAGGGGCGCACATGATCCGAATTGTAAAGATGCCGAAGTTCACGTCGGTGCAAGGAACCATTTTAGGCTGGGAAGTAACTGATGTGCAGTCCGCAGCCGCGTGGCTCGCGGAAAAAGGCGTAACGTTGGAAAAATATCCGTTCGTTCAGGACAAGGAGCTGGGGATCTGGACCACTCCGAACGGAGACAAGGTAGCCTGGTTCAAAGATCCCGATGGAAACATTCTTTCCATCAGCCAGCATCACTAGAAAAAACTAGGGCTTCTTCTTTTTTCCAAAAAGCCCGCCGAGCGCCTCAACAGCGTTTGCCGGCGTTGTGGCTCCCTTTTCACCGGCGCCGAGCATTGTTCCGCCGGTGCATCCGAGCTCCGACTTCAAAAGGTTCGCCGCGACTCCGCCCACATCAGGCACAAATTTCGGATCGGATGCGGTGCCTTGAATCATGAACGGAATCGTAGTCCCATTCTTACAGCTACTGCTCTTCCCTGCACCTGTTGCCGTGCCGAGCACGGAGCCGATGCCGTTGCTGGCACTTCCCGAACCACCGAGTACGCCACCCGTCAGCGTCGCAACCATTTTGAAATCGAGATTGTTTTTTGCGTCGAGCGTTCCGGCACCCTTCAAAGTGCCAAACGCGGGCAAGATTGCGTTGAAGTCCTCCGCACGCAAACCGGTGGGTGCCATGTGAACAATCGTTGTGAGCTTCTCAATTTCGAGGTCTTTGCCGGTTTTGAGTCCGGTGAGAGCGGCGATTGGAGCCATCTTGGCGCCCAAATCAAATCCTTCCAGCTTCGCCGCGAACAAGCCGATGGTGCCGTCCGTGACGAGTTTGTTCGTCGGGCCTTTGATGTTCAGGTTCGTGCTGAGTGTTCCTGCATTTAACGAAGCACCCTTGGGAAGATTCACGCCAATGGCCGGCAGAAACGCTTCCAGGTCTTTTGCGGGCATCGAATCGCCGGCGAGTTTGACGTTAACGACGGTTTCTTCTCCTTGCCTGTCGTAGGTGCCATTCACGTGAGCCACGGCGGAGCCAACCTTCACTGTCGAAGGCATGATGACGCCGGAATTTTTCTTCAGGTCGTATTTTGTGCCGTAGTCAATCACAGCAGGCACTCCTGCCGGAGAACCACCTTGCACGAGCAAGGCTTTCGAAAGTTTGAGCGAGCCCTTGTTTTCGACGCTACCATTCTTGGAGGCGATCGTGCTGTCCAAATCCACGAGGCCACCGAGGCCAAGCGATGGATCGAGGAAACCGGCGCTGGCGAGATTCAGCGAACCAACATGAATCTTTGCATCCAGTGGCGTGAGCGCGGTGTCCGACTTATCGAGTGGGCCAGCAGTGCCGTCGAGCTTGAATTCGCCACCGCCAGGAAGGCTTGCGGAAACCGTCAATGGAAATTGAGAATTCAGGGAAACGTTGCTTGCCGTCACGTTGACGTGATCGTAGGTACTGCGCTTCTGTGAATTGGTCGTGCCCAGAATGATTTTCCCGTCTTTCAGTTCAAGCTTTTTCACTGAGATTTCTTCGGCAGAGCCAGGAGCGGAACTCTTCGCAGCCGGTTTCGCTGGGCCGCTTGCGGAGCCGCCAATCGAAGAATAATTCCATTGACCCGCGGGATTGCGCAGCAGAGTTACTTGCGGCTCGTCAATCGTGATGCCGGTGACGTTGAGGGTTTTCGAAAAAATCAGAGGAAAAATTTCGACGCCAACGCTCAGCGATTTGGCCGTGAGGAACGGCGAGGAACCAAATTTAGGATCATCGCCGATGGAGAGATTTTTCGCGCCGAGCGAGCCAGTGATGAGCGAAAGGCTCAAATCGCCAACTTCAACCTTGCGGCCCAGAGCCTCCGATGCCTTTGCTTCGATGGTGGGGCGGAAACTGTTCACCGGGATGAGGAACGGCGCGACAAGGAGAAGCACGACCACCACGGCGACGACGATGACGAGGATGCGAAGTTTTTTGCCCATAGAAACCTCCGGAAGAGTCCGAAATGGCAAGGAATTCAGGCGGCGAGAGTGATAATAACACAGGGAGTGAGCCGCAGCGGACGAACTGTCTCGCAGGAAGAGTTTGCGGAGCCCGCGCTGCTTATGGTCGAAACGTGATGGTAAACTGGGTGCTTGTGGGGCTGTAGCTCAGATGGATAGAGCAGCAGTTTCCTAAACTGCGTGTCGGGAGTTCGACTCTCCCCAGCCCCACCAGATTTAGGTTTATGATGGTGACTATGCTTGGTTTGAAGGTGAACTACACGCGCGCCGGCGCGGGAACTACTTGTTTGCTGATACTCGCGCTGATCGTCGGGCCGCTGTGCACTCCTTTGTGCGCGGGCTCGTCGTGCCTGACGCAAACAGCAAGCTCAGATGAGAAAGCGAGTTGCCACGGCGTGTCGTCCAGCTACGCCCGCAACCATTTCTCGGCCTCGCCAAAAAGCAGTGCGTGCCAGGAGACCGGCCTCGCGGTTCTGAGTAAGCCAATTCTTTCCGTGGAGTCTGCTTCTTTTGAAGACGCCGGATCAATCGTTGCTACCGGACACTCGAACGCGCAGGATATTTTTGCGGTGAGTCCTCATTTGATTTTTTCTTCGGACGGGCCGCCGCCGGAAATCCGTGAAGGTCGAAGCGTGCCCATTCTCCGCATTTGATCCTACCCTAAGCATGGCTATGCAATTCCCGCCATGCACTCCCTGAATTAGAACGTTTGTAATCCAAATTGCGACGACTTCCCTGTTGTTGACAGGGTTACATCGTTTTTCATATCGAATAATCAAAGCTACGTCTGAGCGCAGAGATTGGGAGAACGCATCATGAGTAATTCACGCAGAACTTTTTTCAGGAATGCCGCGCTGATTGGAACGGGGCTCTTCGGCTGGAGCGAATCCGTGCGCGTACAGGCGCGCGCGCTTGTATCCAGCGGTGAATCAACTCGAGCGAAGCGAAACAGCGCAAACCGCTCTGGACCGCCCGTCCCCATGGTGACGCCGGACGTGGGGGATTTACCCTTCGAATGGGACGGCGGCGTGAAAGTTTTTCATCTTGTCGCGGAGTCCATGAAACGCACGATCGTTCCGTGGAAGACGCTCGACGTCTGGGGCTACAACGGAAGTTGCCCCGGCCCGACGATTCAAGTGCTGCAGGGCGAGCGCGTGCGCATCATTTTTGAGAATCGTTTGCCGGAGAGCACTTCGCTGCACTGGCATGGTCTCGAAGTGCCTATCGAGCAGGACGGTGTGCCGTGGATTAGCCAAAAGCCCGTCGCGCCCGGAGAAAAGTACGTTTACGAATTCACGGTCCATCAGGAAGGAACGTTTTTTTACCACGCGCATAGCGCCATGCAGGAAATGATGGGGCTGCTGGGGTTTTTCGTGGCGCATCCGAAGGAAGAGTTTTCGCCGCGCGTGGATCACGATTACGGAATTGTCCTGCAGGAATGGGCCGTGCTGCCGGCAAACACCGTGCCGAATACGGCTTCGATGGAATTCAACTGGCTTACGTTCAACGGAGTTTCCGCGCCGTTGACGACACCTCTGCTTGCGCGGCTTGGGAGCCGCGTGCGATTACGCATCGTGAATCTTGGGATGGATCATCATCCGATCCATTTGCACGGCAATCAGTTCGTCATCACCGGCACGGAGGGCGGCCGTGCGCCGCAGTCCACCTGGTATCCGTTGAACACGGTACTTGTCGGTGTGGCGCAAGCGAGAGTCGTCGAGTTTGAAGCGAAATATCCGGGCGACTGGATGATTCACTGCCACCTGCCGCATCACATGATGAATTCGATGATGGACCTGTTGAGCGACCGGCAAATTTCCACGGCGGACCCTACCGAAGAAACGGCTATGCAACAGATGCAAGCGCTCGCCGCGCGTGCGGGGTTTGCGCACACGCATCCTTCGCCCGTAGCAAAAGATGCGAACGCAACGCCGGGCTTTCCTCAAGACGCCTTCATGGAGATGGGCATGGACGAATTGGTGCGTAAGCCCGAGACACACGGCCTGCCGAAAAACTGGAGCGCCGGAATGATGGGCATGATGACGATGGTCCGCGTGCTGCCGGACGAAAAATACGAGGAAATTATGCGAATGAAGGGCAAGGCAGTTTCGCCGGAAAGCGAGCATCACCATGAATCGTAAAACACGCTGCTTGCTCGAGAAATCATTCAGCGTGCCGAACCGCAAGAGTTTTCAGATCACGCCATTGCTGACCGCGATGGTCTTATTGCTCTCCACGCGTGCGCTCGCGCAGGAGCAGTCCATGCCAGGGATGCAAATGCCGGCCGCGCAAAATGATATGCACCATCACCATGCCGCGCAAATGCATGACTCGGACTATCCGCGATTTGGACAGGCGCAAAAAGAGCCGGGGCAAAGACTTTTCACGCTGGAAGACGCGCAACAGATAGCTCGCGCGAAAAACCCCACGCTGCGGCAAGCCGAAGCAGGAATTCGCGCTGCGAAGGCTCGCCAGCAGCAGGCGGGATTGCTTCCGAATCCCGTGGCCGCGTATTCCGCCGACGAAATTCGCGGCGGGGCGGAAGGCGGAGGCAAGCAGGGATTCTTTGTCGAGCAACGCATAGTGACCGGCGGAAAGCTAGCGCGAAATCGCGACGTTTTTGCAAAAGAGACTTCGCTTGCGGAGATTGAGGCCGAAGAGCAAAAAATCCGCGTAGAAACCGCGGTCAAGATGGCGTTTTACCGCGTGCTCGCCGCGCAGGAGCTTGCGGACGTTCGCACGCAACTCGCACGAATCGCGAACGAAAATGCTACGACTGAAAAGAGACTGAACAACACAGGACAGGCAGACGACACGGAGGTTCTCGGAGCGGAGATCGAAGCACAACGCCTCCAGCTTGCGCAGCGAATGCAGGAAAACACGCTTCGCGAAGAGTGGCGCTCGCTTTCCGCGGCGATGGGCGATCCGGAAATGGAGCGCATGACTGTTGCCGGCGATTTGGAACACGGCTGGCCGGAGCTTTCGGATGCGGAAGTGCTCGACGCTATTTCCAAAAGGAGTCCCGCAGTGCGCATCGCGGACGCGACGGCCGCGCGAAATCGTGCGGACGTCATTCGGGCCCAACGCGAAGCAATTCCTGACCTGCGGCTACGTGGCGGAATGGAATACAACAATGAATTGATCGGAGCGATTCCTCGCGCCATTGGATGGGAAGGAACGGCGGAAGTCGCCGTGGAAATCCCCATTTTCAACCGCAATCAAGGGAATGTAACCGCGGCACGGGCGGAAACAGACCGAGCCGAAGAAGAAAAGCGTCGCATCGCGCTCACGCTACGGGAACGTGCCGCGACGGTGCTCGACCAATACTCGAACGCACGGCTGATGGTCGAACAATATCGCAAGGAAATTCTGCCACGCGCGAAACGCGCCTACACGCTAATGGACGAACGCCATGGCGAAATGCTGGCGTCGTATCCGCGTGTGCTGGAAACGCAACGCAGACTTTTCGAGCTGCACACGGAATACGTCGCAGCGCTCGAAAGCTTATGGACCAACGGTATCGCGCTGCAGGGCTTTTTGCTAACGGATGGGCTCGAAGCGCCGGCGCGGCCGGGAGAAATGGATCGCCCCGTACGCGAAACAAACGTTCCCATGCCGGAGCGCACCATGGGTCCGGACACAAGTTCGCCAAGACGCTAGGCAGACGAAGAAAACTACTGCGCGATGAGCTTGTCGAGTTGCGTGCTCACGTCGGGAGCGGTACGGTCCCAATAGTGCGTGTGAGCGCCAAGCCCGATGCACGCATCCACGCGCTCCGCGCTCGCCAAAGAAGCGTGGTCGGGGAAAGTATCGGCGGTGACTGGATCGGGGTATGCGCCTATGTTGTCAGGCCCGGCAGTGCGTCCGAACACTTCGTTCGTCCAGATGGATCGGCCAACATAGTCTCCGCTTCGGTAGAAGTTGACCCAGTGCTTCACGCGCAAGTCCGATGGCAAGGGCGGAGTTCCCGCAGGGATGGGCGCGCCAGGTTGCGTTACGGGCCAGGAAATTCCGGAGTCTTCCGGCACTTCGCGAATCCATCTATATAGATGTGGGAAGAACCGGCTCAGAAGCTGCCGCAGCGGACAGCCCATTGAGAAGAAATAAATCGGTAGGCCCTCCGACTCCGGTCCCGCAAACGCAAAATGTGTGAGACCGGGCATGCATTCGAGGTGAAGGAAACGAAGCAGATCAGCTGTGATGAGTGAGCCGAGACTATGCGCGACGATAACAATGTGGTCGTAGGACCGGCTGCCATCTTCTTCCCTGCACAAATGAATGTGGCGCAAAAGCGAAACGTAGCGTTCGGCAATCAACGCGCGCGGCGTCGCGTTCGCCGGCGTCGTGCGAAGGTAAGTGTCCACGTCCAGAATCGTATCGAGCACGGCGCTGAGATACTTCACCAACAGTCCGGCAAGGACGACGGCCGAGCCTGCGATGAGCCCACCCGCTGTGAGCAACTGGTTCTCCCCGTACGCCATGGACGGCAACGTATAAAAAAAGAGCAGGAAGGATTCGCGCGGCGCGGGCAATTTGCAATACTCGAAAATTCCATATGCCGTGAACGCAAGCGGAACGGCAAACACCGCAATCCAGAGTAGCGTAATCGTCCATCGAAAATGTCGAAATCCTCCGGACAACCAATTGCCCAGCCTTCTGGCTGGACCGTTGTTTGCGCTACGCAGAGAAAATTTCTCAAAGTAAACGGAAGGCAGCATGATGAGTCCCAGAACGAGGAATCCCACGGCCGCGAGGCTAATCGTGATGATCATTCCCGGCAGCGCGGATTGCACGATGATTCCTTCCAGAATTCGCCGAGCCGAGTGAATCGTGGCTTGGTCTTCTTGTTGTTTGGCCGATCTGTTAGCGCGCTCCTCAGGAGAACAGCTGTGATGACCTTGGACACAACCGACGAGTGCTCTTGTATCCTGCGCGTTCAACGCCAGCCAGTGAAACCCGCTAGGCAGCGAAATTGCTTCGGGCGTGGCATCTTTGTACAAGTCAAGTCGTGAGTTTGCAAATTTGTAGGCCGCGCTTCCCGTAAAAACCGCTAGGAGCAAGATGAGCAATGCTGGAATGGCCATGGCAAACCGCGCGGTCCGAGCGGCGGCACGTGTGCGGACAAGCGCTTCCTGTTTGTCTTCTTGCAAAGAGAGCCTGAACCGGCAGACAGATTCCAGGAGAAATGAAAAGGCTACGAGCAGGATGAACAGGATTATGAGAATGCGCAGCACCAGAAATACATATTGAACGAGCAGAATCGATGTTGTTGCAAGCGCATTTGCGTCGTACGCTCCACGACTGAAGAGAATCACAAAAAACGCCAGCGTTACCAGCACGATAAAGAAAGCGCCGGTCTGTTTTGCACCGTTTCGCACCTGGTTGTACTGCAGGAAGATCCAAAAAGAGACAACGGCTCCGAGCACCCACCATTCGACAACCAGAACGAACGGCGACGCTGAGGGATACTTCAACAGGGCCCAAACTAGCGCCGCACCGGGCAGAACAACCGGGATGATCCAGAACCACCAGCTTTTCGAACCCAGCGGCGGTTTGTATCGCAAGCTCGCGAATAGAAGGCTGAACAATCCGAGGAAACACACTAGCCCGCCGCCGAGGACCGCGGGAAGCACATGTCCGCTAAGATGCAAAGGCAGCGGCGCGAGTGCAACGCCGTAAATCAAAATCAACAATGGCAAAACGAACAAAGAAAGCAGACGAGTGGCATACGTGTACGAGCGCAAATATAAAAACCAATCGAGCTTTCCTAAATTTTCAAATGAGGCGTGATCGAGCGCGAACCTGCCGAGGCTGGCCAGATGCAGCAACAACTGGTAGAAAGAGAAAAAAAATCGCACCAGCGAATTATTGGGCCGCGCCAGGTCCGCCCAATACATTTCATAGACGTGCACTTCTTTTTTCGGAGCTTCTTTCGAAGCTTCTTTCGAAGCTACCCGGCATCCATCGTGACGCCAGG
Organism: Candidatus Sulfotelmatobacter sp.; assembly: GCA_035567915.1. GTDB lineage: Bacteria > Acidobacteriota > Terriglobia > Acidiferrales > UBA7541 > Acidiferrum. Next base: position 49,149 of record DATMPA010000018.1, on the reverse strand, counting down.
TGGTGTAACTATTCTCGCCATCGTCGCGATGAAATTCCTGCAATTGCACGTCCATGAACTCGGAAGCGATGTCCATGACTCGCGCGTCGTGCTGGCGCTCGTCCAAGTGTTTGCCGGACTCGTCCGTTCGGGCGAACCAGAAATTCCTCTTGTAGAATTTCTGGAAAGTGCCGCGGCGCTCATCGAAGATGGCGGCTATCCTTCGTAAGAGTGATGTCTCCTTCTTTTTCTCTGCCCTCTCGCGGGCAAACTTGGCCGGATCATGTTGTTGGAATGGGTTATCTGCCGGCGGCAACGCGATCTGGACTTGTTTCAGCGCAAAAGAAGTGTAGCGATCATGGGATGAACCGGTTCCATCCATGTCCACGCCGGCGAGCAAGTCGGTGACGGCTTGGGCGGTCGCTCCAGATTCATGGTGACCTACTCCGTGGATGGCAATCACAGCCACACGTTTTTGTTGGCTTGGCACAGGCCCCTCCGGGAACTCAAGTTGGTCGATGGGCTAAGCGTAGGGGAGAACTACGGTGCGGGTACGTTACCGAAACGTACTTGAAATGGCAACGATCTTCTTTGCCGGGCCGGCCGTAACCCTCCCTGTTTGATTGACTTTGGGTTGGGCCTTGGCGAGTGCGAAACACTGGTACTCCGGGCGGATTGACCCCCCGAAAATCCACTGGGTACTGTCAAGAATAAGGCGTAGTGGTGTCTGCCTGCGAGATGTGGCGCGGCGGCCCTGTTTTCTACACATTGAACATTGATATGGTCACGCTGACCAAAGCCGGAAGGTACGAAATCCAGAGCGAGCTCGGACGCGGCGCCATGGGTGTCGTCTATAAGGCGATTGACCCGGTCATTGGCCGCACGGTCGCCGTCAAAACCTTACGCCTCTCCGAAGAGGGTACCGGTCTTTCCCGCCCCGAACTTCTCAACCGATTCCAAACAGAAGCGCGCGCCGCCGGCCTGCTGACTCATCCGAACATTGTCGTGGTCTTCGACGCGGGCGAAGAAGATGGCCTTTACTACATCACGATGGAATTGGTCGAAGGCAAGAGCTTGCAGGCGCTGCTCGATGCCGGACAAGCATTTCCGCTCGCGCGGGTGCTGCGCATCATGGAGCAAACATGCAGCGCTCTTCAGTTTGCTCACGAACGCAGCATCGTTCACCGCGACATCAAGCCGGCCAACCTGATGCTCACCGCCGATGACACCGTCAAGGTCACGGACTTCGGCACGGCAAAAATTTTGCAGTTCGGCACCGTGCAGCAAACTACCCACGTGATGGGCACGCCGAGCTATATGTCTCCGGAACAAGTAAAGGGCCGCGTCGTGGACGGCCGCAGCGACATCTTTTCTCTTGGCGTGATGCTCTACGAAATGGTCACCGGCGAAAAACCGTTCCCCGGGCAGAATATCACGACGGTCATCTATAAAATCGTCAACGAAGATCCAGTCCCGCCGCGCACCATTGATCCTTCGATTCATTCGGGCCTGAGTTCGGTCGTGATGAAGGCGCTCGCGAAAGAGCCCTCAGCGCGCTATCAAAGCTGCCGCGAAATGCTCGAAGATTTGAAAAATTACCGCTCGGTGGCCGCAGCAGAAAGCGCGTCTTCGACAGTTGTAATGGGCGGCTCGCCCGAGGCAACCCTCGTTTCGCAAAATTCGCGCTTCCCCCGCCCAGAAGATTTGCAGGCGGCAAACACGGCGCGTTCGCTCCAGGCCCGCGCGGCAAACCCTTCGCAAACTCCGGCGATGCGTCGCACGGCCGCCCTTGAACCGGTTGCGCCGCCACGCAAAAGCAGCCCCATTTGGAGCATATTGCTGGGGTTGATTCTTGTCGGCGTGATTGTTTATGGTTACCGGAAAATCAAGCCGGTGTTCGATGATGTCCGCCAGCAAAATCAAGCGCAGAAAGCCGCGGAAAAAGATTCGACAACCACACAACCAGCGGACAATTCTTCAACCACAGATTCTGACAAGACGGATGCGTCTTCGGAAGTTGTTCCGGACAAAAACAATTCGGGGTCTCACGCCTCCGTAAATCCGGTGTCAGAAAAGAAACCGGAAGTTGCAACGCCCAAGAAGCCTGTGGGTTCATCTTCGAGCGCGGCCACAGGGTTGACCCCCGCAGCTGCGGAGTACAAAGGCCGGATTGAAGAAGCGGCATCTGAAAAAGGGATTTCCAGCAAACTCAAGATTCGCGGAACCGGAAGCACTTTGACGCTTTCTGGAAAACTTCGCCCGAGTGAACACGGGGAATTGCTGAAGTTTTTGAAAGGCGCCCCCCCGGAGGTACAGGTTGTGGACGATATCCAGGGCGAGGATGCAACTGCGAGCAGCGTCGAGCCAACCGCGCATCCTGTTCCGCGCGCCGGCCAAGGAGCCATTCACATCATCACGAATGTTGTCGGCGCCACTGCCGTAGTTACCGACGGATACAAGCGGCGCGAGCAATGCGAGACACCCTGCAGCATTTCGAACCTTGATCCCGGCGGCTATAACCTGGAAGTCAAGAAAACCGGGTTTCAGTCCACACAGACGGCTCTGCAAATTCGTGCAGGCCAATCGCTCGATCAAAAAATCAATCTGGAGCCGGATGCGATCGGACTCCATGTCATAACACATCCCGCTGGCGCGGATGTTTTTATCAACGGTGACAAACAGTCCGGCCAAACGCCGCTGACGATTCCACTGGCTCCCAATACCTACAATTTGGTGATTCGTCTGCAAGGTTACGAACCACACTCCCAAACGATCACGATAAAGGAAAATGTGGTGACCCAGATTGACACCGAGCTCAAGGAAAGAAGTTCGCATATCGCCTGGGCTCAGGTGGAAACAACTCCTGCTGGCGCGGACATTTCCATTGATGGCATCAGCACGGGCAAGCAATCCCCCGCACGCGTAGAAGTCAGTGCCGGAACCCACGTTATCGTTCTGAAAATGAATGGCTTTCAGGTCTCAAGACGCTCAGTCCAAGTAAGTGAGGGCGGGACGGTAGCGGTAAACGAAACAATGCGGCCGAAATAGCCCCTTCCCGATCCGAACCCCTTAAAACTCTGCTCAAAATGTAACAATTTGTTACAATCTCCATTACCTAGTCCTGAAACCATTGCAGCGCGACGTTGCAAATAAACAGCTTATCCAAGAAATTCTGGGGAAGGTGGCTTGCTCACTTCCCTGTTAGGGTCTTTCTACTCATTGTATGTGGGTAGGAGACAACCAGCCGAGCCGCCAGGCCCGGCAAGCGCGTCCCGCGCGAACCATCGGCGCAGAATCTGAGGAGATCCGTGGTTTTCAGGGCCATCGCAAATCTGAACGAGAAGAAGGACGCCAGAGTTCGGACTCCCGCCTCTCAGGCGCCCGTGGCCCCCAGTATCGTCTCGCCCTATTCGCCATCCGAACCCACCGCAATGGATGTCCAGCGCTGCTTGAAGGACCTGCAAATCCTGTTTCGCTCGCAGCGTCTGTATCAACGCAACCATCCGCGTGTTTTGGAAAGTCTCGAGTCCGCCTATGAGCAACTTCGCTCTTTCGCGTTCGCGATGAATGGTCTTGCGCTTCGCATTGAGCGCAACGGCATCATCATGCCGAAGCTCAGCGAAGCGGCGCTGCCCGATGTGCGAGGCGAACTCCAGGCGCTTGCCATCGAATTGCAGCGCGCCGGCATCCAAACGCTTATCTTCGAACGCAGATTTCATGTAGGCGAACTGGACACGCTCGCTCAGCTTGTGAAGGCTGCCTTGCTAAAATCGGAGGAGTCTTCCAAAAAGAACAGCACGTCCTGGTGGACGGCAAAACTCCTGGAGCACGGCGTGGAAGGGATTCAAGTCAACACACAGACAGAACGCAAAGTGGACACAGTGTTGGCGAGTTTGATCGCCGCGCTCGTGGCGTATGGCGGAAACGCGCCGCGCGAAAACGCTGACTCTCCCATCACGCTTCCCAGCCTGGAAGATCTGAACGCCGCGCTTCGTTTGCTTGCGCGGTTGACTCCTCCGCTCGAAGCGGCGCGTGGGCTCTCCCCCGAAGATGCCGCACGCGCGATTCACGGAGCGCTGGAAGCCGCAAGCCGCGAAACGGTCCACATGCTGCTGAGCGCGGTTTCGCAGCACGGCCCGCGCGAAGCGGAAAAGCCACAGCCCTATTTGCAGCGTCTCTCGGAAAATCTCGTGCTGGAATTTGTCGGCGCCGAATTTAGCGGCAGCCAGCTTTCGCCTCAGTCGGTCAGGCCTACTGTCTATAAACTGGCGGACGTGCTGGTCGCCGCTGGAACCTACAGCGGTCCGCACTCTTCTCAACATTTTTCTTCGGTGGCTACGGCGTGGGCTTCGGAAAAGCATCGCGAAAAACTCGTCGAACGTTTCTGGGTGGAATTGCCGCCGCGCGAAAAATCATCCGTTTTTCGCGGGCCGGATATTTGGTGCGTGCCCGTTACGGCGTTGCGCCAGACGCTCTTGCAACTCGCTGAAGCCGGTGTGGATGCGCCGCGCCGCGAAGCGCGAAACATTCTCTTGAATTACGCGCGACGCCTGGAACTGGAAGAAGCGGGTGCGCGACGCGAAGTGGCCGCCGGATTGAACGAACTCGCGCCCATTATCGAATCGTTGTGGCCCAATCAGTTTCCAGAAGATTTAAGCCGCGGCACGCTCAGCGCGCTGGAAAAAGAAACCATTCCGGAAGCAGCAGCCTTACTCGCCGCGTTCCTGGAAACTCTCGGGCGCATAGCGGTTACGCGCGGTGATTTCACCGGCCTCGAAGGAATCCTCGTCGGCCTGGAAAAAACTCCTCGTGAGCCGAAATTCGCACACATGCAAACGCTGGCGCAACGCCTGGTTGCGCAGGATCGCTGGCTCCTGCTGATTGACGCGGCTCTCGCAAATCGCGCGCTGGATCCGGCTTTGCCCCGTCTATTGCAGCGGGACCCTGAGCGCCTGCTTGATCGCCTTACGCTGCTATTGACGGATCCGCGCGGCTTCGAATCCCTGCCCGCAATGTCCCGCCTGTTGCGCGCGATCGGCGTGCCGGTACTGAATTTGCTCGAATCACGGCTCTATGAAGCGCGCCGCCAGCGCGTCAGCGCGGCGATCAAGATGCTTTCCGTAGCGGACCCCGAACGGTTACTCCGCGGTTTGCCGCGCGCGCTTGCCAGCTGGGAATGGAATTTGCAGGACCTGGCGGTCAGCGAACTTTCGCGCCCCGCCAATGCCGCTTGTTCGCAGAGCGCGGCGTTTGTTTTTTCCGCGATTCTCGCGGACGCGCACCCTCTTGTCGTGCCGATGATGATTGATCAAATTGGCCTCGCGATGGAATCCACGGCGGTTCCTCAAATGATGGAAATCGCCGCCGGCGAGCACGACATTTTGCGCGACCAGTTCGTGCGCATCAAAGCCATTGAAGCGCTGGGCCGCATGCGCGCTTCGGAAGCCGGCGAATTGCTTCGCACTCTCGCGGAAAAGCGCGAAGGTCTCGTTCACGCGGAACCCGCCGGACTGCGCTCCGCCGCGGAAGACGCTATGGAGATGATCGAAAACCGGCCGTCTTCAGCTCGAGCGCGCGCCGCCTTCGAATCCGCTGCGCAATCCAGCGCAAATTTCGTCGTTCCCCGCCGTTACGCCCGCATCCCGCTCGAATCTCCGCTGCGTGCCCAGATTGAGCAAGGTGCGGCAGGACTCGCCCGCGTAAAAACAATCAGCCTCGGCGGCGCCTATCTTGAATCTCCCAAAAAGCTCAACGTCGGCGATTCCATCAAATTGGAAGTTCGCGCCGGTCTTCGCAAGATTCATTTCACCGCGGTCGTCCGGAATATCGGTCCGGACGGCAATGGCGTCGAGTTCGTCCACATGAAGGACGAAGACCGCGAAAAGCTCCGCAAGCTCGTCCAGCGCCACTTACAGTTCTAAATCGTATTGCGTTTCGATGCCCCGCTCTCCCGCCACCGAGTTTCTGACGTCGTTTGACGCCCTTTGACGTCATTTGCCACTTGAATACAAAGCACCATCCGCTTTAGCTTTGCCTCGTCTGTTTATGTAATAGCAGACTGCAGATCCAAAGCAGTTGACGTTACAGTGGAAGCCGGGTATTCATTCTCCTGTCACGTGTGGGCGGTTTATCACCGCCGCCGCTAGGGGTAGCGGCTAATCGGTAATTCCAATCGGAGGCAGCTATGGGACGCAGACAGTATGTGTGCGCGTGGATGTTGCTCGTCATTCTGGCTCTTGGCTCGGCCACAGCGGCTTCAGCGCAGAATACGGCTTCGCTCTCGGGCACGGTAGTTGACCCGCAGGGGATGGCAGTGCGCGGCACAAAGGTCACGCTCACCAGCACCACTACGGGAGCGGAACGTAACACAACCGTTGACGACAACGGCCACTACTCATTCATCAGTCTGGCCCCTGGCACATATAAGTTGACCGTGGACGGCGGCGCCAATTTTGGCCTTCTTACCAATGAGAGCATCAGCGTCAGCGTCGGACAAGACGCCACCTTCGATCCTCACTTGCAACTGCGAAGTGTCGTGCAGACCGTCACGGTGACCAGCGAAGTGGCAAATATCGAAACGTCCAAAACTGAAGTATCACAAACCATCGAACAGCGTCGCATTGACGGGCTGCCCATCAATGGCCGGAACTACATCAATTTCACACTCACGAATTCGCAAACGACCCGCGATGTATCTCCCACGATCGGTCCCGCGCCGAACAGCGGGTTAAATGTCAGCGGCGCTCGCGCCCGCTCGAACATGGTTAGCGTGGACGGCGCAGACGCCGTGGACAATTCGGTCAACGGAATTCGCTCCACCGTTTCGCAGGAGGCGGTGCAGGAATTCCAGCTCATTCTCAGCAATTACAATGCAGAGTATGGGCGCGCCACAGGTGGCGTCATTAACATCGTCACCAAGAGCGGTGGCAACGATTTTCACGGAGACGCTTTCGGATATTTCAGAAACAAGTCTTTCCAGGCGCGCAATTCCTTTTCTGGTGAAGTCAATCCGGCCTCCGGCGTCCTCGAACCCGTAAAACAACCCTACACGCGCGTGCAAGCGGGAATGACTCTCGGCGGCGCGCTGAAGAAGGACAAGACCTTTTTCTTCGGCTCATATGAATACACGCAACGGGAAGAGACGGGGTTTTCCAGCATCGGCATCAATAATTTCGGACTTAGCCCATTCAATTGCGGCACCGGTTGCCCGTTGAATGGTCTCCTCCTGACCTCAGATCAGTCCGCAGCAACCCTTGCGCTCCTCGGACAAGGACAAACGACTTTAGCTGGAAAGTACGCCGGGCTTCTGGGCTCTGCCTCGAGCGTTGCGCTTGTTAAGATCGATCCCGGAGTCGTGGCACCGGGCCTTACGGGCGGCTTTCTGAACCCCGGTCCGGGCTCGCAATTCTCTATTCCCGTAAAATGCCAGGCTGGTCAACCCGAGAACAACGGAGCGACCTGCTCAGCGGGTGGAGTTTACGTAGCGCCACTTCCCGCTTCCTACGTTGGTTTGAGTTCCCAGCGCGGCAACTATCCGGTTATGGAAAAGACCAGCCTTTGGTCTTTGCGGCTCGATCAAAACTGGAATAACAACAATCACTCTTTTCTCCGCGTTGGCGTTTCCCCTTCGTTGGTAACGGGCCTCCCTTCCACTTCACAAAACCAGGTGTTCGGACAGAATTCCGGGTCGCGTGCCGGCTACAATCAGTCCCGCGACCTGAACGTGACCTTTCAGCACGACACCATTGTCGATCCGACCTCTGTCAATCAATTCCGTTTTCAATATGCCCGCCGCGGACTGCATTTTGGATTTTCTCAGCAGCCCGGTGGAGATCAGATCGGTGTGAATATTCCGGGTTTCGCCTATTTTGGACGCGAACCCTATTCGACTGTGGACCGCATTGAGCGGCGCTTCCAATTCACGGACACGTTCACGAAGACCTGGGGTCGCCACACATTTAAGTTCGGCGCTGACGCAAACCTCATCCAATTGCGCTCGGCAAGGCAGCAGATCTTCGAGCTCGATTTTGGCGGCGTCGTAAACTTCGGCGGCCTTTCTGCCTCGACCTTTGGCTTTCCGAAAACTTTGCCTGGAGCAACCGGTTTACAAGCCTACGGGCTAGGCATCCCCACCACGTATATTCAAGGCATTGGCAACTCCAATCAGCCCTTTGACAACCTGCCCTTTGCATTCTTTGGCCAGGACTCCTGGCGCGTCAGCCGTAAAGTCACTTTGAATTTCGGCGTGCGCTACGACGTGGAAATCACACCTCTCTTTGCTCCCGCAACCTCCGTCAACGCGGCAGCGGAAAAAGCATTGGGAGTCGTGGAAGGGATTCCTCGTGACTACAACAATGTTGCGCCTCGCTTCGGCCTTGCTTGGGATCCCGCCGGCAACGGCAAGACCGTCGTTCGCGTTGGTTATGGTCTCTTCTACGACCATCCCTTGCTGGCCATCGCCTTCGACTCCGTGACGGCGGACGGCGGTCGCTCTGTACAGCTTTTGTCCGCAGGCGGTACGCCGTCAGCGTGTGGTTTGCTTTCCGCACCTGCGCCCGCCGTTTGTGGCACCGGCTTGGATACTCCGGCCAACCTGAACGGCTCATCCATTTTTCAAGGCGTCCTAAACGCCAATTCCATCTACCCGGCCTTTCCCACTTCACTGACGCTCGGTTACATTCCCGGTGAACAACGCTTCGATCCGTTTGCTGGAGGTTCGCTTTTCGCGAATCAGAATTACTTGAGCGCTGGCTTCCCACTGCCGATTTTGCCGTTCACACTTCCCGTAGACGCCAAATTCAAATACGGTTACGGACAACAAGGCAATTTGACCATCGAGCGTGAAATCGCTGGCTCGTGGAAAATGAGCGTGGGCTATCAGTACACACGCGGCATTCATCTCAATCGCCCCGTGGATGTCAACTCCACTGACCCAAAACTTCTCGCGCAAAATGCATTTAACGCTGCGGCATCAGGACTCAGCGTAAGTAATCCGGTTACGGTCGTCGTTCCCTCCGGCGCGCCAAACTCATGCGTCAATCAAGGAAGCGGCAGTATTTTCTTAATTGCACCGGGAGCGCTAGGACAGGGCTTTGCCGCACCAAACTGCCCTTTTAATACGCCAGCTCAAATAGGTTTCGTCGGAACTCCCGCATTCTTCAACTTCTTCCGCCCCTCCGGCCCCAACCCGTCTTTTACCGCGGCCGTCCCGGGCGGCTACGGCACACTTGTCGCGCTTGCTCACGCCGCGGGCTATCCAACCGGATTCGGTGTCCCGGTTCCCTTCAATAGCGTGGACGCGCAACGCTCCGACGCCAGTTCCTGGTATCACGCCCTCACAGTGAACGTGCAGAAGACTTTCTCGAAAGGCTTCGAACTGCTCTCCAGCTACACCTGGTCGCACTCGATCGACGACGGCACAGACTTGCAATCCACGCTGGAACCGCAGGACAGCCGCTTCCCGTTCCTGGAGCGCTCAAACTCCGTCAACGATCAGCGCCACCGCTGGGTGACCAGCGCCGTTTTCCAATCTGCTCAAGCCAAGAGCGGCGACGGCGCGTGGAAACACTTCCTGGGCGGATTCACGCTGGCTCCCATTATTGACGTTTCTTCCGGGCGGCCATTCAACATCATCACGGGCACGGATACTCGTCTAGACCTTGGCGCTTCCCAAGCGCGGCCCTCGGTCGTGTCAACCGGCGGCACAACGTCCGATTTCATTTCGGGAGTGCATTTCGGCCCCGCGGATGTCTGCCTAGCTAACGACGGCTCGACATTCACCGTTCCGCTGGTCAGTCCTCCTGCAGGCTGCAACGGCAGCCTTGGCCGCAACCGCTTTTTTGGCCCGGGCTTCTTTCAGGTGGATTTGCGGCTAGCCAAGCAAATTCCTCTTGGCGAGCGCTTGAGATTGGACCTCATCGCCGACGGCTTCAACCTGTTTAACAGAACAAACGTCGCAGCGGTCAACCAGCTCTGCGATCCGACAGCAGGCGCCACTTGTTTCGCTGGCCAGCCCAGTGCAGCCTATGACGCGCGGCAGTTCCAGTTCGCTCTGAAAGTAAGCTGGTAGTCGTCCAACGTTTCGGCTTTTCCAAGGCTTCCGGTTTCGGCCGGAAGCCTTTTCTTTTCCGCTCTGTTTTCAGAAACCTCTCATGCGAGTAAAGTAGGTGGACTGTTTCGTAAAGATTTTCCGGAGACCACATGACGGGAGTTCTCATCGCAGGATTGATTGTAGTCGCCGTACTCGTGGTGTGGGTCGCGCTGCAAAGTTCGCAAGCACAGCGCAAAACACAGGGAGTCGAAACGCAGATGAACGAGTTGCGCCGCGACCTGCAAACTATGGCCACAGCACAGGCGCAAAGCGCCGGCCAAAGCGCCGGCCAAATCGCTGCCATCGGCCAATCCGTCGCGCAGCGATTGGACAGCGTGACCAAAACACTTCAGGACGGAGTTTCACAGTCCGCACAAATCGCCGCGCAATCGCAGTCCGCCATGGCCACGGAGTTGAAAAATTCCCAGCAGGCCCTCGGCGAGATACAGAAGCAGCTCGGCGCCGTGCAGCTTGCGGGTAGTCAAATGTCGCAGACGGCGCAAACTTTGCAAAACATTTTAGGGGGTGCAAAATCGCGCGGCTCCCTTGGCGAAGTCACTCTCGAACGGCTGCTCGAGGATTGCCTGCCTCGCGATCGTTATGATCGCCAGTATCGTTTCCGCACCGGCGAAATCGCTGACGCGGTGATCCATCTGCGTGACAAAATCCTGCCTATCGACTCGAAATTCCCTCTTGATGCCTATCGCCGCATTGCCGAGGAAGGCGAAGAAGCTCGCCGCGCCTTCGCCACCGCAGTCAAAAATCACGCCGACGCAATCTCAAGAAAGTACGTCGTACCGGAGGAGGACACGCTTCCCGTCGCATTGATGTTCGTCCCCAGCGAAAGTGTCTATTACGAACTGCTAATGACTTCCGACGCCAAATCGCTTCCGCTCGACGAATATTGCCGGACCAAAAATGTTGTGGCGGTCTCGCCGAATACGCTTTACGCCCATCTTCAAATCATCATGATGGGCTTGCGCGGCATGCAAATCGAAGAAAACGCAGAGCGCATGCGCGCAAATCTCACGGGGCTGCAAAACCAGCTGAACAAATTCGCGGATCCATTCGCGAAAATTGGCGCGCATCTGAGAAATGCGTCGCAGAGTTATACGGAAGCGGAAAAAAGATTGAGCAAAGCCGACGCAACTTTGGGCTCGATGCTCGGCGAGAATTCGACCGCTCAGCTGGAAGAGGACCCCCAGGGAAAGCTAGACCTGCCCGCAACGAATAAACAGACCGCCTAACGCGAAGGCTTGGTCATCGCCGGCACAAGCCGGATGGAAATCAGAAAATTCCCGCGCTTCTTCCCCATCACCTGAAATTCCACGCCGTTCTCCGCTTCACCGGAGCTGAATGCGCGCACCGGGTTCCCTCCAACCAAATCCGCAATATCGGGCGCAAGATTCCGCGCCTCTAGCTGAATTTTCTCCCGCGTTCCGGTGATGCCTACGCGCAGCGTGCGCTTCTGCCCTGGCTGCAGCGGAGACGTGTCAGCTTCGAGCTTCATCGCCACAAAAAGCATTTTGAATCGCGCCGACTCCTGTTTTCCGCAGGCAACCGAAACTTCCGTGAGCCCTGTCGGCGGTTCCATCGTCGGCAGCACGACGAGCGCCGTGGGAGAAGACGCAAGCACCAGCGCCGTCTGTCCGCCAATCGTGACTTGATTCTTATCCGCATCGCCGGAGAATCCGCTGCCCGTGAGTTCAAAACGATCCACTGCAGAAGCGACGCGCGGCGCCAAATCAATAGTCGTGCTGGTCGCGGCTTCCTGCGCCGGCAAGATCACCGTCGCCACCCTGCCCGTGCGCCCCATGATGGACGCGTAAAGCGGTCCCGGATTCAGTGGCGCCACAAAAAGCGCGCGTCCCGTATCATCGGTTGTCACCTTGTCGCCGTTCGAGAATTGAATTGTCACCCCCGGCGTCAATCGTCCGCCAACATCCAACACCGCAAGCATCGCGTGCTCACCGGAAATCATGCTCCGTGGCACCAGTAATATCCGCGCAGCTGTCGCCCGGGGAGCCTTCTGCTGCGCCTGCGTCGCAAAGGAGAGTGCGAATACCAGAAAGCACGCGCCTATTCGAACCGTCGGCAAAATCCGCATCGCCTTCAGGATTTCACCGCCACGCGATAGACTTGCGATTCCACAAACAGTCGAAACAGTTCCGCGTCCACTTCCTCGTCCCGCACACATAACTTCAAAATATCCAGAGCGCGATCCGTCGGAACCGCCCGCTTATATGGCCGGTCGGTCGCCGATAGAGCGTCAAAAATATCGCAAATCGTCATCATTTTTGCCTGCACGGGAATTTCCGCGGAATTCAATCCGTACGGATATCCCTTACCGTTCAATTTCTCGTGGTGCGCCCGCGCGATTTCAGGAATCTGTTTGTACTCCTGCGTCCACGGAATCTGCGCGAGAAACTGAAAACTGTGCACGACGTGCGATTCAATCTGCCGCCTCTCGTCCGGAGCCAGGCTGCCACGCGGAATGGAAAGCATCTGCACTTCGTCCGCGGTCAAATAGGGCCGCTCTGCCCCGCGTGGATCGCGATAAGACTTCTGCGCCATCTCTCCCATCAATCCAAAATCGCCGGACGGCATGATCGTCGGCTCATTCGCCTTGGCGACGAACTCCGCGCAACGTTCCAGTTCCGCCACAAGGGACGCCGCTTCCGCATCGAGCACCTTGATGCGTTCCGCCGCCTCTTTTTTTGAAAGTTTCAAAAGTGCTTCCACCTTTTGTTCCGCGCTGCTTGCTTCAATGTCTCTGCGAATGTAGTCAAAACGATCCATCAACCGCGCAAATTGCAGCGGATAAAGCTTTTTCGCCTTAATCAAAACTTCTTCCCGCACGCCGACTTTTCCAAAATCATGGAGCAACGCCGCATACCGCAGCTCTTTCATCTGCTCTCGCGAAAATCGCAAGTCCGCATACGGCCCGCGCCCCTCGCGATCCACCGCTTCGGCCAGTGCCACTGTCATTTCGCAAACGCGCTGCGAATGTCCCGAAGTCGTCGGGTCACGTTGTTCGATCGCTTTCACCGCTGCGTTCACAAATCCGTCAAAAAGATTTTCGATGTCCCGGTACAAACGCGAATTCTCATACGCCACCGCCGCTTGCGACGCGAGCGACAATCCCAGCCGCACCGCATGTTCCGGAAAGGCGTGTACGTTCTTCTGAACTGATTTCGCATCAGCCAGCCGCGCTTTCCACATCCGCTTGCAATTCAGCAATTGCAACACGCCCAGCACTTCGCCCTTGCCGTTTTTCATGGGCAGCGCGAGCAGCGACCTCGTCCGGTATCCGGCCTCTTCGTCAAATGACTTGTTGAAATGGAACGGCATGCCCTTGGGCGCCCGATAGGCATCCGCCAACTCCACGACCTCCCCGTGCCTCGCGCAGTACCCCGCAATGGATTGGTCCGTCAGCGGCAGCGTAAATTCCGTAAACGGGAATTCCACGCTGTCATTTTGTGTCAACTTGAAGCGCAGACGCGCTTCCCCCTCCCCGCGCTCCAGCAGATACAACGATCCCGCGTCGGCGCTCGTAATCTCCCGAGCCTTTTTCAGAATCATTTCCAGAAGCTGGCCTACGTCGCGGGTCTCGGAGAGTGCAATCCCGATTCGGTTCAGTTCCTCCAACTCGTGGCTGACGCGAAATGCGCTCGGCCCATGCCGCTTCGCGCCATTGCGCGGTAGGGGCTTTCTTTTTTTTGGGCTCATTTTCGCCAAATTTGGTTCACTTTTCTTTCGGCGGCGGCCGGGACAACTCCCGCAGGACCAACAGTATAGCCAATCCTCAGCGGAGTGTAATCAATCCGTGAGTAATCAGTTGGGCGCACCGCCTTTCGCGTGATGGACGGGTCTGCTAGCGTTGAATCAGGGTTGCCCGGCATGGGTGTGTGCGCTGGGTCCACCAAACTCGGGGAGTTTTTGTGCGAATTCTCGGTGGCGGCGTGACGGATGTGGGTCGCGTGCGTTCGAATAATGAAGACTGTTTCCGGCTAGTGCAGCCGCTAAACCTTTTTGTCCTCTCCGATGGGATGGGCGGTGAAGCACATGGCGAAATTGCTAGCGCCCTGGCCGTGGAAACGGTCGTAAAGCATTGTATGGAGGCTGAGACCAATCCCGCCGCACCGCTCTACGGCAATCCACCAGCCGGCCTTTCTAAGCACGCAAAACGATTGGTCAGCGCGGTCCATCTCGCCAATCGCAATATTTTCAAATCCGCGGAAGAGCACCCTGAGCAAGGCGGCATGGGCGCCACGCTCACCGCGATGTGGATCGACGGCAATGTGCTCAGCGTCGCGCATGTTGGTGACAGCCGCGCATACCTTCTGCGCAACGGCATGTTGCAACAGCTAACCAGTGATCATTCCCTGGTCGCCGAACAGGTCCGCCGCGGAATTATTAGCGCGAACGAAGCCGAACAGAGCGACATGCAAAGCGTCCTGTTGCGCGCGCTCGGCACGCAACCTCAAGTCGAAGTGGATTCCGAAGAGCAGGAACTCTTCCAGCGCGACGTTCTGCTCCTCTGCTCCGATGGGTTAACGCGTATGGTCACCGATCCGGAAATTGCCGGCACCTTGCAGGCGGAAACCGATCCGCAAAAAGCTTCCGAGCGCCTCATTGCCATCGCCAATGAAAATGGCGGCGCAGATAACATCTCCGTAATTGTTGTTCGTTTGGAGAACGAATCCAAAGGTTGGTTTTCCTGGCTGCGCCCGGGTGGGCGCAAACACGCGGGCACGAACGGCTCCGCGGGAGGACACTGAAATGCCCAAACTCAGCCTCATGTTCGAAGGTAAAACCGTCAAGGAAGTTCCGCTTGGCAATCGTCCCATCACGATTGGCCGCTCGCCGGACAACGACATTCCCGTGGACAATCTTGCCGTCTCCAACCACCACGCGCGCATTTATTACGAAGGAGCGCGCCTCGTCGTCGAGGACCTGGACAGCTTGAACGGTACATTCGTCAACGATCTTCGTGTCGAGCGCGCCACGTTGCATGACGGCGACTCCATTCACGTTGGCAAGCACTACATCAAAGTGGACGCAAGCCACGATGCGCCTGTTCCGTACGACATGGGCCGCAAAGCAGCCGCGCCCGCCATCAACGAAACCATGGTCCTCGACACCAAGGCGCGCCGCGATATGCTTCAGCAAGCAGCTGCCATGGGCGAGCGCACGCAGTTCGCCTCCGGCCGAATCAAAGTTCCGACCATAGTTGTCCTGAGCGGAAGTACAGCCAGTAAGGAATACGTCCTCACCAATAGACTCACAACCATCGGCAAATCCAGCATGGCCACCGTGCGCCTGACCGGATGGTTCAAACCGCAAATGGCCGCGCAAATCAGCCAGCGCGATGACGGCTATTACATCGGCCCGGGAGACAAAACTCCAACCGTAAACGGTACTCCGATTCCCGGCCCCGTTCGTTTGAACGACGGCGACCTCATTGAAGTTTGCAGCGTGCGCATGAATTTCATTTTTCGTGACTAGTTTTTTGCATTTCCGAATAAGCAGTCAGAATTGCTCTAGATAACTTTCTTTTCGCGCGGCGGTACGCTTCCGGCGGGAAAAACGGTCTTCATGGCGGCTCCATCGGGGAATTGGTGGACAAGGCGCGGCGGCTCCGCCATTTATGCACTCCTCGTCTCCTGGTGGCGTCACCGGGCCTCATTTCTAATCAGCCTCGGCATCACTCTTGGCGCGCTTACCCTTTACTACTTCACGTTTTTCGGCGAACACGCCACGCCCGTTTTCGATTTCCTCCAGCGTCTTGAATACAATTCGCTCGATACGCGCTTCCGCTATCGCCCGCAAAATGCGACTCCGATTGATCCACACATCGTTATCGTGGATATTGACCAGCACTCGCAGGAAGTCCTCGGCAAGTGGCCGTTCTCGCGCACCTATTTCGCAAAGCTGCTTCACGTCCTGCATGAAGATGACGCGAAGGTCGCGGCCTTCGACATTACGTTTAGCAAACCGGACCAGAGCGCCGCGCCAGTCCGCGCTCTTTGGGGTGAACTCGAGGCACGCCAGAAACGTGGAGAACCAGTTGATCCAAAACTCGTCGAAGAAGTAAAGAAACTCGCGGCCTCTTACGATGCGGACAAGCACCTCGCTGGTGGCATTCGCGAATTTGGCCCGGTCGTTCTCGGCAACTACTTCCTCTACACCGAAGCCGATCTCCACAACGTGGACCAGAAAACTCTGGATGCGTACGCCGAACAGCTGAGTTTTTTTTCCTTCCCCCAGGTCAGAGTTGCCGAACGACGCTCTGCGTTCGGTAAACAGGACTACGCCAACTTGATTGCCAAGTACGAGCGATTCCATCTTCTGCCGCAGGGTGCGGAAGCGAATATGGACAGCCTCACGGGAGCTCTCGGCGGCGATCTCTCGGGGGTGGGCTTCTTCAACGCGCCGCCAGACACCGACGGCGTGGTTCGCAGAGCGACGCTCGTTCTGCCCTTTGGCCGCTCGAAAGATGCGCATGATTGGGATCTCTACGGCTCACTCGATGTCATGGCGATTAGAGCCTATTTGGGCCTCGGTGCCAACAACCTCGTTCTTTCCTACGATGAAAACGGCATCGTCGCTATCGAATTTGGTGAAAGCCGTCGCACCGTTCCCTCGGATATCGGGCAAGTCTTGATCAACTATCATGGCGGCGCCTATACATACCCTCACTACTCCATGGCAGACGTTCTCAACGGAACCATTCCTGTCGCGGCGCTCAAGGGGAAAATTGTTTTGATTGGTGCCAGTGCCACTGGAATCGGCGACCTTAAATCTACTCCCTACGGTGGAACCGATTACCCAGGCGTGGAAATTCACGCCAACGTGATTGACAACATCCTGCACAATAACTTTCTTGTTCGTGGCGCAAAGCAACAACTGCTGGATGCTCTTCTTATCGTCACGTTTGGAATTCCGCTAGGCATTGCCTTGGCCCTCGTCGCGCCTCGCTGGATGTGGTTTGGAATCGCATTGCTTCCGCCGCTCGTTGCCGTGGACTATGCCGCTTTCCTTCACGGCTGGTGGCTCAACTTCACCATTCCCGCGATGACGCTCACCGGGAACGTAGTCCTGGTCTCCCTCTATCGCGCCTTGATTGAAGAAAAAGAAAAACGCCGCGTGCGTTCCGCATTCGGCCAGTACTTAAGCCCGGAAGTCATCCGCCGCCTGCTGCTCAATCCCCAACTTGTCGAGCCACGCAAAACGGAAATCAGCGTCATGTTCAGCGACATTCGCGGCTTTACCACCATTTCGGAAAAACTCGATGCGCAGGACCTCGCGCACTTTTTGAATCTCTACCTTTCAGACATGACGCGCATCGTCTTCGACCGCCAAGGCACACTCGACAAATACATCGGTGACGCCGTCATGGCGTTTTGGGGCGCGCCGTTCGAAGAATCGGGTCATGCTGAGCGTGCTTGCAATTCCGCTTTGGACATGATGAAGCGCATGCGCGAACTGCAAAAACAGTGGGAAGCCGAAGGCAAGCCACGTCTTGACATCGGCATTGGCCTCAACACAGGCGTCGCCAGCGTCGGCAACATGGGTTCGTCGTTGCGCTACGGTTACACGGCTCTCGGTGACACGGTCAATCTCTCATCGCGCCTCGAAGGACTCAACAAGGATTACGCCACGCACATTCTCGCCAACGAAAGCACGTATAAATCGGCAATGGATTCTGGCTTTATTTTTCGTGAACTGGATCTGATTCGCGTCAAAGGAAAACTGCAGCCCGTCACGATTTACGAACTCATCGGTCGCGCGGGAGATTTTTCTGCGGACTCAAAAGATTTACTCTCTCGCTTTGCCGCCGCTCGCTCTCTGTATCAGTCCCGCCACTGGGAAAAAGCGCAGAACGCGTTTCAGACAATTCTGGAAAAGTGGCCCGGTGATGGTCCTTCCCGCACTTACTGGAAGCGCTGCCAGGAATACCTCTTTGACGAACCGCCGCTCAACTGGGACGGCGTCTTCACCATGGACCACAAGTAAGCGTTAACTCCGCCGCCCGATTCACTGCCAAATTGGACTGAGCTTCCGTGTGACGGCTGCTCATCCCCCCGCATCGAAAATCTCGGGAAAACTGATTTGGCGTATATTGGTCCGCGGAATTGCAGTTGCTACGATATATCGTATTGAGTTCGTGAAGGCGTACCCGAAACTTCCGCTTGGGGAGTCTAAAAGACTAGCAGGTCACCGCTAGCTTTCGGGGTTCCGGCAAGCAGTGCAGGACCCGCCTTAGGAAACAACAACCGGTTATGTGGATTGTCCGCTTAGCGCTTCAGAGACCGTACACGTTTATCGTGATGGCGCTCGTCATCATTCTCCTCACTCCCCTTGTGCTCATGCGGACGCCCACGGATATTTTCCCCGACATCAATATTCCCGTCATCAGTCTGGTCTGGACGTACAACGGCCTGCAGCCGCAGGAAATGGAACAGCGCATCACCGGTAACGTCGAGCGCGGCATCGCCACGCTTGTCAACGACGTGGAGCACACCGAATCGCAGTCGCTCCCCGGCATCGCCGTCATTAAGGTTTATTTTCAGCCGAATGCGAATGTTCAAACCGCGCTCGCGCAAACCGGCGCCATCTCGCAGACGTTTCTGCGTTTTTTGCCGCCGGGCACCACACCGCCGCTGGTCATTATTTATTCCGCTTCCACCGTCCCGGTAATTCAGATTGGTTTGACGAGTGACTCTCTCAGCGAACAGCAGCTTTTCGACTTTGGCAACAACTTCATCCGTACGCAGTTAGCAACAATTCCGGGCGCGGCAACCCCCTTTCCTTATGGCGGAAAGCAGCGGCTCGTCTCCGTGGATACGGATTCCGCCGCTCTGCAATCGCACGGTTTATCCGCGGTGGACATCGTCAACGCCGTCGCGGCGCAAAACCTGATTCTGCCGACGGGCACAGCCAAGATGGGCCAGCTTGAATACACGGTGGAAATGAACGGCAGCCCGCAAAGCGTGAACGAAATGAACGACCTGCCGGTGAAGACCGTCAATGGCGCCACAACGTACATGCGCGAAGTCGCCCACGTTCGTGACGGTTTTTCCCCGCAAACAAATATCGTCCTTGCGAATGGCCAGCGCGGCGTCCTGATGAGCATCTATAAGACAGGCAACGCTTCCACTCTCAACATCGTGGACCGCGTCAAAGCCATGCTGGAATACAATAAGGGCTCTTTTCCCGCCGGCATGCAGGTCAATCAATTTTTCGATCAGTCGCTTTTTGTGCGTGCCTCAATTCAAGGTGTGTTGCGCGAAGGTCTCATCGCAGCGTGTCTCACGGTCATCATGATTTTGCTCTTCCTCGGAAACTGGAAGAGCACGCTCATCATCCTCGTTTCGATTCCGCTTTCGATTCTTGTCAGCGTCCTTCTCCTCAGCGCCCTCGGCGAAACCATTAATATCATGACCCTTGGCGGCCTCGCGCTGGCCGTCGGTATTCTCGTGGACGACGCCACCGTAGAAATTGAAAACATCAACCGCAACCTGGCTATGGGCAAGGAAACAATTCAGGCGATTCTCGATGGCGCCCAGCAAATCGCCGTCCCTGCTTTTGTTTCCACTCTGTGCATCTGCATCGTGTTCATTCCGATGTTTTTTCTCTCTGGCGTCGCAAGATATTTGTTTGTTCCTCTCGCCGAAGCCGTCAGCTTTGCTATGCTTGCTTCGTACATGTGGTCGCGCACGATTGTTCCGACCATGGCGATGTATTTGCTCTCTTCTGAAGATGAGTATCACCCCGAAGAGCACGTCGGCGAAAAGCAGGGCTTTTTCCGCCGCTACCAGCAGGGCTTTGAACGCGGTTTCGAGCGGTTCCGCGAGGGCTACCGCAACGCTCTGGAGCACACGCTAGAACACTCCCGTCTTTTTGCCGCCTGCTTTCTTGCGTTCTGTCTGCTCTCCTGCACGGTCGCTCTCGTCATCGGCCGCGATTTTTTCCCAAAGGTGGATGCTGGACAAATTCGCCTGCACATGCGCGCCCGCACCGGCTTGCGCATCGAAGAGACCGCGCGCCTCACCGATCAAGTCAACCAGACGATCCGCGAAATGATTCCCAAGGAAGACCTGGTCACAGTGCTCGACAACATCGGGCTTCCCTATAGCGGTATCAATCTCAGCTACAGCAACGCAGGAACCATTGGAACTTCGGACGCAGAAATTCTCGTTCAGTTGAGAGCGGACCGCTCGAAGGGCACCACGGAATACATCAACCGATTGCGCGAAGAACTGCCGCAGAGATTTCCGGGCGTCCAATTCTATTTTCAGCCTGCGGACATCGTTACGCAGATTCTAAACTTCGGCACTCCGGCTCCGATTGACGTTGCGATTCTGGGCACCACAGCTACGCAACCGGCTAACTACCTCGTCGCGCAAAAACTCGCTACACAAATGCGCCACATTCCCGGCGCGGTGGACGTGCACGTCCAGCAAGCTTTTGACGCGCCGACATTGCACTTTGATATTGACCGCACTCGCGCTCAATACGTCGGACTGCAAACCCGCGACGTTGCGCAGAACGTTCTCGTGTCTTTGAGTTCTAGCTTCCAGACGGCTCCGAGTTTCTGGCTCGACCCCAAAAACGGTATCAATTACAACGTCGCCGTGCAGACTCCGCAATATCGCGTGGACAATTTGCAGGCGCTTCAAAACACCCCGATCAACAACACCACTCCGGGTACTCGCCCGCAAATTCTTGCGAACCTGGTGACCCTGCAAAACACGGTTCGCCCAGCCAGCGTCTCTCACTACAACGCGCAGCCCATGGTCAACGTGTACGCTTCCGTGGATGGCCGCGATCTTTGGTCCGTCGCTGACGAAGTGAGTAAATTGGTCGCCGGCGTAGAAAAAGACCTCCCCAAAGGCAGTCACATCGTCATCCGGGGTCAGGTGCAGACCATGTACACGTCGTTTTTCGGCCTGGGTGTGGGCCTCGTCGGTGCGATTCTTCTCGCCTACTTGCTCATCGTCGTGAATTTCCAGTCGTGGCTGGATCCGTTCATCATCATCACCGCTCTGCCTGGCGCGCTTGCCGGCATCTGCTGGATGCTTCTCATCTCGCACACAACGCTCAACGTGCCTTCACTCACCGGCGCCATCATGTGCATGGGCGTCGCCACGGCGAACAGCATCTTGATGGTCTCTTTCGCGCGCGAACAAATGGCCGAGGGCAAGAATGCCCGCGACGCCGCCCTGGAAGCGGGTTTCGTGCGGATTCGCCCTGTGCTCATGACGGCCCTTGCCATGATTATCGGCATGGTTCCCATGGCCATTGGTTTGGGCGAAGGCGGCGAACAGAACGCGCCGCTCGGCCGCGCCGTCATCGGCGGATTACTTTTCGCTACGCTTGCGACACTCTTTTTCGTGCCGTGCGTCTTCTCAATTATTCACAGCCATGTTGAACGCAAGCGGGAACGCGCCACTAGCGGGGCAGTTTGAATTTTATGAATCGTGACAGAAGTGGTCAAAATTCTGACCCGTGGCCAATGAAATGGATCGCTTGCATAGTTTTCTGAATTGAGGGAAGGTGAATTCCAGTGGAATCTCAGATGGACCAAGAAACTAGACCGCGACGGAGCCATGTTTTTCTCCTCTTCCTTTTCATCGCTGTCGTGCTCGTCATCGTCGGCGCATTCACTCTTTTGCAGCGTCGCACGCAGTACCACGCCCTCGCAAAGGAAACGGAAACTCTCGCCATTCCAACGGTCTCTGTCATTCATGCCACCGCGGCAAAAGGCCAGGAAGATCTCGTTCTGCCCGGCACCATGCAGGCTTACGTCGAGTCTCCGATCTACGCTCGTACCAGCGGCTATGTGAAAAAGTGGTACCACGATATCGGCACCCGCGTGAAGCAGGGCGAACTTCTTGCGGACATTGACACCCCGGAAGTGGATCAGCAGCTCTATCAAGCGAAGGCCGATCTCACAACCGCTCAGGCAAATGCCAATCTTTCGAAAATCACCGCGGATCGTTTACAGGAACTCATCAAGACCGATGGCGTCTCCAAACAGGAAGTGGACAACGCCGTCGGCGATCTCGCCGCCAAAAACGCCATCGTAAAATCCGCGGAAGCGAATGTCGGCCGTTTGGAAGAACTCGAAGCGTTCAAACACGTCATCGCGCCGTTCAGCGGCGTCGTCACTCGTCGGCAGACGGATATCGGCCAGCTCATCAATGCCGGCAACGGCGGCGCGTCGCAGGAACTCTTCTCTCTGGCGCAAACGGACCCTCTGCGCGTTTATGTCAACGTGCCTGAAGCTTATGCGCCGGCTATTCATCCCGGTCTAGGTGCTTATCTCGAACTCACCCAATATGCGGGCAGAAAATTTGAAGGTAAAGTCGTGCGCACAGCCGAATCCATCGATCTTTCCACGCGCACGCTGCTCACCGAAGTAGACGTTCCCAACCATGCTGGCGAACTTCTGCCGGGCGGCTACGCACAAGTGCACCTCGAAGTTCAGGTTAGCGGCGAGCACGTTCAGGTTCCCATTAACGCCCTGCTCTTTCGTGCGGAAGGGCTGCGCGCTATTGTCGTGGATTCAAATCATAAGCTTCATTTGCAGCCGCTCACCATTGGCCGCGATTACGGCACTTCTTTGGAAGTCTTGCAGGGCCTTTCTGCTTCGGACTGGATCGTGCTCAACCCCGCCGATTCTCTCGACGACGGCCAGCAGGTTAATGTGAAGGAAATTGCGCAAAAGCCCGCTGCGGCTCCCGCAGCGCCGTCTTCGGCTCCAGCCCAAAAAGAAACCAAAACCGGAGCCAGGAATTGATTGTCAGTCGTGTCAAATATTTCCCGCTCTTCGGGCTCGCGCTAATCTTCGCCGGATGCACCGTTGGCCCGAAGTATCAGCGTGCTTCCGCTCCCGTGCCTGCTCATTGGGACGTCCCTGAACCCTGGCGCGAAAGCGCGCCCCAGGACGCTTTGCCGAAAGGCGAGTGGTGGGCGATCTTTCACGATGACCAGCTCGATTCTCTCGAAAAAGACTCCCTTACCGCGAACCAAACTCTGAAAGTCGCGGCAGCTCACCTTGAACAGGCGCGCGCCTCCGCCGCGATTCAGGTCTCCACTCTTTTTCCGCAAGTTGGCACGTCACCTTACGCACAGCGCCAGCGCCTTTCCGGTAATCGCCCCACAAGCAGTAGCCTCCCCTCGACGGGCCCGGTCACTCAATCCACATACACGCTGCCATTCACAGTCAGCTACGAAGTAGATCTTTTCGGCGGCCGCAGGCGCAGCATCGAAAGCGCGCAAGCCGCATATCAGGCCACGGGCGCTGACCTGGAAAACACGCGCCTCATCATCACTGCGGAACTCGCAGGTGATTACTTCTCGCTCCGTCAGGTGGACACGCAAATCGGCATTTTGCGCCGAACCGTCGAAGCCCTCTCCAAGGGCCTTGAGCTCGTCAACTCGCGACATAGCGGAGGCATCGCGTCCGGCCTCGACGTCGCACAGGAAGAAACGCTCCTCAACACCACACGCACGCAAGCCATTCTGCTGCAGCAGCAGCGCAAACAATTGGAAGATGCTATTGCCATCCTGGTTGGCAAACCCGCGCCCGATTTTCATCTTCCTATAAAAGAATTAGATGCTGAACCGCCCACGATCAACGCAGGCTTGCCCTCCGATCTTCTCGAGCGCCGGCCGGATGTCGCAGAAGCCGAACGCCAGATGGCCGTAGCCAACGCACAAGTGGGAATCGCCCGCGCCGCATATTTTCCCTCCCTCAATCTTTTTGCGAACGGCGGCTGGCAAGCCGCGGACATCGCGAAGCTCGTCAACGTCCAGAGCACCATTTGGGCTTTCGGTGCAAACGCCGCCGAAAGCATTTTCACTGGCGGCCAGAGGCGCGCACAGGTGCAATTCGCAAAAGCCGGATATGACGCCAGCGTCGCAGGCTATCGCGAAACCATACTCAACGCGTTCGGCGAAGTTCAGGACGATGTCACCGGCCTTCTTGTTTTGGATGAAGCGCAGAAATCACAACAGGACGCCGTGGACGCCGCGCGCCGCACGCTCGCTCTCGCGGAAAGCCGCTACAAGGGTGGTCTCGTCAGTTATCTCGACGTGGTCAGCGCTCAGCAGAATTTACTCAACAACGAACAGCAGATGGCCATCATCCGAGGCCAGAAGCTCGTTACCAGCGTTCTTCTCGTGAAAGCACTCGGTGGAGGTTGGGACGCGTCTAGCCTAGCCGCGTTGCAGGTCAAGCCAAAACTCAAGGACGTCGTAGCGCCATAATTTCTCGTTCTTCCTCACTGAGAGAAAACAACTTCAGTTGGTGTTTGGCGCCAGGTTATCAACGAAAAATCTCGTCACCCGGTTCATCAGCACGATCCGCGCAGGCGGATCGGAAACTCCATGCCCGCGGCCGGGGAACGGCATCACTTCCGCGTATTTTCCTCTCGCGATTAATTCATTCACCACCGCCAAAGTATTCGCAAAGTGCACGTTGTCGTCGCCCGTCCCGTGCGCGATCAATAGTTTGCCCTTTAGCTGAGCGGCCTTTTCGACGGGAGAAGACTCCTGGTAATTCTTTTCGTTTTCCGGAAGCAGTCCCATGTATCGCTCGGTGTAAATCGAATCGTAGTAATGCCAGTTCGTCACTGGCCCACCCGCGAATCCCGCTTTGAAATCCTCCGCATCTTCAAACATCAGGTGCAGCGTCATGTGCCCGCCGTAACTCCAGCCCCAAATTCCCATGCGTTCCGCGTCCACGTAGGGCTGCGCCTTAAGCCACGCCACTCCGTCCTTTTGATCGGCAAGTTCCTGCGCACCCAGATGAAAACGAATCGGCTCCTCAAACACGTGGCCCCTGCCCGTGGACCCGCGATTGTCCAGCGAAAAAATGATGAATCCTTTCTGCGCCATCAGTTGATGCCACAAATAAGTGGATCCGCTCCACGCGTTCATCACCACTTGCACGCCCGGTCCGCCGTACGTATAGACCAGTACGGGATATTTCTTCGTGGGATCGAAATTCGGAGGCTTGATTATCCATGCATTCAGTTCGACTCCATCACGCGACTTCACTTTCGCAAATTCCATTGGCGACAGGTTGTACTCCGCCAGTTCCGCGACCCTATTCTCATTCAACATCGCAATACTGCTGCCATCGGCTCGCAGAAATAATTGTTGCGGGGGCGTTCCCGCTTTCGAGTACGTATCCGCAAATGCGCCAGCGTCTGGCGAAAAGTTCACGCCATGCACACCGTCGTCTTTCGTAATCCGCGCAAATCCGCTTCCATCCAGATTCACGCGGTACAAATGCCGTTCGAGTGGCGATTTTTCCGTGGCGCTGAAGTAAGTGATTCCCTTCACCTCATCCACCGCTTCCAGTTTCGTGACTTCCCACTCTCCTTTCGTCAATTGCCCCAATTGCTTGCCGCTCAAATCGTAGAGATACAAATGACGGTAGCCGCTCCGCTCGCTCGACCACAAAAATCCTGTTCCATTTCTTAAAAAATAGAGATCGTCGCTGACGTTAATCCAGTAATCGTCCTTTTCCGTCAAAATCGCCGCGCTCTTTCCGGAAGCCGCGTCTGCAACCAAAAGTTCCAATTGGGTTTGCTTGCGATTCAAACGTTCAATCGCGACGCGTTTTGAATCCGCAAGCCATTGCACCCGCGGAATGTAAATATCCGTCTCCGCGCCCGTATCCATTAAGCGAGTTTTTCCGCCACTCGCCGGAACCACATAAACATGCACAACCGGATTCGCTCCGCCCGCCACCGGATAACGCTCTTCTTCCGCTTCACCGGAGTTCGATGCAAAATCCACCATCGGATATTTCGTCACCTTGCGTTCCTCCATCTCCAAAAACGCAACCGCCGAAGAATCCGGCGCCCACCAGTACGCCGTGGAAATGGCTAGCTCTTCCGGATACACCCAATCTAGTTCGCCCTTACGAACCTCTTCCGTTCCTCCCGTCGTCAGCGCGTGTTCCTTGCTGTCGGCTACATTCACTGCGTACAAATTGTGCTCGCGAACAAACGAAACCCACTTCCCATTCGGCGAAATCTTCGCATCGGCAATTGCTTGCTTCCCAGACACAAGCGTCTGCGATTTGTCGGTCTTCAAGTCGTACCAAGCCAACGCATTCGGCCCCACAAACAAGATTGCCGAACCGTCCGGCGCCCATTTGTATTCCGCAGGCGCGCGCCGCCCCAGCCCAGTCGCCTGCGTCGGCTTGGACTTATCTTCTGGCAACGCCGCTTCCAGCTTGTCGGAGCCTAAAATCAATTTCTGCTCTCCGGTCTGCGCCGAAATTCTCCAAAGCTCTTTCTTTGCGTCCTTGCCGCGGCCCTTCGTCTCCATGTAAGTCAGAAGCATCCCATCCGCTGTCCAGGACAAACCGCTGTAGAGCCTCCCGCTCAAACTAGGCTGGGAATAAATCCGGTCCACCGTCAGTGCCTTTCCACTGCCCGCTCCCTGCGAGAACGCCGCACTCGCCAGGCACATCACCACCGCGCAACTCAACGCCATCCTCAACGCGCTCTTCCCGGACTCGTGCACGATCGTTCCTCCTCAATTGCCAAATCCCGAATGCCTCAATCCAAAATCGCCTGCCGCAGCGCCAGCACCCGAGGTGCGGTAGTAACTAGCCCATCCCGTAAGGGCTGGGTACGCTCACGCAATAAAGCGAGCGCCGTAGGCGCGGCACTTCCGCGCTTCGTTCCCTATCCCGGCGGCCAGTCGAAATCTCTTCCCCCAAGCAAATGCATGTGCAGATGAAACACTGTCTGGCCCGCGTGTGGCCCGGTATTAACTACGGTTCGATAACCATCTTCCAATTTCCGTTCGCGCGCCAATTGGGCTGCAACCAGCGCCATCTTTCCCAGCACTGCCTGATCTTCAGCAGCCGCTTCGCTCAAAGATGCAAAATGTTTCCTGGGACAAATCAGCACGTGCGTCGGTGCTTTTGGATTGATGTCCGCAAACGCGAACACGTCTGCATCTTCATACACAAGTTTCGCGGGAATTTGCTTTGCTGCAATTTTGCAGAACAGGCAATCGGCGCTCATGGCGAGCTCTCCCCGGAATTCGGCTCATCCAGCCGCAAAACCATCGGCGAAAATCCTTCTTTGGCGCGTAACTCATCTCCAAGACGCTGCGCCTGTTGCTCACCGGAAATGCGCCCCACGCGCACTCGATAGAAATTTCCTTCTTCCAATTTCACATCCTGAATGAAAATGGGCGAATAACTCGCGCTCAATCGTTCCTTGAGCCGTTCCGCATTCCCACGGTCCTTGAACGCACCCACCTGCACGGTGAAAAATCCGGAGAAAGGATCTCCGCCCGAAATCACTTCAATCCGAACGGGAACAACGCCCGGCCCAACAGACTCAATCTCGCGCGCCGCCGCCAGCGACAAATCAATAATCCGGTTATCCACAAATGGACCGCGATCCGTAATTCGCACCGTCGTCGTTTTTCCATTGCTCAAATTCGTCACACGCACCATGGAATTGAACGGTAGCGTCCGGTGTGCCGCCGTCAGTTTGTACATGTCGTACCTTTCGCCGTTCGAGGCTTTTCTTCCGTGAAACGGCGCGCCGTACCACGACGCATTTCCCTCCTCCGTGTAGATGCCCGCATCGGTAATGTCTGCCGGTCTGCTCTTTTTGGGCGTCCTCGCGGACGGCGCCGGTTGCGGCTCGCTCGAAGTCGATCGTTTTGCTTCTTCTTCTTTCGCCTCAGGAGTGGGAACCGGTTGCGTCGGCGGCTGGCTCTTCGAAATTGGCTTCCTTGCGCCGCAAGCCGCCAATCCGTTTAGAGCAAGACACGCGACAATTGCGAGCAAAACACGCGCATTTGAATGGTTCGCAGGATCCGCGGGTGATAAGAATTTCACGAGGCTTCATTCTTCGGCGTCTTGGAAGTGCGATCGGCGTTTCTCGCCTCCAGCCAACCGGCCGCTTCCGTAAGTTTTTCGGAAACTTCTCGCAGGAACTGCGCCGTCCGCTTTTCCGTTTCCGGCGCAACATCTTCCGAGACAAACTGCTTCACGGCCGCCAGCTTCTCGTCCACTTGCTTTCCAAAATCCTCAAAACTGTCGATGCTTCGCAGCTTGGACACTTCCTCGTCGATGCGCTTACCGAACTCTTCAAATCTGCTCATACCCTCACCTCACCGGTTGCCAAGCGCAGTACACGGTTCGAGTATTATAGGAACGCCCAAAGCATGCTGCAAGGAACTAGTGGGTCAGTTTGAATTTCGACTTCTTGTGTTACGTTCTACGAAATTCAAACTGACCAGTACTTGCAAGGAGTTACCTTGGCACTTCCCTATCGTTGGCAATGGCGCCTCGAACGCTTGAAAGGTTCGTTGCGCGGCCTATTCGGCGGCGGAAACGAACAGCCCCGCCCCAAACTCTGCCCCGCCTGCGGTTCCCTCGTGGGCATCACAGCAACTCGTTGTCACGAATGTGGCACGAGCCTGCGCTTTTCTCTCGCCGCTCTTACCAAGAAACTTTCCGCAATCACCGGTCTCAATTTGCCTGTTTCCACGATTTTGCTTGGCATGAATTTTTTTCTTTTTGCCATCCAGCTTATGTTCACGATCCAGGCCGGGGAAGCTGGCGGCTTTAACATTCTCTGGCGCTTGAACGGAATTTCCTCATACCGGCTCGGCGCGAACTACGGACCAGCAATTTTTCTCGGGCATCAGTGGTGGCGCTTGATTACCGCCATGTTTCTACACGGTGGATTGATTCATATCGGGTTCAATATGATGACGCTGATGCAGTTCGGTCCAGCGGTCGAGGAGATGTACGGCTCGCCACGTTTTCTGTTTCTCTACACCTTTACGGGCGCCGTCGGCTTCTTCTTCAGCGCCCTGCGAGGCCACTTTTCTCTCGGCGCCAGCGGTGCTCTGCTTGGCATCATCGGCGCAGTCCTTGCGGTTACTACGAAACGCGGCGGCGCGTACATGCGCGACTTGCGTTCTCGCTTGATTACCTCACTCGTGTTTTTGTTTGCGCTTGGCATCTTCGGTGGCATTGGAATTGACAATTGGGCTCACGGCGGCGGGCTCGCGGCAGGCTTTGTATTTGGCAAACTTTTTGCCGACCGGGAGCCGATGAACAGCGCGGAAAAACAGCGCGCGCAAATTTTGGGATGGCTCGCTGGGCTCGCAATTGCGGCAAGTTTCCTTCTAATGGTTCTGCACTTTCGCGATCCCATTAACTAGCGCTGAGTTTGCGTGTAATTGTGAACGAATAGTTGAACCCTGAAAAAACCGTGAACGCGGTCACCGTATAAATGAGCACGCGATTTACTTCTTCCCAGTGCGGATATGGATACGCCGCGGCGAGCACGACCGCAAAAACAAAAACAATTTGAAAAAATGTCGTGAGTTTTCCATAAAGGCTCGGCGGAAACGGCCGGTAGCCGGAAATTAAAATAATCACCGCTGCGACTACCAACAACAAAACGTCGCGGCTCAAAACCATTATCGTCAGCCACCACGCCACTTTTTTTGCCATCGCCAAAATCACAAAAGAGGAAGAAAGCAAGAGTTTGTCCGCAATCGGATCGAGATACGCACCGAGAGCGGATTTCTGATTCAAGTATCGGGCAAGCAATCCGTCAATTCCATCCGTCAATCCAGCGACGACAAGAATCAGGAGCGCCCATTTGTATTCCTCGTAGGAAATAAGAATGAGGAAGAACGGCAGGAAGCCGAGCCGGAGAAGCGTAATTTGATTGGGTACCGTCCAGATGCGGCCTTGCATTGTTAGAAAGAGTATCTCAGTTTGCCCAGCCTGTCAGGCAGCTACCAGGCAAAGACTGTCCGGCGAAGCGTCTCATGCAAATTGCGCCAGATAGTCCGTGAGCGTGCGGCCGGCTTTCCGCGCGAAAATCTCAGACATCGAAGGAATCGATCCCGAAGGTTCATCGAGCGAAATGCGCTCGACGCGATTCATCGGAAAGAAAACCGTAGGAAGTCCCGTGCGCTCGCCGTTGGGATCATTGATCTGATTCACAAAATGGTCGAAGGAATTCAGGTCAATACCGCGCAGCGTCACGCCGGACGGATTGATGCTGAGCAATTCGCCCCAGATTTTTTCCTTGGGCGAATGAAGGCTGATAACGACGATTGAATGTATGTCCATGTTTCCTTAATTCTAGCTCCAAAGCCTCATTTTGCCTTCTCGTACGCTTCCTGCAACCACCAAAGCGCGTCATGCAGATCGTTCGCGGAATTGAGCTCGAAAATGTACCATTTCCGAGCTTTCAAATTTTCGTTCGCGGAGATGCGCGAGTCTTTCTCCGCACGATCCAGCAAATTCGGCGGCATCGGTTTAATTTTGAACATGAACGAGTTTGCCGAGCCGATGCTCCGCGTCACCGGCAAGGCCCCAAACACTTTTGCGCCGCGATAGTAGCAAAGCATTCCGAACATGGGTTTCGCAGTGACTTTCGGCAACTTCTCCAATTCCTGTTTTAGCAATGCGGACCATTCCTTCATCTCTTCGCTGGCGTGCGCCATTTTCCGGCGCTTGGGCTTTGGTTTTGCACTCTTCTTCATGCCAATTCATTTCCATCTGCGCTCAACTTCAACTGAGCATTGCGACCGGACCTCCCTGCGGAAGAATGAGTTTTGGTTCTGTGACGCACTGCACTTGTTCGAGGGTGGCGTCTGGCGCAAGTTCGCGGAGAACGAGACCTTCCGGGGTAATTTCGATCACGCAAAGCTCAGTCACAATGTGGTCCACGACTTCTACCCCCGTAAGCGGAAGCATGCACTTTTTGAGAATTTTTGGTTTGCCGTCTTTGGTGGCATGCTCCATTGCTGTGAAAACGCGCTTTGCTCCGGCGACGAGATCCATTGCGCCGCCCATGCCCTTGAGCATTTTCCCGGGAACAGCCCAATTGGCGAGAGTTCCCTTTTCATCCACTTGCAGCGCACCGAGAACGGTCAGGTCAATATGGCCACCGCGAATCATTGCAAACGAATCAGCGGAAGAAAAATAAGAGCAGCCAGGAATTTCGCTAATGGTTTCTTTTCCCGCGTTGATGAGGTCGGGATCGACTTCCGATTCAAGCGGATACGGGCCAACGCCGAGCATTCCGTTTTCGGATTGCAGAATGACTTCCATTCCTTTCGGAACGTAATTGGCAACCAGCGTAGGAATGCCGATACCCAGATTGACGTAAAAGCCGTCGCGCAATTCTCTTGCGATGCGGCGCACAATCCGTTCCCGTTTTTGTTCTTCGGTCATTGGCATCGGAGACTCGTCGTTTGAACCACAGGATTCTCGATAAAGGAGCGCCACTGGATTTCAGTATGCTGCTCGTCCTCCAGACATATCAAAAACGGCGCCAGAATTAAATGAACTCGCATCTGAGCACAACCATAAGACTAACTCAGCTACTTCTTCTACAGTCCCGAGGCGCCTCAGCGGACTCCGCGAGATCATTTCGTCCACCACCGCCGGGCCAAGCCGCAAGATGAGATCGGTGGCAATGGGCCCTGGTGCAACACAGTTCGCACGAATTCCAGTTCCCGCAAGCTCCTTTGCCAGTGCTTTCGTGAACGCAATTACTCCCGCGCTCGCAGCCGAATAGACGGAAAGACAAGGCAAGCCTTCCTTTCCAGCAAGGGAACCCATATTGACGATGCGTCCTCCGGAGGAGCGTCTCAAGTATGGGAGCAATTGCCGGGAGACCTGGAGAACGCTTAGTAGGTTCACGCTCAGGATTCGATTCCATTCGCTGGCGGGCAGTTCCTCGAATGGAAGATAACTACCCAGGCAGCCAGCATCGTTGACGAGAATATCTATCGAAGAGTCAGGCGTGAGGCTTCGCTTGACAGCACTGACGATCTGCTCAGGTTGAGTCAAGTCGACTTCAATGGAGCTGATTCCTTGAATATCGACGTGCTCAATGTCCCAGATGCAAACGCGTACGGAGGAGGCTGCAAGACGAGTAGCGATGGCGCGGCCGATTCCATTGGCCCCACCCGTTACAATAGCGGTCTTGCCGCTGAGGTCGTAAGAAATACTCATCTGACGCTCCGTGTCGCAACTGTCCACAATGATTTCGTCTCAAGTCCGACGGACGATGTGTTCGCGTATTTGGTCGTCGGTAACTGACATCATTTCAGGCTTTCCTGGTCGTCCTTCGCTCAATTCTCTTGCTGTAATTCTCTCCCTGGAAGATGGCGTTGATGTAGATGCCGGGGGTGTGGACGTTGTCGGGAGCGAGCTGGCCGAGTTCGACGAGCTCTTCGACTTCGGCGATGACGTAGTCGGCGGCGGTGGCCATCATGGGGTTAAAGTTGCGCGCGGTTTTTCTGTAAATAAGATTGCCCCAGCGATCGCCCTTCCACGCTTTGATGAACGCAAAATCGCCGCGAATGCCGCGCTCGAGGACGTATTGGCGGCCGTCAAATTCTCGCGTTTCTTTTCCCTCGGCAACCATCGTGCCGTAGCCCGTCGGCGTGTAGAAACCAGGGATGCCCGCGCCGCCGGCTCGGATGCGTTCGGCGAAGGTACCTTGCGGATTTAGTTCGAGTTGCAATTCACCGCTGGTGACGAGCTGCTCGAAGAGTTTGTTCTCTCCAACGTAGGTGGAGACCATTTTTCTGACCTGACGCTTTTCGAGGAGAACGCCAATACCGAATCCGTCCACGCCGGCGTTGTTGGAAACGATGGTCAGGTCCTTGGTGCCTGCACGCTGGACAGCGGCGATGAGATTTTCCGGAATGCCGCACAGGCCGAAACCGCCCATGAGGATGGTCATGCCGTCCTTGAGATTGGCGATGGCGGCGTCCGGCGACGAGATGCGTTTATCCATGAAAGGCTCTAGCGACAGATTGAGTGTAATGCATTTTGAGTCCGGTCTATTCAACGGTGCCAAAGGGGCTGAAGGATGGCGGAGCAAGCTTCGAGGAAGGATTGTGTGGCTGGGTCGAAAGCGTTTGGGTATTCGCTTTCGACGTCGAGGGTGCCTACGACCTTTTGACCGGATGAATCGAAAATGGGAACGATTATTTCTGAACGAGTGGAACCGAAGGCAGTGAGGTAGCGAGGATCGGCGGCTACGTCTCCAACATTAATTGATTTGTGGCCCGAGATTGCCGCGCTGGTCAAACCTTTTGTGACAGAGAACACGGGGTATTCGGGCGCGCCAGGGCCACTCCACACTATATTTTTGACTAGTCCAGCGTCGTGGTCCACGTCATAGAGGCCAACCCAGCGATAGCCGCCCGCGGATTGGAGCAAATTCGCGACTTCCTGAAGCGAGGCGATGCCGTCTTTGCTGTTTGCGACGATGCCGCGAAGAGCGGCGGCAAGTTTTTCGCGGTCGGGCAGCATGGTCTTAATTTTAGAGAGGTCAGTCCGTCATCGAACGAGGCTCCATGGATAAATGCCGACGTTAATTTTCATGATGACGTAGCTGAATCCGCCCGTGTCCGGCTTGGGCTGGTGCGGCGTATCTGGCGGAATGAGGAGGCAGTCACCTGCTTTCACTTTGAAGGTTTGACCGCCGATGACGGGCTGGCCGCGATATTCGCCGGGAACGGGGCCGTCCTTGTCCATCAAGTTCTGACGATTGGCGATTTTTCCACCGACGATCATCTCGCCTGTTCCACCGGTGATTACATAAAAATCGTAGGCGCCGGCGTGCATTTCCGCATCATCCCAAATGCTGTTGACTTTGGTTAGGCTGAGGACAGGTTGTTCGCGGTGCGCGCGATAGAGCTGAAAAATGCTGAAATTGCGTGTAGAAATGTGGACAGGCCCCCCGCCAAAGGATTGAGAACTGCCCGTGCCGGCTTCTTTCAATGCCTTCGAAGCAACTTCGGCGAGATCCAAATGCGCCTTGTGGAGGTCGTCAGCGCTCCAATACGTGGTGGGGGGCGCGTCGGGCGCTAGTGCAGGCTCCCGCGGAGAATTGTAGTTGAATGGCATCACTTCCGGTTTTTTCTCCTGAGCCACGGCGGAAGGCACTACAGAAAAATCGCCCGAATGTGCGCCGAGAACCGATGAAGTGGCGGCGGGCTTTGATGCGTAACCGGCAACGAATCCGAGTAACGCGGCGCCGATAATGACTACTGGAAACATTCTTTTCATAAAGCACTCCTCCGCAATTCAAGATTCAAAAGAATCCAGCGTGCTTCGAAATCTTTCGCAACTCCTCGCTTACTTCTTTTCCACTGGTCTTTTCGATTCGAAGCGAATCTCCTTGAGCATTTCCGACTGGCGATAGAGCTCGGTTTTTCCCGAGGGAAACTTGTTCACGCTTAGCAGGAAGGCAAGAATGTCCGCATCCTGCTGACGTGTCAGGCGACCAGGAGCAGTTTGCGGCATGGTTTTGCGGATGCGGTCAAAGAGATCGCCAACGGTCAGGCCATTCCAGTTTGCAAGGAAAGCGCCTCCCGTAAGCGGCGGCGCGGATTCGCCTCCGGTGAGCATGTCGCCGTGGCAGGCGGCGCATTCTTTCTTGTAAAGAGGTTCCCCGCGTTTGGATTGGTCTTCCGTGTAAACGCCGTCCCAAACGGAGCGCGGAGGCGAAGAAGAAGGTTCCTGGGCGCTGAAGGCACAGACAGCAAAAAGCACACAGCCAAGAGTGGCTGCGCTCGCTGCGCGCAAGGAAATCATTCGGACTCCGAGGGAAGAGCGTATGCGATGTATTCGCCGGAGTACGGGCCCCCGCTGACGGCAACGACGATGTACTGCTTGCCGTTGTGCATGAAAGTCATCGGCGAGCCAGTTTGTGGGGCAGGCATATAGACCGCGCCAACTTCTTTGCCGGTTTTTTTGTCATAGGCACGGAGCATTGCGCCGCGCGGATGATCGGAGGTCGTGGTGATTTGGCCTTCTCCTGCGATGATGAGTGTTTTCGTCACGAGCGTACCGACGTTGTAGGTTTCCTGGCCCGTGCGTGGGATGTTGAGGCCCTTTAGAGCTGGATAATTGCGGACAACGTCTGGCGTTTCGCCGTGTGCAATCTGCCAAAGGATTTCACCGGTATCGAGACTAATAGCGGAGATGGTGCCGTATGGCGGCTTCATTAGCGGCAGGCCGTCTACATTCATGGGAACGTATTGACTGCTTGAGCGTTTTTTCGGAGGCATGGGGGAATCGGCGCCAGCATTTTCGCCGGGGCCGCGCAGGATGGACACTTCTTGTCCAGCGGTTCCTGCAATGTAGTTGATGTCTGAAACTTCCTTAGGCGCTATGACCAGGCCAATGGGTTCGACACACGCATTGCATGCGTAAATGTAGGCGATATGAGTTTCGGGATCGTAAGAGCCGCCGGGCCAGTTCGTGCCCCCAGAAGCGGTGCCGATAGTCAACGTACCGAGCGGACCTTCGAGTTTGCTGACCGTGGGCGGCGTGAAGACCGGACCAAGATGATATTTCGAAGCGATCTCTTTGGCGCGATCGTGAAGCGCAGGAGTGAAATCAATCAAGTCGTCGAGTGAAACGCCGTTGCGGCTGTAGGCTGGCGGTTTCGACGGAATCGGTTGCGTTGCAGAATACGTCTCGCCGGGGACGTTTCCGACTTCGACAAGTTTTTCTGGAATAGGCCAAACAGGGTTTCCTGTGACGCGGTCGAAAACATAAAGAAATCCTTGCTTGCTGGGTTGCGCGACCGCTTTGATTTGCTTTCCGTCAACAGTGATGTCCGCAAGGATGGGCGCAGAGGAAATGTCCATGTCCCAAAGGGGATGATGGACTAGTTGGAAATGCCATTTACGCTGGCCGGTTTTTAGGTCCACGCAAACAAGAGATTCACCAAAAAGATTATTTCCAGGACGATGGCCGCCGTAGAAATCGCTGGTGGGTGATTCTACGGGTAAATAGACTAGGCCTAGTTCTTTGTCCACTGTGATTTGGGTCCACACGCCCGTGTTGCCGGTGTATTCGGCGGAGCCTTTGTCCCAAGTGTCATAACCGAGTTCGCCTTTTTTTGGAATTGTGTGAAAAATCCAGAGGCGCTTGCCGGAACGAACATCGAAACCGCGGACGTAACCTTTGTTGTTGCGCATGCTGCGAGGGGTCATGCCTTCGCGAAATGCGGCGCCAATAATGACGGTGTCCCCAGCTACGACTGGAGCAGACTGGATGCCGATTTCGCCAGTGGTCAGATCGGGAAAAATGTCCTGGTCGTCGTCGAGCTTTAGATCCACAACACCGCCTGTGCCGAAAGAAGTTACCGGAACACCGTTTTTGGCGTTGAGGCAGATAAGGCGATAGCCGGGAGTGACGTAGAGAATCCGTTCTTCTTTGCCATCCGACCAGTAGGCAAGCCCTCGGCCGGAAAGCTGGCGAGGAGCGGCGCCGCCGCGCTTTCCTTCATGCTCGCCGTGAATCCAGAGCAATTCACCCGTGCCGGGATCGAGCGCAATGATCGCGCGGCGAGAACCTGCCGTAGCGTAGAGAACACCGTTGACCACGAGTGGTGTGCCTTCGAGTTTATACTCCGGGCGGTCACCGAAATTGTCCGTTTTGATGCGCCATGCAATTTCGAGTTCGCTGAAATTTGTAGCGTTGATTTGATCAAGCGGGCGATAGCGCGTTCCGGCAAGATCGGCAGCGTAGGATGGCCATTCTGTGTTCTTGGATTGCGACTGCGCCGACGGCGGAGAAAGAATGCCGAGCGCAGCCGTGCATAGGAGCCCGAGGTGCAACCGGAACGATTTCCGATCATGCATGATCATTCCTCCGCCGAGAATTTTTCGTCAGGCCATCTGTTTGATTTGGTCGAGTGCCTGCTTGATTTTTGTTTTTTGCTCTTCGGTAACGTCGGAGTTCGGCGGGCGCTGGTAGAACTGCCGCGTGCCCATTTGCAGGCTGAGGGCGTACTTCATCGGGCCGTATTCGTCCACGCCGCCCTCCCGCAAGAGCTTCATCGCGGCTTCGAATTTTGCTATGGGCTCGCTGATGTCTTTGCCTGTCCGCTTCGCGGCAAAAACGTTGGCAATCATCTTCGTGAAGTTGTTGCCTTCGGCGAGGATGGCGCCCATGCCGTGGTCGAGCGCGTATTTCAGATTTTCCGAAGTTCCCGTGCGCATGTTCAGCTTCGGGAATTCAGCGACGAATTTTTGATAGACCTCCGGATCGCTGACGGAATCTTTGATGCCCGCCAAATTGGGATATTTTTCCATTGCACGCAGTAATTCGTGGCTGATGGGAACACCGGTGGCAAATGGAATGTGGTACAGGTTAATGGGAATTTTGATCTGCTCGAAAATCATCGAAAAATATCTCGTCAAACCATCCAGCCGGGGATGCTTGTAATAAAACGGCGGAACGATCAGCAAGCCGTCCGCACCGTTGTCTTCCGCGTGTTTGCATAGCTCCAGTGTCTCCGGAAAGTTTGCTGTGCCTGGACTGACGATAATGTTTAATCCATTGCGGTGCTTGAAGGCCCCTTCCGCAATTTTCCTGCGCTCTGCAACAGAGAACGAGGGAAATTCGCCAGTCGTACCGAGCACCACGACGCCGTCAGCGCCGTTCGATTTCAAGAAGGCAAGCAGATCCTTGTAAAGCTCTTCGTCAAATTTGAGGCTTTTATCGCAGGGCGTGGAAGCCGCGACCCAAAATAAAACTTTCTCACTCGACGTGGCGGGAACGTCCGTCTCAGCGAGCGGCGCGGCCGTAATCTCCGGAATTCTGACGCTCGCGGCAACCCCCAGCGCCGTGACGGCTCCAACAGAACCCAGAAAAGTCCTTCTCGTGGTTTGCATGGTTGCCTCCCCAGAATTGCGGGAAGTCTATGCCAGAGAAGCCGCTCAGACAACGATTTCGTGTGGCCCAGTCGGAATATACAGACTCTGGGAGCGAGGAATGGCCAACTGGGCCGAGATTTAGAGACCGCGGAGGAGTTTGTAGAGTTCGTTGGCGGAGTCGAAATCGGCTTCGAGTTCGCGGGAGCCGAGCTTGTCGCGGAGATCATCGAGGCGACGGGAGAAAAGATCGAGCGCGGCGGAAAGCATTTCCTTGTTGGTGAGGACGATGTCGCGCCATGTTGAGTATGGGCTGCCGGCGAGGCGGAGCGAATCGCGCAGACCTGGGCCAGCTAGTGTGATGGGAAGGCCGTTTTCATCGAGACGATCGTAGAGAAAAGAGCCGAGCGCGACGGCGGCGAGTTGCGGAAGGTGCGACGCGAGGCCAACGGCGTAATCGTGCTGCTCTGCGCCGAGCCAGAATGGACGCGCGCCGATTTTTTCCAGAATTCTTACGAAGGCGGTGATGCGCGGATCTTGCGGCGTGGCTGAAGCTGCGTGCTCCGATTGCGTAGATTCGGACGCAGATTCAGAAGGACCGGTCTCAAGACCCGCCACCACAGAAGGATCGGAGATGAGCGCATAGGTGCTGCCGTGGAAGAGATCCGCGTCGGCATTCGCAATGCCGGAAACTTCCTTGCCAGCCATAGGATGCCCGCCGAGAAAAAGCGGGCCGTTGGAGAAATGTTCGGCAGCGGATTCGGTAATGCGAACCTTGGTGCTGCAGGCGTCCGTGATCAGCGCGTGGCCGGGAGCCAGGCGTGCGATGTCCGGAAGGAGATCGAGCGTGGCGCCAATGGGAAGGGCAATGTAAACGAGGTCCGCGCCGCGGAGGGCGGGAGCGAGATCGCCGTGATGCACGTCGTCAATGATCTGGCGGGAGCGGGCTTCGCGAAGGGCGTCGGCGCGGTCCCAGCCGGAGATGCGAATGTCCGTGGTGTATTTGCGAAGCGCGAGTGCAAACGAGCCGCCGATTAGACCGGTTCCGAGAATCGTGACGCGCTGGATGAGATGCGGCGACATGGGTTGAGAAAGTTTACAGGCAACAGTGCATGGTGGAAAGCAGAAGAGAGATCCCTACGCTGCGTGGCCCGGCACGCCAAAAAACGGCCTGCAAGAGAAAACCAGGCTACTCCGGTCGGGATGACAGCAAGAACACCACAACTCAAGCCATGCGGCGGCCGATAGCGGGAGCGATGATGCGCAGCTCGGCCATGAGTTGTGTGAAGGTTTCTGGTTCGAGCGATTGCGCACCGTCGGAGAGCGCGTGCTCGGGATCGTTATGCACTTCGATGAGGAGGCCGTCAGCTCCTGCGGCGACGGCGGCGCGCGCCATAGGAGGAACCTTGTCGCGGCGGCCGGTGCCGTGAGATGGATCGCCCCACATAGGCAGATGTGAAAGCTTCTTGATGACAGGAATCGCGGCGATGTCGAACGTGTTGCGCGTGTAGGTTTCGAATGTGCGAATGCCGCGCTCGCAAAGAATTACGTTGTAATTGCCGCCGCTGAGAATGTATTCGGCGCTGAGGAGAAGCTCTTCCATGGTGGCGGAAAGGCCACGCTTGAGGAGGACGGGCTTTCGGACTTCGCCGAGTGCGCGTAGGAGATAGTAATTCTGCATGTTGCGCGCGCCGACCTGATAAATGTCCACGTAATTGCCCATCATTTCGACTTGTGACGGGTCCATGACTTCGCTAACGGTGAAGAGACCGAATTTGTCGGCA
Organism: Candidatus Sulfotelmatobacter sp.; assembly: GCA_035567915.1. Classification (GTDB taxonomy): domain Bacteria; phylum Acidobacteriota; class Terriglobia; order Acidiferrales; family UBA7541; genus Acidiferrum. The sequence continues at coordinate 9,573 of DATMPA010000018.1, read as the reverse complement.
GCTTCGCGCATCAGTTTGAGACCTTTTTCACCGAGTCCCTGAAAGGCGTAAGGGGAAGTACGCGGTTTGAAGGCGCCTGCACGAAGAATTTTTGCTCCAGCTTTGGCAACAGATTCTGCGATCGCGAACATTTGTTCGCGTGATTCGACCGAGCATGGGCCGGCGGCTACCACAACGTCGGGACCTCCGATTTTTACCCCGCGGCCGAGATCAATGATGGTGCCTTCTGGTTTGAACTGGCGACTGGCCAGTTTGAATGGCTGCGTGATGCGCATGACTTCGCGCACGCCTTCGAGTAATTCGAAATCGCGGTGATCGAAATCGCGATGGACGCCGACGGCGCCGAGAACCGTGTGCGATGCTCCCGTGGAGCGATGCACGTCAAAACCGCCCGCGATGAGGCGGTCAATTACGTTTTGGATTTGGGCGTCAGTGGCGCCCTCTTGCATGACGATGACCATGGTGTGACTCGGTTCTCCTCGATGAACGAAAAAAAATCAGTAACCAGTTTTTTGGTTCTCAGTATCCAGGGCAAGGCAAAAACAAAAGCGTCCCCCTCGGAAGGAGGCCACTACGAATCTTTCTCAGCTTCGCCGTCACGATGCATGGCGATGCGTTCGGCGGCGCGCGCTTCGTCAATGATGCGTTCGAAAAGGCGGCGAATGGCGGCGTCCGTGAGCGGGCCCTGATTGTTGCGCTCTGCGTTTTCGAGAACTTCCTTTTCGCGATCGGGCTGATAGAGCGGCAGATTTTGCTGCTGTTTGAGCTTGCCGATTTCGAGAGCGCAGCGTGAGCGTTCGTTGAGCAATTCGACGAGTTTGCGGTCAAGTTCATCAATGCGTTGGCGCCAATCACTGAGGCTCATGGCGCGACTTCCCTTTTCGAGAGGCCACTTTGTGCCGCGCGCTTGAGTGAATGAATGCGGACGGCGAGGGCCGTAGCGGCGCGATCGATTGCGGCGGAAGAGCAGTCAGTTGCGGTGGCGTTTTCGATTTCAGCGACGAGCGCGGAGCCGATAACGGCAGCGTCCACAAGACCTCCGAGAACGGAAACGTGACCGGGCTGCGAAATTCCGAATCCAACCGCGAGCGGAAGTTTGGTAGCGGCGCGCGCGCGGCGCAGAAGCGTTGGGAGATCATCCGGGAGAGAATCCTTGGCCCCCGTGACACCAGTGCGGGAGATGAGATAGAGAAAACCGGAAGAGACGGCGGCGATTTGAGCGAGGCGCTCATCGGTGGATGTTGGCGCGCCGAGAAAAATCGTGTCGAGTTGGTGCGCAGCGAGGATGCGACGGTAGTCGGCGGATTCTTCTGGCGTCAGATCGGTGGCGAGGACGCCGTCAGCTCCGGCTTCGGAAGCAGCGGCGGCGAATTTTTCGAGGCCCATTTGGAGAATGGGATTGTAGTAGCTGAAGAGGACGAGCGGGACGTCACTGGCCTTTCGGATCTCGCGGACGAGATTGAGAACACCAGCAAGCGTGGCCCCGGATTTCAGGGCGCGTTCGGAGGCGCGTTGAATGGTCGGGCCGTCGGCGAGCGGATCGCTAAACGGGACACCGAGTTCGATAACGTCAGCGCCTGCCTCGGCGAGCGCCAGAACAAACTCGAGCGAAGCGCCGAGCGAAGGATCGCCCGCGGTAATGTACGCGACGATGCCCATTTCGCCGCGTGTTTGCAGGTCGGCAAAACGGCGGGAGATACGGGTCGTAATGGCAGATGCAGCGAGCATAAGGGAATGAAATAGATTAGCACCAAGACACAAGAGACGCAGCTTTCGGGCACTTCAAAGCGTCTTTTGAAACCGATTACTTAGCTCCGTGGAGAGACTCCAGGCCAGGAGAATCTAGGGAATTCAAATAACGGAAATGGAGTTGGTCTCGGTTGCTCTAGATCCCAACAAAGGAATCATCCCCCGATCCATGGCCACGAGTTGACCCTTCTTGTGGATGCGCGTTCCGGCTGAACCATTCCTGAGCGGGATCGTGGTCTTCATGGACAGGCCACATTAGGGCAATTAGAACGTTTGCATCCGGCAGCGCGACGCTCATTATTCGTCTGCTTCGAGTTCGCGTACTCTTTTGGTGCTTACTTTGGGTGATCCCGCGGGAAGATCAAAGACCTGCATTCCGTTGACAGATCGGGTCGGTCGGGGAGTAGTTAGGGCTCGACGAACAAGCTCCGACACAGCTTTCCCCAAAGCCAAAGAGCGGCTGGCCGCATACCTCTTTACCAGGCGAAATGTATCATCATCTATAGACAATGCAGTCCGCATGACAATATGACGCTCTTCCAAGACTTAGATGTCAACATTTCAGCACAGCATCACCGTGCTTAGTTGATGGGATATAACGCCAATGGGCAGGAAATTTGATGCAGTGGTGTTGGGGGCCGGGGCGGCGGGGTTGATGTGCGCCGTGGAGGCCGGGAAGCGCGGGCGGCGTGTGGCCGTGATCGAGCGAGCGGAGAAGATCGGAAAAAAGATTTTGATTTCCGGTGGAGGACGCTGCAATTTTACGAATCTTTATTGCACGCCGGAGAATTTTCTATCGGCGAATCCGCATTTTGCGAAATCGGCGCTGGCACGATATACGCCGGCGGATTTTATTGCGTTGGTGGAAAAGCATCGAATTCCGTATCACGAGAAAACGCTCGGGCAGCTCTTTTGCGATCGCTCAGCAACTGACATCACGCAGATGTTGGAGGCAGAGTGCCGATCCGCCGGCGCCCAGATCTTCCTGAATCAGAAGGTGCACGAAATCAGCCGGGGCACGGAGTTTGTTGTGCGGACGGAAAAGGAAGAATTTAGGACGCCAGCGCTGGTAGTGGCGACCGGGGGACTCTCGATTCCGAAGATGGGAGCGACGTCATTTGGATATGAGGTTGCGCGGCAATTTGGATTGGAGATTCAAAAGACGCGGCCGGCTCTGGTGCCGCTGACATTGTCTGCGAAGGAAAGGAAGAGGTATTGCGATCTTGCGGGTGTGTCCATGGACGTGATTGCAGAAGCGGATGGCCAAAGATTTCGCGAAAAAATGCTGGTTACGCATTGGGGGTTGAGTGGGCCGGCCATTTTGCAAATATCTTCCTATTGGGAGCAAGGCAAGGCTTTGCGCATTGATCTTGCTCCGGAGCGCAACGTGACTGGCGCTATTTTTCAAGGGAAAACCAGAAATGCCGCAGCGCTTCGCAGCGCGTGTCTGGGAATTCTGCCGAAACGATTTGCGGAACGATGGGTGGAACTTCACGAACCAAAAGAATGGACGAACACTGCGCTTGAAAAATTCGAGGAACAGGTTCACGAATGGAACGTTTTGCCGGCAGGCACGGAGGGCTACGAAAAGGCTGAAGTGACTGCGGGCGGCATGGATACAGACGAGCTCTCCAGCAAGACGATGGAATGCCGAAACGTTCCCGGATTATTTTTTATCGGCGAAGTGGTGGATGTGACGGGGCATTTGGGCGGATTCAATTTTCAGTGGGCATGGGCGTCCGGCGCGGCGGCCGGAAGAGCAATTAGCCAGCACTGACGACAATCGGCATTTTGATTACAATCTGAAGGACGAAAACTGTGCCGAAGGATGCTCACGATGAAGGAAACGATTTCTGAATACGTGAAACGGATTGAAGGCAAAGTCGCAGGACAAAATCCGATCAAAGTACAAGCTGCGACGGCGCAGAAACTGGTGCGACTGGTCAAGGGCGCGACACCGGCGAAGTTGAAAAAACGGCCGGCGCCAGAGAAATGGTCGGCTGCGGAAATTATCGCGCACCTCGCGGACGTGGAAATTGCAGTCGGGTGGCGCATTCGTTCGATTCTCGGAGCGCCGGGTACGGCCCTCCAAGCGTACGACCAGGACGCCTGGGCAATGGCGGGGCACTATTCCAGACGCGACCCGCGGAAAGCGCTAGAGCAGTTTCGCGTACTGCGGGATACAAATTTGGCTCTGCTAAAGATGCTGACTCCCGAACAGTGGAAGCAATTCGGGATGCACGCGGAACGCGGAGAAGAATCGATTGAGCGCATCGTGCAAATGGTTGCGGGGCACGATATCAATCACCTCGAACAGGTTGAAACAGCTCTCAAGCTCACGAAGTAGATTGAGAATTCCAGAGTTCAGTTATTTCAGTTTTTGTTCGAGTTCCGCCCATCGGGCGTAGAGCGCGTCAACCGCCTTTTGTGCTTCTTGAAGTTCGACGCTTGCGGCGTGCAAACGCGCGCCGTCGCTGGCGATCGCTGGGTCGTGCAGTGCGGCTACTTTTTCCCGCAGGTTGTTTTCGGCTGTGGCGATGGTTTCTTCCATCGAAGCAAACTCGCGGTCCTCTTTGTAAGTGAGGCGCTTTTTTCCGGTGGCCGATGCCGTGGCTGGTCCGCCGGGTATAGATTTCGCTTTTGCCGAACTCCGCGACATCTGGGCGCTTTGCTGTTCCTGCTGCCATGATTCCCATTGCAAATAATCGGCGAAGCGTTCCGCTCCACCAAGACCGTCAAGGCCGAGGACTAGAGTAGATACGCGATCGAGCAGGAAGCGATCGTGTGTGACGAGCACCAGCGCGCCGCGAAATTCGAGCAGGCTCTCTTCCAGAATTTCGAGCGTGGGAATATCGAGATCGTTGGTGGGCTCGTCGAGCAGCAGCACATCTGCGGGCTGCAGCATAAGTTGAGCGATCAAGACGCGAGCGCGTTCGCCGCCAGAGAGGCGGCCGACGGGACGATTCAGATCTTCGCCGGTGAAAAGGAAGCGCGCGGCCCAGCCTGCGACGTGAATGACGCGATCCTGGTAGATAACGGAATCGCTATCTGGAGCGAGTGCACGCTTCAGTAGAATGTCCGGATCGAGCTGACGATTCTGATCGAAGTAAACAACTCGCAACGCATCCGCCCTTTTTATTTTTCCCGCGGCTGGCTGCAGATCGCCGAGCAAGAGGCGAAGGAGCGTCGTCTTACCGCTACCGTTTGGCCCGACGAGGCCAACGCGCATGCCGGAAGTGACGTCGAAGTCCACATTAGAGAAAAGTTTTCGGCCGGGGATGCCGTAGCTTACACCGTCGAGTGAGATTAATTTTCGCGTTTGCCGATTCGTGGCGGTGAAGTCTATTTTTGTGGCCACGCTGCGCGTCCGAGCGTTCAGGTCAGCAAGATTGCCGATCAATTCGTGTGCCTTGTCTATGCGCGCTTTGGATTTGGTGGTGCGGGCTTTGGGGCCGCGACGGAGCCACTCGAGCTCGTTGTGCACGCGGTTTTCGAGCGCCTCCTGATGCTTCTGCTGCGCGTGCAGATAATTTTCCTCCGCTTCTAGGAATTTGCTGTAGTTCCCTTCTACGCGGAGAAAGCCGTCTTCATAGGAACGGCTCAGCTCGACCATAACGGTGGCGATATTTTCAAGAAAATAGCGATCGTGGCTGACCACTACGCAGGCGAACGGCGCGTCTTGCAGGACCGACTCAAGCCATTCGATGCCGGCGAGATCGAGGTGGTTCGTGGGTTCGTCGAGTAGTAGAACATCGGGAGCCTGAACGAGCGCGGCGGCGACGGCGAGGCGCTTTTTCCATCCGCCGGAGAGGGTAGCTGCGGACGCGTCGAGATCGGTAAAGCCGGTGCGGCCGAGCGTTTCCGCGAAGCGCGATGCGTGTTCGACCTCCGGCACATTCGCTTCGTGCATGGCGTTATCGATGACGGAGCGAACGGTTTCGCCCGGAGCAAATTCGGATACCTGCGCGACCTTTGCCATTCGTGCGCGTTTACGAAGCGCAACTTCCCCGCTGTCCGGCCGAACATTGCCTGCCAAGATTTCGAGCAGCGTGGATTTTCCCGAGCCGTTTGGGCCAATCAGGCCGATGCGATCGCCGTCGGAAACGCTGAAGGAAATGTTCTGGAATAGCGGGGCGACGCCGAATCTCTTCGACAACGCATGAGCATTGATAATCGGAGGCAAACCGGACTTTTTCTCCTGATAATTTCACTTCTAGGATACCAGCCGCGAGGCATTTATCGGCACATGCGGATTTTTCGTCTGCCACGCGTCTTCTTCCAGCCCTCGACTCAGCAATTCACGCGCGGTTTACGGTCCTCTAACACTGGCGGGGTTAGCGTTCGATACGACGGAGAAAAAAACTGAGGGGAGAAGTGTATGAACGCTTCAAAAAGAATTTTGTCTGCACTCTTGCTGGCAGGCGCAACGATTTGTGTGACGCCGACGGCCAAGGCAGATGACCAGACGAAGACGGGCGCCGGCAACCCCGCGGCGATTGCACTGGCGAAAAAGTCACCACTGGTACAATCCGCGTACAAATTTCTACTGACCCAAGCCGCAAAGGTGAAGGACGACAAGCTGCGCAAGGAAACTCTGGATGCGCTTGGGGATGCTCCGTGCGTGCGTCACCGCGCGAATTTGACGGACGCGCAGAAGGACTCGATCATTCAGACGCTAATCGCGCAAAAGCTTGTGAATCCGGTGGATGCCGCGAGCCTGAACGGGGGCGTGAAAGCCGGAATTTTTCCTGCGCTGGTGAATGACGGCTCGGCCTGCCCGAAGCTTCCGCAGAAGTTTTTCTCCGCTCCCGGAAGCACGTCCGTATTCGGCCATCACTCTTATCCGGGCGGATTGGTGGTTCATGAATCGAACAATGAGACAGCAGATGTGCATCTGGCTACCGAGTATCGCGAAATTTACGGGAATGGCGGGCGCAACGGATTGCCGACAGTTGATCCTGACGATGTGCAGGGCAAGGGCGGGCATGATGATGACTCTGACGCTTCCGGGATTTTTATTAACGAGGATCTGATTATTGGCGCTCCGCTGTGGCACGACTGGGCCAAGCCGATGGTGTTTCAGTGGAATGCTAACGGCACGGAGTTTGTGGAATTGAATTTCGGTGGCTTTGGCACGACGGACAATTTCGGCGGCGCGGCGGGCGATTCGCGGACCGGCGGACATCACATCATCACGATTGCAGAAGAGATGACGCGGGGGCTGAGTCCGGAGTTCGTGATTACGCAGGCTTGCGCGCACTCGGCGCCGACGAGCGGCAATGAGTATAAGGTGGTGAACTGGCTGCGCGCGGGCGCAATCATTGCGCAGATCGATCCAGTGGCGAAAGGCTACCTTTCGACTGATACGAGCGGCAATTTCCGTTTGCCGGCACTGCGTCAATTAGGGAACGACGTAAATCTCGTCGCGAACGGGCAGACGAACGTGCTTGCGGAATACACGCTGCACAATCTTTCGGATGCGGATTTCACGTATTCGGGGCCGGCTGTGGATATCGACAATGTGATTCTGGCGGAAATTGCGCCCGAATTTGGTTACAACTCAACCGATGCAAATTACTTCACCAGCTTTCGCAATCCGGTGATGAGCTTTTTCTCGGCGGAGCGGCTGACGATTCTGTATTCCGAGAAAGGTACCGACGGTGTGCGACAGGAAGTGAAAAAACTGCATCAACAAGGCGTGCTTTAGTAAAAAGCGACAAAAGTCAAAGAAGACTCGGTAAACCGGACGAAGGCGGCCCGTTGGCCGCCTTTTTCCATTTGATGCGCGGCGGAAGCGCGTTGCCAAACCTTATCTGCGCGGCGGAATGATGGTCCGCTCGCAAGAGTTGATCTGGCATCGAATAAAATAGGCGGTACTTAGAGTGGCCGTTGGAGCTCGCTAGGCGAGGATTTTGCCGATGAGCCACAGGTGGCCGAAGGGGTCTGCGACGGCGCCTTGGAGCATTCGCTTGATTGGGCGGGGGCCGATTGTTTCGTGAGTGTGTTCCCGAACGGGGCTATGCTCGACCGCGCCGGCGGCGAGGGCTTGCTGGTGCGTGGCTACGGGATCGTCCACGAAGAGCTCGATTCTTACCGTTGTGAAACCTGCTGAAGATGGGCCGCGCGTGCCGTACTCAGGAGATTCGGTTGCGAGGAAGAACTCTGCGCCGTTGATGGAGAGTCCGGCGACGACATGATCGTTACCCAGATACCAGAGAACGGTCGCGCCAAATGCGGCCTTGTAAAACTTAATGGCAGCTGTGCCGTCGTTGACTGCCAGCATGGGAGAAATTTGAGTCACGATTCTGTCCCCCTCAAGCCGAGCGATTTTAGCAAACTGGGTCGCTCCATCGCGCGAAGAAACCGCGTTGGAGCGCACTGGCATGGCCATTAAAATCTCGGCCGACGAAACGAAACTTCACTGAAGAGCACTATTTACAATGAACTCGAGAAAGGCAACTCGGAAAGCGAACAAAAAGGAGGGCCATGAATATCGGATCGATGATGAAAGACGTCGGAGGGAAGGTCGCCGATCAGGTGGCGCAGAAAGCTTCGGAGACGATGAACGATGCGAACCGACTGATGACGCTCTTGCAGGAGGCCGGGTACAAAATCAGCGACTTTGAAGTCGAGGTGAAAGCATTACCAAAGATTACGATCAGCTTGAAGACCGATGAAATCGTAAGCGACAGCAAGCTGGACGCGATTATTCAGGCTAACATGGAGAATGACATGATTGTGCTGGTGCTCGGAGCACTGGCACAGGCGAACAAGCTCCGCGGGAAAGTGAGCCTGAACACGATCGAATTGAAAGGCGCAAAAATTGTGTTGGAGGCGGCACCGAGTGTCAGCCTGCAATGGAAAGAGAAAGCCGCGGCCAGCGGCGCTGCTGCATCGTAGCTTGGCGCTCGCTTTCCCTGCTGCCTGCCTGATAGGATTCCTCCCCCATATGCTCGAATCGACCGCTTGAATGGCATTCGCAAAATCCTCATTTGCTAGCAATCGGCTAGCCTCTCCCCAATTATTTCTGAGCCACTCTAATTCCACTGCGGTAATACGGGCTGCAATTCTCCCTCAGGTAGTATCCGGTGTGTGTGAATCTCAACGGGCCAAATTTCAGGCTCCTCCGCGATTGCCGGAATGGAACTGAAACGTTCCGACGAAACAACGGGCACATAGAGCAAAGTGGCAGCGCGTAGGCGGAGCAAAGCTACGATCCACCAAATTGTATTAAGACGATCGAGATGGTCGAGACGACACTCGACGGGAAGAAATAATTCGGGGACGATGTCTATATTCGCAGTGACGCCCTTGCGCTTCGCTACCCTTCACCTCCATCAGGTTGGGACGGGACTTGCACCCGCCAGCTGTCGAACATGCACGGCGTACAACAAAAGGGCCGCTGATCTCTCAGCGGCCCTAAACGCACAAAATAAGTTGTTTTCTCTTTGACTCGATACGATCTGACAGAATCTGCCCGAAGTTGTAAATCGAACGTTGCATCGAAAGCCCGTGAGAGCGATCGATGCGATGGTCAGCCTAGACCGCACACCATAGCGGGTTAGCTGACGCTTTCTTTAGAAAGGAGGTGATCCAGCCGCAGGTTCTCCTACGGCTACCTTGTTACGACTTCACCCCAATCATGAGTCATACCTTGGGCGCTTGCGTCCTTGCGGTTCGCGCGGCGACTTCTAGTACAACTCACTTTCGTGATGTGACGGGCGGTGTGTACAAGGCCCGGGAACGTATTCACGGCGTCGATCTGATACGCCATTACTAGCGATTCCGGCTTCATGCAGTCGAGTTGCAGACTGCAATCCGAAC
>DATMPA010000017.1:0-257455 GCA_035567915.1 Candidatus Sulfotelmatobacter sp. | reverse complement strand
GGGCCAATTGTGGTATTTCTACGACACAATGCCAGTAGAGTCCGTGCCAAGCGCAAAGCCACAGGCCAACAGCGAATATGCCCAAAGAATTGATCGGGTCATTGACTATCTTCGCGAGAATCTGCATCGCCCGGTGAAGCTAGGTGAGCTTGCTCATGTTGCTTGCTTCTCGGAATTTCACTTCCATCGGATTTTTGGAGCGGTTTCTGGCGAAACCCTGAATAATTTCACGAATCGGCTTCGTCTTGAAAAGGCCGCTCGTCTTCTTCGTTATTCCGACCAAAATTTGACCGATATAGCCTTGGATTGTGGTTTTTCATCATCGGCCACGTTTTCACGTGCCTTCCGATCCGGCTACGACACTTCGCCAAGCGAGTTTCGAAAAAGCGGCGAGATCAAAAAGAGCAAGATTTGCAAAGAACTCTTTCCGGAAGACGAATATGGTCTCCCCATGAGCGCGGAAGAAAAGCGAGCTGCGTTTCCAGTGAGATTGATCGACGTTCCCGAAAGGCAAGTCGCCTATATTCGTGTTACGAATGCCTTCGAACTGCACAGGGTACTTGCCGCCCTCAAGACACTGATCGAATGGGCCAAATCCCAGAATATTTTTTCGCAAGGAATTCTTTTCGGAATGACGGTAGACGATCCACACGTGACCCCAAAACATCTTTATCGATACGAGGTCTGTATTGCGTCGTCTCTTCCGTTCGAGTGCATGGAAGGAATGTCGAAATTGAAAATGCCAGCTATGCGATACGCCGCCATAAAGGTTTCCGGCGATATCCATAAGGTGGCTACGGCTTGGGACTACCTTTACAGAGATTGGCTTATCAACAGTGTCCACGAGCCCGAGCATGCACCAGCACTTGAGGTTTTCTTGGACAAAGAAAGCGCGACGGATTGGTCGCATTTTGAATTGGAACTATGCTTGCCGGTTCAAAAACTGACAGAGATTAGGAGTTCGAACTCTGGCAGGCGAAAATCTGGGCTGATCGAAACAAAGGACAATAAACGAGTCACTGCTCACTGGAGGAACTTATGATCGACGGAATTGGCGGCGCTTTTCTGTTTTCCAACGATACAAAGAGATTGGCAGCCTGGTATCGCGATTGTCTCGGAATAGTTCCTCAGGGCGAAGATGCTGAGTGCAGTTCCATCTATGCATCGTTCGAATACAGGGATCTTGCAAACCCGGAGATCAAGCGAACGATAGCGTGGGCGATTATGCCCACGGATCAAGACATCAAGGATAAGCCACGAACGGGCAAGATTAATTACACGGTGAAAAACATGAAAGAAGTCCTCAGCCATCTGAAGAGCAAAGGCGTGGCAATCGAAAAGACCGAGGAATATCCCTCCATGGGGATCTTTGCGTGGCTTAAAGATCCGGATGGCAATCCGATCGAGCTTTGGGAGCCAGCCAAGGAGTAATGTCGGCTCGCGGGGGGTGGCCCATCCTTTCGCGCTTTTTGCGAAAGGGTGGAGCCGGTTTTGCGCTGGATTTTCACATGCTCGGTGCCGGCGTTCCATCGGACCATTTGTCCACTACTACCGCGAACACGCTTACGGGCGGAAAACTTTTGAGCTGTGGATACGCCTGCGCGGACAAGTACCAGTAATTCACAGACAGAACCGGAGAATTTGGCACATTTGCGCCCCAGGCTGCATCGTCCTTGACTGGTTCGTAGAACATCAGGTGCGGGCCGTTGTGGTCGCCATTATCGCTAAGATACGACGACTTCGCCATCATGTAGCAAACCGTTCCCGGCTCCAGGGCTGGCAATTCTTTCTTGTCCAACGCCGCCGCAATTGCGGCGATGACCTCGACCTTCGAATGGCCGGCCAGCACTAATTCCGTACGTTTATTTGCAAACGGCAACACAAACCGAGCGGCCGGTGCATTGAGGCAATTCGCTCCTCGAACTTTAGGGTTCCAAAATTCGGGACTGTCGAAGGGCGCCATCCATCCGCGTTCCACCATGCACACCCAGCCATTCTTGCCTTCAACCGCGGTTTCGTAGCCATGCCGCCCAAGCACGAGAACCGTAGCGTCGTGCGAGATGGCGTCCGGAGCGGCGCTGCGGGCCAGGGCGATTTCCGCATTGCGATCCATCAGATATTGTTCCAGCGGGGCCAGGCTGGCATACGCTTGTTTGGCATCCTGTGCGGCAGCGGGCCAGGGCGTGCTCAGGGCGCCGACCAGCACGAATGCGCTCAATGAAATGCTGTGCATTTTCTTTCCTTTCATCGGCTTTCTCCGTCACGCCATCTTCAACGTGCCGTCTTCTCTCGCCGTCGCTGCTCACTTGCCTTCAACATTTCGTTTAAATCCGCCGCTGGACGTATCTCGATCGGTCCAAGTCCATACTTAAAGCCTGGGAGCTGTGAGATAAGCTGAATGGCGTGATTAAGGTCTCGCGCCTCAAGGATTTGAATGCCGCCGAGTTGTTCCTTGGTTTCCGCATAGGGGCCGTCGGTCGTCGCGACTTTGCCGTTTTTCCAGTACAGGGTCAACGCGGTCTCCGGAGGCTGAAGAGGTAGTTCGGCAACAAGATGTCCGTTGGCGCGCAGATGGTCATTGTGCTCAAAGCATTCGTCGAGCACTGCGTGTCGCTCGTCCTCGGTCATCCCTTCGAATTTTCCTGGCTCGATGTATCCCAAACAGATGTATTTCATCAATTTCTCCTTGTTTCCTGTGACTCAGAGAGCTGTAGCTCATCGTTCTGTTATCAGATAGTCGTTCGGGAGACCGAAAATCGACAACCGAGACGGATTTTTTTTCAATTCCTCGAGTTTTTTTTCAATTCCTCGAGCCGCCTGGCGAGAAAACGGCGCTCCGGTTCCTGCTGCGCCAGGGCGAGCGCCTTCTCATACGAAGCACGGGCCTCCGGAATCCGCCCTAATCTGCGGCACAGGTCCGCACGGGCAGAGTGCGCGAGGTGATAGTGGGAGAGGTGCTCGCGCGCCAGCAAGTCATCGATAAGACGAAGACCCTGCTCCGGACCTTCGCACATGGCAATGGCCACTGCGCGGTTCAGTTCGACAACCGGGGATGGATGAATCCGAAGCAACCGGTCATAGAGTAGCGTAATCTCGCGCCAGTCCGTGGATACCACGGAGGAACTCTCGGCGTGAACGGCCGCAATGGCCGCCTGCAGAGTGTAGGCACCGAAGCGGCGCGATCGAAGAGCGCTTTCTGTGAGCGAGATGCCTTCGGCAATCCGGTCCCGGTTCCACAATGACCGGTCCTGCTGCTCCAGCAGGATCAAGTTTCCGTCGGGAGAGGTTCTGGCGGCGCGGCGCGACTCCTGCAGCAGCATAAGCCCTAACAGGCCCATCACCTCGGGTTCCTGAAGCAAGTCAAGCCGGAGCAGGTCGAGCAGGAGTCTGCCCAGACGGATCGCCTCGCGGCTGAGTTCGGCGCCTGCTATTTCAGCCGAGTATCCCTCGTTGAAGATCAGATATACGACTTGGAGGACAGCTCCCAACCGGGCTGACAATTCCTGGGAGACTGGCACCTGGTAAGGAATTGCCTTATCGCGGATGACAGCCTTCGCGCGCACGATTCGTTGGGCGATCGTTGCCGGCGTAACGAGAAATGCCCGGGCAATCTCCTCCGTGGTCAGGCCGCAGATTTCGCGCAGGGTGAGCGCAACCTGTCCTTCCGGAGGCAGAGCGGGATGGCAGCAGGTGAAGATCAGACGGAGGCGATCATCTTCGATCTCCTCGTCATCGACGGAAACTTCGTGGATGCGCGCTTTCATGTAGAGCGCAAAATCGGGCTGTTTTCCGTCGAAGCGCGCCCGCCGGCGCATCCCATCGATGGCCTTGAAGCGCGCCGTTGAAATCAGCCAGGGACGCGGCTTGTCCGGAATACCAGTCCGAGGCCAGGACTCCAGGGCGGCGGCGAATGCCTCATGCATAGCCTCTTCGGCGAGATCCAGGTCTCCCAGGAGGCGGACGAGCGTCGCCAGTACCCGGCCCGATTCCGCTCGGTAAAGAGTTTCAATGGTCCTGCTGAGTTGTTCGGGCACAGGCCGCGGCATCTCCGCCAACCTAACAAACGGAGTGGCCCGACACAACTGCGCTCGGGCTTTCCCTACCCACAATTCAGTGGCCCGCCACTGCGCTGATCGAGGGTTTGCAAAGAGCCAACAGCATAGGTCCTCGTAAACGCCCCTTATCGCCACCAACTCCCGAATTGTTTGAATGAATAAGTCGGCAACTCAGAAGTGATCGCCCGGGTCCCGATTTTCGGAACTAAGGCGCGGGCCACCCGCCAATCAGCCTACGCACGAGGTGCGATTTTCGGCGGGTGAAACTGGCGATCGAGGAGCCATCGTCCGGCCTTTCGTTTGAGACGGGCGATAGCCAGGACCGGTCCAAGCGGCTCTTCTTCGAACGCAACGGCCACACCTTCTTCGATTCGCGAACATTCCGGGGGGCCAGAAGGCACGGGGATCGGATCGATTGCGCGCTCGAAGTACCGGAGGACTACACAGCCCGCCGAGCCAGATGCGCTAAGAACGCATCGAAGAGGTTCGCAAACGCTCAGCTGCTGGCCATCCGGACCGATCGCGCAGCCGGGCGCAACGGTAATGACGGGCTCGTCCTTCGTTGACGCACTCGAATCGAGCGTGACGCGCAGTCCCGTGACAATGCCGGCGCCGAAGAGGCAGCGGTTGTGTCGCTTCGTCACGTTTCGCGAGTAGTCCTGTTCCGCCTGGAAATCGGCAGCGGCGAGAAGCTGGCCATAGAAGTAGCGAGGACGCGTAAGAACGGAAGTAGTGCACGCGCCGGGACGTATGGCTGAGATCCTGGCGATCAAGTGGTTGAGAAGATCGGTCTTGCTATCCGAAGCTCGGTCCAGGCGGAAGTCGAATGTGTCACACAACCATGCAAACAGCTCCAGGAGCGTGACGCCGGGATCGGAGTCTGAGTAGCTAGTCCAGTCCGGTGCGAGTGTTTTGACGGCGGCAACCAATTCGCTCACGAGCTGGCGCTGCTGTTCGTCCGTAAGTTGGCCGGTGGTCAGTTCGCTCATAGGATGGCCTGCCTCGGAAGATGGCATTAGCGGCGTTGCTGCCACCTGCCTTGCACCTTAAACAGATTGCGGTTACGCTCCCGCGCCGATTTGCCGCAACAGGGTAGCAAGATCGAAGTAAATTCGCCCCGCCGGAATCTTTCTCGTCACGAGATCGTATTCGTAGAACGAGCAGCCAGGAACCTGAACCTTTTTGCCCGTAGCTTCGATGTTGGCAAAGGCACCTTTGTGCACGGCTTCAAAACTCCATTCCACCGCGACCAGGTTCCTGGCATGGGCCAAGTTCCGAATGGAATGTACATTGCCGGGGAACGCGGCGATGAACGGCCGCACAAAATTGTCTCGCACGGCTGTCTTCCCATCGAGGGTTCCCGTCGGAAGGTGGATTGCGACATCATCCGAATAGTAGGCGAGAATTTTCTCTTCATCGATGCCTTTCCAGGCATCGAAATACTCTTGAATAAACGCGTGGACCTTTTCTGGCGCTGCCAGGGCCGTTGCGGCTTGCATATTTGCCCCTCTCTCTCGACGCTGTTATTGCGTCGCCGTCGGGGCGATTGTATACCTGTTGGCGCGGCCCACCAGGACGATTAACGCGAGAGCGGCCCACCCTTTGCAAAATACAAAAGCGCAAGCGTAGGCCACCCAAAGAGATTTTCCGGATATCGAGTGTGCCACCCGCCCGAGAAGTGGATTCTTCAAGTTTCCGACAAGGCTTATCAGAGTTGAGGCCAAAAGTTGTCCAAGGAAATGAAAAACCCGATTATTGAGGTAAATTCATTCGGAGAAGAAGACTCGCGAATCGCGAATCCTGACGGAGGGAATCGAATCGCGGATCCTGTTTGAGGAGATTGACGAATGGCCAAGGCGCGCGGAGTTCAATGGCTCTTTGCAATGAATGGAATGCTTCGTCCGTTTCTCCTAGGCCGGTGTGGACCAGGGCGGCACCATAGGTTCTCCATGGAGTGTCCTTCACTTGCTCAAGCATCTCCAGTGCCTCCCCACGTTTACCAGCCACAGCCAATGCGTTGGCCAGCTCCGTGGCAGTGTGGTCGTGGAGGGTGGAGGACCTGAGCGCGATTCGAAGCTCTTTTATCGCTTCTTGATGCCTTCCCATCTGCACGTAGGCGGCGCCAAGGCAGTGATGATAATTCCATTCGAGATTGGAATCCCTTTCCGCCCACTCTCGACAGTGGATGATCAATTCGTCGTAACGACGGGCATAGTAGAGAAACCCGATCTCAGCTCCGTATACTTCCAGCGAGAGGGGGTCCAATTCCTGGGCTCGCTGCATTTCAACTTCAGCTTCGGGCATGCGGCCCATCGTGATTAGCAGATCTGCGTACCACGCGTGGGCCGTGGCATCGCCAGGATTCATCTCGATAGCCCGCCGGAACTCGGCTTCGGCACCAGACCAATTCCAAACACGAAGACGTTGAGCCGCCAGTGTGTAGTGGGCAGCACTAAGCCCGTCGTCGAGCTCAAGTGCCTTTAGCGATGCAGTTTGAGACTTTGCCAATAATTCCATTTGGTGGGTTGGATCGTACAGTCCCTGAACAAGGAACACTTCCGCCAGATTGGCATAGGCTGGTGCGTAAGCGGGGTCCAATTGGATGGCCTGTTCAAAATAGCCAAGAGCCTTGTCAACCGCCGCTTTCGTCCGCCTGTCGAGGAAATAGTGACCTTGCAGATAGGCATCGTGAGCTAGCGGGTTTACCTTACGTGCTTCCCCCAGACGAGCTTCGTCCTCGGGCGTTAGAGTAACTTTGATCTGCCTAGCGACAGCCCGAGCCATCTCATTGTCCAGCGCCAATACGTCACGCAGCTCTCGGTCATAACTATTCGCCCAAAGATGACGTTCTGGCTTGACGGCAATCAATTGCGCCGTAGTGCGCACGCGGTCGCCGACACGGAGGACAGAACCTTCCACGATTGCTCCCACGTTCAGTTCTTGTGCGATTTGTTGGGCCGACTTTTTCGTACCCTTGTATTGCATCGTTGACTGGCGAGAAATCACCCGCAAGGCGCTAATCTTTCCCAGCTCGGTGATCAGGGCCTCGGTCATACCATCCGCGAAATAATCCTCTTCGGGGCTACCGGAGAGATTTTGGAGCGACAGAACCGCCAGCGAGCGGATTGGTGCGGTGCGAGGGGGAAAGATGATTTCTCTCCAACCGCCCACGTTCAGCGCGAAGAGAACGAGGATCGCAAAGCCTGCGACGAGGAGGATGGGACTAAGAAGATTCTTCCGGGAGCCTGATTCCTGCTTGCCGACTAGACTCGGGAATTTGCTTCCACCGTTGTAGGAGCGTTCGACTGGGATGATGAATTTATAACCGCGCCGGGGGAGAGTCTCGATGAATAGGGACGAGGTGAGCACCGTGAGCCACGGGAATATCGTTGCATGCATCAAGGTACTGCTGGTGGGGCTGATCTTTGGTTCGCAGGTACACGCCCAAGAGGTAATCAAAACCACCCCTAGACCGGAGATTCCGTTCGAGCTGGTTTCAGGTTTCCTTGTGGTCGTCGATGGACAGATCGGAAATCTGAACGGTTTAAAGTTCATCTTGGACACCGGTGCCACATATAGCCTGATTGACCGGAAGGTGGCTGACAGACTGCGGTTGCAGCGACACGCGGGAAAGGTCATGAATTTTGACAAGTACATCCCTGTCGAGTGGTCGAGCATTCAGGACCTCCGAGTTGGACCCCTGCGAGTTCAGGACGTCCGGGTCATGGTGGTAAAGCTGGCCAAATATTCCGAGCTGGCGGAAAACGCGGACGGAATTATTGGACTCGATCTGTTGAGCAGAAGTAAGAAGTTCACTATCGATTACGATAGAAGGACTGTTTCTTTTCAGCTGACAGAAGTTGGGACTCCTGAACGTTCCTTCTCCTCATGCTTTGTCATTCCACTTGTCGTTCAGGGGATTCCAATCCATCTCGCAGTCGATACTGGATTGCAAGGCATCCTCCTGTATGGAAATCACCTGCGCAAACGACTGCCGAAGATGAGAATTGATGGGGAATCTATCAACGTGGCGATGGGGCGTGTACGAGCAAAGCAGGTAAGACTGCCTGGCGTGCGAATCGTAGGCGCGGAAATGGTAACCACTGTCATGTTAATTGACGGTCCTGAATGAAGACGAAATGCCGGGAGTGGATGGCTACTTAGGCCCGGCATCCTTGCAGGCAAAACGCATTGAATTCGACTTCGACGCGATGGTGTTGCGTTGGCAGTAATGTACGTCCGAGCAAGAAAAAGAAAACACCTAAGTCCTTCTCATCCCATCTCATAAACGCTGTCGGCGCAAGTGCACATATCCAGTAGGCCGACTATCAGGACTTACGAAAACAACCTCTGCTTTCGGCGGGCCCATCCTTGGAACTTTCCCACACCAAACAAGGCCACACTACTGCTGATTGCCAAGTAGGACAGGACCACATATCGTATGCCCGCTTCGCGCCCAATTGCTTCACCCACGTACGCGGAATTGAGTTCAACAGCCTGACTAATCCCAAAGGAAAGTGCCGGCTCAGACGGTCGACGCACGGAGGGCGAAGCCAAACTCCTGGTAGCGAGAGTGTGATGCCTTCGATAAAGCGAGTCAGTGTTTGCCCCGTCTAAGTAGGCGGGAAGAAATTGAGGAAGGGGAGACTCAAATGAAACGACGCTTCTTGCTATCGGCAGCGCTCATTTTCGCCGTGGGCGCCTTGGGACGACGCTTGGCGGACGTCACAGCCGCGAATACGCCTCAGGCGCAGCAGCTTTCGCCAACCGTAGCTTCCGTCATGGACCGGGAGATCAGCGCCATCGAAAAGCAAGTGGTGGACGCTGCAGAAGCCATGCCGGAAGATAAGTTCAACTTCTCTCCTGAGATCTTGAACATTCCGGGCGCCGACTATAAGGGTGTGCGCACGTTTGCCGTGCAGGTGAAGCACATCGCCGCTTCCAATTATTTCATTTGGTCGCCGATTACGGGAGATAAGGTGCCGGAAAATATCAAGGACGGAAACGGTCCTGCGGACTTGAGGAGCAAAGCGGACATCATCAAATTCCTGAAGGATTCTTTTGCCCTGGGTCACAAAGCCGCGGCTACGTTGACGGCGGAGAACATGTTGCAGAATCCGGGGAGCAGCAAGTCGACCCGGCTGCGCTTGGCTACTTTCGGCGTCGCCCACGCCTATGATCACTACGGGCAGATGGTCGAGTACTTGCGCATGAGCGGGATTGTGCCGCCGGCCAGCCGGGCGAGTGGCGGATCCTAAACAGGCTGAGACGGTTTTAACAAGCCGCCGGCGTCCAGCGCTGGCGGCTTGGCTCCCTTGATGACGAGCCACAGCATGAGCGCAATCTCCCCAAAGAAGGCGGGCTGAGCGTAGGAATACACTTTGTTTTCGTATTGCGGCAACAGTATGCCCGTGAGGCTCAAGATCACCCAGGCGAAGCCGGCGAGGGTAAGCCAGACGCCCAGGAAGCGCGGCAGGAATAGCGACCTGTACACCAGCAGCGCGAGGGGAAAGAGCCACAGCCCCCAGAATATTTCTGCGACAACTAATCCGTAATGATGCAAATTGAGGAACAGCATAGCGAGAGCCTCCCGCTGAGGCTCTTCGAATATGGATAGGAAATCAGCCCCGCGCACCAGCATGAGGGCAGCGATGGAGTTTAGTTCATTCAGAAACGCTATCGGGATGGAGACGACAATCAATGTCACCATGAGCGAGGCGTGCCGCCGGTTGACTCCTTTGAGGAGGTCGTACAAAGCCAGAGAAACGAAGATAAAACCGGCCATGCCGATGAGCTGGGCCGCTATGCCGAATCGAAAGAGCGTCTCGTGGACCGCGATGTTACTGGCCGTCGCCGCTGCGTCCGCGCGGACGATGAGCTTGCCGGGAACATAGCCCATGGCGAAGAAGCCGACTAATGACATGAACAGATATAGCGAGCCTGCGAATCGGCCTGGGTTCTTAGTGGAACTCATGTTGTCTCCTTCGTTGCAAGGGGCCTTGTTGTCAGGAGCCTAGTTGTCAGTGGCCTTGTTTTAGGGGGCCTAGTGGGAGGTCTATGGGTAGTGGGTCAGTTTGAATTTTTGACCTATTGTGTCACGATCCAAAAAAATCAAACTGGCCCACTACCGGTATATCTGAAGATACGGCGGAGGGTGGCAAAGTATTTCGGCATTTCCTGCATTTCACCTCATGACGAAAACAAGATACGTCCCTTGGCAGAAAGACACCCTGATACTCCCTCGGGTACAATCGCTCTTCCACACGGATACGACAGCATGGATTCGAATGGAGTCATCAATTCGCTATTTGGTGTGCCACGGGCGCTTATCGGCGTGATACACCTCGGTGCTCTTCCTGGTACTCCTTCTAACCGGAAGAGCGTCGCGGAGATCGCCGACGAGGCGGTTCGTGAAGCGCGCGTTTACGAAGAGGCGGGCTTTCACGGTCTGGCCATTGAGAATACGCACGATCGCCCCTATCTGAAGAGTTCTGTCGGGCCGGAGATTGGCGCTGCGATGGCGGTGGTCGGCTCTGAGGTGCGACGCGGGGTTTCCCTCCCCTTGGGAATTCAGGTTCTGGCAGGAGCCAATTTGTGGGCCGTTGCGATAGCACATGCGTGCGTCGCGAGCTTTGTTCGAGTGGAGGGGTTTGTTTTCGCCCACGTAGCGGATGAAGGTCTGATTGAGTCTAGTGCTGGAGCGCTTTTGCGATACCGCCGGGCGATTGGCGCCGACAACGTTCGCATCTTCGCCGATATCAAGAAGAAGCACTCGGCGCATGCCATCACCGCGGACGTTGACATCGTGGAGACGGCAAAAGCCGCAGAATTTTTCCAGGCAGACGGCGTCATTGTTTCGGGTATATCCACTGGGCGGCCTGCGGACGCCAGCGAAGTAGAGGCGGTCAGCAGGGCCGTGTCCATTCCGACGCTGATTGGTTCGGGCATCACGCCCGAGAACATTGGGAGGTATTCGTCCGCGGCGGCGTTTATTGTTGGTTCATCCGTCAAACAGGATGGGCTGTGGGCAAATCCACTTGAGGAAAGACGAGTTCTGGCGGTAGTGCGAGCATTTGAAGAGTTACCTGCAGCTTGATTCAAGAAATTAAAATTGAACCACTACCTGCGTTATACTCGGGACAGTCAACACACTTTGTTGACATCGGCGTCCTCGCCGAGAAGGAGGTGATCCAGTGAGGTACGGTTTACGTTGAAGTAGTAGAGGAGGCGCTTGTGAGGCTACCGAGCGCCTCTTCTTTTTGGTCCCGCCTGCTTGAATTTCCGGCAGTGGTTCAGTTTGAATTTCAACCCCTTGTGTCACAATTCAAGAAATTGAAACTGAACAACCACCGAATTTCCTATGATGTGACGAAATTTCTGGATAAGAATGTAACTTGGGAGCTGTTGAGCCAGCGCTGCGCGCATGCTATGTTTGTAAAAGAAAGCCCGGAGTGGCGGAACTGGCAGACGCGCTGGACTCAAAATCCAGTGGTACTTAGTACCGTGTGGGTTCGACCCCCTCCTCCGGGACCAAGTTTTGTCCGCATGAGTTGAATCGTGACTAGGCGCGGGAATCATCGCCCCATTTGACCGAGCGCCCCCTGAATTCGACACCTAGGCAAAAGTTACCGCTCGTTTTTGCTTCGCAATAAACCACTTTTCCTGTATGCGGGAACTCTCCCCTCGGGACAACAACCACATCTTCACCGGGCTGCCACGATCGCTCGCTGATGATCCGGGCGCCATGAGGACTGATACTCTCCGTAACCGTTCGTTCAGGGGCGCGGATGTCTGTTGGGCTTGCGAGTCGGACGCGAACTAATGTAGTAGATCGCTTTTCGCTTCTGCCATCGAAAGGTCTCTTGCCGGATTTTCTCCGCTCATTAGAACCGTTCACGTGATTTGCTCAACTGGATCAGAATTCAGTTCGAACGTAGGAGTGGCACTGCGCATAGGCACACGCTTTAAGATAACAAATAGTGCCACGATGAACTGAACCGTCAAGCAGGTGATTGCCTTAGTACTTTCGTAGCTCCTGCGCTGTGGGCAAGGCGTCTTATTTCCGGGCTATTTCTTACTCATCCAAAGTGTCTTTCCGTTCGCCGCGGTAAGCACGATTTCTGATTTGCCATTCATCACGCGCACGATCGCCAGCGGTTTTTCCTCTTCATTATTCAATGTTACGCCAACTGATTTATCGGCTTTGATCTCCATCAACGCACGGTCCTTTCCGTTATTGTCCGTCACGGAAAAACCACGTTCGCCCGAGGGCAGGGAATACATGCAGGTCGCCTCCGCCTTACGCGAATCGAAGCAAAAAATCAGCGAACCATCATCGAGCATGCCAATTCCGCCCATTTCGTCTCCATTCGCGTCATTGATCTGGATACCGTTTTGTGGGGAACGCCTCGGTGATGATTTTCCACCCATGACCGGATCGGGCACTGGTGCTCCTAGCCTCATCCTCGCTATGCCGGCGCGATCCACAATTTCAAGACTGCGAACGCGCAGAGGTTTGTCCTCTTCCGACGCACTCGCCCGTTTTTCGAAACGCAGGAAAAGAACGGAGAAAAGAGCCGCAATCACGACAAGGAAACAGTTTTTCAGTATGCTTTTGTAGTTTTTCATGACTCGATACCCCAATGAGCTAGACCGTATAGCACAGTTCTTCCTTGCGAGTTTATTGAAACGGTTTAAGATTGAGCGACTCGAAGTTTTGCATCCCAAAATGAGGGAACTCATGCCCCGTATTCGCTCGACTGTCGTGTTCTGTTTGCTTGCTGCTTCGCTCTTCTCAATTCAGTTCGCCGCGGTCGCTGAACCTGCCGCGCCCTCGTTTGTTGGAATGTCTCTCAACAATAACTGGCAAATCCAATCCTCCTGCGAAGTGAAAGCCACAGGTGAGCAGGTCTCCTTGCCGAGGTTTGCTACTGCCGGATGGCATAAGACTACGGTCCCAAACACGGCTGTTGGAACACTGGTGGATGACAAAACCTATCCGGACCCGACCTATGGCACCAATTTCAAGAATTTGCCTGGGATGAACTATTCGAGCGCATCGTTTTTTGCTTTGCAGGACATGCCGGAAGGAAGCCCGTTCAAGTGCTCGTGGTGGTGGCGGATGGAGTTTGCTGTTCCGGTCTCAGCGGCGGGGAAACATCTGGCGCTGCATTTCCCGGGAATCAACTATCGTGCAAACGTTTGGGTGAATGGAAAGAAGATCGCGGACGGAAAGGACGTCGCGGGAACCTACCGGATTTTTGAATTCGATATTACAGGCGTGGCAAAAGTGGGCACCGTGAATGCGGTGGCACTCGAAATTTTTGCTCCGCAGAAGAACGATCTTGGCATTACCTGGGTGGATTGGAATCCGACGCCTGCCGACAAAGACATGGGGATCTGGAAAGAAGTTACGCTCACGGCGGGCGGGCCGGTCGCGATTCGGCATCCGTTTGTAAAATCCAAACTCGATTCCAATTACAAATCCGCGGAACTCGCGCTTAGCGCGGAGTTGCGCAACGATTCCGGCAAGGTTGCAAAAGGCGTGCTCCTCGCTGAAGTGGACGCGAAGCAGTTGAAGCAGAACGTTGAACTTGCGGCGGGCGAAACAAAGACTGTTCGCTTCACCGCAGAAGACTATCCGCAATTAAAACTCGCGCAACCGAAACTCTGGTGGCCGCACACCATTGGCACGCCGAATCTTTACACTGCGAAGTTTTCGTTTGAAGCTGATGGCGCCGTGTCCGATTCCGCCAGCGTGAAATTCGGCATTCGCGAAGTTACCAGCGAGCTCACGGATAAGGGGCACCGCCTCTTCAAAATCAATGGCCGCCGCATCCTGATTCGCGGCGCTGCCTGGGCACCGGACATGTTTTTGCGACCCATGTCGAAAAAACTTGATGCGGATCTCCGCTACGTGAAACACATGGGGCTGAACACCATCCGTCTCGAAGGCCGCATTGATCGCAACGAATTTTTTGACAAAACGGACGAACTCGGGATTCTTGTGATGCCCGGATGGACGTGCTGCGACGCCTGGGAAAAATGGGAGGACTGGACGGACGAAACGCGTGCCATCGCCGGCGCTTCGATGAAGGATCAAGCGGAGCGGCTGCGGAATCACCCCAGCGTTTACGTCTGGCTTTACGGCAGCGACAATCCGCCGCCTGCCGATGTGGAGCGCATGTACCTCGGCATTTTGAAAGACGCAGAGTGGCCGAATCCATCGGTTTCTTCGGCGAGCGAACAGCCGACGCCAGTCTCGGGATCCTCGGGCGTGAAGATGACCGGCCCGTACGAATACGTTCCGCCTGTGTATTGGTATGCGGACAAGGAGGCTGGTGGAGCGCACGGCTACAACACAGAGACGAGTCCCGGGCCGGCGATTCCCACGCTCGAAAGCGTAAAGAAATTTATTCCTAAGGAACATCTCTGGCCGATGGACGACGTTTGGAATTACCACGCAGGCGGCGAACGCTTTACCACGGTGAATGTGTTCACTGATGGCCTAACCCGCCGCTACGGCGCGCCAAAATCACTCGAGGATTACGAACGCAAGGCGCAGGCGATGACTTACGACGGCGAGCGTGCCATGTTCGAAGCCTATGGCCGCAACAAGTACGTTTCCACGGGCGTCATCCAATGGATGCTGAACAATGCGTGGCCCTCGCTCATATGGCATCTGTATGACTACTATCTCGCGCCAGGCGGCGGATATTTCGGTACCAAGAAAGCCATGGAGCCGCTCCACGTTCAGTACGACTACGCCGATCACTCCGTCGCCATCGTGAATGACACTTACGAAGCGCGTCCTGCGATGAAGGTAGTGGCCAAGGTGTACAACCTCGAAGGCAAAGAACTTGCTTCACACGAGGAAAAAGTGAATGTCCCCGCCGACGCCAGCGTGAAGGCTTTTGATCTTCCCAAGGCCGAACGTCTCACCATGACCTTTTTCACAAAACTCCAAATGTTCGACCCTTCGGGCAAACTCGTCAGCGACAATTTCTACTGGCTCTCCGCAAAGGAAGACACGCTCGATTGGAAGCATCGTCAGGACACTGTTTACACGCCGCAGGCAGAATTTGGCGACCTGAGCGGTCTGGAGAGTCTGCCGACGACCGTCGTCTCCGTGGAAAGAACGGGAGATGAGAATCATGGAAATTCGGCCGTTGCCGTCATCACCGTGAAGAATCCAAACAACTCGGTCGCGTTCATGACGCACCTGCGACTTGTGGATAGCAACGGCAACGACATCGTGCCGGTCTTCTGGAGCGAAAACTATTTCACGCTGCTCCCTCACGAAGAGATTGAAGTCTGGGCCGACTACGATACCGCGGGATTGGACGGCAAGCTGCCTGGCACCGTGTGCGAGGGGTGGAATGTCACGAACGTAGTGAGGGTCCCGGTGAAGATTATGAAATCGCCGGGCGGCAAGTGAGGTTGCGCCGAGCGGCTGCGGCCGCGTTCTTGCTGACACTTGAAGCTAGCGCCAGCACACCTGCGATTACCCAAAACTCGAAGCTCGAACTCGCAAGAATAAATATCCTCGCGCAGGTCAAGAAAAGCAGCGCAGACGTTGGCATCGCCTTTCGCACTCTCGACGGCCAAGACGAATGGTATTCCCGCGCTGACGACACGTTCCACGCCGCAAGCACGATGAAGGTTCCCGTTTTGATTGAACTGTTCCATCAGATGCGGGAAGGGAAGTCGAAGCTCGACGACACGCTCGTCATAAAAAACGAATTCCGCAGTATTGTGGACGGTTCTCCCTACAAGCTCGACCCTGCTGACGACTCCGAAACCGACCTCTACAAAGCCGAAGGCCAAACGCGAACGCTTTCTCAACTAGCCGAGCTGATGATCACCGTCAGCAGCAATTTCGCCACGAATGTTCTCGTTGAAAAACTCGGCGTCGAAAATATCCGGGCGACCGTGCATTCGCTCGGCGCAGACGGAGTTAATGTTTTGCGAGGCGTCGAAGACAACAAGGCCTACCAAAAGGGAATGAACAACACGACCACTGCCCGCGGCCTCGCTATTCTCATGACCGCTATCGCCGAAGGCAAGGCTGTCGACCCCGACGCCTCAAAACAAATGGTCGCCATGCTAGAACGTCAGAAATTCAATGAAGCCATCCCCGCGGGACTTCCTACCGGCACGCCTGTTGCCCACAAGACTGGTGAACTCACCAAACTTCACCACGATGCCGCAATCGTTTACGCCAGACGCCCGTTTGTCCTGGTGCTTCTGGTGCGCGGCATGGCCGAAGAAAAAGACAGCGCCGCACTGATGGCCGCCATCGCTCGCGAGCTCTACGACGCCACCAATTGACAACCGCGTGGCCTCATCTGAAACTAAAAGCGCAACCCAAGGGGGCGATGTGTCATCAAATCGAATGAAAACGCTGTGCTGGCTTCGGTCAGACGGAGGAATGGGGAGATTCAGCATGAAGACGTGGACAAAACTCTTTTGTGCGGTGCTTCTGGGTGCAGCCCTCGCCGGTGCAGCTGCCGCAGACACTTTGGAACTGAAAGACGGAAGGGTCTTACAGGGCAAGTTTCTAGGCGGAACGCAGGCCACTCTGCGATTCGAAGTAAATGGGGACGTACAAGCATTTTCGACGAACGACATCGTTGCGTTGACGTTTACGCGCGGTTCAAGCCACCCGCAAGCGGCCACGCCACCTCCGGCATCTTCTCCGATGCCTGCGAGTGCCTCGGCGAACAACGCTGCGTCAACGCCTCCACTCAATTCTGGCCAAAACAATGGGGACTCCGTGACGCTTCCGGCGGGTCAATCGCTTCTTGTTCGAATGATTGACGGGGTGGACTCCTCCAAGAATCACGTCGGCGACATTTTCCACGGCAGCCTGGAAACAGACCTGACCGTGAACGGGCAACTCGTTGCTCGCAAAGGTACGGACGTCTATGGCCGCCTCGCAACTGCCGAAGAAGGCGGCAAGTTCTCCGGCAAATCTGAATTGCAACTCGAGCTAACGCGCATCGTAATTGATGGCCGCGACTATAGCCTGCTCAGCAGCGACTACAACGTACAAGGCAAGGGACGCGGCGGTGACACTGCCAAGAAAGTCGGCGGCGGCGCAGTTATTGGAGCGATCATCGGCGGCATCGCGGGCGGCGGCAAAGGCGCGGCGATCGGCGCTGCGGCGGGCGGCGGTTTGGGAGCAGGCGTACAGATCATCACCAAGGGCCAGCAGGTCAAGGTTCCTAGTGAGGCTCTGCTTGAATTTCGCTTACAGCAGCCACTCACTGTGGTTCCCACGGGCCAATAGCTCTATCCAACTTTACGTAGCGGATAGGGTCCGGCGCACTCGTTCCGGACCCTATTGCTTTCTCGGAAGCACATAACCCAAAAATCTTCCTTGCCTCTTCTACTGTTAGTCACTAAGCTAACATCGCTGTTGGGGAGCCTCTCGTGCCAAAAGAAAAGCCTCGCGTAAACATTGGGGAAGTTATCAAAACATATCGCAGCCAGCGCGGATTGTCGCAGGGCGACATCGAGCGCCGTACCGGACTCTTGCGCTGCTATCTTTCGCGCGTGGAAAACGGCCACACCGTGCCGTCGCTCGAAACGCTCGCGAAGATCGCCGAAGCCATGGACATTTCGCTTGCCGATTTTTTCCCAGGCACGGAAACGCCTCGCGACCGCGAAACGCAGAAGATGCTCGGCGAGCTTTCGCAGGACGAAATTCGCTTCCTCGTCGAAATCAAGCGCTACAGCAGCACGCTTTCCGACGGTGACAAGCGCCTCGTGCTCGCCATGATTCGCAAAATGGCCACTATGATGCCGCTGCCCGTGCGCAAGCCGGTGGCGCGACGCCCCATGGCGTAATTCAATTTGTAGTCGGAATCTCAGGAAATGAGGATAGACCGTGCGCCTATCCTTTTCCTTTTACGAAGTCTTGCGCAGCACCAAGCAATTCGAAATCAGGTCGTGCAACGCCTGCTTCTGCCGCGTAAAACCTGCAAGGATGTATCCGATTCCGAGCGGAATCATGTTGCTGACCAGCCTGCTGAAAAATCTCCCCGAAGCCCGTCCAAAATTGATCCGCGCACCATTGGCGTCCGTCACTACAATTCCCAGCGCCCGCTTCCCGATGGTTCCTTGCCACGCCGAGCTTTCCATGAACGCGTGATACAGCCAGCTCACTAAAATGTAAAAGAGGGCAAAGGCGATGGTCGCACCGAGACCTAGAACGGCGTACCAATCGTCGAGGTTATCGAGTTCGTCGAGCGGCTCAAGCGAACCGAAAATGCCCCCGACCCGCGCGAGGTTAACCAGCCTGCCCAAAACAATGAACGCAATTCCAGTGAGCAGGGCACCGTCAATCATCCACGCCAGAAACCGCATCCAGAATCCCGCGTAGCCGACCCGAATTCCCGGAACGGCGGCCAAAGTTTGCACAGGGAAGTTTGAACGCGAAGGGCCCGCCGGCCGCACACCTGTGCCCCTGCCGCAAGCGGGGCAAACCATCGTTGAAGCAGCCAGGCCATGTCCGCAACCGGAGCAATACATGCCACTCTCCGAACAGTCGGGTAATCGTAGCTACACAAACTCCGCTTGGCAATAGGACAAGAGTTGCAAGCCGCAGGCTTAATTTGTCGGAAAAAAAGAAGTCATCTCCGAAGCACAAGCGTGCTGGCGATCATGTCATGCAGCGCCTGTTTCCGCTCCGTTATCCCAGCCAGAATGTAGCCGATTCCGAGAGGAATCAGCTGAGTCACCCACTTGGCAAAAAATCTTCCCGTTGCCCGGCCAAAACTGACGCCCGCTCCGGTTAAATCCGTCACATACAGGTTCAGAACTTTCTTCCCCGGTGTCGCCTGCCAGGAGGAGGATTCGAAGCCCGCGTAGTACAGCCAGCTTCCGACGACGGCAAGCACGGCAAAGACCGCGATGGCTGAAAAGAAAGCAATTCCGATTGCCTCGCTCGCGGCGTCTCCCGGGTCCGGATGACCATCCGGAAAATTCTTGAAAACAGCGCTCGCGCCGGTGGTCAGAAAAATGATCACAACCAGAATGATCGCGGGCACGCTGATAATAAAACCATCCAGAAGGTGCGCCACCAGGCGCAGCCAGAATCCTGCATAAGCCACCACCGGCGCTGGCTGCCAGTGCGGAGTAACCGCGGGCGGTCCCGCCGGCTGCGCAAGTGGCGGCGCCATTGAGGGTAGTCCCACAGCCTGCGTTTGCCCGCATACCGGGCAAACCGTCACCGTTTCCGCTATCGTGCTCCCGCATTTTGAACAGTACACGCCGGCTCCTTAATCCTTACAAAATGAAATACGCGCTCACGCCGCAATTTGTTCCAGCGCGCAACCTTCGCCAGGATCCCGCTAGCCCGGCGCTTCCACCAATTTCTCGAGCAAGCGTACCTTTCGCCCAAAATAAACTCCGGTCAACATTTTCCACGGCACGATCAGCAAATACGCATATCCCGCGTCGCCCGCATATGCCGTTGGCAGCACTAATCCGAGGGCGCACGAAAAGAGTCCCACACCCGCCACGCCCACTGCATCCACTACAGACGCCATGGTGATCAACCGTTCTGTCCCATTCAATTCCAATCTGTCACGCTGCCGCCACGCGTTCACATGCAAGGCTGCAATGATCAGATATGCCGCCGCAAATCCCACGCCGTAGAGCAGCACAAGTTCTGTCGCTTCGCTCGGCGCGCGAAGCTGGCCAGTCACGCCACCGCTCCACTCGCCAGCAAGCTTGCCGAACAGGAATTTCAGCGGGTACACGTAAAAAAGTACAACGAACAGCAGCACAGAATTCAGCACGATCGTCGTCCGGTCATGCATCGCATAGCGACGGAAAAACAAATAATGCGCATGCCAGAGCATCAAGAAAAGCGTGAAGCACAACGCGAACGGAATAAATCCCCGTACCGCCACACGAAGCTCGCCGAACGTTTTTGGAACTTGCAGGGAAACCACAAGAAGCGTCAGGGCTAATCCAAAAATCACGTCGCTGAACACATCGAGGCGCGAAACTCCTGCCCCGCGCAGGCGGAAGCCATTTTCGATGCGCTGCTCAGGATGCGAGAGGGACATCGCTTCTTCGAAGATTCTCCATCAACGAACAGGCACGTTGCCGGTCCTGGCCTTTGCGCCAGCTGTGGCTTCCAGGTTCAACACCGACGATACAAACTCGCTCAGCGTCATTCCCATGTGACCCCACAAGCGTTCTTTCAAGCTCGTGTAGTCCTGCGTTCCGCTGAAAATGTCCGCCATCAATTGACGAAACACCGGACTCCGCCGCAAAAACTGCACCATGCGCGTCGTGACCGCGGTCCCCAAAAATGTCCCGCGATAAAACCGCCGCACAATCCGCGCAGCAAATTCCAGTTCTGAAGCAAACGCCGCGCCCACCCAGTCCGTATAAACTTCCGGTTTTCCCTCGGCCAATGCCTTGCCCAGCAATTCGCCGGAGCGCATCGCGTAAAATAATCCTTCGCCCGTCAGTGGATCCACCCACGCCGCTGCGTCGCCCACCAGCGCCCAGTTTTTCCCGACAACCGTCCGCTGTGAAAGCGTCCGCTCCTGCGGCGAAGGCAACACGTGCGAATAAAACTGCCCGCCATCCACGGGGATATTTTGCTTCTGCACAAATGTCTGTAAATGCTCTCTTAATTCGCCGCTGGTGTGCGAAGCCATGCTCCCGCAAATTCCCACCGATAAATGATCGCACCGCGGAAACGACCAGATGTAACCGTCGAAGTGCGGCAGAAATTTCACCGTAATTGCGTCCGCCACCATCGGGATGAAATATCCCTGGGTCATTTCCAATTCATCGCGTTGCAACGCCCGCGTCCCCGGCAGTAAATGATTCCGCGCGCCCGCCGCCAGCACCAGAAAATCCGCCGATTCCCATTCGCCCTCAACGCAAAAACGCGGCTTGTCTCCGCTCGTCTCCACGGAAACCACGTGCGACTGCTGCACTTTGCAGCCCGCGCTCTGCGCGCGTTCGAGCAGCATTCCGTTCAACACCTTGCGCGAATAAATGACAATCGGATTCGTCAGCTCCAGCGTCGCGCGCTGATCGTTGCTCGCGATCAACTCCAGCGAATGAATTAATTTTTTGGGATACGAATTTTCCAGCAGGAAGGGATATTTCTGTATGGCCTTGTGCGTCAGTCCACCGCCGCAAGGTTTTTCCCACGCGAGGTGCTCATCGAAAATCACCACTTCGTGCCCGGCGCGAGCCAGTTGCTCGCCGCACATCGCACCCGAAGGGCCTCCGCCGACAATTGCTACCTTGGGCATGGCTCGACCTCTGTTTTTCCTCGAAGCTGGAGATAAGGCGCGAACCCTTACGCGAGCGGGAAGATCGCCAGGGCAAAACCGGCGCTCAGTATAGCACCGAAAACCGCCGCCGCCGTGGCACTCTGTGTCTCACGACGCACTACGTCCATGGCCAGCCGCTGCAATAGCGAAACCAGAACGAAGTAGAGTACCAGCAGCACCATCAAGATTTCGCCCGAGTGCAAAAAAAACAGCGCCGCCACGATTGCCGCCCAAGCAATCGAGCGAAACGCCAGCATCAAAATCACCCGCCGCCACGGTGACGCAGCCGAATAGCAGCCGAGAAAAATCTCCTCCGCCAGCAGCCATGGGAAAAACGCCAGGATCATCATCGGCAGCCGAATCCATTTCGCTGTTGTCAGCCACGCTTCGTAAAAACTGTAGTCAAACCACAAACCGAAGAGAAGCACGAACACAACGGCCGCGAACGCTGCCGCGCCAATTCCACGCCAAGAAAAAATCCAGGCCTTCGCCACCGCGCCCGCATTCCAGGCAAGCAAGACCAGTCCTGCAAGCAGCAGGAAACTCGCCAGGTAGTCGCCTTCAAAAACGCGCACGACTTTCAGCGGAATCCAAAATTTCAGAATCGCAATCGCAATCGCCGACGCTACAATCAGCTGCCCGAGCGCGCGCGATGACAACACTCCTGCCGCATCGTCGGAGCGCCCTTTCGCCGCAGTCCCGCCCACAATCTCCCCCAAAAATGGTACACACAACAAAATCAGACCAATCGTCCCGCTCAAGAATCCATAGAGAGGGAAGTGCGACGCGCTAATCACGTCTGCATCCGTCCCCAGCAGTTTCTTTGTCCACTCTCGTACCGAGCGCAACGTGCTGCTGCTGAAAATCAGGCTGACGTGCGTCGCATTCGGAATCTCCACAAATTCACTCGACGGATCGTTCGCGTCCTTCACCATCGCTTCCGCAATGCCACGCATCTGCTCTGGCTCCCGTGACCCACTGATCACCAAAGAATTCTTAGGAAGCTGCGCCGGATCAGGGAACGGCAGCATCTCGCGCGAAAGTAGTTTCGCTGTGCGCCCGGGCGCTGGAGAAATCGCAATCACTCCCGCCACGGGCACGCGCCCACCTACTCGAATTGCAATCGCTCCGCCCATCGAATGCCCAACGAGCAGCGTTTGCTCCGGCAACAGTGACCGTCGTTCAATCAACTCCTTCACCAGCGCCTCGCCGCACGCTTCCGCACGCTGCGGCGAAAATGGTCCAGGCGTTCTCCCATGGCCGGGAAAATCCGGAACAAACACGCGCAAATTCTGGTTCGCCAAGTCCTGCGCCAGATAAGACATGATTCGCCGGTTAGCCGCCAGGCCGTGAAACAACACCACGTATCCGCGCGTTTCTCCGCCAATTGGCTCGACCACATCCACGCGCATCCGGCAGCTTGCTTCGCTGGAAATCACCTGTAGCGGCCGGTATGGCTCAAGATTCAGAAAAAAGAATCCCAGCCCCAGCAATGGCAATCCAGCCAACGCAAACCAGAATTTTCTCTGTTTCATGGAGCGAATCTACTCCTCAAAGGTCCAAAGGGGTCCACAGCGCAGGCATTTCTCCTGCGCGTGATAAAATAACAGTTCGGTTGAGATTCGCTGAAATTTGCCGTCCGTCCGCGGGGAGACCTTTTGCATCCTGGCATTTTGAGCATGGAAGAAGCGATTCTGCGGTTTGGCCGCGAGAAACGCAATGCCGCACCCGGGCAGACAAAACGTCGCTTGGTCTTCACCAACGGCTGCTTTGATCTCTTGCATCCCGGCCACATTCAGGCTCTCGAGCAAGCCCGTGAACTGGGTGACGCGCTCGTCGTTGGAATCAATAGCGACGCCAGCGTTCGCCAACTAAAAGGACCCGGCCGTCCCATTCTTCCGGAACTCGAGCGCGCGGAGATTCTCGCCGCGCTCGAATGTGTAGACGCCGTCGTCATCTTCAACGAACTCACGCCACTTGAAATCATCGCCGCGATTCTTCCCGATATTCTCGTCAAAGGCGGCGATTGGCCCGGCGATCAAATCATCGGCAGAGAAGAAGTCGAAGCCGCCGGTGGCCGCGTAGTTTCTGTTCCCGTTGTGCCGGGATACTCCACAACTGCGATTCTGGCAAGAATGCGAGCCGCAGGATCGGCGGCGCGCAAGGATTCCTGAAGCCAAACGCATGATTCTTCCTGTTGTTCGTGAACGATTGGAACGCTTGTTGCGCCTCGCCTCTGTGGATGGCGCCCTCGCGGCGCTGCGTTCCGGCGAATCGCTCGTTCATCTTTCTGGCTTGCAGCCCACTGCAAAAGCCTTGCTTGCCACCTATTTCGCCGCTGAACTCCGCCGCCCTGCATTTTTTGTCGTCGCGTCCAACAAGCAAGCCGAAGCCATCGCCGAAACGGTACGCTTCTTCGCTTCGGTTTTTTCCGCGGGCAATGTCGCCGTTCTTCCCGCGTTCGACACGCTGCCGTGGGACGTACGCAGCCCGCACGCGGACATCCTCGAACGACGTGCCGCGACCTTATATAGCCTCGCCTCTGGGCAGACCTCGTTTTTGGTTGCGCCTATCTTGGCGGCGCTCTGGCGTTATCGTTCCGCTGAAAGCTACGAACTTCTTACGCGCACGCTCAAGCCCGACGACGAAGTCAGCCTCGACGGTTTCGTCACGCACCTCGGCGCCGTCGGATATGCGCGCACGGAAATGGTGGAAATGCCCGGCCAGTTCGCGCAACGCGGCGGCATCGTGGATCTCTTTTCGCCGGAAGCGCCACGCCCTGTCCGCATCGAGCTTCTCGGCGACACTGTCGAGTCCGTCCGCGAATTTGACTCGCGCACGCAACGTTCAATTGCGCCGGTCGTTCGTACAACGGTCCTTCCTCTCACGGAATGGGCCATTCCCGTGGATGCCACCGAATCCTGGGATTTGCCTTCCTATTGGGGACCGAAAGAAGACTCCGCGCAGCACAATCTCCTCGAACTCTCTTCCAGCGCGCTGAAGCCCATCGTCTTTCTCGATGAGCCTTCCGCTATGTTGGAAACCGCGGGGCAGTATCTTGCCGATGCCACGGAAACCTACGAACGCCACGGTCACACAAATTCCCCCACGCCCGATCATTTTTATTGGCGCGAGGGGCAGTGGCAATCTTTTCTCACACATGTCTCCCTAATTCGCCTGGAAGAGCTCGCGCTCGACAGCACCGAAACAAAATCCTTCAATATTTCCTCTCGCCCCAGTAGTCGTTTTCACGGCGATGTCGTCGCCTGCGTCGCAGCCATCAAGTCGCAGCTCGCCTCTGGAGGCAAATCATTCTTGTCCGCTGCAAGCACTGGAGAACTCGAACGCCTCGCCGACATCTCCCGCGAATACGAAGTCCCCTATGTCCTCGGCGAATCCGAAGACGCAGCCGCCGGTTTCACCGCCGAAAGCGCTCTTGAGTCCGCTGGACTTGTCTTAATCCGTGCGCCGTTTTCCCAAGGTATCGCCTTTCCGGACGCGGCCCTCACGCTCTACGGCAATTCTGATCTCTTCGATGTCACTCCCTCCGTTGACCGCCCCAGTAAGAAAATTCGCACCTCCGGCTTCTTCAGCGATTTTGCTGACCTGAAGGCCGGCGATTTCGTAGTTCACGTGGACCATGGCATCGGCCAATTCGAAGGCCTGCGCCAAATCGAAACCGATGGTCGTCGCGGCGAATTCATGCTCCTTCGTTACGCCGAAGATGCCCGCCTTTACGTTCCCCTCGAGCGAATGGATCTCGTGCAAAGCTACCGCATTGTCGAGGGCGCAGAACCTCCGCTCGATAAACTCGGCGGCACCGCGTGGACCACTCGCAAAGCGCGCGTTCGCAAATCGCTTGAAGACATGGCCGATCAACTCCTCGCGCTATACGCTTCGCGCAAAACTGCACAGGGATTTACTTTTTCACCCGACGGCCACTGGCAGCGTGAATTCGAAGATGCCTTCGAGTTTGAAGAAACCAACGACCAGAATGCCGCCATCGCCGACATCAAGCGCGACATGGAGCGCGAAACTCCGATGGATCGCCTCCTCTGCGGCGACGTCGGCTATGGCAAGACGGAAGTTGCCATGCGCGCCGCCTTCAAAGCCGTCGCGGACGGAAAACAAGTCGCCGTTCTTGCACCCACCACCGTCCTCGCTTTCCAGCACTTCGAATCCTTCAAACGCCGCTTCGCTGCATTTCCTGCGCGCATTGAAATGCTCAGCCGTTTCCGCACAGCCACCGAGCAAAAGAAAATCCTCGCGGAACTCGAAGCCGGCAAAGTGGACGTCGTCATCGGCACGCATCGCCTTCTTTCCAAAGACATCAATTTCCCCGATCTCGGCCTGCTCATCGTGGACGAAGAACAACGTTTCGGTGTCGCGCATAAGGAACGCCTCAAGGAAATGCGCAAAAACGTGGATGCCCTCGCCCTTTCTGCCACGCCCATTCCACGCACACTGCACATGTCTCTTGTCGGCTTGCGCGATATGTCGCTCATCGAAACTGCGCCGCGCGACCGCCTCGCCATCCAAACCACGGTCGCTTCGTTCAACGAAGAACTCATTCGTAAAGCGATTGACACCGAATTGCAGCGCGATGGCCAGGTCTATTTCATTCACAATCGCGTGGAGTCCATCTATTCGCTCGCTGAACTTGTCGCCAAACTTGTGCCGAAAGCGCGCGTCGTCGTCGGCCACGGCCAGATGGCGGAAAAAGAACTCGAATCCGTGATGCTCAAGTTTATTCGCGACGAAGCGGACGTTCTTGTCGCCACCACCATCGTCGAAAACGGTTTGGACATCCCTCGCGCCAATACGATTCTCATCAACCGTGCCGATCGTCTCGGCCTCGCCGAACTTTATCAGCTTCGCGGTCGTGTCGGCCGCTCCAATCAGCGCGCCTACGCTTATCTCCTTGTTCCGCCGGAAACCACGCTCAGCGAAGTTGCGCGCAAACGGCTTTCCGCGATGAAGGAATTCAGCGAACTCGGTGCCGGCTTCCGCATCGCCGCGCTGGACCTCGAACTTCGTGGCGCCGGAAATCTTCTCGGACGCCAGCAGCATGGTCATATTGAAGCTGTCGGTTTTGACATGTACACGCAAATGTTGGAACGCGCCGTCAGCAAACTCAAAGGCGAAGAAGCCGCGCCGGAAGTTCGCACCACGCTCAATCTCGGGCTCGACCTGCGCATTCCGCAGGAGTTCATCCCCACGGAAAATCTTCGTCTCCGTACCTACAAACGTGTCTCCTCGATTCGTTCCGAGGACGAGCGCGCAGACGTGGCTCGCGAACTCACCGACCGGTTCGGCAAGCTACCTGCCTCCGTGGAAAACCTTTTAGACTACGCCGTCCTCAAATCCATTTGCGAACGGTTTCGCATTTCCACGGTCGAACGGCAGGGAAGCCGCCTCGCGATTCGTTTTCACCCGGAAACACCGCTGGACCCGGCCGCGCTCGTCAAAGTGGTCCGTTCGCGCGAAGGTATCAGGCTTGACCCCAGTGGTGTCCTTTGGATGGAAGTCACGCGCGGAGAGCCAGTCCCGGCTACTCTGAGGAACGTGTTGCTCGCCCTCGAGGGGCGGAGTTAAACTGGTAGTTAGAGGAATTCATGCAAAAAATCGCACTTTTAGCGGCGTGCTTAATTGCTCTACCGCTTGCCGCGCAACAGCCTGAACCCCCGCCTGCGCCCGCTCCGGCCACAGGCCAGCAGCCAACCTTAGAAAAGCCCCAAATGGCGGCACCGGAACCCGAGGCCGAGAAGCCAAAGACAGCGCTCGCTCCCGCGGCAAAGCCGAAATCCGCCGCTGCAACTACCGGCGAAAACGGCAGGGTCGTCGAAGAAATTATCGCCCGTGTGAACAACGAAATCATCACGAAGACCGATTACGACAAAGCGCTCGCCACGGCCGTGGATGATGCGAAGCAGGAATGCGAAAATCACTGCACGCCGCAACAGCTCGACGCGTCCATTGAAGATCGCAGGAAGAACGCCCTTCGCGATTTGATCGATCAATCGTTGCTCGTTCAGCGCGGCAAGGACATGAGCATCAGCGTCGAAACGGAAGTCATCAAGCAACTCGATCAAATTCGTATCGGCAATAAATTGCCGGACATGGACGCGCTGGAAAAGGCCGTCACATCGCAAGGCCTGAACTGGGAAGATTTCAAGAACAACATTCGCAATCACATCCTCACGCAAAAAGTGATCGGTCAGGAAG
The DNA here is from genome assembly GCA_035567915.1 of Candidatus Sulfotelmatobacter sp. GTDB lineage: Bacteria > Acidobacteriota > Terriglobia > Acidiferrales > UBA7541 > Acidiferrum. The sequence goes on along the minus strand of DATMPA010000017.1, from coordinate 229,863 downwards.
TTGGCTCGCACATTACCATCGCGGAATCCGACGCGAAGAAATTCTACGAAGAACACAAAGGCGAATTCATCGGGCCGGAAGGGGTTGCGCTCCGCGAAATCGTTGTGAGCACGGAAGGGAAAAAAGAATCCGAACTTCCGGACCTCAAGAAAAAAGCCGAAACCGCTTTGAAGCGCGTGGATGATGGCGAGGATTTCAGCGAAATTGCCAAACGCATGTCCGACGGCAGCACCAAAGATCAGGGCGGTTACCTCGGAACATACAAACGCGGCGAACTCGCGAAACCGATCGAAGACAAAGTTTTCGCCATGAAGCGCAACCAACTGACTGAGGTGATGGAAACCAAGCAGGGCTATCTAATCCTGCAGGTTCTTGAGCATTACGACGAAGGCCAGCAGGCTTTCGAAAAAGTAAAAGACAAAATCATGAATCAGCTCTATGAAGAGCACATGCAGCCAGCACTTCGGACTTACTTGAAAACGTTACGCGAACAGAGCTACGTAGTCATCAAACCGGCCTACGTAGACATGGCTGGCGGCGGAAATTCGGAGATTCAGGAAGTAAGCGCTACCCCGGAGCAGAGTAAAGACAAGAAGGAAAAGGGCTCGCGGAAGTGGTATTCGCCTTGGAAGCACTCCAAACCTTCATGAAGCAGTCCTTCGTCAGCGATCTGACCACGGAACAAAACATCATCATCTTTCTCCTCGTTTGTGAAAAAGAAATTCGCAGCACGAAGGAAGGGAAGCCGTATCTTCGCCTGGAACTTGGCGACCGCAGCGGCACCATCGAAGCGCGCATGTGGGACCAAATCGAAATCGCAACGCGCGACGTGGAGCGCGAAGACATCGTAAAGATTCAGGGCCGCGTAGAAATTTACCGCGGCAAACCGCAGCTTTCCGTTCAGCAAATGCGCAAGGCCAAGCCGGAAGAAATTGATCTCGCGGACTTTTTGCCATCTACGAAAGAAGACGTCGAAAAACTTTACAAACAACTTCTGGCTGAAGCGGATTCGATCAAAAATCCGTGGTTGAAAAAACTCAACTCGGAAATTCTGAGCGACCCGGCAATTTCCGCGCGCTACAAGCGCGCGCCTGCGGCAAAAGTAATGCACCACGCCTATCTTGGCGGATTGCTGGAGCACGTGGTCGGGCTTTGCGGACTTGCGCATCAGATCGCGGAACATTATCCAGAACTCGATCTCGATCTGCTTTTGACGGCGGCGATTTTGCACGACGTCGGCAAGCTCGACGAACTTTGTTACGACCGCGCCATCGGCTACACAACCGGAGGCCAATTGCTTGGCCACATCGTGATGGAGATCGAAACGGTGGCGCGCGCGATTGAAAAAATCGAAGGCTTTCCGCCTGCGCTAAAAACTGTCGTACAACATCTTTTGATCAGCCACCATGGCCAGTACGAATTCGGTTCGCCCAAGCTGCCGATGATTCGTGAAGCGCTCGTCTTTCATTACATGGACGACCTCGATTCCAAACTCGCTGCCGCGCGCGCCGCGCTTGCTACTGAATCGGGCGACGAAGATTGGTCTGCCTATTCCGGGGCGCTACAGCGCAAATTCCTGAAGCTCGACCACTTTCTGAAGGATGCGAATACCGCATCGGAAAAAGCGGGGATGGACTAGCCGTTTCAGTTAAAGTTATCTATAGATGATTCCCTCCGTATACAAACTGCGCGACCTCGAGATTCGGCCTGCCGCGATTCTTGCGCCCATGGCTGGAGTGACGGATACGCTATTCCGGCGCGTGATTCGCGGTCTCGGCGGCTGCGGGTTGCTGATGACGGAATTTACTTCGTCCGAAGGCATTACGCGAAGCGCGAAAAAGACGCTGCGGTATTTGTACTTCCAGGATGACGAGCATCCGATTGCGGCGCAGCTTTTTGGCGCGAATCCCACCGTTATGGCCGAAGCAGCGAAAATGGTGGAAGACCTCGGCTTTGACGCCGTGGACATCAATCTTGGGTGCCCCGCGAAGAAAGTCGTGAAGTGCGGCGGTTCAGGTTTGCTGCGGGACATGCGGCTGCTCGGAGAGATTTTTCGCGCCGTGCGCAGCGCGGTAAAAATTCCGTTGACGATTAAATTGCGCGCGGGCTGGGATGAAAACTCCATCGTTGCGGTGGACGTGGCGAAACTGGCGGAGTCGGTTGGAGTTGAGGCTGTGGCGGTGCATCCGCGGACGCGTGTGCAGGGATACTCCGGCAACGCGGACTGGAGCATTATCGCTGCGGTGAAGCGGGCGGTGAAGATTCCGGTGATCGGCAATGGCGACATCAACTCTCCTGAAGACGCGGCGCGCATAGTGCGCGAAACAAATTGCGATGCCGTGATGATCGGCCGCGCGGCGGCGACGAATCCCTGGATTTTTTCGCAAATGCTCCAATATCAGCAAAAAAGGGCGTATGATACGCCAAGTGAGCAGAATCGCTACCAGTTACTTTCTGGCTACTACAGAGAAATAACTGCGGCGAATCAGCCCGATGCTATGGGAAAAATGAAGCAGTTCGCTTGCTGGTTTTCGCATGGCGTGGGGAACGGCGGCGAACTTCGCAGAACTGTACACGCGGCGAGAACGTCCACGGAAGTGCTTGAAGCTGTCGAGCGCTTTTTTGAGCGGCCCGCCGCCGAGGAAGCAGCCCACCCAGGGGATGCTTCTGGAAAGGACCCGGCCCATGGTCCAAGTCAGCACACTCGTATCGAGGCAACGCTCGGAACGTAGAATTGCGGTACGCCTGCCCATGCAGGTAAGCGGCCGCGACTCGCGCGGTATGGTCTTCACCGAAGATACTTCCTGCGAAAATTTGTGCCGGGGCGGGGCGGCGTTTCTGACGCGCTTTGACGTTGCGATCGGCTCTGACCTGGAGATCCGTATTCCTCGGGCTACCCAGATGGCGCGGCGAGCGGAAGCCGATTTTTCGACTCGTGGCCGCGTAGTGCATGTGGCGGAGTCGCAAGGGACGGGCGAGAAGCTCGTTGGCGTGCAGTTTACCGGGCCGCGGTTCCATCGCGTATTCCGTTCCGAATCCGCAGCCTAGCGACTTTCTTACTTCCAAACCCTCAGGGGAATCTTGTTTAGAGGTACCCAAAACTATCCCCCTCCCCACCCCTGTTTCTTGTAAGTTTCCTTTAGGGCCGACCGGCCCGCGAAACCTCATGAAAATCGCTCAACGTCAGGCAAGGCAGACCTCGTGACGTTAACTCCTTCGATTTCAGCACGCCTTGATTTGCCACCCAGGGTTTTTCGACCCTGTTGAAAATAAAGGGACTTTAAGTCCTTGCGCCACAAGTGTTCATTCTGAAATCCCACCTTTTGGGAAAAACAACTGCGCAAAGATGGGCCATCCCGGATTGCTTTCGCCACCCGCCAGTAGCCGGTCCCCTCTGTGCTTTTTTTTGAACTGCGTAATCCAGAAAGCTCTTCACAGAGGGAATTGAAAAAAACCAGTGGGGGCTACTAGCCAAGAGATTCGGAAGGCAGAGTTAGTGGGATGGCGGCAGAAAAGAAAAAGGCCTCCCGACCAAGTCGGGAGGCCGAATTCTAAGGCTGGAGCCGATTTTACCGCTTTGACAGCTTCACAGCGGCCAAGCCGAGGAGACCGAAGCCAAGCAGGGCCATGGAGCCTGGTTCGGGAACGGCGGTGGAAGTTGTGTTGCCTGTCAACTCAAACCAGTCGAAGGCAACAAAGTCGCCCGACGACCCCCGATCGAGGTGAAGATCGACTACGCCTGCCGAATTAGCCGCAGCAAGTTCGCCCGGGGTTAGGGTCAAAGAGTGGATAGCCGTGACAAAGCGCCCGTCCGGATAACTGAACGGTGTGGAAGTTCCGTTGATGGAGGCCGTGAAAGCGCCAAAGACATCGGATTGAAAGTCACCGGCCGCGAAGCTGATCGTTGCATCAGTTAGCGTACCGGTGAAAGCAAACAAAATGTCGCCCGAGGTCACGGTGTTGGGACCGAAAGGGGAGGGAAAAAGCGCGGAATAAACGTCGGTGAACTGAGCTCCGTCAGTCGCCGACATTTCCCCTGCGCTCCGGTTATCGATGATCGGGGAACCCAAAGACGCGCATGAACCGCTATCTGAACACGGAGTTGAAAAACCAAAACCATCCTTATCGCCAACTAGCACGTCCACCGAATCCGCACGCGCGCCAGTTGTAACAACCGCCAAAGCCAAAACTGCTAGTAAAGCAATAATACCAATCCTTTTTGACATTAAGTCCCCCTTCCACTCGTCTCGTAGAGCCAATCTTGGTCCTACCTGTACACTGAACTGTGCAATTGAAGTTCCCCGACAATCCAAACTGAATCAAAATTGGCCAACGTAAGTTATCTGATTACAATAGGTTACGGGGATCCTTAGGGTGTTTCCTGTAGAGTGCGTAAGGTAGAGCACTGAAGTGTGCAAATTTCTGCCCAATTAGGTCGTTAAGATTCAAACATTTGCACAGTTTTGCCGAGCGGGGAATCGCTATCCGGACTCTGCATAAGTAAGGATATTTAAGATAACAAGTAAACTAGTTCTGGTACTCATCACCCCGAAGTGGTGCGTTCAGGAGCTTGTTATAGGCTTCACGGCGGGTCAGGCCGCGTTCCTTGGCGGCGAGTTTTAAAGCTTCTTTGCGGTCGAGTTTGGCTTGGCGGATGAGTTCATCCACGCGGTCGGCCAGGCTTTGGGAGGTGTCGCCGGTGGCGGCGGATTGGCCGGGGAGAGGAGCGCCGACGAGGAGAGTGATTTCGCCGCGAGCGGGGCGCTCTTCGAGAGATGCGGAGAGTTCGGAGAGGGTGCCGCGGCGGAATTCTTCGTGGATTTTGGTGACTTCACGGGCAAGGCAGGCGGGACGGTCACCGAGGATTTCGAGGGCGGCGGTAATGGTTTCCGCGACGCGGTGAGGGGCTTCGTAGAGGATAAGGGTGCGGTCTTCGAGCCGGAGTCGTTCGAGGGCGCGCTGGCGTTCACCTGTGCGGGCCGGGAGAAAGCCGACGAAGAGGAATTCATCGTTAGGCAACCCGGAGGCGGAGAGTGCCGCCAGCAGAGCGGAGGGGCCCGGTATGGGAATGACGGGGATTTGGTGACGCGCGCAGAGAGTGACGAGGCGATAGCCCGGGTCGCTGACGAGCGGCATGCCAGCGTCGCTAACGAGCGCGATTTTGGCACCTTGCTCCATGGCAACGACGAGTTCAGGCGCGCGAGTCATTTCATTGTGTTCGTGATAACTGACGAGGGGTTTCTGGATTTCGTAATGAGAGAGCAGCTTTTGCGTGTGGCGGGTGTCTTCGCAGGCGATTTGGTCAGCTTCTTTGAGAATGCGGAGGGCGCGGAGCGTGATGTCCTCGAGATTGCCGATGGGAGTGCCGACGAGATAGAGGCAGCCGACGGAGTTTGCGGATTGGGCTTGCATGCGGTGAGTTTAGCACGGCGGCGGGTGCGAGAATTGCGTGGAGATTCGGGACTGCGGCGAAATAGGACGGCGAATCACATGTGGTCTGCGGATCAATCGAAGAGAGCTCTCTCTCTACGCAAGCCAACCGATTCATCGGAATGAATCGGGAAGAAAAGGCGTTGGCTTGCTTCGTTCGAGATGACCGGGTTTGTGTTTGCGGACGGTACGGAGTCGTGGGGCGTCCGAACCGGCTGGGGGCGGAATTGCGCGTGATATACTACGAAATTCAGATCATATTGCGAGGAGCAAGAGTTGCCACTGTACGAATACGAGTGCCAGAAATGCCACCGGCGCACAGAAAAAATCGAATCGGTATCCGGGCCACACTTGAAGAAGTGTCCGCATTGCGGCGGAAAGGTGGAACGGATGATTACTGCGCCGGCGATTCAGTTCAAGGGCGCGGGATGGTATGTGACGGATTACGCGGGGAAGGGCGCTGCTAGTGGGGATTCGGCGGCGGAGAAGCCATCGGGCGATAAGAGCGAAAAGAAAGACGGAGCGGCGAAGGAAAGCTCGGCGAAAGAGACGAAGGATTCCTCGGAAAAGAAACCTGCGAAGAAGAAGTAAAACCGCAAGGAAAAAGGGCCGGGCTGCCCGGCCCTACATAGTCCAGAAGATCAGAAAAACAGCTAGTTGGTGTCGGGACGGCGCTTTAGTGTTGGGCGATCGTCGTCTGTGGAATTTGGATCGGTCGTCTGCGTTTGCGTCTTGGTCTTGTCGGTCTGCTCGGTGCGCGTGCGCAGGGTTGGTTTGCCCGGTTCATTGTCCTTGGCCTTGCGGGAGAACATGAGGTTGCGGAGGCGCGCCTTTACGGAGTCGAATTCGGAAGTGGAGACGATGTATTCGTCGCGTGCGGGGAGAATAGTGGCGATTTCTTTTTGGGCGTTCTCGATGCGCTCGGGCGTCGGCGGATGTGTGGAGAAAACTTTGGGGATCGTACCCGGGCGGCGCTTCTCGTCGGCTTGCACGCGTTCGAAGAAGGTGATGTAGGCGTTCGGGTCGTAGCCAGCTTTGTACATGTATTGCAAACCGAGGTAATCGGCTTCGCGTTCAAAGCTGCGGCTGAATTGCAGGAACGCGAAGGGAATCGTGAGATTCAAGCCCTGATAGATGCCGTAACCGGCCCAGCCGCCTGGCCCGAGCAGAACGAGAGGAATCATGGCGAGCTGCGCGACTTCGGCGCGAGACTGGCCGCGAGTGCCGTGGCGTGCGGTGACGTGCGAAATTTCGTGAGCCATGACGCCGGCGAGTTCGGATTCTTCCGTAGCGCGAAGAATGAGCCCGCTATTGACGTAGAAAAAGCCGCCGGGAAGGGCGAAGGCGTTCACTTCATCGGAGTCGATGACCTTAATGGTGAAGGGGACGCGGGCGTCGGAATTGCGGACAAGATTTTGACCGACGCGATTGACGTACTCGACCACGATTGGATCGTCAATCAGTTTGGAGGAGCGCTCGACTTCCTGGGCATATTGCTTGCCGATGGCGATGTCCGTTTCGAGCGAGTGTATATTGAAGCCACCGAGCTTGCGATTGCCGATGGCGTCAACGTCCTGCTTGGAATTCTTGGGATGGACGGTGTCCTGCTGCTGAACCGGGGCATCGCGAGTGGGCTGGTCCTTCTTTTGCTGATCCTGCTTTTGTTTGTCTTTGTCCGTTTGCTGCGGGTCCTGTTTCGCGGTGTCCGGCTTCGAGGCGTCGGGTTTGGAGGCGTCCGTAGCCGGTTGCTGAGTGGTTGGCTGTTGGGCTGGAGCCGGCGACTGATCTTGACCTGAAGATTGGGCGTAAACCGGCAAGTAGGCGGGAACGAGGGCGATGGCCGCAGCGAGGGTCAGCTTAAGAGCGCGGCGCAGGATAGCTTGCATGGAAGGTACCTCCACTAGACCGGAGTATACACCCGGCGCGTACGAATTACCGGGGATGTTCGGTTAAGTAGGATGACGAATTTGGCAGGAAGGTTTCTTTTCGGGTGGCGGAATCGAGGATGCGTGCCGGGTGGGTACGGGTAGGGAAAGAGGCGGTTGACACCCCTGCGTAGCGCCTCTAAAGTCGAAATGGCCATGCCCGTCTCGAAGATTCAGATAGGTCAGCTCTGGAAGAATGAAAAGACCGGGGAAGTCTTCCTGGTGACTCGGGTTTATTCCGAGGCGCTGGCCAACATGGCGGTGCTGAGGAAGTCCGGAGCGGAGTCTGAGGCTTTGATCCGGGTGAAGGTGGACCGAGTGCCGGGCGGGCAGAACCTGCCAGGGTATGTGCCCGCGCAAGACGATTAGAAGATTTGCGTTTACGCCACGCAATTGGCTTCAAGAATTCCGCTAGACTGATCTAACTTCCATTTCCACGACATCGTTCACCTTCATCATCTCTTTTTGCAGGAAGGGTTCGCCGTAGCGAACGCCGATCATGTCGCCGTAGTGGCGGGCGAGCTGGTTCATTTCGTCTTCTAGGCGATCGATGGCGAGGAAGACGTTGGTCTTCTTTGATGCGGAGCGCGGGCCGAACTGCGAGGAGAAGGCGCGGATAGCCTTGTGGCGCTGGTTGAATTGGGCGGTGATGTCCACCACGAAGGCAGGGCGGACGCCGGTGAAGGCGGTCGCGTAGAGAATTTTGTGCGGGCGGAAGGGCTCGCCTTCGATGGGGAGTTGCTTGAGACCGGCGAGGAAGCAGCCTTCGTAGCCGAGTGTTGAGGCGTGGTAGTGGTCAGGGTGGCGAGCTTCCCAGTAGGGGATGATTACGGTGCGGGGACGGAGTTCGCGGATGGCCGCAGCGAGGCGGAGTTTGTGCTGGCGTGAAGGCTGGACGTCGGAGTCGGGAACGCCGAGCGTGCCGCGGTATTTTACTTTAAGGATTTTTGCTGCGGTGGTGGCTTCTTTGGCGCGAGTTTCGGGAGTCCCGCGCGTGCCCATTTCGCCGGCGGTGAGATCGAGGATGCCGGTTTTGTAGCCGGCTTGGGCCATCTTTAGCATGGTACCGCCGCAGGTGAGTTCTACGTCGTCGGGATGGGCAGCGATAGCGAGAAGGTCGAGGTTCATGGGAGCTCCTGTGAAAGGGAGATTATAAGGGGAGTATGGAGAGGTGTGTTAAGTTGAGGCGATGGAAACGAAATTGAATGGGAAAGTGGCGCTGGTGACTGGAGCGGGGAAGCGGTTGGGGCGAGCCGTGGCGTTGCGGCTGGCGAATGAGGGCGCGGACGTGGCGGTGCACTATCGGGGATCGGATGCGGAGGCGCGGGAGGTTGTTGCGGAGATCGAGAAGCTGGGGCGGCGCGCGATTGCGATGCGCGCAGAGTTAGCTAGCGTGGAAGAAATTCGCGCGCTGGTGCAGAGTGTGGCGCACGAGTTTGGACAAATTGATGTGCTGGTGAATAGCGCGGCGAATTTTTTGGCGTCGAGCGTGATTTCGACGACGGAGGAGATTTGGGATGCTTCGCTCGATACGAATGTAAAGGGCCCGTTCTTTTTGGCGCAGGCTGCGGCGCCGTGGCTGCGGCGCGCGAATGGAGTGATTGTCAATTTTGCGGACACGGGCGGAATTTTGGGATGGCCGGGGTTCATTGCGCACTCCGTTTCGAAGGCGGGGATGATCATGCTGACGAAGACGCTGGCGAAAGCGCTGGCGCCGGAGGTGCGCGTGAATGCGATTGCTCCGGGGACGATTACGATGCCAGGCGATCCGCCGGAGTGGGAGCAGGAATTTGTGAAGGTTGCACCGCTGAAGAGAACAGGAATGCCGGAGGATGTGACGGAGGCGGTGTCCTATTTGGTGAGTGCGAAATTTTTGACGGGGCATGTGTTGGTGCTGGATGGGGGAAGAACGCTCTAGCCCGAGTCGAAACACATGCCAAGCGTGCCCACACATCTGCTCGTAGGAGCCGCGCTGGGACAAGGCGCTGGAGAGAAAGCGCGAAGCGAAGGGCGGTTTTGGTTTTTGGCGCTTTTTTGTTCGGCGCTACCTGACGCGGATGTAGTTGGCTTTCGCTTTGGAATTCACTATAGCGATTTGTGGGGACACCGCGGGCTGACGCATTCGATTTTGTTTGGCGCGGTGGTTGGGATTGCGGTGGGAATGCTTCTCGGGGGAACTTGGGTGGAAAGAGTTGGACAAGGCTTTTTGCTCTTCTTAATTACGTGTTCGCACGGGATGTTCGACGCCATGACGAATGGCGGGCTGGGCATCGCGTTTTTTTCTCCATTCGATACGACGCGGTATTTCTTTTCGTGGCGACCAATTCAAGTCTCTCCGATTGGAGCCGGATGGTTTTTCTCGACGCGTGGGGTGAATATTTTGCTGAACGGAGCACTTATCGTTTGGCTGCCGATGCTGGTCGTCGGGTTCGCTATCTATGGATTGCGAAGATGGCGGGAAGCCGCCACCAGGACGGAAACTAAAGACCCGTATCCATGAAAACAGAATTCTGATTCCACTGTGCAGAGAATTGTGCGGCGGTGTATTCTAGGAAGTTGAGAACGGTGTGAGATTTGCGGGAGGAGTGCATGGCGACGGCGCATTCCCAATTTGGCGACGAATCCCAGGAGACACGGGCGGAAATGGAAAACCAGACGTATACCCAGACCCATCATGTGGAAGATGTCGAGATTCAGGAGTGGTTCGAGTCGTTGGACTCGGTGTTGGAGGCGAGCGGCCCGGATGTAGCGCGTGAAATTCTGGAGCGGCTGCGCGCACATGCTACGGTGAATGGGATTGATCTTCCCTTTACGGCAAATACTCCTTACACGAATACGATTCCGCTTCGGCTGGAGCCGCTTTTCCCTGGGGATCAAGAATTGGAGCGGCGGATTAAATCGCTGATTCGGTGGAACGCGCTGGCGATGGTGGTGCGCGCGAACCGCGAAGAGCACAACATCGGCGGCCACATCTCGACATATGCTTCGGCGGCGACGCTGTATGAAGTTGGGTTCAATCATTTTTGGCGGGCGCGAAGCGAATCCTTTGAAGGCGACACGATTTATTTTCAGGGACACGCTGCGCCGGGAATGTACGCGCGCGCGTTTATGGAAGGGCGACTGAGCAAGGAGAAGCTCGGAAATTTCCGGCGCGAATTGAAGCCGGGCGGTGGATTGTCTTCTTACCCGCATCCGTGGCTGATGCCGGACTTCTGGGAATTTCCGACGGTTTCGATGGGCTTGAGCCCGCTGATGGCGATTTATCAGGCGCGGTTCCAGCGGTATCTGGAAAACCGCGGGATGAAGCCGGCGACGGACGCGAAAGTTTGGGCGTTTTTGGGCGACGGCGAAACGGATGAACCGGAATCGCTGGGTGCGATCACGCTGGCGTCGCGCGAAAAACTGGACAATTTGATTTTTGTTGTGAACTGCAACTTGCAGCGGCTCGATGGTCCAGTGCGTGGCAACGGGCAGATTATTCAGGAACTGGAGTCGGCGTTCCGCGGCGCGAGATGGAATGTCATCAAGGTGCTGTGGGGAAGCGAGTGGGATCCGATTCTGGAGCGCGACACGGAAGGTCTGCTCGTCAAACGAATGGGCGAGCTGGTGGACGGCGAGTATCAGAAGCTGGTGGTTTCGTCGGGTGCGTATGTTCGCGAGCATTTTTTTGGGCACGATCCGCGATTGCTGAAGCTGGTGGAACCACTGCCGGATGAGGCGCTGCGGCGTTTGCGGCTGGGTGGGCATGATCCGCGGAAGGTGTACGCCGCGTACAAGGCGGCAGTCGCTCATAAGGGCGGGCCGACGGTGATTTTGGCGCGGACGATCAAGGGTTATGGTTTGGGCGAAGCGGGTGAAGGGAAAAACGTCACGCACCAGCAAAAGAAACTGAACGAAGAAGAGCTGAAGGAATTTCGGTCGCGATTTGGGATTCCGCTGAACGATCAGGATTGTATTGAAGTGCCGTTCTACCGTCCGGCCGAAGACAGCGCGGAGATTCAGTATCTGCGCTCGCGCCGCGAAGCGCTGGGTGGGTATACGCCGACGCGTGCAGTGCGGTCGAAGCCCATTACGACGGACAACGAAGAGCTATTCAAGGAATTCTACGACGGCAGCGAAGGGCGCGAAGTTTCGACAACGATGGCGTTCGTCGGAATGTTGCGCAAAATGCTGAAGGACCGGGAGATTGGAAAGTTGATTGTGCCGATTGTGCCGGATGAAGCGCGCACGTTTGGTATGGAATCGCTCTTCCGCACAGTCGGAATTTATTCGAGCGTAGGGCAGAAGTACGAGCCGGTGGACGTGAATACCCTGCTCTATTACAAGGAAGCGAAAGACGGACAAATTCTGGAAGAGGGAATTACGGAAGCAGGCTCGATGGCGTCGTTTATCGCGGCGGGCACGGCGTATTCGACGAACGGAATCAATACGATTCCGTTTTTTATTTACTATTCGATGTTTGGATTCCAGCGTATCGGTGATTTCATATGGGCAGCGGCGGACATGAGGACGCGCGGGTTCATGCTGGGCGGAACGAGCGGCCGCACGACGCTGTCCGGTGAGGGTTTGCAACATCAGGACGGGAACAGCCATATTCTGGCGCTTCCGGTGCCGAATCTGCATGCTTACGATCCGGCGTACGCGTATGAAATTGCCGTGATTCTGCAGGACGGCATCAAGCGGATGTACAAAGACGGCGAGAATATTTTTTACTACCTCACAGTGATGAACGAGCCGTACGTGATGCCGGCGATGCCCGCGGGGGCGCGCGAAGGGATCTTGAAGGGCATGTACAAGTTTCGCGCGGCTTCGAACAAGAAATCGAAGCTGCGTGCGCAGCTTTTCGGCAGCGGAGCAATTTTGAATGAGGTTTTGCGTGCGCAGGAGATTTTGGATCAGAAGTACGGAGTTGCAGCGGACGTTTGGAGCGTGACGAGCTACAAGGCTCTATACACAGACGGAATCGAGACGGAACGCTGGAACCGGTTGCATCCGACGCAGAAGCCGCATGTGCCGTACGTGACGCAATGCGTGGGTGACGCCGCGGGAGTGATCGTAGCAGCGACAGATTATTTGAAGACGCTGCCGAACATGATCAGCAAGTGGGTGCCGCGGCGTATGGCGACGCTAGGAACGGATGGTTTTGGCCGCAGCGAAGGACGCGCGTCGTTGCGCGATTTCTTCGAGGTGGACGCGAAGTTTATTACACTGGCGACGCTGCATGAGTTGGCACTTGATGGAAAGATTGAAGCGTCGGTCGTGGAGAAAGCGATTCAGGAGTTGGGGATTAATCCGGAGAAGTGGAATCCGGTAGTCTCCTAATAAAGAAAAGGGGTCGAGTTAGTAAAAAGGACGGCTTTGGCCGCCCTTTTTGCTTTTAGGGGCCTCCAGAAGTTCAGTAGGTTTGATGCGGCCGGTGGCGAGTTGGGCGATGAGTTGGCGGTTGGCGGCGAGGAAGTCATACTGGCTGAGTTCGCGCGGCAGGACCCACGCAATTTGTTCGAAGGCAACTGGTTCGGCGTCGTCGTTTTCAATGGCTGCCGCGAAGAAGCAGATTTCGAGGGGCTCATCGCAGTCGGCATACTTGTGCTGCACGCGGCCTAGTTCAACGGCTTTTGTCAGCTTGGCGTGAAGTTCTTCATGGATTTCTCTGGCAAGCGCAGCTTCGGGGGTTTCGCCTTCTTCCATTTTTCCGCCGGGAAATTCCCATTTCAGAGGTGACGAATCGTGTTTGCGGCGTTGGCCGATGAGAATGCGGCGATCGCTGCGTTCGATGACGGCGGCGACGACTGTTTTCATGAGTTGGCCTGAAGTTGCGCGCGGCATTTTGCGAGAATCCTGACGAGTTCACGTGCGCCTTTGGTGAGGATGGGCGCGGGAGTGTTAAGCAGTTCGTCGCGAATGACGAAAACGCGGCGGTTGCAAATGGCGGGTACATCCCGCCATTTTTCTATGGCATAGGACTTTTCTGGCTTCGCGCGATCTCCAGTCGCAGCCCAGGCAAGGATGATGACGTCCGGCTTCGCTTTGGCAACTTCGTCATCAGACACGCGAACGCCAGGAGCAAGAACAAATTCAGTCCCACAGATTTGGAGGATTTCCGTGACCCAGGGAGGGGAACTGATGCGCGGGCTCGGCCACGCTTCGCAATACACGCGCAATTTCTGTTTGCCGCGAGAAGCGGAGCGAATTGCCGCAAATTCCTTTCGCATTTTCGCGATGACGCGAGTCGCGGCGGACTGGCGGCCAATTAAGCCAGCGACAAGCCGGATGTCGGCTTCGATGTCGGCAAGGCTGCGAGGATTGAGCGCGAGGAAGCGTACGGGATGTTCGAGGAGCTTGCCGAGCGTTTCTGTTTTAAAAGGAACGGAACCGATGACGAGGTCGGGCTTCAGCCTAAGGATTTGCGGAACGGATTCGAGCTTCCAGCAATCGCCGAATTGCGGGAGGTGTTTGACGGGAGCGACGTCCGGGCACCAGCGCGTCACACCGACCAAAGCGGAACGCGCGCCGAGACTGCAAAGAATAGATGTTGCGTTGGGCGCGAGCGAGACGATTCGCAGCTTCTTGCTTTTCAGGGTGCCCATTGAGGTACGACCAGTTTAAGATGAGTGCAATTGGGCTGCAAAGGAGGGAGATTTGCGGCCGGGCGTATTCATTTATCTGTAACACGGCGCGCGTAGCTTCCCACAGGTCCCGCGTTCGGGTGCCAATAAGACAGAAATGTTAAACGTCAGGATTTCAACGCTACTCTTGTGGGTTTTGGGGATTGTGGTTTGGGCGGGAGCCCCCGCGTGCGGGCAGGTCGCGGCATCTTCAAATGATGCTCCGACGCCGCAGCAGGAAAAACTGGATGGGCAGGAATCACAGCCAGCCACGACGATTTTCCCCCATTCGGAGACGAGCCGATTCTGGGTCTCAGGGCAGATCAACTACATCTTCCAGTGGCATCCCGATTTTCATTCGCCGTACCAAGGGCCCTTGAGCCTGACGCCAAAAGCGGAGACAGCGGGATCGCGCGTTCTGACGCTGTTTACAGGAGTGGAGATCACGAAATACCTGGAAGTGCTTTGCCAGGTAGAAAGCGCGGGCGGAAAAGGAATTGGAAACGGATTTGGTTTGGCGGGATTCACGAATTTGGATGTAGTGCATAACCCTTCGCTTGGCTCGACTCCCTACGTCGGGCGAACGATGGTGCACCTGGTGATTCCCCTCTCTTCGGAGAGCGTACAAGCAGAGCGTAATCCACTGTCCTTGTACACAAAGTTGCCGGTACGCAGGATTGAGTTTCGCGCCGGAAAGATGCAACTGGTGGATTTTTTTGATTTGAATTCAGCTGGCAGCGACAGCCATCTGCAATTTCTAAACCTAACTGTAGATAACAATGGCGCGTACGACTATGCGGCCGACACGCGCGGTTACACGGTCGGCGCGATGCTGGAATACGAAGACCGCATCTGGGGAGTGCGCTTTGCAGAAGCGTTGATGCCGCGCGTGGCGAACAACATTGACTTGCAATGGAATCTCGAGCGGGCGCGCTCGGAGAATATTGAGTTTGAGCTGCGAAAAGGTGTGCTGCCAAAGCGCGATGGCGTGGTGCGGCTGCTGACGTATTTCAATCACGCGAACATGGGTGATTATCGCGAGGCGATTCATCAATTCGAAGCCGGAGAGACGACGGAGCCGGATATTACGCACCACCCGTTGCTGACTTCGCTTAAATACGGATTTGGAGTGAACTTGGAGCAAGCAGTCGGTTGGAACGTAACGGCCTTTGGGCGATTCGGGTGGAATGAAGGGCGGCACGAATCGTTTGCGTACACGGAAGTGAACCAGTCTGTCGTGTTTGGCGCGGCAGCAACGGGGAAGCGTTGGCGGCGCGATTTGGATCACGCGGGAATGGCGGTTTCGTTCAACGCGCTATCCGGGGATCATCGAGAATATCTGGCGTTGGGCGGCAAAGGATTTTTGTTGGGCGATGGGCGACTGAATTACGGCAAAGAAAAGATCTTCGAGGCTTTCTACACCGTACATCTGTGGCGAGGAATTTTTGGCGCATTCGATCTTCAACATATCAACAGTCCCGGGTACAACCGCGACCGCGGGCCGGTTCTCGTACCTGCGTTGAGACTCCATCTCGATTTGTAATTTTTCCATCCCGATTGACGGAATTGCGCGAGTGTGTTGCACTCACGTTTCTTTAAGGGAGGGTGCGATGCGCGGAGTGATGCTTTTGATTTTGTTGGCAGTGACGTTTGGGTCGAACGTGTCAGGGCAAGAGAGTGCGGCGAAGGATGAGCAAGTCGTGCATTTTCAGGGAACGATTGACAATGTGAAGTATGTGTTTGGGGTTGCGCCACCGGTCGCCCACTTAAAGCCGGGAAATATTCTGGAGGCCAATTCCTTGGACTGCTTTGGAAATGCGTTGCAGAAGCCAGGCGATACGTTTTCCATGATCAAAGGGGATAATCCGCTGACGGGGCCCTTCTTTATTGACGGTGCGGAGCCCGGAGACACACTTGTGGTGAAGATTCTGGATTTACAAGTGGACGGCAATCAGGGTGTCGGGACGTTTTCGCCCGGCTTTGGCGCGGTGAATAACACGCATTACACTCCGGTGCTCGAAGCGAAGCCGCTCGAAGACCGCATCTGGTACTACCCGATTGACCACGAGAAAAATACGGCGACGTTTCAGGCGCAGGATTCAAAATTCAAAGTGAGTTTTCCGGTGCATCCGTTTCTGGGATGCGTCGGTGTGGCTCCGGCAAATGGAGAAGCGAGAAGTTCAATTGTGCCAGCGGAGTTTGGTGGAAACATGGACGCGCCGGAAGTAAGCAAAGGGAACACGCTCTACTTGCCGGTGAATGTGGCGGGTGCGCTCTTCTATTTTGGTGATGGGCACGCAGCCATGGGTGACGGCGAAGTGGCGGGAAGCGCTGTGGAAGTGCCGATGAAGGCGCGGTTGCGGATCGATGTGCTGGAAAAAAAGAAAATTGACTGGCCACGGTTGGAGAACGAAACGACTTTGATGACTGCGGGAATCTACCGGCCGGTGGACGACGCCGTCCGGATTGCGGTGACGGAGCTGATTCACTGGGTGCACGCGGACTACGGGCTTTCGGAACTCGATGCCTACGAATTGTGCTCGAAAGTTTGCAAACTGCATCTTACGGAGATGGTGGATCCAAACTACGTGGTGATTGCGTCCATTGAGAAGAAATATTTGCCCCCGAAGAAACAGTGATGGCAACGTTTTCTGAAGCGGTACTGGAGCATTTTCGGAATCCGCGAAATTCCGGGGAGTTGGAATCGGCCACGCATCGGGTGGAAGTTACGAATCCGGTTTGTGGGGATGTGCTGCAACTAGCGGCGCTCGTGGAAAATGGGCGGATTATCGAAGTACGGTTTTTGTGCCGGGGCTGTACGACGGCGATTGCTTCCGCTTCGTGGGTGACGGAACGGATTACGGGAAAAACGGTGGCTGATGCTCGCAGTGTTGATGCGGAAGCGATATCGGCGGGACTGGGCGGGTTGCCAGAAGAGACTCGGCATGGGGCGATTTTGGCGGCGGATGCGGTGAAGGGGCTGCTGCGACAAATCTGAAGACTGGCCGCGCCAAAGCACGGCCTCTAAATAACTTCGGCAGAAGGGCGATCAACGGTTAGAAATTTTGTCGAAGGCTTCGGGGTCGTTGAGATTCAGGACGCAGCCTTCTTCGTTCGTGGGAACTTCGCTGACTTCTTCGGGATGCGCCCAGACCACGGCGCGTGCTCCTTTGTCCTCGGGCGCGTTGAGCAACTCCTCATACAAGCGTGCAGCGAAAATCACGGGATGCCCGCGGCGGCCCCGATAGAGCGGAAGAACTGCGGCGGAGCCAGTTTTTTCAAACGCATCAATCAATTCATGCACGAGCGATGCGCTTACGAGAGGGTGATCCACTGGGCAGAGAAGTAAGCCGTCGGTACCTGGGGGCAAGCTGCGAATCGCGGCTTGAATCGAGCTGAGTTGGCCGCGCTCCCAGTCCGCGTTGATGACGACTTCATCTGGCGCTAGCGCGACTTGTGCGGAAATAATTTCGGCATCGGGACCGAGCACGACGCGGCGCACCCCAATGCTGGGATGTTTAGCGATGTCCAACAAATGCTCAAGGAACGGACGGCCCTGATAAGGAAGCAGAGCCTTTGGAGAGCCCATGCGGCGGGAAGCACCGCCCGAGAGGATGACTGCGGCGAGCATGCATCAGACCTCTCACAAAACCCGGAAAAAAGAAAAATCGGTTAGCGAGAGGCTGCGGCCTCGCGGCGTTCGACTCTGAGCTTCTTGTGCGCGACCGATGCAGCATTGCGGCGCACGGCGACAAGCTCTGCGGTGATGCTGACGGCAATCTCTTCCGGCGAAAGCGCGCCGATATCCAGGCCCATGGGCGCGAAGACGCGATCGAATTCCTCGGCGCGGTAGCCTTCAGCTTCGAGAGCCTTGTAGGTGGAGAGCACCTTGCGCCGGCTGCCGATCATTCCGATGTAACGCGCATCAGTGCGCACGGCCCAGGAGAGAACGCGCATGTCCTGCTTGTGCCCGCGGGTGACGATGATGAGATACGTCGAAGCGTTGGGCTGGATGTGCGTGAAGGCATCTTCGAAGCTGGTGATGATTTGATCGGCCATCGGGAAGCGGCCGCGATTGGCGAATTGATCGCGGTCATCCACAACGACGATTCCGAAACCGGCCGCGTTGGCGGATTTGGCGACGGCCATGGAAACGTGGCCACCTCCGAAGAGATACGCAACGGGCTGCGGAAGAATCGGCTCAACGAAAACTTCGAGCGTGCCTCCGCAAATGAGGCCGTTATCGTAACTGGCTTCGTGATTCAAATTGAAAACCATTTTGCGCGGAGCTTCGCGTTCCAAGACTTCGCGCGCAGCGGCCCAGACGTCTGCTTCGACGCAGCCGCCCCCGATGGTGCCGACGATGCCGCCGTCTTCGCGGACGAGCATACGCGAGCTTTCGAAGCTGGGAATGGAGCCGTTGGTGTGGACAATCGTGGCTAGGACGCCGCGCTCTCCGGCGCGCCGCATGCGGACGATCTCTTCGAAGATGTCCATTGAGTTGAGACTACGGCGGCTGGTGGTTGCTGTCAATGTCACGACAGGTGGACACGCGTTTAGCGGCGTTTTACGATGACGGCGCGATTTCCAAGGGATAACGGATGAAGGCGATCGTTTTCGACAGGCATGGCGGGCCGGAAGTGCTGAAATACAGCGAAGTGCCGGAACCGCAACTGGGGGCGCGGGATGTTTTGGTGCGAGTTAGGGCGTGCGCGCTGAATCATTTGGATTTGTGGGTGCGCGGCGGACTGCCGGGGGTGGCGATTCCGTTGCCGCATATTCCGGGAAGCGATATTTCGGGCGAGGTGGCGAAAGTTGGTGCGGAGGTAAAGCGCGTTAGCGTTGGGCAAAAAGTTTTGTTGGCTCCCGGAGTGAGTTGCGGAAGATGCGCGGCGTGCCTTGCCGGCGAGGACAACAAGTGCCCGGAGTTTTCGAATCTTGGCTATATCCATGACGGTGGGTGTGCGGAGTTTGTGCGTTGCCCGGAAGTGAATTGCTTTGCGTATCCGGAGAAATTGAGTTTTGAAGAAGCCGCGGCGGTGCCGCTGGTGTTTCAGACGGCGTGGCATATGCTGATTGGCCGCGCGGAATTGCAGCCTGGGGAGGAAGTGCTCGTGCTAGGGGCGGGGAGCGGCGTGGGCTCGGCGGCGATACAAATTGCAAAGTTTTTCGGATGCCGCGTGATCGCGACAGCGGGCTCGGAAGAAAAGCTGGCGAAAGCGAAAGAACTCGGCGCGGACGAGACGATTCATCATCACAGGGAAAAGATTCGAGAAGCTGTCCGTAAATTCACGGGCAAGCGCGGTGTGGATGTTGTGTTCGAGCACGTGGGGACTGCCACTTGGGATGATAGTGTAGCGAGCCTTGCCCGAGGCGGCCGGCTGGTAACCTGCGGCGCTACGACGGGTTTCGATGCAAAGATTGATTTGCGCTTCTTGTTCAGCCGACAGCTTTCGATTCTGGGATCGTACATGGGCACGAAGGACGAATTCGCGACCGTGCTCAAACTGGTGGCCTCGGGAAAGCTGAAGCCGGTTGTGGACAAGATTCTTGCGCTGGCCGAGTGCCGCGCCGCCCACGAGTACCTGGAATCAGGCGCGCAATTTGGGAAAGTTGTTCTAAAAGTTTAGGAGATCAAAGATGCAAACAAATCGCTCCATACCAAAGAGCACTGTAATTCCCCAATTGCCCTATCCGGACGTGGAAAAAGCGGCGAAATGGCTGTGCGACGCGTTTGGCTTTACAGTGCGCATTGCAATCGGAAACCACCGGGCACAGTTAAACGTCGGCGATGGAGCGATTGTGGTGATGGAATCACACGGCACAAGTGATTCTCCAATTGATCGTGCGTACCCAATGGTGCGAGTTGAAGACGTACATCAGCACTGCAAGCGCGCGCGGCAACGCGGGGCGCGCATTGTTCGGGAACCTGCGGACCATCCTTACGGAGAGCGACAGTACTCCGTTGAAGATTTCGCCGGCCACACTTGGACCTTCTCACAGTCCATCGCAGATGTTAAACCCGAGGAATGGGGCGGCACGTCAGGCCAGCTCTAGCAGCTCTAGAGACCAGATTGTTTCCGCGGCCCCGGTATGCAAAAATGAGGGAGACGAGGACTTGATGAGCGCAACCCTGGGAAAACACATCACGCTGGCCAAGCCGGAAGACTTCGGCAAGCTGTTAGAAGACGAAGGCATCATTTTCACGACGCTGGACAAGGCAGTGAATTGGGCGCGGCGCAGTTCGATCTGGCCGTTGGGTTTTGGTCTGGCCTGCTGCGCGATTGAGATGATGTCCATGGCAGCGGCGCGGTTTGACGTGGCGCGATTCGGCGCTGAAGTGTTTCGTCCCTCGCCGCGCCAAGCGGATTTGATGATCGTAGCCGGCCGGCTTTCGCAAAAAATGGCGCCGGTGATTCGCCAGCTTTACGATCAAATGCCCGAGCCAAAATGGGTGATTTCGATGGGTGCGTGCGCGACATCGGGCGGCGTCTTCAATAACTACGCCATCGTGCAGGGCTGCAATCAGGTGATTCCCGTAGACGTGTACGTTCCGGGGTGCCCGCCGCGGCCGGAAGCAGTTCTTTACGCGATTCTCCAACTGCAAAAGAAAATTGATAACGAAAAAGGGTCCTTCAAGCGCGCGCTGAACCTTGCGTAACCTACGTCCCTCTTCGATTCTGCTCTTTCTATGCCTTGCGGCGCTTCCGCTGAGTTGCGGTGGAGGCGGCGTGATGGTGCCTCCGCCAATTCCGCCTTCCTCGGGATTCACCCTTGCCTGGAGCGATGAGTTCAGCGGTGCGGACGGCTCAACGCCGGACGCGAGCAAATGGACGTATGACCTCGGCGGCGGTGGCTGGGGTAACCACGAACTTGAGACGTACACCAACCACGCAGCGAACGCACAAATCAAGAGCGGCAGTCTTGTCATCACGGCGCAGAAAGAAACGTTTACCGGAACCGATGGAATCACACGCGACTACACTTCTGCGCGGCTGAAAACGTTGGGGCTTTTTTCGCAAGCATACGGGCGCTTCGAAGCGCGTATCAAAATTCCCGCGGGGCAGGGAATGTGGCCCGCGTTCTGGATGATGGGCAACGACATTGGTACTGTTGACTGGCCGAAGTGCGGCGAAATTGACGTGATGGAAAATATCGGCAAGGAACCCGGCATGGTGCACGGCTCGCTGCACGGGCCAAGTACGGTCGCGCCGACGACCAGCGTCACCTCTACCGTTGCCTTGCCGAACGGCCAAAACTTTGCAGATGACTTTCACGTTTATGCCGTCGAATGGGAACCGGCGGAGATTCGCTTCTACGTTGACGCGAATAATTACGCAACATTCAAGAAGGTGAATTGGGCGTCCACGGGAACTTGGCCCTTCGATCATCCGTTTTTCATTCTCTTGAATGTTGCCGTCGGCGGAGATTGGCCCGGTTCGCCCGATGCGACAACGCAATTCCCGCAGCAGATGCTCGTGGATTACGTTCGCGTGTACACGAAGTAGAATTTGCAATTAGGAAGCCCGCCGGAAGGAGTGCGCATCCCATGCCCTCGAATGAACAGTCTTCCTCTGCCGAACGCGCTTTGCTGCGCCACACGCTCGCTACGGTTGCCTATCGTGGGGGCAAGGTGCTGCGTGATGCGCCGGAATCCTTTGCGAATTTCAGTAGTGGGGACCGTGGCCGGCCCCCTGCGCAGATTCTCGCTCACATGGGCGACCTTTACGATTGGGCGTTGAGTATCGTGGCAGGCAAGCAGGCGTGGCACGATTCGCAGCCGCTGCCGTGGGAAAAAGAAGTCGAGCGGTTTTTCGCGTCACTAAAAAAGTTTGACGAATATCTGGCGTCGGATGCTGAGTTGCATGAAGGACCAGCGGGGCTTTTTCAGGGGCCGATTGCCGATTCGCTGACGCACATCGGGCAGATCGCCATGCTCCGCCGGATGGCCGGCTGCCAGATCAAGGGTGAGAACTACCACAAGGCGGAAATTATTGCGGGCCGCGTCGGCATGGAGCAAGCAACACCTCGCCGCGAGTTTTAGCTAACGCGGGGAAATCACGGTGACCGCCGAGCCACCGATCTGCACTTCGACGCCAGGCGTGCTCTGCTCGCGGCGAACATATCCCAAGGCGATGTTGGACTGAAAAGCCGGCGAGTAAGCTGCTCGGGTCACGTAGCCAATTTCCTTGTCACCAAAAACAATTGGAGTATCCGCGGCGGGAAGATCGGATAGAGAAAGCTGGAACAACGCGCGGACGCGATTGACTTGACCGCGGGAGCGGACGCGTTCGACGATTTCCTGGCCGGTGTAGCAGCCCTTGGTGTAGCTGATGTGAGAATTTTCGAGGCCCGCTTCGTGCGGGATCTGTTTTTCACCGAAGTCGTAGCCGAACCACGGGATGCCCGCTTCGAGGCGGAGAGCGCTGAGAGCCGCGTAGCCTACGGGCCCGCCGCCATTTGCCTTTACGACCTCGAGTAGCAGATTCCACACCGCGGGAATGTGCGATTGTTCGCAGAGAAATTCGGCGCTGGGATTTCCGTCCGGAGAACGGCGAATGACGCGGCAGGGAATTGAGTCAACTTCCGAATCTTTCCAGCCAAGTTCCGGCAACGTTTCCAAAGCAATGTTGGCCAGTTGCTTGACGATTTCAAAGGTACGTGGCCCTTCAAGAGCTAGCGTTCCGTAGCGTGCGGACTCGTCCGTCAGCGTCACGTCATCCATGATGATGAAATGATCAAGCGCGGGGATAAGTTTTTCACGAACCATCGCGAACGAAACGCAGAAAAGTCTCGACTCTTCCGCATAGGTCTCGATTTCAGCCTGAATGCGACCCTGCGGATTTAGAAAAAGGGATACGACACCTTCTCCAGTTTTGAGGTCCTTAATATTGTTCGTAAGGATCGCATTGAGGTAACGCACGCGGTCAGGGCCAGTCAGCGAAAGATACGCGCGGTAATTTTTGTCAAGCAGTGCGACGGACTCCCGCGCGAAGCGATATTCCGCCCGCCAATCGCCAAAGTCCGAAGGCAGCGCGCAGTTGAACCATTCGCCGATGTTCGCACCCGCGGCACGATGTGCGTCAAGCAAAGGTGTTTGCAAGATCGAGCGTCCGAGCGCGGCGTCCATGGCCATGAATTTAGTCTAGCAGAATGACCCATACGGAGGCGCTGCGGCGGCGGTCACGAATTGATATACTCATCGAGAAATGAGCAACCAGGCTGCGGGCAACGGCACCCCCTCCATAGGACTAATTCATCTCTCTTTGCCAGTCGGCATGTTGCAGTGCAATTGCTCGATCATTGGCGATCCGGTCACGCGCGAAGCGCTGGTGCTTGATCCCGGCGATGAAGTCGGGCGCATCATGGATTTGATCGGTCGTCACAAGCTGACGGTGAAGGCGATCGTCAGCACGCACGCGCATATTGACCACGTCGGCGGCTTGCAAAAGCTGCACTCGTACACTGGTGCGCCCGTCCTGATGCACAGCGCGGATTTGCCGCTTTATCACGCAATGGAAGAGCAAGCAGCATTTCTTGGTGTAGCGCCGCCGCCGATTGCGGAAATTCACCAGATGCTGCGCGACGGCGACACACTGAATTGGGGAAATTTGCAGGCGCAAGTGATGCACACTCCGGGGCATACGCCTGGCAGCTCGTGTTTGTTTTTGCCCGCAGGAGCAGGCGACGTGAAACTTACCGCGCCGCAATTGTTTGCGGGCGATACCCTCTTCGCTGGAAGCATCGGCCGCACCGATTTGTGGGGTGGTTCGTTCGACCAGATTATGGATTCGCTCGTGAACAAAGTGATGGCGCTCCCGGATGAGACCCTCGTGCATCCCGGCCACGGTCTGAACACTACAATTGGCCAGGAACGCCAAACGAATCCATTCTTGCATCATAAATAGGGAGAACTACGAAGCCTGCTTCGCCCGGCGCATCTCTTCCATCACCGATTGCAGTAATTCCTTCGCGTGCGTGAGCTCCTGCACAATCATCCGCAAGTCCATCGCAGGTAAAGTCGGGTTCCGCTGGCTCGTGCAATAGACGCCGTGCTGGCCGACGAGCACCAGCGCGTTCGTCAACCGGTCCAGCGAAACGGCCAAGCGCCCGCGGTCGCGCCCGAACATCTGTTCGTAGCGCTCGAGTTCTTCCTTGTGCTCCTCAAATGCGGACATGCGGGCCACTCTTTCCGGTAAAGCGGAATCTTCCACAGGCTTTCAGGTGTTGCACATCGGGCACAACGCACCCGCATGCAACTTTACCGTACCTTTGCTGGAGATGATAATCGCCGATGTACTCATAAAGCTGGGCAAGATTGCGCAGCCCTCTCTGGAAAAAATGCGGGACGCGGCACCCGGTTGGGGTTTACTCGGGGCCAGTGGAGCAAGGAAACCATGCGACGTTCGGACCTGGTGCAACACAAGGAAAAAGAGAAGGGCAAAACGACGCGCACTTCGCAAATCGTTTTTGGCGAACGCCAGCACCTGCTGCGCGTTCTCGATTCCCTGGAAGGCACAGACCTGCCCCTCGCGCGCGGCACGCAGGAACGCCGCTCGCTGGAAGAATTGATTCATGCGCGCACCCGCGAGCTGAATCAGATCAATACGGCGTGGGACGAAAAGATTGGGCTCGTGCTGAGTGCTGATGCAAAGCCGGAGATGCTGGAAAAGCTGGTGAAGCAGGCTCCGGAGACGGACTTTTATTTGCTGCGCTTGATTAGTGAACATCCGCGGGCGAATGCGAAAACTTTGAACAAGTTGGCTAAGCATCCTTATGGTGCGATTCGTGAAAATGTGGCGCGCCATCCCAATGCGGACGCCAACACACTGACGTATCTGAGCCGCGACCGCAGCCAGCCGCTGTGGTATCTGGTGGCGTTCAATCCGAATACGCCCACGACTCTGCAACGGCGTTTGCGCGACCGCTTGAAAAGACTCGGCGAGACCCACGTCGCCTGAGCGCGGTCAATTTCCAGCTTGCGGAACATTCAACTGCCAGAACAGGAAGCTGAAGATGTCCGTGTCTTCCTCAATGATTTTGTTGACCGGGCGCCCGCCGGAGTGTCCGGATTTTGTGTCGTAGAGAAGCAGAATAGGGCGATCCGAACCGGTGTTCGCCTGTAGTAGCGCAGACATTTTGCGCGCATGGAGCGGCGCCACTCGCGTGTCGCCATCTCCTGTGATGAAAAGCACCGCCGGATATTTCTTGCCCTTCTCCACATTGTGATATGGCGAATACGCTTTCAGGTAAGTGAACTGTGCCAGAACTTCCGCACTGCCGTATTCCGGCACCCAGTACGCGCCATCCATGAATTTTTGATAGCGCAGCATATCCAGCAGCGGATAGCCGCACACGACCGCCTGGAAAAGATCGGGGCGTTGCGTCAGTGCCGCGCCAACGAGCAAACCGCCGTTGCTGACGCCGTAGATCGAGAGCTTTGAGGAATTTGTGTATTTATTTGCGATCAAATATTCGGCTGCGGAAACGAAATCGTCGAAAACGTTTTGCTTTTTTCCCATCATGCCGGCGCGATGCCAGTCTTCACCGAATTCGCCGCCACCGCGCAGACTCGGGACGGCAAGTATGCCGCCGCTCTCCGCCCACAAAAGATAGAACGGCGAGTAGTACGGCGTTTCGCTGGCGTCGAACCCACCATAACCAGTGAGGAGAACCGGTGTTGCGCCGTCCTGTTTCAAGCCCTTCTTATGAAAAAGGAACATCGGTACGCGTGTTTTGTCTTTGGATTCGTACCAGACCTGCTCGATATGGAACTTTGAGCCGTCGAAGGGCACCTTGTTTTGTGCCCAGATGCTTTGCTCGTTGGTCTTGAGGTCGTAGCGATAGGTTGTTTGTGCTGCGTTGTAGGAATCGAAGGAGTAAAACAGTTCGGGGCTCTCCCATCGTCCCGAAAGAGAAAAGATGCTCCCGATCGAGGGAAGTGCCAAAGCTTTTTCATTCTTGCCATTGGCATCGAATATTTTGGCCTCGGAGGAAGCGTTCTTAGTATAGATAGCGACGAGCTTGCCCCCGGCCGGATTGACGGACTCCAGCTTCACTTTCGTTTCGGGAATGACTTCGGTCCAGTGGTCGCGCGCCAAATCGTTCGGGTTGACGGCGTACACATGCCAAAGTGGCGCTTTCCAGTTCGTGTGCAAGTAGATCGTGTCGCCGCCGAACTGCGGATAGAACTGGGCGACCACATCATTCACGACGGGCTTGACCGGTCCCTGCATCTTCACATCTTGCAAATAAACATCGGAGCGTTCCGAGCCGGAGCCATAAACCACGATATAAGCGAGGTAATGGCCGTCGTCGGAGAGACCCGCTACTAAAATTCTGTCTTTGCCTAGATTTTCGCCGTAGATGACTTTGTCTTTAGCCACATCCGTTCCCATTGTGTGGTAGTAAGCACGTGGTGCACCTTCGACCGTTCGGACGTAATAGACGCCTTTGTTGTCTGGTGTGGCCTCGACACTGAAATAGTCCGCATGAGGGAAGACGTCCGGGAGTTCGGCCTTGGTGTCCACGTTGAGGACGTGAACAGTGACTTCATCCTGGCCACCTTCGCGCCGCCCGTAAAAGAGAAGCTTGCCGTCTTTCGAAGCGGCTTCAATCGTTGCGCTAGCGGAATGGTCTTTCGTCCACGGCAGGGGATCGAGCAGCACTTCGTCTGGCGCGTTTTGTCCGCGGCGAACGTAAATTTTTGCAAGGTCCTCGTTGGCAAGGCGCTTGGTAAAGAAATACCGGCCACCATGCTCGCGCGGAGTGCCGAGAGAATCCGTGCGCAGGAGCTCGCTCAAGCGCTTGGCAATGGCTGTGCGGCCCGGAAGCTTAGAGAGTGCAGCCTCGGTGCATTTCTGCTCTTGCTCGATCCACCCGCGCGTCTCCTGGCTGTTCTGATCCTCAAGCCAGCGATAGGGGTCAACTACATCAGCGGATGCGTAGGTGTCATGGACACTTTTCACCGCGGTCGCTGGAGGGCATTTTGCAGGTGCTTCCTGCGCACATGTCGTGTTTGTGCCGAAATTCAAAACAACAGAGAAAAAGCACACGCTCAGCAGAAGACGCGCGCCTCTGCCCGCGCCGGGCACTCTTGCTGGGTCGAACATTTCTCGTTGGCTCCTTGCGGACGAAATAGGGAGAGGTTTGCAGCCGGACTCAGCGTGCGTGACTCTATCACAAGCGGAGGCAAACGTGATATTTCGATGGCGGGTTCCGGTGCGTGTAGAATGTTCGGCGCTCCTGCCAAACCTCATGCAACCCGACGACCCAAGTTTTTCTGAACATCGGCTCGCCATCAGCGCGGCTCTGGATTTTCTTCGAGACTATTCCGCGCGGGTGCTAATTCTCTCCCTCGTTTTGCTCTTTCCATGCGTATGGCATCCACACATTCAAGCGGGCGATCTGGGCAGCCACGTTTACAACGCCTGGCTTGCGCAGCTGGCTGACCAGGGACAAGCACCGGGTGTATACGTCGTCCGGCAATGGAACAACGTGCTGTTTGACGTTGCGTTGTTTCATACGGCAAGGATTTTTGGGCTCCATGCAGCGGAACTGCTGGTCGTTTCGGCCAGCGTGCTGGTTTTCTTTTGGGGGGTGTTTGCGTTTGTAGCTACGGTTACCAAACGAGCCCCATGGGCACTCGTGCCGTGCATCGCGATGTTGGCGTACGGCTATTCCTTCAGCATGGGCTTCTTGAATTATTACCTTTCCATTGGACTTGTCTGTTTCGGTCTGGCGACTTTCTGGAAAGGCGGAGCAGGGAATTGGGTCACAGTTCTACTGCTGTCACCGCTAATTTTCCTCGCGCATCCGATTGGATTTTTCTGGTTTGCGGGAACAATTATTTACGTTTCGCTGTGGCGGCTCATTCCAGAGTATTGGCGTTTGGTTTTGCCTGTCGTTGCGTTTGCTGCGTACTTTGCATTGCGCTTCCTCTTGGCGGGCAGCACGCGGTTCGAGGCCGATTGGCGGCCCGATCCGTTTTTCTGGATGAATGGCTCGGACCAATTGATCCTGTATGGCCATCGTTATTTGGGTTTGGCGCGCATCTCGCTTGCGTGGGGAGTGATTTGCTTCTTGCCAGCATTTGCGAAAAGCTTGCGCGCCGGTCGGCAGCAAGCGAAGCCGTTTCGCTTGCCGATGGAATTGTATTTGGTTGCGCTCACGGCCGCCGCATTCGTTCCAGAGAACATCCACAGCGACTTGTTTCAGGGATGGATTGGTCTGCTTGTTTCGAGGCTGACGACTGTCACGGCAATCTTCGGGCTCTGCGTTCTCGGCTTGATCCCACTTCGCAAGTGGCAAATAGCCGGCTTCGTGGCATGCGCGGCGTTCTTCTTCTACTTCAGCAATCGAGACACCGGGAAGATTTCACAGGTAGAAACGAACGCCGAGGCTCTCATCGCCAAGATGCCCAACGGCACGCGCATCGTGCCCGTGCTGTCTGCGCCGGACGATTGGCGGGTGCAATTCATCGCGCATTCCGTAGAACGCGCCTGCATTGGGCACTGCTTCAGCTATTCAAATTACGAGCCTTCCTCCGGCCAATTCCGCGTGCGCGCAAGGCCCGGCAGCCCAGTCGTGACCGACACCGCGTATAAATCGGAAGCGATGTCGAGCGGCGACTACGTCGTGCAGCCAGAGGACCTGCCTCTCATTTCCATCTATCAGTGCGGTGACTCAGATTGGACCATCCTTTGCGCAGCCCCACTCTCGGCAGGGAATAGGACCGAAAATCCCGTGTCGCCGGAATAGCCGCAAAACGCCTGAAAGCAGCCACCAAGCCGAAAGACAAATTGGCTCTTGTACCAGTCCAATTTCTGCTAGAATTGGCTCCAGGAGAGAGCCAATGCTGCCAGTTCATCTCCAGCCACAGAGCCATGTTCCCCTATATATCCAGTTGCGCGATCAGTTGCGGGCACTTGTTCACGCAGGCGATTTACGCCCGGGCGACCGCATCCCCGCGAGCCGCGAGCTCGCCACAATGCTCGGCGTCCATCGCACGACCGTCGCGAATGCCTACGCCGAACTCGAATCCGAGGGTCTAATTCAGGGCCACGTCGGGCGCGGCACTTTCATTAAGGGCAACGGTAACGGCCTGAAGATTACGCCGCCTGCTCCTCCAGTCCTTAATGGCGGCGATGGGATTCGATGGGAATTGCTTTTTGCGGACGAACGGGGCGAAGAAGTTCTAAGCCGGCTCACAGCAAGCGCACCGGTCGATTCACTTTCCTTTGTGATGGCACGCCCCGCGTCAGAGTTTTTCCCGATCGAAGAGCTCCAAATTTGCGTGAACGCGGTCCTGCGTCGCGAAGCAACCGACGTGCTGAACCTTGGTCCTTCCGACGGGTACGCGCCGCTCAAAGAAGCCTTGATTGAGATGTTGCGCCAGGAAGGCTTGACCGTACGCGACGAGAATCTGCTAATCACCGACGGCTGCCAGCAATCGCTCGATTTGATCAGTAAGGCATTCGTTCGCCCGGGTGATTCCGTAATCCTGGAAAATCCGACATATCCGGGTGCGGTGGCGATTTTCAACGGGGCCCGAGCACGTTGCCTTGGCGTTCCTGTGCAGACGCACGCAGAACCCGGTCGTTCGCTTGGCATTGACCTCGAAGCTTTGGAAGCCACGCTGGCCGCAAATCGCGTCAAGCTCATGGTCCTCACGCCCGATTTCCAGAATCCAACGGGCGCGTCCATTCCGCTGGCCGCGCGCCGCAAAATACTAGAAATGGCCTCGCGCTATCAGGTGGCGATTGTCGAGGATCATATTTACGCGCGCCTGCACAATCGCGATGAGCGCATTCCCTCGCTCAAACAACTCGACCGATCCAACATCGTCATTCACATAGATAGTTTTGCGAAAGTTGCGTTTCCCGGACTGCGTGTGGGATGGATCGTTGCACCTGCGACCGCGGTCGAGCGGCTGCGGCTCGTGAAGCAAACGACGGACCTGCACACGGACCAACTCGCGCAGGCGACTCTCGCCGAATTCATGCGTCGCGGACTTTTCACAAAACATCTGGCAAAGATGAGAAAAGTGTACGCGTCGCGGCTGCACGCACTCGACGAAGCGTTGCGCAAGCACATGCCGGAAGGCACGCGCTGGACCATGCCGGAAGGCGGCATGTGCACGTGGCTCGAGCTTCCGCTTGGTTTTGACGCAAGCGAACTTTTGATTCACGCGAAAGAGCGCAGCGTGCTCTTCGCGCCAGGTCGCTACTTCTACGTGCAAGGGCCACAGCCGAACACACTGCGGCTCGGATTCGCCAGCCTGGACGAAAAGCAGATCGCCCGTGGCGTGGCCACGCTTGCGGACATTCTGCGCGCGGAAATGCGCAAGCGCGAGCGCGGCGTGCGGCGCGCCGAACGCAGCCGTGTGGCGCTGGTCTGAGGTTCGGGGCGAATGGGCGAAATCATTCGGCTTGAGCCAAAACCGGAGAACAACTGTTTTGGCTGCGGTGGCGCAAACGGAGCGGGAATGAAGCTCACGTTTGATCTGCACGTGGACGAGCGAAAAACGCGCGGCAAATTCGTACTCGGCGCACGTTACGGCGGCGGTGCAGGATTCGCTCACGGCGGAATCATCGCGGTCTTGCTCGACGAAGCGATGGGCAAGATCTCAAAGCTGGCCGACGAGCGCGCCGTCACCGCTGAACTTTCGGTCGAGTACAAGAAGCCAGTCCCAGTGACGGAAGAGATTTTCGTCGAAGGCTGGCAGGAGAGCGAAAAGGGAAGGAATCGTTTCCGCATTGGCGAAATTCGCGATGCGGCGGGGAATTTGCTGGCGCGAGGACGCGGGCGTTTCGTGGTGATTGGCGCACCACTGGCAACGGCATAGATCTTGAGTAAGAGCTTTGCAGTTTGATTTTGAGGAGAAGGAAATATGGACGCGAAGAAAGCAAACGGCAGTGGCAACAATGGAACTTCAAATGAATGGCGGGTGAAGGTCGGCCTCGCGGAAATGCTCAAAGGCGGCGTGATCATGGACGTCACGAACGCCGATCAGGCGCGTATCGCGGAGAAAGCCGGCGCCTGCGCCGTGATGGCACTAGAGCGCGTGCCTTCGGATATTCGCAAGGAAGGCGGCGTCGCGCGCATGGCCTCCATCAAGGTCATTCGCGAAATCATGGCCACTGTCACAATTCCCGTAATGGCGAAAGTGCGCATCGGCCACTTTTCCGAAGCGGAGGTTCTGCAAGCGCTGGAAGTGGACTTCATTGACGAAAGCGAAGTGCTCACTCCCGCCGATGAGGAGAATCATGTTTGGAAGCACGATTTCCGCGTCCCGTTCGTTTGCGGCGCGCGCAATCTGGGCGAAGCGCTGCGCCGCATCTCGGAAGGCGCGGCAATGATTCGCACCAAAGGCGAAGCCGGTTCGGGCAACGTAGTGGAAGCTGTACGGCATATGCGCACGATTGTCAGCCAGATGAAGCGCCTGACCACCATGCGCGACGATGAATTGATGCGCGAAGCGAAGGAACACGCGGCGCCACTCGAATTGATTCGCCAGATTGCGAAGACGGGTAAATTGCCCGTTCCGAATTTTTCCGCGGGCGGCATTGCGACTCCCGCGGACGCAGCGCTCGTACGTTCGCTCGGCGCCGAAGCCGTGTTCGTCGGCTCGGGAATTTTCAAGTCCAGCGATCCCGATGCGCGCGCCAAGGCCATCGTCAAGGCGACAACGCACTTCGAAGATCCAAAAGCTGTGCTCGAAGCGAGCGAAGAACTCGGCGAAGCGATGCCCGGTCTTGACGTTCGTCAAATTCCGGAAAAGGATTTGCTCGCGACACGCGGGTGGTAAGGCGATTCGAAAAGTTTTGCCAGGGGCACGATTCTTTGTGCCCCTGATTTTTGAGGGATAAGGAAGATTGACTTGAAGATTGGAATTTTGGCCGTTCAGGGGGATTTCGAGGCGCACGCTGCGATGTTGCAAAGCCTCGGCGCGGAAACAGCCGAAGTACGCACGGTCGCCGACCTCGAAGATTGCGATGGCCTGATACTGCCCGGCGGCGAAAGCACTACGCAACTGCAATTCCTGCGTGAAGAAGGCCTGTACGAAGCGGTTCGCAGATTTGCGTCGGACGGCCGCGCAATCTTCGGCACTTGCGCGGGCGCAATTCTTCTCGCTACAGAAGTGAAAAACCCTGCGCAGGATTCGCTCGGCCTCCTTGACATGACCGTTCTTCGCAACGCCTACGGCCGCCAACTCGCAAGCGACGTTTTCTTTGGGGCATCAAAATTAGAGACCGAGCCGCTAGAAATGGTCTTCATCCGCGCCCCTGTCATCGAGCGTGTAGGCTCCGGCCTCGAAATTCTTGCCGAACACGCCGGCAAGCCCGTCCTCGTGCAGAAAGGGAATCTGCTCGCGGCCACATTCCATCCGGAGCTCACCGCGGACACCACCGTCCATGCTCACTTCTTGCAAATGGCCACGGCAAACCAGGCCAAGCCCGCCGCAGTGTGAGAGAATTTCCTTCTGGATGAAATCTCAAAAAAAGTTTCGCGTACTCTTCGTTTGCTTGGGTAATTCCTGCCGCAGTCCGATGGCGGAAGCGATTGCACGCCAGGACGCCCCGGACCTATGGGAAGTGACCAGCGGAGGCTTGACGCCTCTCGGCTACGTTGCGCAACTCACGAAAGAAACCATCGAAAAAAATAATTATTCGGCCGAGGGGCTCGTCTCCAAGCCAATCATGCATGCCCACTGGCAAGAAGTGGACCTCATTATCAACATGAGCGGCTTCCAAAAAGACCAGGTTTTCGAAGAGCCGGAAAAGGTGGAAGACTGGCAAGTGGAAGATCCGTTCGGTGAAGATCCCGAGGTTTACCAGAGAATCTTCGATGAGATTCAGACTAGAATCTCTGCACTGGCGGAGCGCCTGCGTTCAACCGGCACCGCGCAAGTTGCGGCGACAGATTTAGAAAAGGCAGAGTGACTGGTGAAGCGGCAAAAAACAAGCGTGTCTCGGGAAGACTATCTGAAAGCGATCTGGGAGATGTTGGAAGAAGACCGATCGCCAATCAGCGCGCGCCTTGCAGAAGAACTTGACGTGACACCGCCAGCGGTGACGGCAGCGCTCAAGCGGCTCACGCGTGATGATTTGGTTCGCGTGGATCGGACTGGCCGCATTGATCTCTCGCGCAAAGGCCGCCAATTCGCGGAGCACATGGCGCTGCGCCATCAACTTGCGGAAATGTTGCTCACGGACGTGATTGGTCTCCCCTGGTCGAAAGCTCACGATGAAGCAGAGCGGCTCGAGCACGCAATCTCGCCGGAAGTCGAAGCGCTGCTGCTCAAACGCTTTAGGGACAAGAGCAGTTGCCCGCACGGTGTGCCCATTCGTGGCGGAATTGCGCAGCTTCGCAAACAAGGCGCGGTTTTGCTCTCCGATTTGCGCGCGAAGGACAAAGCAGAAATCGTCTGCGTCTATGAAAAGGACGGACAATTCCTGGAATTTCTGGAAGGCTTGCATCTCCGTCCGGGAACGAAAGTCGGCGTGGAAAAACGCGAGTACGACGAAACAATGACCCTGCAAGCAGCAGGCAAGAAGATTCATCTCGGCAAACCAGCGACGTCCCGCATTTGGGTGCGCCGCCTAGCCGCCTGATCCCTTCATTTCAGCTAGAAGTTTGTCTAGCCTCGCTCGTCAAGCAGCGCCTTCACCCGCGCATATCCCGTCTTGCTGACCGGCAACCGCGCACCTGTGGCAAGAATCGCCATCCGGCTTTCTTTTCCGTACGGCTCAATGCGCACCACGCGCTCCAGGTTCACCAAATACGAGCGGTGAATCCGCACAAAAAGCGCCGGGTCGAGCGACGCTTCAAGACTCGCAATCGTTTGCTGTTTCAAATGTTTCTTGCCTTCGCTGACCAGCGCAACGTAGTCATCTTGTGATTCCGCGTAGTCGAGTTTGTTGCAGGGAATCAGCGTCACGCGCGTCCCGTCTTTCACGACAATGCGTTCCGCAAACTGGCCGGGCGCCCGCGCCGCCGTGCCGAGTTCCGCAGGCATCGGCTGCCGCGTTGCGATTCTGCTCTTCGCGCGTTCCAGTGCCGCCTCAAATCGTTCCTTTCCCACAGGCTTCAGCAGGTAATCCACCGCGTGCACTTCAAATGCTTTCATCGCGTGCTCGTCATACGCAGTCACAAAAATCACGGGCACGTCCGTGCCGATAAGCTCCAGCACGTCGAATCCGGTGAGCTTTGGCATCTGCACGTCCAGAAAAAGCAGATCCGGCTTGTGCTCGGCCACGGCCTTCACCGCTTCAAAGCCGTTCACGCATTCCGCGACAACTTCGATTTCGCTGTGAGCTTCAAGCATCTCCCGCACAACGAACCGCGCCAACTCTTCATCGTCCACGATCAAGGCTCTCAATCTTTTCTCGCCAGCCGCGCTCATCGAGGCACCTCCGTCTCGGCGGGAAGCGTAACTGTTGCTTCAAACCGTTCACCCTCGGAGGAAATCCGCAAACTCGCTTCCTTTCCATAGCGCGCTTCGAGCCGTTCGCGCACGTTGCGCAGTCCCATACCGTTTCCGCGGCGCGGTGGCGCATCAGGGTCAAACGAATTTTCAATCGTGATGAACATGCGTCCATTCGCGCAGCGTGCCGCCACTCGCACCGTCCCCCCTTCCGGCAAATTGGCGATGCCACGCGCCACGGCGTTTTCGATCAAGGGTTGCAACAGCAGCGGCGGCAGCAGGCACTCTCTCGCATCCTCCTCGATGTCCTCTTCGGTCTTGAGCCGCGCTCCGAAGCGCACCTTCTCGATCGAAAGAAACCGTTCCATCAAGCCGAGCTCTTCCGAAAAGGGAATTACGGCATGTTCACCCGCGCGCAACGTGATGCGCAGAAAATCCGCGAGCAGAATACACATATCACGCGCCCGTCCCGGATCAATACTGGTCAGTGCGCTGATCGAGTTCAAGCTGTTAAACAAGAAATGCGGATTGAGCTGAGCCTTCAGCGCTTTCAACTCGGCATCACGCGCCAGCATCGTTGTTTCCATCACCCGCGCTTCGGCCTTCATCGCATTTTCTCTTGCGAAAACGACGTAGTAATACGCGACGGAAAGCCAATAGAACGCCACGCCTGAAACGTAAACGATAGGGCCTCTGCCGGAAAACCGCTGGTCGAGCCCTTGCAATTGCTGCCCGAACGAAACCGCGTAGATAAGAGTCCACGCCAGGCTGTACCAGAGCAGCCCCATAATCAGCGATGCAATCGCGTGCGTGGCTACCATCTGTCCAGTCTTTGTGCGTTCAATTGGGGAGGACTTGCAA
This sequence comes from Candidatus Sulfotelmatobacter sp., assembly GCA_035567915.1. GTDB lineage: Bacteria > Acidobacteriota > Terriglobia > Acidiferrales > UBA7541 > Acidiferrum. The sequence goes on along the minus strand of DATMPA010000017.1, from coordinate 194,614 downwards.
GAATACTTGGCCGCAATCAGCGTGAACTGCCCGAACAGGCAGACCGGATACGCGATGACCGCCGCATCGAGTGCCCGCATTCCTCCCGTAGAGTTCAGGAGAACGAAAAGCAGGCCGCCCATCGGCAGCCATAGAATGCGGAAGACAAGTTGCGGCAATTTTCTCGGAAATGATTCGTTTGCCATGATCGCGGTTCAGTCGCGTCAGTTGCGAATTTCTACCCCGCCAAAAATGGCCGCCCCGCGAATCACCAGCGTCTTTCGCGTCTGCGCAGGATCGGTCGGTGGCCGCAAGTGAGTGGAATCGGAGTATCCGCCAAAAATTCCCTGGCCTTCGGAGGAGACCAGCCAAGTATCCGGCACGCGAATTTCCACGCCGCCAAAAATCGCATCAATCTGAAGAACCGCTTCGTCGCCTTCCATCTCCGCTTGCCAAAGGTCAATCTCAATGCCGCCGAAGAGAGCCACCAGCCGTCCGCCACGAAAATTCTTGCCCATGATGCGCTTTTCAACGCCGCTGAATATGGCCAGCTCATTCAGTGCGCCGGGACCCGTGCTCACTTCACCGCTGGCAACTCCGGCCCTGCGCGCTTTGATGGAGCCCCACATCAGGGACACTCCGATGCCAATGACCATCACCGGCCAAAGCAAAGCCCACGTAACGTGAACAATCCCGAACTGACCAAGTTGTAGAAGAATTCCCGCCACGAACAGGCACACCCCCCAGATGCGGCGGCAATCGTCCAGAAGGTTGACGATACCGGCCAGCACCAGAATCATCGGCCAGAAGCGCCACAATCCTGCCGCGGAAATAACGCCCATGTGATCCAGCAGCAGCACCACGCCAATGAACAAAATCACGCCGCCCCAAGCGAAGCCCCAGCCGTAGGAGTTCAAGGGTTGTCTGCGCGGTCGCATTACCGTCTCTCTTCCTCAGCTGCTGAACTGTCCACGGAGGATTTGCCTGCATCGATCAGATTTGCCTGCCGCACCATGCCGACTCCGATCGCAATCACCAACAACGGGCAGCATAATACCAGCACCTTCGCCATGGCGGCGAGCAGCAAGCCGTGATTCCATACCAGGAGCGACAACATCCTTTGCGCAGTCGCGCCAAGCGCAGCCATCCAGCCAAGCGTTGCGGCGCCGGACCCCTGCCAGAATTCCGCCACACGCGCAATCAAGAGCCACGATTCGATAGCGAACACTGCCGACCCTAGCCAAAGCAGCCAGCGCCCCAGCTTTGCCTTGCTCCCGAATCCCTTCCGCGCTTGCTCTTGCATAACCCCTCCCTGCAACCCACTTCGTTCTTGCAGGCCCAGAGTAGGGTTCTGACGCGCATCAACGCGCGGGCAATTCGGCCAACGAAGCCCGAATACCGGCGAATGGCGGCTAGGAACGGTATCCAAAAGTACGTTTTGACCTGGTTACCGGCGAAAAGCGAATCTTCTCGTTTGCAATCCAACAGTCTAGGCGGTTGTTGGGTGTTGCAGCCGGGATTCAGAGGAAATCGCAATACACGGAGGGCCCACACGTTCGCTCTTTGAATCTGAGTCTATGCGGCGACTGCTTGGCTCTTTCGGCGCAGCAAGACATAAAGCAATGGACTAACGAAAATGGCCAAATAGATCAGGTAAATCCATGGAAACTGGCCGATATAAAAATCATGCGCGCCAAGGGAAATCGGATTTTTGATCAACACGAACCCTACATAATCCACGAGCATCGCCAAAATGAGCCACATCGACCCTAAAGACAAAGCTTCTTTGAAAAGATTCGTGCTATTCCGGCGAATACTGAAATAACCCCAACTCAGCGCTGTCCAAACGAGCACATTGATCAGCGGATAGAATTTCTCCGAGAGAACGTACGATTCGCTGCGCACCATTTCTTTTGCAGGGGGCGGATGCGTGATTTGTTCCAGCGCGACCGACAGCGCGATGGCCAGAATCGTCACCGCGATGTATCCCAGCAAAAATGTGGCAATTGCACGAATGGGGCGCAGTCCTGCGGGTGTGGGATTTGGCATGACCGTATAAATCTTCCGTTACTCAGTTTTTTCCCAAATCTTCGAGCGCCTTAGTCCCTTCTGGATTTCCGAGCACGATTAAAGAATGCCGTCTTAGAATGTACGTCTCAATGCGAACGATTGTTCCGTCGTTCCGGCGGATAGGGCAGAGTTCACTCTCCGCCGAGTTCTCTGGGGCTTTTCTTCGCGCAGCCCCGGCGTGTACGATTCGAGCGACAAATTGCTCTTCCTTTGCAATCCGATTTACATCAATTTCAAGTATGCGTTCATCCGTTCTAGGAGTTCTCTTTATGCGCCTTCGCTCGCTATCCCTTTTTGCCCTTGTTTTGATTGCCTTCCTGTTTTCCTGCACGACGGCCGCTGATTCTTCCACGGCGCAACTTCATCCCGGCACGCGCGTTCTTCTCGACGCGCACAATTGCTATCCCTACTACGAATGGTGGTTTGATCGCATTGACCGCGCACTCGCGGCAGGCACGCCGCTCGCCATCGAACAGGATCTCCTTTGGGCGATAAACCCGCGGACCGGGAAAATGGCCTCAGTGCTGAGTCATGGAGGTCAGTCAACCGGAGCCGAGCCCGGAATGCGTGAATATTTTTTCGAGCGTGTCCGGCCCATCGTGGAGAAGGCGTTACGTGAAAGAAATCATGGCGACTGGCCCCTAATCACATTGAATCTGGATTTGAAATCAGAAGAGCCCGAACACTTGGAAGCGATCTGGAGTTTGCTTTCCGAGTACAAAGACTGGCTGACGACCGCGATGCGAACGGATAGTTTGGACAAGATGGAATCGCTTCAGGTTCGTCCCATTTTGGTTTTGACCGGAGAGTCCGACGCGCAGAAAGCAATTTTCTATGATCGGGTTAAACTCGGCGACCGGTTGCTGGTTTTCGGTGCGGTAAAAACAGACACAAGGAATCCGTCCGCTGCACCAGAAGTGCTTGTACCGAATCCGGCAGACAACTATCACCGTTGGTGGAATAACGCTTGGAGAGTAGTGGAGCCGGAGGGACAGGCAAAAGCCGGTCCGTGGGCAGCGGAGAAAGAGTCACGCCTCAATCAGTTGGTCGAGTACGCGCATAGACGGAATCTCTGGATTCGTTTCTATACTCTCGACGGCGCCAGCAAGGAGGAGCTTAGCTGCTACGGCTGGTTCAGTACGTACAACTTCGGCTCAAAAGAAGCCGTTCGAAAGCGCTGGGAAGCAGCCGCAAAAGCCGGGGTGGATTATCTTGCTTCAGATCAGTACGAAGAACTTGGCAGATTTCTGAAGCTGCAACACTGATCTCGCGACTGCCGGTTTTGCGCGCAAATCGTTTATTCTCCGCCTTGCCCAAAAACAGGGGGACGGGGAGAGTCGCCAGATTCCAGAATCATCCCTTGAAAAATTCCCCGTTTCGCACTACGGTATGCCCACACAAGTCAGCCCTGTCAGGTTCAAGCGGGCAAGAGAGTTTTGGCAGCTATTCTTTAGGAGGAGCTTGGGATGACTCCTGCTGGTGCATCGTATTCCGCTGTAAAGGTGGAACGTTGGCGTTGGCTGCTCTACGTTGGATTGGCCCTTTTCGGCGCGCTGCTCACGTTCGTGGGCGCTCGCGCCCAGCAACAGGCAACGGATACGGCAACCTTCCGCAAGCTCACCGACGATTACTGCACCGCCTGGAGCAGCGGCAATCCGGACAAGGCCGCGAAGTTCTACGCCAAAGAGCAAGGCGTCGTTTTCTACGACCTCGCGCCGTTTTCATATCATAGTTGGAAGGAATATCACGAAGGCGTGCAGAAGGAATTCTTCGACAACACAGCTTTCCTGACTGCTGGCAAAGATTTGAAAGTCACGCGCCGTGGCACGATCGCCTGGACCACCGTCCCCATGCACCTGTCCATGAAAACAAAGGACGGCAAGTCCACCGAAACCGACGTTCGCTACACGGGGATTTGGGAAAAACGCGGCCCGAGCTGGGTGCTAGTTCACGAGCATCTTTCTGTGCCTATGGGTTAGTTGCAGTTTGTCTGAAACGTTTGAGGGAGTTGGCGCACCATTTGCCGAGCACCCTTGAAAGAGCAGGATCTCCCGGCGAACGGGAGTTGAACGCAGAACGACAATGTTTAGAACGTTGCGCTACTACTGGATCGTTGCAAGAGGCTATCGCTTCCAACCCTGGAAGAGCCCCTACCTGCGCTGGAGATTTGAGACGTTCCTCGGCAAGGAAGCGGACAACATGACCGCCGGCAAATTCTTCCGCCTCTCCTGGAAATACCGCGATCGCCTACAAAGCTTCGTCAACTGGGCGGCCCACCGCCGCCGCGCCCAACGCCAAGCCCGCCACCTCGCTTAGGCACGCACCCGCACCGCAGAGGAGAAGCGTATACTTTACCTGAAGGCGAGACGCCATGGCGGAACTCTCCATTCTTCAGGGCATGGAAACTCTCCACGAAGGCCGCTGGTGGGAGTCCGAACCCGGCAATCGCGTTCATTGTTATCTTTGCCCACGGCATTGCCATATCCACGACGGACAATCCGGCTTCTGCTTTATTCGCGTCAATCGTGGCGGCAAACTCTATAGTCTTGGCTACGGCTCGCCCGCGGCGCTGCAGGTTGATCCCATCGAGAAAAAGCCACTGAACCATTTCCTGCCCGGCTCGCGCGTTTTCAGCATGGGCACGGCCGGCTGCAACATGGGCTGCTTTTTCTGCCAGAACTGGGACATTTCCAAATCACGCCACGATCAAGTCCATTCGCAGCACGTCGCGCCGGAAGAAGTACCGCTACTTGCGCGCAAACACGACTGCCGCTCGATCGCGTTCACTTATAATGAGCCAACAATTTGGGGCGAATACGTAATAGATATTTGCCGTGCCGCGAAGGTGCACGGACTAAAGACCGTGATGGTCAGCAACGGTTACATCACACGTGAAGCCTTCCACGATATTTACGATCACATTGACGCGGCCAACGTGGATCTGAAAGCATTCACCGAGAATTTCTACGGCAAAATTACTCTCACGCATCTGCAGCCCGTGCTCGATACATTAAAGTGGCTCAAGAACGAAACAAACGTGTGGTTCGAAATTACGAACCTGATGATTCCGACGCTGAATGACGACACAAGCGAAACGCGCAGGCTCGCTGATTGGATTCTCGAGCATCTAGGACCGGACGTCCCACTCCATTTCACAGCGTTCCATCCTGACTTCAAGTTGCAAGACAAACCGCGCACCCCGCCGGTAACGCTTCACCGCGCGCGCGAAATCGCCCTCGAAGCCGGCCTGCACTATGTCTATGAGGGAAATATCTACAGTGAGGGCGCCAACACTAACTGCCCCGGATGCGGCGCAGTGCTCATTCGTCGCTCGTGGCATACCGTCGAAGCAAATCAGCTTTGCAACTGTTCCTGTCCAGAATGCGGTTACAAGGTGCCTGGTGTTTGGAATTAGGAGAATTACAGAAAACTTGCGATGTTCTAATTCCCCAGCGGGGACGAGGTCTGCTTTTGTGCCTGAATCTCCGGTAGTTTAGAGCGAATCAGTGATTCAATCTGCGTCCACACTTGCGGGTCGCATTCGATGTACATGTGCTCTTTTGCAAATACGCGCTGATGCCACGGATAACCTTTGCAGCTTAGCGTTGAATGTTTGTAAGCCATCTGGTCGTTGCCAAGAATTTTTGTCTTGTTCGGGTCCTCAGCGCGAATCAGCTTTCTCCCGTGCAACACACCATCCGGCTGAAAGTAGTTGATCGCCTCAGCTACATTGGGCGGAATCACGTCGTCTTTCTGTCCCATCTTTTGCACGCTGTCCACTTGCACTGTAAGCAGAACGGGTATGCCCAAATTTCCCAGGTCACGTGCGAGCGTCACCGCTGCCGACGCTCCCCAGCTGTGACCAAAAAGAACGATTCGCGCTCTCTGTTTCTCTTCCGCGGAGAGCTTTCCATCCTTGTCCGCGCCCAGCAACGTCAGGATCTTCTTCCTCGCGTCTTTCCAGTGCGCGTTCTCGTAAGTATCTACGTACGCCACGTGTGAATACTCTTTGCGAAGCTTCGCGGCCAGTTGCACTTCGTTGCGGTTTGGCTCATCCCGCCGAACCATGCCGCCCATGAAACCGATCACGATCGTTGATGGCACTCGAGATGGAGCAGAGTCAGCGGCTTCGGTAGCCGGCACCGCCGCAAGCAAATGCTGCGCCCCAACGGGTTTCGCCGAGCAGAGCAGGCCGGCTGTTACAAACGCAGTGCCTAGAGACAAGTTACGCAAGTTTTTCTGAAGAAAACCAATTTGGGCAGCAAAACTCGCCATTCGTGCTCGACCCGGCCCCGACCTGAAGTGCACTGCGGAGGCTGTAATAGTATGATGTTTTTTAGATTCTGCAACGGCTACTTTCGACACATTACTTATGGGTCCGTCGTACCGGGTACTGATCTTGGGTGGTGGCTTCGGCGGCCTGTTGGCGGCGCAAAAACTCAAGCGCGCCCCGGCGCAAATTACCCTAATTGACCGGCGCAACTTCCATCTTTTTCAGCCCCTAATGTATCAGGTGGCCACCGGTTCTCTTTCACCTGGGGATATTGCAGCTCCGCTCAGAAGCGTATTGAGCAGCCAAAAAAACACTCAGGTTCTGCTCGGCGAAGCCGCGGACATTGACCCAGCAGCAAAACGTGTCACCCTCAAGGACGGCGCGGTTTTCGAATACGACTCGTTGATCGTTGCCACAGGCTCAGAAACCTCCTATTACGGCAATGATTCCTGGCGCCCCTGGGCACCCAGCCTAAAGTCGGTGGAGGAGGCCACTGCCATCCGTCACAAGCTCTTTAACGCATTCGAACGGGCTGAGCGCGCTGAAACCGAGGAAGAAGCGCGGCGGTGGCTCACATTTGTCATCGTTGGAGCTGGCGCTACCGGCATGGAACTTGCCGGCGCGCTCGCCGAAATCGCCAATCAAACACTCAAGCACGACTTCCGAAGAATCAATCCCGCGACGGCCCGAATCATCCTCATGGAAGGCGGCAACCGCGTCCTTCCTGCGTATCCTGAAGAACTTTCGCTCAAAGCGGAAAGGTTGGTTGCGCGGCTCGGCGTTCAAATCGAAAAGGGCGTCATGGTGACGTGCGTGGACGAGGATGGGGTCACCTTTAAGAAAGGTGACGCGTCGGAAAGGCTTGCCGCGAAAACGGTCCTTTGGGCCGGCGGCGTCACCACGAATGCCTTTGGGAAGGCTCTTGCCGCCCGCACGAAAGCCGAGACTGATCGCAGCGGCCGCATCAAAATCACGCCGCAGCTAACGATTCCAAATTATCCCGACATTTTTGTCGTAGGCGATTTGGCTAATTCGCTGGACGAAAAAGGGAAGCCCCTGCCCGGAGTCGCACAGGTAGCAATGCAAGGGGGCGTATACGCCGCAAAGGCGATTCGCTCGCGTATCGCAGGCAAGCCGGAACTCAAACCCTTTCACTACTTCAACAAAGGAGACATGGCCGTTATTGGCCGTGCGGCGGCGGTTGCCAATATTTTTGGCTTTCACGTCTCCGGTTTGCTTGCCTGGCTGATCTGGCTTTTCATTCACTTGATATACATCGTTGAGTTCCAGAGCCGTGTCGTGGTTTTCATCCAATGGGGCTTCGAATACTTAACCTTTAGTCGCGGCGCACGCCTCATCACAGGGGTGGACGTCGAGGATTCGATCGCGAATAGTCCGCGCCCTGAAAAATCGCCTTGTCAATAAAGATTTGAAGGCGAGAAAGCTTCAACCACAAAATGCATTCGATTTGTGGCCGGTGCAAGGCTACAGCATCCTGTGTATTGCCTCTGACCGCCCCGCGTCCTATTCATAGATCACCTGCCGAACCCAGCGTTCTTTGCATTTCAACGGAAAGGACGCCGCTGCCATGGAAGGAAAACGAATACAATTCGGCCGAGCGCAAGGTCTGCTGATTCTCGCTCTAGGTTTTCTTCTGCTCGCGTTTCAAATTCTTTACAGTCTTCACTTGTTCCCCTCCGGAGCGATGAGCAGCACTGGCGCGATCCCCGGTGAAGCTCCAGCGGAACATCATGCGATGGATTTTGTGCCCGGGTTTCTCGGCACATTGACGATCGCGACGGGCTGTTACTTTCTGCTACAAGATAAATTCAAGACGCGCAGGTTTGATCCGCCCGCAAGAACCAAGTCCGGTTTCCCGATGTGAACGTCCCTAACGCCCTCATCTTCACCGGTCCAGTTGTCGTAAGAAATTCACGGGATGCGGTGGCCTAGCTGGCAGTAGGCAGTTCCTCGGAACCACTTCCACCAACAGAATATGAAAGGAAAAGACCGGGAGAGGGTTCGGTCCTCTCTCGGTCTTGGGTGTTCTGGAGGGTTACTTCTTGCAGGAGTCCGACACCATCGCAACGTCGGTTGCGTTCAGGTGGCCGTGTTCCTTTGCATCTGAATCTACGGCTTCTTTAGTCTTTTCTTTTGCGCCGTGCATGTCGGGGTGCGACACCTTACCTGAGATCGTCACCGTATGTCCCACGTGTTCCGAGAGCTTCACGGTCTTCGTGTGAATTTCCCAAGTGTTTCCTTCGGGAGTGACAAGGTTGTATTCGCCGGCCTTATCTCCCTTCGAAAGGCATCCGGTGAGTGTTCGCAAACTCGCATCCTTGTCTTTTGTCTCGTTTTGCGAGGCTCCAATTGCAGGCAGGAATGACAGGCCGCAAAGCGCTACTAATCCCAGAGTCAATCTTGCTTTCATAGAATCCCCTCCTCAGTTTGGTGCCGCGCTGGGTCGCACACGATTTTTTGAAGTATCGTTGCTACATACTTTGGCCGCCATACGACGAATGCTTGAGGATTGTTGGTGGGAGGCCTGACGGATTATTCCTGCGCTTGCTCTGAATCATGGATCCGAATCATAGAAAGGAAGCACCACGTCCTAGTACGTGTAGATTTTTTCGCCTATTGGCGTACCGGGAAAAATTTACTCACATCGGAATTCGCGCCTATCCACAACGTTTCACTTTTCCCCGCAAATATGGAATTTCGCAGCCTCAAATTCCCTCGCGCCTTGGAAGCCAAATTGCCTACTGAATACCATGAAAATAATTTAAGAATGGGGGGGCATGAACTACAAGCTGGACATTTTCCGCAGTCTCCCAAACGGACAATTGCTTTGGGTTAAAGCCGTGGAAGGTCTCGAAGAAGCAAAGTCGCAACTCTGCAAATTGGCAGAGCGTGAGCCTGGCGATTATTTCATTTACGACACGCGCCTCGGCTGCCGCATCGCTTGGGCGCTAGCCACACCATCTTGAATAGACGAAGGGAGCAAGGAATACAAACCGAAATTGCTCTCGACATATTCTTCGCGCCGATAAATAGTTCGGAATTAATCCCCCCATTGATGAGCTGAGTAAGATTGGCGATCGCAAAAGACGCTTGACTGTGATTTCGCGCGCTGTTTGCTCGTCTTAAGGACTCTCTTGGCCAATTGCGAGAATCACGCAGGGCGCTGCGTTTCTCTTGACTCAGCGCCCTGGGAATTATTCAATTCCCTGGTTTTGACGGGGAAATACAGGGAAAACTGTATATGCTACTGCCCGTGAACTGCAGATTATGGAGCAGTTATCTTCCGCGGAAAGAAATGAGGATTCATGAGTTTGCGCATCTTAGTCGCGGACGATCATGACATCATTCGGCGCGGGTTGAAGCAATTGCTCGCGGCCAAGCCCGGGTGGGAAGTGTGCGCCGAGGCAAGAAATGGCCGCGAAGCGGTCGCCCTCGCCGAAGAACACAAACCGGACATTGTCGTGATGGACGTCAGCATGCCGGAACTGAATGGCTTGGAAGCTGTGCGGCGCATTCGCAAGCAGCTTCCGAAGACAGAGATCGTAGTTCTGACTCTTCATTTTTCCGATCAACTCGTCCATGACATCGTCGAGGCCGGTGCCAAGGGTTACATCATGAAGTCGGATGCCGACCGTGACCTGATTGCCGCGGTAGAGGCTCTTTCTGTCCATCGGTCGTTTTTCACGCCGAAAGCGGGCGAAATGGTTTTGAACGGCTTCAAGAAACGAGACACCAAGCCAGATGGCGAACAGGAATTCCGCAACAGATTGACGGGACGCGAAAGAGAAATCGTCCAACTGCTTGCGGAAGGCAAGAGCAGCAAAGAGGTGGCAGTTTCTCTTGGCATCAGCGTAAAAACAGCGGAAACGCACCGCGCGAACATCATGAGAAAGCTCGAGTTGCACTCGGTGAGCGAATTGGTGCGTTACGCGGTCAAAAACCAGATTATCGAGGCATAACATCCGTTCAGCCGGGAGAGCTGCGCCAACGTCCCCAACTCCTCGGACTCGGCTTGGAGGAGGGACAATTCCCAGCATTCTCATTGTGGACGACCACGCCTTCATTCGTCGTGGAATCAAGGGCCTATTGTCCGATGTAACCGACTGGACCGTCTCCGGAGAAGCCGACAACGGAAGTGACGCGATCAGGCTGGCGAAGGAATTGAAGCCGGACGTGATTCTTCTCGATGTTTCCATGCCGGGCATCACGGGCCTCGACGTGGTGCGTGCCGTTCGTGAGGCCGACCGCAAAACGAAGGTTCTGCTCTTAACTCTGCACGATTCGCAGGAGTTGATTCGCAACGCGTTTCTCCTGGGCGTAAACGGTTATTTGCTGAAAACGGATGCGGAAAGTGAATTGGTTAGGGCAATTCGCATCGTGCTCGGAGATGGAATTTACTTAAGCCCGAAATTCGATCCGAATTTCGTGAAAAGCCTGGTAGCCGGCATTGCCAGATCTCCATCCAATTAGCCGCCTGAATTTGCTGAAAGAACCGCCCTCTTCCCCTTGGCCGCTTGCCAGCCCCGGAAAGGGATCACCAAATGCCGGAGTCGAAAGCCTCAACACGGCTCGGCGCGACAAAGCGCACGGGAAATCTCCTTCCACAGCAAGTCGTGAACGAGCTTCAAGTCAGGGACCAGAAGGCTCTTCTTCTGACTAGCACAAGCTCATTTCAAATTCTCCATACCTTTGCTCGAAAGGATTAATGAACTTCACTGACGATCAGTTCCTCGGGACCGGACAATACCCAACTCCGTGTTCGGCTCCAATTCTAAACGCTGGCTCCGTTTCGCCTTTGCAGGAATCCACGAATGAGGCGTCACCGTGTGTGGTATACCTGAAAATGGTAGCCGCATCACATACTGGTGCAAGAACGAGTTTCTGGCGGAGACTCTAAGCGTGGGAAGCGTAAAGCGCTTGCGTAGAATTCTTCAGCGGTTGCTCTCAGAGCCTGCTTCCCATCTGTCTGTTCTCACTATTGCTGCCTCAATTGTCATCGCGACGGGCCTCATCGCTGTCAGGACCGAATTTGACTCGATTGAGAGTCGCAATTGGCTCCTTCACGCGTACGACGTGCGCCAGCAAATTTCCGAGCTTGAAACCGCCCGGGCCGAAGCGCGCGCCGCCACTTTCACTTATCTTCTGCAGCACAAGCAACCGGACAGAGATCGCGTTGACGAACAGACAAATATCGCAAGACGAGCCGCCCAGAATATCCGCGCGATGGTGCAGGAAAACCCCTTCCAAAGTGGACGCGCCGAGAAGCTGCAGTCCCTAGTCGAACAGCAGTCGGCACAATTGCACGGTTGCCTGGAAACTCCGGGTTGTACCGTCTCAGGCTCCTCGAACGAGCTCCTCGAGGATATACAAGACCGCAAATCCGAAATCGGCAGCGTCACTACGGCCATGGACGAGAATGAACAAAGTCTCGTGCGCATGCGGCTGCAAACGTGGAACAAGCTTTTTTGGAGAAACCTGATCGTCATCGGCATTGCGTTAGTTGTCGCCCTCCTTCTGGTTGTTTACAGCTTCCGTCAACTGAAAGCGGAAATCGCGGCTAGAACGGAGCTGGAGCGCCTGGCGCGCGAGAACACGGAAAGCTTCCGCGCCTTAAGCGCCCGCATTTTGGAATTGCAGGATATTGAACGGCGCAAGATTGCGCGCGAATTGCACGACAGCGTGGGCCAGTTCCTCACCGGCTTGAAAATGAATCTCAACCAGTTGTCTTCCGCTAAAGGTTCCACGTCGGGATCTCCGGAGTGGCTGCCGGAAACCATAGACATGGCGGACCGCGCCATCGGAGAAATCCGTACGATTTCGCATCTCCTGCATCCGCCGTTACTAGATGAACTGGGATTCGAATCCGCTGCGAAGTGGTACGTGGAGGAGTTTGCCAAACGAAGCGGAACCAAAGTGAATATGGAAATCGGCGGAATCGTCGAACGACTCCCGCGGGGCATTGAGCTTGCCCTCTTCCGCGTTCTGCAGGAATCGCTCACCAATGTCCATCGCCACGCCAACGCGCAGCTTGTGGAGGTGCGCGTGACCTGCGCGGATGAAAAAGTCGTTCTCGAGGTTACGGACAACGGCAAAGGAATTCCGCCGCACATTTTGCAGCAATTTCGCGCAGGCCTGGCTGCCGGCATTGGATTGTCTGGTATGAGGGAACGGCTGATCGAATTGCAGGGAACGTTGGAAGTTGAATCTTCCGCAACGGGAACGATGATTAGGGCGACGCTGCCAACCACGCTATGCGAATCGGACGATCCGACTGTTTCCGTCTTCACCGCTTAGAACTAAATTGTCAGCGACGCCTTCGAACGAAAGACTCGGCAAAGAACTCACGTACCCAGCGCTGCGCTTGCGCCATGAGAGAGCGCCACCATCTGCCGCCGTAATCGCATTCGTGTGCGGAAAACCCGCGATTTCACCGTCTGCGGGCTCGTACCATAAATCCTTGCGAGTTCGCGGTTCGTCCAGCCTTCAGCTTTGTTCCGAACGAAAATGGCGGCCATTGTCGGATTGCATCCCCGAAAGGCTTTTTGGGTCAAGTCTGTCGCGATACACTCGCGTTCGGGATTCGCATGAGAATCCTCCGCCTCGGGGACAGCGCCGGCATCCCCCTCGTTTGCTGTCGCTTCCGAATAGCAAATCTCACGGTCCGATTGCCGCCGCCGCAGCTGCATCAACGCCTCGTTAATCGCGATTCGAAATAGCCACGTGGACACGCGCGACTCTCCGTTGAAATTGCGAATCTTGCGGTAAGCCTTGCAGAACACATTTTGCAGATTGTCTTCCGCATCTTCGCGATTCTTCAGAATCTTCAGGGAGATCCCATACACGCTAGATGAATTAAGCCGCACGAGTTCTGAGAATGCATCCGGGTTCCCCGCGCGGGCTTGCGCGAGCAATTGGTTTTCCGCTATCGCATATCCTTTTTTCATCTCTGTCCGTCTCCTTGACACTGTTTGTAAGGGCCAGAGGCGTGACCGGTCTTGCCTTTAATCTTTCCTTGCCCCGCTGCAATCAACACGGCACCACCGACGAGTGCGAGTCCCCCCAGAATCGGCGGCAGGGGTTTTGAGATGAATCCGGCCGGGCTCAGGTTATTCTTCGCCCCTGGATTACACGAATCAGCACCACAATGATCGCCAGTATCAGCAGCAAATGAATAAAACCGCCCAACGTGTAGGACGTGACAAACCCCAGCAACCACAAAATCACGAGGATGACCGCAACCGTCCAAAGAAAATCCATTGCCTTTCTCTCCATCTGAATCAAACTCCACAAACCCAAAAATCTGGCCTAGGCTGTGGTTCACCTTCCACGAGCACTTCAAGTTCGACGCAGGAGGTGCCCAACCAGGGTGATCAGGAAGAGGACCAGGAACAGAAAAAACAGGATCTTCGCGATACCGGCAGCCGCAACAGCGATCCCCGTAAAACCAAGCACCGCCGCAATCAGTGCAACAACGAAAAATCCCAGCGACCAACGCAGCATGTTCGGCCTCCCTCGTCTGGAGCCAGTCAAGAACCGGGTCTGACGCCTTGCCGCGCCTGGCTCATCTAACGACCGATTCAACCCACGGCTGCAAGTGCGACTCCTTTGTAGACTCCTGTGGCTTCACGGCAAATACCATGTACCCCTTAATTCCTGCCTAGGGTTGCCCTACCAGAGCTCCTTGCAAATTTTTCCCTTCGTTGGCAGCCCAATACTCGTTCCTGCCGGACAAGACTGCAGGATTCGCGGTAGGCGGTCCGCATTCTCATTGTGGTTTTCTGCCTGACGGTTGTGCTGGGCTTCGTTCCGAAGCACAGCATTGCCAGCAAAAAATGGGAGGATTCCATGAACTGGGACCAAATCGAAGGAAAGTGGAAGCAAGCTTCAGGTAAAATCAGAGAAAAGTGGGGCAAGTTGACGGACGATGACTTGACCGTGATCAATGGACGCCGCGACCAACTGGTCGGCAGAATCCAGGAACGTTACGGCCTCGCCAAGGAAGCAGCCGAAAAGCAAGTGGACGAATTCGTCCGCTCGTACAACGCTGCCTTGGACGATACCCCCGAGGAAAACCGGCAGTCCCGTGAACGCGCGCACGGCGCGGGCAAGCGCTAGGCCTCACTCTCTCCAGAAAACAACACAGCGGGAGCGACTCAACCTTCTTCGTGACAAAGAACCACGGAAGTTCGGACGCTCCCGCTCAATTTCGCCTAGATGAGGCTTGTGGTACGAGCTCGTCCATGGGTATTCCCTGGCGAATCTTGTCGATTCCTCCTAGCTATTAATTGACACTATTTTTACTTGCCACTTCGTTGTCCGTGAGCTACGGTTCGTCCACTCGCCTTGGTGTGTGTGTCTTCGTTTGGGCGATCCTCAGGACGATCCCCAGGAAGACTCCCAGCAGCGCGAGAACACTCCAAAGTGAATCCGGTGCCGCGTTGTCGGGTATACCCGCCAGGGTGACGTGCAACGCGAGTTTCTGAAATTTCAGACGCTAGGAGACGGAAACATGAAAAATCTTGGATTGAGTATCACGATAGCCGTAGTCGGTACGCTCGCCATGGGTACCGTTACGAATCAGGCCTTACTCGCGAATAATACCAATGATCCGGGGAAGGACCTTCGCGCTTTCGCGAAACTGTCCACCTTCAATGAAGTGCTCCCCAAGGGCACCGGCGCCAGTGGAACTTTCCGGGCCAGGTTAAGTTCAGATGGAAGCACGCTGAACTGGACGTTCACCTGGTCTGGCCTAACTGGCCCACCGCTGTTTGCACACATTCACTTTGCTCAGCCTGGTGTCAACGGCAACGTGATGACTTTCTTGTGCGGCGGTCCGGCTGGTAATCCGGATATCCCAGCGAAGCCCGCTTGCCCTCAAACCACGGAGGGCTCAATCACCGGTTCGACAACAGCGGCCGATATCGTTGCTCTCAACTCTGGCACAACGGACCAGGGACTCAACCTGCACGACTTCGAGACGTTCCTCAACGCTATTCGCACCGGCGATGCCTATGCGAACATGCATACCTCGCGTTTCCCCGGCGGAGAAATCCGCGGTCAACTAGTCGCGCGTCAGAGAGACGCGGATGACGACGACAATTAGCAGCCAGGTTGGACCCTGTTGGGTCTGACGCGATGGAATCTAGAACGCGTAAACCGGCGAAAACTGCTCGACCAAAACGCGGGTAGACTCAAGTCCAAGCGACAGAAGCAAGTTGGCATTTGCTGTTCGTACCTACCGTGCGACGTGTCTTTTACTTCGTGCGCTGCCACTGCACCGTGAACGATCGTTTTCGATGTGGCGCCGTCATGCCTTTGCGCCCGCAAGGATTCGTGCGCTCTTTTGAATTTTCTTTACTGCTTCCACAATTTCGTGCATGTCCTCTTCATCGCCCAATAGCGCCGTCTGCGGTACCCAATACGTCTCCCAGGCCGCACGCTGTGTGTTCGGAAACTCTTGCTGCAAGAACTTATGCGGTTCTGTTTTCTGCGCGCCGCTTAGCCGCTCGCGATACGACCCGTTCCGAAATACATCGCGCTCATGCAGCGGTGGATAGCTCGCCTGATTCGGGATTCCCTCGGCGATCATCGCCTCCACAAATCGCTTCATCGAGATTCCACCGAACTTCGCCAGTTCCACGTGAAAAATTTGCGCGTACTGCCCATTCCTCGTGCATCGAGAATCCAGCTTCTGCGGCGTGATCCCCTCAATCTTCGAAAGCTCCGCGTCCAGCAGTCGCGCATTCTTGTGCCGTAGTTTCGTCTGCGAATCCAAACGCGAAAGCTGCGCGCTCAAGACCGCACCTTGCCATTCGCTCAGCCGGTAATTCGATCCGTGCTGAAAATGATCGTAGAACCATTCGCCCGGCAGCCTTCCGCAATCGTGCGCGGATCTCGCGCGGCGTTCGAACGCCTCATCATTCGTAATCACGATTCCGCCCTCGCCCGCCGTCATCAATTTTCCAGACTGAAAGCTGAACGTCCCCGCCGTTCCATAGGAACCGACGCGCTTCCCGCGCCATTCGCTCGCGTGAGCGTGGGCGCAATCTTCGATCAACGCCAGCCCGCGCTTCTCACACAACGCACTCAGCGCGTCGAGGTCCGCGGGATTTCCACCCATATCAACAGCCACGATCGCTTTCGTCCGCGGCGTAATTGCAGCTTCCGCCAGCTCCGCATCAATGCACAAGGTTTCCCGGTCAATGTCCACGAGCACCGGCAATGCGCCCTCCGTTAGCACGGCGCTCGCCGTCGCAATGAACGTGAAATCAGGCACGATCACTTCATCGCCAGGCTGCACTCCCAGCGCCAACATCGTCACTTCGAGCGCCGCTGTTCCGTTCGTCACCGCAATTCCGTGCTTTGCTCCATGGAACGCAGCAAACTCACGCTCAAACGTGAGCGTCTTCGTCCCCGGTGTCCGCCACCAAACGCGGCTTTCCAGCACTTCCTCGAGCGCGTGCCGTTCCTTCTCGTCATATTGCGGCCACACCGGAAACGGTTTCGACTTCGCTGGCTTTCCTCCGAACAATGCCAATTCGGCCACAGCGCTCCCCCAAAAAGTCGTCTTACAAATTGCAGACGAACTTCTCCGCGCGAGTATCTACCAAATGGCGCTGGCCAGGAAGGAGCGTTTTTTTTCTCGCTTACTTGGCTTCCGTTAGGGGAAGTTCATGGAGGGAACAATCCATTAGAGTGACGTGGCGCCTGTGTAAAAAGGCGAGATACGATCAGAGGATCTGATTGTGAAGGTCGTAAACGTAGGAGCTAAGAAGATCGAACAGCGGCAAGCCGGTCCATGCTGATCGAAAGATGTTGGTCAATCACCACGGCAACATATCGGGAACATGTCTTCATTTCCGTCTCGGCCCAATTGGAAAGGGAAGGCAGGACTTTTTGCGAGACTTCGTGCAATGCGGCGACAGCCCGGTAATAGAGGGCAATCTCTCTCAGCCAAGGAGCGCTCGTCTTCTTATCGGAACAGACTTCGCCGTAGAGGCTGACAAGTCTCGGGAAATCCGTGTTTCGGACCGTATCGGCGTCCAGCCCAGTTTCCAGTTGGAGCGCTTCCGAAACACTCTGGTTTGCCGCGGAGATCCAGATCGCGCGCCACTGCGCCACACCAAAGTGGACCAGCGCCACCGCAGCTACCACGAGTATGAGAACGGAAAGCATAAGCTCTTTATACGCAAACTAAGTATGTAGTTGGGTAAGGTTCGTGGCAATAAGACGGAAGTACCACCGCAGATAGGACACGGGGATGGCTCAAAATCCGTGCGGCGCAAGGCAACTCCGGCAGAAGGGCGGCCAATCAGTTGGATTTTAAAGAAAAGACAAGACTTCCAGTGAGTCAATCCGAGGCCACGACCGCTCTTTCCGATGCGGAGAGTCCGGATCGCGAGCTGATGGCAAACCTCAGCCGCATCGAGCGGAAAGACTGGTGGACCTGGGGTTTCACGATCCTTGTCATCCTGCTGCTGACCTGCGGTATTTTTGCGCTGGCGCTTCCTTCCTTTTTTCAGGACGCGGAAAGCCTCTTTCGAATCAAGTTGAAGGAAGCTGTTTATGGCCTGATCGCGCTTGTAGTGCTTTTCAATATCTATGCGGTTCACCAGCAGATTCTTATCAAGCGGCTCCGGCGGCAGCTCGCGGAAAAACAGGGTCATTCGCGGATATTGAGAAATCTGGCCATGATTGATCCACTTACGGGGCTTTACAACCGGCGCTTTGCCGAGCAGCGGCTAAGCTCGGAAGTCTCTCGCTCTTCACGTAAACCGAATCCTTTTTGCATCCTCCTGATGGACCTGAACGACTTCAAGCAAATTAACGACACCCATGGCCATCCGGCGGGTGATCTCGTTTTGCAGGAATTTGCCAACCGCTTGAGCAAGGCCATCCGGGGTTCCGACTTGGCTGTCCGCATGGGTGGGGACGAGTTCCTGGTCATCCTTCCGGATTGTCAGGTGGAACAGCTGCAGAGCGTTCTTGCGCGGCTCACCGACATCAGCGTGCAATGGCAGGGCGTCCGTATTCCCGTCAAGTTTGCTGCCGGGTGGAAGGCATACGAGGCTGGCGAAACGCCGGAACAAATGCTCGCGTCAGCGGACCAGTTTTTGTATGACGGGAAGCGCGCAGCCAAGGAATCGGCTGGTACCTTCATGCTGAGGTAGACCATCATTTCCTGTTTCACCTCGCTTATTCGGGTGTAGAAGGCATCGGAGCAGCGTCCGTTGGTCTTATTCCACAAGTAGCTCTGCGTCAGCGTTGTTCGGGAACCGGTGCCGGTTGTTTCGGGGGCTCGACCTTGTGGTTGCTCTCCACTGAGAACAGAAAATAGTTGGTAAGAGTGTGTTTGTGGCAATACCGTTTGCCGCGCAATTCTAGGAACATCTCGGCGTACCACGGCAGCCATAACTCTTTGCTTCCTTTTTCGAATTTTACGGCGCCGTAATCCACGGTCAAGTGCTCGCGCGTAAGTTGCAGTTCCTTCACGGCATCTCGCAAATCCATTTCAAGATGAAGCAAGTCGTAAGTATTGGCGGCCAGCCACGCGCGCCCACGCAAAGCGATTGGATAGTATCCTTGGTTATTCCTCCAGATCATGATCTGGGATTGTTTATCCTGGCGTTGCACCCAATGTATTTGCCACGCCGGTTGGCCCCTCCACTGGCCGAGACCTTCGCATTTGTATTCGAAATCGCTCTGATAATGCTTGTCCATCAGTGCCACTCCCATGCTCACAAGTCCGGTCGTTGCGAGCTGAGTGGGAAAGTTTTCCAGGTTCCGTCCGCCATCCCGTGCCTCATCCAGATACGTCAAATCCTTGCTTACATGCCTGACAAAAACCAAATACGAAAAATCTTTTGTCTTGCTGGTTCCGCGGATTCCATGTCCGTCTATCGGTGTATGCTCGATGTGCTCTGTCGCCGTGAACTTTTCGAAATTATCCAACTGTTGTTTCATTCTTCTTTGCGCTTTTGCCAGCAATTCGTCTTCGTTGCAGGGAATACCCTGCGCTACGACGTACTCTTTGCTGTCTACATCCGGTGGTGCCCACGTCCGCTCCTCTATCGCTGGCGATACCTCTATGGCTGGACCGGCGACCGAGGTATTTGCATTTGGCTTTTCTGAGACCTCGCGTGCGGATGCCGCCTCTGCTTCCGCCTTGCGAAGTGCGTCCAACTGCGCTGAAGCGCTCTTGGCTGCCGGCTCCCCCGGGAAACTCCTCTGCAAATCCTCAAGCGTTCGCTTTCCTTCAGCTTTTTTCCCTTCGGCAATTTGTATCTTCCCGAGCAGGAGCCGCGCAGTGGCTCCGCGCTCTTTTGCAAGCTCGCTCGCTCGTGCGGCGTGCTCCTCGGCCTTCGCGTATTCTTTGGTCTTTACGTATGCGTGAGCTAACAGGTAGTGCGTTTTCCAGTCAGCTCCATTGACCTGAAACGCTTTCTCCAGGTTTTTGGCTGCTCCCGCCCCGTCTCCGCTACCAAGCTGAAGTTCACCCAATGCGACCAACGCCCTGGCGTGTGTGGGACGCAACGATATCGCCCGTTCGAATTTTTGCTTGGCCTCGTCGTTCTTTTGCAGACCGAAAAATGCCATTCCCCACAAGTACGCCACGTCCGCATTCCCGGGCGAGAGCTTCGCAGCTTTCGCAAATGCTTCTTCGGCCACTTCGTACTGTTTTTTCCGCATTTTCTCGAGGCCTTTGTCGATCAAGCTTTGCAGCTTGGGCGTCAAGATTGGGTCGCTTGTGCCAGATCCGGAAGCGATGGAGCTCGGTTCTCCTTCCGGCTCCAAATAGACAAACATGCGGTACGTTGAACTCGGTCCAGACACGTCCACTCGCTCTTTTGCGGGCTTATACTGCAGAGCCTCGACCTCAACCTCGTAATCTCCCGGTGGAATATTCTGAAACGTCGCCGTCCCAGCGTCCCGCGTCAACTGTGTTTGCTCGAAGGTCATGCCCAATGACCGTAACCGCACCGTCGCTCCAGATTCCAACAGCCCGCCGGTATTTACACGGACGCTAACTTCAACGGTCAATGATGAGCTGGCCATTGATGACGAAGGGGGATCCGGTCTCTGTGGGGTGGCAGACGCAACAGTGGAATTGAAAAGACAAAGAGAGAGCGCGAGAAACCCCCAGGGCCGTTTGGCGTGTCGCTTAGTCCTGTGCATGACTTTCGATGACGATTGCCCGATTGCGGCAATTCTATTCTGAATCCAGCGCGGAGGGAACACCGCTTTCTGGCCACACTTTGACCTCAGTTTCGCATGAGCCCCTGTTCAGGTCTAACAATGTCCATATTGGAACAGACAGGCGACTTCGACCTTAGTAGGCTAATTTCGTTCATAAGCAATCCGGTTCCTCGCAAAGGGAAGTTCTGATCCTTAACTCAAGGTGATAGCAATAGGAATCTGGAGGCAGGGCGGATCCGTTTCTTCGCCTCCGTGGTGGAAGGCAAGAGTCAGACGGCAGAGAAATCTCGTGACACACAAATGGTTCATTGTGCTGCTTGGAATTCTTGTGGGTGGCCAAGTACCGTCCGCAGGGCAAATACCCACACCACAGATCGTCCTAGCGCAAAAACCGGTTGCGCCAGTCATCACGGCGTTCAGAGCGGAATCGCCCCCTTTGTTGGCCCCATCCTTGATGCTGTCGCAGAGTTTCGAAAATCCCCTCGCCCATTCAAGTTTCCTCATCTCGGGACACCACGAGCGTGACTACGGGCCTGAGCGCCTCTCGCCAATAACAAAGGTCAAGACTTTGATTTTCACGCGGTCGAGCCTGCCGCTCGTCCAACTTTGGGACGGAAGGGTCCAGCTGGACGCCTTTCAGAGTACCCTGCGCATTCAGAACGTGCAGTTTGGCGTTTTGGGCTACGGCGTCATGCCGGATTTTCGTTTTGCTCAACAAAATTTCCCAGGCGGGTCGCGTTCGGTCCATCTCTCCGGCCTCAGTCTGACCTTTCATTTTGGCGGGGTCGGGCGGACGCGCGGCCCGACTCAGGCATGGAGAGGTGTCCCTCGAATTGTGGCTGCCCTTCTATATTGAAGCCTATTGCCGCGGTTTCGAAATCATCCTGGATGCTCGATAAAGAAAGAAGCCAAGAAAGTATCGCGAGAAGCAAACAAATCTCTACGGCAATGTACAGAACGGAACAGACACAAATCTTCGCCGCGCCTAGCATCCTGTTGAGACGCTCACATGCAACCTCAATCGCAGAAAAAAGTGGCCCGAGCATACAGAATCGAAGGATCTATAGTTCTGGATCGTTCGGCAACGAGAACTCTGTTCAAAGCGGAAAGTTCGCTCCTCCGCGCGGAGCCGTGGTGGAGTACAGTCTTAGCGGTCCCGATCTTTCTACGGACACTGCTTCGTCTCGTTTTTGTCTGTCCCCATCGGCATAAGGGGCCTCCGATAACACTGCGCGAGCCAATCCCGTCCAACCTAGCCGGATTCCGATCTGCCTGTGGCCGAGGAACCTACGTCACCTGTTTGGATTGCGGTCAAAGATTCGTTTACAACTCCAAGACCAGGCGAATGGAAGATTTCTGGGGTGTCTATGACGCAGAAGCACTGGCAGGAGTTCGCCGGAGAGTCAGTAGATTTTTTTCGCCTCTTCGAGGTCTCGCTGCAAGGGTCGGAAGGCTGAACATAAGTATTCCGATGAGCGAGCTGGTCAGGTCCGCGCACCGCCTGGGAATTTTAACGAAGGGTCATTAGACGAAGTCTCGGCGCTAGATTGGCATAGCCGAACATCTAACATGTCATTTGGGCGGCTGCGACTGGCGTGACAGTTCGAAAATGGCGGTTTGGGATTGTTGCTCTCACTGTTGTGCCATTTCGATCAGTTTCAATCTCCAAGTGGCCTCCGAGTTGTCTAACTCTTTCCCTCATGCCTGTGATCCCCAATTTCGCGCACCTGTCCGAAATGGAACTGAATGAGTCTCACCTTGATGTCATGATGCATATATGCTGAACAACAATGGCAAGAAAGAATCTGGCAGCGTCAGCCGTGGCAGCATCGAGAAGGAATTGGCGGAGCCACGCATGACGAAATCGGCAAAAATTGCGGCATTGAATCTAGATATGGAGCGAATTCCGAAACAGCCAAGTACCACCTTGTCTGGAACTGTCGAGAAAATCATCCCGCCTCCAGATTCGAGCCAACCGGAAAAGGCACAGATTGCTGTGGAGGGAGCTGACGACCACTATCGAGACCTCCGTATTCAAAATACGTTCATTGATGAAAATGGCGATGAGGTGAGACTCAAAACGGGTGCTCACGTTGAGGTTACCGTCACAGCCGAAGCAAAGAAGTAATCCGCCATAACTGACGAACTAAGCTCGGCGTAAATCTAGTGGCCACTGCGGCTGTTCAGGGCAGGCAGGAAAAAGTGAATAAACACATCAAATTTCTAAGAATGGTACTGCTTGGATTTGCGCTAGCGCTCGCGGGGACTCTGTTTGCGCAGCGCACGCCCGATAAGAAGTTAGTCGTCAACGGGAAGGCTACGAGCGCGACCGTTCTGCAGCTCGATGGTCATTCCTATTTAGATCTCGAAACTCTTGCTAAGATCACCAACGGATCGGTCACATTCGAGCCAAATCAGATCGTATTGACGATTCCTGGTTCGAACTCTGATCCTTCATCCGTACAAATCAAGCAAGGGCTGTCCAAGGAATTTGCGAGCGCCGCGATCGCTGCTTTGGCAGAAATGAAAGAGTGGAAGGGCGTACTGGGAACAATGGTTACCTTTGGCTTGGCTGTGGATGAGAAGTGGGCTCAAACTTTTCACGAACGCGTAGAGACAAGCCTTTCGCAAGCAAGTGCAGCGGCGTCAACCGACTCGGACCGCAATGCTCTTCAGTTGCTCAGCACTCAGTTTGCAAACCTAGCGAAGTGGGAAAGTACCGTTGTTGCAGAACGTCATGCTCTCAATGGTGCCAGGACGGTGGGTCCGAACGCGCTGCAGAATGATCCGGTGCTCGCGAAATTCTCAAGCTGCGGCAAATTTCTAAGTGCTATGCTCGGCAGCGGAACCTTCGCGGACAATTCGAGTTGTGACTAGCCGCATCACTCCGCGACTCTTACGCTACATTTGGCGACAAAGCACGGACAAATGTCTTCGTAGACGTCACGAAGGAGGTTAATCGGATAAAAACTGCACTCAATGGGACGGAATCAGTACGAATCGAGGAAAGGAAAGAGTCGGCCGTCCACGGCTGAATTTCTCCCATGATTTTCTTCACCGCACGGATCAGGAAAACGCTAGCCCTTCCAGACGAATTTACCGCAGGAGCAGGGGACTGTATCCGTGGGAAGTTTCTTTTCCAGTGGTTGCCGACAAACTGGACAATTTCTGCGCCACATATTCATACCTGTCTTTTCACTAACGGTAAGGGCCTGTCAGCAAAACAAGTTTAGGAGGCGGGAGTTTGTCTGTCTGTCCCAATAGGAACAAAACCCAGTCTGTCTTTTTTGGTATAGATCGCTTCATTCTCGACAGGCTAGCTTTGTTGGGAATATCTGTTCACCAGGGTCTCTGTTTGAGATGCGCTCGAGTCAAGAGCGGAAATCCCACCAAATCCTCAGATGGAACTGTTCCTGGTCATGTTCAAAGTTTCAGGACACATTTCGCTCAAGGTTGGAGAGCGGATGGCTAGCCACACGCGACTCGTGCTGGTTTGAAATGAGGACTTCACGCGAAAGAATTTCGCTAGTCGTGCAGGACAACGCTCAGAAGGGAATTGTTGACGTGGATTTCGCCGTTGTACCGGATAAAGCCGAGTTTCCTGAATTTGTTCATGAAAAAATTAACCCGTGGGCGCGTCGTGCCGATCATCTCGGCCAGCATCTCTTGCGATACCTTGACAGTCACTTTTTGTGGTTCGCCCGGTGTACCATAGCGCGCAAGTAGAAGCAGTGCGCGCGCCAGTCGCTTCTCGCTGGAGTTAAAGAGCTGGTCGATTAAGTCCTCCTCGGATCGGATGTTTCGCGCGAGCATGTGTGCGATGAACCGGTCGGAGAACTCGTGCTCTCCGTGGAGGACGCGCATCATTTCTTTCTTCTCAATAACGAGCACGTCGGTCGGTGCAATCGTCGTTGCAGTCGCCATGCAAATGGTCTGGCCTGCAAGACAGCCTTCCCCCAAAAAATCACCTGGCCCCAGAATCGCCACTACGGCTTCTTTGCCGGTCTCATTGACCACAGTGAGCTTCACACCGCCTTCTTGAATGTATAGAACACTCTTCGCCGAATCGCCCTGCGAGAAGACGGTTTCTTTCGTTTCAAATCGGGCAACTCTTCGTCCGAGACCGGTTGAGTCGAGAAATGATTTCACATCAAACGCAGGGATTCTTAATCTCGCTTTTTTGGGGAAGCGACTGGCCTTAATGGAGGTACGTCGGCCGCCAGAGGGCATCATAGACGGCTTAGGATAGCATGGAGCACAATCCGATGAACTGTCTAATATTGAACATTTCAGTCTGGTACAGTCTGAAGCATGACTCCAACAAGTCCAAGAAATCCAAGGGATTACGAGTGACTATTCAGGTCTTCGAAGAATCTCACGCAGCGACTGACGCACTTCCAATCCGTCTTCGTAGTTGATATATCCCTTCTTTCTGAACCGATTCATGAAGAAATTGACCCTTGGGCGCGTCGTCCCAACCATCTCCGCCAGGACTTGTTGACTTAGGATGGGAATCTCAACAACAGGTGGGCCATTCTTATCCAAGTGCGCGAGTCGCAGAAGCACGCGCGCCAGCCGCTGTTCCGCAGAGGAAGTCAGCAGGTGCGCCACGTGATCCCTGTAGTTCTTGACGCTGGACAGCAGATAGGCCACCAGGGAATTTGATGCTTTGTTCTTCTTGCGAAGCATTTGGAGCATCTTTTCTTTTTTGATAGTGCGTATAGAGCTGGCGGTCAGCGCCACGGCCGTGGACATACGAAGGTGATAGCCAGCGAGGCAGAGCTCACCGAAAAAGTCGCCTACACCCAGGATTGCAGTAACCGCGGAAGGTTGATGTTTCGTTCGCGTGCTGAGCCGCACGCCTCCTTCCTGAATGTAAAAGAGCGTGTATGCAGGCGTTCCCTGCGTGTAGATGTTTTGTTTGTTCCGATAGTGCGAAACCGTGCCTCCGAGACTGGCTCCTGAACTGAAAACGCTAAGACGGGAAGCCGTCTCGTTAGTGCTTTTCCTAAGTAGCCGTGCTCCATTTGTGGAGCTTCGTGCCCTGTCGGTAGCTCTTTTATATATATCGTTTGGCATAGTGTTTCCTTATCTTCATTGTCCTCTCAGCTTGGAACGATTTCATTTTCCAAACTGCTCACTTGTGAACACACGGATTTCGTGCGGAAAAAAGTGACAGCCAGCTTTCATACCCGGAAATCACTAAAGAACATTCAACAGTGTCCCCATATAAACAGATATCCGCCTTGGTTTTTCTTAACATGGCGGTTCCGAACTGCAATGGCTCTCAGATTTGGATCAAGGGATCCCGAGAAATTGGATGTAAAAATGGATCTACTAGCTATAACCCTTCTCCGCGGCCTCGCCGAATCCGTGCTTCGGACTGAAGCAGTGGTGTACACCGTCGCCAAACTAGAAGAGGCACTGAGAGAAGAACATCGGCATCTCGATACCGAACTCCTGAGACTCAGAGATAGGAAGCGCGTCGTCGAGGGCGAAATTGGCCGGCTTGTGGAGGCGATTGCTGAAGGGCAGCCCTCAAAAAGTTTGACGACAGCGATTGCCGAACGCGAAAGGGAACTGAAGGCGATCACAGACCGGTTGCTTGAGCCTGGGCCGGGATTGCTTTCGGAGACGATTGGAAACCTGCGAGCAATCGCGATGGGGCACCTCGCGAATCTCCGGAAGCTCGTATCACAGCCACAGAACGTCGAACAAACAAG
This sequence comes from Candidatus Sulfotelmatobacter sp., assembly GCA_035567915.1. Lineage (GTDB taxonomy): Bacteria > Acidobacteriota > Terriglobia > Acidiferrales > UBA7541 > Acidiferrum. Next base: position 168,352 of record DATMPA010000017.1, on the reverse strand, counting down.
GGCCGTCCTGGCCGAGCATTTCGGAACGTTCAAGTTGGAACCGGTGAGCGAAGACGGAGAATCGAAGTACCGAGCGCACGGGAAGGTAGATTTCTTCGGACGGAGGGGAGTGGCGCGAACGGATGGTGCCGGGGGCCCGGATTGCACATAATAGCCACGGTCTTAGTCCCCAAATCCCATTTCACTTCGAGATTGCGGCATGACTTCGCCGAATGGCATACGCCCGTGCTGTTGGCGGAACTGATTGTGCTGGCGGGAGCGGCCACACTACTCGTACCGCAGGCAGGCAATGGGTTCTAGTTTGGCTGCCAGATTTGCCGGATAGTACCCAAAGAAGATCCCAACACCCACGGAGATCGCAAATCCAATCAAAACCCACAAGTAGGAGAGCGTTGCCGGAATCGAAGGCACTAGAGCCCGGACCACTGTGGAAACGCCCGCTCCAACAAGAATGCCAATCGTGCCTCCTACCAGTGTTAGCACAACCGCTTCAAACAGGAATTGCAGTCGCACATCGGCTTTCCGAGCACCGATGGCTTTGCGCACACCGATTTCCTGTGTGCGCTCAGTCACGGAAATGAGCATGATGTTCATCACTCCAATGCCACCCACCAGCAGTCCAATCGAGCTGATTACCGTCGTGAGGATCACCAGCGCGCTCGTGAGTTGGTGCCACAGATTGCTGAGAAAGTCCGGGGAGCTCAGTTCAAAGTCATTTTCTTTGTCGGCGGGGACGCGCCTCAAGCGGCGCATCGCTTGGATGACTTCCCCCTGCGCGGTTTCCGCATTCACTTCCTTGGGCACCGTGAAAAGCATGATCAGTTCTTTAGCCTCGGGATACCGCTTTTTGAAGTTGCTCAGTGGGATGATTGCGAAAATATCCACTCCAGGGCCGAGAAACAGGCCTTGATCTTGCGTAAAAATGCCGATGACTTCGTAAAGCGCGCCGTTTATGCGCACGGTCTTGCCGAGCGCATCCGTATTGGGGAAAAGCGATTCGCTGATCGCTGCCCCCAGCACGACCACGGGACGCGCGTGTTCCTCGTCAAACTTGCTGATAAAGCGCCCATGTTCGATGTTGAAAAGCGGGAGTGCCACCGTGTACTCGGGCTCCGCTCCGCGCACGATCACCTTCTCGACACTGCGGTTTCCGCTGGTGATTAGGTTGGAGTCTCCGAAGAAAAACCCGCGCGTACCGACAGTGGTCACGTTCGCAACGTCGGGAGCCGCCGAGCGAACGAACTCGGCATAGTCGTACTCAAGATATCGTCTTATACGAATCCGTTCCGGCATGTGCGAGGGGTCCGTCCCCGGAGGAAAACGTGTCACGAAGTACGTGCGCGAACCCAGAGATTCCACTCGGTCCTGCACGAACTTGTTCAGCCCTTGTATGATCGCCGCCATGGAAATTACCGACGAAACTCCGATGACAATTCCGAGCACGGTCAAGGCAGAGCGCACTTTGGACGAGTGCAGCGTTTGCATGGCCGCGAAGAAATTTTCCCTCGCTTGCGCCAGCGTCATGAAAGCCATCAGTCCGACCTCAAGGCAACTACGGGATCCAGTCGCGAGGCACGCACCGCCGGATAGATTCCGAAAAATAATCCCACTGCGGAACTCATGACCAAGCCCATCACGGCAACCCAGGTCCGCACCGACGCCGGGAAAGGAGAGTAGCTGCGCAAGAGCAGCGCAACCAGGAATCCCAGTCCGATACCCGCTATTCCGCCGACTAGGCACTGAATTAGGCTTTCCGAGATAAATTGCTCGAGAATGTCGCGCTGGGTCGCGCCCACAGCCCGCCGCACTCCAATCTCACGCTTCCGCAGTGTGACGCTCACCAGCATCACGTTCATGATCACGATGCCCCCGATGACCACGGAAATCGCGCTGACCATAATGAAAACCCCAAAGAACGCCGAGCTGATGCTGCGCCACAAAGCCATGTAGCTCTCCTTTGTGCCGATGAAAAAGTCGTTTTCCATTTGGCCGGTCAGGTGGCGCCGCGCCCGCAAGATAAGCTGAGCCTGATCCTGTGCTATCTCAAAACTCCCTGTCCTGGCTTTCACGTTAATTGTCAGGCTCGAATGGATGCCCTGGATGCGCAGAAAGACGGAGAGCGGCACGGTGACGAAGTTGTCTTGGTCCTGGCCAAGAACGCTGCCGACCTTTTCCATGATCCCGATGACCATGAACTCGTCGTTCCCGATGCGAACGTTTCTCCCGATGGGGTCCACACCGAGAAAGAGCCGTTGCACCAACGTATCGCCGATCAGGCACACGTTCGCTCGGTGTTCGGCTTCCGCGGCAGTGAAATAGCGCCCGAACTCCACGGCGCGCGCATCAATGTCGGCCATGCTCGGCGTTTGGCCATAAAAGCTCACGTCCTGCGATTCTTTGTCTCCGGATCTTGCCCGCACGGTAGCGCTGGCCGTGCCGCCAACCTCCTGGCAAGCCGAGCATCCTTCGACGACCGCGCGTACGTCGTCCGGCCCGATCTTCTTATACTTGAGTGCTTTGATGACGATGTTGAAATCGGTCACCGCAAACGGCGTGCGTGCGATCTGGAACACGTTGGTGCCGAGATTGGCGATTTTGCTCTCCACATAGAGATTCGCGCCCTGCACGATGGTCATTACGGTGATGAGCGTGGCCACACCCATCGTCAGCCCGAGCATAGTTAGTGAGCTGCGTAGCTTGTGAGTCTGCATGGCGCTGATGCTTTGGGCCAAATTGTCATGGAAGGTAAGCATGGGCTGGAAGCCCTCTCTTATTAGTTTATCGAATCCCGGTAAAACCCGACGTGCGAACGCGCACTGGAAACATCTCTAACAGAATACGAAGGAAGGAGCGCGTGAGTTACGTCATCGGCCTGGGTGTCCAGCATTCGACCGTTAATCGGTTTTCAGACTCTTGAGACGCGGGATTCCAGCTGTCTCGTCAAGCTATTAGGTGATTGTGTGGGCGAAGTCAACGGGACACGCGGCGATTTGTCGAGTCTCGGACAGGCGATTTGCGAGCACTGCTCGGTGCCGAGGCGGTGACGATCCGCGCCGAGCTTGCGAAACACGTGAAAAAAAATAACGCTGAAACCCGAAGGGCGGACCTACGTTCGAAGCTGGGCGGATGATCAAGATCGCGATGTTTCGGCCCGTCATGTTCTGCTGATACCGAATGTTCTTGTCTATTGTGACGAGGACCTCAAAGTGCCCTTCAGCCAGGGCCAACAGCTCTCCATTCTCCTTGCCGCTGAATCCCGCGTCTCGAACGGTCTCACATTCATGACCGCCGTCGGCAAACAGGGGGCCCGGATCACACCACGCGTGTATACCGCTTTAGCCTGTCCTTGGCGGCCTGACAGTCTGCAGCGACGATGAGCGAACGATGACTGGCTTGCCTTTGAGACTGTTAGCGGAAATTTTCCACGAGCATGACGTCGCCGCCCGGATGTTCCCAGACGTTATAGAAAAACGAGCGCCGATCGGCAGAAACGGTGAGACCTTCGCCGAGAATGTGGTGCCTGCCGAGCCTGGCAATCTCTTTTACGTGGGCGGTGGCGAAATCGTAAAAGAGAATGGTTCCTTCGCCGTCGGTATATTCGTTGAAACGGATAAAGTAAATGCCGTTATCGACGGCGGACCAATTCAGGCCTAGATCGAGTTTCGGCTGATTCAGAGCCAGAACTTCGTCACCGCCAGCGGCCGGAATTTTCCAGACCCCGCCGTCGCGAGCATAGTAAATAAATCTCGAATCATTCGATTCCACGGGCCGAAATCCACCCCGTTTGGTGAGAGACTCTGGCGCGGAGCCGCTGGCACGAGCTTTCCATATTTGCCAGTTGCCGCCGCGACTGGAGGCAAAGAAAATCCAGCGCCCGTCACGCGACCAGCTGGGAACGCGTTCTTCGATCGGTTCGGTCAGCAAGCGACGCACACTGCGAGTTTCGAGATCGATTACATAGACGCTGGTCTTACTGTCCTTGCTGGCTTCGCAGACAATCTGTTTGCCATCGGGTGACCAGCGGGGCATCGCGGCCCAGGTGGCGAAGGAAGTTGCGGCGGCGCAATTCGATCCGTCAATGCCGCAAACCCAAATTTCCTGACTGGTTCCAGAACGATTAGAGGCGAAGGCGACGCGCTTGCCGTCTGGGGACAAGTGAGCGTCGGCGTCGAGGCGAGTAGAAGCGAGAAAGGGCGCCGGCGCCTCCGCTGGATTTTTGGCGTCCTGCAAAACAGCGCGATAGATGTTTACGTCGAGCGGGAACCGCATATAGGCCAGGCGGCGTCCACGTGCGGAAATGGAAGGCTCGATTGAGTCTTCGCTGCCAACTTCGAGGCGGCGAGCTGAGCCTCCTGACGCCGAAATCCTCCAGAGCGCAGATGTGCCCGTGAGTTTAGAGGAAAAGACCAGTTCGCGGCCGTCCTGAGTCCAGGTTGGCCCAGTCCAGAAAATATCGTCGCCGAAAGTAAGACGACGGGACTTGCCGCCAGAAGCAGGAACCACGTAAAGGTCGAATCCAGCCGCCTGATCGGAATGGGAGCCGCGGACAAATGCGAGTAAGCGGCCATCGGGCGAAAAGGCCGGGCCTTCGTCGGAATAATTTTGCGGTGGCGAGGTGACTGCGAGCTTTTGCTGCGCTTGGAGGGAGAATGTGTAGATGGCGGTACCGCGTGCGGGCTGTTTTTTGTCGGAATCCGCGAAGGCAAGGAGTTCGCCATTGGGAGACCAGGTGATTCGTCGTTCCGCGCCACCATCAAGCGAAAGGAGTTTGCGCTCGCTTTCACCATAAGCAGAGATGGTGTAGATCGCGGTTTCGACTTCGGAACTGCGCACGAAAGCAATTCTTTGACCGTCAGGCGACCAAACGGGATTGAAGTTGAGCTTGCCGGAACTGGTGAGCTGGCGTGGCTCGCCTTCGCTGACCAGCTTGACGTAAATCTCGACGCCAAGACCAGTGCGGTTCCAGGCGAAGGCGATCTGGTTGCCGTCGGCAGAAAATGCGGGCGTCATTTTCGTACCGGGGAGGCTGGTAAGCGGCACTACCTTCATCGGTGGAAGGTTCGCCTGAGGGGAACTGGACAGCCGGCGATATGTAAAGAGACCGGCAACGGCGACCGCGAGCGACAGTGAGATTAGCCAGGCGAAACGAGCGGACGATGGTTTAACGGGCGAGGCTCGGTCGACGGCGACTTCCGGAAGCGAGGGTACGGAAGCAGCGGCCGGGCGTTCGACAGCGGCGATGAAGCGATATCCGTATTGAGGCAGGGTTTCAACAAATCGCGGGTTTTCGGCGTCATCGCGCAAAGCGTCGCGAAGCTTGTTGATGGCTTTGTTGAGGCCGCGTTCGACGTCGATAAAAGTGTTATCCGGCCAGAGCCGTTTGCTGAGTTCCTCGCGGGTGACTACCTCGCCGGAGCGTTCTAGCAAGAGTAGCAAAACTTGAAATGGCTGCTCTTGCAGCTTGACGCGTGAACCCTGGCGACACAGTTGGCCGGAGCGAGGATCCACCTCGAAGGGCGCGAAGCGGATCAGATGAGGTAGATCAGGGTTCATGGGAGAGGGTTTGGAGTATAGCATCGTGATAATCCGGTTCACGGATGTTCAAACATGGCTCACAGGAAGTAGGCGTAAGCGACCGATGTGACGGAAGTTAATGAGGAACATGCAGGGAACATAGAAAGAATAAGACGACCATTGCCGAGCGCGGGGGCCGAACTGTAGTGTCGGGACGACCGACAAGGAGGTCACAAATGCAAAGAAACTCAATTACGAGGATTTCGATCGTAGTGACAGCGGCATTAGCGGTGGGTGGATGGTTGTTTGCCCCGTCAGCGCCGCAGGTGGCGGCATCGGCGCCAAGGCCCAGCGAAGGAGAAAGCAAGAGCTGTTCGAACCGGACGCTTCGAGGAGACTACGGTGCGAGTGTGGAAGGCGTAGTGCTTCCGGCACCGGGAGTCAGCTTGCCGCTGCGCGGAGTGGTGATGACGCACTACGATGGGAACGGGAATTTCACACAAGTAGACCACATTGTCGTGAACGGGCAAGCACCCGCGAACGAGTGGACGCCGGGCACCGGCACGTACCAGGTGAATAGCGATTGCACTGGGACGGCACACATCGTTCCGAGCAGCGGCGGCTTTGTAAACCTGGAGATCGTGGTCGTTAAGGAAGGGAAGCAGATTAACGCGGTGGTTACGGCACCGTACGACGGTCCGGACCGGACGGTGACCAGCGTCGCGACGCGGGTTGATTAGGCGAAGTTGCAGGGCCGAGCTTGCACGCATGCATCGCATCGGGAACCTGGGATTTGCTAGGGGCGTGGCAGCATGGATGGTGCCGGGGGCCCGATTGAATCGGTTCGCTCCTACGAGTTTACTCTGCCAGTAGCGGCGTAGCAGGGCAGCGTCGCGGCCGCCCACTCGGCCCCACGACCACTGCTGTAACGCGATCATCCCCAATCGCAGTAGAAGGATGAATGCGAAATCCCGTGAGTGTCCACAACCGGATAGCCCTCCGTCTGCCGGTCGGCTATCTTGGCGTTAGTGCAGTGTTCTGCCCCACACACGATAAGGCATCAACGCCGTTCGGAAGAAGGAGACCACTGATGTTCTCGCGGTCACAAGTAAAGATGTGTCTGGCCGTGGCCCAGTTTCAATTATTTGCGCTTGCGTTCTGCGTCCTCGCCCTGGCCGGTTGCGTAGGACAGGCAGCCAATACCCCGCCGCCGCCCAGCCAAAGCGTGCGGTTTGGCCACGTTTTCATTGTGGTCGAGGAAAATGCCAATTACTCCGACGTCATCGCGAATCCTTCGATGCCGTACTTGAATGGCCTCGCCAGCCAGTACGGCCTCGCGACAAACTACTTCGCCAACGCGCATCCGTCGATCCCAAACTATTTCCAGCTGACCACCGGCCAACTCTTGACCCCTATCGATGCCTTGACGCCACACACATTCCCGGTCGATGCAAACAACGTCGTTCGCGAACTTGTCGCCGCAGGTAAGACCTGGAAGTCTTACGCCGAAGATCTCCCCATGGTCGGCTACACTGGCGATGACGCTGGCCACTACGCCGTGCGTCACAATCCGCTTGCCTATTTCACCGATGTGCAAAACGATGCCAAGCAAATGCAAAACCTCGTGCCCTTCAGCCAACTTGCCGGTGATCTGAACACCATCAATCTTCCTGAGTATTCCTTTATTGTCCCCAATCTTTGCAATGACGCGCACGACTGTCCGCTGAGCACTGCCGATACCTGGCTCAAGAACAACATCGACCCGCTTATTCAAAGCACGCAGTTTCAGAAGGATGGCCTGCTCATTATCGTCTTTGATGAGGCCAACGACACTGACTTCACTTCAGGTGGCGGCCACGTGACCGCGGTCATCGTAAGCCCACTTGCCAAGCGCGGATACAAATCCATCGCCTTTTACCAGCACCAAAGCGTCCTCCGCCTCATGCTCGAAGGCCTCGGGATAACCAAGAGCCCCGGAGATGCTGCCGCCGCCCCAGCCATGTGGGAATTCTTTAACGCGCCCTAGCGCGCTATTGAAACGCGGCCTACTCACTGGCCGGCATTCACCGCGCGAGGTCTATTGCGCGAAATTTCATCACCGCAATTCGCAGCGCTGCACGACGATAGTGTCCGCGGAATCAAGCAGTACAGGGTTGGCAATCCGTCGTAGTGAAATTATCAGGCCGAAGGATTGTCGAGGCTGAGATCAAGGCCGTCCCTGAAACGACGGACGGCGTGCGTTTGGCAAACTGCCGGTGCCGAAGTCAGGGAAGGGAACGTGGATCCGCATGGGAATTTCACTTACCACAGTCCTCCGCCTCAGAACGGCAGCCAGACTCCGGGAACCAATACCCACAATCGGATATGGGCACCTGATTAAGCCGGGGGAGAACTTCGACAAGGGAATCACCAAAGAACAGGCCACCGCGTTGCTGGCGGAGGCGCGGTTTGTCCCGTAATTGTTCCATCCATGCATGCAAAAAGAAGACCGCAGACAAAACTATTTTCAACCCAGAGGGTTGTAATGTGACCGTTTACCGGTGCCCAGCCTGGTGCGAGGTTGCTGGTTGTGACGAACTTGGATGGTGTGAGGAGGACCACCGAAAGAATCGGAAGTCACACTGCTCGCATCGGAAGGGCTTGAAATAAATCAAAGTCAAAAGTTTTCTCTCGAAGACGCCTCTGCGCTTTGATCTATGGATCTGTTCACTGTGACACCGAGGACAGCTCGGCATTGCAACAGCCTTCCCTCAGTCCCGATTAGCACGGAATCAAGAAATGTCTGCTTTTGTACAGACATTCCATTGGTTCGGTTGCGATTGTGGGAACGCGAAAGTCGTGGCATATATGCCAAAAACTTACTCGGATTGGTTTGGTCGCCAGGTGGTTCTGCAAATCGATGCTGGGGAATCGCCGATTCCCCTTCGTGGATTAGTCGTCACCGAATCGAATAATGCGCTCCGCTTTCGCCTCGACGACCGCTGGGAAGTGGATATCTACAAAGAAATGATTTTGCGAGTGGAAGCGGACAATCATGAACCCTTCCAGTTGCGTAATTGGGAAGCCAGCAACAAAGCTCCAATCCCTGCTCGCTCTGACGCAATGCCGATGCTCCGTTGGGATTGTGTTTTCGACCGTTGGTGCTCCAAACTCTGTTCGTGGCAATTGTCGTGGAAAGTCATCAGTGCCGCAGGATTGGCTGGAAGTCTCCTGTTTGTTCTGGCCCTGCGCATGAGTGCGAAGGGACCCATCACTGATTTTGCCCGCTTCATTGGCGGCTATCTGGGACTGGTGGTATGCGCGGTATCTCTGGGTTGTGGTGTGTGGGTGCTCATCGACTCTATCGCGACGCAATCGCATACCTTTGCCAAGTTGTCGAAACACTTCGCGTCATTTCTTGACTGGTTTCGCCAGCCTATCCACCTCTAACTTCAGGACCATTTGGGCTAGCAAGCTGGTTCGTGAACATTCCAGATCACCGTGCGCATTCCGAGAAGCATGCATGCTAGTTTGCTCTGGAAGTTGGGGGTATCAGGCATCTAGGTTTCGACATGTCCTGTAGCACAAAGATCACGCTTACGCCGGCGGCAGGGGAGAGCTATACGCTCACTGGTGATTGGGATTTGTTGGGAGTACGTTCGGATGGTGCCGGGGGCCAGAATCGAACTGGCTACGCCCGCCTTTTCAGGGCGGCGCTCTACCAGTGAGCTACCCCGGCACGCAAACAACTTTTCTAGTTTAGGGGTGCAGCGGCAGTGTGTCAATTCGCACGGGGATTTTTTGTTTTCGCGTTCCGTGTTTCAATACAATTATGCCGATATCCGCTCAAGAAACCGCTCCACTTATCAGCGAACTGAATGCAATTGCATCGAGCGCCGCAAATGCCGACGCGCTGATGAACTCCGTCGTGAATCTCCTGCACGAAAAGCTAACCCGCTATAACTGGGTTGGCTTTTACATGATCGACGAGAAAGATTCCAACATGCTGGTCCTCGGCCCGTTTCGCGGCGGCATGACGCCGCACACGCGCATCCCGCTGAATCAGGGCATCTGTGGCGCCGCCGCATCCAGCGGCCAAACCGTCGTTGTGGACGACGTGAACAAGGACCCACGCTATCTCGCCTGCTCGCTCGAAACGAAATCCGAAATCGTCGTTCCCATCTTCGCAAAAGGAAAAGTCGTCGGTGAACTCGACATTGACAGCCACTTCCTCGCCGCCTTCGGTCCCGACGATCGCAAACTTTGCGAACACTCCGCCGTCCTCGTCGGCAAATTCATCGAATCGCATTCCTGACAAAACGTTCTATAGGGCAGCCGGTGCTAGATGACAGAATCAGCCGATCGTGCTACGCTCGGCTCAGCGATGTGTTGGTGGACTAGTCGTTACCAGTCCATGTTGGTTGTAACCCTCCTCTCCCTGCGTCCTGCTGCGGGATTCTGAATCCAATCCGGATGCGGCGGGACACACTACCTTCCATGGCGCACTTCAAACGGAGGTGAAGGCATGCCTTCTCCAAAGCGTCAGGTCAGTTCGGAATCCTTTCAAAGTCACGATCAGCCATTGCAGGACAAACTCTCCAGGTTCGTTCCACCCGTTCTTGATCCCAAGGTGCATGACGCGTCGGTTGCCCAGGCGATCGCGGAGGCCGTGCGTCTCGGCAACTTCAGGCTTATTCCCTTGGTGGTTCCTCCCATACTCTTCAACGGCGTCTTTAGCCTTGCGCAGTATCAAACTGCATTTAGGAATCAGGGCGATCGAGGCGATTGTTGGGCTTATGCCGGTGTTGCCGCCCTGGAGGCGGCGTACCGTCGTAAGTTCGGAATGACGATCGACGCTTCCGAAGAATATGCCTTCCATATGGGTAAGGCTTTTGCGTTGAATCGCGACACGGCGGGATTTGCGACCGCGCCTGTCGAGAATAACACCACGCTGACAGGCAACCAGGGAGCTGCTGATATCACACAGAAGCTCTCGCAGTGCGCCATTCCCGATCAGGGATTCGCGCCCGATCTGGGATCGGAGCAAAAAATGCTCGATATCTTGAAAACACTTGGATACTCAGGGATTTCTGCGCTGACAACTCAGGAAGATTACGATGCACTTGAATTCTGCGAGCAGCACATTCCTCTGATCGCCCGCGTGAACGCGCGTTACAGGGCCGCAGGGGCCGTCTCTCTTGGCGCGAACCCGACGGTCACTGACCTTGAAAACACGCTTCTCTCATATCACGAAGTCGTTTGCGATGTGAATCACCTCGTGCCGAACATTGGTGGACATGTATTGCTGCTGATTGGATTCGACCGCAACCGCAAGGTGTTTTTCGCGAAAAACAGCTGGGGCGAGAATGCTTTCATCGAAATCAAATATGCCAGCGATCCAAACTTTCAAATTACTTCAGGATTCTATTTAACCGATGTTCTGGACTCGACCTATGTTCAAAACGAAGCCTGCTGGGTGGGAAACTGGCGGGTAACCTATGCCGGGGGCACCTCAAGGCTGCTCATTCGACGGACAGAAGACTTTGCCAATCCTGGTGCGCCGACAAAACTCGGCACATTCTATGCAGGTGCGGACAAATACGACGTGAATGGAGCATTCTCGAACAACGGCGCGACGTTGCAAATGTACGTGGCAACCTCCACCGCTCCGGTTAAGCCTGGCACTTTGTCCGGCTCTCGGCTCGATGCCCACCTCAATTTCTCCGATCTATACAACGCAAGTGGGACCGACGCCTTCGGTCAACCGGTCACTCTGAGCAGATTCTCAACTCGTTTCGCTGCGCTCTGGGAGCCGGACAAGCGGCCGGCGCAAGCGCGGCACGGCATAGACAGCGCAACGTACCAGAATCTGGTGGACACACTTGCGCCGCAGGGATACAGGCCAATGAACATCTGTGGCTACAGCGAAGGGCGCGACGCCCGATTCGCAACTGTGTGGGTAAAGGCTGATGGACCACCCTGGGTGGCTCGCCACAATCTCACCTCTGCGGAATATCAATCGGTTTTTAATTCTCTCGCTGCTGTCGGATATCAGCTAATTAGTCTCAGCGGCTATGCGATCGACGGACAACCGCGCTACGCTGCGATCTGGGAGCAAGCAAGCGGACCAGACTGGATAGCGCGCCATGGCATGTCACGCGCTGAGTTCCAGCAAACTTTCACTGATTTGCCAGCGCAAGGCTATGTTCCCGCTCAAGTCGGTGGCTATCGCGTGAACGTTGACGTTCAATTCACCGCGCTCTGGCAACGACTCAACAATGTTCAGTGGGAAGCGCATCACGGAATGACAACACTGGAGTATCAAAAGAAATTTGACGAGATGTTGGCCGCGGGCAAGCGCCTTGTATGGGTGAACGGTTACAGTGATACCGGAATCGCAAGGTATGCCGCAATTTGGTATCAGGGACAGGCGGGCCCTTGGCAAGCAAGGCATGGCCTTGACGCAGCCCAGTATCAGTTGGCCTTTGACGAAATGGCGGCAAAGGGCTTCAGGCCCGTTCAAATAAGCGGTTACGGCGACGGATTCTATGTTGCTTGAAGTCGAGAGAAGTCACTCCATGGGAGATCGCGGCATGGGCCTCGTTCTCCCGTGAAGCAGAAGCGAATTAATCCAGGAAGTTTGATGCACTGGCCATTGCCACTACTGCGTTGAATCGTCGAATTCCTTCATCCAGTTTTTGCTCTTCAGGACTTCGCGCGGACGCGTGCCGTCCGGTGGCCCAACGATGCCGTCTTTTTCCATCAAATCAATCAAGTGAGCTGCGCGGCCGTAACCGATACGCAGCCGCCGCTGCAGTGTCGAAGTTGAAGCGCGCCCCATTTCGCAACAGACGCGCACCGCGTCCTGATAAAGCTCGTCGTCCGCTTCCTCGCCGCCGTTGGGAGCGCCCTCAAAACCCTCTTCGACCTTTCCGTTCTCGTCCTTTGGCGCTTCGAGCAGTTGCTCGTTGTACTTGGCCTGCGCCTGCTGCCGCCAGAAGTTGCACACGTCCGTGATTTCGTCTTCGGTCACCAGCGGACCGTGAATGCGATGCAACCGTGACGACCCCGCCGGCAGATAGAGCATGTCGCCCTTGCCGAGCAGCGATTCCGATCCGTTTGAATCCAGAATCGTGCGCGAGTCCACTTTGCTCGCCACGCGGAAAGAAATGCGGGCAGGGAAGTTCGCTTTGATTAAGCCAGTGATGACGTCCACGCTTGGCCGCTGTGTAGCCAAAATCAAGTGAATGCCCACGGCGCGCGCCATCTGCGCCAGCCGCGTGATGGACTCTTCCACATTGTTTGTGTCCACCATCATCAAGTCCGCCAGTTCGTCAATGATGATGACGAGGTAGGGTAGCGGCTTGTGCTCGTTCTGTTCCACATTCTCAAAGAGCGAAAGCGATTGCTGCTTATGGAATGTCCGGTTGTACTGGTCAATGTTGCGCACACCGCGCTGGGCCAGCAACTTCAGCCGGTTTTCCATCTCGCGCGTCGCATTGCGCAAAACGTTCGACGCAACCTTCGGGTCCGTCACTACTGGCGCAATCAGGTGCGGAATCCCCTCGTACAAATTCAATTCCAGCCGCTTCGGGTCAACCAGCACGATTTTTACGTCGTCCGGCGTCGCTTTATACAAGATGGACATCAACAGCGAGTTGATGAAAACGCTCTTGCCGGTACCGGTCGAACCCGCAATCAGCAAGTGCGGCATGGAAGCCAGGTCCGTCACGCGAATCCGTCCGTGTAGGTCGCGCCCCATCGCCAGCGTTAGTTTGCTTGGGGAGCCCACAAATTCCTGCGCTTCGATTATCTCGCGCAACGCAATCGTCTGTCGGTTCAGATTTGGCACTTCAATTCCGATCGTGGATTTCCCCGGAATGCGCTCGATCAAAATCGATTCCGCCTGCAGCGCAAGACACAAATCCTCCGTAAGCCCAATAATGCGGCTGTATTTGATTCCCGCTTCCGGCTTGAATTCAAACGTAGTCACCACCGGACCAGGATTGATCTGCGTCACGCGCCCTTGCACGTCAAATTCAAGACACTTCTCTTCAATCGCCCGCGCGCGCTGCTTTAACTCATCTTCATCCAGCTTCTGCGAGCGTGAGCCTTCGCGCAGCAAACTCAGTGAAGGCAGCCTATAGTTCGGGTGATCTTTGGCGATCTTCGGTTCCCCGGATTTCTTCGAGGTTACTTTTTCCGGTTTTTCCGAATTCAGCACTAGGATCGGCGCTTTGTGTGAACCCTTGTCATCGTCTTCTGCTTCTTCGCTCGTCACGCCACGAAAAACATCGCCTTCATTCCCAAGTTGAATGGTTTTTTGCGGCTCGTTTAAAACTGCCGCACCGCCGATGGACTGTGCCGGAGCCGGCTTGCGCCCGATGAGGCGGTTCGCCTCCACCTTTCGCCGCATGCGTTGCTGTTCGCGATCTTCCTTCCACGCGTGCCAGCGCGCCTGCGCCTTCTGCAAAATTCCCAATTTCTGCGCCGCGCCAATCGGCCCCGTTGGACTCACCGCCCAAGCGTGCGTCCCGCTAAACGAAAAACTCGTCGTCAAAAACAGCGCCGTCACAAACAACGCGCCCGCCACGAGATACGCGCCCTTGTTCAAGCCTGCGGAGAGTACTCCTGCGAGAAGATGGCCGGACATGCCGCCGGCGGGAATCGCCCCACGCACATCCGGGAAGGGAATCAGTGTGAGGAGCGTTGGAATCGAAATTACGAGGAGTCCGTACCCAATGAGCGTGGCCACTTGCGATTCCACGGCGCGGCTGCGGAACCATTTCCAGCCCACCGTTAGCAGTGCAATCGGTAGCAGAAAAGCCGCATACCCGAGTCCCTGGAACAGCAGGTCCGAGCCATACGCACCGATCGGTCCGATGAAATTGTGCGATGGATTTCCGTCGGGCGCGTGCGCCGCGACGTTAAACGAATTGTCAGCGGGGCTATAGGTGAATAGGGCAGCCGAGACGAGCAGACCTAGCACGATACACAAAAAGCCAATCAGCTCATTCAGCCGCTTATTTCCAGTAGGCGTAAGAAAGCGCACGATTTCTCCTCAGCGATTTGGGGAAGGCTGAGAGGCACGAGCAAGACCGGCGCTAGACTCTTGCTCAGGAAGAACATCCAAATCATATCAAACGGAGCGCGAGGCACAAAGCAAAGTTGCCTTGTGTTTCCTTACGCTAAGCTGCTATCCGGGTCGCCCAGTAAAGAACCGCCGAACCAACGATGATGCGGTAGATGGCGAAGGGCACGAATCCGTGTTTGCGTACCCAGGCCATGAACCACGCGACCGAGCCGTAGGCCACAATGAAGGAAACGACGAAGCCGATTGCCAGAACCTCCCATTGATGCGCGTTCATGTGGCCAACGGACAACGCATCTTCACCTTTCGCGCGCAGTGATTTTAGAAGTTCATACAGAGTCGCTACGGCCATTGTCGGCATTGAAAGAAAAAAGGAGAATTCCAGCGCCGATGCCCGGGACATTCCTGCGATCTGCCCCGCTGCGATTGTGGACATCGAACGTGAAGTTCCCGGAAACAGAGCCGATAGAATCTGACAGGCGCCAATCCAGATTGCCTGGCCGAGATTCATTTCTTCCATGTGCCAGGTTTTGATCGCGTTGCCGGGAACTTGCCCTGCCTTTTCCGCGCGCGAGTGCAGCGCGTCCACGATCCACATCACAATTCCGCCAACCAGCAGGGAAGTGCCGATAATAGTCAGATTTTCCAGGTGCTTGCCGATGACTTTTGTCAGTAGGAACGCGGGGCCTGCTGTCACGACGAAGGCTATAAGAACGAGGCTCAAGGGATGCGTGAGGACGGTGCGATCGCCGCGCTCACCCGAAGGAAACGTCGAAAGGAATTTCGCGATGCGTTCGCGAAAATAAATCGGAAGAGTCAAAATCGCGCCGAGCTGAATGACGATCGTATACATCTTCCAGTATGGATCGCTGAGATTGATGTGCAGCAGCGCTTCAGAAATTCGCAAATGCGCCGTTGAACTCACCGGCAAAAATTCTGTCAGCCCCTCCACGATTCCCAATAACACCGACAGCAGATAGTCACTCAAGCCGTCTGCTCCCTTGTCGCCGGCAATCGCTTGCGCATCTCATAGGCATCCAGATGGCCGGGATAATAGTTTTTCAGCACCGCTTCGATACGATAGCCATGGCGCTGCCAGAAGGCAACGCCCGCCTCGTTCGTCGTTGCAGTTTCCAGCAGCATTGTGCGGACGCCACGAAACCGCAAATTATTTTCGCTCTCTTGCAGTAGCAATGACCCGATTCCTTTCCGTCTGTGCGCTTCGGCTACGTCGAGCGTCATCAAGTGGCCGAGCGGCGGATTTTCTTCAGTGAGTAGAAACGCAACGATCTCTTTTTCCTCTACCGCGACTAAACATTCCGCGCCCGGCTGCGCCATGAAGTGCCGCAGCATCGTTTTTGAGTACGCGATTCCCGGCGGAAAACATTTCTGATCCAGCTTGAAAAGAAGCGGAAAATCCTTCGCGTCGGATTGGCGAATGGCGATGGTCACGGCCCCCGATTCTAGGCCAGACCCGTGCTGCACGTCAGTAATTTGCTCTCTTCAACCCAAAGTCTGCTATGCTCCTTTTGTTGCGGCGTACCGCAACCAGTTTTTCACTTCTTTCTTGGAGGCGCCTGTGCGAACCGAAGTCATCCGCCGGGATGGATCTGCCTCCGTGTCTCTGCTCTAGCTTTTCCACGAAGCAAATTCTTCCCCGCGAATCGAATTCCTTCTCGTTCTGATTCCTTTCTTCCGCCGGAAACGTGCTGTGTTTCCGTGCCATCGAGGAGATTCGCGTGTATTCATTACAGGATTTGGGCTGGTGTGAGTTTTTTGAGAGCCAGTGGCGACAAAAACAGAATGGCGATTTAGTTCGAGCACGAGTCAGTGAAGAAAATCGCGGCCTGTACAAGGTAATTTCGGAATCCGGCGAAAGCTGGGCGGAATTGCGGGGAAAACTTCGCCACGAGGCTGTGTCCCGGGAAATGCTGCCGACAGTTGGCGATTGGGTGCTCGCGGAAAACCATGGAACTCGAGCGACAATCCATTCTGTGTTCGAGCGGCGGAGCAAATTCTCCCGCAAGATTGCCGGCAAAAAAACCGAGGAGCAAATCGTCGCAGCGAACGTAGATACGGTGCTGCTCGTCAGTTCGCTCAATCGGGAATTCAATGCACGACGGATTGAGCGATATCTAACACTAGCGTGGGAGAGTGGTGCGCGTCCCGTAATTGTCCTGAACAAGGCCGATCTCTGCGAAAACGTTGCTGAGCTTCGCGCAGAAGCGGAAGAGTCCGCAATGGGTGTGAGCGTTGTCACTGCGAGCATCATGAGTGGAGAGGGAATCGCGGAATTGCGCGAAATCGTTCGCACTGGCGGCACGACAGCGTTGCTCGGTTCTAGCGGTGTTGGGAAGTCTTCCCTCATCAATTCAATCCTCGGTAAGGAAATGCAAGTGACGAAGGAAGTACGTGAAAGCGACGATCGAGGGCGGCATACCACCACGTCGCGGCAGTTGATTGTGGTTCTGGGCGGAGGTGTGGTGCTTGATACACCGGGAATGCGGGAGTTGCAGCTTTGGGATGCGAGCGACGGCATTGGGCACGCGTTCGCGGACGTGCAAGAACTCGCGCGACGATGCAAATTCCGGGATTGTTTGCACAAGGATGAACCGGGCTGCGCTGTGCGCGACGCGATGGATGAAGAACGGTTGGCGAATTACCACAAGTTGCAGAGAGAGGAGGCGTTTCTTGAGTCGAAGCAAGATGATGCGTTGCGCGCGCAAAGAACGAAAGAGTTACGAAAAATGATGAAAGGCGTGAACCGGTTTTACCGGGAGCGGGGGAGATAGACGAATTGTTCAAGGTTTTGACGGTTATGGCGCAGGTGGAATGGTCAAGCCGAGGGCTTTGAGAGTGACTGGGTCAGGAGTAGAGACGCCGTCTTTGCGGGTGACGACGGCGAAGCCACCGGCGTAATCCCACATGGTCCAGCCGATGTTGTATTTTTCGAGCGTGGTGCGGACATCGCGCAGCCAGGCCGCGCGGTCAGCTGGATTGGCGGTAGCTCGGTAGACGCCGAATTCGTTGCAGGTTAGCGGCACGTTCCAGCGCTTGCCCCAGGCGGCGACCTGTGCGATTTCTCCATCAATGCGGGAGCTATCCCATCGATCGAATCCGTAACGGGCGACCACTTGTTGATTCGCGGGGTCTGGGATTTGGGATTCTGTGATGAAGACATTTTCTGGCGTTGATGGATACGGGAGATTCGTTAGATAATGCTGAAAATTCGTGGACCACGTTGCGCCTTGATGCGTGAAGATGTGCGGGTCGTAAAAATGAAAATTGTAAATTACGTTCGCGTCACGCAGCGGTTCGAGAAAAAGAAGTTCATTCGATGAAGACCAGTTTGCTCCCGTGGCGATGATGGTGTGATTCGGCGCGCCTTCACGAATCGTGCGAGCGAGTCGCGCTTGGACTCCCATCCAACGGTAGCGATCTTTGAATTCCGGTTCATTCAAAATTTCAAAAAAAACTTTGTCCGGGTCGAGCGAAGAATAGTGTTTCACCAACGCACGCCAATAGTCTGCAAATTGTTCGACAAAATTGTCATCGGTCACTAATTTTTGTTTGAAATCGCTTTCGGGATGAACGTCAATAATTATGGAAAGATTTTGATCGAGAATCATTTTCACTGCGGCGTCCACTATGGCGAGATATTCCGCGGGGATACGGTCCGCCTGACCGCGGCGAAACATTGGATCGCAATTCAGAGTGAAGCGGACGTGATCGAAGCCCATGGATTTAATGAGGGCCATATCCTGCGCGGTGTCATAGGTGTCGAAATGTTCTTTGACGTAGCCCTTTGCGTCATACACCTGTGCGAACCAGTGGCTGAGATTGATGCCGTGGCGCAAGTGCTTTGCGCGGTTGAAGGCGAGGGAAGAGTCTTGCGAAAAAAGAGGGGTGGCGGTGCATGCCACAATTGCGAGCATAAAGACGGCACGGGCGGCCGAGATGGCCGCCCGTGAAAAGCCGGAACGTCGCTGCTGTCGAATCACTTGGTAGAAGACTCCTTACGCTGAGATCCTTCGCGCATCTTCCTGGATGCGCTCAGGATGACAAGCCTTCTTAAGGCCGAGAGTTTCATAGTTTGATGGTGACGGTTTTTACTTCGGTGTAATTGGCTAGGCCGTATTCGCCAAGTTCGCGGCCGATGCCGGATTGTTTGAATCCGCCGAACGGAGCTGCGGCGTCGAAGACGTCATAGCAATTGACCCAAACGGTTCCGGCGCGAACGCCGTCCGCGATGGCGTGGGCTTTGGTGATGTCCTGCGTCCAAACAGCGGCGGCGAGGCCGTACATATTTTTGTTGGCGCGCTCGACGACTTCAGAGATGTCCTTGAATTTCAGGATGGACATGACCGGTCCGAAGATTTCCTCCTGCGCGATCTTCATGTTGTCCTGCACGTCAGCGAAAACGGTTGGCTCAATGAAGTAGCCCTTGTCGCCGACGCGATTGCCGCCCGCGACGAGTCTTGCTTTTTCTTTTTTCCCGGATTCGATGTAGCTCATGACCTTGTTGAATTGATCCTGATCCACTTGCGGGCCTTGCTCGGTGTTTTTATCGAAGGGATTTCCCACGGTGCGTTTTTTGGCGCGGGCGGCGGATTTTTCCACGAACTCGTCGTAGGCTTTTTCTTCGACGAAGAGGCGCGAGCCGGCGCAGCAGCATTGGCCCTGATTGAAGAAGAGCGCGAAGTGCGCGCCTTCGATGGCCTGATCCATGTTGGCGTCGGCGAAAACGATGTTGGGACTCTTGCCGCCGAGTTCGAGCGTGACGCGCTTCAAATTGGTTTCCGCAGCTGCTTTCATGATGAGGTGGCCGACTTCGGTGGAGCCGGTGAAGGCGACTTTGTCCACGTCCATGTGGCGGGCGATGGCGGCTCCGGCGGTGGGGCCGTAACCGGGAAGAAGATTGACGACTCCTTCGGGGAATCCAGCTTCGAGAATTAATTCGCCGACGCGAAGTGCTGTGAGAGGAGTCTGTTCGGCGGGCTTCATGACGACCGTGCAGCCGGTGGCTAGCGCGGGGCCGAGTTTCCACGCCTGCATCAGCAACGGGAAATTCCACGGGATGATTTGGCCGACGACGCCGACGGGTTCGTGCTTGGTGTAGGTGAAATAGCGGCCGTTGACGGGAATGGTTTTGCCCTGAAGCTTGTCGGCCCAGCCCGCATAGTAGCGGTAGCAGGCGATGGTGAGCGGGAGATCGGCGGCGCGCGCGACGTGATACGGCTTGCCGTTGTCCAGAGCTTCGAGCTGCGCGAGTTCATCGGCGTGCTTTTCGATGAGGTCGGCGAGTTTGTTCATCAGAACGCCGCGCTGCGAGGCGGGCATCTTTTTCCACGCGCCTTTTTCAAAGGCGGCGCGAGCGGCGGCTACAGCCTTGTCCACATCGGCGGCGTCGGCTTCGGCAACCTGGGTGATGACTTCGCCGGTAGCTGGATTGATGGTCGGGAAAGTTTTTCCGGAAGCGGAATCTATCCATTTGTTGTTGATGAGAAGTTTGTTGGCGGTGACTTTAACGGTGGGCTCTAACACTGCTGTTGCCATGGGAAGCCTCCTTGCGATTGCGCGGGCTGAACAAACCAGTGAAGGGTACTCCTGTGAGAAGGGGTAAGCAAGGAGTGGAGTCTGGTTAACAATAACACCCCCATCCCTCCCCCTGTTTTTTTTGTAAGTGCTGAAAACAAAGGGACTTTGAGTCCTTGCGCCACAAGTGTTCATTCTAAAGGCGCTTACGGGCATTTGCGTGGGCTTTGATGCCTTTGCAAATGATGGCTGAGTGCTCGGCTAAGATGGCAAGAAAGAGTTCTTGGACCGGCATGATCGTCACATGGCAACGAATTTGGATGAGCGCGTACACACAATTGGGAACTACGCCTAAACAAAAAAAGGGTTGCCGCGAGAATTTATTCGAAACAATTGAACTGAAGAACGGAAGAGGGACACCTGTCTGCTTTCACGGCGAAGGTTGTTGTCCAAATTATTTCGGCGCAGAAGCTTAGGAGGTCCTTGCCGTTTGTTTGTTAAGCAGAATGACTGGCATTTTGGCGTCTGCTCGGAGATCGTGCCAGCTCAGGCGGCCGGAGTTTTTCGGGTGTGCGCTCGAACTTGAGGCGCCGTCGAGATCTTTCCAGTCAAAGGATAGCGATTTGCCAGAGACGACCAGATTGCGGATGGGAAGATTCGGCGAAAGCGTTTTGTAGGTGATGGTCATGTCTGCATGCTCGCCTTCTCCGGTCGCCGTATTGACACGCTCCATTCGGTGGTAAATGCTGCAAAATTTCTCACCGCGTTATTAATGTATGCAGTATCATTGCGAAACTGCTACGGGAGGGATCGATTTTGAAAGTACCTCTTGGCCCGCCGGCTGTTTTCGCTTTGCTGCTTTTTGCTTTGCCGATTTCCAGTTTGGCGCAGTCCAAACCGAACGTGCCGGACCAGTACAAGCGTTTCTTTCTCCAATATTCTGATCAACGCTCATTGTACGAAAAGGCACTCAATTCGGTCGGATTAACATCCCTTCGCGTCGGTCGCAGTTATGCGCTCATCGCGGGCGTGACACAGTATCCTAACTTCCCGCCTTTGCAGCGGTCTCTTAAGCCCGCGGCAGTAGACATAGAAAAACTGAAAGCGTACTTAAGGGATCAGGAGTTCTTTGATGAAATCGTCGTGCTGAAAGACGGCGACGTAAACCTCGACAACCTGAACTATTTCCTTCAGAACTATTTCCCGGATCGTCTCGCACATTCGCCTCACTCGCGTTTTCTTTTTGCATATACCGGCCATGGTTATGCGGAAGGCTCCGAAGACACGGCGAGGGGGTTTTTACTCACAAGTCCGGCAGTCTCAAATGTTGATCCCGTGAACAGGATCGACCTTAGTGTGTTACGCACGCTCCTTGACCCTGATATTGACTCGGCTGAAAAGGTTCTAGTGCTGATCAACGCCTGCCAAAGCGGCGCATTCCTTGGACGAAAGTCATTTGGCCCGAATCCACTGGGTCCTGGGGATCGCGGAGCCCATGCCATCATGGCAAGCAGGTCGAATCAGCAGAGTCTTCAAGTCGCCAATGTCGGGCCGGGCAGCGTCTTCTTTGAAAAAATCTTTGCCGGCTTGGAAGGCGCTGCCGACAATGCTCCACGGGATGGGGTCATCACCTACCACGAACTCGACAGTTATCTTCATTCAGAGATTCCTTACGCAACGAACGGCAGCCAGATTCCAATGGAAGGTGATATTTCTCGTAACGGGAGCGTGGGGGAATTCTTTTTTCTGAATCAGAGAAGACAGGTGCAGGCCGGAAATGCAAAGCCCTGGGACGCACAGAGTGCAGTGGCGTTCGGTGAAAAAGCAACCGACCTGGTCCAAGAAGGACGTCTGGCCCTTGACGCCCAGCGCTACGACGATGCGCGGATGTTGTTTCTAAGGGCCGCAGGTGCCGGAAATGACGACGCTATGACCCTTGTTGGATATTTATATTTCTTTGGCTTCGGCGTCTCAAAAGATTATGGGCAGGCCCGAGAGTGGTTTGAGAAGGGAGTAGCCGCTGGTAATAGGACCGCGATGTACAACCTAGCGGGAATATACCGCGATGGTTACGGTGTCCCGCAAGACTTTGTTCAAGCTAGAAAATGGTATGAGAAAGCGGCAGCGGCTGGAGATGCGACCGCGATGACCTCCCTGGGCATCCTGTTCGACAATGGACAAGGCGTTCCGCAGGACTACCAGCAAGCGCGGCAGTGGTATGAGAAAGGGGCAGCGGCTGGGTATGCGATCGCGATGGACAGCTTGGGGAAACTGTATGCCGAGGGCCACGGTGTCAAACAAGATTACGGGCAGGCGCGGCAGTGGTTTGAGAAAGCGGCAGCGGCTGGAGATGCGACCGCGATGACCTATTTGGGCGTCCTGTTCGACAAGGGACAAGGCGTTCCGCAAGACTACCAGCAAGCGCGGCAGTGGTATGAGAAAGGGGCAGCAGCTGGAGATGTGACCGCGATGTACAACTTGGGGGGGCTGTATGCCAACGGGCACGGTGTAACACAAGATTATGTGCAAGCACGGCAGTGGTATGAGAAAGCGGCAGCGGCTGGATATGCGACCGCAATGACTTACTTGGGCGTTCTGTTCGACAATGGACAAGGCGTTGCCCGAGACTACCAGCAAGCGCGGCAGTGGTACGAGAAAGCGGCAGCGGGCGGAGATGCGATTGCAATGCTCAACCTAGGGGGGCTGTACGCCGACGGGCGCGGTGTAACACAAGATTACGGGCAGGCGCGAATGTGGTACCAAAGGGCAGCGGACGCCGGAGACAAAACGGCTTTGGATCGGCTCGGAAAGCTGCCCAAGTGAACTTATGTCAATACCTGGAATTCTGAAGGTCTGCGCTGCGGTCTACTTGGGTCTAATTTTTATCGACTGGATTCGTTCGCGCAGCGGCAAGCGTTTTTTGTTGGAACTCCTTCCGCTGCTCGCATTGATTGTCCTTGATGTAGCCATCGCAAGCAAAAGTGCAGGGTACGTGACCTTCGGTTCCGGTGCTTCACCAACATTAGTGGTGTTCATCATGTTTGCGGCTATCTTGCTCGGCGTAGCAGCCAGGTACGTGTTTTACCTGCGAGGAAATTTCTCGTGGCTGGATTTCGTCAAGCCGATGTGTGTTTCGCCGATCCTTCTCTTGCCCTTAATTGGTTCGCTGGAGGCAGTCAAGAGTCTTGAACCTATCCAGGTATTTTCGTTCGGGTTACTCGCCTTTCAAAACGGCTTCTTTTGGCAAGCAGTCTTGCAGCGAACGCGTCCAAAGAAATAACGAGTAGCTCTCTCAGGAATATTCCAGTCGCGTGAATTCCCATCTGCAACCAAAGGCTTTTTTTCAGACCTGGAGGTTGCGGAGGTAGGGGACGCTGGCTTTCATGAAGTCGAGGTTCATTTCGACGAAGTAGTTCTTTATTCCGGCGGTTTTTGCGGTGGAGAAGATTTTCCTCCAGTCGAGCGTGTCTTGTCCTACCGGCATGATTTTTTTGGTTTGCGCGGACCAACCTTGGACATGCATGGAAATGAAGCGGCCCGGGTATTTGGTGAAATATTCGGCGGCATCGTAGCCGTCGCTGATGGTTGAGACCTGGAACTGGAATTTGACTAGTTTTGGATCGAGCAGGCCTAGCAAAAGATCGTAGGTGCGCTTGCCATCTACCACGGACAATTCGAAATCTTCGTTGTGAAGGCCCTGCTGGATTCCGGCTTTGGCCGCGAGTTCTCCCATCTTGTTGTACTCGTCGGCTGCGCGCTTTACGTCATCCATAGTTGGATTTTTTGGTCCGTCGAGACTGGGGACGAGCATTTGCGTTAGACCGACGTCTTTTGCCCACGCAATTCGGGCGGGCTGATCTTTTCTTAGCTCCTGAATGCCGAAGTGAGAGCTGACGCAGGTGACGCCCGCGTCGGACAGAATTTTTTTGAGTTCGGATCCCGAGTATTTGGCGAGACCGGCGAAACCGTGCTCGGCGTAACCGACGGGGGAGCAGAGTTCGATGGATTGGAATCCGGCGTCGGCGAGTTGTTTGATGGTGCCGGGGAAATCTTTGGCGATCATTTCGCGGACGGGCCAGGTTTGGCAGCCGATGGGGAGCCCGAGAGGGTTAGCATGCACAGTCAATGCGAGCGAGGAGAGAAAAGTGGATGCGGCGGCTTGGGCTACAGTGGATTTGATGAAACGCCGTCTTGATATGGTTGACATCGATTTACTCCTATTCGTTCGAGATTTTGCCAAGCACTGCCTGAAGTTCCTGCGCTACACAAAAGCCGGAGCCACGCCCCCGCCGAAAGGCGACGGGTTCGGAATGACACCGCAATCAGGCGCGAAGCATTCGTTGAAATGGAAGACATCAAAGTTCCCAGCCGGGGCGGCGCGGCGGACGAACGATTTTGTCCGCGGCATCGGAATTCGTCACTTTGAGGCCAGCGCGATCCCACTTTAGTTTTTGGCCAGTCTGGGAAGCGACGTTGCCGAGCAACAGGGTTTCGGTCACAACGGCGGAGAATTCGAAATTGCCGCCGGGTTTAGTCTTGCCACCCTTCGCAGCGTCCAGCCATTCGCGTTCGTTGCCGGGCGAGCGCGGCAGAGTTTTGGGAGGCGGCTGAAACGCTTTCATCTTCGCGTCAGGAATGAGGCGTGGTTTGGCTCCGTTGAAGCCGCAGAGAATTTTGCCTTTGTCACCGACAAAGAGGAGACCCTCCTCTCCGTCCTCTCCTTCCATTGTGAAGGGACGATCATCCTCGAGTTCTTCGGGGCGCGGCGGTTTGAGGCCACCGTCGTACCAGGTGAATTTCACAGGCGGCATTTCGCCGCGCGCGGGAAAGTTGAAGGTAATCAGCGACGCGTTGGGATACGTTTCCGGATAGCGATCGGTGGAACATGCTTCGACGCTGGACGGCGCTTCGAGTTTCAGCACGCGGAAGATTGTGTCGAAACTGTAGCAGCCCATATCCCCCAGAGCACCGCAACCGAAATCGGCCCATCCGCGCCAGGAAAAGGGAAGATAGACGTGATTGTACGGGCGGACTGGCGCAGGGCCAAGCCAAAGATCCCAATTGAGATCATCCGGCACAGGTTCCGTCTCTTTGGGACGATCGATGCCCTGCGGCCAGAACGGGCGGGTAGACCAGTTATGGACTTCGCGGACGGGGCCAATGGCGCCGGACCAGATCCATTCACAAAGAAGACGCGTGTCTTCGGATGCTTGATTGCCGACAGCGATTTGCGTGGCGACGCCGGTTTCGCGGGCGATTTCCGCGATGCGGCGCGCTTCGTAAATCGTGTGCGTGAGCGGTTTCTGGCAGAAGACGTGTTTCTGTTTGCGCATGGCCGCGGCGGAAATGGAAGCGTGGAGATGGTCTGTGGTGCAGACGACGACAGCGTCGAGGTCTTTTTCTTTTTCGAGAAGCTCACGGTAGTCAGAATAGGCCGCACAGCCGCGGGATTGTCCAGAGCGCTGGCCTGTGGCGTTGTAGGCATCCACGACTTTTTGCGCGGGTTCGCGACCGGCGACGCCTGCGGTGACTTTGAGCGTGTGCGAGAGCTGAATCGGATCGTCCGGACTGAGCCAGTCCCAGCCAGAAGAAACGCCGAGAAGGTTGCGTACGGAGTTGCAGAATTCGTGGGTGCTCCATTGAGGGTAGTCGGAGCCGCTCTTGTTGACGTCACAGACGGCGACACCCTGGACGTCGGGCTCTTTTAGAAAGTGAAGCATGACGCGGAAGCCTTGCGCGCCGACACCGATAAACGCGATGTTCACCTTGTCGCTGGGGGGAACGTAGCCGGCGCCACCGAGGACGTGGCGCGGGACGATGGAAAAGCCGAGGGCAGTGGTCGCAGTTTGGGCGAGGAATTTACGGCGCGAAACGGATGTTTCTTTTGAGCCGGAAGAAGGAAGACGTTTATCCACGATGGTTCCCCTATTGCGGAAAGCGGCGCGGGGTCGTGCGGCGGCCTCGCGATGAGCGGTACTCTACAACAAGTTTGAACCGTTTGAATACTGCAAACGAGCGGAACAAGCTAGGAATGCCAGGGGTTGTAGGAGCCGAAATACCAGATGTGGCCTTCGAGGTCGCGGCAGGCGTAACCACGGCCGCTGTGGCCTTCGTCGTGGATATCAAGAATGATTTGGGCGCCGGCGGCTTTGGCGCGAGCGTAATGCGCGTCGCAATCGGAGACGACGACGTAGCAGCTTTGCGTTTCTGCGCCGCCGATTTCATCGGGCTGCTTCATCAATTTGCCGAATTCGTTGTCCTTGATGGATCCGAGCATGATCATGCCGCTGCCGAAATTGAGTTGGGCGTGGGCGATGGTGTTGTTCTCGCCGGGGACGACGAGATGTTTTTCGAATCCGAACGCGTTGCAGAGCCAGTCTATTGCGGCAGGGGCGTTGCGATAACGCATGCTGGGGATGATGGTTGAGCCGACGGATTGGGAAGGCATTGCTGTGGCCATGGAAGCCCCCTCACGATGGGTGGAGAATCAGCCCTCCAAGCGTACTTCTCTGAAATCGAGCAGGCAAGTCCGAACAACGACCACAAATGACCGCGTTCTTTCGCCGCACGAGCTATTTTTCATTGTTCGTTGAACCGCCTTTGCCAAAGACGGGTATTTGATCGATAAGACTGAAGGCTTTAGACGTTGCCTCGAAACCAGGATCCACAATAGGAATCAACGTAACCACAAGCCAGACGAAAAGACCGAGCTTGGTCCAAATTAAGGGTTGTCCGGTGATCACGACAGGGAAACTGGGGGCGTTTAATCCAAAGCAAGAGAAGCGAGGGGAACTCCGCCTCTCGGGCTACTGGGATTGCATACCTGAGAAGTAAAACGAACTTGCTCGTGAGGTCGGCTCGAGGAAGCCTCCAAATGCAAAAAAGCAGGGCGCAAGCCCCTGCTTTTTTGCATTTGTCTGGATTCGCGTTTGTGAGATTCAGTCAGCGGAGGCGGCTTTTGTTTTTGCCGAGGCGTCCGCCCTGACGAGAGGAACATCTACGAGGTGTTCTGAGACAAACCAGACTTGAAGCTCGTTGGTGCGAATGATGTCGCTGACGAGAAGGTCGTTGGTGCCGTCGTCGCCGGCTTCGGAGGCTTGCTTGGCCATGGTGCGCGCTTCCTTGAGAAGAATTTCGTGCGCTTCGAGAAGGCGCGAAATTTGCACGGGGACTTCTTCACGTCCGCGGGGCGGGCGAGGAATGATAGTGGTTTCGGCGATGTCCGCGGCCATGGCGAGGCTCACGCCGCCTAGGAGCTGAATACGCTCCGCAATGGTGTCCACAAGTTCGTCCTGCTCTTCGTAGTGCTTATCGAAAAGAAGATGGAGTTGGTAGAACGTGTGGCCGGCGACTTGCCAGTGATGTTTCTTGTAAAGATCGCGCAGGGTGATAGTGTCTGCGAGAATTTGATTGAGATTTTCGACACTTGCGGCGCAAACATTTTCATCGAGTGCGATCGAAAGCTTGGCGATTTTTCCGAAAGGCTGAATTTCTCGAGAGTGCTGATGCAGGATTGGGCGGGCCCTTTCCGTACCGCTCTGCGGGCTGCCGGGATTTGTTTTCTTCGCCATTGGATTCTCCTTGGGAACGAAAGGCTCTTTGAATGGAAAGCTAGGAATAAGAATATGATGCTTTGCAGGAGAAGGCGGGTAGCAGCTTTTTTGGGCTGGCGAGGGCGCGAACGTTCAAGGTGCGAAAAAGGAAGCGCCCACCAGAATACTTGGCTAAGTGGGACTCTCCCCGTTTGTAATGAATTGAAAATACAAGGCATATCATTCTCGGTTCTAGTACAAAAGGATCTGTTGCGAGTAGCCCATCGAATGTTTCAAAATGGACCCCGGTACCATAGTTCTGATTTAATGCCTGGCTCACCCTGTCCTTACGGACGGGATGCACTCTAGCTAGGACAGGTGCCCAGCGGAGCGCAGTCGATTCAGCAGGCTGTCCGAAACGTAAAGCCGAGGTCGCGGGGCCATGAAGCTGCTTTTAACACTCCTCTTCGCAGTGAGCGGACTTATTCTTGCCGAACCGAAAACGTACGTAGACGCATTGCGATCCTACGACGGCACCGCATATTTGGATGAGACTTGCTCGTCGCTCATCTGCAAGGCGCACGATCGCGTTTCCAAAACGAAGATTCATTGCACGGCGAAAGAATTGTGGGAAGGCTGCGGCGGAAATTTGGAACAAGTCACAGAAGCAGAAAGCTTGGCCCGTTTGGATTGGAGCAAGGTGAAGGCAGGCGACGTGCTCGCGGTGAACGGAGTGCACGTGGTTGCGTATTTGGGCCAAGGGCAATGCATTGACTCCGACCCGTTGCAAGGCGGCGTGGCTGAAGTGAGCGCTGCGTCGTTGTCAGCCAAGACGAACGATACCTGGTTCAATGGGCCGGTACGAGTGGAGCGTTGGACGCGGTAAATATTTTGGATCGGCGGAATTGTCGCGGATTGGAAGAAGCCAATCCGCGATTCAGTTTTGTACAGGCCACGTGCGAACGCATCCCACCCGATGGATGCGACGAGAGGCCTGCGATTATCCGCAGTAGAGTGAAACGAGCGGTCCGTCTAATGAAGGTTCGCCGCTGCGTCATTGAGCAGCATCGCCAAGCGAATGCCTGCCATCGCCAAACGCTCGCGGATCACGTCTGACGCGTCGTCCTGATACGCTTGGCTGAGTTTCAAGTGTTTGTGAAACATGCGGTTGCCAATTCGTTGATTATCGGAACACGCTTTCACATCGGCGTCAGGATGCTTATCCACGGGGATCAGCTTGGGCAAGTCACCATAGGAGATATCTTCGGCGTGTTCGTGGCTATCCCATGCCCAGTCTTCGGGACTAATCGCTTCCGCTTGCCAACTCAAGATGTCTGACGTGAGGGAATGGTCCAGAAAGTCGGCATAGGCCTGCGCGGTTGCGGCGCCGACAGCCGCCATATCCTTCTCGACCATTTGCTTGTCCCAGATGCCGTGCAGGTTCGGCGTATAAGTGTCGGGAACAACGACTCCATTCTCTTTCGTCGGATTCGGCTTGTCCTTGAAATAGGTCACAGGGACGCAATTGCCGCCGCGATCGCCATTGGTCGTGCAGTGGAGAGGCTGATGAATGTCGCCCGCGAAATGAATGATGTAGCGAACAGCGGCAGCGCGATCGGCGTCACTTTTTGAAGAGTCCTCAAGAATCTCTTTTTGCTTTTTTATCGCGTCCACCACGCAGCTGGGCGTGAGAGCGCAAACGGTTGAAATGGCCGATTGGTCACCGCCGCGAGGGATATCCACATAGTGCCAGCCATCGTCCACGCCTTTCTTGCGGACGGCGTCTGCCCACGTGGAAGCTGCGGCATAAGAGTCGAGACCCTGCGTGCCGCAAACGCCCTGACTGGGAATGTGTCTGCCGGGATCGACGGCAAGAAACCTATCGCCAAGAGCTTTGGCCGCCGGAGTGAGATGTTTCTTAGCGATAAGAGCGATGGTTTGATGGCCTTTGCAGCCCCAGGCGTAAGCCGAAGGAGATGCGAACAAAGCTCCAAGGTACACAACTACTGTGACGAACAAGCGAATTTTCATGGAATAGCTCCTTGGGAGAGCTATACGAACAGGTATCTTGATCGTAAGTAAATAATCAGTTACCGCTCGTGTCAAGTGAAAATTCGGCGGCTCTCATGGGGCGATCGAAGAGGTATCCGCGGAAGGTTGGGGAACTGCGGCTGGGGCGGCACCAGGGCGCGTGACAAATACTGCGAGAAGAAGGGAGGACAACAAAAGAACAGCCGCAACAAGGTACGGAGCGCCCGGAACATGAAACTTAACACCTGGTGATATGGCCGCCGCGAACACCTGAGTGAAGAGAATCGGACCGGCCATGCTGGTTACGGCGCGGATGGAACTGATGGCGCCCTGGAGTTTGCCTTGAGAGGAAGGATCGACGTGGCGCGACATTAACGATTGAATGGGGGGCGCAGCGATACCCCATAAAGCGATGAAAGGAATTGTGGCGAGAACCAGTTTGCCGTATGGAGCGAGACCGAAGCAGACGAACCCAATTGTGCCAAAAAGCAAACCGAATAGGAGGCTCACCCTTTCACCGAAACGTTTGACGAAGGGACCAACCAAAAGGCCGGAGACGAGAGCAGCGCTGACGCCGACGACGGCGAGCGAGAGGCCGACGTCACGGTTGTTCCATGTATAGCGATATTCGGTGTACAGCGTCCAAACGGACATAAGAGAATTGTGAGCCAGGTAGTACAAGGTGAGAACGGCTGCGAGTCCTGTGAGCTCGGGATGCAGACCGAAAAGTTTTAAAGAGCTGAGGGGATTGGCCATGTGCCAAGCAGACTTTGCCCGGCGCTCCTTTGGCAGCGATTCGGGCAAGACGAAATAACCATAGAGAGCATTCGCAAGACTTAGGGCGGCAGCAACCCAAAAGGGCAGCCTAAGATTGATATTTCCAAGTAAGCCGCCAACAGCGGGCCCAATTACAAAACCAAGTCCAAACGCCGCGCTAATAAAGCCAAACGCTCTTGCACGTTTGTCGGGAGGAGTGACATCCGTAATGTAGGCGAACGCCGTAGCTACGTTGGAAGTGGCAATGCCGGAGATGAGCCGGCCTACGAAGAGCCAACGTAATGACGGAGCTAGTGCCATCAACACATAGTCGATGCCGCTACCGAAACACGAAATGAGAATCACCGGACGGCGGCCAAAGCGATCGGACCAAGCACCAATAATCGGCGAGAAAATGAATTGCATGGTCGCCCATGCCAAAAAGAAATAGCCCGTGATGCTAGAAGCGCGGGCGAAATCACCGCCTACAAACCCGCGGACCAGGTCCGGATTCACGGGGGCAATGAGCCCGAACGCAAGAAAATCGAGAGCGACGGTGACCAGAATGAATGCGAATGCGGCGCGGCCGGGAGTTTTCTCCACGACGGGAGAAGAGGGAAATGACACAAGGGCTCCTAAAGGAATGATTGTAGCGGGGAAGCGGCGAGGACGGAAATGAATTGAAAAGCGGAAGAAGCTAGATTTGCAATCTTGCCAAGCATTGCCGGGGCTGAAGCCCCTCCGGCTACACAAGAACCCTTGTTGCTAAAAAAGAGAAGCGCGTCCTTGCTTGATGCTGCAGTGCAAGGACGCGCTGTAAACAGGGGACAGTTTGTGAGAAGCGAATTACCGGTTGCCGGCAGTTTCGCCTGGCTTTGCCGGGGTTGCAGCAACTTCCTGGCCGAGTTCGAGAGTGTACTTCTTGCCCGCAACGAAGACGGAAGTAAGCGACTTGGTGCCGTCGGTTTCGCTCTTGGTGGAGTAGCCGGTGGCGACGGGAGCGGCCTTGGTCGCGGTGAGCTTCGCAGGAACCGTGGCAATGGTTTCCTTGCCTTGGCGAATGTTCAACTGCACCTGATCGCCCGCGCCGGTCCATTCGACATCATATTTGCCGGGAGCGATGGTCTTGCCGTTGACCTTCACTTCTTCGTACAGCTTGACGGACGCCTTTTCACCTGCGAAGGCAGCCGTGGCCAGAAAAAGCGAAGCGCCGAGCAGAACACCTTTAGAAATGTTCTTCGCGTTCATAAGAGATCCTTTCGAGTGCGTCGTGAAATTTTCTCCGGTGTTCGCTGAACGGTGCCGAAGAAGGGCGCATGTGATACGTAAAGTTTGACGTCACGCGGTGAGAGCTGTTGCGGAATTCAGGGGGAAATCTGAGTTATCGCTACAGGAGGATGGATTCAAAAAGAAAATGTGGCGAATCGCAATCTTGCCGTGCGATTGCGGTTTGGGGCTGAAATAAAACGATTTAGCTGGGTCAGACTTCGAGAATGACTGGAAGAATGAGCGGGCGTTTCGAGGTTTGTTTGTTGATATAGCGTTTAAGGTCCACTCGGATTTTTTCCTTGATTACCGACCAATCGGACATTTCTTCGGGGTTGGAAGTGTTAATGGTGCGCAAAATGATTTCGCGCGCGCCGGCAATCAGCTCGCTGCCGTTGTCGCTGAGAAAACCGCGCGTGACGATTTCCGGTTGCGATTCGAGATTGCCGGTGTGCTTGTCAATCGCGATGATGGGAACGACGACGCCGTCTTCGGAAAGATGTTTGCGATCGCGCACGACGACTTCTTCGATTTCCTCAAGCGAGCCGGAATCAACGAGGACGCGGCCGGCTGGCACAGGATCACGGCGGAAAGCGCCGTCTTCGTTAAATTCGATGCAGTGACCGTCTTCGAGGAGAAGAATTTCTCCTGAGACTGCGCCGAGCTGATTCGCCAGCGCTGCGTGGCGGAAGAGATGGCGGAATTCGCCGTGCACGGGAATGAAATATTTCGGCTTCACGAGTTGCAGAAGGAGTTTTTGTTCTTCCTGGCTGGCGTGGCCGGAGACGTGAATGATGCCGGCGGAATTGTCGTAATAGACGAGTGCGCGGCGGCGGAACATGTGATCCAACATGCGGAAGATGGCTTTTTCGTTTCCGGGAATGATACGCGAGGAGAGGATGACGGTGTCATTTTCATCCACGGATACGAAGCGATGGTTGTCAACGGCGATGCGGGAGAGAGAAGACATCGGCTCGGCTTGCGAGCCGGATGCAAGGATGACGATTTTGCGCGGTTCGAAGCCTCGGATGTCCTGCGAGCGGACGACCATGCCGTCCGGAATGCTAAGGCATTCAAGGTTGTGCGCGATTTCGACGTTGTCCACCATGCTACGGCCGACAAACGCAACTTTGCGGCCAACGCGTGAGGCGATGTCAATGACTTGCTGAATGCGATGAATGGACGAAGCGAAACAGGAAAGGATGACGCGGCGCGGAGCCGAACGGCAAAGGTCTTCGATGCGCGGGACGACGGCGCGTTCCGAGGGCGTATAGCCTGGGCGCTCAACGTTTGTAGAATCGGAGAAGAGAGCAAGGACACCCTCATTGCCATAACGAGCGAACGTCGGGACGTCAAAGCCGGCTCCGTTAACCGGTGTGTGGTCAATCTTGAAATCGCCGGTGTGAATGATGACGCCAAGTGGAGTGCGCACGGCAAGCGCGACGCAGTCAATCGTGCTGTGCGTGACGGGGATGAATTCGATTTCATATGGACCGATTTCAACGCGGCGGCCAGGAATGACTTCGCGTAGCGTGGTGGAATCCAGCAGGCTGGCTTCTTCGAGGCGCTTTCTGACCAGCGCGAGTGTGAAACGCGTGCCAAAGACCGGAACATTGAGATCGCGAAGGATGTACGGAAGCGCGCCGATGTGATCTTCGTGTCCGTGGGTGAGAACGATGGCGCGGACGAGATGGCGATTCTGCTTGAGGTAGGTGATGTCCGGAATGACAAGGTCAACGCCGAGGAGCTCGGATTCAGGGAACATCATACCGGCGTCTATGACGATGATGTCGTCGCAGAAGCGAAGCGCCATCATGTTCATGCCAAATTCGCCGAGACCGCCGAGGGGAATTGCGAAAAGCGATTGCGAAGACTTGCTCAATGAAATGTCAGCTCCAAAGTGTTAGAGGGAATCGTATCACAGCGCGGCGCGATGGCCGCCTGGAACAACCGTTCGGGGCGGAGAAGAACGCTGCGAGCGTCGAAATTCGATTGCGCGGAATTATTCTTTCGAACCTGTGAAGAGGTGTACGACGACAACAAGAACGACTGCACCGACGGTCGCTGCGGCTAGTGAGTAGATAAATCCCCCTGCGCCCGTTCCGATTTCGAGCTTGCGAAAAATCCAGCCGCCGAGGACGGAGCCAATCAATCCCAGAAGAATGTCTGTGAGGCAGCCGTAGCCACGGCCGCGCGCGATTTTTCCCGCGAGCCACCCGGCGATTAAGCCGAGCAATATCCAACTGACCAGGCCGCGGTCAATCACGACGCCAAAGACTTGATCTACGTAAGCCATCGCTAAAAGAGAGGAGAACATGCAGACTCCTTCAGAGCTTGGAAATTGTTCAGACGGAAGTGTATCAGAGAAGGGAAGTAGTTCGGTCAACGTGGGGATGTCATAAAAGCGACCTACCTCTGTTGTACAAGAGAAGCTGGGGCCAGCTTCAATTTTCTTTCTCAGACCAGGACAGAAATCACGTTTTGCAACATCGCTTCGAGGACGAATGTCCGGCTAAGCCCCATCTCTCGCAGTTCGCCTTGCGCAATGGCGTCATAGGTACGCTCGGTCGTGTAGAGGTGGATGAGGTCTTCCTCCCGCCTGTGAGGACGCCCGCCCCTTTTTTTGCGCAGGTCGGCCATGAGGTCAAGTTGGCGGCGCCGCAGCTTTCGATAAAATCGCCGGACCGTCGTATCGGTGAAAACCAGTTCGCGCAAGGACGCTCTTAGTCCGCGCCAGCGTGTGTGGAACTCAACAGACAGCCTGACGAGGCGCCGCGCGATGTCTCTGTTAGAACCGCCTTCAGATAGAACAGCCGCGACCTCTTTCCACTCAGAGGAAACCCAGGTTTCATAGGCAGCCAAGAATATTTCACGCTTGTCCTCGAAGTGTTTATAAAAGCTGCCAGTTGAATAGCCGGCGGCCCGCGCAATGTGGTTCGAATCTGTCCCGTGATACCCGGCGCGGTTGAAGAGAGCAGCAGCAGCGGCAATCAGGCGATCACGCGTTTGCTCCGGTGAACCGCGGCGAGGGCGGGTGGACTTCAATTTGTAGTGCAATTGATTGTTCATGATCTTCCCTTGACAGCAGTTTGCCTATAATGATACGCCTGTCACTTATAGTGATACAATATTCACTACAGACACGGTCGGTGAATCCGTTTAACGAGAAGGAAAGCAAATGCGTTACCTGTATCCATCCGGGAGAATTCTTTTCGCTTTGATTTTTGTCACTGCGGCACCTCGTCATTTTACGCACGAGGGCATTCAACATGCGGCGGATTTGAGCGTACCGCTGGCTGGCCTGCTCGTTCCGATTTCTGGGGTGATGGCGCTTGCTGGAGGTCTAAGCGTTGCCTTTGGCTATAAAACAAAATGGGGGGCCTGGCTCCTGGTTGGATTCCTGGTGCCAGTGACGTTCATGATGCATGCGTTTTGGAGGTTGCAGGACCCATCGATGATTCACGTTCAACAGGCCATGTTTGCCAAGAATCTGTCCATGCTGGGAGCGGCCCTGTTGCTCACGCAGTTTGGCGGAGGGCCGATAAGTTTTGACAAGCACGAATGAGTGGGGTCAAGGCTTGCACGAGATTGGCTAGGGAGCTTTAGGTTGCTGAGGGCTGTTGTTGCGTCATGCAGTGGATAGTGCCGAGGCCGAGAACGAGATCTCGACAATAGACGCCGACAACTTCGCGGTCGAAAAAGTACTTCGCCAAAATATTCAACGCGATGCGGTCGTTTGGATCGTTAAAGACGGGAACGAGGACGAGTTTGTTGGCGATGTAGAAATTGGCGTAACTGGCGGGAAGACGCTGGCTGTTGAAAAAGATAGGAGCCGGCATGGGGAGTTCTTCGACGCGGAGAGATCTGCCAGCTTCGTTTTTGCTTTGCTTGAGAAGTGCGAGATTTTCTTGCAGATGGGCGTAGTTTGCGTCGGAGGAGTTTTCTTCGACGATGGTGAGGACCGTGGTCTCGTTCACGAAGCGGCTCAGGTCGTCCACGTGGCCGTGGGTGTCGTCGCCGGCGATGCCGTTTTTTAGCCAGACTACATTGGTAACGCCAAAGTAGTTGCGAAACATTTCTTCGTAGTCGCGTTTGGAGAAACCGGGATTGCGTTCCTGAATTTTGCTTTGCAGGCACTCTTCGGTGGTGAGGAGCGTGCCGTGGCCATTGACGTCAATAGAGCCACCTTCGAGGACGACGCGGCGGCCGTTGTGTTCGGGTAGGAAGAATTTTTTCTTGAGCGATTTGTTGGCACGGGTGACGATTTGCGCGTCTTTTTTGTGATTGGGATATTTCGCCCAACCGTTGAAGGAAAAATTGTTGAAGGCGATTTCGCTCGAGGCGTTTGTGACGCAGATTGGGCCGGAGTCGCGCATCCAGCCGCGATCGGTGGGGACGCAGAAGAAAGTGACAGCATCGAGATTGACGTGAGATTTTTTTAGAATTGCACGGACGCGGGATTCAGCTTCGCGATTTTCAACGAATAAGAAGACGCACTCGACGCGTGCCAGATGGCGAACGATTTCCGCGAATGCCCAGGGGATCGGCGCGAATTTTCCGGGCCAATCGGTGAGTTCATGCGGCCAACCGAGCCAGGTCCCTTCATGCGGCTCCCATTCGGCGGGCATGCGAAAGCCGAGCTGATGCGGCGTTACATTCGACGACGATGCGGTCATTCGCCGAGCCAGCGATTGAGGATAGGTTGATAGGCGTCAATGCGGCGATCTCGCAAGAAGGGCCAATTGCGGCGAGTCTCTTCGCTTTTCTTCGAGTCGCATTCGACGACGAGAATTTCTTCTTTTTCACTTCCAGCTTGCGTAGTGATTTGGCCGAACGAGTCCGCGACGAAGGAGTTGCCCCAGAACTCGAGGCCTGGATCGCCGGCTTTCGGATCGCCTTCGTAACCGACGCGGTTCACCACGGCGACGTAGGTGCCGTTGGCGATGGCATGCGCACGCTGAATCGTGCGCCATGCGTCGAGCTGTGCGGCGCCGAACTCCGCTTTTTCTTTCGGGTGCCAACCGATGCTAGTGGGATAGAAAATGACTTGCGCGCCACTGAGCGCGGTGAGGCGCGAACCTTCCGGATACCACTGATCCCAGCAAATCTGGATGCCGATGCGTGCGTACTTCGTATCGAAATTCGGGAAACCGAGATCGCCGGGAGTGAAATAAAATTTTTCATAGTAAAGAGGATCGTCAGGAATATGCATCTTGCGATATTTGCCGAGGTAGGTGCCGTCGGCGTCGAGGATGGCGCAGGAGTTGTGATAAACGCCAGCAGCGCGACGCTCGAAAAGGGAAGCGACGATGGCGACTTTCCTTTCTTTCGCGACTTGCGCCAACGCGTCGGTTGCGGGTCCAGGAATCGCTTCAGCTAGATCGAAGAGCGCGGTGTCTTCCGCGCGGCAGAAATATTCGCCGCGGAAGAGTTCGTCCATGCAGATGATTTGCGCGCCGAGAGAGGCCGCTTCCTTGATTTTTTCAATAGCCCGAGCAAGATTTTCTTCGGCGTTCTTCGTGGACTTCATTTGCACGAGGCCGATGGTGAATTTGTCCGCCATGCTTCGTATCGTAACACGCGCGGGAAAAAAACGCGGAGAGCCGAGAAAGTTCTTTGACGGCGCGGAAGAAGAAAAAGTAAGATGCGCAGAGAAATTCACCACGGAATTTTACAGTTCTTGCGCGCGCAAAGAATTTGTAACACACGATTCACACGAACCAACAGGAGAGAAATGGCGAAAGCGAAAAAGGCGAGAAAGGCGAGAAATGCGAGAAAGATTACGGGCATTGGGAAAGGAAAGACGGTGACGGGGCGCGTGCTGCACGACCCGGTACGGGACAAGCTGCGACCGATATTTCCGCTGGATCTTTCGAAATGCACCTCCATTGACGCGCTGGTGCGCGCGATGGGGGATACGGCCTACACTGGACGCCAGATCGGCGACGCGGCGGATGTGCTGGAAGCGATGGCGCTAGACAAGGATTGCTTCGTGGTGATGACTCTCTCTGGCGCATTGACGGTGGGAAAGATGGGGTTGATTTTCTGCGACCTAATCGAGAGCGGAATCGTTAAAGCAATTGTTTCGACTGGCGCACTGATGGCGCACGGGCTTGTGGAAGCGACAGGCCGCTCCCATTTTCGTTACGACCCGTCGAAGATGGACGACAACGAGCTGTTCAAGGCGGGTTACAACCGTGTCTACGATTCACTCGAACCGGAGACGAACCTGGACCACGTGGAAGAGGTTGTTGACCACATCTTCGATGAGTGGGACGACGACGAAGTAGTTTGCAGTTGGAAAGTACACCGGCGCATCGGCGAATTTCTAAAAAGGAGTTCTACTGGACGGGGAATTCTGAAATCCGCTTACGATCACAACGTGCCGGTGTTTGTGCCAGCATTTTCGGATTCAGAATTGGGGATCGATTTTGCGTTGCACAAGATTGCGAGGCAGGAAGAGAAGCGGCCTCTGCTGCGATTTGACCCGTTTGAAGACTTTGAGAAATTTGCGAACACGATGATGGCCACCAAGCGTATGGGAATTTTTACGGTGGGTGGCGGAGTGCCGCGGAATTGGTCGCAGCAATTTGGTGTCTACGCGGAACTGCTCGCGCGCCGCGGATACAAGAATGTGCCGCTGAAGCGATACAACTACGGATTACGGATTTGCCCGGAGCCGGTGCATTGGGGCGGGTTGAGCGGGAGCACGTACACGGAGGCGGTTTCATGGGGAAAATTTGTGCCGCCGGAAGAGGGCGGGAAGTTTGCGGAAGTCTTTGAAGACGCGACGGTGGCTCTGCCCCTGGTGGTAGGAGCGGTTTTGGAACGCATCGGATATTTTAAGAGATAGAGTTACAAGTGTGGAGAGGTGAGCCATGGCGAGGGCGAAAACCAAGGCGCTGTACGACGTGCATCCGGGCGTGGCGATGGTGCAGAAGTGGATCGCGGATTTGAAAGAGAAAACGGGGCGCTCGCTGGAAGAGTGGCTGGCGTTCGTCAGGAAAGAAGGGCCGAAGGACGAAAAGAGCCAGCGCGAGTGGTTGAAGATTAATCAGAAGCTGGGAACTAATGCTGCATGGTGGATTGCTGCGCGAGTTGCAGGAAAGGAATCGGAAGAAGACTCGCCGGAGAAATATTTGGCTGCGGCACCCGAGTATGTTGAAAAGCAGTACGCGGGGAAGAAAAACGCGTTGCGGCCGATTTTCAAAGAGCTGCTGAATCTTGGCAAATCGATTGGTGTTGACGTGAAGGCGAGCCCGTGCCTGACGATGGTCCCCCTCTATCGCAATCACGTGTTTGCGCAGATTAAGCCGACGACGAACACACGCGTGGATTTTGGGCTGTCGCTGACGCATTACAAAGGAAAATTGCCGAAACGGCTGGTGGACACGGGTGGCCTCGCGAAAAAAGACCGCATCACGCATCGCTTTGAGATTAACGATGTGAAACAGATTGATGCGGAAGTGAAAAAGTGGCTGAAGACGGCCTACGAGTTGGATGAGTCTTAGTCGTCTTCGCCGATGAGGATGGCCGCGCCGAGGACGGTGGTCCAGAGGCCGCGCTTATCGCCGACTGCCGATTGCGTGACGTTCATGGTTCTGACGATTTTATTCGAGATGCGGTAAACCTCTTTTTTCTCGTCCCAGGAAAGATCCGGATCAAATTCAACGTTTAGAGTCGTCGCGAGCATTTCAGCCGCGAGCTCTTCTCCGTACTCGCCGGCGACTTCTTCGGTTTCGCCGAAGGAATGATGCTCGGAGAGATAACCGTACATGGATTTGTCGCTCGGCAGCGCCAGACCGATACTGGCGGCGATGAGGCGATGCGGCTCCTTGGTGGAATTTTCGCTGATGACGGTGAACGCCACCTGCCCCGGCTTGATGTGCTTCAACCCTTCACTGCGGGAAATCAATTTACAATTCGGCGGAAAGATCGATGAGACGCGAACGATGTTGCACGCCGCTATGCCCGCGTTGCGCAATGCGAGCTCAAAACTGGAAAGCCTTTCCCGATGTTTACCGACGCCTTTGGTCAAAAATATTTTCTTAGCGACGAACGCCATGGTGTCGGTATGGAGCCTCCGTAAGTGAGCTGGGCGAAAAAAATCGCGCAAAGAAAAAGTAACAAGAACACTAGTGAGAGTCAACGCTATTTGAGGCTCGAGGGAGAAAAGTTACTGGCAGATGAACGCGAGCGAGCGTGCGAACTACTCGCCGGTGAGGTGCTGGATCAGTTTTCCGAGCGGGCGGCACAGTGCGGTGACTTTCGTGACGTCGTCGGACGAGAAATCCGGCCCCGCGGCGGCCGGGCTGATGCCTTTGCGGCTGACTTGGATTACGCCGACTACTTTTTCGTCGCAGAGAATCGGCGCGCTAATAATTTTCTGAATTGCTTCGGCGCTGAGCGTTTCGGCTTTCACGCCTTCGAAGACGCTTGCATGGCGCGTCTCGTGAAAATGGTTGTTCACTTCGGCGCGATTCTCACGCGCGGTGCGGGCGGCGAGCGCGGATGGACTCGAAAGAGGAATAAAACCGACGTTTTTCAGTGCTTGCGGAACGAGAAAATGAAGATGACGCCACTTTGTGGAGACGGCGAGGATGGCCACTTCTTCTGTCTTTACGTTGAGACTTTTCGCGATGCGCTCTCCAACGGAAGGCAGGGAAATCTCCTGCTCGCCCGGCTTTTGGGAGCCTAGGGCTGACGCAAGACGCTCAAGTTCGGATATAAGCGCTGTGCTGCTCACGGGCCTAGTCGTTTTCCGTTAGTTTCCTGCCGCCAGGAGCGGAGCGGCACAGGTTTCTTTCAAGATACCAGCGCGGGGCGCCGTATGGACCAAAAAAAGCGTTAGAGTTTCGCAATGTTGCACGGGAACAGTTGATTTTGTGGAGTCCTAGGCGGCTGCTATACTTAAAGATGCCGCTAGTGATGAATGTCTCTTCTGTATCGCGAGATGCGAATGGAAAGAGACGCCAGCGGCGGAGAGGGCATGTCCGCACCGGCAACCTGGCCTGACGCAAGTTACCTCCTTCGAAAGCTCCATTCTTTATCCGGCATTATTCCTGTTGGGGCGTTCCTCGCTGAACATTTCTGGTCAAACAGCGCTGCGCTGGTGAGCGCGCGGAAATACGACGACGTGTCGCAAGAGTTGCAGACGATTCCCTTTCGGTTGTTCGTGGAATGGGCGGGCATTTTTCTGCCGATTTTGTTTCACGGCGGATACGGCATTTACATTTGGCTGCAAGGGAAGTCAAACGTCTCGCAATATCCGTGGGTAGGGAACTGGCTGTACACATTTCAGCGGTACACAGGGTTGATTGCGTTTGCGTACATCGGATGGCATTTGTACACGGAGCGGTGGCTGACGCACGGACGTTCGACGTATGCGAGCGTGGCAGAGGACATGCGGCACCCCTTGTACCTTGCGTTTTTTGTGATTGGAATTGTGGCCTCGTCGTTTCATCTGGGTGTGGGGATTTGGAATTTTCTGTGCAAGTGGGGATTGGCGGCGACGGTTCGGGCCCAGCGCGCGGCGGGACGCCTTGGAATTTTGGTGGGATTTACGTTCAGCGTGGTCGGAATCTTGATTGTACTTAGCTTCCGGTTGAACTGGCACCCGTTTGCCTGGTACGCGATGACCAAATGAGACAGCCGAAAATCATTATCGTGGGCGGTGGATTGGCCGGGTTGATGGCCACGATTCGCGTGGCGGAAGCCGGCGTGCCGGTGGATCTATTTTCGATTGTGCCGGTGAAGCGGTCCCACTCGGTGTGCGCACAGGGCGGAATCAACGCGGCGAAAAATCAGAAAGGCGAAGGCGACACGACTGCGAAACATTTTGACGACACGATTTATGGCGGCGATTTTCTGGCGAATCAGCCGCTCGTAAGGCGCATGTGCGAGGCAGCGCCCGGCATTATTGATTTGCTGGACCGCATGGGAGTGATGTTTAACCGCACGCCGGAGGGTTTGCTGGATTACCGGCGATTCGGCGGGACACTGTATCACCGCACGGCGTTTGCGGGAGCGACGACAGGGCAACAGCTGCTTTATGCGCTGGATGAGCAGGTGCGTCGCCACGAAGCCGAAGGCAAGGTAAAAAAGTACGAGGGATTCACGTTTCTTTCCGCGGTGCTGGACGACGCGGGAGTTTGCCGCGGCATTTGCGCCATGGATTTGCGCTCGATGGAAGTGAAAACGTTTACGGCAGACGCAGTGATTTTTTGCACGGGCGGTGTCGGAGCGATTTTTGGACGTTCGACGAATTCGGTGGTGTGCACCGGATCGGCCCAATCGGCGCTGTTTCAGCAAGGCGTGGATTACGCGAACGGCGAATTCATTCAGGTGCATCCGACGGCGATCCCCGGTGAAGACAAGCTACGTCTGATGAGCGAATCGGCGCGCGGGGAAGGCGGACGCGTTTGGGTGCCGCGCGATCCCGCGGATAAACGGCCGGCGAAGAGCGTTCCGGAAAATGAGCGTTTTTATTTTCTGGAGGAATGGTATCCAAAGTACGGGAATCTGGTTCCGCGCGATATCGCAACGCGCGCGATTCACCGAATTGTGTTTCAGGAAAAATTGGGATTGCAGGGGCGGCAGGCGGTTTATCTGGATGTGAGTCACATTCCGCGCGAGACGCTGGATCGCAAGCTGGAAGGTATTCTGGAAATTTACGAAAAATTCCTCGGCGTGGATCCGCGGGAAGAGCCAATGAAGGTTTTCCCGGGCATGCACTACACGATGGGCGGCATGTGGGTGAATGCGGAGGATCAAGCGACGAACGTGCCGGGAATTTATGCCGCGGGCGAGTGCGAGTATCAATATCACGGCGCAAACCGGCTGGGCGCGAATTCGCTGGTGAGCTGCATTTTTGGTGGCGGTCTGGCTGGGCCGTCGGCAGTGAAGTACGCGAAGAATTTGGATAAGGGCGCGGAAGCTGTGGACGCGAGCGTGTTTGCACGCGAGCAAAAGCGGCAAGAAGCGAAGAATCAGGAGTTGGTGTCAGGCCAGGGCAGCGAAAATCTGATGGTGATTTGGCGAGAACTGGGCGACACAATGACGGAGCACGTGACCGTGACGCGTATCAAT
Source organism: Candidatus Sulfotelmatobacter sp. (assembly GCA_035567915.1). Lineage (GTDB taxonomy): Bacteria > Acidobacteriota > Terriglobia > Acidiferrales > UBA7541 > Acidiferrum. The sequence goes on along the minus strand of DATMPA010000017.1, from coordinate 125,560 downwards.
AAAAATCTGGAAGCGGCGGACGCGAAACTCGTGGAATTGGCGGGACGATTCAGCCGTGTCAGCCTGAGCGACCGCACAATGTGGTCCAACCAGACGCTGAACTTCGCGCGCGAATTGGGGAATATGCTATTGCTTGCGCGGGTGATTACGCTGGGAGCCCTGGCGCGCAATGAATCCCGTGGTGCGCATTACAAGCCGGAATTTCCGGAACGTGACGACGCCAACTGGTTGAAGACAACGCGCGCCAAGTACGTAAGCGGCGAAATCAAGCTGACGTACGACCCAGTGGATATTTCGCAGATTCCTCCGCGCGCCCGGCGTTACGACGCGGCGAAGTGATGGCGAGAGCTTATGGCTGAGAAGAAACAAGTCATCGTTCGAATCAAGCGGCGGCGGTCACCGAAGGAGTCCGCATGGTGGGAAGAGTTTGCGTTGGCGTGGCGGCCTTCCATGAACGTCATCATTTGCCTGCGCGACATCGCGGAAAATCCGGTGACGCTCGATGGCAAAAAGACGACGCCGGTTTCGTACGATTCGAACTGTCTGGAAGAGATTTGCGGTTCCTGCGCGATGTTGATCAATGGCAAAGCGCGAATGGCTTGTTCGGCGCTGGTGGATTCGCTGGAGCAGCCGATTCGGATTGAGCCGTTGAGCAAGTTTCCTCTGGTGAGGGATCTCGCGGTGGACCGGCAGTTTATGTTCGAAAGCCTGAAGCGAGTAAAGGCGTGGATTCCGATTGACGGCACATACGACCTCGGTGAGGGGCCGCGTGTTTCGCCGGAGGTCCAGGAAGCGGGCTATCCACTTTCGAGCTGCATTTCGTGCGGAAGCTGCCTGGAAGTTTGTCCGCAGGTAAACGAGAACAGCAAATTTGTTGGCGCGGCAATCATCAGTCAGGTGCGGCTGTTCAACATGCATCCGACCGGCGCAATGCACGCGAAAGAACGAATCAACGCTGTGATGCAGCCCGGCGGAATTCAGGACTGCGCCAACGCGCAGAATTGCGTGAAAGCTTGCCCGAAGAACATTCCTCTTACCGAATCCATCGCGGAAGTAAATCGCCAGGCGTGGAAACAGGCTTTGCTTGGCTGGCTGATAGGGTAAACTCTCCGTTGCTAAATTCTCTGAGGGAGAACCAATGCGCGCTGCCCGCCTGCTTGCTGCCTTAACTTTATTTCTTGTTGTGCTTGTCTTGCCGGGGACTATTTTGCTTGGGGACGGTATTTCCGAACGCGCCCACAAGCTGCATTTCTCTTCGATCGTGCTCGACACCCACGACGACACGACCCAGCGATTTTTCTCCAAGACATACGATTTAGGCAAACGGAATCCGGACGGCCATGTGGACATTCCGCGCATGCGCGACGGTGGGATGAACGCGATCTTTTTTTCGATCTGGATTGATGGCCGCACGATGGGGCCGCCCGCGATTCAGAAGGCACTGGATCAGATTGACGCGGTGCAGCAGAACGTGAAGAAGTATCCGAACGATTTGGTTGCCGCGCGGACGGCAGAAGATGTGCGCCGCGCCCACGCGCAGGGAAAGATTGCCGTGCTGATGGGCGTCGAAGGCGGTCACATGATCGGCAACGACATTCGCATGGTGCGAATTTTCAGCAGGCTAGGTGCGGGTTATATGACGCTCTCGCACTTTTATAATGATGAGTGGGCGGATTCTTCGACCGACAAGCCTGCGCACAACGGGTTGACCGATTACGGCAAAGAGATTGTGCGCGAAATGAACCGGCAGAACGTGTTGGTGGATATCTCCCACGTTTCGGACAAGACGTTCTACGACGCGCTGGAAGTCAGCAATGCGCCGCTGATTGCGTCGCACTCTTCGTGCCGCGCGCTTTGCAATCATCCACGTGATATGAGCGACGGCATGATCAAGGCCCTTGCTGCGAAGGGCGGCGTGATTCAGATCAACTATGAGAAAAGCTTTATTGATGAGGCGTATCGGACGGCGTCCGAGAAGGTATCCGGTGGCGTTGTTGCGGTGTTTGATCAATTCAAAAAGGAATGTGGAGACGATCAAGAGTGTCTTGGCCGCAAGATGACGGAAATGGAGAAGCAGGCTACTGCCGAGGGGAAGGTTCCGCACGTCAGCTGGGAAAGAATTGTGGACCACATTGACCACGTTGCGAAGTTGGTGGGACCTGATCATGTCGGACTAGGGTCCGATTTCGACGGCGCCACGATGCCGGAAGGAATGGAAGACTGCTCGAAACTGCCGAAAATTACGGAAGCGCTGATGCGCAAGGGCTACAGTGACGACGATATTCGCAAGATTCTGGGCGGCAACCTGCTTCGCGTGATGGAACAAGCGGAAAAGGTGAGCCGCGAAATGCAGGCGCAGAATTAAATTATGACGCGGGAAGGACTGCGATGGGCTGGACATTGCGAAGAGTGGCTGTCGCTGTTGCAGAGGGAAGCCTGTTGGTAATGAGTCTGGCCGCCGATTCCGTCTCCGAGAAGGCGAAGAAACTGCATTTTTCGTCGATCGTGATGGACACGCATGACGACACGACACAGCGATTCCTTGATCCCAAGTTTGATTTGGGCGTGCGGCACCCGGACGGAAGCATTGACATTCCGAGAATGAAAGAAGGTGGGCTTACTGGAATATTTTTTTCCATCTGGATACCCAGCAAAATTACCGGACCGGAAGCCGTGAAACGAGCGAGCGAGCAGATTGCGGCGGTGCGCGAGCAAGTGAGCAAGCATCCTAAGGAAATTGTGCTGGCGACGACCGCTGCCGAAGTGCGCGCAGCGAAGAAGCAAGGGAAAATTGCCGCGCTGATGGGTGTTGAAGGCGGGCACATGATCGGAAACGATCTCGAAGTGCTCCGGTCCTATGCGGCGCTCGGCGTGCGCTATATGACCCTGACACACAGCGGCAATGACGAATGGGCAGATTCTTCCACGGATAAGCCCGTACACAACGGGCTGACGGATTTTGGCGAGGACGTGGTGCGCGAGATGAACCGGCTTGGCGTTATCGTGGACATTTCGCACGTTTCGGACAAGACGTTCTACGACGCGCTGGAAGTCAGCAAAGCGCCGTTGTTTGCATCGCACTCTTCCTGCCGCGCGATTTGTAATGCGCCGCGGAACATGACCGACCAAATGATCAAAGACCTAGCGGCAAAGGGTGGCGTGATTCAGATCAATTATCACGTGAGCTTTCTGAGTCAGGAATTTCGCGATGCGGAGAAGAAGGATCCTTCCATTAACGAAGGAATTTCGAAGGAAGTGAAGAAACGGTGTCCTGACGAAAAAGACGAAGCTTGCCAGTTGATTGAAGGCGACAAGATTACGCGGGAGTACGTGGCGGCGGGAAAGTTGCCAAAGGTCGAGTGGACAAAGATTATCGAGCACATTGACCACGCGGTGAAACTGGTGGGCGCGGATAACGTGGGCCTCGGTTCAGATTTCGACGGAGCGAACATGCCGTACGGAATGGAAGATGTGACGATGATTCCGAAAATCACAGGAGCGCTGTTAGAGAAGGGATATTCGGAAAGCGATATTCGCAAAATTCTTGGCGAAAATACGCTGCGCGTGATGAGTGAAGTCGAGCGCGTGAGCCGGGAATTGAACGGAAAGAAGTAAACGGCGCAAAGATCTTTCAGAGTGAAAGCATGAGGGAGAAATTGAGATGAGAATAGCAAAGTTGAGCGTGATTTTGGCGGCTGGTGTATTGCTGATTGGATGCAAGGCGAAAGAGCCTGCGGCGGAAACGAAGCCCGTGGAAACGGCAAAGACGGAAACACCAGCGCCCGCGGCAGCTCCAACAGAAACAAAACCTGCGGCAACCGAGACGAAGCCCGCGCCGGCCGCAACTGCTCCCGCGCCCAAGCTCGGCAATTTGCTAAAGCCTTCCACCTTGCAGGAAAAAGCGCCGGAGAAGTACGAAGTGAAGTTTGTGACGACGCGCGGCGAATTCACGGTGCAAATAAACAGAGCGTGGTCGCCGCTGGGCGCCGATCGCTTTTACAATCTCGTGAGGGGACACTTCTATGACGACACCTCGTTCTTCCGCGTCGTGCCGGGATTCGTAGTGCAATTTGGGATCAACGGCAAGCCCGCAGTTTCCGCTGCGTGGAAGCACACTGAGTTCCCGGACGACTCTGTGGTGCAATCCAACAAGCGCGGATATCTAAGTTTCGCCACAGCAGGCCCAAGCACGCGGACCACTCAGGTTTTCATCAACCTCAAGGACAATCAGCGGCTGGATGGCATGGGTTTCTCTCCATTCGCTGTGGTCGAGGGCAGTGGCATGAACGTCGTGGAAATGCTCTACGACGGCTACGGAAACGATGGCGGCCCGGAACAAGACAAGATCGAGTCGCAAGGAACGCCGTACGTGAAAAAGGGTTGGCCAAAGCTGGATTACATTGTGTCGGCGACTATTGTGGGTGAAGGCGCGCCCGCGTCCGCGACATCGAAGGTGCACTAATCGCGGACCAGCCGAAATCCAGGCAACAAATTCCACATGCGCCGCTCAACCGCTGGGTTTGGGTTCTTGCGGCTTGCGGGACGCTGGTGCATTTTCTCTTTAATCGTCAGTACGGATTTTTTCGTGACGAGCTGTATTACGCCGCGTGCGGCGAACATCTTGCGTGGGGATATGTGGACCACGCGCCGCTGGCGGCGATTGTATCGTACGTTTCGCGCACTGTGTTGGGCGATTCGCTCTTTGCTTTGCGGTTCTTACCGGCTCTAGCTAGCGCGGCGAAGATTTTTCTTGGCGGCTGGATTGCCCGTGAAGTTGGCGGCGGGAAATTTGCGCAATTTTTTGCCTCGTTTACGGTTCTTTGCGCGCCGATCTATCTGACGTTCGACAATTTCCTCTCAATGAATTCATTTGAGCCGGTGCTTTGGATGACCTGCGCCGCGATTGTTCTTCGCATTGTGAATGGCGGAGACGATCGCCTGTGGTTGATCTTCGGCGTGGTGGCGGGAGTCGGCGTACTGAATAAACATTCGATGTTGTTTTTCGGGTCAGGGCTCGCGGTGGGCCTGCTGCTCACAAGAGCGCGTTGGGTGTATCGCTCGATTTGGATTTGGCTGGGCACAGCAGTGGTGTTTCTGATTTTTCTCCCGAACTTGCTTTGGGAGATTCGCAATCATTTTCCGACGATTGCATTGCTCCACACCGTGATCGGCACTAAGTACTCAACTGTCTCGCCGCTGGAGTATATTGCGCAGCAGGCGCTGTTGACGCACCCATTAGCCGCGCCGGTTTGGCTGCTCGGTTTGTGGTTTTTTTTGCGCGACGAGGAAGGAAAGAAGTTCGCGTTTTTAGCGTGGGCATATTTCGTGGTGCTGGCGGAAATGATCGCGCTGCACGGAAAGATTTATTACCTCGCGCCTGCGTACGTGATGCTGCTCGCAGGCGGCGCGCTGTGGATTGAAAAGCGAGCACTACCGCGCTTTGGGGCGTGGCTCAAGCCGGTACTGATCGCGCCGCTGCTTGGGGGTGCCGCCCTTGCGGCCCCGCTGGCGATGCCGATTTTACCGGTGCAACAAGCCATAAAGTATTGCGCGTATTGGGATGTGAAATCCGTGCACGTGGAAAATGTGCCGCTTGGCGATTTGCCGCAACTTTTTGGGGACATGTTCGGCTGGGAAGAGCAGGTACAAGCGGTGGCGCGGGCGTATAGGTCGTTGCCCGAAGCTGACAGCGCAAAGGCTGCGCTGTTTGCCTACAACTACGGGGAGGCGGGGGCGATTGATTACTTCGGGAGGCATTACGGCCTGCCCAAGGCGATTAGCGGGCACAATCAATACGGATATTGGGGGCCGCGGGGATACACAGGGGAAGTCGTTGTTTCGATTGGCTTTCCGGCGGAGCGCCTGAAACAATCCTTTGAAGAAGTGCGGCCATTTGAGACCGTCAGTCCGGTGCACGCCATGCCGGAAGAGACGAATTTGACCATATATATATGTCGAAAGCCGAAGAAGGCGCTCGCTGCAAGTTGGAGTGAGTGGATGTACCTGGATTAGACAGAAAAGGCGTGTATCCAGGGCACAGAGCCGTGCATCCAAAAAATTGATGCGAAGTATCGGCAATGTGGCGCTTCCGAGTATTGACAGCCACTGAGCCTTCGCGTAGCTTAAAAAAAGCATGAACGTTTCTTGCCAGATGATTTGTTGTCCGTGCGACTGCTGTATCTGTCGCGAGACCCACATCTCTGGCTTGAGGCTGCCGCGGACGTAGTACCAGCGTAAATTCGAAGTTCCGAAGCCCACGTGCCAGAGGTCAAAGGCAACGTGGGTTTTTTGTTTTTAGGTCATGTTTTCACGGTGAACGGAAAAGCGATGAGCGAAGTGCAAGAAACGAAGGCGCAAAAGGTCGAGCGGCTCAAGCGGGAAAAGCTGGCGTGGGATCATCTCGACGAAATTCGCGAATTTGCGCGGCAGGGGCATGGTTCGATCCCGCCGGAATGGCTCGGGACCTATTTTCGTTCGTGGGGAATTTACACGCAGGGCGACGGTGTTGGCGTGGTTGGTGGGAAGAACGGTGAGGGCAAGGCAACGCAGTTTTTCATGGTGCGCATCCGCATTCCAAACGGATTGTTACGCAGCGATCAGGTTCGAGAACTTGCGGCGCTTTCCGAAGAGTACGGGCGAGGTGTTGCGGACATTACCGTTCGCCAGAATATTCAACTGCATTGGGTGACGATTGAAAACATCCCTGACTTAATCGAGCGGCTGCAGCGTATCGGCCTGACGACAACCGGGGCATGCGGCGACGTGGCGCGCAATGTCACGGGCTGCCCTGTGGCGGGGATTGATGGCCACGAGTTGATTGATGCTTCTCCGTTTGCGCTGGCGATTGATCGAGAACTTGGTGGAAACCGCGACTTTTACAACTTACCGCGGAAGTTCAAGATTTCCGTGACGGGATGCAGCTCGTGGTGCAGCTATCCGGAAATTAACGATGTTGCGTTCACGGCGACGAAGCGTGTGCGCGACGGCGCGAGGGAAGTTGGCTTCACAGTGCGTATTGGCGGGGGGCTTTCTACCGAACCGCACCTCGCGGTGAGACTGAACGCGTTCATCCGGCAGGACCAGGTTGTGACCGTGGCGCGCGGAGTTGCTGAGATTTTTCGCGCGAGTGAAGTGCTACGCCAAAGCCGGGACCAGGCGCGGCTCAAATACTTATTTTTGAAGCATGGATGGACCGCCGAGAGTTTCCTGGCAGAGCTTGAGGGGCAAATTGGCTTTTCGCTGGATCCGGCGGAAGCGGAAGAAATTCCAGCCGACATTCATCGCGACCACATCGGCCTGCACCGTCAGAAACAGCAGGGCCTTTTTTATATGGGCGCATCCGTTTTGCGTGGACGCATTACGCCGACACAGTTGCGCAAGGTTGCGGAACTTGCCGATGCGTTCGGCGACGGGCACGTCCGTGCGACGGTTCAGCAAAATATTCTACTCATCAATATTCCCGAAGCGAACGTGAATCACGTTGTGAATGAATTGAACAGCGCAGGTTTACCCATATCCGGTTCAGCTTTTGCGCGCGGCACGGTTGCATGCACCGGCTCAGAGTTCTGCAAGCTGGCACTGACGGAAACCAAGGGATTTGCTCGCTGGCTGACGCGCGAGCTCGAAGAGCGGCTGCCAGGATTTCAAGAGCAGATCAAGCTGCACATCACTGGCTGCCCAAACAGCTGCGGCCAGCACTGGATTGCGGATATCGGCATTGAGGGGAAGAAGATCAAGGCCGACGGCAAAATGGTGGACGCTTACTACTTTTGCCTCGGTGGCAGCGTTGGGCAAATTGCTTCGATTGCGCGGCCCGTGGGCTATCGCTGCGCGGCCACCGACGTTCCGGATGCGATTGAGCGCCTACTTGAAGCGTACACGAACAACCGCAAGGATTCCGAAAACCTGCGTGAATTTCTGGCGCGCCACAGCAACGATGAAATTCGAACGATTTTGGCGGGCGACCTTGTCGGCGCCGTTGCGCGAGACTTGCCGGAAGGCCGCGTTCCCCATGGAGTGGAGGGCTGAAGCATGAGTTTGTTTCCCATGTTCGTGAAACTGGTGGGGCGCCGCGTTGTTGTCGTGGGCGGCGGCGAAATTGCGACAGGGAAAATTGCCAGCCTGCTGCAATCCGGGGCGAACGTGCACATCGTCTCGCCCGCGCTGAATTCCGCCTTGGCGACGCTGGTTCGAGAAAACAAAATTGAATGGAGTGAAAAGGAATTTACTCCCGGGGATTTAGAAGGCGCGTTTCTGGTGATCGCGGCGACTTCCATTCCGTCTGTCAACGAGTCCGTATATCGCGCCGCGGATGCGCGCGGGCTTTTGTGCAACGCTGTGGACGACATTCAGAATTGCCATTTTTATTACGGCTCGATAGTACAGCGCGGCGACTTGCAGATTGCGATTTCAACAAACGGCAAGAGCCCAGCGCTGGCTCAAAGGCTCCGTAGGGAACTGGAAGCTCAGTTTGGTCCGGAGTACGAAAGCTGGATTGAGTGGCTCGGCGCGGCGCGGGAAGTGCTGCGGGCCGCGGGAGCTGCACAAGAGCAGAACAAGGAAGTGCTACACCATCTGGCGAGCCGCGGAATGTTCGACCAGTTTGTACGTGATTCCAAACGCGCACCATCAATGGAAGGCGTGCAGTGATGGGGAAAGTGTTTCTTGTCGGAGCGGGACCGGGAGATCCGGAATTGCTCACGGTGAAGGCGGTGCGCGTTCTGGAGCGGGCGGACGTTGTACTTCATGATTCGCTGGTGAGTGCAGACGTGCTGAGCCTGGTTGCAACTTCCGCGCAGATTCTGGATGTCGGCAAACGCGCCGGGCAGAAACTGCTCACGCAGGATGAGATAAATTCGCTGCTGGTAGCTTACGCCGCGAAACATGAAGTCGTCGTGCGGCTGAAAGGCGGCGACCCACTGCTGTTTGGCCGGGCATCCGAAGAAATTGACGCTCTTCGCATCGCGAATGTGTCGTTTGAGGTCGTGCCAGGAATCAGCGCCGCGTTTGGAGCGGCGGCAGCTGCTAGATTTTCGCTGACCGACCGGCGTGCGGCTTCACAGGTGCTTTTCACGACGTTCTCACGCGGAGACAGCGTAAAGAGTTTAGGCTGGCGCGAAGTCACGGCAGACACCACGCTGGCGATCTATATGCCCGGAAGGGATTACTCGGAAGTTGCCGCGCGGTTGCTCGACGCAGGGCTTAGCGCGGAAACGCCCTGCGCCGTAATTTCGCAAGCGACTCGCGCGGAGCAAAAGATTCGCTGGTCGAACGTCGGCGGGCTTTTTAATGAGGAAAAATTGCCGGCGCCGGCGGTGCTGATCGTTGGGCGAGTGGCAACACAGGACGTGCGAGAGATCGGCGCGAAAGTTTCGGCGGTTGGGTTCAACAAGACGGAAGCGGTCAGTTCAGTTTTGCAATCTTGGTTGAAGAATTGATTTAGCGGCTAAGGAGGATGCAATGAGTAAGACAGACGGAGAAGTGCTCGCGACGCCAAAGCGGCGCGGGTTGTCGCTCGACGGATGGGCCGTGCTGCTGGCCTTCGCGCTGGCGGCCTTGGTTCGCGCCGGATTGTTTAAGCACGTGCCCTGGTGATTAAAAAAAGTTAAGGGAAGGAAAAGGGAGAAAAGTATGGCGGATGCAGTTGTGCTACCCCAGGTCCAGCTTGTGCGGCCGGCCATTCAGTTTTTGAAGCTTGTTCCCGGCGTGTTGTTGCTCGGCGCCGTCGGATACGCTGGAAAATTGCTCGAACAAAATGTGGGCAAATATGCCAAAGCGCATCATTGGACATTTCCGAATATTGAGTACGTGCTTTGGGCGATTCTGATCGGGCTTGCCATTTCCAACACGGTCGGCATTCCGCAGATTTTTCGCGCGGGCGTAGCGACGTACGAGTTCTGGTTAAAAGCGGGCATCGTGCTGCTCGGCTCGCGATTCTTGCTTGGCGATGTGCTGAAATTGGGCGGCGCGAGCCTCGCACTTGTCGTGATTGAAATCGCCGTGGCCATCGGATTCATGACGCTGCTGGGCCGCGTTTTTGGTTTGAAGCCAAAGCTGACAACATTGCTTGCGGTCGGCTCGGCGGTTTGCGGCGTGAGTGCGATTATTGCCACAAAAGGTGCAATCGACGCCGATGATGAGGATTCTTCCTTCGCTATTGCAGCGATCCTTGCACTTGGTGCACTCGCCCTTTTTACATTTCCTCTGATCGGGCACGGATTGCATCTCAGCGACCATGCCTATGGCGTTTGGTCTGGCCTCGCGGTGGACAACACTGCGGAAGCTGCTGCTGCGGGTGCTTTGTACTCGGACGCCGCGGGAAAGCTTGCCATCCTTACCAAAACGACGCGCAACGCCCTCATCGGCTTTGTAGTGCTCGCATACGCTCTCTATTGGGCCAGCCGCGGTCAGGCGCAGGCTATCGGCAACAAAGCGGCCTTCCTATGGCAGAAATTTCCGAAGTTTGTTTTGGGCTTTTTAGCGATTTCCCTGCTGGCGACGTTCGCGTTCTTCAACAAGGACCAGATCGGAGCCCTGGCGAATCTTTCCCGGTGGGCGTTTTTGCTTACGTTCGCCGGAGTCGGATTGCGTACTAATTTCCGGGAACTCGCCAAGCAAGGGTTGCGTCCATTCGCGGTAGGCGCGATTGGGGAAGTGGTCATCGCCGCATTTACGCTGGGGCTGGTTTTTGGGGCCCAGAAGATATTTCACTGGTAGGTGTCGGCACAAGAAAAGGGCGCACGCAATCGCGGGCGCCCTTTTTCTTGGTTCGAGAGTGATCGCGAGAGTTTAGGCGCTCGCCCCGCCGGAGAGCTTCTTAAAGGGTCCGCTGGCAATTGTTTGCACCGCGACGCCTTCCAGTTGCTTCGGCAATTGATCAGCGATCTTGGAATCACCAGAATCCACGTGCAGCGCGATGTAAAAGTTGCCGTCCGGCGATTTCTGCACTCCCACGCCAGACACTCCGGGGAGGCGTAGCAATTCCGCCGAATGCCTATCTTTGACGTCACGCGCCTCTTTTTCGGTAGCCATGGTCACTCACGGCCAGTCTAACACTCTTCGTTTACGCCAGCTTTACCTTCAGCGCTTTAAGCACATCGCCGACGTGATTCGCGATAGTGTGGCTCTTCGAGCCGGCAAACAGCAGTGCAACCGCTTTGTTGGTGCCGCGTTGAAGAATTAAGGAACCGGAATCGCCCGCGTCACTGAAAGACTGTCCAGAACTCGCCACGATGATGATTTGACTAGAGAAAGTATAGTCGCCGGTCTCGTATCCGACGGTAACGTCCGTATCTACGCTGCTGACGCGTCCGACGGTGTATCCCGTCGTCCGCCCAAACTTGTGCACGTTCATGTCAATCGCCGCGACTGCCGTTCCTTTTGGGGCGCCGATGTGCAGAACTACGTTTGAGACGATGTTGTTTTGGGTTACCCGTGCGATTGCGCAGTCCACTGAGTTTGGTTTCGTCGGGTCCAGTGCGATGAAGCGTGTTAAGGCAGCAACCTGGTCTGTTGCGACATTGCCGCCATCCAACAGACCCGGCTGGTAAATTGCCGCGCCGGTGGGCAAGCGGTTTTCGTCGGCCAGGACGTGGTTGTTGCTCAGGATGTAGGTCCCTGACTTGTCTTTCACCACGGCTCCGAAAGTCCCCGCCATTACGAATTGGTTTCTGGGATCCTGAAATCCAATTGAGCAGCCTGGATGCGCAGGGCGCATTTTGGTGCGTGGGTTAGGCATGCCTGTAAGTTTGCGTGCGGCCGCAGTTTGAAAGCGGCGAAACGTTCCGGCTTCCTCAATATCCGTTGGGACCCCGTTGATCTCCTTCGGCAGCGCGAGGTTTCCGTTCAATTCCCCTTGCGGGTACTTCATGCGTACAAACAACTTCACCGCAAGCGTACCGGTCTGCTTGCCCTCACTGATTTTTTCTCCAATCCCGACACCGACTACGTTTTGAAGAGGATTGGGACTGATGGCTACCGAGAAGGCTCGCGCCGACGCGGACAATTGGATCCCAGATCGTCTGGCGAGTTCGGCCTTTCGCCCGTGAATATAGCGGTTTGCAAGCTCCAACTTCGCGGCGCGTAAATCGGTTATCTTTCCAGATGCAGATTCAATGAATGGATGTTCATTACTTGGCATACGGCTGCTCCTTATTCTTTCATCTGTCGGCTAGAACTTCTGATTGACTCGGTGGCTGGCCAACTCCTCGGCCAGGAAGCGGAAGAGGCATTGAGCATACGCCTGCCGTTCTAATGACGTCAAGGGAATGGAGTAATAACTACCGGAAAGGCAGGCGCAGAATCTGATCTGCGCCTGCCTTTCAAATGGAGATTGAGTTTCTGAGAATTACAGTCCGAGTACGGCTACGAGTTCTTTTACGGAACCTGCTGATTTTTGCAAGGCTGCATTTTCTTCCGGCGTGAGTTTGATCTGAATGATTTCTTCGACACCTTTTTCGCCGAGTTTCACCGGCACTCCGACGAATAGCCCTTCGATGCCGTATTCCCCTTCGAGATAGACCGCGCAGGGAAGAATCTTCTTTTTGTCTTTCAAAATGGCTTCGACCATTTCGACTGCCGCCGCCGAAGGCGCGTAATACGCCGAACCAGTCTTCAGCAGGTTCACAATCTCCGCGCCGCCTTTGCGTGTGCGCTCCACGATCGCGTCAATACGTTCCTTTGGCAGCAAATCCGGCAGGGGAATGCCTGCCACAGTCGAATAACGGGGCAGAGGCACCATGTCATCGCCGTGTCCGCCGAGAACGAAAGAATGCACGTTCTCAACGCTGACTTTGCATTCCATCGCTACGAACGCGCTCATGCGCGCTGAATCGAGAACGCCCGCCATGCCGAGCACGCGATTTTTCGGGAAGCCGCTGACTTTGAACGCAGCTTGCGCCATCGCGTCAAGCGGATTCGTCACCACGATGATGATGCAGTTCGGGGAGTGCTTCACGATTTGCTCGACGACCGCTTTCACTACGTCGTAGTTTGCTTTCAGCAAATCGTCGCGGCTCATGCCGGGTTTGCGCGGAAAACCGGCGGTGATGACCACTACGTCGCTCCCCGCCGTGGCGGAGTAATCACCGTTCGCGGTGGAAATGCCAATCGCATTGACGTCCGTGCAGGTAATTGGCGCAGTTTCCATCATATCCAGCGCTTTACCGGCGGGCGGGCCATCGAGAATATCCGTCAGCACAACGTCAGCGAGCTCCATGTCCGCGATGCGCTGCGCCGTTGTGGAGCCTACAAATCCGCCGCCGACTACCGTCACTTTTTTTCTGCTCATGGTTGTGGTTTGAGTCCTTAGTTTTTTCTGGCTGTTATTTGCCGACTGCCATGCCCTTCATGTTTTCGATAATCGCGCCCGCGAACGCAGACGTGCCGAGCTTCGTTGCGCCAGGCATGAGGCGTTCGAGGTCATACGTCACTTTCTTCTGCTGAATCGTCCGCGCTATGCCGTCTTCAATGAGCTGCGCGGCTTCTGTCCAGCCCAGAAACTCAAACATCATCGCGCCGGATAGCATCACGGAGCTCGGATTGATCACGTCTTTATCCGCGTACTTGGGCGCGGTGCCGTGCGTCGCTTCAAAAACGCCAAAGCCGTCACCGATGTTGGAGCCGGGAGCCATGCCGAGGCCGCCAACTTGCGCTGCGCAAGCGTCCGAAAGGTAATCGCCATTCAGGTTGGAAGTCGCGAGCACGCTGTATTCATCCGCGCGCATCAGGACTTGCTGGAAGACCGAGTCCGCGATGCGGTCGTTGATCATGAGCTTCCGCTTCCACTGGCCTTTGCCGTGGGTTGCGTAAATCGCGTCGATGGTCTGTTTGACCTCGTCGTAGACGGATTTCTTGAAGGTGTCCACGGCTTGCTCGAGTCCAGGCTCAATCATGGCCGCATTTTGTTCGACAGTAAGGCCAGCATTCTTGTCGAGATTGTCTAATATCCAGCTTTCGCGCTCGGTTACGGTATCCGCGCGGAACTCTTCGCGCGCAAGGTCGTAGCCCCAATCGCGGAATCCGCCCTCCGTAAATTTCTGAATATTCCCCTTGTGGACGAGCGTGACGCTCTTGCGCTTGTGCTTCAACGCATATTTGATTGCCCGGCGCACGAGCCGCTTCGTTCCGGTCGGAGAGATCGGTTTAATACCGACGCCGGAATCCCACCGAATCTGTTTCTTGCCGTCTTTCAGCATGTCGTTGTTCAGAAATTCCAGAAGCTTCTTCGCTTCGGGTGAACCGCTCTTCCATTCGATGCCGATATATACGTCTTCCGTGTTCTCTCGGAAGATCACCACGTCCAATTTTTCAGGCTGCTTAACAGGAGAGGGAACGCCCTGGAAATAACGAACGGGGCGCTCGCAGGAGTACAAATCCAGAATTTGGCGCAACGCCACATTCAACGAACGAATACCGCCCCCCACGGGAGTGGTCAGCGGACCTTTGATAGCGATGCGAAAATCGCGGATGGCGTCAACCGTATCGTTGGGCAGCCATTCCTTGAATGTGTTGAACGCTTTCTCGCCGGCGAAAACTTCAAACCACGCAACTTTTCGCTTGCCGCCATAGGCATGCTCGACGGCCGCATCAAATACGCGGCGCGAAGCCTTCCAGATATCACGCCCGGTGCCGTCGCCTTCGATGAACGGAATTACGGGCGAGTCCGGCACCTGCAGTTCGCCGTTGGCGTATCCGATGGCGCGCCCTTCTGCCGGAACGGAAACTCCGTTATAAACACCTTTCATGTGTCCATTCTCCCGGGGTTAGAGAGCAACTGGTTCGCGCCAGCCATATTGCCTCGGCGCACGCGACCGAACTTGAAACGATACCATAAGGACTACAGCAAGAAAAATTCGGCGCGAATTTTCTGCGCTGCATTTTTTGTGTTAGAAAGTACGGCGGTTAGAAGGGTGCGGGGTTTTCAAAAAAGGAGATACATGTATGATGATGGATTGGAACGAATACCACAGACAAGTTGGTGCGGGAATGGCCGGGGTGATGAAGTTGTCGCCGGACACTGTGCGTGGCTACCAGATGCTCTCCAAGGCCAACGCCGGTACTTCCTTGCTCGGGGCGAAAACGCGTGAGTTGATTTCGCTGGCGGTCGCGGTCACGACGCATTGCGACGGTTGCATCGTCGTGCACACAGAGGCGGCGCTCAAAGCCGGCGCCACGCGCGGGGAGATCGCGGAGGCGCTGGGAGTAGCTGTTGCTTTGAACGCAGGCGCGGCCCTCGTCTATACGACGCGCGTTTTTGACGCTGTGGAAGCTAAAACGGCGAAGGCCGGCCAGCCCTAGCGGCGGGGAAGAAAGTCTCATGGAGCCCGTTGCTTCTCATGGTGAGACCGCTTCGCCGGCACAGTTGAAACAGTTGTGAAAGCGCGACACCTCTAAAATATCGAATCCGTGGCGCAGTTGTGGAAAGTGTTCCCGTAACCTGCTGAAATAAAAGCGCTTGTTCTGGGCCGCTATTGATTGCCACGTTTGGAACACTCACCAAGATTTGCGCCCGCGTGGCCCTTTCCATGCTCCTTTAACGCTAAAGCAAGCGTTGTGGGACCTCCCTCCTGCTGTCTTGCCACTCTAGGTGATTGGTCGTGCTTCATGAAGAGTTCCGCCGGAAGGCGCAGATTAGCGCAGATAGCATGCTTGATCTCGGTCTTCGTAATCGGGTCGGGCGTTGTTTCCTCGCAAGATACCG
Source organism: Candidatus Sulfotelmatobacter sp. (assembly GCA_035567915.1). Lineage (GTDB taxonomy): Bacteria > Acidobacteriota > Terriglobia > Acidiferrales > UBA7541 > Acidiferrum. The sequence goes on along the minus strand of DATMPA010000017.1, from coordinate 109,860 downwards.
AGCGCAAGATCGTCAAGAAGGTCGAGCCGGAATATCCGTCAGTTTTGCGTGACAAAGGCATTGGCGGCACCGTTCGTCTCCGCGTTACCGTTAAGCCGGATGGCACGGTGAAGGATATTCAGACGCTTGGCGGGAACGCCGTACTTGTGGAAGCCGCCACTCGCGCAGTGAAGCAGTGGCGATACGCTCCTGCGGAGCACGACGCGACGATGGACGTTGCCATTCACTTCGGCCAGCGGCCGTAAGCGAATTAGTCGTAGTATTCCTGACCGAGGTGGGTGATCAGCTCTTCGCCCATCATCCAACGCAAAGTATTCTTCAGTTTCATGGATTGAATGAAGAGATCGTGCTCTGGATACAGTCCCTCGCCCGTCATCGGTGATTTGAAGTAGAAGCTCAACCACTCCTGAATGCCGCGGAAGCCAGCGCGTTGCGCCAGATCCATAAACATCACCAGGTCCAAAACGATTGGCGCGGCAAGAATGGAATCGCGGCAGAGGAAATCCACTTTGATCTGCATCGGGTAGCGAAGCCAGCCGAAGATATCAATGTTGTCCCATCCCTCTTTGTTGTCGCCACGCGGCGGATAGTAGTTGATGCGAACCTTGTGATACATCTTGCTGTAGAGGTCGGGATAAAGCTGCGGCTGCAAAATATATTCAAGCGCGCCAAGCTTTGATTCTTCTTTGGTCTTGAACGAGCCGGGATCGTCCAGAACTTCGCCGTCGCGGTTACCGAGAATGTTGGTTGAATACCAGCCATCCAAGCCGAGCATGCGCGCCTTGAACGCAGGCGCGAGGACCGTCTTCATCAGCGTTTGCCCGGTCTTGAAATCTTTACCAGAAATTGCCACGCTGTGATCGAGCGCAAGCTTTTGAATTGCCGGGATGTCCACCGTCAGATTTGGCGCCCCGTTCGCGAAGGGAACTCCGCTTGTAACCGACGCCCACGCATAGAGCATGGAAGGCGCGATCGCTGGATCGTTCTTCTTCATGCCTTCGACGAGCTTCTCCGGTGTCGAGTGCACCTCTTCCGGCTTAATGAAGATTTCTGTTGAGGCGCACCAGCAAGTCACGAGCCGCGAAACTTTCTTCGTCTTGCGGAAATTCTCGATGTCTTCCTTGATTTGCAGCGCCAGCTCGTACTTGTTTTTCGCTTTCTTCACATACGTGCCGTCCAGGCGCTTTACATACTCGCGGTCGAAGGCGGCCTTCATCGGCTTAATCGTCTTCAGGAAGGGTTTTACTTTTGCGAGGTCCTGGTAGTTCAACACGCCAGCCTTTGCGGCGGCCTGGTAAGCATCGTCCTTGAACAGATCCCAACCGCCGAAAACGAGATCGTTCAGGTCCGCGAGTGGCACGAATTTCTTGATCAGCGGCGATTTTCCATCTGTACGTTTCCCGAGCCGAACAGTCCCCATCTGTGTGAGCGAGCCCACCGGCTGCGCTTTGCCTTTGCGGACCAACTCCACGCCCGCCATAAACGTTGTGCTTACCGCACCCATTCCCGGCAATAGCACTCCGAGTTTCCCTTTGGCAGGCGCAATCTTCGCGGGCTTTTCCATTCTGCTCCCTCAAGCAAGCGGCCGCACGGCGGCCGTTTTCTTTTGAATTTTACAGATTAGTGCAGCGGGTACACCACCCGAAATTCATATTCAAGCAAACAAGCAGTATCGCGCAAAGGGAAGCGCTGTTGCAAATGCGGAAGGAGCAGCAGAAGCGTTTCGACCAGCAAATTTGGCAAAGTTCAACGCGCGATGCCGGGACGCACTCATTGCTGAGAAGCATCTCGGCACGCGATACGTTAGACAGACAACCTTGCGATGGGCACAATCTGCATCTGGCGGCGATTAGTCAACCTTGGTGAATTTGCCAGAGACTGCATTTGCGTCCAGCACAGTACGAACTTCCTTACCATCTTTGACGATAACCAACCCCAAAGACAGCGGAACGCGACTGTTGGGGGTGACAACAACCATTGTGCCCGTGCAATTCGCGTTGACGTAATAGGTTCCACTGGCGGACGTCCAGTCGTGGTCCATCAGGACGCCATTGATCACAGTGTTGGCAGGACCTTGTGCGGCGTGTGGGGCTTCAGCAGTAAGGAATGAGGTTGTGCGCCCTCCAATGGGAAGCCTAAGGCACACAGGGAATCAAATTTACGACCGGCGCTTCTGCGATGAAAGAATTGAACTTGCCAAGGTGAAGGCCACCAGACAAACTACCGCGAAAAGCAGAACATAAACAATCACAGAACCCTCCGCCAAACACCTTTCCTAATGGCACGCGTCATGCCAGAGGTAAGTCCTCTGTTTTCAATGATCGAGAGCCTCGTAGGTGTGGAACCTGGCTTCCACTGTGTCCAATTTCTTGCACACAGTCATTAGATTCCGCAAGCAAGCTGAAGTAATAAGCAAAACCCCGAAGAAGATGAACCTTCTTCGGGGCATAAGACTGAGGATTCTTCAGGCTTCTTTACGAACGGCTCAAACGAATGGACCCGTCTCCCGTGTGAATGGTTACAGGCTGGCCGCCGCCGTTCATTTTTCCGTGAATCTGGGAATTACTGAACTGGCCTTCCACCGTGATGGGAATGCCGAGACTGATGCGGCCATCATTCGTGCTCGCGTCAATGTTGGCGTTGAGGTCGGTCGGCACGGTCAGATCCACGCTGCCATCACCAGTGCGGATGGTCCAAGCAGACAGCACCTTCGAGCCGGGCTGCGCGTGGGCATTGATGCTGCCGTCGCCCGTGCGAATGTTCAACGTATCAAAGCGCCCGTCCAGAGTGATGTGCCCGTCGCCGGAATCGGCTTCGATTTTTCCGTCGAGATCGCGGCCTTCAATGCTGCCGTCTCCAGTACGCAATTTGATCTGGCCCTTCGCGCCTTCGACCTTGATGTGGCCATCACCGGTGTGAATGTCCACATTGCCGTTCACGGCTTGCGCTTCGACGGAGCCGTCGCCGCTGTCCACGCTCAAATCAGCATTCCTTGGCATGCGAACCTCGAGCCGCAAGCCTCTGCTAACGTGGATGCCCCAATTCCAGTGCATGGTCTCGCGTGCACTCAGCTCCACGTGATCGCCGTCTTGCCGTGAATCAATTTTCAAGTTCTTGTCGAGCGTGTATCCGTTGTAGATCACTCGCAGTTCCACTTGCTTTGTGTCGCTTGTGGTCACGCGCACACTTCCGTCGTTCGTATCCAGATGAACATTGGCCCGCCCCGAGACGGTGTAGGATTTCGTCCACTCCTCAGCGCTTGCCGCCGGGGCAAACAGTGCTGCCGCCAGTAGCGCAGCCGCCGAAAAGGGAACTGCCACCCGGAGTACCCGTAAGAACGGATTTTTCATCGGTTTATCCTCGCCCGGGCCCTGCAATAGGACAAACTGGGCCCTGTCTTTCGTAAGGTACGAGCTGGGCAGAAGAAATGTTCCCGTAATCTGGTCATAGAGTGGGCGCGAGGGTTAGCGAGCTCTTGCGACCTGCTTCTTGCGGCTCGCTCCTGGTTTAGGCCGCAAAGCTTCCAGGAAGCCTTTGACGGGCAAGGTGTTAATAACGTCGGCCTTGGTGAGCCAAGCCCGGCGGGCCGTGGTCACGCCGTAGTGGATAAAAGCCAAGTTCGACGCGACGTGAGAGTCAGTGGAAATCACGACCTTTACGCCTCGCTCCTTGCACATGCGCAGTTGGACATCCTTCAGGTCCAGGCGGTCGGGATAGGAGTTGCACTCCATTGCCACGCCGTGCTTGGCGCAAGCGTCGAGGATTTTTTCCATGTCGTAATCCAGGGGATCACGGCGTAATAAGAGCCGGCCAGTCGGATGCCCAATGATTTGGGTGTACGGGTTTTCAATCGCGGCGAGTATCCGCTCGGTCATCGCAGCGCGATCGAGATTGAAGTAGGAATGGATCGAGCAAACGACGACGTCAAGCTGCGCGAGGGTTTCGTCGGAATAATCGAGCGAGCCGTCTTTCATGATGTCTACTTCGGACCCGGCTAGGACATGAATGCCAAGCTTCTTGTCGTTTGCGGCGTGCAGCTTCTTGATGTGGGCTTCCAAGCGCTTTTCGTCCAGCCCATTTGCCACAGTGACGGCTTTCGAGTGGTCGGTAATCGCAATGTATTCGTGGCCCAGCGCTCGAGCAGCTTCGGCCATTTCCTCGATGGAGTTTTTGCCGTCGCTCGCGGTCGTATGCATCTGCAAGTCGCCCTTGATGTCTTTCAGTTCAATGAGCTTTGGCAGCGCGCGTTTTTCCGCGGCGGCGATTTCGCCAGTGTTTTCCCGCATTTCGGGCGGGATGTAATCGAGTTTCAGCTTAGCGTAAATTTCCTCCTCGGTCCTTCCGGCCACACGTTTCTCGGCTTTGAGGGTCGCGAGCACATATTCGTTTAGCGTGTAGCCCATGTCGTTCGCGCGGCCGCGCAACGCGACGTTGTGTTCCTTTGAGCCCGTAAAGTAGAGCAGGGCGGCGCCGAAATTTTCCCTTTCGAGCATGCGCACATCCACCTGCAGGCCGTTTTCAAGCGTGAAGCTGACTTTGTTTTCGCCGTGTGCCAGCGTCTGATCAATTCCGGGATATTTGAGGATGTGCTCGGCCAGCACATCCACGTGTTTCTGAGCGGTGAATCCCTCCGCGAGAGTGACGAGTAAGTCCAAATCGCCTACTGTTTCCTTGCCGCGCCGCAGAGAACCCGCCGGCGTGACGCTCTCCGCGATTTTTCCTGCTTTCTTGATGTGCGCAGTGATGGCCGTCGCCGCCTCCTCGGCCGTGCTTAGTAGGAATCTGCCTGTCGATTTCTTGAAGACTTCCACGGCCTTCAGAATATTCTGCTCGCTTTTTTCACCAAAACCTTCGAGCGACCGCAGTCTGCCTTCCTTGGCGATCTTCTCGACGTCCTCGACCGTACTCGTCTTGAATTTTTTGAAAAGCAGCGCCACCTTTTTCGGTCCAAGCGATTGCAATTGTAGAATGTCCAGAATCGTGGCCGGATATTTCTTCAGAAGTTTCTTGCGCAGGGCATAGTCGCCGGTTTTGACGATTTCTTCGAGATGCTCCACCATGCGGTCGCCGATGCCAGGCAATTCCTTGAGCTTCTCTGGCTCCTTGACGAGTTGCTCGATGGACTCCGGCAGGGAATCGATCAGCTCAGCAGCTTTCTCGTAACTTCGATAGCGGCCGATGATGGCGCCGTCAATTTCTAGAAGCTGGGCGGTCTCCCGCAGGATGCGCGCTATCTGTTTGTTGTCCATGCGCCGATTATAAGTGGGAATTTCGCCGGAGTGGAAGCCGGTTTACAGGAGTCACTGGTGCAAAAAAATGGCCGGCAAGGGGGCGTTCCCTGCCGGCCGTATGATTGCTGTACTGCTCACTCACCCTGCTTTTTGTACGTTTGCTGCCTGCGGCCCCTTTGGTCCCTGCACAATCTCGAATTCGACCGGATCGCCTTCCTGCAACGTCCGGTAGCCGTCACCGACAATGGCGGAGTAATGGACAAAAACATCAGGACCATCTTCCCGCCCGATGAAACCATATCCTTTCGAGTTGTTAAACCATTTCACGTTTCCCAGCACCTCGGTCTGCCTCCTGACGTGAGATTCAATTGTTTCACTACACGGCGCAGAGCTGCCCAAGTTCGCCGTGTTGCGATTGGATTGCGCGGAGTGTACCAGAACAAGTCAGTGAGTCAATAGAACTCTATCAACGTCATAAGAATTATGTAAGGTTAAAATGTGCATAAAATCGATTCAATTGACGATTTGTGCGAGGATTAAACCGTTAGACGATAAATCTAAAGTAGTACAGCAATCCGGCGATGGACTTTGCGTCGTGCAGTTTTCCCGAATGAATCATTTGTTCCAGTTTTTTGGGTGAGTACACCGCTGAAACGATTTTCTCGTCGTCTTCGGGCGATGCAGGGCCCGGTTTCACGTCCTCCGCGAGCAAGAGGAACATTTTTTCCTCTAGAAAACCTGGCGTCGGAAACACTTCCAGGAAAACGCGAAGCCTTTTTGCGCGGTAGCCCGTCTCTTCCGCGAGTTCACGTGCCGCAGCTTCCTTTGGATCTTCCCCTGGCTCCATTCTTCCCGCAACGAGCTCCCATAGATACTGTCGGGTCGCGTGGCGATATTGCTGGATCATCACGATGCGGCCGTCGGGCAGTACTGGAAGGACTACTACCGAGCCGGGATGCGTGATGACTTCGCGCTTCGTGCGCAGGCCGGACGGTTCAATTACTTCATCGCGGCGCAACCCGAAGACGGGACCCTGATAAATCATTTCGCTGCTCAAAATTTGAGCGGTTTTCTTTGCTGGTGCGGCGCTCTTGCTGGCCATGGATGCTCCCTAATTTGATCTTCGTTTGCCAGTGTAATGGAACTCGCAGGAATTGCCACCCCATCTGAATCGCGCCTATACTGACGTTACGTTCCCATGCCCATCAATACGCTCATCGTTGACGACGAAAAACCCGCCCGTGACGAACTCGCGTTCTTGCTGAAAGCATTTCCAGAAATCAACTTGGTAGGCCAGGGGAAGAATGGCCTTGAGGCTGTGAACTTGATTAAAGAACATTCGCCCGACCTGGTTTTTCTAGACGTGCAGATGCCGGGGCTCGACGGCTTTGGCGTTCTGAAAAAACTGGTCGAGCGCAAAGCTCGCGTCCCGCACGTCGTTTTCGCCACGGCATTCGATCATTACGCGGTGCAAGCGTTCGACGTAAACGCGGTGGACTACGTATTAAAACCATTCGACAAGTCGCGCATCGCGAAAGCAATCGCGCGTGCACGCCGAGAAATGGAAGCGGACACGAGCCCGGCGGAGCGCCTTGAAAGGCTAGTCAGTCAGCTTGGCAATGCGAAACAGGTTGCCTCTGCGCCGGTCAAGCTGCTGGTGAAGTCGCAGCAACGGCTGCTTCTCGTGGATGCGGAAGATCTTGTTTTCGCGACAATCGCGGACGGACTGATTACGGTTTGCGCGCGTGAAGCTGACGGCACCTCCAATTACCGCACGCTCGAAGAGATGCACGCCGCGCTCGACGCTGACTCTTTCTGGCGTCCGCACCGCTCCTACCTCGTCAACATTCACCACATCAAGGAAGTCGTGCCCTGGTTCAAATCCAGCTACATGCTCAAAATGAACGACAAAAAACAAACCGAAGTCCCCGTCAGCCGCCAGCAAACCAAACGCTTGCGCGAGTTATTTAAGCTATGAATAGCAAGATGAACTCTGAATCTTCCGACAGCGGCGAACGGCCAGCTGACCTCACTGAATTCTTGGGGAAGCTAGATTACGACTCGAAAGCAGAGCACGCGAAGAATGCCATTTTTTTTTCTTCCTTTTTGGTTTCTTAATCCTCATGGTGAGCAAGAAGCCGCTCTTTTCTCTGGCTACACCGGTCTTCTTTTTCTTCGGAATGTTTATTGCTTCTCTTTGTCTATCCCGACTTATCTCATCAAGATGTTCGTATCCAGACGCATAACCATGGAGCGCGGCTTCAAAGTACGATGGATATGGTCCTTGTTTGAAGCGGGGTACGACTTTGGAATCACATTGGCGCTGTTCAAGCACTTTAAAAAAGTTTCCTACTGAGCTGTTCTCTCAATCGGTAAGCTTTAAGTGCTGTGATAGCATTAGCTGTGCTTCTAGTCTGACACGATGGATTTTTCGCTTAAGGACCACCAAAAACTGATTCGCGACACCGTCCGGCAATTCATGGAGACGGAAGTTCGGCCACTCGTCAAAGAGTTGGAGCGCGAAGAGAAGTTTCCTCTCGAAATCATCAAGAAGTTGGGAGAGATGGGTTGCTGCGGCATGCTCGTGCCGGAAGATTGGGGCGGGCCGGGGCTGGACACGGTTTCGTATGTGTTGATGCTGGAAGAGGTTTCGCGCGTGTACACGGCGATGTCCACGGCGCTTGGCGTGACGAATTCGGCGGTGCAGGCGCCGCTGCTGCAATTTGGTTCGGACGCGCAGAAGAAAAAATATCTAAAGCGGCTCGCGAGCGGGGAAATTCTTGGCTCGTTTTGTTTGACTGAGGCTGCCGCGGGTTCGGATGCGGCGGGGATTCAGGCGACGGCGACGCATTCTGGCGCCGGCTACAAGCTCTCTGGCGCGAAGACTTGGGTGACGAACGGAAGCGACGCCGGTGTGTATATTGTTTTTGCGAAGACCGATCCTGCGGCGGGTGGGAAGGGAATCACTGCGTTTCTCGTTGAGCCGACATTCAAAGGATTCAAAATTGGGCGGCACGAAGACAAGATGGGGCAGCGGTCATCGCCGTCAGTCGAAATTCTTTTGAACGAGTGCGAAATTCCGGCAGAGAATCGTTTGGGCGAAGAAGGGCAAGGATTGAAAATTGCGTTGAGCGCGCTCGATGGCGGGCGTATCGGCATCGCTGCGCAGGCAGTGGGGCTGGCGCAGGGCGCGCTCGATGATTCGATCAAATATGCCAAGCAGCGCCGCGCCTTCGGAAAATCCATCGGCGAATTTCAGGCGATTCAGTGGATGCTTGCGGACATGCAGATGGAGATCGAAGCGGCGCGCGGTTTGCTTTACTATGCGGCGTGGCTAAAAGATTCCGGAAAGGCAATGGGTTCCGCGGCGTCGAAGGCAAAACTGTACGCTAGCGAAATGGCGAATCGCGTGGCTTATAAGGCTGTGCAGATTCATGGGAGCCTTGGATACTCGCGCGAGACGGATGTGGAACGGATGTACCGCGACGCTCGCGTGATTACGATTTATGAAGGCACCAGTGAAGTGCAGCGGATGATTATCGCGAGAGATTTACTGAAGTGAGCCACGCGAGCAGCGCGACTATAAGAGAGCTTGTTCTCGATGCGTTTACCTGGAATACGAGGGACGACGTTTACGACTCGTTCTTCCGCGTGGTCGGTGCCCCCGAAAGGCACGCCAGAAACTACGACGCGCTGCGAGACAGTATTGCGTCGGGGCAGATTAACGACATTGAAGTGCCATATTGCTTGGTTGTCCGAAATAGTCAAGGGATTGGTCCTCCCGCAAAAGCGACGCTCGAAGATTTTGTGAAACTAATTCACGAACTTGCAGCGGAAGGCTGCCCAGTAGAAATTCGCGTCGAGAATACGAACTGAGGAGCAAGCATTGGGAGAGGCGTCGAAGAAAAAACGCGTCGTCAGCGGGATGCGGCCGACGGGGAAGCTGCACATTGGGCATTACTTTGGGGCGTTGCAGAATTGGGTGCGGCTGCAAAATGATCCGGAGTATGACTGCTTCTACTTCATTGCGGATTGGCATGCTCTGACGAGCGATTACGCGGATACTTCGGCGGTTGCACAGAATACGATTGAGATTGTTACGGATTATCTTGCGGCGGGGCTTGATCCGCAGAAATCAGTCATCTTTCAGCAGTCGCTGATCCCAGAGCACTCCGAATTGCATTTGCTGCTCTCGATGGTGACGCCGCTCAGTTGGCTCGAACGCGTTCCTACCTACAAAGAAGCGTTTGAGAATGTGAAGGACAAGGACCTGCATACTTACGGCTTTCTTGGCTATCCGTGCCTGCAAACTGCCGATATTGTGATTTATTCGCAGGAAGGCACGCCGCTCTTTGTCCCTGTGGGTGAAGATCAGGTTTCCCATGTCGAACTCTCTCGCGAAATCGTTCGGCGCTTCAACTTCAATTTTGGGTTTTCAGTTGACCCGAAGATCGGCGAGCTTTCCAACAAGGATCGGTTGAAAAGTATCAAATCCAATCTGGGGATTGGAAATTTGCCAGCGACTCCCTCTTCCATTGGAATTACAAAAGGGTTCGGCATCGCGGTCGAAATCGCTCAGAGTGCCCGTTCACTTGCCCGCGAGATCGGCTTTGAAAATTTCGTGGAGAGGATGAGGGAGGACTCTCATTTCTTCACTTGTGCGCAGCTCCTAACCGAACCGGGCGTGATGTTAACGCAAACACCTAGGATTCCCGGTCTTGACGGCCGGAAGATGTCGAAGAGTTATGGGAATGCGATTACGTTGAGTGAGAGCGATGAGGAGATTCGGAAGAAGACGAAAGTGATGGTGACGGACCCGGCTCGGAAGCGGCGGACGGATCCGGGAAATCCGGACGTGTGTCCGGTCTATGATTGGCATAAACTGTTCTCGTCCCCCTCGACACTGGAATGGGCGGCGCAAGGGTGCCGCACGGCGGGAATCGGGTGTATCGAGTGCAAGACGAAAATGGCCGACCACTTGATCGAATGGATTGCGCCGGTGCGCGAGCGTCGGCTGGAGTATGAGAAGCATCCGAAGCGCGTGCTGGATGTGATTGACGAAGGGTCGAAAAAGGCACGCGAGGAAGCGCAGAAGACGATGGGGCGCCTGCGCGAGGCGGTGTTTGGGTGGGAGAAGAAGCGGGCGGAGATTGCGGGCAATTGAGGGCATTGCGCAAGCCCAAGTAGCGTGGCACCCGTAGGGGCACGATGTATCGTGCCCCTACACGAGCAAGATGGAGTGGACGAGCAACGAATGGCGACGCCGTACAAAATACAGATTCCGCTCTATGAGGGGCCGCTGGACCTGCTGCTTGATTTGATCAAGCAGCAGAAGATGAATATTCACGACATCCAGATTTCCAAAATCACGTCGCAATATCTGGATTACCTGCACAAACTGGAAGAGTTGAACGTGGATGTTTCGGCCGAATTCATTTACATGGCGGCGTCGCTGATTTACATCAAAAGCAAAATGCTGCTGCCACCGGACCCGCTAGCGTCTGCGGAAGGCGAGCCGGAAGATCCGCGCGAAGAATTGGTGCAGCGGCTGATCGAACACGAGAAATTCAAGAACGCGGCACAGCTTTTGTATCAGAAGCAGCAGATTGAAGAGAACGTCTGGTCGAAGCCGGACAAGTCTCTTTACAACGACGAAGGCACGGAAGGCGAGCTCGTCGTTTCGCTTGTGGATTTGGTGAAAGTGTTCCAGCAGGTGCTCGAGCGGCGCAAGGAAGTGGCGCGCATCGAGCTACAACACGAACAATTCACCGTTGCCCAGATGATCGCGCAACTGCGATCGCAGATTTTGGCGAGTGAAGATTCGAGCGTGAACCTGATTCAGTTTTTCGAGGCTTGCCCTTCGCGACACGCGATGATTGTTGCGTTTCTGGCCGTGCTCGAAATGGTGAAGCTGCAAGCGGTGGCGATGGTGCAGGAAAAACAGTTTGGGGACATTTTGTTGCGCAAGAATAAGGCGTTCGATTCCGTTTTTGATGAAAAGGGCGAATTGAAGCAGATTGATGCCGAGTACCAATAGAGCTTCACGACTGGGTTGAAGTTTACGTTGAGGTCCTTCGGGCATCTTCTTGGATGCCCTCAGGATGACAAGTTCGGGGAAGTCGGCAAAGCTGGTAAACGAAACTATGACGAACGAAGAGAGAAAAGCGGCACTGGAAGCGATTGTTTACGCGGCGGATGAGCCTGCAACGATCGAGCAGCTTGCGAGCGCGCTCGGTGAAGAAAAATTGGTGGTGCAGGCGGCGCTCGATGAGCTGGTGGCGAGTTACGCCGCTGAAGAGCGTGGGATTGAAATTCGCGCGGTGGCGGGCGGCTACAAGATGTACACGAAGCCGCAGCATCATGATGTGGTGCGGCGATTCATCAAGAGTTTACGGCCTCCCTTACGGCTTTCCATGCCTGCACTCGAAACGCTCGCGGTGATTGCTTATAAGCAGCCGGTGACGGCACCGGAAATTTCCGAGATTCGCGGCGTGAACAGCGCGGGCGTAATTTCTACATTACTTGACCGAAGATTGATTACGACGGCGGGCCGCAAGGAAGTGATGGGGCGGCCGATCTTGTACAAGTCGTCGAAAGAATTCTTGATGCGATTTGGGTTGAGTGATTTGGACGAGTTGCCGAGCTTGAAAGAATTTGAGGCGCTGGCGCGTGAGGCGCTGGGGAGCGATGTGGGCGTCGCTGCGGGAATGCAGACGGAAGATGAAATGATGAACGCACCTTCGGCGGACACGCTGGAAAATTTGCCGCCGCCGGAAGACGCTGCAGCAGAAAAAGAATTGATTGAGGAAGAAGTTGCGGCGACGAATGAAGGCATGCCAGCGGGTGAGCTGGACGAAGAGCCTCCGAAGGCGGAAGGCGCCACTGCCGGGGAATAAGAATAAAGATAACGCAGAGTGCGCAGAGAATGCGCAGAGAGCCGACCAAATCGAAGAGAGACTTCTCCCTCCGCAGACTCCGGTCGAAATGACGGCCTAGACGGGTGGCCATTAGAAAATGCAAGAGAGATTGCAGAAGATAATTGCGCGGGCGGGGATTGCTTCGCGGCGGCACGCGGAACAATTGATCTTGAGCGGACAGGTGCGCGTGAACGGACGCGTAGTGACCGAACTTGGGACCAAGGCGGATGCGGACAAAGATCGCGTTGAGGTGGCGGGGCGCGCGGTGGAAGCGGAAGAGCGGCGCGTCTATTTGCTGGTGAACAAGCCACCGGAAGTGATGTCCACGCTGGCTGATCCGGAAGGGCGCAAAACGCTGCGAAATTTGTTGCGGGGATTTCCCGCCCGTGTGTATCCCGTAGGAAATCTGGAGTACGCGAGTTCGGGATTGGTGTTCATGACGAATGACGGCGACCTCGCGGCAACGCTGCTGAAAAAGTGGGGCGACCTGGAGCAAACGTATTACGTGAAAGTGAAGGGCATGCTTACGATGGCGGATTTGGACCGCTTGAGCAAAGAGACCGGCTTGAAGATGAAGACGCTGCGGCAGCCAGGGGCGAGCCGGGGTCATGCGGCGAATTATTGGTACGAAGTGAAAATGCGCGACTCGAAACTGGAGGCGTTGCGAATTGTGTTGTTCAAGGAGCGGCATCCTCTGGAGAAAGTGAAGCGGATTGCGCTGGGTCCGCTGACTGTGGAGGGAATCCCGCAGGGACGATACAAGATGTTGGAAAAGAAGGATGCGGAGGCGTTGATAGGCGTCGTGCCGAAGGAAAGAGTGATTTCTAGGAAGCGCCGGTAGCCGGGAGCGCGAGCCTTTATTTACTTTGTGCCAAGCATTTTCGGTTGAGGTCCTTCGGGCACCTTCTTGGATGCCTTCAGGATGACAGGCCCTTGAATCTTGCCTAACACCCATTAGTGAGACCGCTTCGACGATGCCTACCGAAAGACTGCAAAAAATACTGGCGGGCGCGGGGGTTGCTTCGCGGCGGAAGGCCGAAGAGATTATTGCGGCCGGACGCGTGACGGTGAATGGAAGTGTGGTCACCGAGTTGGGCACGAAGGCCGATCTTGAACAAGATGAAATTGTTGTTGATGGCAAGCCGCTGCGGATGAGGCAGCGGCTTTTGTATTTTTTGCTGAATAAACCCAAGGGCTATGTGACTACGGTCAGCGATCCCGAGGGCCGGGCCACCGTGATGGATTTGCTGCCAAAAGATATTGAGCGGGTTTATCCGGTGGGGCGGCTTGATTACGGGAGCGAGGGATTGCTGCTGCTTACGAATGACGGAGCGCTTGCGCAATTGTTGATGAAGGCGGGGTCGCACGTGCCGAAGACGTATCTAGTGAAAGTTAGTGGACGGCCGAGCGAGAAAGATATTCAGCGGCTCCGTAGTGGGATTTCGATACCGTTGGAAGACGGGCGGCGAGTGAAGACTTCGCCGGCGAAGATTCGTTTGGCGGAGAACACGCCGAATCCTTGGTATGAAGTGGTTTTGATTGAGGGGCGCAACCGGCAGATCCGGCGGATGTTTAAAGAGATTGGGTTTGATGTGGAGAAGATTAAGCGCGTGCAATTGGGGCCGATTGTTTTGGATGTTGAGCCGGGGAAGTATCGTTCGCTGACGGTGAAGGAAGTGGCGCAGTTGAAGGGCGCCGTGGCAAGCAAGAAAGTTCTTCCTCCTGGGTAGTCGAACACAAGACAATTCGGCTCTTTTGGTGGCAGCGATTCGAGGTACCTTGCGATTGGGCCCCGCCGGCATTTTTTTGCGCGCACGAAGTGTCGCGCCTACGGCGCTCGCATTGCTTTGGATCGACTTCCCAGCCCTTACGCTGGGCTAATTAGTGCCGCACCTCCGGTGCTGGGCGGTAGATGGATTAGGAGGCGGTGCCGGTTGGTGACAGAGGAGACTCACGAGAGAAAGCGGAAGCGGGGAGCCTTGGGAACGAAAGTGGACCCGGGGTCATTCGTGGAAGAAAGACGCGGCTAGACGTTGGTCAGGAGACGAGATGAGCGAGATGCGGGAATTATTGGAGTTGGCGGCGGAGAAGGGCGTGAGATACGCAGAAGGAGTAGTCGCGCGGAGAGTAGCGCCGTCAGCGGAAGCGGTGGCGGGGCTGGCGAGGTTTCGCGAAAAGCTTCCTGAGGAGTCGAGCGATGCGCGAAGCATGATTGAAATGCTGGACGAAGTGGGAAGTCCAGCGACGGCGGCTTCGACGGGCGGGCGATATTTTGGATTTGTGATTGGTGGAAGTTTGCCGGCGGTGATGGCGGCGAATTGGCTGGCGGGGGCTTGGGATCAGAATGCATGTTTGCGCGTTATGTCACCGGTGGCGGCAGAGCTGGAGGACGTAGCCCTGGGATGGATTTGCGACGCGCTGGGATTGCCGGCGGATTGTGATGGAGGATTTGTGACTTGCGCGACGGCAGCGAATTTCTCTGGACTGGCTGCAGCACGTTCGATGCTATTGGCGCGCGAGGGATGGAACGTGGAAGAGGATGGATTGTTCGGTGCGCCGCCGATTGAGGTGATTGTGGGTGAGGAGTATCACGCTTCGATGCAAAAAGCGTTGAGCATGGTGGGGTTGGGAAAAAATCGCGTGACACGGGTGCCGACGGATTCGCAAGGGCGGATGAGGGCCGACAAACTGCCGAAGATTTCCCCTCGGAGCATTGTGTGTATTCAGTCGGGGAACGTGAATACGGGAGCGTTTGATCCAGCGGAAGAGATTTGCAAGCGCGTGAAAGACGTGGGTGCGTGGGTGCATGTGGACGGCGCTTTTGGACTGTGGGCGCGAGTTTCCCCGAAGTACGGGGAGCTGACGCGCGGATTGGAATTGGCGGACTCCTGGGCGCTGGACGCACACAAGTGGCTGAACGTGAGTTACGACAGCGGCGTGGTGATTGTACGCAATGGATTAGCGTTGAAGCGGTCAATGGCGATGTCAGCGGCGTATCTGCAAGCCGGTGCATTGCGCGAGGCGGCGAATCATGTGCCGGAATC
Source organism: Candidatus Sulfotelmatobacter sp. (assembly GCA_035567915.1). Taxonomy (GTDB): domain Bacteria; phylum Acidobacteriota; class Terriglobia; order Acidiferrales; family UBA7541; genus Acidiferrum. The sequence goes on along the minus strand of DATMPA010000017.1, from coordinate 94,668 downwards.
CTCGCGGAGGGCGCGAGGGGTGGAGATTTGGGCGGCGATGAAGTCGCTGGGGCGAAGCGGCGTGCGCGAGTTGGTGGAGCGGACTTGTGAGTTGGCGCAATTGTTCGCGGAACGTTTGCGGGCGGCGGGATATGAGATTTTGAATGATGTGGTGATCAATCAGGCGCTGGTGTCGTTTGGGAGTGCGGAGAGGACGCGGGAAGTGATTCAGCGCGTGCAGGAAGAGGGAACGTGCTGGTGCGGAGGAACGGTGTGGCAGGGGAAGACGGCGATGAGGATTAGTGTGTCGTCTTGGGCGACTACGGTTGCGGATATTGGGAAGAGTGCGGATGCAATTGTGAGAATTGCAAAAGGCGTTTGAGATTGGCTGAGAACTATTTGAGCGAATAGAGGTCGAGGTTGCGTTTGCCAGGGAAGATGATGGCGAGGAAGCGGCCGTCGGGAGAGAAAGCGAAGTCGCGGACGACGTTGCCGCGAAAGATAGGATTGAAGTCCGGCTGGACGACGGGAATTTCGTGGCCTGCGGCCGGAGTCGCGAGAGGCGGGATGGGAATCCAGATGAGTTCGGCGGTTTTGCGTTCCAGTGCGCGTTTTAGCAAGAGGCGCGTTTCGTCGGGCGACCATTGCAGCACGCCAGAACCGAGGCGGAGACGTGCGATTCGCGTGGGTGTTGTGAGATCGCGAACCTCTACATTTTCTCGATCAATGTAATACGCAGCGAGTTTGCCGCTTGGCGAAACGGTGAGGCCGCCTTCGTATTCGTCGAGTGTGGCGATTTCGGAGTCTTCCTGCGCGAGAAGATCGAGATGCTGCAGGCGGGGCGGGCCGGAGAGAGTCTTGTCACGTTCGACGGCGATGGCAGTATTTGTTTTCGCGATTGGAGCGACGGAGAGGAACGTGCGCCCTTCGAATAGCGCGCCGCCTGAGCCGGTGGCGATGGTCGAATACTTGAACGAAAAGAGAATGCGCGGCTTGGTGGCTTCGGTGAGATAAGCGATGGTCGCGTTGTCGACAAAAAAGACAGCATCTTCGGCATTGTGGATGAGGGGATCGCCGCCACCGAGGCGGATTTCCTTGCCGTTGTCATCGATGACTAGAGTCATGAACTCATCCTGTGTTTTGCCGGATTCGTCCACGACAAATGTTGTGAAAAGCTGCGCGAGAAGATAGTGGCCGTTGGGAGACCAGCGAAGGCTGTCCACGGTGTAGGAAAAGGTAGCATCGCTAAGGTCGAGGTCGGGATCGAGCTTGCCTTTTTCTTTGGCGACGGATTTTTTGTCGCGATTGACGAAGACGGCGTATTTGTTGATGGAAAATTTGTTGCCCTCCAGGATGCGGCGGCGTTTGCCTCCGGCGTCCTGAATCCAAATGTCGTCGTGCTGGAGATCGTATTTTTTTGTGTGGAAATTGCGGCGGACACCGTAGGCTATGCGGCCATCGGGAGCGATCGAGAAAGAAGTGATTTCTTCGTCTATGGACTGGGCAGGTTTGTCGAGTTGCTGGGCTTTTGCCGAGGGAAGGGAGCAGCAACCAACAACCAAGCAAATGAGAGAGCAGAAAGAGCGAAGCCAGCGGAAGCGACTGCGAGAGCAGGGGCAGGTCATGGTTTGGGATGGGCTGCGGTGTAGGAGTGGCAGCAAGGAGAATTGGTGGGCGTGTAGTCCATGACTTCGACGCGGGATAGGTCGGGGTCGTAGATGTCGAGAGAGTTTTTGCCGTCGCGGCCGACTTCGGGGCCGTCAAATTTTGTGGCGCCGTTTACGCGAAGATGAGAGGCGGCGTTATTGGCGTTTTTTACGCCTAGAGAGAAATGATTCTGCACGCCGCGTTCCCGTTTGTCGGCACGGGCCGGAATATTCAGCATATATTCGACCCACTCCTCGCCATCGGGAACTTGAATTTCATACCAGTCGAGACCGTCGTCCTTGAAGCCACCTTTCCAGTATAGGCGGAAACCGAGGAGGTCTTGATAAAACGCATTTTCCTTTTCAGGGTCTTTGACGATGAAACCGGCGTGAAGGATGCGTGTGCTTACTTGGTGGGCAGCGGGAGTGTAGAAGCGTTCGCTGGTTTGCTGGACGAAAGTGAGCGGGTGGCCTTCTGGATCGTGAAGAGTGAAGTGAAGTGCGCCGGTTTCGTCTTTGGTGATGGGGCTGGCTTCGATTTTGTGAGCGAGGAGATATTCGCGCATTTGAGAGACGCTCGGAGTTGCGAAAGCGATTTCGGCGAGGAGACTGTCTGGGGCACCGCCTGCGATTTGCTGGAGTTCGATGCGCTGGCGGCCGTTGACGGCGTAGCAGGGATTCGTGACGCCGAGGCACGTGGAAGTGGCGGAGTCGAAGCCTAGAATTTTTGAGTAGAAGGCGCGGGAGGCATGGAGGTCGGAAGCGTAAAGGCGGACGGAGGCGATGCCGGTGATTTTGGGGCGGGTGGGCGTTTGCGCCACGCAGAAGAAAAAAGAAGAATTAACACAGAGGGCACCGAGTACACAGAGAACACGGAGAAGAGGAGCGCTAGCGCACCCTTCGAAGCTCGGGGTAAAGAGACGCGGAGGGCGCAGAGGAGCGCGGAGAGTCCGGGGATGAGGCCGGGATGGCGATATAAAATCGCCGCTACGAACGAGAGGAAGAGTCATGGTTTGGGGTGAGGAGCGGTGAAGTCGGAGCAGCAGGGTGGACGCGAAGGAGTGAATTCCATGAATTCGACACGGGTTTCGTCGGGGTCGTACACGTTGAGCTGCCATTTGCCATCGCGGCCGAGTTTTGGTTCTTCGGTGAGCGTTACGCCGTTCTTAAGTAGCTGAGTTTTGGTGGCTTGGATATCTTTGACACCAAGGGCAATATGATTCATCACTCCGCGGAAATGTTTATCGGCTTTGGAATCGTCGTAGAGCATGTATTCGAGCCAATCGGAACCATCGGGAACTTGTTGAGACACCCAAGTGGTTTCATCGTCTTTCATGCCGCCATGCCAGTAGGGACGGAAGCCCAGAATGTCTTTGTAGAATTTGTCTTCCGCGGCGCGATCTTTGACGATGAAACCGGCATGAATAATGTGATGAGGATTAGGATTGATCGAAGAACTGACAATTACCTGGTATTGCACGAAGCGAACGCGATGACCTTCGGGATCGTTGACGGCAAAGGACGAATCATCGGCCGATCTGGGTCGCAGAATCTGGACTCCGTTCGCTTCCAGATACTTACGCATTGCCTTGAGGTTGTCTGTGGAGAAAGTAATTTCTACGAGGAGATTGGTCGGCGGATCGCCATCTGGTTTGGTGAATAGCACCGACTGTCCGATAGAGGGATATACAGTGAAGGGATCCAGGACGTGTTCTTCGCACATGACGCAAGTAAGTTCAGGATCTAGAATTTTCGCGTAGAAGGCACGGGCAGTGGCAAGCTTTGTCGAATAAAAATGAAGCGAGGCGATGCCGATGATTTTTGGGCGCTTGGGCGGATCGCTCGCGAGCAAGGGAAAAGCGAGTAATGAAACGAGAAGTGACAATAGAATGCGGGTCATCCGAATCACCTCGAGTGCAAAGATGCTCACGATTTTCCGGCGGCTTGCGATTTTAGCTTACGAATCTCGTCGAGGCGAGCGCGAAGGCGCTGTTCGAAGCCCTGGTCAGTTGGTTTGTACCAGGAGCGGCCAGAGAGGTTTTCGGGGAGGCAAGACATGTCGGTAATTTTTTCTTCGAAGTTGTGGGCGTATTTGTAGCCTTCCCCGTAGCCGATATTTTTCATGAGGTTAGTTGGCGCGTTGCGGAGATGGAGCGGAACAGGATCGGCTTCGGTTTTGTGGACGTCTTCCAGGACGTTGCCGTAGGCGGTGTAGACCGCATTGGATTTTGGCGCGAGAGAAAGATAGACGGCAGTTTGGGCGAGCGCGAGATTTCCTTCGGGCGCACCGAGAAAATCGAAGGCTTCTTTGGCAGCGAGGGTGACTGCCAGAGCCCCTGGTTCGGCCAGGCCGATATCTTCGCTGGCCATGCGAACCATGCGGCGGGCAAGGTAGAGAGGGTCTTCGCCGGATTCGAGCATACGCGCGAGCCAGTAAAGCGCGGCATCGGGGTCGGAATTGCGGACGGACTTGTGGAGCGCGGAGATGAGGTTGAAATGCTCTTCGCCGGATTTGTCGTAGCGGAGAAGTTTGCGTTGGAGGACGTCTTCGAGGAGAGCGTCGGTGACTACCCGCGCGCCTGAAGGATCTGGTTTGGCGCTGCGGGCGCAGAGTTCGAGCGTGTTGTAGGCGGAGCGGGCGTCGCCGTTGGCGAAACTGGCGATGCGAAACAAGATTTCTTCGGAGGCACTGAGATTTTCATTGCCCAGGCCACGCTCTTTGTCTTCTAGGGCGCGGTGGAGAAGTTGGACGATTTGCGGAGTGGTGAGCGAATCGAGGACGTACACCTTAGTGCGCGAAAGAAGCGGAGAGATGACTTCGAAGGACGGATTTTCGGTGGTGGCCCCGATGAAAGTGATGTGGCCGGCTTCGACGTAGGGGAGGAAAGCGTCCTGTTGTGATTTGTTGAAGCGGTGGACTTCGTCCACGAAGACGATGGTGCGGCGGCCGGAATGGGATTTGCGTTCGGCGTCGGCCATGACTTCTTTGATTTCCTTGATGCCGGAGAGGACGGCGCTGAAGGAGATGAATTCGGATTTTGTAAGGCGGGCGATGAGGCGGGCGAGCGTGGTCTTGCCGCAGCCCGGAGGGCCCCAGAAAAGCATGGAGCCTAGATTGTCCGATTCGATCTGGATGCGAAGAGGTTTGCCGGGGCCGAGGAGCCTTTCCTGGCCGATGAATTCGTCGAGAGTGCGGGGACGCATGCGTTCGGCGAGAGGTTGGTGGGCGGAGGGGGATTCGTCAATTGGGAGCTGGGGGAAGAGAGACATGGAAGTTTTAAGTGTAGGGCCAATCTTGAAGATTGTGAAATTTCAGCGGTAGATCATCTCATCGGTTCCAGTTCCGCTGAATGCAGCCAAGGTCCCTCCGCTCGGTGGCCCCGCGCAAACACTGCGCCAGGAAAGAACGGGGCCACTCCGGTCGGGATGACAGAGTCTGCGAAGGCCATGGCGTGGTTAGATGGGGAGAGTGTTACGTTGGCGGGCGGCCTCGTAAAAGAGGACAGCAGCGGCGGCGGCAGCGTTGAGGGATTCGATGCCGCCGGACATGGGGATGCGGATGCGGGCGTCGGCGCTGCGTTCGATCTCCTCGGGAAGACCCGCGCCTTCGTTGCCGACGAGTAGAGCGACGGGATCGCACCAGTTTATTTCCCAGGGAGCGAGGGCTGGCTGGTCGACTGAATCACGAAGACTGGACGCGAGTGTGCGGATGTTTGAGGAAGCAAGTTGAGCAAGAAGAATGGTGAGTGCGGGGCCAGGAAGAATTGGAAGATGAAGCGCGGCTCCGGCGGATGCTCGGAGAGCTTTAGGAGAAAACGGACTGGCGGTTCCGCTTTGTCCGGAAGGGGAAGTGATGGCGGCGGTGGCTCCGAAGGCGGCAGCAGTGCGGAGAATTGTGCCGACATTGCCGGGATCCTGGACACCAGCGAGGACTACCAGAAGAGGAGCCGCACCAGAAATGGCGGAACGGAGGATGTCGTCGAAAGAAAATTTGCGCGGTTCGACCAGGGCGGCGACTCCTTGGGGATGTTCAGTGTCGGCGATGCCCTCGAAGAGATGGTCCGTTGTGTAAAGAACGGGGAAAGCGATTTCGGGACGATCGAGATAAGGAGCGAGGCGAGCGTGATGACGGCGGCCGGATTCGGAGAAGAGCACGGCTTCGATACGGCAGCCAGAGTTGAGGGCTTCTTCGGTGAGACGAACACCTTCCACGCCGATTGCTCCGGATTCGGTGGGAAGTCCACCGCGCAGAGCAACACGAAATTCTTTCAGCCAGCGATTTTCACGCGAGGAGATGACCGCATTGGTTCGGGCGGGTCTGCCGGGGGAAGGCATGCATAGAGGATAAACAGTTTTGGGTCCTTTCGCTTGGGGAAAGAGCCGTTGCAAAGGAGATCGAGTTAGGAAGACAAATCGCCGACTTCTATTGGACGGTGACGGTAACCGTGGTTTGAGTGCTGACGACCGGGAGTGCGGCGTTGGGGCCCGGAGTCGATGCAGTCACGGTGAAAGTGTAAGTGCCGGGCGCGGTGCCTGGGATTTGGACAACTGGCGGGGTGCTACTGCCACCGCCGCATCCCGCGAAAATGCCGACGGAAAAAAAGAGAAGCAGAGCGGCCAAGGCGAAACGACGACGGATACGCGGCGAGCAGGCAAAGAAGAGTTAGAGCCGCGAGGAGAGGCTGCCAAGGGAGATTGCCGGGGAAGATCGGTGGCATAGCTGCGGTGGAACGGGGGATGCGCGAGAGGAGAGTCATATTGCACGCAGGTCGAGTATATAGTAGCGTCCGCGCCTACAGGGTGAAGGTTGCGCGGGGAACGGGTTAGCAAGGGCAAGACAGTGATCGCTGAACTGCTGCACATCAATCCAGAAAAACCCGAACCGGATTTACTGCGCTACGCCGCGGAAAAACTGACGCGCGGGTGTGTGGTGGCCATTCCGACAGATACGCTGTACGGGTTGGCGGCGGATCCATTTAATCTAGCGGCAGTAGATGAGATTTATCGTGTGAAGGGAAGGCCAGAGGCACGAGCGCTGCCGATTTTGGTGAATTCGCTGGAGATGGCTCTGGCATTGACGCGCAATGTTCCGCTGACGTTTGAGCGTCTGGCGGAGACGTTTTGGCCAGGGGCGTTGACGCTGGTGGTAGATGCATCGCATCAGGTGCCGCTGAAGGTGACGGCGAACACGAAGCGCATCGCGCTGCGATGGCCGAAAAATGAAGTGGTGACGCGGTTGATCGAAGAGTTTCATGGGCCGATTACGGGGACGAGCGCGAATATTTCCGGGTATCCCTCGTGTTCGAGTGCGGAAGAAGTGATGGAGCAGTTAGGGAAGCGCGTGCCGCTGGTGATTGACACGGGAGAAAATCGAGCCTCGCTGCCTTCGACAATCGTGGAGTTGCACGGGCGGGAATGGAAGATTGGACGCGAGGGTGCGATTACAGAGGCGGAAATTGATGATGCGTTAGGAGGAGAGAAGAGTTTTCAGGCGTAAGTTATAGGTTTTAAGTTTTCGAGAAAAAAACAAGGAAGAGAAAAGGCAACGCGCCCTTCAAAGCTTAGGGTAAAGAGACGCAGAGTTTGCGGAGGGGCGCAGAGGAGAGAGAGACAGAGTTAGCGGGCGGAAGACAAGTTAGTCAGGAAGTCGTAGTCGCCGGTGGGAGAAAGATGCAGATCGCCGAGTGAGCGCGAGTGAACGGAGACGACGTCGGTGAACCAGAGCGGAATGTAGGGTAGATCCTCAGCGAATAGTTTTTGGGCTTCGGAGCAGAGTTCCTTCCTTTTGGTGCGGTCCATTTCCACGCGAATTTGATCGGTGAGCGCGTCCATGCGCGCGCTGCGATAGTGTCCGCGATTGGCGCCATTAGGCGGAAAACGTTTTGAGGAAAAGAAAAATTCGAAGGCGTCAGGGTCGTTGTTGGCGCCAACCCAGCGGAGATAGGTGAGCTGAAAATTTCCGCGTGCGACGTCAGAGAGAAGTGTAGCGAGCTCAAGAGGGCGAAGTTCGAGGTCTATGCCGACGCGGCGCCATTGTTCTTGAAGCGCTGCGCCAATCAGGCGGGCTTGTTCGTCAGTGGAGCATTTGAGAGTGAGATGGATGCGCGATCCGTTTGCTGCGCGCGGAAAGCCGGCAGCGTCGAGAAGCTTTTCGGCGCGAGCGGGATCAAAAGGATATAACACGACGGTTGGCTCGTAGGCCCAGTGATTTGGCGGAAGAATGCCCGAGGCGGGGCGCGCGTAACCGCGCAGGAGATAGCGGATGAGAGAGTCGTGATCGGTGGCGAAGGCGAGGGCTTGGCGGATTTCTTTGCGGGATAGCGTTGCGTCTTCGAGATTGATGCCGAGATAGGCGAAGTTTGTTCCGGGGCGGTCCGTGAGCGCGAGTGTTGGTTGGCGAAGAAGCGCAGGGATGATGTCTGGAGAGAGTGAAGTGGTTTCGAGGTCGGCGGAACCTTTGCGGAGTTCGAGGGCGCGGACTACGGCGTCGGGAACGACCCGAAAGCGAACGGTAGTGAGTTGCGGTGGCGTGCGGAAATAACTTTCATTGCGTTCGAGGACGACTTCGTCGTCTTGCGACTGCCGGACGAAACGGAAGGGACCGGAGCCTATGGGATGTCGCGCGAAATTTGCAGGGGCGTTTGCTGGGACGACGCCTGCGTTGAGAGGCATGAGATTAGTGAGGAAAGAGGCGTACGGTTCGGAGAGATGGAAGATGACGGTGAGCGGATCGGGTGCATCGATGCTCGTGACGAGGCGAAAAGCGCCACGTTTTGGAGAGGCGTTTTTCGGATCGAGTATGAAATCGAAAGTGGATTTTACGTCGGCGGAGGTCAGAGGGCGACCGTCGTGAAAGTGGATGTTGGGGTGGAGATGAAAGATGTAGGTGGTGGGATTCGGCGTGTCCCAGGAGTCGGCGAGATCGCCGTGGAGGAGCATGTTTTCGTCGCGGGAGACTAGGCCGCTGAAGAGAAGCGCGTCGATGCGTTGTGCCTGGGAGTCGGTGGCGAAGCGCGGGTCGAGGGTGGTGGGGGAGGATTCGATGAGGAAGGTCAGAGAGGATGACTCGTGGGTTTGGTGAGAACAGCTTGCGGAGCCAAAGACAAGAAAACTGAAGAGAAAAAGATAACGCAGAGGCGCAGAGTGCGCTGAGGGGCGCAGTAAAGATTTAGCGGGGCGGGGCATAGGACATTTTACCGAGGATTGCTGGCCCGCGGGCGCCAGTGGCTGAAGGAATATTGGAGGGACGCTGGTGGAAGGTTTCGTAGGCGAGGAGAGCGAAGGCCAGAGATTCCTTTGCGTCGGTGGGGACGTTTAGTTCGGAAGACGGCAACACTTCAAGGTTCGGTAGAGCGGCAGAAAGTTGGGCGAGGATGAGGGGGTTCTGAGCGCCTCCGCCAGAGACAATGAGTTGGCGGATTTTGTGTTTGGGGAGGACGAAGCGATTTAAGGCGTCGACGATGGAGAGCGAGGTGAAAAGAGTTGCGGCGCGGATGAGGTCGTTGGGTTTGGCGTGATGCCTTTTGGCGAGGGCGAGGAGTTTTTTGACGTAGGCGGCCCCGTAGTATTCGCGGCCCGTGGATTTTTGGGGCGCGAGTCTTAGATAGGGATCGCGCATGAGTTCGTTGAGGAGAGCGGGGATAGCGCGGCCCTTTTGTGCGAGTGCTGCGTTTTTGTCGAAGCGTTGTCGGCCTTGGGTGAAATGCGAGACGAGGGCGTCGATGAGCATGTTGCCCGGGCCGGTGTCGAATGCGATGACGTCGGAAGGTCTTGCGTTCGCAGGAATTACGGTGATGTTGGCGATGCCGCCGATGTTTAGGGAGACGCGGCTTAGTTTGGGATGGCGATAGAGAGCGTAGTCGGCGAAGGGGACTAACGGTGCGCCGTTGCCACCGAGAGCGACGTCGGCTGGGCGGAAGTCGGAGACTGTAGTGATGCCGGTGCGAGCGGCGATGATGGCGCCTTCACCGATTTGGAGAGTGGCGGCGGTTTGGGCGCCGAGGCATGGAACGGCTTTGCCCTGATGAAAGATGGTTTGGCCGTGATTGCCGATGAGATCGATTTTGTTTGGCGAGATGTGGAATTTCTTGCAGGCGGCGAGAGCGGCTTCGGCGTAGATGTCGCCGAGGCGGAAGTGGAGCAGGCTTAGTTCGCCGGAAGTAATTTGGTTTTGTTCGGCGACATGCAGGATCTCTGCGCGGACGGCGGCGGGGAAGGCGACGCTGGTGTGATGGAGGAGTTTGATTAGGAGATTTGGTGGGGCGCCGGAGATGCGGACTAGAGAGACGTCAATGCCGTCGACGGAGGTGCCGGACATCATGCCGAGGACGAGCTTTGCAGTGGAGGCCATAAATGGGTGAAGTGTTTTTTTAACATAGAGGACACGGAGGACACAGAGAAGAGAAAGCGTGAGAGGGGAAAGAGATAACGCCGAGACGCAGAGCACGCGGAAGATCGCGGAGAAAAAAAGCTAAGAGATTTGTTTTTTTAGGTCGGCGAGGAGGTTTAGGGCGTCGAGAGGCTTTAGATCGTCGAGGTTGGCGGCGCGGAGCCGGTCTAGGACGGCGCGGTCGAGGGGGGTGAAGAGGACTTCTTGATTGCCATTGCCGTTTGGCTGGCCAGAAGCGCCGGGAGATAGGATTTCGCTGAGCTGGTGCTCGCTTTGTTCGTGCTTTTTGAGGACTTCGCGGGCGCGTTCGATGACGCTGCGCGGAAGGCCGGCCAGGCGAGCGACTTCGATGCCGTAACTCTTGTCGGCGGAGCCGGGTTCGACTCGACGAAGGAAAATAATTTCGTTGGGCGTTTCTTTAACGCTGACGTGAACGTTTTTTACGGCGGGGAGGAGATCGGCGAGTTCCGTGAGCTCGTGATAATGAGTGGCGAAAAGAGTACGCGCGCGCGTGTGCTTTTGCAGATGCTCGACGACGGCCCAGGCGATGCTGAGGCCGTCGAACGTGGCAGTGCCGCGGCCGACCTCATCGAGAAGGACGAGGCTGGCAGGTGTGGCGTGGTTCAGGATGCTTGCGACTTCGGACATTTCGACGAGGAAGGTGGAGCGGCCGCGGGCGAGATTGTCACTGGCGCCGATACGCGTGAAGATGCGGTCAGTGACGGGAAGTTTGGCCTGGCGCGCGGGCACGAACGAGCCCATTTGTGCGAGAAGAACGATGAGCGCGGACTGGCGAAGATACGTGGATTTGCCGCCCATGTTTGGGCCAGTGATTAATAAGAGTTGCTGGCGTCCGGGTTCGAGGCAGAGATCGTTGGGGACGAAGCGCTCGCCTTTTTGGCGGAGGAGCTCTTCGATGACAGGATGGCGGCCGCCGACGATGAGGAGTTCCCCGGTGTAGTTGAATTCGGGGCGAGTGTAGCCGCGGTCGGCGGCGAGTTTGGCAAGGGATGTAAGGACGTCGAGTTGCGCTATAGCTGCGGCGGTTTTGCGGAGGCGTGTGGCATGCGAGGCGATACTGGAGCGGAGGTCGATGAAAAGCTGGCGTTCGATTTCGGAGATGCGCTCATCGGCGGCGAGGATTTTGCGTTCGTACTCTTTGAGTTCAGTCGAAGTAAAACGTTCGGCGTTGACGAGGGTTTGTTTGCGTTCGTAATCGGCTGGCGCGAGATGGAGATTCGGCTTCGAAATCTCCATGTAGTAGCCGAAGACGGAGTTGAAGCGGATTTTGAGCGAGCCGATTCCGGTGCGTTTGCGCTCGCGATCTTCCATCGCCGCGATGATTTGTTTGGAATGCTGGCTTAGGTTGCGGAGCTCGTCGAGTTCGGAGTGGAAGCCGTTGCGGATGATGCCGGGGTCGGTGGCGAGGGCCGGCGGTTCATCGGAGAGAGCGCGTTCGAGGCGTTCGCGGACATCGGAGAGTTCGTCAATTTCATTGAAAAGAAAACGGAGAAGCGCACTGCCGCCGGCGGGAGGCGGAGTGAGGAAATTGCGAAGGATGGGAAGTTGCGCGAGGGATTTGCGAAGAGCGAGGAGTTCTCGCGGAGTGGCGAGGCCGAGCGTGATACGGCTGGTGAGGCGTTCGAGATCCTGAATGCCTTTTAGTTCTTTGCGGATTTCACCGCGGACTACGGTTTGCTGGACGAGTTGGGAGACGGCATCGAGGCGCGCTTCGATGGCTTCGCGGTCGATGAGCGGGCGGAGAAGCCATGACCGCAAAAGGCGCGCGCCCATGCCAGTGACGGTGGCGTCGAACGTGGCGAGAACGGTGGCAGCACTGCCCCGAACGGACTCTTCGGAAAAAATCGGAGAGACGAGTTCGAGATTACGGACGGTGACCGGATCGAGAATGAGCGCGTCGTGTTGTTCGTAATAACGGACGCGGTCTAGGTGGCCGAGTGCGGATTGCGCGGTGGCGTCCGTAGTCTTTGCGGCGTTTTCGCGGAGGTAGTGAACGATGGCTCCCGAAGCGGAGAGAGCCTGGGGATGATCATCGAGGCCGAAGCCGGTGAGTTCGGCTACGCCGAACTGTTCGCGAAGAATCCGTGCGGCATAGTCGTGCTGAAACGCCCAGTCTTCAACGCGGCTTTCGACACCGCCGGTGCCGTCGAGAAGAGACGTTTTCGAGGTTTCGAACAGTTGTTGCGGACGGGGAAGAAGCGTTTCCCGTGGGTGAAGGAGTTGGAGTTCTTCGCGGAGCGATTCTTCGGCGCGAGGGCCACGAAATTCGGTGGCTCGAAATTCGCCGGTGGAGAGGTCCACAAAGGCGAGGCCGATGATTAAAGCAGCGGAGTCTTGGGAGACGGCGGCGAGGAAATTATTTTCGCGGGCGTCGAGGACGGCGACGTCGGTTGCGGTGCCCGGTGTGATAACGCGGACAACTTCGCGGCGGACGAGTTTCTTGCCGGGGCCGGGAGCTTCCATCTGATCGCAGATGGCGATTTTGAAACCGGAGCGGATGAGGCGCGCGATGTAGCCATCGGCAGCGTGGTAGGGGACGCCGCACATGGGAATGGGCTGGCCCTTTTCACGGTTGCGGGAAGTGAGTGTGATCTGGAGTTCGCGCGAGGCGAGGATGGCGTCTTCGTAGAAGAGTTCGTAGAAATCGCCGAGGCGGAAAAGCAGGAGCGCGTGCGGGTAGCGCGATTTGATCGCGTGGTATTGCTGCATGAGAGGTGTGGTGGGGTCGGACATGGTTTGACGGAAGCAGCTATTATTCGCGGATTCCGAGTTGCGTCAACAGGAACGCATAGTCGAGGGCAATTTCGCGGAGGTAGTCGTAACGCCCAGAGGCGCCGCCGTGGCCTGCTCCCATGTTGATTTTGAAGAGGAGAGGGTTGGTATCGCGCTTGAGCGTGCGAAGTTTGGCGACATATTTGGACGGTTCCCAGTACATGACCTGGCTGTCGTTGAGGCCGGTCTTGACGAGAAGCGCAGGATAGTTTGTAGCGGCGAGGTTCGTGTAAGGACAGTAGGACTTCATGTAGAAGTAATCGTCTGCGAGTTGCGGATTGCCCCACTCTTCGTATTCGCCAACGGTGAGTGGGAGGGATGCGTCGAGCATGGTGTTAAGGACGTCCACAAAAGGGACGTGGCTGATGGCAATACGGAAAAGATCCGGGCGCATGTTGGTGACAGCGCCCATGAGAAGGCCGCCGGCGCTGCCACCTTCGATGATGAGCTTGCCTGTGGACGTGAATTTTTGAGCGATAAGGAATTCAGCGGCGGAAATGAAGTCGGTGAAGGTGTTGCGCTTGTTGCGCAGGCGGCCGGCATCATGCCACGGCTTGCCGAGTTCGCCACCGCCGCGGATGTGCACGATGGCGTAGATGACGCCACGGTCGAGGAGACTGAGGCGATTGGAATTGAAAGCAACGGGAATAGAGATGCCGTAGCTGCCATAGCCGTAGAGAAGAAGAGGAGCAGAGCCGTCGAGTGGCGTGCCGCGGCGATAGACGAGCGAGATGGGGACTTGTGTGCCGTCAGCTGCGGTGACGTGCATACGCTTGCTGGAGTACAGCGAAGGATCATAGCCACCGAGGACGGGCTGCTGTTTACGAAGCACGGATTGGCCAGTGCGGAGGTCATAGTCGTACACAGAGCGCGGGGTGATAAAGGATTCGTATTGGTAGCGAAGGTGAGATTGATCGAATTCGGGATTGGTGCCGAGGGAGGCGTTGTAGGCGGGCTCGGAGAATTCAATGCGATGGGAGACGTCGAGGAGACTGGCTGCGGTTTGTCCGAGTGGAACGATGCGCAGATAAGGAAGGCCGCCTTCGCGTTCGTAGATGGCGAGGTGGGTGCGAAACGCAGCGAAGGCGGAAAGCATGATGCTTGGGCGATTGGGAATGACTTCGCGCCAATATTCGCGGCGTGAATCGCCAGTGGCGGCGCTCATGAGGCGGAAGGTGCGGCCGAGAGAGTTTGTGCGGATTAAAAAGGCGTCGCCTTGCTGGCCGAAAGAGGGGTGGTGGTCGGCGTAGTATTCGTGATTGTCTTCGCGCGCGGCGATTAAATTGAAGTTAGAAGAGGGCTGCTCCGCACGCAAATAGTGGACTTCACTGGTGGTGTGGCTAGTGGTGGTGAGAAAGAGATAATCGCCGCTGCGGGAGCGCTCGACGTCTATGCGGAAGCGTTCGTCGGTTTCTTCAAAGAGAAGTGTGTCAGGCGCGGACGAGCCGAGCGTGTGGCGATAGAGTCGATAGGAGCGCTTGGTAGTCTCGTCTTCGATTGTGTAAAAGAGCGTGCGGTTGTCGGACGACCAAGCGGCGCTGGTGGCGCGTTCGATGCGGAACGGTAGAAGCGCACCCGTGGCAAGATTTTTGATTTCGAGAGTGTATTGTCGGAAGCCAGTAACGTCGGTTGAATAGGAGAGAAGTTGGTTGTCGTCGCTGACGTCGAACGAGCCGAGGCCGAGGAAACTGTGGCCTTCGGCGAGGGCGTTGAGGTCGAGAAGAAGCTCGTCTGCGGAATTTTCGGCTTCGTCGGCATCGCAGCGGCGGAAGTGGATCGGATACTGTTTTCCCTCTTCAGTGCGCGTCAAGTATTGGAATCCGCGGAGTCTGTAGGGGACGCTGAGGTCGGTTTGCTGAATGCGTGAAAGCATTTCCTGGTAAAGCTTTTCTTGAAAGGCTTCGGTCGGGCGCAAAACCGAGTCGGTATAGGCGTTTTCAGCCTCGAGATAGGCGACGACCTCGGGGTTTTCCTTTTCGCGGAGCCATGCGTAATTGTCCACCCGACGGTCACCGTGGACGACGGTTTCTACGAGGATGGTCTTTGCGACCGGCGGAGTGGCCGGTCCGGACGATGATTGCGCTCCGGCCGAAGCCGGTTTAGAACCGAGTTGATCTGTGCTCATGATGCTTTTGGGGGCACCCGCGGCGTTTTGTAACCGTAAAGAAAGGGAGTGGGTGCAGAAGTTATACTATCGGAAGTTTCGGATGGAGCCAAATTCGGGGACCGCACGGTGCGGGTACGGCTGGATAGATTCGAAGTTGAGATCCTCCCAAGAACAGGGCTCAGGATGACAATTCTTTTAATTTTATGTTGGGCGGAAAATGGCGAGCGAACGAGAGATTAAGCTGAGAGTGAACGATGTAAAGACGCTGAAGCGGGCGCTGAAGCGGTTGTCGGCGAAGCTTGTAGGCGCTGGAGATGGGCGCGTACATGAGTGGAATGTGATTTTTGATACGCCACAAGGCGGGCTTGCCAAACATGGGCAGCTGCTGCGGATTCGCAGAGAGACGCCTCAAGGAAAGAAGAAAAAAGGCGAGAAGGCGCGAATTATTCTGACCTTCAAACAACCTGCGGTTGGCGCTTCCGACGATGAGTACGGCCATAAAATACGAGATGAGTTTGAAACGGAGGTTGAAGACGAAGGCGCGCTGCGACGGATTTTTGAAGGGCTGGGGATGAGCGGATGGTTTTCTTACGAAAAGTACCGGACGACGATGAAATTGCCAGGCTCGGCGAAATGGGCTAAGGACTTATTGATTGAGTTGGACGAGACTCCGCTAGGTACGTTTTTGGAACTGGAAGGCCCTGCAGAGGCGATCAATCGGGTAGCGCAGAAACTTGGGTACGCAAAGAACGACTACATTTTGAAAAGCTACCTGGCGCTGTATTTGGATGAATGCCGGCGGCGCGGAGAGTCGCCGAAGAATATGGTCTTTGGAAAGAAAGACTAGAGATTAGAATTTTTAGTTTCTCGCAGATTTTTTCTCAAAAACCCGATTCTGTTCTTGACTTAAAGTCTTTATCGGCTTATCACTACGGACGGAGTGCCGTCCCGGCGATGAAGTTATCCCTAGAACACGAGCCTGGCCCCGGACGTTCGAAATTGGAGCGCAAACCGGGGAGCGGAATTTCGGGTGCAGTGGCGGAGAGGATTTTCGCGGCGCGACCTATGCGCAGCGAAACAGGCAGGGGAGGGCGCATTCGAGGCTGACGGTAAGTCCATTGTTATGAGGTTCTTGCCCGCGGCCGTGGCGTTCCGGCGCGCGGGCTTTTTGTTTTTATGCGGCACGAGTGAGGTGAGCAATGTTGACCGCGACAGAGTTGATGGGGGCAAAGACCTACGACGCGCAAGGCCACTACGTAGGCAAAGTACGCGAGTTTTTTGTCGAACCGGCGGAGCAGCCGAGTCGCGTGGCACACTTTTTGCTGGCGCGAGGGAGTTTTCAGCCGCTGGTGGCGAGGCACGATCAAGTGGCTGCCATTGAAGCGGGGAAAGTGGAACTGAACGTAGCGGAACGCGCGTTGGATGCGTACCAGCCGAATGAAGGCTGGCTTGCGGTGACGAAAGATTTGCTGGACCAGCAGATTATTGACACGAGCGGACGAAAAGTCGTGCGCGTGAATGACGTGGACCTGGTCGAACAGCGCGCGAACGGAAACGTGGAATTGCGCATCACGCAGGTGGATGTAGGACTGCCGGGGGCGGTAAGGAGACTTCTGCAGGGAATCGCGCCTCAAGGAGTGATCCGTGGTTTGCAGAGCAGGCTGCCGGCGAAAACGATTCGGTGGGAATTCGTGAATTTGGTCGAGCCGGATCCGCTGCGGCGTCTGAAGCTCCGCATCACGCACGAAAAACTGGAAGACCTGCACCCGGCGGACCTCGCGGAAATCATGGAAGACCTCTCTCCCGCGGAACGGCAGGGAATTATCGCATCGCTGGATGAAGAAACGGCGGCAGGCGTATTGGCTGAACTAGACGCGCGATTGACCACGCAAATCGTGGAAAAGTTGGATCCGGAAAAGGCAGCGGATATTTTGGAGGAGATGGCTCCGGACGCCGCAGCGGACTTGCTCGGAGACTTGCCCAAGGAGACTTCGGAAGAGCTGCTGGAAGAAATGCCCGGGCGTGAGGCGGAGGAAGTCCGCGAATTGCTTGAATTCGACCCTGCTACCGCCGGCGGCATGATGAACCCTGATTTTGTTTTTGTCGGGGACAAATCAGCGCGCGGTGAAGTGATGGAATGGATGAAAGAGCAGGATTTGAATTTGGATCAGTTGGACACGATCGTGCTTCTGGATGGAGGGGCGCAGTTCTCCGGAACTGTGCCGGTTGCGCGGCTCCTGCTTGCGGGGCAAGAACAACCGCTCGGCGAACTGAAAATGGAGCCACTTCTGAGCATACAACCGGATGCGGACGAGAAAGATGTTTTCGAGCTGTTCGATAAATACAACTTACGAATGCTGACGGTTGTGGATGAAGACAGGCGGCCGCTTGGTGTAATTACGGTGGACGACGTAGTTTCGAAACTCCTGAAGTAGGGGAACACAGCAGCATGTGGAGCAGAGAAAGCCTCGAAGCGATGGGCGAGCGTTGGACGGAGAGAGTCCAAAGTGTGCGCGATGCCATTCGTCCTTTTCGGCGGCGCATTCTGCTCTTTCTTGCGGTAGTGGGACCGGGACTTATCGTTTCGAACGTGGACAACGATGCAGGCGGAATTTACACATATGCGCAGTCAGGTGCGAAATACGGCAACGCGGTTTTGTGGTCGCTCATTCCGATGACAATTGCGCTCTACGTTTCTCTGGAAATGTGTTCGCGCATGGGAGCGTTTACGGGCAAGGGACTTTCCGATTTGGTGCGGGAGGAATTCGGATTTCGCGTAACGTTTTTCCTGATGGCCGCGGTGCTGGTTGTAAATCTCGGAAACGTAATGGCCGAATTTACGGGCGTTTTTTGGGCGTCGGAGGCGATGGGAGTGAGCCGATTCATTTCGGTCCCTATCGCCGCGATAGTGGTTTGGATTTTGGTCGTACAAGGAACGGCCAAAGCTGTGGAACGGATTTTTCTTGCGGTGTGCGTCGTCTATTTTGCGTACGTAATCTCCGCGTTTCTTGCGAAGCCTGATTGGCTGATTGCCCTGCTGCATTTGCTTCCGCCGCAGCTGATGCAATACGTTCCAACGATCAAGCCTTTCGTGCAGGTGCCGCGGTTTGACGCGGCCTACGCGGTGATTCTAGCGGGTCTTGTGGGAACGACGATTGCGCCGTGGCAGCATTTTTTCCTGCAAGCTGCGGTTGTCGAGAAGCGCGTCGGCCCCCGCCAATATCCTGCAACGCGAAACGACGTGTTAGTGGGGAGCATCAGTTGCATGCTGATCGTGTTCTTCATCATCGTGTGCACGGCCTCAACGCTGCACGCGAATGGGATTCTGGACGTGGACAATGCGGGAACGGCGGCGATCGCGTTGCGGCCGCTGGCAGGGAAATGGGCGAGCCTGCTGTTCGCGATTGGATTGTTGAATGCTTCACTGTTTGCCGCTTCGATTCTGCCGCTTTCGACTTCCTATGTAGTGTGCGAAGCGCTGGGATTTGAATCTGGCATAGACCGCAAATTTGGCGAGGCGAAGATTTTTTACACGTTATATACCGCGATCATTTTTATCGGCGCCTTTCTCGTGCTTGTACTGGGCAAGTTTGCGAACATCATTTTGCTCTGGTCGCAGGTGCTGAATGGATTTCTTCTGCCGGCGGTGCTTATCTTCGTGCTGATACTCGTCAATCGGAAGGACCTGATGGGAGACCAGGTCAACACGAAAGGTTTCAATTGGGTGGCGTGGATTTGCACGATTGCCATGATCGTGCTGACATTCATCGTCGCTTACACCTCTATTCACGATTTGTTCATCCATCCGTCAAATTAGGCCTTCGCGGGCGATAGCAAACGCGAAACTCTTTGGGGAATTCGTTGCGGTGGGTCGAGCGGGCGTGTTAACTTTGTGGCGTAAAGGGTAAAGGCGCCTTCCCGGTGACACACACTCCCTCATCAAAGACACTGCACGTAGCGGCCTCTCACCCACTTGGAACGGTTACCGCCGAAGAAGCTTACCTGTTCGAAAAACTGGATTTGAGCCAATTGCCGCGGCACCTGGCCGTAATCATGGATGGAAACGGCCGATGGGCGCAGCGACGGCACCTGCCGCGCATTGCAGGCCACAAAGCAGGAACCGAAGCGGCACGGACGACGATTGAGACTTGCGCGCGGTTGAAAATTGAAGCCTTGACGCTGTACGCATTTTCCGTGGAAAACTGGCGGCGGCCAAAGACCGAGATTGATTTCCTGATGCAACTCTTGCGGGAATATCTCAGGCAAGAGATGCCACTCATCCAGAGGAACAACATTCGAATGAGATTCTTGGGACGTGCGGATGATTTGCCCGAAGCCGTGCAACGCGATACCCGTGAAGCAGAGCGGGAAACGGCGAAAAATACCGGGACAGTGCTGTGTGTGGCCTTGAACTATGGCGGACGCGCGGAGATCGTAGATGCAGTCAATCAGATTCTGGAAGAAAGGCGGCCGGAAGCGGCGCGAGTGACGGAAGAAGAGTTCGCGCAGAAAATGTACACCGCTGGGTTGCCGGACCCGGACTTGTTGGTTCGCACGAGTGGCGAGATGCGCGTGAGCAACTTTCTGCTGTGGCAGATTGCGTATGCAGAGATTTATGTGACGGAAACGCTCTGGCCGGATTTTAGCCGGGCCCGGCTGCTTGAAGCATTTGTGGATTATCAGAAGCGCGAGCGGCGCTATGGCGGTATTGGAGAAGGTAAGACGCGCAAGCCTGTGCGAGCGGCGGGGGAGTAAGAACTAGAAATGGTCAGGATTTAGTCTTCAGTTTTGAAAATCAGAAATTCCTGCCTTTGGATTTCATTCTGCAAGTATGATGAATAGACTCTGCGGCAAGTGTGAATCACACTTTCAGTTGCGATACTTCAGGGGAAATGACAGGGCATGACGTGGAAGAGAGTGGCGACTGCTGTCGTCCTGATACCGGCCGTTGTAGCGCTCATTGTAAAGGGTTCGACTGCGTTGGTTGCGCTGGCGCTCGCGCTGGTGATTTTGCTGTCGTTGTTTGAGTTTTTTGCACTGGGCGATGCCATTGGGCACAGGGCATATCGGTTCTGGACAGCGACGTGTGCACTGGGGATTGTCTACGTGCAGTGGCTCGAAATGGTGTTGCGTCCGAGGGATCCAGGGGAACCGGTATTGTTTTCCGGGCCGATTCGGTTTGTTTTCCTTGCGGGATTGCGCATTGACGATGTGTTTTTTTTCTTTCTGATCGGGGTTGGGATCTTAACGCTTTGGACGAAACGGCCGTTGGTTGAGGCGCTGCCCGCGGCGGGAATCAGTTCCGGTGGATTGCTCTTCGTTGCGTTGCCGCTGAGTTATGCGATTCGGCTCCACGGAATGGGACGAGTTGGGCCGTGGATTTTGCTATTCACACTTGTCATCACCTGGATTGGAGATACCGCCGCCTATTTTGTGGGGCGCGCTATAGGGAAACATCCGCTTGCCCCAAAGCTAAGCCCGAAAAAGACATGGGAAGGGACGATCGCGAGCATGGCTGGCGCGTTGCTGCTTGGGTGGTGGCTATCCACGCGGATCAATGTGCCGACGCCGCTCGTACTCGGTCTTGCCGCAACGGGAAACGTGGCGGGACAAATGGGCGATTTGCTGGAGTCCGCGTTCAAACGAAGCGCGGGTGTGAAGGATTCCGGTTCGATCCTGCCGGGACACGGCGGAATGTTGGACCGCATTGACGCACTGATTTTGGCGATTCCCGTTGTCTGGTATTATTGGGTTTGGTTTTGCTCGCCCCGCGTGTAAATTCCAGGCGTCTCCAGAACGCACATAGAGGAAGAACGGGTTCGTGAAACAACTCGCGATATTGGGTTCGACTGGTTCGATTGGCCGTCAGTGCCTTTCGGTTGTGGAGGCGCTACCGGGGCGGTTTAGCGTTGTTGCGCTTGCAGCCGGCTCGAATTTGGATGAAATGATCGGACAGATTGAACGGCATAAACCGGAAGTTGTGTCTGTTGGCGACGCCAAGAAAGCAGATGAGCTGACCGCACGTTTACGCGAGAAGGGAATTGCGCCGCTTCCTTCGATTCACTATGGGCGGGAGGGTATGTTCGTGGCGGGGACGCATGGGAAGGCAGACATTGTTGTGTCCGCTGCTGTTGGAGTTGTGGGGCTCGAGGCGACATATGAGGCGGTGAAGCTCGGAAGGACGATCGCGCTTTCGAACAAAGAAGTGCTCGTGGCGGCAGGCGAACTCGTGATGGCTGCCGCGCAGAAGGCTGGGAAAGAGCTGCTGCCCGTGGACAGCGAACACAACGCCGTGCATCAGTGTTTGCGCGCGGGCGAACACAAAGAAGTGACGCGGCTGGTGCTTACGGCGTCGGGCGGGCCATTTCGAAAGGCGCCGCTGAAGGATTTGGAGGGCGTTTCCGTGGAGCAGGCCCTTGCGCATCCGAACTGGCGCATGGGGAATCGAATCACGATTGATTCCGCGACGATGATGAACAAAGGCTTCGAGGTCATCGAAGCGCGCTGGCTCTTCGGAATGCGGCCAGACCAGATTGATGTGGTGATTCACCCGCAATCCACGATTCACTCCATGGTGGAGTATTTGGATGGTTCGATCCTGGCGCAACTGGGTCCAACGGACATGCGCATGCCAATCCAATATGCGTTAACCTATCCAGAGCGGATCGCATCAAACCAGGTAGCCCTAAATTGGTCGAAATTAAAACGACTGGATTTTGAAACGGTTTCTACGCGGCGCTATCCGTGCCTGAAGCTGGCGCGGGAGGCGATGAAAAAGGGCGGCGCGTTGCCCTGCGCGTTGAATGCTGCGGACGAAGTAGCCGTGGCGGCGTTTTTGGAGCGGAAGCTGCCTTTCTTGGGAATCCCCGAGGTTGTGGAACGAGTGCTTGGGCGAATGCCGCGCTTGAAATTGCAGAAGATGGAAGACGTGCTCTCGGCGGACGGGGAGGCGCGTCGAATGGCTAAGGAAGAAGTTGAGGCTTTGACGGCGACCGCGAACGCGGCATCGTGAGCCGGGAAGACGGAGCGAACGGTAAATGAATACGGTACTTGGAATTGTCTTGGTGCTGGGCGTAATGATTTTGGTCCATGAGTGGGGCCATTTCATCGTCGCGCGCTTTTTTGGCGTGCGCGTGGATGTGTTTTCGATTGGATTCGGGCCGCGCCTTTTTGGATGGAAGCGCGGAGCGACCGACTATCGTATTAGCGCCCTTCCGCTAGGCGGGTATGTGCGCATGGCGGGACAGGATATATCCGAGATTGATTCCGGCGAAAAAGCGCCGACTGGCGCTCCAGATGAGGTGATGAGCAAGCCGCGCTGGCAACGCGCGCTGATTTCGTTCGCTGGACCAGCCGTGAATTTGGTGATGCCGATCATTCTGCTCGGCGGTTTTTATGCTGTGAAGGGATATCCTTACGAGGCCTATCGTGATAAGCCAGTGATTCTCTCCGAGCTACCCACCACGGGGCCGCTAGCGAAATCTGGCGTGACGGACGGAGATCAGTTGGTCGCCATCAACGGAACGCCGATTCCCGACTGGAAAAAAGCCGCTAGTGTGCTGAACGAGATTCCGCCGAGTTCGAGCTTCACTGTGACCGTCTCGCACAATGACTCGCAGCGGGAAATCACGGTGAATGGTGCAGATCTGAAGAGCTCGGATCCCTTACTAGGCTACGCGCCTGTACCGCCGATTGTCGGGCAGCTTTCTAGTGGAATGCCAGCAAAGCGGGCTGGATTACAAAAGGACGATGTCATAGTGACCGTCAATGGGACAGCCGTCCACAGCTGGCTGCAGTGCGTGGACCTGATCAAGAAATCCGGTGGCGCGACGCTGAAGGTGGATGTGCTGAGAAATGGGAAACCGGTGAGCCTGGAGATTCACCCCGTCCAGGAAAAAGACGAAGAGGGGCAGTTGGTCTCGAAGATTGGCGTAGGACCGGCGGGCGCCTGGTTATTTCGGCCCATGAGCGTCGGCTCAGCGATTACGACCGCAACTTCAGAGACTGTTGACGCAACGGCAAAATTGCTGGGAGTTCTCGGCAAGTTGTTCACTGGGAAATTGTCTGTGCGGCAACTGCAGGGATTTGTTGGCATTGCCGTCCGCGCAGGGCAGGCTGTGCAGAACGGTCCGGTTGATACGATAGAGTTGATGGCGATGATCAGCTTGAACCTCGGCATTTTGAATCTTTTGCCGATTCCGATTCTGGACGGCGGACACATCTTGCTGCTCTCTATCGAAGGATTGCGGCGCCGCGACCTGAGCCTGGCGTTCAAGGAACGGTTCATTCAGGTTGGATTCGTGTTTCTTTTGCTGCTCTTCGCATTCGTTATGTACAATGACGTGCGGCACCTCTTGCCGACCCACACCTGATTCAGCAGGGACGTAGAGTGCCGTCGAGGGGCGGACATGGCAGCAAGTCCAGCACACCGGGCTTCGACAACAGAAAGAATAAACTCCGCGGAGACAACCGGGCCGCTCGTCAAGAGTTTGAGGGAGCGTGGAATCCGGCTCACCCGGCAGAGACGCGTGATTCTGCGTGTGATGGACGACGCGGAGCAACACCTGGATGTGGATCAGATTCTCGAGCGCGCACAGAAAATTGATTCTGGCGTCCACCTAGTGACCGTTTACCGCACAATTGAACTCCTAAAAAAACACGGGTTGATTGATGAACTGGATTTGCTGCATTTGCGCGGCGACCGGCATTATTACGAAACGCATGGGCCGCGGGATCACATCCATGTGGCATGTTTGAAGTGCGGCAAGGTGCGCGAGTTTGAGAGCCGCTTGTACGAACAACTCAAGGGGCAGATAGAGCGAGATTTCAAGATGAAGGTAACGGTATCCCGAACGGAAGTGGGCGGCTATTGCCAGGAGTGCTTGGGTAAGGGCGGGTCGTAATCGCCGTCACAGGCCGGAAACTTCTATTTTGTCCCGGTGTCTAACTCCGAATGGAACCACACTTTGAAGTACCCCCATCGCGCCGTCACGTGCTGATTTTTGTCGCTTCACTCCTACTTA
The DNA here is from genome assembly GCA_035567915.1 of Candidatus Sulfotelmatobacter sp. Lineage (GTDB taxonomy): Bacteria > Acidobacteriota > Terriglobia > Acidiferrales > UBA7541 > Acidiferrum. The sequence goes on along the minus strand of DATMPA010000017.1, from coordinate 70,731 downwards.
CTGCGGTGCTTAGCCCGGCATTCGTGCGGGGTTTGGAGCACTGTTTCCCAGATTCAGACACTTCCGCATCGCCCGCATCGCCAAGCCAGACAGAACCCGGGACCAGTTGGGACATCCGATCTATGTAACACCGGGTGAAGCAGGGATAGCCTGGGAGCCCAAGCGAAGCGAGCGGAACCGCCGCAGACGGGCGAAAAACTGGTGGGCGGCAGCAATGTCGCGCGCGATTTGAGTCTTTAGTTCTTCGGCGCCGGCGAATTTCTTTTCGTTCCGCAGCCGCCTCCAAAAACGAATCTCAATTCGCTTTGCCTCAAATTCCGCAGGGGCATCCAGCAGATGTGTTTCCAGGGTTAGCGCCGAGCCGTTGAATGTGGGCCGCATGCCGATGTTCGTGACGGAGCGGCGGCTTTTCGATTCGCCTTCCAGCAGAGTTCGCGTGATGTATATGCCATTTGCTGGAAGAAGTTCTTGTTCCGGAACAAGATTTAGAGTCGGAACTGTGAAGCGCCGACCCGTGCCTGTTCCGGACATAACTTTGCCTGTAAGTACGAAGGGACGGCCCAACAACCTCCCGGCGTGGCTGACGTCCCCTTCAGCGATTTCGCGGCGAATGACCGTGCTACTGACGATTTCGTCGTGATAAATCACCGGCGGAATGACGATGACTTCGAAACCGTGACGTAGGCCGAGCTCGCTAAGAAGCGCGGTATCGCCAGCTTGCTTGTGACCGAAGCGAAAATTCTCCCCTACCAGGATTGCGCGGACTCGCAGATGCCTAACGAGGATTTGTTCGACGAATTCTTGGGGTGTGAGGTGCGAGAGTTCGAGCGTGAACGGCTGGACGACGGCAGATTCGAGTCCGACGACGCGAAACCAGTCGAGGCGCTGCTCGTTTGTGGAGAGGCGCTTGGGTGCAATTTCCGGGCGCAGAACCTTCAAGGGAGCAGGTTCGAACGTCAAAGCGGTTGCGACATCTCCGGAATTTGTGGCGCGCTGGACGGCATCGCGCAGGATTTCCTGATGGCCTAGGTGAATGCCATCAAAATTGCCGATTGCGAGGACACCGCCGCGCTGCTGCGGAGCATAGTGCGCGTGCCACGCGGCCGGTGAAGAAAATACTTGAAGCGCTGTGTGATGCGCGGATGTTTGGGCCCCTGCCGCAGAAATTCCGCTAGCGTCTTCCACATGAACCTCGAGTTCGAGGCCGTCGTAGCTGAGTTCCACATGGGGATAACCAAGCGTGAGAAGGCGTTCGTTGGTTTCCGCGTGGGGAAGCTCGTGGGCGATGTGCGTGAACCAGGCGCGGCGTGGTTTTAAACGATCAATCAGACCAAGCGCTTGTTCCACGGTTTGATGCATGGGGTGCGGCGTATCGCGGAGCGCATCCACAATCAGTTCGTCGAGACCTTGCAGCAAAGGAAATGAAGATTCAGGCACCGAGCTGAAGTCCGTCAGATACGCGCCGGAGCCAAAACGGAAGCCCAGCACGTTGATGTCACCGTGAATCAGGGGGATTGGCGTAATCATTGTACCGAGAAGCTCAACCGGGCCGGTAAGCGTGTGCAAACTCACCATCGGAACCGAGCTTACTTTTGGTTTGCCATCGAAGACATAGGCGAAAGAGCTGCGCAGCACTTCAAACGTTTCCTTGTTGGCGTACACCGGCAGCACGGATTTCTGTCGTAAATTGAACGGGCGGATGTCGTCGAAGCCGAAGATGTGGTCCGCGTGTGCGTGCGTGAGGAGGACGGCGTCAAGCCGCTGCATGCCGGCGCGCAGGGCCTGCTGGCGAAAATCGGGAGTGGTATCAACGACGACGTTCTGACCATTGCGCGAGAGAAGCAGGGAAGGGCGCAGGCGATTGTCACGCGGGTCGGCGGACGTGCAGACGCGGCAATGGCATCCGAGGGATGGCACGCCCATGGAGGTGCCGGAACCGAGAACGGTGAGTTTGAGGCGGCTTGCTGCCATGTCCAAAAATGTTAAGAAGATCCGCGGGCAGTGGACTCAGCGGGTCTTGGCTTTCGCCTGGGTTGCTTGCGCGGCGAGAGCCTGATTGACTTCGAGATACGTCAGCTTCAGTTTGCCAAGCAAGTCCAGCAAAATGCTGTCTTCTTCGGGCGCGAGATTGCCTTTAGTCTTTTCGTGAAGCGCGTCGAGCATGTCAATCAACTCGCGCGCGGCATCCGGATCAATCATGGGCTGGCCCGTGCGCGGGTCGGCGTAAGCGCCAAGAACCATGGCGGCGTTGCTGCCCAGCATGCGAATCAGATTTTCGAAGGCTGCGGAACGCTTGGGCGGGTCGACTGCAGGCACATCATCTTGTGGAGCGGCTGCGGAAGGGGAGGCTTCTTTTGCGACTTCCTTCTTTGCGACTTCGGCTTCTTTCACAGCTTCCCGCGCTTCTTCTTCGGCGATTTCCTTACGCAATTCGCCTTCTTCCGTGAAAAGGCGGCGGTCTATGACGCGGAAGGAATCTTCTAATTTGCGGTCTGACAAGGTACGCCCTCACTTAGTTCAATAAGAGAGTATTTTAGCATGGGTTGGGTGGAAGGTTGGGGAGCGGCTGCTTGTCAAACGAGGGGCTGCACCTTAGAGTTATGTTTTTGTTTTGGGCGGAATTTTCCGGAGAGACATGAAGAAAGCGAAAAAATCGGGGAAGAGAGCGCCAAAGAAGCAGGCGGCTCGGCGCAAAATGAAGGCCGACGCGGCCGGCAAGTGGTTTGAAAAGCTGGTTATCTTGCAGGCAAAACTGCGCGCGCCGGATGGGTGCCCATGGGATCGTGAACAGACGCACATGACGCTGCGGACGTACTTGATTGAGGAAGCGTACGAAGTGCTGGAAGCGCTGGAGAGTGGAGACGACGTCAAATTCGCGGAAGAACTGGGGGATTTGCTTTTGCAGGTTGTGTTTCACGCGGAAATTGCAAGAGACCAGGGGCGGTTTGATGTGGCCGGCGTGATCGAAGGAATTCACGAAAAGATGGTGCGACGGCATCCGCATGTCTTTGGCGAAAAGCGTGCGAAAGACGCGAAGGCGGTACTCAAGAATTGGGAAAGGATAAAAGCGGAAGAGCGCAAAGCCAAGGGCGCTGCAGAGATTGCAAAGCCGGCCTCGTTGCTCGACGGAGTTTCGCACGCGTTGCCGGGCACGATGGAAGGTTTCCAGTTAACGAGGCGAGCGTCGCGGATTGGGTTTGACTGGGATTGCGCGGACGGAGTGCTTGAGAAGCTGGCAGAGGAAACCGGCGAACTGAAGAAGGAGGTTGCAGGCGCGGACGCGGGCCGGATTGAAGAGGAGACCGGAGATTTGCTTTTCGCCGCGGTGAACCTGGCGCGGTTTCTGCATGTAGACCCGGAGATCGCGTTGAAAAAGGCGAACGCAAAGTTCGCTGCGCGTTTTCGGGATATGGAACGCATGGCGCGAGAGGGCGGCAAAGAATTGGCAGACGTACCGCGAGCGGAAATGGAGACGCTCTGGGAACGCGCAAAGAAAACCGAGAGCCGACAAAGCACGGGTGCGGCGAGATGAGTGATGGGATCGCCGTTCGCAAGTGCGAAACGATACAGGAGTTCCACGAATGCGTTGCGTTGCAGCGCGAAGTCTGGGGAGAAGACGACCTCGAAATAGAGCCGGCGACACTGTTCATTGTGGCCGCACACACCGGCGGGCAAGTACTCGGTGCTTTCGACGGGGAGCGATTGGTGGGATATACATTGGCGCTCGCCGGAGTGCGAAACGGCGCGCCATACCTGCATTCGCACATGACCGGTGTCCAAGCGAAATACCGGGATCGCGGCGTGGGGCGGTTCCTCAAGCTTTTTCAGAGAGAAGAGGCGCTGAGCCGCGATATTCGCTTGATTGAGTGGACCTTCGATCCGCTGGAAGCACGCAATGCGCATTTCAATCTGAACCGATTGGGCGCGATTTGCCGCCGGTACCTGCCGAATCTTTACGGCGTGACCACAAGCCCCCTGCACCGGGGGCTGGCAACGGACCGGCTCGTGGCGGAATGGGCGCTCGATTCTCCTCGCGTGATCGCGGCAGTGGCCCAAGGGCACGTTGAACCGGCGATAGAAGCGGCATACATCACGCTGCCAGCGGACCTGGAACGAAGGGAAGCGGAAGAGCTCGACCGTTTGCAGGATGTGCAAGAGAAATTGCGAAGCGAATTTAGCAAGTGGTTCGGGCGCGGATACGCTGCAGTGGGACTGAAAGCGGGCAGTCATGGGGCGGCGTACGTAATGGCGCCTTGGAGTGATTTCTAGTGGAGCAAGGATGCGACTGAAGGGATGCACACTACGGGAATTGCGCATGCCGCTGGTGACGCCGTTCGAAACGAGCATGGATCTGACAGACGTGCGCCGAATCATACTGGTCGAGGCAAATGTTGACGGTGCGACCGGCTGGGGCGAGTGTGTTGCGGGAGAAACGCCGTCGTACAGTCCGGAGACGACGGAGACGGCGTGGCATATCCTGCGCGATTTCATCTGGCCCTTGCTGAAGGGGAAGGAGTTTGCTTCTGCCTCGGAAGTTTGGGGAATGCTTGAATGGGTCCGCGGTCACAACATGGCAAAGGCGGCACTTGAATCTGCCATATGGGATGCCGAGGCAAAGCAAAAAGGAGTGCCGTTATGGAAGTTGCTCGGAGGCCAGCGGCAAGAAATTGCGAGTGGCGTGTCGATCGGCATTAAAGCATCACTTGAGGAGCTGGTTCGTGCAGTTAAAGTGGAACTTGAGACAGGTTATCAGCGCATAAAGATAAAGATTAAGCCGGGAATTGATGTTGAACCCGTGCGACGCTTGCGGAAAGAGTTTCCAAATATCAAATTAATGGTGGATGCAAACTCGGCGTATCGCGCGGAGGAGTGGCCGCTGCTGAAAGAACTTGAGAGTTTCTACTTGATGATGATGGAGCAGCCACTCGGCTGGGATGATTTGTACGGACACGTGGAACTTCAGAAGAAACTGGAGACGCCAATTTGCCTGGACGAGTGTATCCACACGGACAAGCAGGCGAAAGCGGCTATCGCACTGGGTGCCTGCCGAATCATCAACATCAAGATGGGACGTGTCGGCGGGCATACCGTGGCGCGCCGGATTCACGATCTTTGCCAGGAGAGTGGCGTGCCGGTCTGGTGCGGCGGAATGTTGGAATCGGGGATTGGACGCGCGCATAACATTGCGCTTTCGACGCTGCCTAATTTTACGCTGCCGGGAGATGTGGCGGCGAGCAAGCGGTATTGGACTGAGGACATCATCGAGCCGGAGGTGGTAGTCTCCTCGCGCGGAACAATTACTGTTCCCACCGGACCCGGAATTGGATACGAGCCGCGGCTGAATCGAATCGAGGCGCTGACCGCAAGGAAAGAAGTTCTCGGGGAATAGGGAGAACGCGTTGGCAGGGATTCCAAAGAGAAATGGTGGGCCGACCGCGAGGATTGCGGTGATTCCGGGCGACGGCATCGGCAAAGAAGTTACCCCGGAAGCTGTGAAAGTAATTCGCGCGGCGCTAATGTCTGCGCGCCGACCAATCGAGTTTGTGGAATTCGACTGGGGAGCAGATAAGTATTTGCGCGAAGGCGTTTCGCTGCCGGAGGGCGCAGTAGAAATGCTGCGGGATGAATTTGACGCGATTTTGTTCGGCGCCTTGGGCGATCCGCGCGTGCCTTCGAATCAGCATGCGGCGGATATTTTGCTGGGGCTCCGATTCAAGCTGGATCTCTACGTGAATGCGCGGCCGGTGGAATTGTTGCACGAACGGCTGACGCCTTTGCGCGGCCGGACTGAAGCTGATGTGAAGTTCATGGTGTTCCGCGAGAACACCGAAGGCTTATATGTGGGAGTAGGCGGTTTCTTCAAGAAGGGTACGGGCGACGAGATTGCCGTGCAGGAAGACGTGAATTCACGCAAAGGCGTGGAGCGGATCATCCGGCACGCGTTCGAGTACGCGCGGCAGCGTAAGCTGAAGCGCGTGTGCATGAGCGACAAGTCCAACGCGATGACCTTTGCACACGACCTGTGGCAACGCGTCTTTAAGGAAGTGCGGCAGGAATACGCTGAGATCGAATCGCGTCACCTTTATATTGATACGCTCGCGATGGAGGTCGTGCGAGACCCGCGGCAATTCGACGTGATTGTGACGTGTAATCTATTTGGGGACATCATTAGCGATCTTAGCGCGCAGCTGGCAGGTGGTCTCGGTCTGGCCCCGTCGGGGAACATTCATCCTGGAAAGACATCGCTGTTTGAGCCGGTGCACGGCTCGGCACCGAACATCGCGGGCAAGGGAATTGCAAATCCCCTCGGTGCGGCTTTGACATCTGCGATGATGCTGGAGTTTTTGGGCTGGCGGGCAGAGGCGGATTCACTGCGAACCGCAACGCGCGCAGCCCTTCATGAGAATTTCGTCACGCCGGATTTGGGCGGAAAACGCAAGACTACAGAAGTAGGCGATTGGCTAGCGGAAAAAGTTTCGAAATAACGAGCAGCCTTCTTCAAGTAATACTTCAATTGTGTAAATAGCGGGCTTACCTCTTTTTGATAATTAAAGTGATGAGCAGTCCGGTCAGGAATCCACCGATGTGTGCCCACCAAGCAACTCCTCCGGTGGCAGCAGCGCCAACCGAACTGATGCCCGCGAAGAACTGAAGCAAGAACCAGTAGCCGAGAATGATAAAGGCGGGCAGCGGGACTAGGAAAACCAGGACCAGAGTGAGAATCCTTGACCGTGGGTATAAGAGGATATAGGCGCCCATCACGCCGGAAATAGCGCCACTCGCTCCGACGGCGGGAAGATTCGAGTTAAAGTTAAAAAGAATGTGGATGAGTCCCGAGGCGATGCCGCAAAAGAGGTAGAACGCCAGGTAGCCGATGTGGCCAAAGAAGTCTTCTACGTTGTCCCCAAAGATCCAAAGGAAAAGCATGTTACCGAGCAGGTGGGCAATGCCGGCGTGAAGGAACATGCTCGTGAAAAGAGGGATGAGGGCGGCCTCGACATGGCCCTGCCCGAAGGCAAGATAAGTGAAGCGGGCGGGGACGGTGCCATAGACGGTCGCCAGCACTGCCTGCGCACGATGAGTCAGCGTAAGCTCGTAAAGGAAGACGAAAACGTTGGTGAGGATCAGAGCGTAATTGATGAACGGGATGGTGCGAGTCGGGTTTTCGTCCTTGAGAGGGATGAACATGTCGGCGGATCGGTCTTTGGCAGGTTAGCGAAAAAGGGAAGGGATGCAAGCAGAATTGAGTGTCCGATAATCTTTGCAGCGTGAAATCGCTAGTTAACAGAATCCGGAATCTATGCGCCGGGCAAAAGTCTCCGTGCATTTCATGAATTTCTGGCAGAATTTTTCCGCGAAACCACGCGCAAACATTGCGCGAGGCTCGCGCGTATGGTAAGAATTCTGGTTCGCATTTACGCGTAAGATGAAACGTGTAGCGTGTGAATGGCGAGTCAAGTCGGCACGCCGACAGCACATGCCCGCCCGGGAAACGGAAGCCATCATTCTGAAGACATTCCCGCTGGGCGAGGCGGATCGCCTGGTCAGTTTCTTCGGGCGAACGTCTGGCCGAATTCGAGGAGTGGCCGGAGGCGCGCGGCGGCTGAAGAACCGCTACGGATCGTCGCTAGAATTGCTGTCCCACGTGCAGATATGGTACGTAGAAAAAGAGACGCGTGATCTGGTGCGAATTCAGCAGTGCGAGTTGCTGGAGTCATTCCACAAAGCGCAAGCAGACTATGGGCTGAGCACGGGGCTGGCGGTGGTCAGTGAGATTTCCGAGCGCGTGCTGCCGGAGCAGGAAGTGGCGGAGCCGATGTTCCGGCTGCTGCTCCTAACGGCGCGGGAGATCGAGCGCCGCAGCGACTGGAAGTTGCCGCTGGCGTACTTTGCGTTCTGGACCGTGAAGCTCGGCGGATGGATGCCGCCACTTGATCGTTGCGCGAGTTGCGGAAAGCAGTTCGGCGAGGGGCCCGCATTTCAATCGGCGCTGTTCGACGGATTGCACTGCGAGGGCTGCCGCAAACCGGGGATGAAGCCGATCTCGCGAGAGGGCCGGGAGTTTGGCGGAAGATTCGCCGCCAAGCTGGAAGAGATTTCGATTGCGCCTGCGCAGGAAACGCCGCTGCGGGAGTTTCGAGAGACTCTCTTCAATTGGATTGAGTTGAACACAGAACGCAAGTTGTTCACGCGCGAAATGTTGGAGACGAATGAAATCTAAAGTAAAACTTGAAGATAAAAAACAGGGGCTATCGTTTCAGGATTTGATTCTGAGCCTTTCGCATTTTTGGGTGAAGCAGGGTTGCGTGTTGCAGCAACCGTATGACACGGAAGTGGGCGCGGGCACGATGCATCCGGAAACGTTCTTGCGCGTGCTCGGGCCTAGCGCGTACCGCGTGGCGTATGTGCAACCGAGCCGTCGGCCCGCCGACGGCCGCTATGGCGAGAATCCGAACCGGCTTTACAAGCACTCGCAGTTTCAGGTCATCCTGAAACCTTCGCCTGCGGATGTTCAGGATATTTATTTAAAGAGCCTCGCTGCCATTGGTTTGAATTTGAAAGAGCACGACATTCGGTTCGAAGAGGATAATTGGGAGTCGCCGACCCTCGGCGCGTGGGGAATTGGCTGGCAGGTACTGCTTGATGGGCTGGAGATCACGCAGTTCACCTACTTTCAGCAGAGCGGCGGAGTGGACCTCGATCCAATTTCGGTTGAGCTGACGTATGGCCTCGAGCGCATATGCGCTTTTCTCCAGGGAGTTGAGAGCGTGTATGACTTACGTTGGTCGGAAGACAAGTCGTATGGCGACATTCGACTGGCGGAAGAGCAGCAGTTCTCCGAGTACAGCTTCAATCGCAGCGATGCGAAGGCCATCCGATCCGAATTCGATCTGCATGAGAAGCAAGCGAAGGAATTACTGGACGGCTGGCCAAAGGCGCAAGCCAAAGAACGTGTGCGCTACCCGTTGCTCGCGGCGTATGACCACTGCCTGAAGTGCTCTCACATTTTCAACCTATTGGACGCAAGGGGAGTGATATCAACGACGGAACGCGCGGCACTAATGGCTCGCGTGCGAGCACTGGCCTGCCGAACGGCGCAAGCGTATCTGGCACAGATAGGCGGTGTGAAAGAAGCGGTGGTGCGCGCATGAAGCGGCCGGTGAAGAAGCTCCAGACAGCGAAGCCCGAAGAGCGCCGTGCGGAATTGTTATTGGAAATTGGCTGCGAGGAAATTCCCGCAGGAATGCTGCCGCGCGCCGAGGAGGAGCTGAAGTCCGGTATCGAGAAATTGCTGACGGCTGAGAATCTGGCGGATGGTGTGACGGTTGAGACCTTCAGCGCGCCCAGACGGTTGGTTGGTTGGGCGCGAGGAATTCGAGTCAAGCAGGCGGATGTAGTCAGTGAAGTGACCGGGCCGCCGAAGTCGGTAGCGTACGATTCCGTCGGCGCGCCGACTCGCGCTGCCGTAAGCTTTGCCGAGAAGCAGGGCATCGCACTGCACGATGTCCATTTCGTCCAAACGCCAAAGGGCGAATACTTGGCAGCGAAGCAAACGAAACGCGGCCGGACGGCCGAGCAGATTCTTTGCGAGATTTTACCGCGCGTCATGCACGACCTCTACTGGCCCAAGACCATGACGTGGACCGGTCTCGCCGGTGCGCGGTTCATTCGGCCCGTTCGGTGGCTCGTCGGGATCTTCGATGGCAATCCGCTGAAATTTTCGTTCGCAGGTTTGACGGGCGGCATGGAGACGGCGGGGCACCGGTTTTTGGGCGCATCCAAGATTCGTGTAAAGGATTTTGCCGACTACGAGAAGAAGCTGCGGACAAATGGTGTGATCGTGCGCGCCACCGCGCGGCGGGAAAAGGTGGAGAGGGAACTTGCGGCGCTGGCGAAAAAAAGCAGCTACAAAATTCACGAAGATGCGGAGCTACTAAAGCTCGTGAGTTACTTGAACGAATATCCGACTGTGATTGAAGGGAAATTTGATCCTGCTTTCTTGGAACTGCCGGACGAGATTTTGGTCACGGTGATGCGCGGGCACCAAAAGTATTTTGCCGTGGAGAAGCGCGGCGGGGAACTGGCACCGAATTTTCTGGCGGTGATCAATCTCGACAAAGACCCGAAGGGCCTGACGCGTAACGGACACGAAAAGGTACTACGAGCGCGTTTTGCGGATGCGCAATTCTTTTGGCAGTCCGACCAGAAATGTCGGCTGGCCGACTATCTCCCGAAGCTTGAGCGCGTGACCTTTGAATCGCGGCTCGGCAGCTACCGCGACAAGGTCGAAAGGGTACGCGCCATCGCTCGGTGGCTGGCCGAGCAGTGGTTCAACCTCGGGATTGTTCAAGCACACGTCGCGGAAGCGGATCGTGCAGCGGAACTGGCGAAGTGCGATCTGGCCACGGAGATGGTTCGTGAGTTTACGGAATTGCAGGGCATCGTGGGCGGACTCTACGCGAAGGCGCAGGGAGAGGCGGAAGAAGTAGCCGACGCGATTTACGATCACTACCGGCCTGTGGGACTCGATGATCCCCTTCCGCGCAATGTGACCGGATGCGCCGTAGCGATCGCAGACAAACTGGATTCCGTTGTGGGATGTTTCGCCGTGGGCGTAATCCCGAGCGGTTCGAGCGATCCCTTCGCGTTGCGCAGGGCCGCACTCGGAATTGTCAAAATTGTACTGGAGAAGAAGCTGCCCATTTCGCTTTCCTTGGCGGTCAGCCAGGCGCTGAAGGTACTGCTGACGCATCCTCCAAAGAAGGGCGTAACGCCGGAGCAAGAGACACAGATTCTGGAATTCTTGCGCGACCGGGCCCGCTACGTCTTCCGCGAAAAAGACGGATTCGGATACGACGAGGTCAATGCGGTGTTTCGCGCGGAGGCCGATGATCTGGTGGATGCGCGGAAACGTCTGGAGGCGTTGCGGGCAATTCGCAAGTCTAAGAACTTCGAACCTCTGACAGTTTCCTTCAAGCGCATTCGAAAGATCTTGGAGAAGGCCGGGCCACAGTTGGATGGTGCCCACATCCAAACCGACCTCTTTGAAGGCGAGGCGGAACGAGCCTTATTTTCCGCGATGCGCAAGGCGGCACCGAAAGTGGAAGAACACAAGCGAGCTGGACATTACAAAGAAGCACTCGATGCAATTGCGGCGCTGCGGCCGGACGTGGACCGCTTCTTTGAACAGGTAATGGTGATGGCCGAGGACGAGGCAGTACGGAAGAACCGGCTGGCATTGTTGAGTGAACTGTCCCGAGAGTTTTCGACAATTGCAGATTTCTCTGAAATGGCCGGAGAAAATAAGAATTAAGAATATGAAGTACTACTTTAGATATGGGTTCTTGATTGTTTGCCATGTAAGTCGGCACACCGACTCGCGGTTCAACTATCTTTCCAGGGCACTTTTTCTGTCCATTCGGTTTCTAGGTTCACGTACCACACTCCAAAACGCATGAGAGGCGAACTGTGAAGAAATGGGTCTATTTTTTTGGTGCAGGTAAAGCGGAGGGCGATGGCACTTGGCGCGAAGTCCTTGGCGGGAAAGGCGCGGGGCTCGCGGAGATGACGAGGATCGGTTTGCCCGTGCCCGGAGGGTTCACAATTTCGACGGAAGCGTGCGCCTACTACTACGGCCATGACAAGAAGTTCCCATCAGAGTTAAAAAAGCAAGTAGCGGATAACGTGGCGAAGCTCGAACGCGTAACGAAGAAAAAACTTGGGGATCCGAAGAATCCTCTTCTGGTCAGTGTGCGGTCCGGCTCGGCGCGGTCCATGCCCGGCATGATGGAAACAATCTTGAACCTAGGCCTGAACGACAAGAGCGTTTCGGGTCTTGCTGCGACAACGAAGAATGAACGGTTTGCGTACGACGCGTACCGACGGTTTGTGCAGATGTATTCCACTGTCGTGATGGGAATGTCGAAAGAAGACCTTGAACATCGCCTTGCAGACATGAAGAAGCGCCGGGGCGTGAAGGAAGATACGGCGGTTCCCGCGAGTGGCTGGAAGGAATTAGTGGCGGAATACAAAGAAATCTTCAAGCAAAAGACCGGCAATGCGTTTCCAGACGATCCGATGGAGCAGCTCTGGGGCGCGATCGGCGCGGTGTTCGGTTCCTGGATGGCGGAGAAGGCGGTGACGTACCGGCGCGTGGAGAAGATTACCGGCCTGCTCGGTACGGCCGTGAACGTGGTACAGATGGTGTTCGGCAACACGGGAGAAAATTCCGGCACAGGCGTTTGTTTTACTCGGAACCCGAGCTCCGGCGAGAAGGAATTCTACGGAGACTACTTGGTCAACGCACAGGGCGAAGATGTTGTGGCGGGAATTCGCACGCCTATGCCTCTGCGAGAGATGGCCAAGCTGCTGCCGAAAGTTTATGTGCAGCTCGAAAAAGTTCGAGTAAAACTTGAGAAGCATTATCGCGATATGCAGGACATGGAGTTCACGGTCGAAGACGGCAAGCTCTACATGCTGCAGACGCGAACGGGAAAGCGAACACCATCTGCTGCTTTTCGCATGGCCGTGGACATGGCCAACGAGAAACTGATTACGAAACAGGACGCTCTGCTGCGTATCAAGCCGGAAGATATTGATCGGTTGTTCTATCCCGTGATTGACGCGAAGGTAGACAAGAAGTCGCTGGAGTCCACGATCTTCGCAACGGGCATCAATGCAGTTCCCGGCGCAGCGGTTGGCAAAGTCGTCTTCACCGCAGCAGACGCGGAAGCTTGGGCAGAGAAAGGCGAGAAAGTGATTCTCGTTCGCCGCGAAACGAGCCCCGAAGACGTGGGCGGCATGGCGGTAGCGCAAGGCATCTTAACCGCAACCGGCGGAAAGACCAGTCATGCGGCGGTTGTGGCGCGCGGATGGGGCAAGTGCTGCATTGTCGGCGCTGAAAAAGTGAGCATTGACTACAAATCGAAGACGATGAGTGCCGGCGGCAAGACCGTGAAGGAAGGCGAGTGGGTGACTCTGGATGGCGGCGAGGGTGTTGCCTATACCGGTGCGCAGCCGCTGGTCACTCCCGAATTGCCTAAGGCCTTCACGACGCTCATGAAATGGGTGGACGAAACCCGCAAGTTGCGTGTGCGCACAAACGCTGATACTCCGCAGGACTCGCGAAAAGCCCGCGAAATGGGTGCAGAAGGCATCGGGCTGTGCCGTACGGAGCACATGTTCTTTACTGACTTCGAACATCCCGAGAAGGGACAAGAACGCCAGCGCGCGATTCAGGAGATGATTCTGGCGGAAACGCGGGAAGCTCGCGTAAAGGCTCTGGACAAGCTGCTTCCATTCCAGCGCAGAGATTTCATCGGAATTTTCAGGGCGATGGACGGCTTGCCAGTGACGATTCGCTTGATTGACCCGCCACTGCACGAGTTTGTGCCGCACGAACGGGCAAAGCAGGAGGAGCTGGCCAAAGATCTTGGCCTTGCTGTGGAGAAGGTAGCCCGTCGTGTGGAGCAATTGCACGAGGCGAATCCGATGCTTGGTCATCGCGGATGCCGATTGGCGATTACTTATCCTGAAATTCTCGAAATGCAAGTGCGAGCCATCATCGAGGCCGCGATCGAGTGTCAAAAAAACAAAGTTAAAGTGTTACCTGAGATCATGATTCCGCTCGTTTTGGACAAAAAGGAGTTGTGGATTCTGGAGCAGGCGACTCGGCGTGTTGCAGATGATCTGATCAAGAAAGCCGGTGTAAAGCTTGAATATCTCGTCGGCACGATGATCGAGCTTCCGCGCGCAGCGCTGCTTGCAAATGAAATAGCGGAAGTCGCCGAATTCTTCTCCTTCGGCACAAACGACCTCACGCAGACAACGATGGGGCTTTCGCGCGACGACGCAGGAAGGTTCCTGCCGGACTACGTGGACGAGAAAAAGGCGGGCGTATTTGCGGCAGACCCGTTCCAATCTCTGGACACAAAGGGCGTTGGCATGCTGATGCGCTGGGGCATTGAAAAAGGGCGCAGCACACGCAACAAGCTGAAGGTCGGCATCTGCGGCGAGCATGGCGGTGATGCAGACAGCGTCAAATTCTGCCATCAGATCGGAATGGACTACGTAAGCGCTTCGCCGTTCCGCGTGCCGATTTCACGGCTGGCGGCAGCTCAAGTAGTGGTTGAAGAGAAGCAGGCGGCGAAAAAGAAAAAGAAGTAGTGAAGTTTTGCGCGAAGTCCGGTAATTGAAGTAAAACTTGAAGGCCGTCGGCGAGCAGACAATCAAAGTAAGTGTTTGCTTTTCGGCGGCTTTTGTTTTTGTTGAGGTGATTCTTCAGGATGCCAAATGCGCGTGCACTCGAATCGCTTCGCGTGGTGCTCGTCGCGCCGAGGAACCCGCTGAACATTGGGGCGGTGGCGCGCGCCATGAGCAACTTTGGATTCTCCGAACTACGAGTAGTGAATCCGTACGAGGTGGCGTTTAGGGACGCCCGGTCGGCGGTGGGTGCTTCGCCCGTGCTGGTGAATGCCAAGGAATTCGGATCCGTTGCGGAAGCGATTGCCGATTGCGCAATGGTCGTCGGCACTACGGCGGTTCGCCATCGGCAATTGCAGCAACCGCTGAAGATTCTAGAAAAAGGGGCGATTTCGATTCGCGGCAAGCTACAGAAGTCTCCCGTCGCGGTTCTCTTTGGTTCCGAAAAGTGGGGGCTTTCGAACGAGACGCTGAGCCACTGCCACTGGGTTCTGCACATTCCCACTCGAGAAGACCATCAATCCATGAATCTAGGCCAGGCGGTGGCTATCTGCCTCTATGAATTCATTCGTGCCCCAAAGCGCGATAACGCGGCCACCGAAAAGCAGAAGTTGGCGACTCTGGGGACCGTGGAGCGCATCACCGAAACGTTGCTGGCAGCCTTGCGCGAAAGCGAATATGTCAATCCAAAAACAGGGCAATTGGCGGGAGAAAAGCTGCGGCGTTTGGTGAGAAGGCTGACTCTGGAAGAAGCGGATGCAGAAGTGTTGCTAGGGATGGTTCACAAAATTCTCTGGAAATTGGAGCAAGGTAAGAAAAACTAGACGGTAGCCCAAGCTAAGTCGGCATTCTGAAGAAAAAGTACATACCGAAGAAAAAGAAAATTAGGTCAGGAGACCAGCCGGCTAGCAGCGGCGGCAGTTGCCCGACGCCGCCCATGGCTTCGAGCAACGCGGCTGCGGCCCAATACGTTATGGCAATGCCGACACCGAGTGCGACGCCACCTAACGCGCCACGCATTCCAACCAATAGCGCGAAGGGAATCGCAAGGAGCATGCTGACAGGCGCGATTAGCGGATAAGCAAGCTTCTTGTGCCATTGAACGCGAAGCGCGGATACATCGAATCCCGCCCGTTGCAAGCCGTCAATGTACAGACGCAGATCATCCCAGCTCATCTGGAACGCTTGCAGCACCTGACGATTGAAATAGGCAGGTGGCTCCTTCAATTCCGGCAACGCAGTGGCGCCGAACGGCTGGTAGTTGGCCACAGTGCCATCGGAGAAGTCGCGGATCCAGCCGTTTTCCAGTATCCACACGTTCTGCTGCTCGGACCAGCGTGCTCGGTTGGCGAAGATGCGGCGTTTGGCGTGAAACGAAACGGGATCGAGTTCGATCACAGTGAGGCCGCCGAAAAGATTTTGCGTTGGGTCGAACAAGTCATAATTGTAAATCTTGGAATTTTCTCCGAAAATCCAGCGCTGCGGGCGAGTATAGGTCTGCGCGGGGCGGCCTTTGATTTGGTTGCGAAGCGCATCCTGGCGCTGGTTCGCATAGGGCAAGTAGGTGTCGTCGAGAACGACCATCACAGCAGCGAGGCTGAGGCCTGCGAGCAAAAGCGGCACGGCGAGACGATAGAGACTAATGCCGCTGGCTTTGCACGCGACAATCTCATTGTTCTTGCTCATCACTCCGAGAGTCACCAGCACAGCCACCAAAGCCGCGAGAGGAGCGAGCTGGTACGCGAGATACGGCGCGAGATAACGAAAATAACTGACGACAACGAGAAAAGGGACCCGGTGCCGGGCAATATCGTCCAGCAATTCGAAGAACGTGAACGTTTCGAAAAGAAAAATGAAGACTGCGACAAGTAGGAGAAAATAGGATAAAAAGCGGCGCAGAATGTAGAGGTCCATCAGGCGCGGGAAGCTATTACTCTGTTGAACGGAAATATCGCTTTCGCGCAAGTCGTTCTGCGAGCGGGCCACTGAGACTTCCCTGGCGCGAGCCGACTTGCGCCTCCGAAGCAGCCGCACCCAACTGCGCCAACGCGAAAAGTTCGCGAGCCAGAACTGATCGCTGCGCAACTGCTCCATGCGCGGCAAGAGAACGAGGCCAAGAACCCCGAGTGCGAGATTTGCGATCCAAATTCCAGCGGGAACGGGCAGCGTGCCTTGACGCGCCATTCCGGCGCCGAACACGAACAGCAGGTAATAGGAAGCGATAAGGAGCACCGCGAGCAGCGTGCCGGCCGCGCGGCCGCCACGGCGCGGTTGCGAGCCCAAAGGAACGGCGACGAGAGCAAAAAAGATGCAAGCGAAGGGGAACGCGATGCGACGATGAAGTTCGACGCGCGCTTCGCGCCAACCAGGCCCTCTATCGAATAAGAGTTGGGAAAAAGAACGTTCCTGATTGCTTAAAGAGCGTTCTTTAGAGGGAAGCAAGCCCGTAACTTCGATCGGCAAATCGCTCTGGCCGAATTGCGTGACAGAATAGTGGTTTGGGTCCTGGCGATTGAATTCGTGCGTCGCGCCACCCTGAAGGTGCAGCTCCAACTTGCCGAGTCGCGGCTCGGCAATTACAATCGCGTTCTCCGCCAGCGTCAGTTGAGAACTGTTTGCGTCCCCGGCTTCCGCAAGAAAGACGCCGTGCCACTGTGTACCGCTCGCGGAAACGTCGTTGACGTACAGCACCGTCTTGGGAAAGCGTTCATCGAAAACGCGAGGCTGAACCTGAAAAGAAACCTGGTTCGCGATGAGGTCGGCTTCGACGGTTCGAAAAGCACGCAGGGAAAGCGGCCCGGCCCACAGTGTCATCAGCGCGGTGACCAGAACGCCGCAAAACGCGAGCACGGCGACAGGAAGCAAAATACGCCTGCGGCCTATGCCGAGCGCGGTGAGGGCAATAATTTCGCTGTCTGCGGACATCCGGCCGAGGCCGAGCAGGACACCGACTAGAATGGACATCGGCACCGTAAATGTAAGTACACCCGGGAACAGACAAAGAAAGAGTTTTACGAGCTGGCCGCCCGAGCCGGAATGGCGCACAAGAAGCTCCATAAGGCGGACAAGCTGGGGAACAAAAAAGACGAACGTGAAGACAACGAGGCCCAGGAGCGCATGACGAAAAATTTCGCGAACGATGTAACGATCCAGGATGCGCATGAGGCGATTGCTCAGTGTAGCATGGTGCAAGACTGCCGACGGACGCGGTGCGGGCGATGAATAAGATCAACCTAGTTTTGTTGTGGCATATGCACCAGCCGCAGTACCGCGATCCGGAAACGGGGCGCTACGTATTGCCATGGACGCGCTTGCACGCGCTGAAAGATTACTGGGGCATGGTGAAAATTCTGGAAGAGTTCCCGAAATTTCACGCAACGTTCAATGTTGTGCCATCGCTTGGATTGCAGCTCGAAGAGTATGCGAGCGGAACGTTTCACGAACCTTGGTTCGACCTGGCGTTCAAGAATGCAGAACAGCTTACGCGTGAAGACAAGACGGAGATATTGTCTCGTGCGTTCCAGGTGAACCACGAACGGCTGCTATCTCGATGGCCGAGGTTTGCGGAACTGTACGAATGGTCGCGTCCGGCCGGTGGGGCACAGGCCCAGGTGACATTCACACCACGAGACTGGCGCGATTTGCAGCTTCTTTCGCAGCTCGCGTGGATGGATGAGGAATGGATTGCTCGCGATCCGTCTATAAACCGGCTTTCCGCACGGGGGAAAAATTTCTCTGAAGCGGACAAATCCGTGTTGAAGGCGAAGCAGCTCGAATTTCTGCAGCTGGTTTTGCCGATTTACAAGGAAGCGGCTGCGCGCCGGCAGATCGAGTTGAGCACGACTCCTTTCTACCATCCGATTCTTCCGCTGGTGTGTGATTCGGACATCGCGCGTGTTGCAAATCCTGCGACGCCATTGCCCCGAAGGGCGTACCGGCACCCGGAAGATGCGCGGGAACAGTTGCGGCGCGCACGCGAGTATCACGAGAGAGTGTTCGGCGCGCCTCCGGCGGGATTATGGCCGTCCGAAGGTTCCGTTTCGGATCAAACGTTGGCTATTGCGGCGGAGGAGGGATTCAAGTGGTTCGGCACGGATGAAGGAGTTCTTGGCCGAACGTTGAACGTCGGATTTTTCCGTGATGCAACCGGTTTGCCCGCCAATGCAGAACGTTTATACAAGCCGTGGAAATTTCTAACTGGCGGCCAGTCGATTACCGGCTTTTTCCGGGATCACCACCTCTCGGATCTGATTGGGTTTGTGTACAGCCGCATGGATGGCAAAGCTGCTGCGGCGGACTTGCACGGGCGGCTGCGGTTTCTTGGCGAACGAGTTTCTACTAACTTTCCGCTCACTGTCTGTTTGTTTCTCGACGGGGAGAATGCCTGGGAATATTACCCGGGCAATGGCCGCGAATTCCTGCGCGAATTTTACGGACGAATCCAGAGCGATCCAGACTTCGCGGCGTTGACCGTCAGCGAAGCAAGTGCGGCCGGCGGAGAAATTCCCCAGAACACGGGAATTTTTCCTGCCTCGTGGATCAGTGCGAACTTTGATGTGTGGATCGGCCACAGCGAAGACGTGGCCGCGTGGGAACTACTGTGGGATGCGCGGGAAGTCTTCGGACGCGCCGAGCATGCTCTTAAGGAAGGCCGACCGGAGGCACCTAGCGCCGAGGCGCTCGCCGCTGCAAAAGAGTCGCTACTGGCTGCGGAGGGCAGCGATTGGTGCTGGTGGTATGGGCCCGAGCACAGCACGGCGAATGACGCAGAATTTGACGCGCTCTATCGCAAGCATCTAACTGCGATTTACGTTGCGCTCGGACAAATTGCGCCGGACGAGCTGGCAAAACCGATCAAGAAACTGCCGGAGCGCGCCCTGCACATCTCGCCCTCCGAGTTTTTGAAAATAAATGTGGACGGCAGGGAGTCTTCCTACTTCGAGTGGCTTGGCGCCGGCCTCTATTCTCCGGAGCGCCGCAGCGGTGCGATGCACGGTCGCACGTATCATTTGCGGGAACTGCGTTATGGGTTCGAGGAGAACCGCTTCTGTTTGCGGCTGGATTGTTTCCCCGAGCCAATGGCTGAACTGGACAAGTTAGAATTTCGCGTGACGATTCAAGCGGCGGACGAAATTTCGATCGCCGCAAACTTGGAGCGCGGAAGGCTGACGGATTTTTCCGTTGAGCAGGCGCATGTTTGCTTGCTTGATCCTTCGCAAACGGCGGAAGTTGCTTACGAGAAAATTCTGGAAGTGGCCGTGCAAAAAGAAATCTTGCAGCTTCGCGGGGTGCAGAAGCTGCGCGTTGGTGTTGCGCTCTGGCACAGCGGATTGCCGGTGGACGTGCTGCCTGCGGAAGGCTACCTGGACGTGAATCTGGGTGAAGAGAATTTCGCCTGGCCAATTGAATCGGCGGTGCCGGATGTCGCTGGCAAAAATTAGAAAAGCTTAACGGCAAGT
Organism: Candidatus Sulfotelmatobacter sp.; assembly: GCA_035567915.1. Lineage (GTDB taxonomy): Bacteria > Acidobacteriota > Terriglobia > Acidiferrales > UBA7541 > Acidiferrum. Next base: position 51,070 of record DATMPA010000017.1, on the reverse strand, counting down.
TCGCGCGGGCGATCGCCTACGGGAATCATCGTAAGAAGCGCTGGGGAACGGTCCGAGCTAATGCGAACCACGCTCAAAACTCCAGAAGCTTCGCTCAGAACAAGCAGCAGACGCGGCTTTTCACCAGGATCAAAACAGAGCGCGCCGGGCGATTGACCAGCTGGGACAGGCCGGCTAAGACGTCGGCTAATGATATCGAGTGGAGCAATCGTACCCGCTGCAGGGTCGGAAACAAAAAGAATGCCTGCATCGCCCAGTAGAGCGGCGCGTGTCGGCGCCGAACCGAGTACAACGTAATCGCCCACCTCGTGGGTCCACGTATTGATCACTTGCAGGCCGTGGGATTCGGGGGACAACACGTAAAGCTCGCCGCCGTCCGGCTTGAGGATCATTTGAGACGGCTTGCCCGCGAGCTCAAGATTCGCGAGCAACGCGTCGCGATTTAAATCTACGACGGACAATTTTCCTTCGGAACGGCTCATGACAAATGCCACCGAGCTATCCGGCAAAATCGCAACATCGTCGGGAGCGGGAACCACGGGTACTGCCGAGCGCTGGAGAAGAGAATGCGCGTCGTGAATTCCGAGCGAAGCATCGCGGTGGTTTACAACCAGGATCAATTTTCCGTCTGGCGTGACGCGAGCGACGACAGGCTGGGCGCCTGTTTGGGCACGGGCGGCAATGCGCTTTGACGCGCACTCAATCGCCAGGAGCGAGTTGGTAGCGCTGGACGCGGAATAAACGAGCTTGGCATCCGGAGAAAAATCAATCGTGAACGGGGAGCCGCCCGTCTGAATTTTTGCGGCGATTTGGTTGTTGGATGCGTCCAAAACCCAAATGTAGCCGCCGGCTGGGCTTACGCCCCAGATTTCATTTCGCGTGGGATGTGCGCGAATTTCAGAGGCGTCTGGTCCAACGGAAACGCGCGCGATAGTCGAGTTTTTGACGAGGTCCACCACGGAGATAAGCCCGCTGGCAGTCGTAATGTAAGCATTGCTATGCAAGTCCGGTCGCAAGAACGAAGGCCGATGTTCGCGCAAAAGAACGATCAAACTGCCGAGTGAGAGACCGAAGAGGAGAAAAGCGACGCGAAATTTTGAGACGCGATCCATGAGGGACGAAATTGTGACACGAGGCGATTCACGAACGCCAGTTCTCGAGGGCAAGATCCGATTCGGAGTCAATTCACGATGCGATGCAGGACGTCGGCGATTTGCTTCACTTCCGCGGTGAGTTCGGCAAATTCGTCCGGCAAAATGGATTGCATTCCGTCGGACAGCGCCTTTTCCGGTTCGTGATGGACCTCGACGAGAAGCCCGTCGGCTCCAACGGCGACGGCGGCGCGCGAGAGCGGCAGAACCTTGTGGCGCTTGCCGGTCCCATGGCTTGGGTCAACCAGAATTGGCAAATGGCTGCGCTTCTTCACCGCGGGAACGACTGCCAGGTCAAGCGTATTGCGAGAGAAATCGGAGAACGTGCGCACGCCGCGCTCGCATAGCATCACGTTGTAATTGCCTTCGCTGAGAATGTATTCCGCAGCCATCAGAAACTCGTCGAGTGTTGCGGACATCCCGCGCTTGAGCAACACAGGCTTCTTGGCGCGCCCCGCGCGTTTTAGCAAAGAAAAGTTCTGCATGTTGCGTGCGCCGATTTGGATTACATCCGCGTACTCTTCGACGAGATCGAGACTCTCGTTATCAATCGCTTCCGTAATAATTCCGAACCCGTACGTATGCCGGACTTTCGCAAGAATTTTCAAACCCTCTTCGCCGAGCCCCTGAAAGCTGTAAGGCGAAGTGCGCGGCTTGTAAGCGCCGCCGCGAAAAAGGCGCACTCCGGTGGACTTCAAGCGTTCTGCAACGGTCAAGCATTGCTCTTCGGATTCTACGGCGCAGGGTCCAGCCGCCAAAGCCACGTGCTTGCCACCAACAAGTACATCCCCCGACGGCGTAGGAATTCGAATAACGCTGTCTTCTTCCTTGGCGTCGCGGCTGACGAGCTTGTACGGCTTGCTGACGGGAATACATTCCACAACGCCGGACATGGACTCGAGAACGCCGAGGTCTACAGAGCCTTTGTTGCCGGTGATACCGATAGCCGTGCGCAAGGAGCCGGGAATCGGATGTGCCTTTAGTCCAAGGCTTTCGATGCGATCGCAGACAGCGCGGATTTGTTCCTCAGTGGCATGCGACTGCATGACGATCAGCATGAATAACCTCGCGATGGGGAAACTTCAGTTTACTGTACGCGCGAAGAGGGGGCAAACCATCGCGAGCACCGCCCCAAGACCGCTTTTTGTTCGTCATTGCATCCAGCGCAAGACAAGCAAACTAAGCCGCACGAAACGATTGCGCATCGGGGAAGTGTTTGACCTTCATGGCCAGTTTTACGGGCAGGATGGCCCCTCGAAAGCAATTTTGACGATTATGCTAGAATAGTGTGTTACTCACACATTGGAATTTTTGCCAGAGCATGACAGAAGAAACACAGATTCTAGATACTCAATTCGATCCGGAAGACGAATACCGCCCGGAACCTGAGCCGGAGCCCCAGGCGCCAGTCTGGATGGACGGCAGCCTGCGTATCGGCATCCACACTTCGATTGCGGGCAGCTATCTCAATGCGCTCGAATCGGCCCGGAAGCTAGGCTGCAACGCCTTGCAGATTTTCTCGGCCAGCCCGCGGATGTGGGCGGGCTCGGCGCGAATCCCGGAAACGGACGCAACCGCATTCCGGGCACGCCGCGCGGAGCTTGGCCTTGGGCCGCTCGTCATTCACGCGAACTACCTGATCAATCTTGCGGCATCGCAGCCGATGTTGAGGACTCGTTCGATTCAGGCATTTCACGATGAGCTGGTGCGCGGAATCGTGCTGGGCGCTGATTTTTTGGTCGTGCACCCCGGAGCGCGCGGGGAGAACCCGACACAGCGCGCCGTCACGACAATTGTTGAGAGCGTGAAGCAGGCTGCGAAGCGCGTTCCACTAGGCCGCCTGCGCATTCTCATAGAAAACACAGCGGGTATGGGCACAACGGTTGGTTCCTCGCTGGAAGAAGTGGCGGACCTAGTCGCCGGCCTCGCGGATCTCAACGCCGGCGCTTGCCTCGATACGGCGCATCTCTTTGCGGCAGGATATGACATCAGCTCCGAAAAAGGTTTAGAGCAGACGATTGCTCAAGTGGAGAAGACGATCGGCCTCGATAATGTGCCGGTATTCCACGTGAACGATTCGAAGATTGCGCTGGGTGGCCGTGTGGATCGTCATGAGCATATCGGTCATGGGAAAATCGGAGCCGCCGCATTCGGGCGTATCTTGAAGCATCCCCGTTTGAGTTCTATTCCTCCCGCAGGTGTGCTGGGACGCGCATTTCTGCTGGAAACGCCGATTGACGATCCCGGCGATGACCGCCGCAACATTGCCAGGCTTTGGGAACTTGCCGGCCTCGAAGAGGTTGCGCCGAAAGCGGAAAAGGGTTTTTCCATGCTGACGAGCGCGCTAAAGAAAAAACTCGTCGCGCACAAAAAAGAAACAAAGAAGCTGGCGAGGTCTGCCGCGGCAAAACAGAAAAAGTCGAAATCACGAGGCAAAGGATAACCGCGAGTGGCGGAGTACAACCCACAATCCATCGAAGCCAAGTGGCAAAAGCGATGGGAAGACGCCCGCGTCTTTGAAACTGAAGTAGACCCCGCAAAACGAAAGTATTACGTCCTGGAGATGCTTCCGTATCCCTCCGGCACTCTGCACATGGGCCATATGCGCAACTACGCGATTGGCGATGTCGTCGCCCGCGTGAAGCGCATGCGTGGGTTCAACGTGCTGCATCCAATGGGCTGGGATGCGTTTGGGCTGCCTGCGGAAAACGCCGCGATCAAGAACAAAACTCATCCGCGCGAGTGGACGAACAAAAACATAGCTGAATTTCAGCGCACGCTGCGGCGTTTTGGATTTAGCTACGACTGGCGGCGGGAAATTTCCACTTGCGAACCGGAATACTACAAGTGGAATCAGTGGTTCTTCCTGCGCATGCTCGAAAAGGGACTCGCCTACCGCAAGAAGAGCCGCGTCAACTGGTGCCCGAAGTGTTGCACGGTCCTGGCGAACGAGCAGGTCATCAACGGCGGCTACTGTTGGCGTCACGAAGACACGCTGGTGGAAGTCCGCGAGATCGAGCAGTGGTTCCTGAAGACAACCGCTTACGCTGATCAGCTTCTCGACGATCTGAAGCAGCTCGAAAGCAGCTGGCCAGACCGCGTCATCACCATGCAGCGCAACTGGATCGGCAAATCGCAAGGCGAAAAGGTCAAGTTCGCCGTGGCGGATGTGCCTGGCCTTGAACCGATCGAAGTTTTTACCACGCGCATTGACACGATTTTCGGGGCAACTGCGCTGATTCTCGCGCCGAATCATCCATACGTCGCAAAACTTCTTGAAGCTTCGCCGGTCCGCCATCACGGCGAAGCAATGCTCGCGAGGCTGAAGAAAAGTTCCGTGAAGGCGGAAGACATTGCGACCGCCGAAAAAGAAGGTTTCTTCACCGGCCGCCACGCAACAAATCCTTTCAGCGGCGAAAAAATGCCGATCTGGGTCGGCAATTTCGTCCTGATGGAGTACGGCACCGGCGCCATCATGGCCGTTCCAGCGCACGACGCGCGTGACTTTGAATTTTGCAAAAAGTACGGTCTGCCAATTCGTGTGGTTGTTCAGCCGCTCGAAGGCGGTGCTCTCGACGGCGTGACGTTGACGGAGCCTTTTGAGGAGCATCAGCAAGGCAAACTCGTGAATTCCGGCGCGTACAACGGACTCTCTCCCGACGAAGCAATCGCAAAGATGGGCGCGGACGCCGAAGCAAAAGGTTTCGGCAAACGCGAAACGATTTTCCGGCTGCGCGACTGGGGCATCTCACGCCAGCGCTATTGGGGGACGCCGATCCCGGTAATTTACTGCGCCAAAGACGGCATGGTGCCGGTGCCGGACAAGGATCTGCCCGTGGTTCTGCCGCCCAATCCCAATCTAACGGGCGAAGGCGAGTCACCTCTCGCAACCACGCCGGAATTTGTGAACACAACCTGTCCGAAGTGTGGCGGTTCCGCGCGTCGCGAGACGGACACGATGGACACCTTCGTGGATTCGTCGTGGTATTTCTACCGCTACTGCGATCCGCGCAACAACAGGTCGCCCTTCGATTCCGCCAAAGTCGCTTACTGGTTTCCAATTGATCAGTACATCGGCGGCATCACGCACGCCATTCTGCATCTCCTCTATTCGCGGTTCTGGTGCAAAGTGATGCGCGACCTCGGCCTGGTCACGCATGACGAGCCAATCAAACGGCTCTTCACCCAAGGCATGGTGCTCAAGGGCGGCACCGCCATGTCCAAGTCAAAAGGCAACGTCGTCGGCGCTCACGAAATGGCGGAAAAATTCGGTGCCGACACCGGACGCCTCTACACGCTCTTCGCCGCTCCACCGGAAAAAGACCTCGAGTGGAACGAAGAAAGCATCGAAGGCGCGTGGCGCTTCCTGAACCGCGTCTTCCGCCTAGTGGATAAACATGCCGGGGCGGTTCGCGGCGCTGCTCAGTTCGACCCCGAGACGAATCCAGTCTCCGAAAAGGAACGTGAATTACTAGCGGTCACCTACAGGACGTTGGACCGTGTGACTAGCGACTTTGACTCTCGTTGGCACTTTAATTCGGCCATCGCTTTGATTATGGAACTCACAAAAAAGGTCTACGGAGCCGAACCGCTCGCGGAAGGGATAAGGCCGGAGGTTCGAAAGGAAGTCCTCGAAATACTAACGCTGATGCTGGCGCCGATGACGCCACATCTGGCGGAAGAGCTTTGGGAAATGCTCGGCCATTCGGACGGGTTGTGGAATGCGAAGTGGCCGTCGCTCTTGGAAGGTGGGCGAGAGGGGCTGGCTCGTGAAGATCAACTCGAAATCCCAGTTCAGATAAATGGCAAAGTTCGTGGACGGCTAAGTATTGTACGAGATGAGATACAAGACTCCGTCCTAGCGGCTGCTCTAGGCGACCCTGCCATCGCGTCCCACTTAAACGGCAAGCGGATCGTAAAGGTGATATTCGTTCCCAATAGATTGCTCAATCTCGTTGTAGGCTAAACGGCATGACACAGGAGCGCCCGATGACGACTGGAGCGAAGATGCAGGAAGCCCACCTTAAGCCACAGTCGGAGCGCGGCGGCGTAGTGGTGCTCGATTTCGGCGGCCAGTACACGCAGCTCATCGCGCGGCGTATCCGCGAACAAAAAGTCTTCAGCGCCATCCTGCCATGCACCACTTCCGTGGACGAAATCCACAAGTACGAGCCCGCTGGCATCATTCTCTCCGGGGGGCCGAGTTCCGTTTACGATGTCGACGCGCCGAAATGCGATCCTGCTGTATTGTCGCAGGAGATTCCGGTCTTGGGCATTTGTTACGGCATGCAATGGATTACGCGCACGCTCGGCGGCAAAGTGGAGCCTGCCGGTAGGCGCGAATATGGGCGCGCGCAACTAGACATTGAAATTCCTTCGGGGGAAGCGGGATCGCTCCTTTTCAAGAACATTCCCAATACGTCCAGGGTCTGGAACAGCCATGGGGACCACGTGCGCGCGCTCCCGCCGGGCTTTCGCTGCACGGCAAAAACGGAAAACGCGGTCGGAGCCATCGAAAACGTTCACAGCAAAATCTACGCCGTCGAGTTCCACCCGGAAGTGAATCATACGGATCACGGCGCGGAAATTCTGCGCAATTTCCTTTTCGAAGTCTGCAATGCGGAACCGAAGTGGAGCGGCGCCGCTTTCGTCGAGGAAACGGTCACCGCCATTCGCCAGAAAGTTGGCGACAAGTGGGCGATTTGCGGCCTCAGCGGTGGCGTGGATTCCACGGTTGCCGCCGTGCTCGTCCATCGTGCCATCGGCAATCGCCTTACCAACATCTTTGTAAACACCGGACTGCTTCGCAAAAATGAATTTGAAGACACCTTGACGATGTACCGCGACCGGCTCGGCCTTCACGTCATCGGCGTGGATGCCACGGCCCGGTTCCTCGTGCAACTCAAGGGCATCACTGACCCCGAAGAAAAGCGCAAGCGAATCGGCAGGGAATTCATCGCGGTATTTGACGAAACAGCGCGCAAACTGCAGCAGGGCGAAGCCCACGGCGAAATCAGCTTCCTCGTGCAGGGAACGCTTTACCCTGACGTGATCGAGTCCGTCTCGGTCAAAGGCCCTTCGGCGACCATCAAGACCCACCACAACGTAGGCGGGCTGCCTGAGAAGATGCCCTTCGCCCTGATCGAGCCCCTCCGGGACCTCTTCAAGGACGAAGTTCGGCGCATCGGGAAAGACCTGGGGTTACCAGACGAGATATTGCTGAAACATCCGTTTCCGGGTCCTGGATTAGCCGTCCGTCTCCTTGGAGAGGTAACCGCGGAACACTTGAAACTCCTGCGCGACGCCGATGCGATCGTGCGTGAAGAGATCAAGCGTGCAGGTCTGTACAGTAGGGTTTGGCAGGCGTTCGCGGTGCTTTTGCCGGTGCGCAGCGTGGGTGTGATGGGTGACGGCCGGACTTATGGGCTCACGGTCGCGGTGCGTGTCGTCGAAAGCGACGATGCTATGACCGCGGACTGGTCTCGCCTGCCGTGTGAAGTGCTCGAGCGCATGTCCCTTCGCATTGTCAACGAAGTAAGGGGCCTTACGAGAGTGGTTTACGACATTACTTCCAAACCGCCGGGAACGATTGAATGGGAGTAGAGGAAGCTAAAAAGGCCGCGCGAAGTGCACGCGGCCTTTCGTGAGGAATTATTGCATACGGCAAGGAAAAGCTACAGCGTCTTACCGGTTCGCGACTTTCTGGGCCATGTAGAGAATCAGCTTGCGATCCTCTTCATCGGCCTTGCTCAGCAAGCGGCGAAGCTTGTTGAGGTAACGTGCTTCTTTGCCGGCGCTGCCCCAGGCAATGTCGTCAGACGATTTGCGCTTTGGCAGATTCGGCAACTGCGGCGGCTCTTCGCCGTCGTAGAAGAGTTGATAGAGCGGGACTTCGAGGGCGCGCGCCAGCTTTTCCAGCGTTTCAATGGCGGGGACAGTATGACCATTTTCTACACGGGAGATATAGCAACGCAGTAAACCAGTGCGCTTCTCGATGTCACCCTGGGAGAGTTTCTTTTCTTCGCGCATAACGCGAAGCCGGTCACCAATAATCATGGAGGCATTATTCCATGTAGATAAGTTTGTAAGCAAGCATAAACTTCCGCTGGACGAGATGAAACGTCTGTAGCAGAGTACGGGATTTCAAGGAGAGCACAGGGCCGTAACCTGAACGTGATGCCGCGCGTCACAAACAATGAGGCGTCCCAGTCGGCCGTGCCGGCAGGAACCCCAGCGGGCAAAGAACCCCGCAAGGCTGGCAATCCGGACGACCGTGAGCTTGTCCGCTCATCGCAGAAGGGCGACAAGGAAGCGTTCGAGGAGCTGGTCAGGCGTCATCAGAACCGTGTGTTTGCAGTCGCACGGGGAATTCTGAAGCGCCAGGAAGACGTGGAAGACGTATCGCAACAGGTGTTCGTGAAGGCGTTTTTCGCGTTAAAGAAATTCGATCAGCGCTCGGCTTTTTCGACCTGGCTTTACAAAATTACAGTCAACGAATGCTGGGACGTGCTGCGAAAGAGAAAAGTCCGGCCGTTAGTGTATGAAGCTGACTTTAGCGAAGAGCAGAGCCGGCTTTATCAGGCGTCGGAAAAGCGCGGAGCCGATGAGCCGGACATTGCGATGCGGCTGGACGCAAGACAGCGCGTCGAGCGCTTGCTCGGCTTTCTGGATGAGCGAGACAGGGGCATGCTTATTTTGAAGGAAGTCGAAGGCTTTGCGATTGAAGAGATAGCTGAGCTCTTTGACTTGAACACGAACACGGTAAAGGTAAGGCTTTTCCGGGCAAGGCAACGCATACTCTCGCAGATTCGAAAAACGAAGGACCTGTGATTGGACGCGTGATCGAATTAGAGAAAAAGGATTGGTAGGGAGGTAGTTCATGTGGCACTGGCGAAATCGCGGTGAAGAGCAAGGGAACGAAGGCGCACCCGAGGTGCAGACGCTGCTGCGCGGCTTGGATAGCAATCGTCCGGAGCCTAGCCCGTTCTTTGCGAAACGCGTGATGGCTGCGATCGAGGCGCGCGAGGCCGAACTCGGCCGGCGTGCCCGCGCTTGGGCCGCTATTCCTTCCTTTGCATACAGAGTGTCTGCCATTGCCGCGTTGCTCTTGGTTATGGCAAGCACCTGGCTTTGGTCAGGAATCCGGAGTAACTCTGATGTGACAGTTGGTTTTGTTGAGGACAGCGCCTCCAATGCGTCACAAACCAACCAAGACGAAGTGTTTGTGACTCCCTCGGAGGATGCACGATGAACGGCGAAGCTAATGGCAACGCAAAACAACGCGCCGCTCTTTGGATTTGTGTGGTGTTTCTGCTCGGTGCTTCGCTTGGAGGAGTCCTCGGCTATCACTTTGCCGCGCGTAGCCACGCGGACACGCTGCCCGCACTCACGGAAACGGAGCGGCGAGCACAAAAGGTCGCCTTTCTGACCAAAGAGATGAATCTCACCCCAGATCAGCAAAAGGTTTTAGATGACGCGATTCGTGAAGCCCAAACAAAAATAAAAGTAATCCGCGATGCCAGCCAGCCGCAAGTGGATGCGATCCGCGGTCAGGCGAGAGAGAAAGTCCGTGCGTCTTTGTCGCCGGACCAGCTGCCAAAGTATGAGGCCTACTTGAAGAAGCTGGACCAAGAGAGAAAGCGAACCGGCCAATAATAGGCCCGTCTCAACAGTTCTAGAAGGGAATATCCTCGTCAGAAATTTCCGGGCCGCCGTGTCCTCCGCCAATCGGCTCTTCGCTTGGTCCCGCCTGATCGAATTCATCTCCGCTTCGGCTACCACTCGTTCCCCCGCCGCTTCCGGCGCCGGAGCTGTCACCGCGCCCCCCAAGCATGCGAAAGTTGTTCGCGACGATCTCAAAGCTGGTGCGTTTCTGGCCTTCTTTGTCTTGCCATTCGCGGGATTGAATTCTGCCCTCGATGAAAACCAGCGAGCCTTTCTTCAGATACTGCTGCGCAATCTCCGCTTGTTTTCCCCACACGACGATCTTGTGCCACTCCGTGCGCTTTTGCCTCTCGCCGTTGCGGTCTTTGTACGTTTCATCCGTAGCCACGGAAAAATTCGCCACTGCCTGGCCACCACCTGTGTAGCGCGTCTCCGGGTCGCGTCCGAGCCGCCCAACCAGAATCACTTTATTGACTGACATGGAAAAAATCCCCCTTGCGGATGGTCAAGATACCACGCGTGACCCGAAAACGGAAATTCGCTTACACACTGGCGCAACAATAGGCTCGGACAAAATCGGCACCGCTGACTACAACCTGGACCTGAGCCGGCGCCGCGCCCAAGCTGTTCAGACCTATCTTGTGGCGGAACGCGATGTCCCTGCGTACCGGATCCAAATTGTGGGACTCGGCAAAGACAAGCCCATCAACGAGCAGAAAGCAAGAGACGATCGCTCCAAGAACCGCCGCGTAGAAGTAACTGTGTTCAGCGCGGAGTCTGCTGTGACGACACAATCGTCGAGCAACTTGAAATAACCCTCGCAATTCAATCTAGCCGAATTGCATGCCCAATTCAGCGGTGAGAGCACCGGACTCGGGGGAGAGTCCGGTGCCATTGGTTGGAGGGGGTCGGGCCGGAAATGGAAAGCCGGTACTCTACGCTCCTGCGGCGTGTGTTTTGCCGACTGCGCGAGCGCCGGCCAACAGATTCTGTCTGAGATTTGCAACAAGTTTCGTCTGGGCAATCAGGTATTCGAGGCTTGCGGTTACCAGCAGGCGCTCGGCCGGAGTGGTCCAGCCGGGATTGTGAATAATCCGCCATAGTTCGTCAGTCTCGGCGCTGTCAGCCAGTGCTGTGTGAGCCGCCTTTAAGGCCTGAACGTGTGCTTCTAGTTGAGCAAGTTCGTGTTTTTCCATGCGATTTCTCCTCTGTGCGCAGACTCGCGTGGGTGAGTCGGACGGATAGAGCTACAATACGGCCGGGGAGAGGCGAAAGGGGAGAACCGCTCAAGCAGGGTCCTGCGCTGATTCGTACAAGAAGTAGTGACAGTTCGTTCAAAAATGTTTCACAGTATTTTTGAGCTCTGGTTTTTCGAGAGTCTATTCAAATTGCTTGCGGAATTGGGCGAATTGCTGCTGCAGCGCAGCTACTTCGGAACGCAGTTGCCCAAGTTCCGCTTCCATTGCCGCCAAACGGTCCCCGCGAGGCTCAGAGGAAGACTGCTCGGAATAATTCCGCTCCACAGCTGAAACGCGTTCAGCATCCACCACGGGCGACAGGAGATGCACGTAACGCGATTCTTTTGTTCCGGGCTGGCGCGGCAGCACCTTCACGAGCGGCGGCTCGCGCTTTCCGAGAAGATTCAGTGCGTTGTGTACGGACTCGAGATCCTCAAAGGCGTACATGCGCTCCGTCCGTGTGCGTAGTTCTCCGGGCGTCTGTGGCCCCCTGAGCAGCAGAACACACAAAATCGCAATCTCGTGCCGGTGAAAATTAAACGATTCATTCAGCCGGTGTTCGTATTTCCCCACGCGGCTGTCCGCCGAGCTTGCAAATCGTGTCAAGCCAAGCTCGTTCAGGCTGCGAATTGCCGATCGCACAGCATCCTCGTCCAGAGTCATCACAGGTTCGCGGTTCGACTTTTGATTGCACGCATTCACGAGCGCATTCAGCGAGAGTGGGTAGTACTCGGGAGTGGTGATTTCTTTTTCGACCAGCGCGCCTAAAACACGCGCCTCTATGTCAGACAAGGAATAATTCATGCGCAAAATAATACAACAGGAGGGGAGCTGAGCCTGAGCCCAAGGGCAAACTTAGCTTTGCAGAGAGGAAGAGGGTGTTCGATCGCGGAAATTATCCGGCTGTAACCGCTACGCCCAGCTCTCTCAGTTTGGCGCGTGCACGGCGTTCCTCGTCGGAGCCAGGATGGCGCTTCACGACCTCTCGCAGCTCACGTACGCCTGCGGATTTCTGCCCTAATTCGATAAGCGCCATGCCCTTCTTATAGCGCGCCGGAGCCAGCTTGAAGCTCTTCGGATAGTTGCTCAATACTTTTTCGTACTCCGACACGGCTTGGCTGTACTGTTTCTGTGAATAAGCAATCTCTCCCAGATAAAACTGCGCGTTGGAAGCCAGGTCCGTATCACCGTAATACTTCAGATAGTCCTGAAATTCGGATCGTGCGAGGTCGTATTTGCCGCTGGTAATGTCCCGTAGCCCATTCGAATAGAGCGTGTCTGCGCTCGGGGCACCCGCGCTGGATGTCGCCGTGCCTCCAGTTGCAGGTGTGGACGTGCCTGTTGCAGGCACAGATCCTCCCGCAGGAGCTCCGCCCGAGATTTTTGCATCCAGACTTTGCACCGTGTTCTGCAAATCCACAAGCTGTTGATTCACCTTCCCGAGCCGCGATTTAATTTCTTCCAGATTGTCGGAAACGCCCTGCACCTGCGTGGACATCGTGTCCAGGCGCGCTCCGCTGTTGGCCTGCACGTCCTGCACGGACTTTTGCAAGCCGCTCATCGTCGCGCTCAGCTTGCCGACGCTGTCGCCGGATTGCTCCACCAGAGTTCTCATCACGGTGTGATCCTGCGTTAATTGCGTGGCGAGATCCTTCTGACCCTGCAAGAGGGAAGTCACGTCGCGCTGCAACTCGATCATTTCACGCGCCACGGCGCGCGCGGGTTCTGGCCCCATCAAACTGCCCGCCAGGGCTCCGGCGATGAGTGCGCCACTAAACATTGCAACATTGCGGAAACTCATAAACTGCCTCCTCAGAAAAAATCAGACTGGGCGACCAAAATCGGGCCTAAACTCCACTCTAACGAGAGCGCCGCGCGCAAGCAAGAACTGCGGTTGCGCGCGGCGGGTTTGTCGCACAAAACGTCAATAGATCGGTGTTACGGGCGGCGCTACTTAGCCATCACAAAATGGCCGCGCCGATTCTGCTGCCAGCATTCTTCATTGCTTTCCATGCAGAAGGGCTTTTCTTTGCCGAAGCTGACGGTACTCATGCGATCCGCGGAGATGCCTTGCGAAACCAGGAATTGCTTCACAGCTGCCGCACGGCGGTCACCAAGTGCCAGGTTGTATTCCGTGGAGCCCCGCTCATCGCAGTGGCCCTCGATGTTTACCTTTACTGCCGTATAGTTGCGCAAGAAATCGGCGCTCTTGGTCAAAGCTGCCCGCGCATCAGGCCGGAGGTCAGCTTTGTCCAAATCGAAATAAGCGTCACGCACTTCCTTCAAGAAGAGTTCCTCGAGGGACGGGCCGGCCGTGGGGGTTGGCGGAGGCGGTGGTGCAGCCACCGTCACGCGCACGCTCGCATCAGCAGATCCACCCGGACCGGTCGCCGCAATCGTATATGATGTCGAGTCGGCCGGAGTGACCTTGGTCGAGCCTTCAGGGGCCACTGCGCCAACTTCTGGGTAAATCGTAAGCTGCGTCGCATTCGTCGAGGACCAGCTCAATGTCGTTGCCTCTCCCTTATTCAGGGAAGTGGGGTTCGCTTGGAGCGTGACCGTCGGCCGCGCCGGAGGAGGTGGTGGAGGTTCCGGCGCCTTGGTAGCGACTTTCTTCGGCCCGCATCCCGCTACAAACAGCGCGGCCGCACAAGCAGTGATTAGAGCTACACGCAAAAAAGGCCCTGAGACCTTCTTCATACAATTTCCTCCTCGACGGAAATTCCCCATTTGGATTCGTGCCTCTGCATCATACCACCCAGTCCCACGCCCGCGATATACATCGTGTCACGATATATTGCCGTTTTCGCGCCACGGTACCCGGCGCAAACTCACCGCGGCGACCAATTCGGAGACTCGTTGTGTCCCGTGGTCGTCAGTTGGTGTGCTTGCGATCCGTCTGCCAGCATCACCCAAATCTGCCGCGTTCCACTTCGCGTGGACTCAAAAACGATATGCCGTCCATCCGGTGCCCACGAGGGACGCTCATTTCGTCCGGCGTCACGCGTCAATTCAACAATCTGCTGCGTCGCAGCGTCCATCACGTACAAATCATAGTTTCCCGTGGGACGCCGCCAACTGAAAGCCAGCAACTGCCCGTTGGGAGCCCAGGCAGGGTCAATCAAGTAGCCTTTGTCCGGCAAATCCAGAGGAATCGTGTTCGTCCCGTCGGCATTCATCAGGTAAAGCTTCGGGACACCGGTCCGGTCTCCCACAAACGCCACCGTCTGACCGGTCTTCGGATTCCACACTGGGGAAGTATTCGCGCCATTAGAAAACGTCAGCCGTTTCAAATTGTTTCCGTTTGCGCCCACCGAATACAGTTCTGGATTTCCGTTCATCGAGGACGAAAAAATGAGTTGCGCGCCGTCTGGGGACCATGAGGGCGCGCTGTTTGTGCCGCGATAGCGCGGAAACGCAATAGTTTTTCCCGCGTCGAGCGAATACATGCAAATCTGTGGCCCGGTAACTCCACTGGCATACGCGAAGCAGGTGAACGCGATCCGCGAAGCGTCAGGCGACCAACGCGGTGTCAACGAAATGGAGCGAAGCGAAGTCAACGGATGCTGATTCGCTCCGTCGTAGTCCATCACCCAAATTTCTTTCGCTCCACTTCGCGAACTCACAAACGCGATCTGAGTCGAGGCCACGCTCGGCAACCCGCCAGAAAGCTTTCCGATAATTTCATCCGCAAATTGGTGCGCAAATTTCCGCACTTGGGGGTCTGTCGGCGCACCGCGGTAAATCTTTGATATGACGGCTTGTGTGCTCGGGTTGGTTACATCGTAAAACCAGGCTTGGATTGCTACTTCAGAGGTTGATTCTGTAAGGTTGCCAAACGCCACAAAGTGCGCGTTGACCGGCGAGTCTGTCCAGTTTGTATAGCGAAGTTCCGAAGGAATGCTCGGCTGCTGCTGCGGATAAAAACTCGGGCTTGCCAATTCCAAAATGCCGCTAAAGCCAAGATCGTCGCGCACGACCTGCGTGAACAGGGAAGAGTGCGCTTTAGAAGTATCACTGCGCGGAGCAAAATCCGCTACCGCAACGCGCGGCTTTTCGACTCCAAGTCCCGTGCTGATGCGAAACCAATCCTGCGCAAAAGCAGGCGTCGAAATCAGCAGCAGAACGGCAAACAGAAAACTAAACCGAGCAACGCGCGTGGGCACCGAATCCTCCATCTTCCTTACGTTTTGATTGTCCTCGACTCCGCAGCGTTTCATCTCGTTTGGCTCAAATCGAAGTCGAAAGTGACTCGGACATACGATCCCGAATAGTCGGAAGGTAATGCTGGCAGCGGGCTGGATGCGAGAAGTGCGCGCATTCCCGAGTTGTCCATCGAAAGATTGCCACTGGACTGGAAGAGCTTGATGTCCTTGATCGTGCCGTCCCTCTGAATAGTGAACTCCATTGTGGTTTTCGCCATTCGCGCTGCGCGCACATTCGGGTCAATTGTGTTCTGCAGCCAGTTCTGCTGAATGCGGCGCTTCACCGATTCGATATACCAGCCGTACCGCGACGCAAAATCTCCGCCGCCCTGGCCTTGAATCGCAAGTCCGGGTGAGCTGCCCGGCGTACTGCCAACGCCCGTCGGCAAATTCGGCGCGCCACCGTGTCCGGGAACCGCGTTGTCAGGAGTCGGCGTCTTGTTCTCGAATGTCTTCGATTTGTGCGTGGGCGGCAGCGGCTTGTTCTTTTCAAATTGTGGAATCTTTTGTGCGGGCGTCGGTGGTTCCGGCGGGGGTTTTGGTTTTTCCTCCTCTTTGTGCAGCGACTTCGTGGGGTCCACCACCGGGCTTTCCGTAACCACGGGCTCCTTCGGCATGGGAATACCCGCGCTTCCCACTAGGTTGACTTTGACGTTGTCTCCGCCACCACCCGTCCCCGCCCACTGATTTCCAGGAAATTTCAAATAAGCGGAGAGAATCATTGCCGCAATTAACAAGGCATGGCAAATCCCGGAAGCCTTCAAGTAAGGTTTCAACGTTGGATAAGGCGAATTGGTGACTGCCGTGCTCATTGCTGGTTTGCTCTTGTTTTTCTCCGGCTCTTCTCTTGATTGTCATCCTGAAGGCCGCGTTTTTTGCGGCCTGAAGGATCTCAACCTCCAGAGCATGCAGGCCTAATTCGTTCGCGCGCGATCCGTAATCGGCTGCGTCACAATGCTGATATTGTTGATCCCCGATTGCCGCAGCGTATCAATCACTGTCGCAAATGTTCCGAACGGCACCGTTTCATCGCAACGTAGAAACACCGCATCCTGCGGCTTTTTTAGCTGGGATTTCAGCTTACTCCCAAGCTGATGAATGTTCACGGGGTCATTTCCGATATACACACGCTGTCCCTTGTCCACCGTTACGACGATGCGCTGCTCGATAATCTCTCTCACCGTCTTCGTTTTCGGCACGTCCACTTCGATGCCGGACTGCAAGATCGGTGCCGTAATCATGAAAATAATCAGTAGCACCAACACGACGTCAATGAACGGGATCATGTTGATCTCGGAGAGCGTCGTTTGCGTTGATTTACCTAGTTGAGGCATCTTCAAAAATCTCCACTTTGCGATTAGTTGATGGCCTTTTCGATCTGCGCGGTCACTTCCAGCGCGAACGTGTCCAATCGCTGCGCCAAATCCCGGATATTTCCGAGAAATTGGTTATAGAAAATCACCGCGGGAATCGCCGTAAAAAGTCCCGCTGCCGTAGTGACAAGCGCTTCAGAAATGCCGGGCGCAACCGCGCGCAACGATGCAGATCCCGCGCTGCCCAATCCTGAAAACGCATCAATGATTCCCCACACCGTTCCAAAAAGCCCGATGAACGGCGTGACCGATCCCGTAGTAGCCAGCCACGTCATTCCTTTTTCCACGCGGCGAACTTCTTCCGCGGAAGCGATCTGCATGTTTACCGTCACGGCTTGTAAGCTCTTCAGTCTTGGACCCGTTGGATTGCCGGTCCCCGGCGTCATTTGGTTCTGTAGTTCGCGGAATCCGGCTGCGTACACGTTCGCAAACGGCGAACCGGCGGACGCGAGTGCTTGTGGATTGGCAACACCCTTCGTCGCACGGAAGATCCGCAAGAATTGTTCGCTTTCCCGGCGCACGCGGCCGAACACGCCCATTTTTTGAAAAATCATCCCCCAGGAAATAACCGAAAAGAAAAGAAGAAGAGCAAGAACTCCGCGGGCGACCCAGCCCGTTTGCTCAATAATGTTCAGTAAATCGGCGGCGAAAAACGCTGTCAGCAGAAAAGAAATGGCATTCCCCTCAGTGCAAATGAATTTTTGCCTACAATCGCAACGTAGCACACGCACTTTGGGCGGTAAAGAACAAATCCCCGCGATTTGCTGAAACTGAGCACGGCCCTGTTGCATTGGAACCTTGAATTTGATGCGGAACCGAGCCCTTCTGGTTGCGGCATCACTGGCCTCTGTCTTTGGCCTGGAGTATTGTTCTACGCACCGACGATTCGCGTCATGGATTTTCTTTTCGCATTGTTGCTCTCGATTTTGCCACCACGCTACCGCCGTGCCTATTTGCAGAATGCCGGCGGGCGTCTCCTCCTCGCTGCAAGCCTAGCCAGCTTCTTCGAAATCGTCATCGTTTGCGTCCTCTACGCGAAGGGCTTTGTCGAATATATTCCAAGCGCATCCATAGGTCCTGCCGCCTTCCTCGAATATTTCTTCACGTGGCAGGGGCTCTGTCTCGCTTTCTTTTTTCTCGATGGAGCCATCCGTCTTCTTGCCGCCGTCGCTGGACAGGCAGTCGGAACCATTCCGCTTTATGTCGTTTCATGGATTCACGACCTGTTCGATCGCCGCGCCATTCGAAAACAAGAATGCCCGCTTGTCCCGGACCTGGTTGAACGAACGGATACGTCCGGTGGCGAACTGCGAATCCTTACCTGCCGTCCTCGCAAAAATTGGGACAAATGGACGACCGTCATGTATGAGGAGAAACTCTACGAAATCGCTGGCGCGACGCTGGACGACGGCCCACGACCGTACATCTATCTGCTTCGGCTCAAGCCCGAATCAAAAGTCATTCGTGGCCTCCATCGCTATCGACCCGACGAAGTCTTTACTCTCGAAGAGGATTAGAAAGAGGGAGGACTTGCGCGCTAACGCGTGCTGCTTGCGGGGTCCCCCGCCAGCGGCTTTGACACCAATCCAGCTTTCTTCGACACTTCGGTTGGCTCAAGGTTTACTTGCTTGAAAGTCGGGTTCAAGTGAATGTCCAGTTGCTTCAGCACGCCGTCGCCAATATTGACGAAGCCGTGCGGCGTTCGCGCCTTGATCACGACAATGTCCCCTGGCCCCGCTTCTCGGATCTCGTTCCCCACGACAATCCTCGCCCGCCCTTCCTCGACGAACGCAATCTCATCGTACTCATGGGTGTGTAGCGGCGCGCCCCGTCCCGGCTGTGCCTCCACCAAGTACACGGAGATGGCAACGTCGTGATCGGCTCCGACAAAGTTGTATGAACTGCCGATGAGTGGCAAATCGGATTTGCGAATCGCGTACATCGTTCCTCCCAGCCCAGGGTACGTCTGCCGCATTTGATTCCGAGCGGTCTGAAACGGTCACAACCCCCGGTTCTCATCCGTCCGTGTGTTAAACTGACATTTAGCCTATGCAGAAAGCCTTCGATATCGGGCTCGATTCACTAGTCGGTGGCAAGCCGGCTCCGGCGCGGGCATCCGAGATTCCGGTAGGAGCGCCGCAGCGCGGCACCTTTTATCTGGAAACATTCGGCTGCCAGATGAACGAGCACGACTCTGAAAAAGTGGCCGGAGTGCTCCATTCGCGCGGGTACCGCCAGGTGGAGTCTATCGAAGCCGCGTCCTTCATTCTTTACAACACGTGCAGCATCCGTGAAAAAGCGGCGCAGAAAGTCTTTTCGCGACTTGGCGAATTCCGCGATACGCCGGGCCAGGGAAAAATGATTGGCGTGCTCGGCTGCGTGGCGCAGCAGGAGGGTGAAAAGATTTTTCACCGCTCGCCCTGGGTGAATCTGGTTTGCGGTTCGGCGAGCTACAGCAAACTGCCCGAACTTCTTTCGCAACTCGAAGCCGGGGAAAAGCGCGTCACTGGTCTCGATACGGACACGGACGAAACGTTTGAAACGGAGATGACCCGCCGCGACAATCCGTGGCGCGCGTATCTCACGATCATTGAAGGCTGCGACAAAGCGTGCTCGTATTGCGTGGTGCCCTACACGCGAGGCCCGGAACGAAGCCGAGCCAGTGATTCGGTTCTCCGCGAATTGCGCCAACTCACCGAACTTGGATACACCGAAGTGCAGTTCCTCGGCCAAACTGTGAATTCGTACGCCGATCCCTCGCCGCGAAAAATGAAATTATCCGAATTATTGCTTGCTGCTGCGGAAATGCCGGGAATGCGGCGCGTGCGGTTCACCACCTCCCATCCCCGCGATTTCACACACGATATCGTTGAAGCAATTGAGGGTAACGAGAAAGTGTGTAACCACGTCCACTTGCCGGTGCAATCCGGTTCTGCCCGCGTGCTGCGCGCGATGCAGCGGACATATTCTCGCGACGAGTATCTCGAGAAGATCGCCACGATGCGCAACGCGAAGCGGCCGATTTCAATTACTTCGGACATCATCGTCGGTTTTCCGGGCGAAACGGAAAGTGATTTCGAAGAAACGCTGCGGTTGATGGAAGAAGTGAAGTACGAAGCCATTTTTGCTTTTAAGTATTCGCCGCGGCCGAACACTCCTGCCCAATCCATGCCGGATGCGATCCCTGAGGAAGAAAAGAGCCGCCGCCTTGCGGTGCTACTCGACTTGCAGCGAAAAATCCAAACCGATGCAAACCACAAATTGATTGGACAGGAATTTGAAGTCCACGTAGAAGGAAAGTCGCGGAAGGAAAATCAGTGGAGCGGTAAAACTTCCTGCTACCGCGTGATGAATTTTTCTTCCACGCAGCCGGAATTGCTCGGTACGTATGTTCAAGTGAAGGTGGACGGAGCAACGCCGAATTGTCTGATTGGCGAACAAGCAAAATAAGTACGCGTTTCGGGATTGCAGCGGCCGTTGCAGAGTGGTAGAAACGCAGAGGGAGGACACCATGGAAGTCGAGATGAAAATCCGCGGCTTGATGATGGACCCCGTGACGAACATGCCCATTGTGGTCCTCAAGGACGTACATGGAAATTCCGTTCTGCCGATCTGGGTCGGCGTGTACGAGGCGAACGCTATCGCTCTGGAAATCGAAAAGGTTCAGACGCCCCGCCCGATGACGCACGATCTGCTCCGCAATGTTTTCCTGGGCCTCGAAGTCCGTGTGGACAAAATAGTGGTAAGCGATTTGAAGGACGACACGTTTTACGCCGTGATTTGGGTCGAACGCGACGGCCAACTGATGATGATTGATTCCCGTCCGAGCGATGCGCTGGCACTGGCTTTGCGCATGGATTGCCCGATTTTTGTGGATGAACAGGTCCTGAAAAATTCCAAAGTGACCAGCGCGCTTGCCGAACGCACAACGACCGACCAGTTGCGTAATTATCTGGAAGGTCTTTCCGACGAGGACCTCGGCCGCTACAAGATGTAGCAGGACTCTACTTTTCCTCCAAAACTGGGGCAGCACTCGCTTGTTGTGGTGACCCAGGGGTCTCTTTCCTGGGAGTTTGCTGGACCCCAGCCCCAAGTGGCGCGACCGAAGATACTGGGCGGTCCTTGTAGAAGAGCAGCGGAGCGACTTGGAATAATCGAATCGCCAAACCCGCTGTCAACACATACCAGCCGGCACCTGCACCCGGGAACGGATTCTGGCCCGGCAACGCTACGCCATTCAAATACGCCATCAAATGGAACGGCAGTCCGAAAAGCAATGCAATCGCAACTGCAAAAAGTCCGGTAAGGAACAATTCGTTGAAGAATTTCTTGCCCTCGAGCGAAGCACCGGGCGCCTGAGAAGTGACTTCGCGAAATTGCGGTAATTCCAGTTTTGTCAGCGGTTCCGGCAGTGGCCTGCTTGCCGCTCTCGTGTTGCGCCAGCGGTTTAGCTGTTGGAACAAATCCACCGTACGCGCGCGAAGTCTTGTTGCCGGTTCTGCGTTGGCCGCCGCGATGCTGAACACACCGGATGCTTGCCGAGCTTCGTCTCTCCAGGCGAGATAGATTCTTTGGTTGCGAAGCCAATTGGGACTTCCCGGGCCAAGCCGCAGGTCGGTGACCTGGTCACAGCGCAAAGAAAATGCGGCTTCTTCACCGACGTAGCAAATTCTATCCGAGCGCAAAAACAGGAAGCCCAAATCCCAATGGGTCATTCCCTCATAAACGCGCGGCCGGTCGGCTGGAGCAAGTCCAACCGGAATTCCGCCCCACGCTTCGGTTTGCACTGCTCTTTCGGATTCTAACTTGTTCTTCATTCTCTCCAGCAGCGGCCGCAGCATCCACGCGGGCGCAAGGTTGGAGATGAGGAAATGCAACCCGATAGCGATCGCAAAACCCAGCGCGTACACCAAAAAGCGATGCGCGGATACCGCAGGAAATATCTGCGCAGAAAACGCGCAAATCGCCGGGGGTAGGAGTGCTACTCCCAACAGCAAAAATACCGCCCAGCGGAGGCTTCGCGTTCTGCTGATTGTCGAGAGAACTTTCCCCTTCCGTTGGGAATCATCCGGTATTGGGTAATGAAGTCTAGGCTCCACTCCACGTGCAGCAATATCCGGGATGGAGACCTCCGGAATTTGCGCTCGCACTGCGATCGCTTTTACGCGGCGCATCATGGATGGATGCGTGATCCACTTTTCGCTCCAGCGGCTCCAGTGCAGAGGGTGCAAATTCAACTGTGCGAGCTTAAAAAGCGCGCAAATCGCCGCTTGTGGATCGCCCGTCGCCGCAACCGCGCCGGCGTCTGCTTCATACTCAAACCGCCGCGTAAATGTGTAGGTGATTACCGTGCTCGCCACAATGATAGCCGCGTAGGTGAAATACGATGAGAGATCCAGAAACGAGCGGAACATGGTAACCACCATCGTGAGGCCCGCTGCCACTCCACCCACGATACCCGCCAGCTTGTTTGGGTGTTTCTTCTGAAGATGGGTCAGTTCATGTGCGACAACGAAATTCACTTCGCGTTTCGTCATCTGATTCAGCAGGTAGTCGGTGAACGCGATGGTATTTCCCGTGCGCGCGAATGCGTTGGCCATTCTTCCTTTTCCGGAAGGGATCAAGTAAATCTGCTGGAGCGGCACGCCAAGACGCTGCGCAATGGCGAAGGCAACGTCGCGTAAATCACCGCTGGTCAGCGCATGCGGCTGCATTCCCAGCAGTTTTGCAAGCTTTCCTTTTGCGAACAGTTTTACAGTGAGCCCTCCCGCAAAAAGGAATACGGCCGTGCGGTAAGTTCCGGACGTCAATGAAACGAACGCGCCGATCCACATCGCCAGGGGGATGAACGATCCGCAGAACGAATAGAGCGCTTGCAACGCGAGTTCGCTCTGTGTCCAGGAAACGCCGCGCAGTTTTTCTTGTACCGATTTTGACAGAACGAGGCAACTGATCCAGATCACAACCGGCGTACACCACATGAGGACTTCGTAGCTCACTGCTGGAATCCACGTGTAGTTGGCTTGCCCTGCTGAAAAAACAAACTGCAGCAGTTCACGGCAGTCGAATGCCTCCACCGTCGCAAACCAGCCGATCAAAGAGAGATTCAGAGTCCAGCTGAGATACCGCATGTAGCTGAACCAGACAGACGCCGCGCGATCCGGCGGCGCGGAGAGCGCCCTTCGGCCAAGCCAGGAAACAAAAATAAGCGGGAGGAGAAGGAATCCAGCGAGAATTGCGGCCGTCCGCGCCAGCGTCGCCTGGCGGTAGCCGTACTGGATGCGAATTGCGGCAGGCACGCCGCCAAGATCAGTCCACGCGTAGGCGGCGGTGAGAACCATCTGCTTGCGGACGCGCGCAGGTAACTTATCGGTGGGGAAAGAAGGTGCGGGCGCAGGCGGAAGAGTCTCTGACACTTCGGCATCGGGCAAGTAGATTTGTAGTGAGAAAGATTGTGCGCCGTGATTCTTGACCACTTCGGTGAGCCGGCTCAGCGAGATCGTTTTCGTGCGAAGCATGCCGCTTTTGGCAGTGTCGATCTGGCAAGAGCCGTTGAAAACGTACACCTGAGTTTGGGACATTCTGTCCTGCTGCAATTTGCAACCAAGGAGTGCTTCCACTTCAGGCAGCAAGTCTTTTGCGGAACCGGTGACGACAAGGGCAGAAACAGTCACGCGGGCCGTATTGTCCGGAGAGATGCTTATGCCGAGATTTACGAACGGTTTCTGAGGTTCGTTCGAATCATCATCGTCGGAATCCTGCGCGCGGAGGAGTTGCGGCGCAAAACACGATACACATGCCGTGAGCAAAATCAGGGCAAGATAGTCTTTAAGCTTGCGAGATCTCATAGGTCTCCGCGGCGAAGGTGCAGTATGGCAAGATCGGGGGCGCCGACCAATGGGCTTGAAGTACTGTTATGCCTATCAGTTAGGGAAAGTTGCAACGGCATAGAACTGTACGAAAGTGCAGTCGACCACGGCTACAAGATGTAGAGCCTTCTCCGGCGCCAATTGTTTGTTTCATTGAACACACAAATCGGCAGTGCTCGCTCGCCAGCCACTCGTTCGGCTTACACTTCTGTATCATGACTGCGACGGTTGAGCAGCCCATACACATTATTGATGGCCCCTCGCAGCCTGGCCAGACAGATGTCCGTCGCCTCGAACCAGTTCCAAAAGTATTGCGAATCCTGTTCGGCGTAGCCATTTTCCTGAGCGCGTTCCTGCTTTTCTTTGTCCAACTTTTTCTTGCCAAGCGAATTCTTCCAATTTTCGGCGGCGCGCCGTCGGTGTGGACGTCTTGCATCATGTTTTTTCAAATTCTTCTGCTGGCCGGATACGTGCTAGCTCATTTTTTGGCGTCCCGTTTCAAGATAAAAAACCAGGGCCTGACTGTCGTCGCGCTGCTCGCAATTTCAATCGGAACAATAGTTGTGACGGCTTTTTCCTGGCCGACTCCGATAACTCCCAGCGTGGCTTCTGATTCTGCATTTTTTGGCCATCCGTCTCTTGCGATTGTAAAGTTTCTTGCTCTCGCGATTGGTTTGCCCTTTTTGATCCTCTCCACCACGAGTCCACTCGTACAGAACTGGTTTGCCAGTGCTTTCCCAGGGGCCTCGCCATATCGCTTGTACGCATTGTCCAACGCCGGTTCGTTGCTGGGCCTTCTCTCGTATCCTTTTCTACTTGAACCCATGCTCCGTCTTCAGACGCAAGCGTGGCTTTGGACAAGCGCCTTCGTTCTTTATGCGGCGATTTACTCTGCGTGTGCCTTTTGGGTGCGAAAAACAAAATCCGAAAAAGTTGAGCGCGAAACGGAAACAGTCCACCAGGGTGGCGAAGAGCTGGGACGGAGTCGTCCGGCGCTATGGATAGCAGCCAGTTTTTTCGCGTCCACGCTTTTACTTTCAACCACAAATTACATTTGCCAGGAAGTCGCCGTAATCCCTTTTCTCTGGGTGCTTCCTCTCAGTGTCTACTTGCTTTCGTTTATCCTCACGTTTGAAGGCGGCAACTGGTACAACCGGAATTTTTTCCACGCCCTGCTTGCACTATCCGTCGTCTGGGTCGTGCTTGTGACACCGCTGAACGCCAACTATTCCTATATCACGCAGACTGCAGCTTGCGTTCTTCTGCTCTTTGCTGGCTGCATGGCCTGCCACGGCGAAGCGTTTCGCGTTCGTCCATCTTCACGTTCTCTCACCCGGTTCTACCTTTCCATTTCAAGCGGTGGCGCGCTCGGTGGCATTTTTGTGAACTTGCTTGCTCCCCGGATTTTTCCGGGATACTGGGAATATCCGCTGAGTGTTCTGGGAACGACGGGGCTGCTCCTCGTTATCGTCGAAAAAGATAGCGACTCCTGGCTCCACAAAGGGAAACTCTGGCTCGCAGTGGCCATGGCCTCCATCATTGTGTTCCTCGCGACACTGGAACTCGCGCAAGTTTGGCCGCGGTCCGCATGGCTGAATGGATTGAGGCCACGGCTCATCGTCGTGGGCATTGCGGGATTAGCTCTCGCTCTCTATGCGAAGAGCCGCCAAGAGAAGCAGGAATCGAATGCGGCTCCTTTCGTCCGGATTTCTGTTGCCGTTGTATTTCTCCTTTTCATTACGGGTTTCATTCTTCCCATCCGCGATTTCTATACGAACGTCCTTGCCGCTTCGAGAAATTTCTACGGCGTTCTGACCGTGGTCCTGGACAAACCGGACAACTATTTGACCTTGTGGCACGGCAAAACTGCTCACGGCTTTCAGTTTTTGCAGCCCGAGCTTGAGCACTTGCCCACCGGATACTACGGCCAGCACAGCGGAGCAAATATCCTGCTGCGGAACTGGCAAGGAGGTCCCGTGCGCGTGGGCCTCGTGGGAATGGGCGCGGGAACTTTGGCTGCTCTGGGCAGGCCGGGCGATATTTACCGTTTTTACGAAATCAATCCCGATGTTCCGAAATATTCCTCCGGCGAAAAACCGTTTTTCACTTTTGTTCGCGATTCGCACGCGCGCGTGGAAATCGTTCTCGGAGACGCGCGGCTGAGCCTGGAGCAGGAAGCGCAGAAGGGAACCAATCAGAAGTTCGATGTACTGGTGCTCGATGCATTTTCGAGCGATTCGATTCCGCTCCATCTGCTTACGCGCGAGGCTTTTGCAATCTATCTGCGGCAATTGCGCGACGCCGACTCCGTGATTGCCGTCCACATTAGCAACAAGACTCTCGACCTTGGGCCCGTCCTTGCAGGCATCGCCAGAGAGTTCCATTTGCAAACGGTGCGGACGCATCCAACATGGATGGGCGGTTTTTCCGCTCAGTCCGATTGGATTCTGCTTTCGCCTTCGACAGGGGAGCTATCCAACCCTGAATTGAAAGCGGCATCCGTTCCGTTTCCGGATAAAGCTGAGCCGATTTTGTGGACGGACGACTTCAGCAATTTGGTTCGTGTGCTGCGGTAAGACTCAAGACGCCTCCAATTCGCGGCGCAAGCCGCGAACGCGCTTGCGCCAAACAATCAGTAAAACAATTCCGATCAAAATCAGGGCGAGGCTTAGGCCTACCCAGAGGCCGAGTGCGCCCATGCCGCGTGAAAAGCAGAGCCAATAGCCGAGTGGAAGGCCGATGATCCAGTAGGCAGTGAAGTGGCAGAGCATGGGGGTACGGGTATCGCCTGCGCCGCGGAGAGCGCCAGTGGCGGCGGTTTGAATGCCATCGAAGAGCTGAAAGGCCGCGCCTGCGGCTAGCAATGCCCACGTCGCGCGAATCACGATTTCGTCCGGTGTGTACATACGGGCGATCCAGCGGGGAAAAACGAGAATGCCGATCCCCGCTAGCGTCATGAAAACTGCTCCGAGAAAAATGGAAGTGTTGCCGGCGGCTTCGGCGCCCCGCGCGTCCCTACGGCCAATGGCTTGGCCGACACGGACGGCGGCTGCGCTCGCAATGCCGAGCGGAACCATATAGGTGAACGCGACGGTGTTCAGCGCGATCTGGTGCGTGGCGAGGGGCACCGGTCCGAGGCGCGCGATGAGCGCGGTGACGAGAGCGAAAA
The DNA here is from genome assembly GCA_035567915.1 of Candidatus Sulfotelmatobacter sp. Classification (GTDB taxonomy): domain Bacteria; phylum Acidobacteriota; class Terriglobia; order Acidiferrales; family UBA7541; genus Acidiferrum. The sequence goes on along the minus strand of DATMPA010000017.1, from coordinate 24,401 downwards.
CGCCGCTTTCGAGCGTGAACTGCATCGCGGCGGGAAAGCCGAGAACGATGAGGCGCTTGATGCGCGGGAAATCCACGTCTATGGGAGTCTTGAGCAGGTCGGTGCGATGTTTGCGGTCGTACCAGAGCAAGTAAACAACGAGAACGAGCGCCATATAGGCTCGCGCCGCCGCGGTGGACCAGCCGGAGCCAACTGTGCCCATGTTTGGGAAGCCCCACTTGCCGTAAATGAGGACATAGTTGCCGACGGCGTTGATGATGTTGGCAGAAACGAGCGCAAAGGCTACGGGGCGAACCATGTTCATTGCCTGGAGGCAACGGCGGACGGCGAAGTAGAGCAGCAGTGGCCAGAGACCGACTGCGAGCGCTTTGACGTAGGGAACGGCTAGCTCGACGACTGCGGCGTTCGCGCCGACCGCCGCATAGAAGCGGGGAAGCAACCAGACGGGGGCGAGAAGCAGGGGAGTGAGGGCGATGCTCAGGTAGATGCTGTTGACGAGGGAACGATGGCAGTCTTCGCGCTTGCCGGCGCCGAAGGCTTGCGAGACGAGCGTGTCGAGCCCGAGGAGGAGTCCAAGGCCGAACAGGGCGATTGTGGTGAAAACGTTCGAGCCGAGAGCGACCGCTCCTATGGCGACGGCGCTGTTGGGCAAGCGGCCGACCATCATGGTGTCCACGATGGACATGCTCATCCAGCCGAGTTCGGCGAGGACGAGAGGGACGGCGAGGCGAATCGTGGGGCGCAGTTCTTCGCGGAGATGAGAGAGCAGGGACATGACCTGAGTGTTCTGAGCAGAATAGCACGCAGGAAAGTGGCTCCTCGACTTCGCTCGGGGTAAACGGGCGCGGAAGAGCGAGCGAGTTCCAGAATGGGAATAGTTTGAGTACACCCCGGTTAGCGACCTATGGGCTGTATGCTCCGAAGCTCATTGCACAGGTGCGAACCACTCGTTGCGGCTATGTCGAGGTGAAATCAGGGAACAAGGAACTTAGAACGTTTCCGTCAGAAATACCGAAAACACTAGGCCGTGGCGACACTCCTTGGTCAGCACTCGAAAGCGACGTATTGGGCTTCAATCTCATCAGCCACCTTCAATTCGTCGGGAAGTTGCAATATTCCGTACCGCTCCAAGAATCTTTGCCTGTCCTCCTGCCGCAGCTGATTGTCAGTTATGCGCTGCTTTTTTGGTTGGGTTCTCTTGTTCGATACGACTCTCATAGCGTTCATGAACTTACTGCTTCACCTTACTGGATACTAGTCGATGGATTTATGACACAGAGCCGCGTTTGGCTATTGGAGTTATTTGAATGGGCCCTCTATCAGACTGAGACTACTCTCATCATTCCGCGATGACCCAATGGGACGTTCGGCTGGTCAGAGAATAGACCGCCCATTCGGGAGCAAAGCCCAGGATCACAGGTCTAAAGGACCGGGCTTGCCGTTTTGGAACAGTTGGGCGAAGTCGCTGTGCGGTAATTGGATTCGTAGATTATCCTGATTTGGACGCTTGAGTCAGATCTGCTTTCGTTTCCCTCTCCCATTGGCGTTTGCTCAAAGGCTGAACGAGAGCTGTTGGAATTCATCCTGTATGAACAAATTTAGAGATTTCTTAAGGGCCGGTTGGTCGGCGCCCGACCCAGTGTTGGCTGAAGCCGGCGTTGCGGGCGAACTGTTGGTGGCTAAAGTGCGATTGTCTTTGGCCACGCTGCTGCTACTCATACCGGTGATCAACTCCATCTTTTTTGCGATGGAACCGAGGGAAGGGTTAGTCGGCATCAGTCTTGCTTCCGGGACGTTTTTCCTCTCCGTCATCGTTTATCTGTTGATCTCGCGGAACTACAATCCGTCCTGGCTGGGGTTCGTCAGCAGCAGTTTTGACGTGACGCTGATCAGCAGCGCGCTGGCGCTGTTTCTATTGGCCAATGAGCCGCACACTGCGGTGAACAGCAAAGTGGTCTTTGAAGGCTATTTTCTGGCAATCGGCAGCACCAGCTTGCGGTACGACAAGCGGATTTGTATTAGCGCTGGATTGCTGGCGTTCGCGCAATATCTTGCGATTGTATATTGCGCGACGAGCCATTGGGACCTGAATAGCCCGAGCTTCGCGCCGTATCCTTACGGGTTGTTCAGCTGGTCGGCGCAAATCTCGAGATTGATCATGATGCTGACGGCTGCGGGGCTGAGCCTGGCGCTGGTATCACGCAGCCAGAGACTTCTGCAATTGGCGATTCGGGATCACCTGACGGGCTTGTTTAATCGAGCCTACGCAGACGACCGGCTGGCGATTGAACTCAGCCGGGCGCGCCGGTACGGCACCGCGTTGACCGTCGCGGTGATTGACGCGGACCGCTTCAAGGCGCTCAACGACACGCACGGGCATCTTGTGGGCGACATTGTCCTGAAGAAAATCGGCGAGCTGATACTCAGATCGTTCCGGCAAAGCGACACCGCGGGACGTTATGGCGGCGAGGAATTTGTGCTGATATTGCCGGAGACGGACATTGAAACAGGGTGGCGCAAATTGGATTTGCTGAGGGAACTGGTGGCCGCGACGCTGATTGCCGTTGGTCAGCATGGCCAAAATGTTCAGGTGACGATTAGCGCCGGACTGGCGGGCTTCCCCGAGGACGGAGAAGATGCGGCGACACTGTTCGCCACGGCGGACGAAAGAATGTTCGCGGCCAAGAGGGAAGGGCGGAATCGAGTGATCGCGGGCCAAATGGCGGTTGTTGCCTGAGGCTCGGAAGCGGACGAGCGCCGGAGAAGGTCAAAACCCGCACCCTTTTCTGTTCAGGGTTTGCAATCGCAAACCCTGAAACCCGAAACCGAAGGGTGCGGCACGCGATTTCGTGGAAAACACCCGAAAAAAGTACAGGTAATCGTAAGGCTACGGCCTGGAGTGGAACTTTTCCTGCGTACGGTACCGTTCTCTATACTTTTATTGTTGTGTACGAGCTGACTGCTGACGGCTCATTGCTCTCCAATCCTCTCTAGCAGAGAACAACGGACCCATGGGTACTCCAACGATTTCACCAGAAATGCCGGCATCCACAGCACCACAGAAAGAAGCGTTTTCCGTACCGCAGCTCATTACGGCGATGTTAAAGAGCGGATCGCACATCAGCGACCTTATTTTTTCGCCCGGGCGCGCGCCGCAAGTGGAGGTGAGCGGCCAGCTTACCGAAGTGAAATTCCGGGGCATCGAGAAGCTGACGCACCATGACACTCGCGGCATCGCTGAAGTGCTCATGGCAAAGAACGAGATTCCCATTCGCAAACTCGAGCAGGACGGCTCGGCCGATCTTTCGTACGCGATCAACGGCGTGGCGCGATTCCGCGTGAATATTTTCCGGCAGCGGGGAAGCAACGCGATCGTCATGCGCGTGATTCCGGACAAGATTCCCAGCTTTGACGATCTCAAGCTGCCGAATACGCTGGAGGAGATTGTTGACCTGCGGAACGGGATTGTGCTCGTTACCGGCCCGACGGGTTCAGGAAAATCCTCGACGCTGGCGGCCGTGCTGGACAAGATGAACGCGGAGAAGGCGTATCACATCCTGACGATTGAGGATCCGATTGAGTTTTTGCACCGGCACAAGAAGGCGACGATCCACCAGCGGGAGCTGCACAGTGACACGCCTACGTTTTCACTGGCTTTGCGCGCAGCTTTGCGGCAGGCGCCGAAGGTGATTCTGGTCGGCGAAATGCGAGACAAGGAAACGATTGAGATTGCGCTCGAAGCTTCCGAAACGGGCCACCTGGTGCTTTCGACCTTGCACACGATTGACGCGGCCAAAACGGTGGAGCGCATCGTCGGCGTTTTCCCTGTTTCCGACCAGCAAGCCGTACGCACGCGTCTCGCGAAAGCGTTCCGGTTCATCGTTTCGCAGCGACTGATTCCGCGCAAAGACGGGAAAGGCCGCATCGCGGCGGTCGAGATTCTGAAATCAACGATGCGCACGCGGGAATACGTGGAGAAAGGCGAAACCGAAGGCAAATCGCTGCTTGACGCGATGCGCGACGGCTCCAACGAAGGGATGCAGCATTTCGACGGGGAACTGGACAAGTACATCCGCGCGGGAATTGTGGATTTTGAGACAGGGCTTGGATTTGCCACGAATGCGGGTAACCTGCGGCTGGAGATGCAGGATTACCTGGACGATCCTCGCAATCGCAAGCCGGTGACTGCGACAGCGTCGCTATTGTCAGAAATTGAGCGATAGCATCGCAAACGGCAAACATTTAGTCGAGAAGAGTTAACTTCTAAGCGCGAAGAGGACGGGAGTTCCATTGACCGTGCTGGAAGCCGGGGCCTAGGCTGGCAGTGCCGCTGCAAGAATAGCGTTGAACCTCACGGAAAGCGACGAAACGGCATAGGAGAATCGCGTGCTGATGGGAAATGACATGGGCTACGAAGCTCGGATGAAGCACTTACGGGCCAGCGTTCGATTGAATTCGCGCGTTCCTCTTATCCTGGAGTGGACCGAAGGCGGGCAGGAGCACAGCGAAGCAGGGTACACGGTGGACGTGAGCCCGAAAGGATGCCTGGCGATGGCGCCGCAGGGATTTGCAGTCGGACAGAGGCTGCGGCTGTTGAACAAAGTGACTGGCAGGCAGTCCGAAGCTATTCTGATTTGGCGGGGTCATGAGGGCCGCACCGGCTGGGAGTTGGGGCTTGAACTGCACGAGCCGCCGGAAGATTTTTGGGGAGTTGAATTTTAAATTTAGCAGTTAATATTTTTGCTGAACTTCACTCCTGCCAGCCGCCGCCGAGAGCCTGATAAATACCTACAAGGGAGAGAAGTTCGTTTGCTTGCGCTTGAGCCAGGTTTAGTTGGGCCGAGAAGTAGTTCGTTTCGTTGGTCAGCACTTCCAAATAGCTGGTTACTCCACCCTTATAGCGAATGTTGGATAGCCGCGCGGCATCTTCTGCCGAGGCAGTCAGCAATTCCTGTTGCTCGCGAAATTCGCGATTCTTTTTGTAGGCGATGAGGGAATCGGAGACGTCGCGAAAGGACTGCTGGATGGTTTGCTGGTAGGTGAGCAGAGCTTCCTGCTGGCGCGCTTCAGCGGATTTAACGCCGGAACGAATTCTTCCCGCGGTGAAGATGGGCTGAGAAAGAGACGCGCCGAAGCTCCAAAGGCCGGACGGGCCATTGAAGAGGCGAGTGAGCGCATCGCTTTGGAAGCCTCCAGAACCTGTAAGCGAAATTTGCGGGTAGTACGCGGCGCGGGCCACACCGATTTCCGCGTTGAAAGCGACGAGCTGTTGCTCGGCCTGGCGAATGTCCGGACGGCGCTCGAGCAAGGCCGAAGGGACGCCGGCGGGAATTTCGGGGGAGTGGGGCTGCTCCGTCAGACGGAGACCTCGCGCGACGGGGCTGGGATTGTCGCCGAGGAGTGTACTGATGAGATTTTCCTGCTGCTGGATGCGGCGCTCGAGGTCGGGAATTTCTTCGCTGGCTGTGTAGACGAGTTGCTCGGCCTGGCGGACGTCGAGCTGCGAGGTGTTGCCGCGGTCGGAGAGGGCGGTGGTCAGGCGGAGCGATTCGCGCCGGGCGGTCAATGCGTTTTTCGAAATTTCCAGTTGAAGGTCAAGTGCGCGGAGTTGGAAGTATGACGAAGCGACCGACGCGACCAGAGAACTGATCACCGCGCGGCGGCCCCATTCGCTGGCGAGAACCGCGGCGCGCGCGGCTTCCGTGGCGCGGCGATATTTTCCCCAGAAGTCGAGCTGCCATGCCGCGGAAAGGGTGAACTGGCCGAAGGACTGCTGAAGCGGCGGGAAGACGGGCGACTTTGCGGTGCGTTGCGACGAGATTCCCGCGCCGCCGTCAACGGAAGGGAATTGATCGGCGCGCGTAATGCCGAGCTGGGCTTGCGCGTCGAGGACTCGTGCGGCGGCGATGCGAACGTCGTAATTGTGCTGAAGGGCGGTGCGAATGAGCGATTGGAGTTCTTCGTCGTGGAAGACTTCCCACCATTTCTGATCGCCTAGCGAGGCGGCTTCGGTTTTGGCTGCTTCGTCACCGCGGTAAATCCCGGGAACGGCGGCCGTGGGCCGCTTGTAATCGGGGCCAATGGTACAGCCAGAAGCGAAAAGCGCTACGAGGAGAGCTGCGAAAAATTTCCGCATGTCAGTCATCGCCTCCCGCGGGAACTGCGCCGGGAATAGCGGCGCGGCCAGCTTTTCCCATGGAGAGGCGCTCCACGACGTAAAAGACAGCGGGAATGAAAAAGATGCCGATGGCGCTGGCGGCGAGCATGCCGCCGATTACGGCAGTGCCCATAATCTGACGAGCTACGGAGCCTGCGCCGGAAGCGGTCCAAAGAGGAACGCAGCCGAGGATGAAGGCAAAAGAGGTCATGAGGATCGGACGCAAGCGGAGGCGCGCCCCTTCGAGAGCGGCGTCCACGAGTGGTTTGCCCTTTTCAAATTCGTCTTTTGCGAATTCCACGATGAGAATCGCGTTTTTTGCGGCGAGGCCGATCAACATGACGAGGCCGATTTGTGAGTAGACGTCGTTTTCGATTTGCACCATGTAACTCGGGAGAAAGGCCGAGAGCAGAATGCGGCGGAGCCACAGAACGAAGAAGGCTCCGAATACGGCGACCGGGGTGCTGAGCAGGACGCTGAAAGGAAGCGACCAGCTTTCGTAGAGGGCGGCGAGAATCAGGAAAACGAACAGAAGAGAGAATCCGAAGACGGCAGAGGCAGGGACTCCCTCTTGCGCTTTTTTCTCCTGGAACGACATGCCCAAGTAGTCGTAACCCATTTCGCGCGGCATGGTTTGCGCGAAGACTTCTTCCATGGCTGCCATGGCCTGACCGGCGCTGTAACCGGGAGCCGCGGCACCATTGATTTGGGCTGAGCGGTACTCGTTGAAGCGCATGGTGAATTCCGGCCCGGGGCGGGATTCGAATCTTGTGACGGCGGCGAGCGGAACCATGCCGCCTTTGTCGTTCTTGACGAAGAACTGGCCGACGTTTTCCGCACGAGTGCGGTATTCGCCTTCAGCTTCGATATAGACCTGCCATTGTCGGCCGAAGCGATTGAAATAGTTGATGAAAAGACCGCCCATGAAAGCTTGCAATGTTTTGTACACGTCGTTTACGGCGACGCCTTGCTTGATGACTTTGTCGCGATCCACGTCCACGAATTGCTGCGGCACGCTTGGGAGAAAAGTGGTGTTGACGCCGGCAATTTCCGGACGCTTGCGCGCTGCGGTGAGGAAGGTGTCGAGGTTGTTGGCGAGGAATTGGACGTCGCTCCCTGCTCGGTCTTCCAGAACAAACGTAAATCCGCCCGAGGTGCCGACACCCGGGATAGCGGGAGGCGAAAAGGAGAATGCGATGCCTTCAGGAATCTGGCTGAGCTCGCGATTGATATTCATTTTGATTTGCTGGAATTGCTCATCGCGAGATTTGCGGTCATCCCACGGCTTGAGCGTGACGAAGAAAAATCCGTTGTAGCTGGTGCGAACGAAGCTGAGAAGACTGAAACCTACAACGCTGGTGGTGTACTGAACACCGGGTGTTTTGGCGAGGGCCGCTTCGATTTTTCGAGCGACTTCGTCGGTGCGCTGCAAGGAGGCGGCGTTCGGAAGCTGCAGGTTTATGTAGAGGTAGCCTTGATCCTCGTCGGGAAGAAAGCTTGAGGGAACTTTGGTGCTAAAGAAGCCGGCGGCGGCGCCAAAGATGGCCAGCAACAGCAGGGCGAAGGCGCTTTTGCGAATCAGGAGGCCGCAAACGCGAACGTACGCGTTCGTCGCGCTGGTGAAGCCGCGGTTAAATTTGTCGAAAAGTTTTTTCAGGAGTCCGCCACTGGCCGCTTTAGGGCGCAGAAGAAGTGCGGCGAGAGCGGGGCTTAGCGTCAAGGCGTTGAAAGCGGAGAGTGCGACGGAGATAGCAATTGTGACGGCGAACTGCTGGTAGAGCCTGCCGGTGATGCCCGGAATGAAGGCGGTCGGAATGAAAACCGCGGAGAGAACCAGAGCGATGCCCACGACAGGGCCAGAAATTTCTTCCATTGCTTTGAACGCTGCAGCTTTTGGAGCGAGGCCATCTTCAATGTGGCGTTCGACCGCTTCGACGACGACGATTGCGTCGTCAACTACGAGACCGATGGCAAGAACGAGGCCGAATAAAGAGAGTGTGTTGATGGAGAATCCAAAGAGAGGGAAGAAGATGAATGTTCCTACAAGTGAAACGGGAACGGCAAGCAATGGAATGAGTGTGGCGCGCCAGCCTTGCAGGAAGATGTAAACGACGATGATAACCAGGATGATGGCTATACCAAGAGTGATGACGATTTCCTTGATGCCTTGTGTGACGGCTAGCGTGGTGTCGAGAGAAGTGACGTAGTCAATGTCACCGGGGAAGCGGGTTTTGGCTTCGGCCATCAATTTTTTGAGGCCCGCGGCAGCTTGAACTCCGTTTGAACCGGGAAGCTGATAGGCAGCGATGATGGCGCCGGGTTTGCCGTTGAGGCGACCGACAACGCTGTAGTTTTGCGCACCCAGTTCGACGCGGGCGACGTCCTTGAGGCGCACGACGCCGCCGAGCGGTGTTTCGCGGACGACGATTTCGCCGAACTCTTCAGGAGAGGACAAGCGGCCGCGAGCGCGGACGGAGTAGGTGAATTCTTGTCCTTTGGGAGCGGGTTCGCTGCCCACCTGACCGGCTGGATTCACGGTGTTTTGCGACTGAATCGCACTGACGATTTCCGGAACCGTGATGGCGAGTTTAGCGAGCTGGTCGGGTTTGACCCAAAGGCGCATGGCATATTGGCCGGCGCCGAAGATTTGAACGCTGCCTATACCGTAGAGACGAGTGATCTGATCGCTCAGATTGATGTAAGCGAAATTGGAAAGGAACTGCGCGTCGTAAGTGCCGTTGGGGGAATACAAAGTGATAAGCATCAACGGTGCGGTCACGGTTTTTTGAACGGTGATGCCAAAGTTGTTTACATCCGCCGGGAGCTGCGATTGCGCTTGCGTGGAGCGCATCTGCGTGAGAATCAGGTCGGTGTTGGGGTCGGTTTTGACGTCGTAATCCACAATGAGGCGCATACCGCCGTCGGCTGTGGAGTTGAGCGAATACATGTAGTTCATGTTGTCCACGCCGCTCATTTGCTGCTCAATCGGCGTCGCGACGGACTGCTCGATGGTTTGGGCATCTGCGCCGACGTAGGTGGCAAGGACTTGCACTTCCGGCGGGACAATGTTCGGAAAAAGAGCGACGGGCAGAGTGGCGATGGTTACGGCGCCTATGATGACCATGACGATGGAAATGACCATCGCGACGATGGGACGATTGATAAAAAATCTGGACATGGTCTAGTTCGCTCCCGCTTTTGCCGCAAGAAGGGTAGGTTTGACGGAAGAGCCGTCCCGGACTTTTTGCAAGCCTTCCACGATGACCATTTCGCCGGACTTCACACCGCTGTCAATAATCCATTGAGAGCCGATACGTTCCCCAACTTTGACTATGCGAACGTTGACCTTGTTGTCGCTGCCGACGACCGCCAGTTGGTAGGTTCCCTGTATCTCGATAACGGCGCGCTGTGGCACAAGAAGGGCATTGTTGCGCGTATAGGTGGAAGCGCGGACGCGGCCGAATTGACCAGGACGCAAGAGATTTCTGGGATTTGGGAACGCCGAAGCGATGCGAATGCTGCCGGTTGCGATATCCACCTGGCGGTCGGTGTAGAGGATGTGCCCCTTTTCCGGATAGATGGTTCCGTCGCCAAGGATCAGATCGAGGACGGGGGCGTCCTTTGGAACTTCCATGTGACTCTGCGAATTTATTTTCTCTGCGAGGCGGAGATATTCCTGCTCGCTGATGGGGAAGAAAGCCTTGATGGGATTTACCTGGGAGACGGAAGTCAGGACGGTCAACGGATTGACGAGGTTGCCGATCTGAACCTGAGCGATTCCCGCAATGCCGTCAATCAGCGAAGTGACGTGAGTAAAACCGAGATTTAACTGGGCCTGCTCGACTTGCGCCTTGCCGGACTGCACGGCGGCATCCGCAGCCAAATTTGCTTGAATATCATTGTCGAGCTGGCTCTGCGCGATAGCGCGTTCTTTGGCGAGGGGAGTGTCGCGGTCCACGTCCAGCTTAGTCTTGCCGAGTTGGGCCTGAGCCTGGGCGAGTTGGGCCTTTGCTTGGTCAAGAACGGCTTGGAATGGGCGCTGATCAATCTCGAACAGGACATCGCCCTTGCGGACGAGGGATCCTTCTTTGTAATTCTGTTGGACTAGATATCCCGTGACTTGGGGCTGAATTTGCGCGTTTACGTATCCATCGAGCGTGGCGACCCATTCGCTGATGATGGGCACATCTCTTTGCTCGACCACCGCCACCTTTACATCGGGCGCGCCCCCTGGCGCGGCTGCCGGCTTGCCGCAACCGGCGAGGACAACAAGCGCACCCACCAGAAGAGGCAGGGCAGCGGTTGTTAAGTGGTTGAGGCCGACTACTGAACTTCCTCCAGACGGCAGGCGTCTGGGCAGTAAATCCGACGATTTAAGCGGCATGGTAGCCTCGAAAGGCATGGATTTTTCCTTGCACTAAGACTCGAATTGCACTGGAACGGACCCCAATCTCACCTTGAGGCCCATTGCCGATGCTGCCTATCCCGTGCGGGGCAGGGAGTATATAGCAAAGCATTAGGCTTCGAATGCCTCTTGTGCAAGTTCAGATGCGGGGCAAGGAGAAGTGACTAAAAAAATGTTTAGGCTTGCTAAGCCAACCACGGGCGGGAGTTTTCCACTGAGGGAGCGCAAAATCGGCACTTTTTCCTTGCGCTGCAATACGTTACGAACGTAAAGTTATGCTAGCTCTAGGGGGTTTTGTACGGACGGCACCTATACCTTGGAATGCGGTTGCTGGAGCGCGGCGGCGCAACGCGTAGGCGTCTCTGAATTTCGGAGAGCCGACGGAGGACCAAACGAATGACCGCCATTATCACCGTAGCAAATCAAAAGGGCGGAGTCGGAAAAACTACCACAGCAATCAATCTCTCGGCAGCCATCGCTGATAAGGGCAGAAAAACTCTTCTCATTGATTTAGACCCGCAGGCAAATTCTTCCATCGCATTTTACAATTCCGGCGAAATTTCCGCTTCGATGTTTGACGTGCTTAGCGACACGCGCGCGACGATGGTTAGCGTGATCAAGCCGACAAAGGATCCGAACCTATTTCTGGGGCCAGGCCGATTGGCGCTCGCGAAGCTGGAGCAGGTGCTGGCGGGGCAGTTTGATGCGCCGTATCGCTTGAAGGACGCGATTGCGCCGGTGCTGAAGGACTATGACTATGTGGTTCTCGATACGCCACCGTCGCTCGGAATTTTGACCGTCAATGCGCTGGTGTGTTCGACACATCTGCTGGTGCCGATTCAAGCGGCGTATTTCGCGATTGAAGGCACGGATGATTTGCTGGAAACCTACGAGCGTATCCGCGCGCGGCCGAATCCGAATCTGAAAGTGCTGGGTGTGGTGATTACGCTATTCGATAAGCGTACGAATATTTCCAAGGACACGCATGGCCAGATTCGCAGCGTGTTCGGAGAAGTGCTTTTTAAGACGAAGATCAGCAAAAACGTTCGGCTCGAAGAGAGCCCGGCGTACAAGGAAACGATTTTGACTTACGCGCCGAAATCACCTGGCGCCGTAGAGTACAAAAAGCTGGCAGCGGAGGTCATTCACCGTGTCGAAGAGAATAGGACTACCCGTCGCGCTGAAGATGCGGCATGACGCGCACTATGTCGAACAACTGACGAGTTTCAGTGGTGCGGCGGTGGGGCGGATGATTCGCGTGGATCAAATTCGCCCGAACCCGGACCAGCCCCGCAAGTCGCTCGGCGATTTGACGGAGCTTACCGAATCCATTCGCGAAAAGGGCGTGCTCGAACCGCTGCTTGTCCGGTATGTGCCGCGGGAAGAGTGCTACTACATCATTTCCGGAGAGCGGAGATACCATTCGTCACGCGCGGCGGGATTGCGCGAAGTGCCGTGCATCGAAAAGATGGCGGACGACGCAGAGACGCTGGAAATCGCGCTAGTCGAAAACATTCAGCGGAAAGACCTGACGCCGTTTGAAGAAGCGGACGGTTTGTACCGGCTGGCGGTGCAATTCGAATATACGCACGAAGATATGGCGAAAAAGATAGGCCGCGCGCGCTCTTCGGTCACGGAAACGCTTTCGCTGCGGAATATTCCGGAGTCGCTGCGCAAGAAATGCATTGACCATGGCGTGACGTCAAAGTCTCTGCTTCTACAAATTGCGCGGCAGCCGACCGAAAAGAAAATGACCGAGATGTTTCAGCGCATCCTGCAAGGCGGATTGACGCGCGATGAGGCGCGGCGGGAGCGCAAGGAAGAGCAAGGCGGCCCGCAGCGGCCGCGGCCATTCATTTTTCATTTCGAGCCTCAGAACGAATCGTTCAAGTTCCGGATTCAGTTCAAGAAGAGCCATGTTTCGCGAGATGAGCTGATTGTTACGCTGCGCGAGATTTTGTCGCAACTGGAAGGTGCGGCAGGTTCGGAAGCCGATTCGACCGCGGCTTAGCTGCTGCAGCCGGGTTGTTCAAAAAACCACATGCAGGAATTTACTCCGAAACAGATGCAGGTGATGCAACGCCTGTTTGAGGCGGGGTTTCGACCGGTTGCGATTCCGCCTTATGAGAGTGCTTTGTGCGTGAGGCGAGGCGAATGCGCGGCCGTGCTTGCACCTGTAGAGCAAGGCGGCCTTCGAATCCGGGCACCGGCATCTTTTTTGGTGGACGGAAAATTTGGCGTGCGTGTGAAACGCGGAGGACGTGACGTTTTCGTCTTCAAACAACGGGAACTGGAAGCAACGCCGGACCGGCTGGAGGAGTTAGCGGACTTTCAGAGGACACTCGATGAGTTGCTGGCCATAGGCATGCCTCAGTAATAAGCGCTTCATTTGCAAATCGAAAAAACTCCCGGCAAACTGAATTCCCATGGCGACTTATGACTTGATTTGCATTGGCGCGGGCCCGACAGGCCTTGCGTGCGCGATTGAAGCAGTGCGCGCGGGCATGAAGCCAATCGTGATTGACAAGGGATGTTTGTGTAATTCGATTTACCACTATCCGGTGAACATGTATTTCTTCACGACGCCGGAACTGCTCGAAATCGGCGATTTGCCGTTGGTGTGCGCGGCGGAAAAACCGACGCGTGTGGAAGCGCTAAAATATTACCGCAAAGCGACGGAACATTACGGTTTGGAACTCCGGCTGTATGAAACCGTGTTGCGGCTAGAGGGCCAGGATGGAAATTTCGCCGTTGTTGCAAGGACGGAAAAGGGAATCGAACGGAGATATTCAGGCAAGAAAGTAGTGATCGCCACGGGCTACTACGATTTACCAAACATGATTGGGGTTCCGGGCGAAGAACTACCACACGTTTCGCACTACTACACGGAGCCGCACGAGTTTTGGAATCAAGATGTCGTTGTGGTGGGCGGAAAAAACTCCGCGGCTGAGGCGGCGCTCGATTTGTATCGCAACGGCGCGCGCGTGACGCTTGTGCATCGCGACGCGGAATTGGGCTCGACGATTAAGTACTGGGTTCGGCCGGACATTGAGAATCGAATCAAGGCAGGGCAAGTATCGGCGCTTTTTGATACGCACGTGAAGCAGATTACTGCGGATGAAATCATCGTGAAGAATGGCGCCGAAGAAAAACGGCTACTGGCGCGGCACGTGTTTGCGCTGACAGGGTATCATCCGGATTACGAGTTCATCGAAAGCTTTGGCGTGAAGCTCGACCCAAAAACGAAAAAGCCAGACCTGAAACCGGATTCCCTCGAAAGCAATGTCCAGGGCTTGCATCTCGCGGGGGTTGTGATTGGCGGGCGGCACACGAGCGAAATCTTCATCGAAAATGGGCGCTTCCACGGGAAGCAGATCGTGAATGCTTTGCGGGGTAAACTATAAATCCACTAAGCAGACAGAGGTTTGCCCGCGTGACATGGCTCTGCTAAACTCACCGTATATGGCATCTCCACTCGGTGAAGTGTTCGCAACATTCAGCACGATGTTCAAGGGTTTTAGCGTGACCTTCCGAAACATGTTCCGGAAAACAGTCACCGAAAACTACCCGCACGAGCCGGTGCACTTCCAGCCCCGCTACCGTGGGATTCACGTGCTACACCGCGACGAAAACGGCCTTGAGAAGTGCGTAGGATGCTTCCTTTGCGCGGCGGCGTGCCCTGCGAATTGCATTTACATCGAAGCGGCTGAAAACACAGACACGAACCGGATCTCCGCGGGCGAACGGTACGCTTCCGTCTACAACATCGATTATTCACGCTGCATTTTTTGCGGATATTGCGTGGAAGCCTGCCCCACGGATGCAATCACGCACGGTCACGGATTTGAACTCGCTCCATACGACATCAACGCGCTGGTATATCGCAAAGAGCAGATGCTGGAAAAAGATATTCTTCCGAAGAAGCCCGCGGCGCACTGAGCAGCCTTTTGTAAATAAGTTTTTCTTCTCCAGTAACAGTCCCATCTAATTCTGCGCGCATCTCGCCTTGCGTATTTCTCTTCGTTTTCCATAACCCATACAAAGTTCTCAAGACAGAAGCCGGCGAAGCGGATGTTGTGATGAGCGCGCCGGCGCGAGGACAGCAATGTGGGAGCCAGGGACGGTTGCATACAGAGCTAGCAGGAAAACACACCACGGCGCACACCTCACAACGAACATAACGCAAACGAGCGGAGGTTCGGCTGGACGAGCCGGAACGCGCGTCGCGTCATGGTGATGTTCCGGACGTACTACCTCGACATGGCGCCGTATGCAGTGGAGGAAAGGGGAGCGCAGGCGACAAAGCGCGACACAGCATAGCGCTGGAGCGACTGTCGCAGCATGTCGCTTGCAGGGTATGGGGCCTCTCCCCATGATGGCCGCAGCTGCTGGTAACCGCACAAGCTGACCAAACTAAGAGCCACGCGGGGGCATGGTTCTAACTGGCATCACCGGGCCGCAGCTCCAAGGAGCGACCATGAACGCATTCAAGAAGCTAACGGCCAAAGGTACCTATTTCACCGTTCCGTTGATTTTGATTCTGCTGTCTTTTCCGGGAACGCTTCGCGCGCAGTACCTGATCGTTGACTGCACCGGAGCTAATCCTTCCGCGTACCCGAGCATCAATGCAGCGCTGCCAAATGCGGCTATAGGCTCTTTCATCCTAGTCACAGGGCCCTGTACGGAAAATATTCCCCTGAATGGGCTGAATGGAATAAATCTGGGAGCGTACTACGGGCAGACGGCAACCATCAATGGCTCCATTTCCATCACCAATTCACAAAATTTGTTTCTTTACGGCCTCAATGTGACCAATCCGGCGGGGAACGGCATTTCGGTGAGCTCCAGCAGAGGCATTTCGTTGAACGTCTGCTCGAGCAGCGGAAATTCCGGAAATGGCCTGAACGTGAATGGGATGTCTGACGTCACGATCGGAGCCAGTGGGGCGTTCAGCCACAACGGATCGAACGGTATGAACATCACTGGCAATTCCTTGGTAGCGCTGGTGGCATGGGCTGGGCCGGTGGACATCAGCAACAATGTGGGCGCCGGAGTGTATGCCTCGCAGGGGGACTTCTCGAGTCTGGGGCCCACGACGATCACGAACAATATTTCTAACGGATTTTTTGCTCCAGGATTGGGGATCGATTTGCGTGGCGGCGCCCGCGCGCAGATGGGGGCGCTCTTCGGCCCGAATCTCATTTCGGGGAACCCAAATGGCGGGGCGTCACTGCAGGAAAATGCGGAGATTTCTTTCTGGAGCATCGGCCAGCCCAACCAGATTCAAGGGAACGGGCCAGTGGGGGTGTCGGCTGGGTTCGGCAGCCAAGTGACGTTCGCAAACATTAGCGGACCTCTCGCCGCACTCATCACGGACCATACCAGCGCCGGCGTGGATCTTTACGCTAACAGCCAGGCGTACTTCCTCGGCGCGAACCAGGTGTTGCGAAACGGGGCCAGCACGGACCCGCGCAGCGCCGCCATTCGCCTGGATGGAAACTCGCAGGTTTTCCTGCGTGGCGGACAAGTAGCGCAGAACTACGGACCGGCAATCCTGGCTCTCGTCAATTCCAGCGCGGACTTTACGGGAGTAAGCTTTTCCGGCAATGCGCAGGGAACGATCATCAGCTGCGACACCAGCTCGTGGGTAGTAAGCGATCTGGTCCGGCCGAACAGCGCCTTTCCTGCGGCAGGGGTAGCCTGCCGGACGCCTCATGCTCTGGGCAATCGAGATTTCATCAAGGCACTGGCACCAGCGCCCGACTGGAGCGGTGCAAAGGCGCGTTTCGACAAGTATGCCAAGACGGCCGTGAAGCACTGATTAAGGAACATGGAAGCGAAGCGAGACGGGGAGCGCGAGTTCGTGCTCCTCGGTTTCGTTTTAGGAGATCGTTAGCGGATCGCCGAGGCGGAGGTGTTTGCCTTGTTCGGTGGAGGGGACACGGGTGTTGGTGGTAAGGCGATAGTAATGGTCGAAGCGCGGCTCGGGTGACCACGGCGGAAGCGTGGCGCGGCGTAGTTCGCTGAAGAGTTTCGCGAAGCCGGGCCAGTCTTCTCCTGTGCGCGGATTGCGCGGCGGGACGGGGCAGCGCGCGCAGGGATTGCTGCCTTCAAACGCTACGTCCCCGATTTTGAAGCGCACGACGTAATTTTCGTCGGGTCCAAAAAGCTGGTCTTCCCAAAAGGAGGGTACGCCTTCAATTTCAAGGGTTGCGCGAAAGCGTTCGCGCGCCTCGTTGAGGGTGATGCCCGCAAACCAGTCGCAAACAGCTTGCAGGGAAGCGGTTGAGACGATGGTGGGGCCAGGGGCGAGGCCGTCGTCGGGAAAGCCTGCGGCCGCGTAACGGACGATTACCGGCTGCTCGAAGTATTCGCTGAACCATTTTGCAGCGAGCTCCGTATCGCGAGGGAATTTGACGCGGATGGGTTCGATCTGGCGGTGATCTTCGGGAGCAGAAAGCCCCACGCTGCTGAGGTCCGGTTTAAACGTGGAGCGAATGAGATGAATCGCCGGAGCGCGTTTGCCGTTAATCCATTTGCCGTCGGCGGAATAAAGTGCCCAGGCACGGTCGAGCTCGAGGCCGCCATTTGGGCCGATGCGGGCTTCACTCACGCTTACCGGATCGAGCGATTTGATCGGATGCAGGCGAATGCCCGCGAGCCGCGGCGAAGTCTCGGATGAACTCACAGGGAAATTCTAGCAGAGCGCTATGGATCTGCGGCGACGAGATGGCACGGCTTAGGGAAACCGCACCGCTCCAAAAAGTAGCTTCGCGAGCAGGATGCCGCCGAGGATCGCGATGCTGATGCTGAGCAAAGTGCCGATCAGAAAATACTCCGCGAACCGTTCGGATTTGAATTCAGGATAACGTGCAATAGATTTGGCAGTGAGAATCAAGCCGACGGTCGCCGGGGATTGCAGGAGGAGCGCGGTGAGGACCAGAAAGCGTTCGAGCCAGCCAATGTAGAGGCCTGCGTTTTGCAATTGTTCGCTGCCCTTGTGCGAATTCTGGCTTTTGACGCCCTCGGCCAAGTTGCGAGTGAGATCGCGGATGAGGTAGCCGCCGCCGAAAACGATCGCAATATAAACGACGGGAACTGCGAGCCATTTGGTTTGCATTGCCCGCGCCAGACCGGCCAGCGAGAACAATTTCGCAAAGGCTAAGCCGGGCGTTAGTAACCACGCCGCGAAGACGATAGTCAGGAAGTGGATGATTTGGTCGGAGACGTAAGCGAACGCACCCTCATACACAAGGCCGCTATTGGTGAGACGGAGTTTAGCGGCATCGAGGAGCAGGTGAATGGCGGCTAGTGCGAGTAGGACCAGATACGTTCTTACAGACAGGGCGGAAGCTCTGACAAAGAAACCAACGAAAAGAATCGCCGCAAAATAGTGAATGAAACCGTGCAGCAGATAGCTGGAAAACTTGCCCCGCCGTTTTTGCTCGACAAGCCGCGGACTTTGAAGAACAAAATCAGAGAGCAGATGAGCCAGGTAAATCGCCAGGAGAGTGCGAAAGAAGATTTCCATTAGTAAAAAGTTCGGGCGATGAGCGATTCCACCACTTTAGCAGTTGCAGTCAGTTGCCAATAATAACCGCGTTTGAGATTTCGTGAAATAGTGGAAGCGTCGAGCTTTAGACGGCGCGACGTACTTGCGAGCGTAGGATTGCTCGTGAATGCCGCGATGGTTTCCCACTGCTTTTCAGTGATGCCGGCAACGAGAGTGTCGTGCAAGCCGTAGATAAGGTTGATGGTCTCGTCGAAAGCACTGTTGCGCGACGCGAAAGCGGTGAGGCTTTCAAATTTGAACTGTCTGCCTGTTTTAATGGTCTGCATTGCCTGGCGGGCCAATTGGAAGGCTTCGCCACTGAGGCGGTTTACGGGCGGTTGAATGCGGTCGGCAATGCGGCCGAAACCGACACCGATGCGCAGCGAGAGGGGTTGGAACATGATGCGCAGGTCGAGGATGATTTGCGGCAGCGCTGGCAGGTTGGCGACGACCGTTTGGAATTCATCACCTGCAGTGACCGAGTAGGGCAATTTAATCAGTTTTCCGCGCAGATGGCCCCCCGAAGCGTCGGAGAGAGTTTTGCCAAGAAGCTGGCGCAGGCTCTGCCGGGAGCTCGAGGCGACGACGTCCGCAATCAGTACTGCGTACAGATCCGATGCCATGGCTATATCCTACCCAAGGATAGCCATTTGTACGAAAATGTGCAAGTCTTACTATCTGTATGAAAACGTACAATTAAATATATACCATATGTTTCCGTACAAGTGCTGTTTTGGCCTGAGGCGAGTGTCCTGGACTTTGGACGGGAATCGGACACACAAAGCTTAGCAGAGTCGCGTGAGGCGATTCCGCTGCCTGCTTCAATTCGCAGGAGTGATTATGGAGTCGCAGCGGCAGCGCTGGTAGCCGCGGCCACGGGCTTGTAGCCGCACGAAGCGGCCTTGCGGAACGCTTCCAGGCCTTCCGCAGTGGACATGAGTGCAGTGGTCTGGCAATTTCGCAACGAACCGCCAGCAGCAAACGCGAGTGCGATGGCCGCGGCAGATACGTTGTCCGGCATTTCCGTGATCAGCACGGCGTCGTACTGCCCAAAAGCGAAGTAAGAGTTCATGACTTTTCCGCCGAGCTTCTCGATGGGAGCGCGCACTGCTTCAAAGCGATCCTGCGGATTGGCGATGAGGCGCGCGATCGCTTCCGGCGTGTAACTGACTTGATGAAGAAAAAACGGCATAAGGGACTCCTTGAGGGGGCATTCCGTGGAGGCCGCAACTATGCGCCGCAGGGAAGCGGGAGTCAAGCGACTGCTGCTAAGTCTGCTAAGTCGCGAGCAGGTTTCGCGGCAAAAGCCCTGTGAAGGCTTCACTCGCACACACGACTAATACGTGTCCTGGAGTTTAGGAGGATTGGGGCGGCTCGCGGGTGGGACGATGCCGTTGAGGCGGAGGTAGAGCACCATCTGGCCGTAGTGATCGGCGGCGTGCCAGAGGATGACGCGGTGGCCACGCGATGTGGACTAGCTTCGGGAGCGAGGCTGGCAGGATTGTCACATGCAGCCTCGGCGGCTACGGCGGGTCATGGCGCATCACCGTTTGAACAACGTGCGCCGCTTTTCGTGACAGGCATGCCTCTTGGAGAACAGATTGCGCGGCAAGTTAGCGCGACGAATCCGACTTCGCGCGCGATTCATTTTCAGCAGCTCGAAGGCGAAGCGAACAAGTTTTTTCGTCCGAAAGGATTGCCGCGCAGAAGGCATTGGTAAGTTCGCATCACCCGTACTGGGGCGGACTTCCGGGCGCGACAACCGGTGCTAGATTCACGATTAGGAAACGAGAATCGTGAAAAAGACGATCGGACCTGACAAAGTGCTGCGGGGAATCACGCTCGCTTGCCTGCTGGCGATGGGCGCCTCCGCAATTTATGTGGTGAAACACCCAGGGGATCTTTCGCCGTTGGCGGCGCAATTCCGCGGGACCGGCGGCTATCTGACGTTTGAGTTTCTTTTATTCGGCCTGTTTTATGGCCAGTATGTTTGGGTTCCGCGGCTTCTGAAAAGGCAGCTCCATGTGGGCCTCGGTTTTACCCAGACGTTTCTCTGTCTCGCACTATTGCTCTTCGGATTGTTTCCGATATGGCTGCCGGACCTGGGCGCGTCCGCGATGTTTAACGCGGACAACATGGCTGTTACGATCGCGATTCTCGGTGAAGCGCTTTTTGCGGTGAATGTTTGCTGGACGCTGCTGCAACCGGCGCCGCCAGTCGTACCGGTTGCTGTGCAATCAAGTACGCCGACGAGTGCTTCGGCGACCCCGCTTGCCGCGCACACTGTGCTGCCGCATGGAGCCGTCGCGCAAAAGCCGCGATTCGACTTCAAGCGCTGGACGAAGCCGGAAAATCCCGTCGAGAAATTCGGAATTACCGCGATTTTTCTGTTCGTAGGCGGACTTGTGATGTTCCTGGTGATGCCGGAGTCGCGATTCCTGATTTTGTTCGGCGGCCAAACCCATTTTCTGGCGATGGGATTTCTCTGGTGGACATGTGCTCTGCCATTCGGAGTCTTCTCGCTGGCTTATTGGCTTCACGCGGGGCGGCGTAGCGTGCCGTATGACAAGTACATGACGAAAATGCATTTGGCCGTCACATTTGTCTGGTTGATCGATTTCGTCCGCATTGTCACGCTTTCGCAGTGGTCCATGACGTCGCGTTTGCCAGACCTGCTGATGGATAACTACACGTTTGAGTTGTATGTCCTTCTCGGAGCCACGGTGGCGATGTTTTTTCTGAACGTAAGAGCTGCGGCGCGGTCCGCCGCGAAGTAGCTGAGTTCTTTCCGCAATATTTCAGACACATGATTGATTTCTTACAAAAGACTCCTGTAGTCGAGGTACGTTGGCTTGCTGGAAGGGGAAGTGCTGCGTTTGCGCGCAGAAAATCGCCATGGATGGTGAATGCTTGCTGGGCGCTCGTTCGCGGGTTGAAATTGGACTTTTCTAGATGAAAGTTATTTGTTGAGAAGTACACGCAACTTTTCGGCAAGGGCATCGAGCCCAAACGGCTTTTGCAAAAACGATTCTCCGCGTTCGCGCGCGTCTTCGAGAAGGGAAGCGTCTTCCGCGTAGCCGGAGATGTACAGCACTTTTGTATCGGGCCTCTGGCCAAGCAACCGCTTAGCCAACGTAGGCCCGCTCATGCCGGGCATCAGCGCGTCCGTAACCAGCACATGAATCGGGCCATTCTGGGCTCCCGCAATTTCCAGTGCCTGTGCGCCCGATTCGGCGGCAAGCACATGGTAGCCACGCGCGGAAAGATACTGCGTAGCGACTTCGCGGACGCCTTCTTCATCGTCCACGACGAGAATCGTTTCACTGCCGCCGGCTTGCCGCGTCTTCGCTTCGGATTTGGCGTCGTCAGCATCCGGCTCATTCACCGCCGGCAGAAAAATTTCAAACGTGGTGCCCGAGCCCAGCGTGGAGTCAACCCAAATCCAACCATCGCTCTGCTTCACAACGCCATACACGGTCGCGAGACCGAGTCCCGTGCCTTTGCCGAATTCTTTTGTCGTAAAAAACGGTTCGAAGATACGTGCTTGTGTCGCCGCATCCATGCCGGTGCCGGTATCAATCACGCGGAGGCGAATGTAAGCCACTTCCGGCATGCCCGGCCTGCGGCGGACGACGTGAGAGTCTGCAGTGACGCGGTCCAGGATTGCCGTGACCGTTCCACCTTGTGGCATCGCATCGCGCGCATTGATAGCAAGATTCAGCACCACTTGCTCGAGCTGGCTTTCGTCGGCGCGAACCCAAAGCGGCTCTTGTGGAAGTTCGAGTCGAAATTGGACCATCGGCCCAAGCAGGCGTCGTAACAAATTGGCTATATCTTTCACGACGGTGCGCATTTCAATGACGCGCGCTTGCAAAACTTGTTTGCGGCTGAACGCAAGTAGCTGCTGCGTGATTCCGGCCGCGCGGTCAGAAGCTTTTTGAATCGCCTCCGCGTTGCGCGCCGCATTGGCGTCAATTCCGGGCCGGTTGAGCAGCAACTCGACGTGGCCGCGGATGACCATCAAGAGATTGTTGAAGTCATGTGCGACGCCGCCGGCAAGCTGGCCGATCGCTTCCATTTTCTGTGCGCGGCGTAAATGTTCTTCCAGGCCGCGGCGATCCGTCACGTCATAGGTAATGCCGCGCATTCGGAAAGCTTTTGAGTTGGCGTTGCGCTGAACGCGCCCCGCACTCGCGAGCCAATGTTCTTTGCCGTCCGGCCAGCGTACGCGGTATTCCGCGCCGTACGCTTCGTCGTGGCGCAGTGCTTCGCGGACAGCGTGCAACACCCATTCGCGGTCTTCGGGATAAACCAGTTCAATGAATTTTGAGGCGGTAGCAGGCGCTTCCTTTGGCTTCAGACCAAAGAGAGCGCAGTGGCGGTCGTCCCAGAAGAGCGCGTCGCTGTCAGGGTCCCATTCCCACATTCCGAGATGCGCCGCCTCAAGCGCGAGACGCAAGCGCTCTTCGGATTCGCGCAACGCGGATTCTGTGGCTTTGCGTTCGCTGATGTCAAAAAGAATTCCGTAGAGCACCGGCGTGTTTGCGCCTTCGGCGCGAATGATCATGCTTTCATCGCGGAACCAGATGACGCGGCCGTCTTTCGAAACCATACGGTATTCCGCGAAGAACGCGCTGCCCGTTTTGTGCAGGCGCTTTTCTTCGGCGAGAACCAGTTCACGGTCCTCTGGATGCACATGCCGCAGCCAGAGCGAAGGATCCGCGAGCCACTCTTCCGCCGTGTAGCCGAGATATTCCTGAATTTGCGGGCTAACGTAGTGCCAGCGCGCATCCGGCCCGAACTGTGAGATGTAAACGATTCCGGGAACGCGCTCGATGAGTGAACGGTAGAGCGCTTCGTTGGGAACGATCGCAGACGCGAGGGGGCCATTCGCGGGGACCGTGGCAACAGCGGGACCCGCGGCGTCGAGAGGGTCAGTCGGGGACTTACGCCGCATAAATGCCGTGTGCGCACTATTCCGGCTCGGTTTTTTCGAGCGGATCGTACTTCGGCCTGATGCGCACTGAACAAGTTCAGTGTGGCGGGCGCGGCAAGGGCCTGTCAATCGCACTGAGGTACAGGCGTATCCGAAAGAGCAGGGAAGTGCCCTAGCGCAACTGATTAGCCGCCAATGTTAACCGTCGCACAACTCGCTCCACTGAAAGAGCGCGATCCATATCTCTACGAGACGCTCGTGAAAGTTGTCTCCGCGGTGAATGCAACCAGCCAGCGCTCTGGCGTTGACCCCAGCGCGCCTTCGCCTGCGCCGACGCCGATTGCCTCCCTTACGGTGCGCGCCGCGAATGGGTGGTTTGATTTGGCCGTCAACGATCCACCAACGCACGGCCCGGGCTTTTCTCCACAGCAAATATCCACAGAATCCCCAATCTCCCAGAGATTCCTCCTGACAGTGCGTCCTATAAGTTATATTATGTTAACTACAAAATCGGGCCGGGTTTCGCCTCTGTTCGTAAGTTGTGGATAACGCGTACTGCCCTTCTGATTGCGAATGCTGTCCGTTGCCTTGCAAACTCTCCCGCTACCACGTCGGGCCGGACACCTGCGGAGCTCGCCACTGGTCGCGGCATGTCCAGCGGACCGCGTTAGCGTTCGCGGCGCTGTGGAAACTTTCCGGGCGCGTGTGATTTTTTGGAAATCGCTTGTGGTTCGCTGGCATTCTCGCGGCGCTGCCTCAGTTGGCTTCAGCTTCGGGCATCGGCCATTTCGGGCACATCGGCGGCAGCACGCCGATTGACGGCGTGATTGGCATGCTCGGAACTATCGGGCTCGGCTACTTCGCCGTTGACAAGCTCGGCAGTTCGCACCAAGCGAAGTAAGCTTTCGCAAGGGTGATGCGGGGGCGGGGAGCGTTAACCGAGCGTCCATAAAACGCTACGCGAAAAAGTCAACCATTCCCGTTTCGAGGTTGTACATCGAACCTAAAATCTTTATGCTGCCGCTGGATTCGAGGTCCCGAAGCACAGAGCTCTTTTCCCGAATGTTGGCGATAGTTAGTGACACGTTTTGTCGCCCCACTGCGTCTACGAACGCGTAGTTTTTGGCCGAGCGTTCCCCCGTGTAGTCAGTGGCTTCCACGGCCGGGCGGATCTTCGCCAACAACGCAGTGAGATTGCCAAGCTGCACGCCGTCAATGGCACCCTTGATGGCACCACAGCCGGTGTGGCCCATGACAAGCACGACTTTCGAGCCTGCCACCTTGCAAGCGAATTCCATGCTGCCCAATACGTCCTCGTCAGCAACGTTGCCTGCCACACGACCGCTGAAGA